>NZ_AYWH01000005.1:0-461233 GCF_000502555.1 Mesorhizobium sp. LNJC394B00
TCCGAACCGGATAGATAGGTAACAGAATGGACCGATAGCATGGGTGACAGTTTTCTTGTCCGCCGGAGGACCGGCGATGGTTTGGCGAGAGACTGGCATCATGGACGAGCGGCTACGGTTTGTTGTGGAGTGTCTTTCTGGGGATGAGACGATGGTTGCGCTTTGTGCGGCCTACGGGATCTCACGCAAGAACGGCTACAAATGGCTAGGACGCTATCGGACGTTTGGGCCTGAGGGTTTGCACGACCTGCCGCGAGCCCCGCTCAATCATGGCCGGGCGACAGCTCAGGATCTGGTTGAGCGGATTGTGGCGGCCAAGGAGCTGCATCCGNGGGTCCAAAGAAGATCGTGGCACGGCTCAGGCGCACGGCTCCCGAGTTCATGTGGCCTTCAGCCTCGACGGTCGGCGCGATCCTTGCGCGGCATGGGCTTGTCCGCGCCCGCAAGCGACCCCGCCTGCGGGCCTGCGGCAATGGACCCTGGCCACAGCCGCAAGAACCGAACGCGGTGTGGACTGGCGATCACAAGGGCTGGTTCCGGACCCGCGACGGCTGGCGTTGCGAACCCTTGACGGTGATGGATGCGTCGAGCCGCTATCTTCTGGCGCTCGAAGCGACGGGGTCGACGGCCGATAGCGAAGCCTGGCCGGTGTTCGAACGGCTGTTTGAAGAGCATGGCCTGCCGGATCGCTTCAGAAGCGACAATGGCCCGCCCTTCGCATCGGCCGGCGTCACCGGGCTGACGCCGCTTGTCGTGCGCTTCATCAAGCTCGGCATCACCTTGGAGCGGATCGCACCCGGCAGGCCACAGCAGAACGGACGTCACGAGCGCTTTCACCTGACCATGCTGCCGATGGCCGAGGCACCGGAAGCCGACCGAACGGCACAGGGCCAGGCCTTCGAGACCTTCCGCCACAGCTACAATGAGGAACGTCCCCATGAGGCNGGCGGACGCATAGGGGGAGAGAAGTGTCACCTATGTATCCGGTTCAAAGTGTTACCCATCTATCGGCTGGACAAGGGTGAGGGGCAGCGCAACATCAAACATAAATACCCCAACGCCGGTGCCGCCCCTCATCCGGCTGCCGCCACCTTCTCCCCGTATAGTGACGGGGAGAAGGGAGACACTCTGGCAACACTCACCTTCTTCGGTTAGCTTCGCCAAAATTCCTTGGCGGAAGGATGAACCTTTTTGAACCGATCGGCGACAGAGCAGACAGGAGCCAGGCGGCTCGACCGGCCATGACGGCAGCGACCGAGACTGATCGCGCGCTTGTCGACCGGGTCGCGAAGGGCGACCGTGCCGCTGTTCGGCTGCTGTTCATGCGTCACCACGCGCGGGTCTACCGCTTCGTGGTGCGCCAGACGGGATCGGAAATGATGGCCGACGATATCGCAAACGAGGTCTTTCTTGAGCTGTGGCGCCAGGCGCCCGGTTTCGAAGGGCGCTCGGAAGTCTCGACATGGCTGCTCGGCATCGCCCGCTTCAAGGCGCTGTCGATGCTGCGCAAGAAAAAAGAAGACTGGATCGATGACGACGATGCGGCGCAGGTTCCCGATGGCGCCGACACGCCGGAAGTCGCCACCATGAAGGAAGACAAGGGCGCCGCCTTGCGGCGCTTCGTCGATGCCTTGCCGGAGGAACACCGCTCGGTGGTCGACCTTGCCTATTACCATGGACAGTCGGTGACGGAGATCGNGGAGATCGGCGAGGTGCTCGGCATCCCGGTCGCCACCGTCAAGACCCGAATGTTCTACGCCCGCAAGAAACTCGGCGAAGCCCTCAAGGCCGCCGGTTACGACAGGGGGTGGCCATGAGCAATCCTGAAGATATGAGCGCCGCTGGAAAAATGTCACGCCGTGACGAAATGGAAACGCTGCTGCCGTTCTACCTGAACGGCTCGCTGGAAGGCTCGGACCTCGAAGCCGTCGAGGAATGGCTGGCGAGCGATCCGGCGGCGATGGCGGCGCTTGGCGAGGCTGAGGCGGAATTCTCCGGCGCCACCGCCGCCAACGAGGCGATCCGGCCACCGGCCGATGCGCTCAGCCGCTTTGCCAGGGCGCTCGACGCCGAAGCCGGACCGGTCCGCGCTCCCGCGGGCCGTTCCTGGCTGGCGCAGGCACTCGGCCGGTTCACGGCGATGCCGGCCACGGTCGGCTGGGCGGCAGCGGCGGTGCTGCTGGCGTTGGTCGTGGTGCAGTCCTACGTGCAGACCGGCGGCAAGAGCCATGATTTCGAGGTTGCCGGCGCCGAGGATGAGCTGACGAAACTGCCGTTCGCGCTGGTCAAGTTCAAGCCGGATGCGAAGATGTCCGACATCGCCGCCTTCCTCGACCAGAACGCGCTGAAGATCGCCGGCGGGCCGACCGCCTCGGGCGTCTTCCGCATTGCTATCCCGGTCAAGACCGGAGCAGACTACACCAAGCTCGTCGGTCTTATTGCCGCCCAGCCGTTCGCGGAGACTGTGATCGAGGGAAGGAAACCGGTTGATGGCAGCTAGGGCGGTCATTCGATTTGCGGCGATCCTGGTGGCGGCGACGACAATCGTCGCCGTGCCGGCGTCGGCGCAGACCAATGATCCCAATGCCGGCCGGGCCGACTGCACCGACGCGGCCGGAGCGGCGGCTGCCGACTGCCCGAAAGACGGCAATGAGGCCAACGTCGGCGGCGAACCAGGCGCAGTTACCCTTCCGGCCCTGATCGTCGACCTGTTTCCCAACCCACCGGCTCCCGTAGCGCCCGTGCCGACGCCACGGCCGTCAGCGCCGCCTGCCGACACGCAGGCCGGGCCACCCGCCGGCGGGGCGATCGTTTCGCCGACCGATCTTGTCGCGACCGCGCCGCGCCGTGCCATCGCCGGCGAGTTCGTGCCCGACGAGGTGCTGGTGACCGTCGACGGCGATGCCGGCGCCGTCCAGCAGATCGCCGCCTCCTTCGGCCTTGAAGTGCGTTCGCAGCGCCAGTCGCGGCTGCTCGGCACCACACTGGTGCGCTTCGGCATTCCCGACGGCCGCACAGTCGGCGCCGTGCTGGCGCAGCTGGCCGCCGATGGCCGCACCCTGCGGCGCGAGCCAAACCATATCTATTCGCTGCAGCAGGCGGCCGGCATCGTCAACTATGCCTTCGAGCGCATTCAGCTCGACAACAAGCAAGCCAGTGGCGAAAACGTGCGCATCGCCGTCATCGACACCGGCATAGACGACACCAATCCGGCGCTTTCCGGCGTCATTGCTGATCAGTTCGACGCCATGCCCAACGTGCCGGTCGAAAAGCGTGACCACGGTACCTCGGTCGACGGGCTGATCGCCGGCGTCGGCCCGCTCGAAGGCATGGCGCCCGGCGCCAGGATCTATCACGCCCGCGCCTTCGAGGACGGCAAGTCGACCATGGATGTCATCCTGTCGGCGCTCGACTGGGCGGCGGACCAGAATGTCAGCATCATCAATATGAGTTTCGTCGGCCCCAAGAACGACCTGCTCGCCACCGCCTGCCGCAACGCCCGTGGGCTCGGCATCATCCTGGTCGCGGCGGCCGGCAACAACGGGCCGAAAGCGCCCTATGGTTACCCCGCCGCCTATGAGGGCGTGATCGCGGTCACCGCCACCGACGCCAAGGACGGGCTGATGCAGCAGGCCAATCGCGGCGCCTATGTCTTCATCTCGGCGCCCGGCGTCGAGATGGTGGCGCCGAGCGGCGCCGGCTCCGACGTCGTCACCGGCACCTCGTTTGCCGCCGCGATCGTGTCCGGCGCTATCGCCAATTTGATCCACGCTTCACCCGAGCGCTCCGCCGACGACATCGAAAAGGCGCTGGCCGCCACCGCCAGGGACCTTGGCCCGAAGGGGCGGGACAATGATTTCGGTTATGGGCTGCTGGATACGAAGGCGGCGGCGAACAAGTAAACCGGGCGAAATTCGCGCCACCAATTCAGAGCGCCGGGCCCAGCCGGACAGGGCTGCCATCATGGAAGCGCGACAGCCGGAAGCGGCTGAGGTCGTGCCCGGTCTGGTTTCCCTGGATCAGGTCGGCAACGACACGGCCTATGCCAGGCCCGATACCGAAGCCGTGACCGCTCATTCCCGTCGCGACGAAAAGACCACCGACGGCCGCCACATGATCCACGATGGGGACGACGTCCGGCATGGCGTCGATCATGCCGCCCCAGCCTGCCTTCAGGCGAACCCTCTCGAACTGCGGAAAGAGGTGCTTGAACTTGCGTTTTATCGAACGCAGACGGGCCGGTTCAGGGGCCGGGTCGAGCACCCGCATTCTCTCGAAAGGGCTGTGCGAATCCGGCGCCCAATCGCGCGGCGTCGACCAGGCATCGGGGTAACCTGACGGCGCGAACGGAAAGTAGCGTGTCCCCAGCGGATTGTCCCTCAGCGCAGGAAGATATTTGGTGGCGTGCCGGAAGGCGTCAGGTCCCAGGTAATGCAGATGGCTGCCGCCCGCGGCGAGCGTATACCCGCCATCCTGCCGGCGCCTGAAAGCGATGTGTTCGTCAGTCGCCGCACCTGCATAGATTTCAGCCAAGGGGTCCGTTGCGGCTGCGGTTACCCTGACGCTGAGCTGGGGGATGGAGACGCCGTGTCTTCTCAGGAACAAGGATGACCAGGCACCTCCCGCGACCAGCACGCTGGAGGCCTCGATATACCCCGTCTCGGTCCACACGCCCTTGACCTTGCCGCCTGAGATTTCGAGGGTTCGCGCTGCGCAATTCTCGACGATTTTGACGCCTTTTCGCACGGCGAGCCGGGCAAGTGCGGGCACCGCCAGCCAAGGCTCCGCGCGCATGTCGGAGGGCGTCGTCATCGCGCCCTTGAATTTGCGCGACATGCCTTTGATGAGTGTCGCGGTTTCGTCTGCATCCAGGAGACGGGTGTCGAGCGCATGGATCGCGGCGATCTTCATGAAGGCTTCGAAGCCGGCCATGTCCTTGTCGGTCTTCGCCAGGTAGGTCACACCTGTCTGGGTCAGGCCGATGTCCTCGCCGCATTCCTCAGCCAGTTGCCGCCACAGGCGAATAGCCTCGATGACGATGGGCAGTTCATCCGCGTCTCGTCCCTGCTTTCGGATCCAGCCCCAGTTTCGGGACGACTGTTCGGCCGCAATGCGTCCCTTTTCCAGCAGCGTCACCGGGATGTTCCGCTGTGCCAGGAAAAGCGCTGTCGTTACGCCGATGATGCCGCCACCGACAATGACCACCTCCGACGCTTTCGGCGGCGGGCCAGGATGCCGGATTGGATCCGTTTCGGAGAACGGGAATGTGGGCAAGTGGCGCACCCTGAGGACTGGTTGATGGCTCTGGCTTACTGGTTGCCACCCACTAGAAGCCAAATCAAGGACAGGTCCAGGCAGACCGTTGTCCCAACAAAGTCAATCTATCTGCGGGCAACATCCACAAGGGTGAACTTGCCCAGCGGAGCGATGGATTAATCCCTAGACCGGGGCGCCTGCGACCGAACCCCTGACCACAAGGTCGACTGGCCAGACCTCGCCTCGCGCCCCTTCTTCCAAGCCGGAAATGCGCGCTGCCAAGCGTTCGGCGATGCGGGCGCCGGCCAGGCGGATCGACGAGCGCGTCGTCGACAGCGGCACGGAAAAATTCTCCGGCTTCAGCCATGGGAAAACGTCGTCATGGGCAATCAGCGACAGGTCGCCGGGAATGGTCAGGCCAAGGTCGCGCACGGCGCGCACGACGCCGAGCGACATGATCAGGCTGGAGCAGGCGATCGCCGTCGGCGGTTCGCTTTGTTCGAGCAGGCGCCTGGCGGCGCGATAGCCGTTCTCCTCGGTCATCGTCACCGAGCAGACATGGCGCTCGCCGAGCGTCAGGCCGCTCGCGGCCAGCGCCCTGCGCATGCCGCGCTCGCGGTGGATGGCGAAGGTCTCGCGGTCGTCGCCATTGATCAGCGCCAGCCGCCGGTGGCCGAGCTGAACCAGCAGCCGGGCCGCATCGTGGAAGCCGCCCTCATTGTCAATGTCGGTGAAGGGGTAGTCGAAATCGGAACCCTCGCTGCGGCCATGGACGATGAAGGGAATGCCAAGCGTGTTGACCAGCGCCACCCGCCGGTCGGCCGGGCGCGGCGAGGAGATGTAGACGGCGTCGACCTGTCGGTTGGCGACGATGCGGCGATAGGTGGTTTCCTGGTCGTCGGCATCGGCCGGCGACAGCACCAGGTCGAGCTCGTGCGAGCGGGCATAGTCGCCGAGGCCGGAGAGGAATTCGACGAAATGCGGGTCGATGTCGACGGAGGCGCCCGTCGGCAGGACATAACCGATCATGCCCGTCTTGCCGGTCGCCAGCCGGCGCGCGCTCGGGTTGGGCCGGTAGCCGTGGCGCTTGGCGGCATCCACCACACGCCGGCGGGTTTCCTCGTTGACCTCGGGATAGCCGTTGAGCGCACGGCTTACCGTTGTCTGCGACAGGGCCAGCATATGAGAGAGCTGCTTCAGGTTCACTGGGAGGCCTCCAAGCCTCAAAGCGCTTTTAATTTTGAAGCCACGCGGCGCCACAACGGGCGCGGCCAAGCTGGTCGACCATACGCACTGGTCCGGCCAGTTTGAAGCTTAATACGCTGCTGCACCGCCGTAAAACTATGCTGCAGTGCACTTTACCAAGTCTTCCAGCTCGAAATTAAATCGATTAGCTCACCGCCCTCTTGACTTGCAGCCGATTCAATGGCGAGATCAAAAAGACCAAAGCGCTTTGGAAGACTCTTCGAAAGGTTGCGGTTCCTTTCTGAACGAGTCACAGTCCTGCAGCGTCGGCGGGCGGAATGGAGGTTCCGTCCGGGTGTATGTGTCCACACTGGGAGGAATACCGATGAAGAAGATGCTTCTGCTTGGCGCAGCGTTTGCCACGCTCGCCTTGTCCCTGCCGGCGCAAGCCGAACTGAAGTTCAAGCCCGGGGAAGATAAGCGCTTCAACTGGGCCAATTACGAAGAGCTGAAGAAGGTCGATCTCAAGGGCGAGACGCTGACCATCTTCGGGCCCTGGCGCGGCGAGGACGAAGGCCTCATCCGCACTGTTCTCGAATATTTTCAGGAAGCCACCGGCGCCGAGATCAAATACTCCTCGTCGGAAAATTACGAACAGCAGATCGTCATCGATACCCAGGCCGGCAGCCCGCCCAATATCGCCGTACTGCCGCAGCCGGGCCTGATCCAGGATCTGGCGTCCAAGGGCCTTTTGACGCCGCTGGGCGACGACACCGCCAAATGGATCAAGGACAATTACGGCGCCGGCCAGTCATGGGTCGATCTCGGCACCTTCAAGGACAAGGACGGCAAGCCGGGCTTCTTCGCCTTTCCCTACAAGGCCGACGTGAAATCGCTGGTCTGGTACTCGCCGGACAATTTCGAGGAAGCCGGCTACAAGGTTCCCAAGACCCAGGAAGAGCTCGCCGATCTCGAGAAGAAGATCATCGCCGACGGCGGCACGCCGTGGTGCATCGGCCTCGGCTCAGGCGGCGCTACCGGCTGGCCGGCGACCGACTGGGTCGAAGACATCATGCTGCGCACCCAGGCGCCCGACGTGTATGACAAGTGGGTAAAGAACGAGATCCCGTTCAACGATCCGGCGGTGGTCAACGCCATCGACATTTTCGGCAAGATCGCGACCGACGACAAGATGGTCGACGGCGGGGCCAAGGCGGTTGCCGCGACCGACTTCCGCGACAGCCCGAAGGGCCTCTTCTCGGTGCCGCCGAAATGCTACCTGCACCATCAGGCATCGTTCATCCCGACCTTCTTCCCGGAAGGCACAAAGGTTGGACAGGACGCCGACTTCTTCTACTTCCCGCCCTATGCATCCAAGCCCGAGCTGGGCACGCCTGTGCTCGGCGCCGGCACGCTGGCCATGATCACCAAGGACTCGAAGGGTGCACGCGCGTTCATCGAATTCCTGAAAATGCCGCTGGCACATGAAATCTGGATGGCCCAGGGCGGCTTCGTCACGCCGCTTAAGTCGGTCAACAAGGATGCCTATGCCAGCGACGCGCTGAAGAAGCAGGGCGATATCCTTGCCAATGCCTCGACCTTCCGCTTCGACGGTTCGGACCTGATGCCGGGCAAGATCGGCGCCGGCGCCTTCTGGACCGGCATGATCGATCTGGTCGGCGGCAAGTCGGCGCAGGATGTCGCCACCGACATCCAGAAGAGCTGGGACGCTATCAAGTAGTCAGCTGGCAAGCAGTCAGCTGGCAAGTAACCACTGCCAAGTAATCAGCCGCTTTGGCGGCAAATTCAGGACTTCCTCCACAGACTGGGTCCGGGCCGCTATGGCCCGGATCCGACCGGCGCCTTACGCCGGACCGATTTGCGTTCGTTCGTTTCAGAATAACTTAAATCGGCGCAGAGCCACATCGCCAGGGCTGTTCAAGGCCCGGCCGATCATGCGCAGGGAAGAGGGACCCATGGCTGCTCAGATCTTATCGGCCATTTTTGTCATCATCATCGGCGTCGGCGGCTGCGTCGCCTATTTCTGGGGCGCCAACAAGCTGGTCGACCTGATATTCCCGTCGCGCGGCGTGGCCGGGGCTGCGGCCATCGACAATCTGCGCCGGCAAGGACTGGTCCGTCCGTGGCTGTTCGTCGGCCCGGCGATGATCATCCTCACCGTCTACCTGATCTATCCGGTGGTGGCGACGCTCTGGCTGTCCTTCCTCGACCGCGGCGGCCAGCATTTTGTCGGCTTCGCCAACTATGAATGGGCGTTCGGCGACCGCGAGTTCCGCAACTCGATCCTGAATAACATCATCTGGCTGGCGGTGGTGCCCGCCGCCTGCACCTTTCTAGGGTTGATAATCGCCGTGCTCACGGACAAGATCTGGTGGGGCACAATCGCCAAGAGCCTGATCTTCCTGCCGCTGGCGATCTCCTTCGTCGGCGCCAGCGTGATCTGGAAATTCATCTACGAATATCGCGGCGAGGGCCAGACGCAGATCGGCCTGCTCAACGCCATCATCCAGTATTTCGGCGGCCAGCCGCAGGTCTGGATATCGCTGCCGTTCTGGAACAATTTCTTCCTGATGATCATCCTGATCTGGATCCAGACCGGCTTTGCCATGGTCATCCTGTCTTCGGCGTTGCGCGGCATCCCCGAAGAGACGCTTGAAGCCGCGGTCATCGACGGCGCCAATCCGTTCCAGATCTTCTGGAAGATCATGGTGCCGCAGATCTGGGGCACCATCGCCGTGGTCTGGACGACGATCACCATCCTGGTGCTGAAAGTGTTCGACATCGTGCTGACCATGACCAACGGCCAATGGAACAGCCAGGTGCTGGCCAATCTGATGTTCGATTGGATGTTCCGCGGCGGCGGCGATTTCGGCCGCGGCGCCACCATCGCCATCATCATCATGATCGCGGTCATCCCGATCATGGTCTGGAACATCCGCCAGGCGAACAAAGAGACGGGAGGACATTGAGATGGCCGTCGCGACCGGAAAGTCCTTTGCCAGCCGCTTCGGCGTCCACATCGCCGTGCTTGTCTTCGTCGCCGTCTGGACCGTGCCGACGCTCGGCATCCTGGTCTCGTCGCTGCGCGACAAGGACCAGATCATCGCCTCGGGCTGGTGGAACTCGTTCTCCAGCTCCAGCCAGACTGAAGCCGGCCGCCTGCCGCCGGCCTCGGCGCAGGTCGAGAAGGACGGCAAGTTCGTGCTTGCCGGCAATATCTTCGGCGACGGTGCTGCGCGCAACATCAGCGCCTTCGGCGTCAAGTCGGCGGCACCGACGCAATATCCGGCCGGCACCACTGCCGATCTCGGCGACGGCGTGACCTTGCAGCTCAATGCCGACGGAACGTTCGTCATGAGTTCGCCCAAGGCTTTCGAAGGCGACCGTGGCCAGCGCGTCTATTACGCCTCGTCGGCGCCACCGAAATTCACCACCGACAATTACAAGACCGTGCTGTTTTCGGAGGGCATCGGCCGCTCGTTCATAAACTCGCTGACCGTCACCATCCCGGCGACGGTCATCCCGATCCTGATCGCCGCCTTCGCCGCCTATGCATTGGCGTGGATGCGTTTTCCCGGCCGCGCCTTGCTGATCGCCACAATCATCGGCCTGCTGGTCGTGCCGCTGCAGATGTCCTTGATCCCGCTTTTGAAGATCTACAACGGCGTCGGCATCTTCTTCGGTGTGCCGTCGAAAACCTATCTCGGCATCTGGCTGGCGCATACCGGCTTCGGCCTGCCCTTCGCCATCTATCTCCTGCGCAGCTATATTGCCGGCCTGCCGCGCGAGATCATGGAATCGGCGCGCATAGATGGCGCCAGCGATTTCGAAATCTTCGTCAAGATCGTGCTGCCGCTGTCCTTCCCGGTGCTGGCGTCCTTTGCAATCTTCCAGTTCCTGTGGGTGTGGAACGATTTGTTGGTGGCAATGGTTTTCCTCGGTACCGAAGGGGACCAGATCGTGCTGACCGCGAAGCTCAACGCGTTGCTCGGCTCGCGCGGCGGCGACTGGGAAATCCTGACGACATCGGCCTTCGTCACCATTATCGTGCCGCTGATCGTGTTCTTCTCGCTGCAGCGCTATTTCGTCCGCGGGCTGCTGGCCGGCTCGGTCAAAGGAGGTTGAGACTTATGCAAGCCGCTTTGAAGGCGACCTCGAAGCCCGATCTCGCCGTCGATCGCGACTGGTGGCGGGGCGCGGTGATCTACCAGATCTATCCGCGCTCCTATCAGGACTCCAATGGCGACGGCATCGGCGACCTCAAGGGCATCATCCGCAGGCTGCCCTACATCGCCTCGCTCGGCGTCGACGCCATCTGGATTTCGCCCTTCTTCAAGTCGCCGATGAAGGATTTCGGCTACGACGTCTCGGACTATTGCGACGTCGACCCGATGTTCGGGACGCTCGCCGATTTCGACGCGCTGGTTGCGGAAGCCCATCACCTCGGCCTCAAGGTGATGATCGACGAGGTGCTGTCGCACACCGCCGACAACCATCCATGGTTCAAGGAGAGCCGCGCCAGCCGTAGCAATCCCAAGGCCGATTGGTATGTCTGGGCCGACGCCAGGCCGGACGGCACGCCGCCCAACAACTGGCTGTCGATCTTCGGCGGCTCGGCCTGGCAGTGGGACACCAGCCGCCAGCAATATTATCTGCATAATTTCCTGTCCGAGCAGCCGGACCTCAACTTCCACAATCGGGAAGTCCAGGACGCGCTGCTCGACGTCACCCGCTTCTGGCTGGAGCGCGGCGTCGACGGCTTCCGCCTCGACACCATCAATTTCTACTTCCACAGCCAGGGGCTGGAGAACAATCCGCCGCTGCCGCCCGAAGAGCGCAACGACCAGACAGCACCTGCGGTCAATCCCTACAACTACCAGGACCATATCTACGACAAGAGCCGGCCGGAAAACCTTGCCTTCCTCGAACGGTTCCGGGCGCTGCTCGACGAATATCCGGCGGCCGCCGCGGTCGGCGAAGTCGGCGATTCGCAGCGTGGGCTGGAAGTGGTCGCCGCCTACACCGCCGGCGGCAAACGCGTCCACATGTGCTATTCCTTCGATTTCCTGGCGCCGGAAAAGATCAGCGCCGCCAAGGTGCGCCAGGTGCTGGAAGCCTTCGGCAAGGTCGCCAGCGACGGCTGGTCGTGCTGGGCCTTTTCCAACCACGACGTGATGCGTCCGGCCTCGCGCTGGGCCGCCGACGAGGCCGACCCGGCCGCCTATCTGAAGGTTATCTCGGCGCTGCTGATGTCGCTGCGCGGTTCGGTCTGCCTCTATCAGGGAGAGGAGCTTGGGCTGGGCGAAGCCGAGTTGCAGTTCGAGGATCTGCAGGACCCCTACGGCATTCGCTTCTGGCCCGAATTCAAGGGCCGCGACGGCTGCCGCACGCCGATGGTGTGGGATGCAACCGCCAGCAATGCCGGCTTTTCGACGGCCAAGCCCTGGCTGCCGGTGCCGGGCAAGCACTTGTCGCAAGCGGTCAATGTTCAGCAGGGCGACGCGGCCTCGCTGCTCGAGCACTACCGGCGCTTTCTCGGTTTCCGCCGCCAGCATCCGGCCCTGGCCAAAGGCGACATCGAGTTCATCGAAAGCGAGGGCGACACCGTCGCCTTCACCCGCCGTGAGGGCAATGAGCAGATCGTCTGCGTCTTCAATCTGGCCAGCAAGCCGGCCGAGGTCGATCTCGGTGGTCAGGCGCTGCTGCCATTGGCCGGGCACGGTTTTTCGGGACAATCCGGCACAGGTTCCATCCGCCTCGGCGGCTACGGCGCCTGGTTCGGGCGCATCGACTGAGTTTTTGACGAAACTGGATTTTTTGAGGAAATCCAGGTTCTCTAGGGAAATCACTGGGAGGAAATTATGGCCGATGTCACGCTGAGACAGGTGAAGAAATCATACGGCAATCTGCACATTCTCCACGGCATCGACCTCGACATAAAGTCGGGCGAGTTCATCGTCTTCGTCGGCCCGTCGGGTTGCGGCAAGTCGACCTTGCTGCGGTCCATCGCCGGGCTTGAGGAGATCACCTCCGGCGAGCTGAAGATCGCCGGCGAGGTGGTGAACGACGTGCCGCCTTCCAAGCGCGGCATTGCCATGGTGTTCCAGTCCTATGCGCTCTATCCGCACATGACCGTCTACGACAACATGGCCTTCTCGATGAAGATCGGCAAGGAAAGCAAGGCCGAGATCGACAAGCGGGTGCGGCAGGCCGCCGAAATCCTGCAGCTGACCAAATATCTCGACCGCCTGCCCAAGGCGATGTCGGGCGGCCAGCGCCAGCGTGTCGCCATCGGTCGCGCCATCGTGCGCAATCCGAAAGTGTTCCTGTTCGACGAGCCGCTGTCGAATCTCGACGCGGCGCTGCGCGTCGCGACCCGCATCGAGATCGCCAAGCTCAAGGAATCGATGCCTGCCACGACCATGATCTACGTCACCCACGATCAGGTCGAAGCGATGACGCTCGCCGACCGCATCGTCGTGCTGAAGGATGGCCATATCGAGCAGGTCGGCACGCCGATGGACCTCTACAAGAAGCCCGGCAATCTGTTCGTTGCCCAGTTCATCGGCTCGCCGGCCATGAACATCCTGCCGGCGACAATCGACAGGACGGGCAACCCGACAATCGTCAGCCATGTCGGCGGCCGCAAGGCAACGGTGCCGATCGCAACGCCGGCGTCAGCAAAGGGTGCGGCAGTCAGCTTCGGCGTGCGGCCGGAGGATCTGTCGGCCGCCACCGGCGCGGAATATCTTTTCGAGGGCGTGGTAGACTATGTCGAGCAACTCGGCGAGGTGCAGCTTGTCTATGTCGATATCGGCCGCGCTGACCTGCCGTTGGTGACCAAGCTGCCCGGCAATGTCGAGGTCAAGCGCGGGGCAAAGCTGCGACTGACCGCGGATGCCGGGGACCTGCACATCTTCGACGCCGATGGGCACTCCTTCTCGCTCAAGCCGGTGGAAGTGAAGGCGGCTTGAGATAGCTGCGTCGTACAGGCATGAAAAAAGAGCGGCGGGCCAGGCCCGCCGCTCTTTTTTTAAGCTTCGGCTGTTAGTTGTTGCCGAACCGATCCCTGTCGCTGCTCTGAGGAACGAACTTCTGTTGGTCGTTCGACGAGTTCAGCAGCTTGTAGACCGCCGAGTTGGTGCCGGTCGACGAAGTGCGGGTGGTGTCGACGGCAGCGGCCGGCTGGTTGGCGCCATTGGAGCCATAATTGTCGCTGCCGGCAAAGGCAGCGCTCGAAATAGCCAGAACGGCTGCGGTGGCAAGAACGATCTTCTTCATTTTAGTCTCCTGAATTTTTCTGATGCCGCCAGCTGCAGCGGATAAGCCCGCCACGTGCTGGAAACCGGCTTTTAGCGGCCGAAAAGGTTACGGTCGGCACCGTGGGCAGGCGCCTGCTCGGCTGGAGCCGACTTCTCAACCGAAGCCGTATGGCCACTATCGGTCGACGTAATCGCAGGCTGGTTGGCGCCGTTCGAACCGTAGTTGTCGCTGCCGGCGAAAGCGCTGCCGGAGATGGCCAAAACGGCGGCGGCAGCAAGGATGATCTTTTTCATTTCAATACTCCTGAATTTTTTGGGATCCCGAGAGCGACGGGTTAGCCGCCCTTCTTTGGTCGGGATCAGCGATTGCCGTAGAGGTCGCGGTCGGCGCCCTGAACGACAGGCTGCTTGTCAGCGTGCGCCGGCTTCTGAATGGAAGCCGTATACGAGCTGTCGACCGAGACGGCTGGCTGGTTCGCACCATTGGAACCGTAATTGTCGCTACCGGCGAAGGCGCTGCCGGTGATCGCCAAAACGGCTGCGGCAGTGAGGATGATCTTTTTCATTTTTAGTACTCCAGTTTGTCTGGCCGTCTAGCGGCGTGTCTTGGGAGGAATTCGCGTCGTTCGGACAGCCCCGATGTGGGAAAGCCATAGGCTGGTTTCCAATCACGAAGTTGTTCCGTGTGGACCACGGTCCTGCACCTTGAAATTGTGCCAGGAAGTTCCTCTATGGTCATTTATCGCATTGTTTTCAGTTGCTTATGTCGAACCGAGTGGTTCGCTCCGGTGTCGGTTTCCGGGCCGTCGTTCACACCGTCCTGCACGCATTGTCAACAGAAACGAACCGTTCGGTTCGATTAGAGATTGCTAATAGTAACTTTTCGATACCGTTGAGCCCTTTTTGCCCCCGATCGGAACTGGATCCGCAGCGATTCGAAACGGCGATGATAGCGCCGCAAGACAGGATCTCAGCCCTTCGGTGGTCGGCGGGGCGTATGCCGCGCGTGTCGCGCCGCATGGATATGATGTCGCTTTCATGCCGACGTCGCGATCGCTGCCGTGATTAGATGATCGCATCTCAGGTGCCGCTTCGTGACGACGCAGCGGAGAATTGGGAAGCCGGTCAGAATCCGGCGCTGCCCCCGCAACGGTGGTGGAGTTGAAGTCGCAACGGGAGACCACTGGGCAGCAGCCTGGGAAGGTGTCGCGATGGTCCGCAAGGACAACTCCAGAGCCCGGAAACCAGCCCGAGATGCATAGACTCGACTGATCGCGGTGGGCGGTCAAGAGGTGGATAGTGCATGTCCGGCGCCGCGCCGGCCTGCGTCCGATCCTTCCTCCATCACCACCAAGTTCAGTCCTTAAACCACGAGGACAGAACTATGGATACGCGCAACGACATGCTGAGGCTCCTGAACGGCCGCAAGCAAGGCTTTTCGCTGGAACAGCCCTTCTACACCGACCCGGACTATTTCAAGCTCGACATGGAGCTTATCTGGTATCGCGACTGGCTGTTCATCGGCCATGATTGCGAACTGCCGAAGCCCGGCAGCTATATCACCGTGCAGATCGGCGATTATCCGGTGGTGCTGGTCCGCGACCAGAAGGGCAACATCAACGCCTTTCACAATTCCTGCCGCCATCGCGGCAGCCGTGTCTGCAACACTGAGAAGGGCATGGCGGCAAAGCTTGTCTGCCCCTATCACCAGTGGACCTACGAGCTTGACGGCCGGCTGCTGTTTGCCCGCCAGATGGCCGACGGTTTCGACAAGAGCCAGTTCGGCCTGAAGCCCGTCGCCTGCGAGAGCGTCGGCGGCTACATCTTCATCTGCCTGGCAAAAGAACCTGCCGACTTTGCCCCGATGCGCGCCATGATAGAGCCCTACCTCAAGCCGCACCGGCTGAATGAAGCCAAGGTCGCCTTCGAGAGCACCATCATCGAGAAGGGCAACTGGAAGCTGGTCTGGGAAAACAACCGCGAATGCTATCACTGCGCCGGCAATCATCCAGAGCTGTGCAAGACATTCCCCGAAGCGCCGACGGTGACCGGCGTGCAGGGCGCCGACAGCGATCCGGAGATGCTGGCGCACTGGGCGAAATGCGAGGCGGCGGGCCTGCCGAGCAAGTTCCGCATCGATCCGGCCGGGCAATACCGCGCCACCCGCGCGCCGCTGCTGCGCGATGCCGTCAGCTACACGATGTCCGGAAAGCGCGCGGTGACGAAGAACCTGTCCGACACTGTTGCCGCCGACCGCATCGGCACCTTGATGCACTACCACTATCCGACGACCTGGAACCACATACTGATCGACCATGCGGTCACCTTCCGGGTGCTGCCGATCAGCGCCACCGAAACCGCGGTGACGACCAAGTGGCTGGTGCACAAGGATGCGGTCGAGGGGGTCGACTACAACCTTGAGGAGCTCACCCATGTCTGGACCGAGACCAACGACCAGGACCGCCGCATCGTCGAGGAAAACGCCTTTGGCATCCTGTCTCCGGCCTATGAGCCCGGCCCCTATTCGGAGCTGCACGAGGGCGGCGTGATCCAGTTCGTCGAATGGTACGCGGCCTTCATCGGCCCGCGCCTTGCCGAAGGCGGCCGGCCGGCGCTACGCAGCGTCGCGTGAGCTGGAGCAGGCGAAGAGGGACCAGAGGATGAATGCGATGACGGATCTTGGGCTCTATCGCCATCTTGACCAGATGGCGCCGTGGAACGATAGGCTGCAGGTGCTGGAAGTGATCGGCGTCAGCGACGAGGCGCCCGACGTCAAGACCTTCACCTTCCGCTCCGACAACCAGACCTGGTTCCGCTACAAGCCGGGCCAGTTCCTGACGCTGGAACTGCCGACACCGGACGGGCCGCTGATGCGCACCTACACGCTGTCGTCGTCGCCATCGCGGCCGTTTTCGATCGCGGTGACGATCAAGGCGCAGGCCGGCAGCATCGGCACGCGCTGGATGTTCGACCATCTGGTGCCCGGTTCGCATGTCAAGGCCTACGGACCGGCCGGCGACTTCTCGTTGCACAGCCACCCGGCGGCCAAATACCTGTTCATTTCCGCCGGCTCCGGCGTGACGCCGATGATGTCGATGCTGCGCTGGCTGAACGACTGCGCGCCATGGACCGATGTCGGTTTCGTCAACTGCGCGCGGCGTGCCGAAGAGATCATCTTCCGCAAGGAACTCGAACTGCTCGGCGGCCATATGCCCGGCCTGTCGCTCGGCTTCATGATCGAGGAACGTTCCAGCCGCGAAGGCTGGTACGGCCATATGGGCCGCATCGATGCGATCCGGCTGCCCTTGCTGGCTCCGGACTTCCGCGAGCGCGAAATCTTCTGCTGCGGCCCCGATCCGTTCATGCGCGCCGTGCGCGGCATGCTGGATGCCGCCGGCTTCGACATGACGAAATACCATCAGGAGAGCTTTGCCGCGCCTGTGGTGGAGGAAATTCCGGCGCCGTTTGCCTCCCCGGTCGAGGACGGCATCGCTGCACCTGTCGAAGCCGTGACGCCGATCCGCTTCTCGCTTTCGGAGGTCGACGCCGGCTGCGTCGCCGGCCAGACCGTGCTGCAGACCGCGCGCAGCTCGGGCGTGCGGATTCCCGCCGCCTGCGAGTTCGGCCTGTGCGGCACCTGCAAGGTGAAGAAGGTCTCCGGCGAAGTCGAGATGAGCCACAATGGCGGCATCCTCGACCACGAGATCGATGACGGTTTTATCCTTGCCTGCTGCTCGAAACCATTGTCGGCGCTCGAAATCGAGGCTTGAGCCGGTCGACTTCGCCGCAACGGTCGCCGACGCAGGCGTTGTATTCGCGGGTCTTTGTCTTGCCAACCAACGGCCAAGTGATTTAGACGCACTTAGGAAGGGCTTGGCAGACCGTGAAGCCGGCGCATCCCTTCAGGGCGCATGGGACGGGGGACAGAGCGATGCAACAGCGGGTCTACGCGGTCGCAAGCAAGGACATCGTTTTCGAATCATTCGATGGCGAAGCCGTCGTTCTCGATCTTTCGAACGGCAAGTATTTCGGCTTTTCCGATTCCGGCAGCCGGGTCTGGCAGGCTTTGTCGTCCGGCGTCGCCACTGAAGCGCTGGTCGGAGCTGCCGCGGGCGCCGCAAAAATAAGCCTGGCCGACCTCGAAAGCTTCGTTGCCCGACTGCTCGATTTCGGGTTGCTTGCGCCAGCCGAAACACCGGCACAACCGCTTTCGGGCGAGCTGTCGTCTGCGCTTGCTGCCAGCAATGAGCCGCTCAAGGTCGATGTCCATGACGACCTTGCCGATCTCATCATTGTCGACCCGATCCATGAGGTCGAGGAACCTCTCGGCTGGCCGGCGGTGAAACAGGCATAATCGTTTCCCTAAAGCGCGTCGCGTTTGAAGGACTCAGGCGACGCGGTTTAGATCTTTTATTTTATGCATGTCGTCGTCTCAAAACCGGGGCCACCCCGAGCGACATGCATCAGGCGACCCGGCGCAATTCTGGACGCTGAACAACCAACACATGCCTTTGATCACGCTGCAAACCCTGCCGGATTATGCCCGCCATGTGCTGGCGGCCGCGGAAAGCGCCGCCGCATTCTATCCCGTTACCGCCAGCGTGCGGTTGCCGGGACTGGAGCTGAGTGTCCACCTCGACCATGGCACGCTGGCGGAAGCCATGAGCCATGCCTTCATACCGGCCCCGGAAAATCCGTCTGCATCTGACGGCTGCCGCATTTTCGTCGCCCACCCGGGCATCGATGGCGTCCTCGCCCCGGCCACCTGGGGCCGAGGCGATTACAACCATCATGCCTTTGCCAACCGGCTGGAAGAGGCCGGATTGCGCGGCAGCTACTATCATGACCTCGATTTCTGGCAGTTCCATGACCCGCAACGCCATGTCGGGGCGCAGCTGATGATGGCGGCCGAGGCCTTTCCGCCATGGGAACAGGCGGCGCCGCTGCGCGCCTTCCTGCATTGGGAATATGCGGCGCGCGGCATGCGGCTTACCCATGCCGGCACGCTGGGCATCGATGGCAAGGGCGTGTTGCTGGCGGGCTCCGGGGGAGCCGGAAAATCGGGAACAGTCGTCGCCGGCCTGCTCAATGGGCTCGATAGCGTCGGCGACGACTATGTGCTGATCGACCGGACCGGGGGGGTGACGGCCTATCCGCTGTTTGCCACGCTCAAGCAGGATCCGGAGGGCTTCAAGCGGCTGAAGCTGGAGGAGCGGCTAAAGTCGTACCAACCGCTGAACTGGCAAGGCAAGCATGCCTTTCACATCAACGAGATCGCGCCTCGACCAACTCCTCCAAGTCTGGACATTATTGCTTTGATAGTGCCCCATATCAGGGGAGGTGCGAGAAGCTCGGTCATGCCCATATCGCGCAAGGATGCCATGATCGCCCTGGCGCCGTCAGGAATCGTGCAGATGCCGGGCGAGCGGGAAGCGGGCTTTCGCTTTTTCAGCGAGCTTACCCGCGATCTGCCATGCTACCGGCTGTCGCTGGGGACCGAGCCGCGCGAGATCGCCGGCACGATTGCGGATTTCGTCCTTCGGGGCTCCGCATGAAGTTGAGCGTCATCGTGCCGGTCTGCAATCGGGAGATCTATGTCGTTTCGACGTTGCGGTCCCTGCTCAGGCAACGCGACGATGCCGATCTCGATATCATCGTTGTCGACGATGGCTCGACGGACAGCTCCGTTGAAGCAGTCCGCGCCATCATGCGGGAAGCGTCGTGCATCCGCCTGTTCCAGCAGGCAAACCAGGGCGTGGCCAACGCGCGCAACACAGGGCTGAGGCAGTTGCTGCCGCAAACCGAACTGGTGTCGTTCCTGGATTCGGACGACGTCTCGCCGGCTGGACGATTCAAGGCTGGCCTACCCCTGTTCGCGGCCGACCCTGCGCTCGAGCTGACCTACTCGCTGATGACGCGCGTCGATCTCATGGACGACGAAGCCCTGCAGCCGGCACGGGGCGGCGCAGGTCCCACCGTGCGCGGCGTCAGCCTTAGCGCCGGGATATTCCGCAGGGCACTCATCGACCGTACAGGTGCTTTCGACGAGGAGTTCCGGCAGGGCGAAGACGCCGACTATCTGCTGCGCATTTTCGAAACCAGCCCAAAGCACATTTTTCCCGACACCGTCGCGGTATACTACCGGCGCCACCCCGGCAATTTGACCAAGCAAAGGGATGTGGCGGTGCGCGAATATCTACGTGTAATTCAGAAATCCTTGCGGCGGCGCAAGGCCGATCCGTCGCGGCGCCCGGTCGAGGGGCTTTTCGAGATCAAGCGCCCGGCAGAGTGGTGAAAGAATGAACAGATCACAGCCTGGAATGCGTGCGTGAAGCTGAGCGTGATCATGCCGGTCTACAACCGCGAACGCCATGTCGGCTCGGCGCTGCGCTCGCTGCTGAGGCAGCGCGATGCCGCCGATCTCGACATCATCGTTATCGATGACGGTTCGACCGACAGTTCGGTGGCGGTCGTGCGCTCGCTGATCGCGGAGGCGCCGTGCATTCGCCTTTTCCAGCAGCAGAATGCCGGGGTGACGCGGGCACGCAACGCGGGCTTGCGGCAATTGCTGCCGCAGACCGGGCTGGTATCGTTTCTCGATTCCGACGACATTTCCCCGCCGGGCCGCTTCAAGGCGGATCTGGCCTGTTTCGACGCAGACCCCACCCTCGAGCTCACCTATTCGCGCATGACGCTGGTCGACGACATAGATGACGATACGCTGGAGCCGACAGCCGACAGCCACTCGGTGACGGTTCGCGGCATTCACCTGTCTCCCGCTATCTTCGTCCGGCGGTTGGTCGAACGCATCGGCAGCTTCGACGAGGATTTCCACCAGGCCGAGGACACCGACTATCTGCTGCGCACTTTCGAAAGCGGGCCGAAATTCACGATGCCCGACACTGTTGCGCTCTATTACCGGCGCCATCCCGGCAACATGACCAGGCAGGCCGATGTTCCTTTTCGCGAATTCATGCGCGCCGTCTACAAGTCGATGAAACGGCGCGAGGCCGACCGCTCCTTGCACCCTGTCGACGGCATCTTCGATTTCAAGGAACTTGCGAATTGGCGTTTCCTGTGATGGCCAGCTACGGCGTCGTCATTCCGGCCTTCAACGCGACCGCCACCATCGCCGAGACGCTGCGATCGGTCGCGGCCCAGACGGTCCAGCCCGACGCCATAATCGTAGTCGATGACGGCTCGACCGACGATACGGTCGCGGTGGTCAATGCGCTGGGCATGCCGGTGCGGGTGTTGCGCCAGGACAATGCCGGACCAGGCAGCGCCACCACCAGGGGCATCGCCGCGCTGGCGACGCCCTTCGTCGCCACGCTCGATGCGGACGATCTGTGGCTGCCGACCAAGATCGAAAGGCAGCTGGAGCATTTCGAGCGGTTTCCCGCGACGGCAGGCGTCTTTGCCCACTGGCGGACGTTTCGCGATGACAAGCCCGATGTGCAACAGGACGTGGCGGTGGCGGGCTGGTCGCGCACGACGATGATGATCCGCCGGGAGGTGGCCGAGGCCGTCGGTCCGATCATCGACCCGCAAGGCGGTCGCGGCGACATGGTCGACTGGATCGCCCGTGCCCGTGAGGCGGGCTTTGCGCTTGCCATGCTCGACGATGTCCTGACCTTGCGCCGCATCCGGCCCGACAGCATGTCCTATGGACGCGACCCCGTGCGCGACCGCGGTTATGTCGAAGTCGTAAGGCTGGCCATGCAAAGGCGAGCAGCGAAAAAGGCGAGCGCCGACTGATGGCCAATGCCATGCGCCGTATCGGCCGTCGGTTTCCGGACTATGGTTGGTCATGGCCCACTGGCGGCCTAGACCAGTTGCTGAAGGCCGCATTGCTCCCCGATGAAGAGGCGGCCGGGGGCTATGCGGCGCGCTGGCTCGATGAGAACGACATCGACCATGCTGCCTTCCGAGAGCATCGGCTGCTGGCCGCGATCTCCGACAAGTTCGGCCGCAAGCTCGCTGGGCATCCGGCCTATCCACGTCTTGTCGGCCTGCAAAAGATGCTGTGGACCAAATCGCGGCTGGCTGCGCGCGAGGCCGAGCCGGCGCTACAGGCCATGATCGACGCCGGCTGCGCGGTGATGCTTATCAAAGGCGCCAGCCGCATCGCCGTCAACGCGTCGGCGCAGCGCGGCCGGGTGGCGCATGACATCGACATGCTGGTGCGCCCGCAGGCCATGATTGCCGCCTTCGATGTGCTTAGCGAACGCGACTGGCAGATCGCCACCGGCGTCAGTCCGCAATATCTGCGCACCAGGCTGGCGTCCTTGCGTTCGATGAATTTTTTCAAGGGCAGTTTCGGCGACATCGACCTGCACCAGCTCGCTTATGACGGGTCGCAGCAAAGCGCGGAAGATGATCTGGCGATCTGGCAGCGGGCGCTGTCAGCCGATTTCAATGGCGTCCGCGTGCTTGTTCCCTCTCCGGCCGACCGCATGGCGCTCGCCATCGCACATGGCGGCCTCGATGCCCACACCCACAGCGACTGGCTGGTCGACTGTGCGGTCGCCATCGAGAGTGGCGCAGTCGACTGGGGCGTGTTCGCCGACGTCGTCGCCAAGCGGGGCCTCGCCGTCGCCGCGGCGGTGGCGCTCTCCTATCTCTGCCTGGAGATCGGCATCGCGGTGCCGGAGGCCGAACTTGCAAAGACGATTGAGTTGGCCGACCGCGCCGGCCTGTCGCGCTGGTCCTCGGTGCTGCAGGCCAAGCCGCGCACCGATTTCGGCGGCCTCGTTTGGCTGTCGCGAGGCTTTGCCAAGCAGTTGCGCCTCAAACGCAAGAAGGGCCGCCTGCAGCAGCCGACGCCCGCCGTCTGGCGCGGCAGGCCGACATTGCGCAAGGCAAGAGCGACGCCGGAACCGTTCGCGCTTTCCCAGCCCCTGCCGCGTCCGGACAGGACTGGAGAGATGGTGCTGGACGTCACCGTCAGGATCGTCGTTCCACCAATCCGGCGCCGCATCGAGATGGAAATCAATGCCGGCGGCGGCCATGTCGCCCGCCTGCGTTCCATGGTGATCAGCCGCGCCGGCGGCGGACGTGTGCTGCGCTTTCGCGGCAAGGTAACGGTGGACGACACCGGCCGGCCTCTGGTGATCGAGGCACGGCCATCGCGCCAGTTCCGCAACTGGGACAATGAGGCCGAAGTCGCCGCCTATGGCGCGCTGCCGTTCCAATTGCTGTCGGCAAGGTTTTCACCCACCTGAGAGCGGGTGGCTGTTTCCATGAAACGGTGAACCACTGTGGCCCTCTCAGACGCCATAGCGCTCGGTGCGGATGATTTCCGCTGGTATGCCGGCGTCGATCAGCGCCTGGGCAGCCGCCGAGACGAAGGCGTTCGACCCGCAGACGAAGGCGAGCGCCGGCGGCCGCGGCAGCCGCGTGAGCGCCTGCATGACCATTGCCGTGTCGATGCGCCTCGAATAGTCGGACGGGCGCCGTGCCGCCTCGCGCGTCAGCGTAAGCACCAGCTCGAACCCGTCGCGGCGGTCACCGAGACCGATCAGCTCGTCGCGGAAGATCACCTCGTCCCAGACCCGCACCGAAAACATCAGCGCCACCGGCACCGCCGATTTGCGCAAGGTTCGATGCCGCACCATCGCCATCAGCGGCACCACGCCGGAGCCGCCGCCGACCAGAAGCAGCGGCCCGCCATCCCCATCGGACCAGACGAAATGGCCGCCGAGCGGCCCGCGCAGTTCGATCTCGTCACCGACCGCGGCGATGTCGTGGAAGAAGGGCGAGACTTCACCGTCGTCGAGCTTCTCGATCGCCAGCTCGATCGTGGCGCCGCTCTCCGGCGCCGAGGCGATGGAATAGGAGCGGCGCGCCTGGTAGCCGTCAGGCGCCGTCAGCCTGACGTCGACATGCTGTCCGGCGCGATAGGCGAATGGCCGTGACAGCGCGAAGAAGAAACTGGTGACGCGTGGCGTCCGCTTTTCGATCCGGGTGATTTTCGCCGTCTGCCAGGGAGATTGCGGCGCTTCGCTCATGGATCGCCGCTATAGCGCTGCTCGCGCCACGGGTCGCCATAGATGTGATAGCCGCGCAATTCCCAGAAGCCCGGCTCGTCGCGCTCGGTGAACTGCAGCCCGTTCAGCCATTTGGCCGATTTCCAGAAATAGAGATGCGGCACCAGGAGCCGCGCCGGGCCGCCATGGTCGGCAGTGATCGGCTTGCCTTCATAAAGGAGCGCCACCATCGCCTTCCCCGCGGTGAGATCCTTGGCCGGCACGTTGGTGGTGTAGCCGTCATAGCCATGCGCCAGCAGGAAGCCGGTCGGCGCTTCGATGCCGGCATCGGCAAGGATGTCGTCGACCAGCACGCCTTGCCAGGCGGTATCGAACTTGGTCCAGGCGGTAACGCAATGGATGTCGCGCGTCATCTTGGTCAAGGGCAGCGCGTTGAACTCGGCCCAGTTCCACTTCTTGATCGGGCGTGGCCCGTGCCTGAGCGTGAACGACCAGTCCTCGGTGCGCACGCGCGGCGTCGGCCCCGCCGACAGCACCGGAAAGCCCTGTTCGAGATACTGACCGGGCGGAATGCGCGCATCGGTCTCCGTCGGAGGCTTTCGACCGGAGGAAAAACCGCGAGTGACCATTTGACTGTCCGTTTTTAGCAGGCCATTGCCGGCCTGCCGTAATGTTCTCGAAGATGTCGCGGCGGGCAACAGGAATTTCGGCGGCCGTGCGGCAGGCCTGTCGGTGGTCCGGCGAGCCTGCCATGATGTCTCAACCGGCGGCGAAGGATACGGCGACGAAGATTTGCGCGTCGCCGCGATCGATCAAAAGCAGCACCGACTTCCGGCCCGATCTGCCGGCCTCGGCGATCGCCTGGTTGGCTTGCCGCGCATTCCGCACCGGCGACTGGTCGACGGCGACGATGACGTCGCCCGGCTGCAGGCCGGCATTGGCGGCTGCCTTGTCCGGACGCTCGACCACGGCGCCACGCTGGTTCCGATCACAATGTCGTCAGCGGCCTTCGGTGCGCCTGAGATAGGTTGTGGCGATCTCGCGCATCCGGTTGCCGTCGAAGCTCGGCCCATGGCCGCCATGGCCGAGACGGACAGGCAGATCGAGGAGCCGCTGCATGGTACGGCGATAATCAGGCCGGCAGGAATCCGGCAGGTCGTCGATCAGCATGGAATCGTAGATGGCGTCGCCGGCAAAGAACAACCCGTCCGTCTCTTCGAACAAAGCGATCGAATCCGGCGAATGTCCGGGCAGATGCAGGACGCGGAACTGCCGGTCGCCGAGGTCGACGATGTCGCCCTCGTCCAGCGTGCGCGTCAGCGGCGCCGGCGGGATCTTGTAGTCGGCCGCCGTCCAGCCCGGCGCCGGCAATTTCGAAACGGCGCCGTCGAGATTGTTGAACATGTAGGCGTAGGTCACCTGATCGTTCATGGTCTCGAAATGCTCGGCACTGTGCCGCGGCCCGGCGCGCAGCGGAAACTCGTGCAGCGAGCCGACATGGTCGAGATGGATGTGGGTGGCGACAACGATGAGCGGCTTGCCCTCGGGCGTGTCGATTTCAGGCGCCAGCGGGCAGATGCCCATGCCGGTGTCGACCAGCAGGTCGGCGTCGCGTCCCCTGAAATGCCAGATGTTGGCGCGCACGAAATCATGCACGAACGGCTCGGTCAGCATCGTCGTGCGGTCGTCGATGATCGTCTTGCCGAACCAGTCGCCGACAACGCGCTCGCCACCAAAACGGGTGCCGCCAAA
This sequence comes from Mesorhizobium sp. LNJC394B00, assembly GCF_000502555.1. NCBI lineage: Bacteria > Pseudomonadati > Pseudomonadota > Alphaproteobacteria > Hyphomicrobiales > Phyllobacteriaceae > Mesorhizobium > Mesorhizobium sp. LNJC394B00. The sequence continues at coordinate 25,466 of NZ_AYWH01000005.1, forward strand.
ACGGCCGCCCATCAGACGAAGGGCTTTCCCACCTTGTATTTTTCCGGCACCAGCCGCTNGGCCCCAGCCGCTTCAGGTAAGCCATGCCCGCTTCCGACAGCTGGTTGACATCGGGCTTCATGAAATCGTCGGGCATATGGCGCGTCTTGCCGGCGACGTTCTTCAGCGGCACCTTCTTCAGCACGGTTTTCGTGCCGTCATATTGCAGCGCCACCGAGCCACCGCCTTCGCCGGCAACGGCAACCGCGAAGGCGCCGGCGTCGAAAGCCTCCCGCGCGTCGACGGCGCTGATCGCGCCGACATAGCCGCGCGGCATGTAGCCAAGCGCATCGACGCGGGCGCGCTTGCCCGGCAGGCCTTCGGCGAGCGCACGTTCCAGAGCTGACGGCAGGTCGCTGCCCGACAGTTTGACGTTGCCATGCGCGTCGCGCTCGAGCTTGTCCGGCGGCACCAGGCTTTCGACCAGCGCCTTGCCGTCGGCGGTGCTGACTCCTTCGGAGACGGCGACGATGCAACGCTTGTGGCGGTCGAGCGTGGCGCGCACGTCGTCGATGAAACCGGCGGCGGAGAACGGCCGTTCCGGCACGTAGACCAGATGCGGGCCGCTGTCGGGATCGAGCTGCCAGGCTGCAGCCGCCGCGGTGAGGAAGCCGGCATGCCGACCCATTACGATGCCGACATAGATGCCGGGCAATGCGCGGAAATCGAGATCGACGGACAGGAAGGCGCCGGCGACGAATTCGGCCGCCGAGATGAAGCCCGGCGTGTGGTCGTTTTCCTCGAGGTCGTTGTCGATGGTTTTTGGCGCATGGACGAAAGCAATGCTGCCGCCGGCGGCGTCGGTCAGAATCTGCTGCGTGCCCGACGTGTCGTTGCCACCGATGTAGATGAAAGCGTCGGCGCCGGCCTTCTTCAACCCGTTGAGGATGACTTCGCAATAGGCAGCGTCGGGCTTGTCGCGTGTCGAGCCGAGCGCGGCACTCGGCGTGCCGGCGATCAGCCGCAGCCGGTCCTCTGGGATGGCGGAGAGGTCGACATAGTTGCCGTCACGAATGCCGCGCACGCCGTGGAGCGAGCCCAGCACCTTGGCGCCGGGATGGCGCTTGCGGACTTCCAGCGTGGCCCCGACAACCGTCTGGTTGATGACGGCGGTCGGGCCGCCGCCCTGTGCGATGACAAACGTTCCAGCCATGCTCGATCTCTCCCGGCGCTGTGGTTTTCAAGGCACCTTGGCCTAGCTTGCCGCATCGCGCAACGGGAGTTTCCAGCGGCGCCAAACCGCCGCACAGGATCAGACGACCACGACCGGGTTCTTCTTGGAAACGCGGCTGTAGAGGTCGATGATATCCTGGTTGATCAGGCGCACGCAGCCCGACGACATCGCCTGGCCAATGCTCGCCCATTCCGGCGAACCGTGTATGCGGTAGCCGGTGTCCTTGCCGTCCTGGTAGATGTAGAGGGCGCGTGCGCCGAGCGGGTTGGTGAGGCCACCGGGCTGGCCGTTTTGCCATTTCACCAGTTCCGGCTTGCGCTGGATCATCTCCGGCGGCGGCGTCCAGGTCGGCCATTCCTTGCCGTACTGGATGTTGGCGCGGCCGGACCAGCGGAAGCCGTCCTTGCCGATGCCGACGCCGTAGCGGATGGCGTCGCCGCCCTCCTGCACCAGATAGAGCTTTCGCTCCTGCAGATGCACGACAATGGTGCCGGGCGCCTCGCCGGTCTCGTTGACGACGATCTGGCGGCGGAACTCCGGCTTGACCTTCTGATAGGGCACCGCCGGCACTTCGAAGCCGCCATCGTTGAGCGAGGCGTACATGACATCAGGGCCGGTGACGTTCTTGTCGACGCTGATCGCCGGACGGATCGGCCGCACCGAGCCGGTGACCGTGTCATCCAGCTGGAATTGCGGCAGCTCGAGCGTCGAAGTGCTGCAGCCGGCCATGCCGAGCAGCGTCATGGCGCCGGCCCCTGACAGGACGAAGCGGCGGGAATAGAGATGTTCGGTCTCGTTTGCGTCGCCATTTGCTGGCGGCGTCACATTCTGCGGCAACTCACGCATGCACCCAAACCCTACGCTGTCGGCGGGAAACACGGTCCGGCCGGATGGCAGGCAGTTTCGCCAAACATGGTTGAAAAAGGGTGAAGGCCCAACGACCGGTCTTAAGCCTGTGCCGCCAATAGCCGCAGCGATCTGGCGAAATGGTCCGCCGTGCATTTTTGGGAGAGGGCTCTTTACATTCCTCCGCACACGAGGATTTATCCTTTTCTTTGCGCTCAAGGAGACAAAGATGTCGTTCGAAAACTGGGCCGCCTTCGCCGCCGCCTCCACCGTTCTGCTCATCATTCCCGGCCCGACCATTCTTCTGGTCGTGTCCTATGCGCTGGGCCAGGGCTGGCGCACCGCCTTGCCGATGGCCGTCGGCGTGGCGCTGGGCGACTTCACCGCCATGACCCTGTCGATGCTGGGCATCGGCGCGCTGCTGGCCGCGTCGGCGACCGTGTTCACCATTCTGAAGCTGATCGGCGCCTGCTATCTGATCTATCTCGGGGTAAAACTGTTTCGCGCCGGCGGCGCGCTCAAAGCCGAACCACGCACAGATGCCGTCTCGGCCGCCAAGATGATGGCGCACGCCTGGCTGGTCACCGCACTCAACCCGAAGAGCATCACCTTCTTCGTCGCCTTCCTGCCGCAGTTCCTCAACCGGGAAGCCGATTTCTGGACACAGATGCTGATCTTCGAAGCGACCTTCCTGGCGCTCGCCTTCGCCAATGCCTTCGGCTACGCGCTGGTTGCGGCGCGCGCCCGCAACGTCGTACGCAACCCCAAGGCGATCCGCATCTTCAACCGCACCGGCGGCACGCTGCTGGTCGGCGCCGGGATCGCCACGGTGGCGATGCGCTCGGGCAATTAGGAACTGCGGAGCATCAGGGCCGATATGGCAGTAAGAGATCCATTCGGCCTAATGTTTTCGGGCGCGACCGAGGCCGGGTTTTCACCCTACAGCCAGGCCGTTCATGAATTGCAATGCTTCGTCGGCGACCCGGTCGGCTCCGTTGACCGCGCCATATCGGCGGATCCCGGTTTCGTCATGGCGCATGTCTTCAAGGGGTATCTGTTCGGCCTCGCCACCGAACGCGAGGCAATGGCGGTCACCCAGGCATGCCATGCTGCGGCACTGCCGCTTGCCGCGACGCCGCGCGAACAGGCGCATGTGGCGGCCCTTGGCCACCTTGCCGAGGGACGCTGGCATGACGCCGCGCGCCTGCTCGAAGATATCGCCATCGACAACCCGCTCGACGCGGTGGCGTTGCAGGTCGGCCACCAGATCGACTTCTTCACCGGCAATGCCCGCATGCTGCGCGACCGTATCAGCCGCGCGCTGCCGTCCTGGCAGAGCGGCATGCCAGGTTACCACGCCATTCTCGGTATGCAGGCCTTCGGTCTCGAGGAGATGGGCGACTATATCAGAGCCGAAAGTTTCGGCCGACAGGCGATCGAGATCGAGCCGCGAGACGGCTGGGCGCAGCATGCGGTCGCCCATGTCATGGAGATGCAGAGCCGGCAACGGGACGGCATCGCCTGGATGCGCGCCAACCCCGGGGCGTGGACGAAGGAAAGCTTCCTGCAGGTGCATAATTGGTGGCATCTGGCGCTGTTCCACTACGATCTCGGCGAGACCGACGAGGTGCTCAAGCTCTATGACGGGCCGATCTATGGCGAGCGTTCGACGCTGGCGCTGAACATGGTCGACGCCTCTGCGATCCTGTGGCGGCTTTATCTCGGCGGTGTCGATGTCGGCGACCGCTGGGCAGCGCTCGCTGCCAACTGGGCGCCGAAGGCTGGAGCCGGCAATTACGCCTTCAACGATGCGCATGCGATGATGGCATTCGTCGGCGCCGGTCTCGAAGCGCCGGTCAAGATCTTGCTCGAAGCCCAGCACGAGGCGATGCGCGGCAGCGACGACAACGCCGCCTTTACCCGGGATGTCGGCCAGCCACTGACGGAAGGCATCAAGGCATTCGGCGAGGGCAATTACAGCGAAGCGGTGCGCCTGATCCGACCGGTCCGCGCCATTGCCCATCGCTTTGGCGGCAGCCACGCCCAGCGCGATGTGATTGATCTCACGCTGATCGAGGCGGCGTTGCGCGCCGGCGACACGGCGTTTGCCTGGGCGTTGACGGCCGAGCGCGCACTGGTCCGGCCGGACAGTCCGCTGTCGGCGCTGTTTTCGCAACGCGCCGCCAATTTGTCAGAGAATTGACCCGCGGCGGATCTTGTTTTAAAAACTGGCAAGCCAGATTTTTTCGAGACCCGAAAAAATTAATGGCAATGGGAGGAATGCATGTATCTCGGCCTCGATCTCGGCACGTCGGGCGTCAAGGCGCTGTTGATCGATGCCGGGCAGAAGATCATCGGCTCCGGCCATGCTTCGCTTGACGTATCGCGGCCGCATCCCGGCTGGTCCGAACAAAACCCCGCCGACTGGATCCGCGCCTGCGAGACGGCCATCGCCGAGCTGAAAACGTCGCACCCGAAAGAGCTTGCCGCGGTCAAGGGCATCGGCCTTTCCGGCCATATGCATGGCGCCACCTTGCTCGATGCCGGCGACCAGGTGCTGCGCCCCTGCATCCTGTGGAACGATACGCGCAGCCACGCTGAGGCCGCCGCGCTGGATGCCGACCCGCGCTTTCGCCAACTCACCGGGAATATCGTCTTCCCCGGCTTCACGGCGCCGAAACTCGCCTGGGTGAAGAACAATGAGCCCTCCGTCTTCGCCAAAGTGGCGAAGGTGCTTTTGCCGAAGGATTTCCTGCGGCTGTGGCTGACCGGCGAGCATATCTCAGAAATGTCCGACTCGGCCGGCACCTCCTGGCTCGATGTCGGCAAACGGCGCTGGTCCCCCGAGTTGCTTGCGGCGACATCGCTCGACGAAAGGCAGATGCCGTCGCTGGTCGAAGGCACGGAGAAGGCCGGAGCCTTGCGCGCCGAACTGGCCGCCAGCTGGGGCATAGCATCGGGCACCCCGGTTGCCGGCGGCGCCGGCGACAATGCTGCTTCGGCCTGCGGCATGGGCACGGTCGGCGCCGGCCACGCTTTTGTGTCGCTGGGCACATCTGGCGTGCTGTTTGCTGCCAACGCTTCCTACCTGCCCAATCCGGCAAGCGCGGTGCACACCTTCTGCCATGCCCTGCCCAACACCTGGCACCAGATGGGGGTCATCCTGTCTGCGACCGATTCGCTGAACTGGCTGTCGGAGATTTCAGGCAAGAAGGCCGGCGAATTGACCGCCGAACTTGGCGATGTGCTGAAAGCGCCGAGCGGGGTGTCGTTCCTGCCCTATCTCTCGGGCGAGCGCACGCCGCACAATGATTCCGCCATTCGTGGGTCCTTCACCGGACTGGCGCATGAGTCGAGCCGCGCGGTGCTGACGCAGGCCGTGCTTGAAGGCGTCGCCTTCGCATTCCGCGACAGTCTCGAAGCCTTGAAGACCGCCGGCACGGATTTGACGCGGGTGACGGCAATCGGCGGCGGCTCGCGCTCGCGCTACTGGCTGAAGGCGATCGCTACGGCGCTGCAGGTGCCCGTGGACATTCCGGCCGACGGCGATTTCGGTGCTGCCTTTGGCGCGGCGAGGCTTGGTCTGATCGCGGCGACAGGGGCTGATCCGCTGGCGGTGTGCACGGCGCCGAGGACGGATGCGACGATCGAGCCGGATGCTGCGCTTGGCGGGGCGTATGCCGATGCGTACCAGCGCTACCGGGCGCTATACCCGGCGATCAAAGGCATGACCGCGTGAGTCGGCGCGAGGCACCCCCCTCTGCCCTGCCGGGCATCTCCCCCGCAAGGGGGGAGATCGGCAGCGTCGGCGGGTATGCCAGTCTTGTAAGGTGGGTGATTAGCGAAGGCGTGGATGCCAGCCAATCTCCCCCCTTGCGGGGGAGATGCCCGGCAGGGCAGAGGGGGGTGTCTCGCGCCACCCTTAATCGATCACTGCGCCGGCACCTTGTCCAGAAACCCGGTGACGCTCTTCAGGCGCCCATTTTCGACAACACCGATATCGGTGCCTTCGATAACCGACGGCACGCCTTCCGGCCCAAGATTCCACGAGAAGCGGATGCGGTCGCCAAACCCGTCCGGCGTACCCTTCAGCGAGAACCGGAAGCCGGCGAAGCGCTGCTGTACGCCGTCGATCAGCCCAGCAACGCCGGCGTGGCCGTCGCCCTGCATGAGCGGATCGCGGTAGCTGACGTCTTCGGTGAAGGTGGCCTTGAGCAGTTCGGCACGGCGATCCGCATCGGCCTCGTTCCAGGCGGTGATGTAGTTCTGGGCGATCGTATTGAGGTCGGTCATGGTCTGTCTCCTTCGTTGAGTGGCTTTGACACGAGGCTTTTCACCCCAAGCGAGAGCGAAACCAATTACGCCTGAGGTAATCAGGGTGAACTATTCGAGAGAGGACAGAAATCATGAGCAGCGGATTTTTCGGCGACATCAAAGCGATCAAGTATGAGGGGCCGGATTCCACCAATCCGCTGGCCTACCGCTTCTACAATCCCGACGAGGTGGTGGCCGGCAAACGGCTGGAAGACCATCTGCGCTTCGCCGTCGCCTACTGGCATTCTTTCGCCTGGCCGGGCGGCGATCCCTTTGGCGGCCAGACCTTCGACCGGCCCTGGTTTCCCAAGGCTGGCGGCGTCGACACGATGGAACTGGCCAAGCTGAAAGCCGACGTCGCCTTCGAGATGTTCTCGCTGCTCGGCGCGCCCTATTTCTGCTTCCACGACGCCGACGTGCGGCCGGAAGGCAAGGATTTCTCCGAAAGTGCCGCGCGGCTCGACGAGATCGCCGACTATTTTGCCGCCAAGATGAAGAAGACCGGCGTCAAACTGCTCTGGGGCACGGCCAACCTGTTCTCCAACCGCCGCTTCATGTCGGGCGCCGCCACCAATCCCGATCCGGATGTCTTCGCCTATGCGGCGGCGACGGTGAAAAGCTGCATCGACGTCACGAAGCGGCTGAAGGGCGAGAATTATGTACTGTGGGGCGGGCGCGAGGGCTATGAAACGCTGCTCAACACTGATCTTGCTCGCGAGCAGGAGCAGGCCGGGCGCTTCCTCAGTCTCGTCGTCGACTACAAGCACAAGATCGGCTTCAAAGGCACGATCCTGATCGAGCCGAAGCCGCAGGAGCCGACCAAGCATCAGTACGACTACGACGTTGCCACGGTCTACGGTTTCCTCAAGCGCTTCGGGCTGGAGAAGGAAGTGAAGCTGAACATCGAGCAGGGCCACGCGATTCTTGCCGGCCATTCCTTCGAGCACGAGCTGGCGCTGGCCAATGCGCTCGGCGTCTTCGGCTCGATCGACATGAACCGCAACGACTACCAGTCGGGCTGGGACACCGACCAGTTCCCCAACAATGTGCCGGAGATGGCGCTGGCCTATTACCAGGTGTTGCAGGCCGGCGGCTTCAAGACCGGCGGCACCAATTTCGACGCCAAGCTGCGCCGCCAGTCGCTCGACCCGCAGGACCTGCTGATCGGCCATATCGGCGGCATGGATTCCTGCGCACGAGGTCTCAAGGCAGCCGCCAAGATGGTCGAGGACAAGGCGCTGTCGGGTCCGCTGGCCGAGCGCTATGCCGGTTGGAACACGGCCGAGGGCAAGGCGATGCTGTCGGGCAAGCGCTCGCTGGAAGACATCGCCGAGCGCGTGGTGAAGAAGAAGATCGAGCCGCAGCCACGCTCCGGCCGCCAGGAGTTGCTGGAAAACATCGTCAACCGCTACGTCTGAGGGCGGAAAGCCGATTCGTTGTGCTCAAGGGTGGCTGGATAACATTCCGGCCGCCCCGGAATGGGGTTTGCGCAAGACCCTATCCGACGACAAGGGTTTGCCCTTTGGCGCCCCTCAATGACCTCGCTCTTGCCTTCAAACTGCCGTCACGTATCTCGTATAAGGATGCGGTTGTGGCGGGTGAAAAGGAAGGAGGCGAACCGATATGCAGCATGAACGCGAAATCAACGCCCTGCTCTCATCCGGCGAGACCGGATCGATCATCGACCGGCTGATGGCGCTGCCGCGGCCGACCGACAGCGTGAAAAACGAATGGGATCGTGCTGTCAGCAGCCGATTTGAAGTCCGTCTGGCGAGGCAGATGCGCTCGCAGATGGACGCCGGCAGCGATCGACAGAACGCAGCCTGATCTCCCTTTGTCTGTGCATGTCGTAATCCCAAAACCGCGACACACTTTTGGGCGACATGCATCAACCTCGGCGCAGCCTGACCGGGGCTTCGCCGAACGCTCTTGAAAACGCTCTGGAAAATGCCGCGGCGGACGAGAACCCCGTCCGCCCGGCAATATCCGCCATGGCGATCCGCGTGTCGACCACCAGCCGCCGCGCCGCGCCCAGCCGAAGCCTGAGATAATATGCGCCCGGCGTCTCGCCGATCGACTTGCGAAAAATGCTCTCCAATGTCCGCGCCGTCACCCCGGCGCGTTTTGCCACCGCGTCGATGGTCAGCGGCTGGTCGACATGCGATTCCATCAGCCGGATAGCCTGCGCCAGACGCGGGTCGTAGCCGTCGAGCCGGCCGAGCGAGACCAGCGGCTGCGCGTCGGTCGCGGCGCGCGCCTGGTCGTAGATGAAGACGCTGGCGACATCGAGCGCGACGGCCATGCCGAGCCGGGTGCGGATCAGATGCAGCATCAGGTCGAAGGTCGGCGACGCCCCGCCCGAGGTGAACACCGGTCCGTCGATGACGTAGCGGTCCGGACGCACGTCGACGCCGGGAAAGGCGGAGGAAAAATCCTCCATGTCTTCCCAATGGGTGGTGGCGCTGCGGCCTTCGAGGAGGCCGGCGCGCGCCACCAGCCATGTGCCGGCCTCGACGCCGCCGCAGGCGCGAGCCGCGCGGGCCGCTCGCCGTAATCCGGAAAGCAGAGCCGATGTCGCGTAATTCTGGGTGCCGAAGCCGGCGACGACGACAAGCACGTCGGTCGGCTCGGCCGCATCGAAGCGGCCCCTGACCGCCACCGGCAGGCCGCATGTGGTGACCGGCGCCTCGCCGGTGACCGAGACCAGTTTGAAATCGAACAGCGTCTCGCCTGAGATGCGGTTGGCGGCGCGCAGCGGGTCGACGGTCGACGCCACGCACATGATGGACGAGCCTGAAAACACCAGCAGCGTCACCTTGAGCGGCGATCGCTCAGCGCGAAAGATGGTCGGTTTTTCGCTTTTGATCACGAGAGCTTCGTAAATTGCAAAACAGTTTCCGGCAAGTCGGTCATTGTTAGGGTCTGTTTCTATGGGGAGGAGATGTCCATGCCGCTCGCGATGAACCGTGAGGTTTTCATTACCTGTGCCGTGACCGGGTCCGGCGGCTCGCAGGACCGCTCCCCGCATGTGCCACGCTCGCCCAAGCAGATCGCCGATTCGGCGATCGATGCGGCCAAGGCCGGTGCCGCCATCGTCCACTGCCATGTCCGCGACCCCGAGACCGGCAAGCCGCGCCGCGATGTCCATCTCTACCGCGAAGTGACGGACCGCATCCGCGCGGCAGAAGTCGATGTGATCCTGAACCTGACCGCCGGGATGGGCGGCGACATGGTGTTCGGCTCACCGGAAGCGCCGCTGCCGCTCAATGAAAAAGGCACCGACATGGGCGGCGCCACCAACCGCATGGAACATGTGCGCCAGTGCCTGCCGGAAATCTGCACGCTGGATTGCGGCACCATGAACTTCGCCGAGGCCGATTATGTCATGACCAACACGCCCGGCATGCTGCGCGCAATGGGCGGCATGATGACGGCGCTCGGCGTCAAGCCGGAGATCGAAGCCTTCGATACCGGCCACCTCTGGTTCGCCAAGCAGCTGGTCGAAGAAAAGGTCTTGAATCCCGACGCGCTGGTGCAGCTCTGCATGGGTGTGCCGTGGGGGGCGCCGGACGACCTCAACACCTTCATGGCCATGGTTAACAACGTGCCGTCGACCTGGAACTGGTCGGCCTTCGCCATCGGCCGCAACCAGATGGCCTATGCAGCCGCTGCAGTGCTCGCCGGCGGCAATGTCCGCGTCGGTCTCGAAGACAATCTCTGGCTCGACAAGGGCGTGCTGGCCACCAATGCGCAGCTCGTCGAGCGCGCGGCCAGCATCGTTACCAATCTCGGCGCCAGGATTTTGGGGCCGGAGGAAGTGCGCAGGAAGCTCAACCTCACCAAGCGGGCGCCGATCGCAGCGGCTGCTTAAGACGGGAGCGGATCATGGCTACCGTCAAATTCACTGCGATGAAGGATGGCGACAGGCAAGACTATGAGTTCCTGACCGCCCATGAGATCGACTATGCCGCCAGGACCGGCGAGCGGCTGCTCGACGCACTGGTGCAACTCGACGAAGGCCTGTCGGGCTACAAGATCACCAGGCTCGGCCATTCGCTGCAAGCGGCGACGCGGGCCTGGCGCGACGGCGCCGACACCGACTGGATCGCCTGCGCGCTGCTGCACGACATCGGCGACATCTACGCACCGTACAATCACGACGAATACGCCGCCTCGATCCTGAAGCCTTTCGTGCGCGAGCAATGCACCTGGGTGGTGGAAAAGCACGGCGACTTCCAGCGGCTCTACTATGCCCATCATCTCGGCGGCAACCGTCACGCCCGCGACCGCTTCGCCGGCCATGCCTATTTCGACGATTGCGACCAGTTTTGCGAACGCTGGGACCAGTCGAGCTTCGACCCGGACTACGACACGCTGCCGATCGCATTCTTCCGCCAGTTCGTGCTCGAAGTCTTCGCCCGCAAGGCCTACGACCCCTCCGTGATCCGCGTCGGCGAGCGCGTGCCTCTCATCGACCCCGAAACCGACAAGACAAGAAGCGGAGCCTGACCATGAGCATCATCAACAAGGCAGCCGCCATTGGCGGCGGTGTCATCGGCGCCGGTTGGGTGGCGCGGTTGCTGCTCAACGGCATCGATGTGTCGATCTTCGATCCGGACCCGGAAGCGTCGCGCAAGGTCTCGGAAGTGATGAAGGGCGCGCGCCGCGCCTACAGGCAGATGGTTCCCGGCGGCCTGCCCAGGGAAGGCAGACTGACCTTTGCCAAGACCATCGCCGAGGCGGTGGCCGACGCCGATTTCATCCAGGAGAGCGTGCCGGAGCGGCTCGACCTCAAACACCGCGTACTGGCCGAGATCGATCTCTGCGCGCCGGCCAACGCCATTGTCGGCTCGTCCACCTCGGGCATCAAGCCGACCGACATGCAGGTGGCGATGAAGAAGCATCCGGAGCGTCTGGTTGTCGGACATCCCTTCAACCCGGTCTATCTGCTGCCGCTGGTCGAGATCGTCGGCGGCGAACAGACCTTTCCAGAGGCGATCGAGGTCGCAAAGGAGATCTATGCATCGATCGGCATGAAGCCGGTGGTGATCCGCAAGGAGATCGAGGCCTTTGTCGGCGACCGCCTGCTCGAAGCGGCCTGGCGTGAGGCGCTGTGGCTGATCAAGGACGGCATCTGCACCGTCGAGGAACTCGACGACATCATGCGCTATGGCTTCGGCCTGCGCTGGGCGCAGATGGGCATGTTCCAGGTCTACCGCGTCGCCGGCGGCGAGGCCGGCATGCGCCACTTTATGGCGCAGTTCGGGCCGTGCCTGAAATGGCCGTGGACCAAGCTGATGGACGTGCCGGAGTTCAACGACGAGCTGGTCGATCTGATCGCCACCCAGTCGGACGACCAGGCGCATGGCCTGTCGATCCGTGAGCTGGAAAAGATCCGCGACGACAATCTGGTCGCGATTATGGATGCTCTGTCGAAACAGAACAAAGGCAAGGGCTGGGGCGCCGGCGCCTTGCACAAGGACTACACCAGGCAGCTGGCAAAGCTGGCGGCGAAGAAGCCGGCCGCTTCCAAGGCTGCCGAAAAGGCCAAGGCGTCGAAGCCGGTGAAGAAGGTGGAAAAGCCGAAGAAAAAGAAGAAGGGCTGAAGACCATGGATTTCGGGCTGTCGGAGGAACAGAAGCTCATTGTCGAGACGACGCGTGCGTTCGTCGAGAACGAGCTTTACCCGCATGAACGCGAGGTCGAGCGCACCGGCGTGCTGCGCCGCGAGCTGATCGAGGAGATCAAGGTCAAGGCGATCGAAGCCGGGCTCTACGCCGCCAACATGCCGGCCGATGTCGGTGGCGCCGGCCTCGATACGGTGACTTGGCTGCTCTACGAAAAGGAACTCGGCCGCGCCAATTACGCGCTGCACTGGACCTGCGTGGCGCGCCCCTCCAACATCCTTCTGGCCGGCACGCAGGAACAGCGCGAAAAATACCTGTTCCCTTGCATCCGTGGCGAAAAGTGGGACTGCCTGGCGATGACCGAGCCCGGCGCCGGCTCCGATTTGCGCGGCATGAAAGCGACCGCCGTACAGGACGGCGACGACTGGGTGCTCAACGGCACCAAGCATTTCATCTCCCATGCCGATCTTGCCGATTTCACGATTTGTTTTATGGCTTCGGGCGAGGAAGAAACGCCGCGCGGCAAGCGCAAGAAGATCACCGCCTTCTTCGTCGACAAGGGCACCAAGGGGTTCACCGTGCGCGACGGCTACCGCAACGTCTCGCATCGCGGCTACACCAACGCCATCCTCGAATTCGACGATTGCCGCCTGCCGGCGAGCCAGGTGCTCGGCGAAGTGCACAAGGGCTTCGAGGTCGCCAATTCCTGGCTCGGCGCCACCCGCCTGCAGGTCGGTGCCACTTGCCTTGGCCGCGCCGAGCGGGCGCTTGGCCATGCCATCGAATATTCTGCGCAGCGCCAGCAGTTCGGCCAGCAGATCGGCAAGTTCCAGGGCGTGTCGTTCAAGCTCGCCGACATGGCGACCGAATTGAAGGCTGCGGACCTGATGGTGTTCGAAGCCGGCTGGAAGTACGATCAGGGCACCGTGACCGATCAGGACATGGCCATGGCCAAGCTGAAGGCTACCGAAATGCTCGCCTTTGTTGCCGACGAAGCAATCCAGATCCATGGCGGCATGGGGCTGATGGACGACCTGCCGCTGGAGCGCATCTGGCGCGATGCGCGCGTCGAGCGCATCTGGGAAGGTACGTCGGAAATCCAGCGCCACATCATTTCGCGGGCGCTGCTGCGCCCGTTCGGGGCATAAACCATGCATAAGCTTGAACGTCTCTTGCGCCCAAAATCCATCGCGGTGTTCGGCGGGGCCCAGGCCGCTGCCGTCGTCGCGCAATCGATCAAGATGGGCTTTGCCGGCGAAATCTGGCCGGTGCATCCGAACAAGGACGAGGTCGCCGGCCGCAAGGCCTATCGCTCGGTCGCCGAATTGCCCGGGGCGCCCGACGCTGCCTTTGTCGGCGTCAACCGGCATCTCACCATCGACGTGATCAAGGCGCTGGCCGAGCGTGGCGCCGGCGGCGCCGTCTGTTTTGCCGCGGGCTTTCTCGAGACCGAGGCCTATGACGACGATGGCGAGCGGCTGCAGGCCGAACTGGTGGCCGCGGCCGGCCAGATGCCGATCATCGGCCCGAACTGTTATGGCCTGATCAACTACGCCGACGGCGCGCTGTTGTGGCCCGACCAGCATGGCGGCATCCGGCTGCCCGAAGGCGCCAAGGGCGTCGCCATCATCACCCAGTCCTCCAACATCGCCATCAACATGACGATGCAGAAGCGCGGCCTGCCGATCGCCTTCCTGATGACGGCCGGCAACCAGGCGCAGACCGGCCTCTCCGAAATGGCGCTCGGCCTGATCGAGGATGAGCGCGTCACCTCGCTCGGCCTGCACATCGAAGCCTTCGATTCGGTAGCCGGCTTCGAGAAGCTGGCCGCGCGCGCGCGCGAACTGAAGAAGCCGATCATCGCCATGAAGGTCGGTCGCTCCGAACAGGCGCGGCAGGCGACGGTCTCGCACACGGCATCGCTGGCCGGCTCGGACGCTGCCTCGGGCGCATTCCTGCGGCGGCTCGGAATTGCCCGCGTCGATTCCATCCCCGCTTTCATCGAGGCGCTGAAGCTGCTGCATGTCACCGGGCCGCTGCCCGGCTATCGTCTGTCATCGATGAGTTGCTCGGGCGGCGAAGCCTCTGTCATGGCCGACAGCGCCGAAGGCCGCTGGGTCAATTTCCCGGAGCTCACCAGCAAACACCGCGCCCATGTCAAATCGACGCTCGGGCCGCTGGTCGCGGTCGCCAACCCGTTGGACTATCACACCTTCATCTGGAACAATGAACCGGCGATGACCGCCACCTTCACCGCCATGGTGTCGGGCGGTTTCGACCTCAACATGCTGGTGCTCGATTTCCCGCGCCCCGACCGCTGCTCGGTCACCGACTGGTGGGCGACGCTGCGCGCCTTCGAGGCGGCGCTGAAGACCAACAAGGCGCATGGCGCGATCGTCTCGTCGCTGCCGGAGAACCTGCCGGAGGAATACACCGCCGAGCTGATGGCGCGCGGCATGGTGCCGTTGTTCGGTATTTCCGAGGCCATGGATGCCGCAGGCGCGGCGGCCTTCATCGGCTGGGCCTGGGCCGAGCCGCAGGCGCAGCCGATCGACACGTCGGCTGCAGGTGCTGCCGGCGGCGACCATGTCACCCCTGACGAGGCCGAAGCCAAGGCGCGGCTGATCAAGGCCGGCTTGCCGGTGCCGAAGGCAGAACGTGCCGCCAACGCTGTCGAGGCCGTCATCTCATCCATGGCGCTCGGCTTCCCGGTGGCGCTGAAGGCGCTCGGCGTCACCCATAAGTCGGAAGTCGGCGCGGTGCGGCTCAATCTGAAAGACGCCGAATCCGTGAGCACGGCGGCGCATGATCTGCTGCCGCTCGGCACCGGCCTCTATGTCGAGCGCATGGTGCGCGACGGCGTTGCCGAACTGATCGTCGGCTTCACCCGCGACCCGATGTTCGGCGCCGTCATGACGCTGGGCACCGGAGGCGTGCTGGTCGAGCTGTTGCGCGACAGCGTCACGCTGATGCTGCCGGCGACGCGCGACGACATCGAGGCGGCCCTGCGTGGCCTTAAACTGTTTCCGCTGCTGGACGGCTATCGTGGCCGGCCCAAGGCCGATGTCGGGGCTGCCATCGACGCCATCGCGGGCATTGCCGGCTTCGTGCAGACGAATGCCGGAGAGATCGAGGAACTCGACATCAACCCGCTGATCGTCTGCGCCGAGGGCAAGGGCGCCTGGATCGCCGACGCGCTGCTGGTGCTGGGAGAGAAGAAGAATGTCTGACGTCATTTCCACCCGCCGCGAGGGCACCATCATCGAGGTCACGCTCGACCGGCCCAAGGCCAACGCCATCGACCTCAAGACCTCGCGGCTGATGGGCGAGACCTTCAAGGCGTTCCGCGACGATCCCGGATTGCGCGTCGCCATCGTCAAGACCGCCGGCGACAAGTTCTTCTGCGCCGGCTGGGATTTGAAGGCAGCCGCCGGTGGCGACGCGGTCGACGGCGACTATGGCGTCGGCGGTTTTGCCGGCCTGCAGGAGCTGCGCGACATGAACAAGCCGATCATTGCCTGCGTCAACGGCATGGCGGTGGGCGGCGGCTTCGAGCTGGCGCTGTCCTGCGACCTCATTTTCGCCTCCGACCATTCCTCCTTCGCCCTGCCCGAAATCCGCGCCGGCACGCTGGCTGATGCCGCGACGATCAAGCTGCCCAAGCGCATTCCCTACCATGTCGCCATGGACCTTCTGCTCACCGGCCGCTGGATGGATGTGGCGGAAGCGTATCGCTGGGGGCTGGTCAACGAAGTGCTGCCCAAGGACAAGCTCGAGGAGCGCGTCTGGGAGATCGCCCGGCTGCTCGCCGGCGGTCCGCCACTGGTGTTTGCCGCGATCAAGGAGACGGCGCGGGTGGCCGAGGCGCTGACCTTCCAGGACGCGATGAACCGCGTGACGCGCCGGCAATTGGCGACGGTCGATGCGCTTTATGGCTCGGAGGACAATATGGAAGGGTTCCGGGCTTTTGCGGAAAAGCGCGACCCGATGTGGAAGGGGAAGTAGCCTCTTTACCCTCCCCTCGATGGGGAGGGTCGGACCGAAGGTCCGGGGTGGGGTGATGCGCCACCACCCCCCCCCCCCCCCCCCCCCCCCCNGGGTGATGCGCCACCACCCCCCACCCGCCGCTTCGCGGCGACCTCCCCCATCAAGGGGGAGGTAAAGGAGCTGCATGACCGACTACAAAACCCTCATCGACGCCGAGACCTGGGCCTTCATCGAGAAGACCAACTCCTACTATCCTCCCGACACGATCGACTACACCATCGCCCAACAGCGTGCGATCTATGACAGGATGTGCCGCGAGTTTTTTGCCGGCTATCCCGATGGCGTGACGGCGGAAACGACAATCATTGCCGCCCACGACATCCCGATCCGCATCTATCGCTCTGCCTCACCTAACCGGGACGCGATGGTGCTTTACATCCATGGCGGCGGCTTCATCCTCGGTGGGCTGGACAGCCATGACGATGTCTGCGCCGAGCTGTGCGCCCGGACCGGCTTCGAAGTGGTCTCCATCGGCTACCGGCTGGCGCCAGAGCATCTGCACCCTGCCGCCTTCGACGATGCGCTGCATGCCTTCGAATGGGCGGCCTCAAACTACGACTGCCCTATTTTGCTCTGCGGCGACAGCGCCGGCGGCAATCTCTGCGCGGCTGTCGCCCACGCAACGCGCAGCCATGCCAAAAAGCCGATCGGCCAGGTGCTGATCTATCCCGGCCTCGGCGGCGACCGTTCGCAAGGCTCCTATTTGACGCATGCGGAAGCGCCGATGCTGACGGTGCGCGATCTCGACTTCTACAGGGATATCCGCACCGGCGGCGTCGATGGGACCGGCGACATCACTTTGTATCCAATGGCCGACGCAGATTTTACCGGCCTGCCACCGACAGTGCTGATCACCGCTGAGTGTGACCCACTGTCGTCGGACGGCGAGGCCTATCGCGACCGCGTCCTCGCTGCCGGCGGCCATGCCGCCTGGTTCGAGGAGCCGGGACTGGTGCACGGCTATCTCCGGGCCAGGCACACGGTCGGCCGGGCCCGCGCCAGCTTCAACCGTATCGTCGAAGTGGTGTCGGTGCTCGGCAAGGGCGACTGGATCGGGTGAACGGCTCAGCCGCGGACAAAGGCGATCAGCGCCTCGGCCATGCGATCGTTGAACTCCCGGCGAAAGCGGTTTTTCTTCAGCCATTCCGGATTTGAGCCGACGGTCTTGTTGGCATCGACGACAATGCCTTTGCCGTCGACGATGAAATAGTCGATGGCGCCGAAATCCAGATTGAGCCTTTGCCGCACCGCCAGCACCTCCGGCGGCACCGCGCCGCCCACCTCATTGCTCAGGATTTTTGAGCCGGCGCACAACACATCGTCGTAGACCTGCCGCATGTTGATCTCGGCGCCGAGCAGGAACATGTAGCGGTGTTTGACGATGGGCAGGTCGAGGGTTTCGAAGGCGAACTTTTCCACCATCAGGCGATTGTTGCGCCATACATTCCGAGGAACCTCGCCGATCGTCTGGTAGACCTTATAGGGCGGGCACAGGCGGTCCTTGTAGCCGGGTTCGAAGAGCTTGCGGATGACATGCGCGCTCCTGGTCAGGCCGTTGCGATGCTGCCACCAGCGCTGCTCTGGCCGACCCCTGGAGTTGAGGACGGTCTTGACGACAACCGGCCCCTTGTGGCTGTCGCCGGCCTCCAGCTTCAGTGTCGAATAAAGGTGCCGGTGGATGGACAGCGCGCGGCCATTGATGGTGCGGTCGTAGAGGTGGCCGAGACCGCGGTACGTTGGCGGCACGATTGTCAGGTCGACATGCAGAAAGGCCACCGGCGCCCGATCTCGGCCGGCCGGCCGGTCGAGCAGGCGCACTTTCAATCCAGCCTGTTCCAGGTAAGGCAGTAACTGCGCGATGCTATAGCTCCGCACCAGTCGGAAATTGCGCAGGCTCTCTACATAGACATCGAGATCGGCGGCAGACACCGAACGCTATTCCTTGATATCGACGCCCGAGAAATCGTGGTGATCAAAGGGGTCCATGACATAGCCCGTCACCTGTTCGCGCATCGGGATCGAGACCACGGAGTGGGCGATAGCGACCCACGGCATCTGCTCCCTGAAGATCGTTTGCGCCTGCGAATAGAGTTTTGCGCGGGCAGCGGGATCGACGATCCCGGCTGCCTGCTTGAGCAGATCGTCGAAGGCCGGAAAACACCAGTTGGCACGATTGGTGGTGCCGACGCCGGCACAGCCAAGCGGCACCGACAGGAAGTTATCGGGGTCGCCATTGTCGCCAGTGAAGCCGAACAGCATGGCGCCGTCGCGGTCGCGTGACTTCGAGCGGGCAAGGTATTCAGTCCACTCATACGTCACGACTTCCACGGTGACACCGATCTTTGCCAGGTCGGACTGGATCATTTCGGCCATACGCTGCGCATTCGGGTTATACGGACGCTGCACCGGCATCGCCCAGATCTTCATGTGCAGGTCTTTTACGCCGGCATCGGCGAGCCCCTGCCTGGCGGCAGCGGGGTCGAAGACATGATCGGGGCTCGTCTTGTCATAGGCCCAGGAGGTTGGCGGCAGCGGATTGCGTGCGACTTCGCCGGTGCCGCGGAATACGACGTCGACCAGCGCCTGCGTGTCGATGGCAATGGCGATCGCCTTCCTCACCCTTGGATCGTCGAAGGGCTTCTGCAAGGTGTTGAAGGCGAGGTATCCCGTATTGAGGCCCTCCTGCCGCATGACCTTGATTCCGGGCGTCGCCTTGATCGCCTCCAGGTCGGCCGGATTTGGATAGGGCATGAGATCGCATTCGCCGGCGCGCAGCTTTTCCATGCGAATGCTGGCATCGGTGGCAATGGCGAAGACGAGATCGTCGATCTTCGGCTTGCCGCGCCAGTAGTCCGGATTGGCCTTGTAGCGGATGACTGCATCCTGCTGGTAGTCGACAAGCTGGAACGGACCCGTCCCGACCGGCTTCAGCGCCAAGTCGAGAAGCCGCTTCTCTGCGACGAGCTTGTCGGCATATTCCTTGGAAACGACCGAAGCGAAATCCATCGCCAGGTCGGCAAGCATCGGCGAATGCGGCGCCTTCAGCGTCATCACCACAGTATGGTCGTCAAGCTTGCGCCAACCGGCGACAAGATCCGGCATGCCGATGCCGTCGAAGTAAATGTACTGGCGTTTGGCGTAATTGTTGAACGGGTTCTGCGCGTTGGCCTGCCGGTCGAAGGTAAACAGCACGTCATCGGCGTTGAAGTCGCGGCTAGGCGTAAAGCCCTCGACGCTATGGAATTTCACGCCGTGCCGCAGATGGAATGTGTAGGTGAGGCCGTCGTCGGAAATCTCCCAGCTTTCGGCAAGGCCGGGGCGCACCTTGGTGGTGCCGGGCTCGAACTCGACCATGCGGTTGTAGAGAGCGGTGGCCGAGGCGTCGCGGGATCCGGAGGCGAGTGCGGGATCAAACGTATCGGGGCTAACCTCGGTGCAGTAGACCAAGGTCTTGGCTACGGATTGATGGACCGGCAACGCACATGGAAAAAGCGCCGCCAGCAAGAGAACGAAGTGCCTGCGTGTCATGATCCCCCCAGGGTTGGGAAGACGCTAGCAGAAGCCGGCACTGACGGTAAGTAAGCCGGCCGGTCTTTCGCGCGCCAAGACTGTTTTCCACCTTGAGTTGACACAAGGAATTGGCCGCGCCTCTGTGAAATGGCGGACAGACCCGGCCGCCGTTTTGCATGAACCTTTCCGCTTCAGCCTGCGACTGACGACCAGGCGCCGCATGGTGCGGGCCGGAAAGGATGCCCCCATGACCAGGACCCCAGAGGCTCCACGGTCTCCGGGACCAACGCAAGCTCAGCGCGACCACCGCCTTCGGGATGGAGTCGATGCGCTGGGCTTTCGGCTGATTCCGTTGACCCTGCGCAGGAGCAGGCGTATCGTGAAGATGAGGAAAGCAGACAATTCGATCAGGGACGAACGTGCCGGAACGCCGCGCCTTGCCCTGTTTCGCGCGGCCGGACCGGATGTTCCTCCCGAAAACTTCGGGGGGAGTTTTATGTCCTGCGATCGCGGCGCGTCCATGTCGTCTCCAAGCGGCGGTTTGCGCCGTTCGCTCCATCTGGCCGGCGGTTTGCTTGCCCTGGCGCTGAGCGCCACGCTCTGGTTGGACACAGCCGCCCAAGCGCAGGAAACCCAGATCATCTATCCCGGCTCGATGGCGGTCACCGGATTTTCCGGCACCGTCATTCCCAATTTCGACTCTGCCGATTCCGAAAGGGGGGGGCTGCCGCCCGGCGTCGACCCGGTCGACGAAACCTTCATCGACACGACGCGCGCCACCTTGCGCGTCTTCGACGTTTCGGCGCTCGGCGGACCGGCTTCCGGCCAGCTCGTCTACACGCCGCCGCCCTTCGAGGTGACGGCCGAACAGATCGGCCAGGTGTTCGCCATCACCTATGATGACGGTGTGCGCGACGGCGTTCCCTCGGGCGTCCCCAACCTCTATGCCGGCGCTACCTCCCTGCACGGCATCCGTATCGTCACCCCGGACGAAGATGCCGACGGTCGGCCCGAGCGACAGCGCCGCGGAACCGCAGGCGCCGTCTTCATGGACGGCCAGTTCGGCACCGAAAGCGGTGGCGGTCCGGGCACGATCTGGAAGATCGACGGCATCACCGGCGCGGTCTCCAAATTCGCCGACATTGACACCAACAGCGGTTCCGGCATCGGCGACATCAGCTTCGACAGCAATCACCGCGAGTTTTTCGCCAGCGATCTCGACACCGGCCTCATCCACCGCCTCGATGCCAACGGCACGCTGATCGACACATTCGATCACGGCGTTGCCGGGCGGCCGGCGCATGGGCTGGCTCCCGTCGCCGAGGACGGTGCGGTGATGGACATACAGGGTGCTGCCTTCGACTCGGAAGACCCCGACACATGGGGCTACACGCAGGACGAACGCCGCGTCTGGTCCGTCGCCTATCATGGCGGCCGGCTCTATTATTCGGTCGGCGAAAAGGCCGAGATCTGGTCGGTTGGCATTGCCCGCGATGGCAGCTTTGCCGGTGATCCGCGCTGGGAGCTGACGGTCAAGGCCGACAAGGACTACGCCGTCACCGACATCGCCTTCGACAACCAGGGTTTCATGTATCTGGCGCAGCGCGGCCCGGTCGAGAATCGCTACGATTACAGCCAGTTCGCCGATTCCGGCAAGGGCGAGGTCATCCGCTACTGGCGCGAAAACCCGGACGATCCGGCAACGGAATCGGTCTGGGTGGAAGAGCCGCAGGAATATGCGGTCGGCTTCCCGCAAGGCAACCGGCAGTCGGCCGGTGGGCTCGACCTGCAATATGGCTATGACGCCGACGGCAATCTCGACACCGGCGTGTGCACCGACACGCTGGTCAACACCGGCGACAAGCTGCGCGACAACCCGACACTTGCCGACCAGCTCGCCGCCGGCGGGCCGCTTGCCGTGCACGGCGTGCAGATCACGCCGACGCCGTTGGTCAAGCCGGCCAACGTGCCGCCTTTCGGCTCGTGGTTCGTCGACTTCGACGGCTATTTCGAAGACCCGGAAGTGGAAGGCCATGTCGGCGACGTCGAGGTCTGGCACCCCTGCGAAGGCCGTGCCGGCTATTATGAAGAGATCCCCGGCGGTTATCTGCCGCCGTTCTATCCGCCGGACTTCCCACCGCCCGGCGATCTGCCTCCGTGCATCGATGTCGAGGATGTTCAGTTCTACTGCACGCCTCGCGGCCTCCAGGCCGACCTCTATCTCCATGACCATGCCGGCTTTGGCGGCGATTCGATCAAGGTCCAGCCTTCCAGTGAGACAAAGTCCAGGACACCAGGCGTCGGGGTGACATCACCCCAGTCGCATGCTCCCGGTAAGCCTTACACGGTCGACATCACCGGCCATTCTCCGGGCGACAGAGTCGATGTTGGACTTTGCTTCTACAGGCAGTCCGACAAGGACAAGGGTGGCTACTACCCTTGCTGCAAGATGACTTTGCCGCTCAGAACCCCAGCCGTCAGCTGCGAACGTTGAGGAGGGGAAGATGAAAAATCTCGCACTTTCCCCGACCGCGAACAGCAGTCAATCCACCGGCAAGCAGCCAACCGTCATGGAGACCATCATGAAACCCCTGTCATATGCCAGGCGCGGCGCGCGCTGGCTGATGGCGGCCGGTATCGCGGTCGCCATGTTCACCCCTGTGGCAAGCCACGCCGAAGATGCAGTCCCGATCACTCCGGAACTGCGGCTCGACCTGGACAATTCAAAAATCGTCAATCCGAGGCCGGAACGGATCGTGCCGTTCTTCACCAAAACAGGCACACAGAGGAGCTGCGACTACGTCGTCTACTCCCTGAGCTTTGGCCTGCGCGGCGACCCGCAAGGCTTTGCCGACCCAAGCTTTTCGGCCAGGCTGAAGAAACTCCAACTCGACTTCAAGGATCAGCTTCCGCACGGTCTTGCGATCGTCAACGTCAACGTGTCCGGCGACGGCACGGATGCGTCTGGCGGACCGCTGCCGGGTGCGACAATCAGCACCTCGGCTAATCCGAACGATACGGCAACGGTCTCCGATTTCCGGATTTCCACCACCGATCTCGACGGCGCCGGGGCTGGCAATGAACGCGTCATCAATTTCAAGATCACCGCCAAGATCGACCATGCGGCGTTTCCTTCGCCGACCATCGTCGACAACCAGGGCATGATCAAGGTGACGCCGGGCGTCGGCACGGGGGCCATCATCCCGTCGCAGGATCCGGGCAAGCCCGACGACGGCGACTACAAGACCGGGGCCAAGACCTCGATCAAGATCGACCTCACCAATTGTGACAAGCGGCCTCCGCCTCCCGACCGGGAATGTTTCAAGGTGGAGCGCGGCACGGTCGATTGCGTGCAAGGCGGCGGCGCGTTCATCTACCACATGCCTGTCGGCCCGGAGATGGGCGGCAAATGGGTGCAGGTATCGACGACGACCCCAGGCATCACCATCATCCCCGACACGCAATTGGTGCCGGCGGGCGGCGGTGTGCTGAACTGGAAGATCGTCGGTGCGTCGCCCGGCGACGTCATCCACCTCATCGTAACCGGCATCGAGACCTATGCCGGCCCGAAGGAGGGCTGGGGACTATGCTGCACGCAGACCATCGACATCGTCATCCCGCGTGACTTGAGATGTCCGCCCAAGGACAAGGAACCGGACCTCAAGGTCGAGAAACGCGCCGACGTGACGCGTTGCACGATGGGCGGCGGCTGCGACTTCACCATCAAGGTCACCAATGTCGGCGACGGGCCGTATCACGGCAAGATCGTGCTCGACGAGGTGACGCTGCCGGCCGGCTCGACTCTGGATTCAGGGCCCAATCCGCCCTGGGTATGCATGCCCGGCGTGACCCCGATGACGTGCACCTATCCGGTGACCACGCTCAATCCGGGGGCCTCCATCAACCTCAAGCTCGGCTTCAAGCCGGCGGGTGGTTGGCAAGGCAGCGCGCTGCGCAACTGCGCCACCTATAACTACGGCGCCAGCGGCAAGCCGCTGTTCGGCAGCCAGCAGAACGATCGCGGCTGTGCCTCGATCCCGATCTGCCGGCGTGGCGACCGCGACCGCGATTGCCGGCCCCCGGTCGACAAGAAGGTCGACCTGATCCTGAAGAAGCGTGCCCGCATCCCGGTCTGCACGCCCGACGGCATCTGCTACTTCGTGATCGACATCATCAACAATGGCAGCGTCCCCTATAATGGGCCGCTGACGGTTATCGACAATTACCCGGGCGGCGCGCCGGTCTCTTCGACCTTCGGCCCGTCTCCGCCCTGGACATGCGGACCGAACGGTCCTGGCCAGTTCCGCTGCGACAATGCCGGCATCGTGCTGATGCCGGGCGCATCGACGCCGATCGTCGTCAAGGCGATCATGCCGGCCGGCTACCAGTCGGATGCGGTCGAGAACTGCGCGGCGCTGAAGCCCGTCCCCGGTGAGGTCGACCTCACCAACAACAAGGCCTGCGCCAAGGAACGCTTCCGTCGTCCCAATGGCGGCAAGCCGACCCTGCGCATAACCAAGGTGTGCAACGGCTCGCTCGCCGGTGCAGCGGTGGTTTCCTGCCGCATCACCGTCATCAGCCTTGGCACCGCTGCCCCCACCGGTCCGGTGCGGGTCAACGATGCTGCCACGCTGATATCGGGTGGCGCGCCGGTCCAGATCCAGACCGTCACACCCGACGGCGCGGAATGGGCCTGCGGAGCGGTTCCGGCCAACGCGCTGTCGTGCCAGATACCCGGCGCCGCGATGACTCCCGGAACATCGAGGCACTTCGATGTGACGGTCTCGGCCAATGGCGCGTTCGAGAACTGCGCACGCGGCTCATACGGCCCGGCCCCTGGAGACGATATCGTCTACCCGATCGGCCAGGCCTGCGCCAAGGGCGGCGGCACGTCCACCGTCAGCGTCAAGAAGACCGGCGATACCGAGTGCCAGCCCGGGCAACCCTGCTCGTTCGAGATCACCATCACCAATGATGGCCAGACCGCCTTCTCCGGTCCGGTCCGCATCGGCGATGCGATCGGGGTGGACGGCCTGGGGCGGCTGCAAGGCGTCGCGATCACCTCGATCGAACCGCCCTTTGGCTGCTCGCCCGAACCGACGACCTTGCCGTTGACCTGCATTGCCAACCTGACGCTCGGCGCCGGGGAAAGCCATGTGCACAAGGTCACCGTGGTCCTTCCCGACGCTCCCCTGGTCAATCTGCGGGGCAACGTCAGCGGCCAGAACTGCGTCGGCGTCTTGTCTCCCGACACCAGGGTGCAAGGCGGCGGCGACGTACTGCCCGGCGACCTGACCAACGTCCAGGGCGATCGCGGCAAGGCCTATGCCTGCCATCCGTTCACCATCAAGCGCGAGGTGAAGAAGGAATGCTCGCCAGGCTTCGTCATGAACGATGCCGGCCGGTGCGTGTGTCCGGAAGGCACGACGTTCCGCAACGGCCAGTGCTCGCCCGACGGCGGCGTCATCATCCAGCCGAAGGATCCGAGGCCCTGCGTGCTGCTCAAGGGCCAGATCCGCACCGAGGATGGACGCTGTGTCTGCCCGCGCGGAACCGAGCTTGAGAACGGCGCTTGCGTCAAGACCGACAAGCCTGGCTGCGCCATCCCCGGTTCGGTCCCGACGTCGGACGGCAATGGCTGCTACTGCCCGGAAGGTACGCATCTCGACCGACAGGCAAATGCCTGCGTGCGCGACAAGCAGAAGCCCGAGCAGTGCAGCATACGCGGCCAGGTTCATGACGCCGATGGCGATTGTGTCTGCCCGCGTGGGACAGAGGAGCGCAATGGAGCCTGCCGGCCGATCCGGCCAAAGCCTGAACAATGCTCGATCCGTGGTCAGATCCAAAACGCCAATGGCGATTGCGTCTGCCCGGACGGCACAGAAGTCAGGGGCAAGGTCTGCCGGCCGATCCGGCCGAAGCCCGAGCAGTGCTCGATCCGCGGCCAGGTCCACGACGCCAACGGCAATTGTGTCTGCCCGCGGGGTACCGAGGTGCAAGGCAATGCCTGCCGGCAGAAGAAGCCTGTGCTGGAACAGTGCGACATACGCGGCCAGGTGCACAACAAGCGCGGCGAGTGTGTTTGCCCGCGCGGCACCCAGGTGATCGACGGCGCATGCCGCAAGCCGAGGCCGCAGGTGGGAGACTGCGCCCCGGGCTCGCAGATGGTCGGCGGCCAGTGCGTGCCGATCATCAGGCGGCGCTGCCCCGAAGGCACCGTTGGTCGGTTCCCGAACTGCAGAGCCATCCGGCAGCAGCCGTCGCTCGACCCGACCCTGTTGCTCAATCCAGGTGTCCTTCAGCAGTTCATACCGAAGCGCACGCCGCAGACGCAGGTACAGCCGCAAAGGGATCCGGCGGCCAACTTCAAGCCATAGGATCTGATACGAGTCAAAATTCAGAACCCCGCCGGAGCGATTCGGCGGGTTTTTTTCGTCAGCGCGATCGGGGTCCGCCGCATCTCGTCGTTGAAATGCCGGTGCAATCTTCCTCGGACACCAGCAAGCCGCTGTCGCCCGACGGTCCCTCGATAAAGCCGTCCAGCGACGTCAGCATGGAAGAGACGGTCTTTCCCGTCTGAGCTCTCCTTTCTGTTTTCGCCAATTGGGCCATAACCGGAAGCGAGGCCGAGCAGGTAAGGCATCAGCCGAGGCCGCTCCTAGCACAACAAATACCGACTTTCCCTTTTCGGGATCATGGTCTAGGCAGACGTTTGGATCGCGCCCGCAAACAGGGCGCCCAAAGGGGCCGCATCATGAGCAGGAAGACCCTGATCGCGCCATCGGTGCTGGCGTCGGATTTCTCGAAGCTCGGCGACGAGGTCGAGGCGGTGACGGCGGCCGGCGCCGACTGGATCCATCTCGACGTCATGGACGGGCATTTCGTGCCCAACATCACCTTCGGCCCGCCGGTGATCAAGGCCATCCGCAACCGCACCAAGGCCTTTTTCGACTGCCATTTGATGATTGCGCCGGCCGATCCTTATCTGGCCGCCTTTGCCGATGCCGGCTGCGACGGCATGACCGTGCATGCCGAGGCCGGACCGCATCTCGAACGCTCGCTTCAGACCATCAAGGGTCTCGGCAAGAAGGCCGGCGTATCGCTCAATCCGGCGACGCCGGAAAGTGCGATCGAATATGTGCTCGACCGGCTTGACCTGATCCTGATCATGACCGTCAATCCGGGTTTCGGCGGGCAGGCCTTCATCCCGGCCATGGTCGACAAGGTCAAGCGGGTGAAAGCGCTGATCGGAAACCGGCCGATTCGCATCGAGATCGACGGCGGCGTGTCGCCGGAAACTGCCCCCCTTGTCACATCAGCCGGCGCCGATGTGCTGGTGGCAGGCGCCGCCATCTTCAAGGGCGGCAGCGTCGAAGCCTACCGGGCCAATATAGAAGCCATCCGAACCGCGGCCGACCGGGCTGCCGGCTGACATCAGTTCCAGGGCAAGTTCCCGGCTGGTCGGTTCTCCTCGGCCTGATCTCCCTGCCTGATCCTTCGATCTCCCAAGAAGCCGTCAACGGGTGGCAGCCGCAAGGGCATCGCGGCACGCGACAGGATCGCGGCATCCGGCACTAGTTTTGGCCCATAAACCTAGTGGATAACTGCCGAAGGGATCTGCATGCGGGGAGAGGTCAATCCGGCGGCATGACGCGCGTTAAGACAAAATTATCCGTATTCGGGATCTCGAAGCTGTTTCTCGAGGGCACCTGCCATGCTGGGAGACAAACTTTCTTCAGAAGAACAAGTTTTTCACGATTTTAGTTACTTCCGGCGGATAAGATGCGGTCAACCTTCCTCTTTAAGTCGAATATCGTGATCTTTCGCTTGAGGGGCGGATGCCTTAGGAGCTACAGTAGATTCACACGGGAAATCGTTTGCTTCGCGAACGGGCTAGCGGAGCTTGGGAGAGCTACAGGAGTCATATTGACCTACGGATCTGCCGATGTGAGCGAAGGCGCGGGACCCAAGAGCACACTCGCTAGTACGGTCTATCAACAGCTTCGCGACGATCTCCTGCGCGGCGTGTTTGAAAGTGAAAGCAAGCTTCGTGTCGAATGGGTGGTTTCCCGTTACGGCGCCGGCGCCTCACCGGTTCGCGAGGCCCTCAACCGACTTGCTTCGGAGGGTCTGCTCGGCCGCCACGACCAGCGCGGTTTCTTCATCATGCCGGTCAGTGCCCCGGAACTTGAGGAATTGACGCGCACTCGCTGCTGGCTGGAAGAGCGGGCCCTGCGTGAATCCATTGCCAACCGCACCGGCGAATGGGAAGAGCAGCTCGTGCTGGCCTTGCATCGCCTGGCGCGTGCCCCGCGCCGCTTGCCGGAGGATCCGTCCTCGAACAATCCGGAATGGGAAAAGCTGCACCGCGCCTTCCATCGGGCACTGATCGCAGGCTGCCGCTCGCATTGGCTGACCGGCTTTTGCGACCAGCTTTCGGATCAGGCCTCCCGCTACCGGCTGATCTCCCAGGACGGCAGCGAGCGCGACGAAATCAGTGAACATCGGCTGATTGCGGAGCGCACGGTGGATGGCGATGCCGATGGCGCCGTTGAAGCCCTCCTCAGCCACTACCGTCTGACGGCAGCCATGTGCATGGAGCGCTTCAACGACAGCGGCGATCCACGCGTGAGCGCCACCAAGGCGCTGCGCAGTCGCAGATAGAAGCGCTTCCGGTCCGCTATCCAAAATCCGCCCGCTATCCAAAATCGCCCGTTATCCAAGTCCGCTTGCCTTCATCTGATCGGCGGCAAACCCGATTTCACGTTTTTGCCGGACGGAGGCGAAATCGTTTCCTTTGTTCCAAGGCCATGCGCTAGAGCCGGATGAATTTCAGGCCGAATCGACCTGGAATCATCCGGCTCTAAATCAAAGGGTAGAGCATGATGTCCTCCGAAAACCGCTTCACACTTTTCGGCATCATGCTCTAGGGAAGGCGCATGACCAATCACCTGTTCGACGCGTTCCGCAGCCGGATTTCAGCCTCCGAGCGCATCCTGATGGCGACCGATGACGGACGCGCGATCGCCTATGGCGACATGCTGGCGCAATCGGCACAGCTGGCACATGCGCTGAGGCATTTCGGCGTCGAGCCGGGCGACCGCGTTGCCGTGCAGGTCGAAAAAAGCCCCGAATGCATTTTCCTTTACCTCGCCTGCCTGCGCGCCGGCGCGGTCTTCCTGCCGCTCAACACCGCCTACACGCTGGCCGAACTCGGCTATTTCTTCGGTGATGCCGAGCCGCGGGCTGGTCGTCTGCGACCCGGCCCGCGCCGGCGCTATCGCGCCGTTGGCGCAGGCGTCGGGTGCTGCCACCTTCACGCTTGGCAGCAATGGTGAGGGCTCGCTGACCGAACTGGCGGCACAACAGCCCACGGATTTCGACGCCGTGGCGCGCGGGCCGGACGATCTGGCCGCAATCCTTTACACATCGGGCACCACCGGACGCTCCAAGGGCGCCATGCTCAGCCACGAAAACCTGGCCTCCAATGCGCGCGTGCTGGTCGAGCAATGGCGTTTCACCGGGGATGACGTGCTGATCCATGCCCTGCCGATCTTCCACACGCATGGCCTGTTCGTCGCCACCAACGTCACCCTGATGGCCGGCGCCTCGATGCTGTTCGAGCAGAAGTTCGACGGCGCCCGCATCGTCTCGCTCTTGCCGCGCGCGACAGTGCTGATGGGCGTGCCGACCTTCTATACAAGGCTCCTGCAGCAGGACGGGCTGGATGTCCAGGCGGCGAAGAACATCCGCCTGTTCGTTTCCGGCTCGGCGCCGCTGCTCGCCGAAACGCACAAGGCCTGGCGCGAGCGCACCGGCCACGACATTCTCGAGCGCTACGGCATGACCGAGACCAATATGAACACGTCGAACCCCTATGAGGGCGAGCGTCGGGCCGGCACGGTCGGTTTCCCGCTGCCCGGCGTTTCGCTGCGCATCGCCGACCCTGACAGCGGCGATGCGCTTGGCCAGGGTGAAGTCGGCATGATCGAGGTCAAAGGTCCGAATGTCTTTTCCGGCTATTGGCGCATGCCGGAAAAAACCAAGGCGGAGTTTCGCAAGGACGGCTTCTTCATCACCGGCGACCTCGGCATCATCGACGCGGACGGCTACGTCCACATCGTCGGCCGCGGCAAGGATCTCATTATCTCCGGCGGCTACAACATCTATCCCAAGGAGATCGAGAGCGAGATCGACGCGGTTGCCGGCGTCTTGGAAAGTGCCGTCATCGGAATTGCCCATCCCGATTTCGGCGAAGGCGTCACCGCTGTCGTGGTGCGTGCGCCGGCATCGCAGATCACCGGGGCCGAGATCGTTGGCGCCATTGCCGACCAGCTGGCCAAATACAAGCATCCGAAGCAGGTGATCTTCGTCGACGAGCTCCCGCGCAACACGATGGGCAAGGTGCAGAAGAACCTGCTGCGCGAGACCTACAAGGGTCTCTACGGCTAATCCATAGCCGGCTAATGTCTTTGCCCAAGCGCTTCGCCTGGACATCTCTGTTCGCGGTTCGGCAGTGGCGCCTTTTACCTGCGCGGCTTTTTCACCCGAGTGCTGGAACCCCACAAAGCGCGGTTCAGCAGGCTGCGTTTGCGCTTGCGCGGGATGAGGTCGACGTCGCTGACGAGCTTGGCGCCGCCCTCCCGCCGCTCCAGGGTGATCTTGCGGCTGTGGAAGGCTTCGAGCTCCGCACGATGCGCCACGCTGATGATGGTGACGTCAGGCAGTTCGCGGATCACCGTCAACATCATCGTGTCCTGGCTCTTCTCGTCGAGCGCCGAAGTCGCTTCATCCAGCACCACGATATCGGGGCGATGCAGCAGCAGGCGCGCGAAGGCGAGGCGTTGCTTTTCGCCGCCCGACAGCGTCTGGTCCCATGGCGCCTCTTCCTTGATCCTGCCGGTGAGATAGCCAAGCCCCACCTTGTCGAGGGCAGCCTTGATTTGCTTGATGGTCCACTTGTCCGCCGCCGCGGGATAGGCGACCGCGCGGCGAAGCGTTCCGGAAGGGATGTAGGGGCGTTGCGGCAGCATGAACAGGCGCCTGTCGGTGTGGAAATTGACGCTGCCGCCGCCCCATGGCCACAGGCCCGCGACGGCCCGCACCAGCGTCGACTTGCCTGAACCGGATTCGCCTGAAACCAGCACCCGCTCGCCCGGCTCGATAACGACCTCGGTTTCCTTGACTACGGAGGTGCCGTCGTCGAGTGTCACGGAAAGATTGTCGAGGCTGAGGATGGCGCCGTCTTCCGCTTCGCCCCGGTTGATGCGTCCGAGCGCATCGCTCTGCTCGGCGCGCTCGAGCCCGTCGAGCGACATCATCAGCGAGGCAATGCGCCGCGCGGAGGCGTTCCAGTCGGCGAGGCGCGGATAGTTGTCGACCAGCCAGCCGAACGCGCCTTGCACGATGCCAAAGGCAGACGCCGCCTGCATCACCTCGCCAAGCGTCATCGAGCCTTCGAGGAATTTTGGCGCGCACAAAAGGATCGGCACGACCGGCGCAAACAGGCTCGATCCCTGCGACACCGCGGCCGTGCGCATGTGCTGTCCGGTCAGCAGCGCCCATTGCCTCAGCACATGGCCGAAATTCCTGTCGATGCCGCTGCGCTCCTCGTCCTCGCCTCCCAGCAAGGCGATGCTCTCGCCGTTTTCGCGCACGCGCGTCAGCGTGTAGCGCAGTTCGGCCTCCGCCTGGTTCTTCCGCTCGGAGAGCTGGACGAAGTCGCGGCCGATGACCACCATCGAGGTCGAGGTGATGACGGCATAGATGATCGCGGTGATGACCAGAAAGCCGGGAATGGTGATGCTCTCGCCGCCGATCGGCAGGGTGAGCGCGCCGCCGATGGTCCACAGCACGACGATAAAGGTAGAGGCCGACAGGAATGCGTTGAGGACGCCGGCAGTGAAATCGACCGGCGACTCGGTGGCGATACGCAGATCCTCGGTCATGCGTGCCTCGGGGTTCTGGTGATCGCCGCCCACGAGGTTCAGCTGGTAGTAGCGGCCGTTTGCCAGCCAGCGCGCGACGACCCCGGTGGTCAGCCAGGAACGCCAGCGGCGCTGGATCGTCATGCGCAGATAGACCTGCGCGACGACAAGGCTGCCGCTGCAGATCACCAGCGGCACGAATACGGCGCTGAGGAGATAGACTGTGCGGGCGTTGCGCTGCTCGAGGGCATCGAACATCGAGCGGTTCCAGACGTTGATGCCATACTGGAAACCGATGTTGATGCAGATCAGCAGCAGCACTCCGATCGTCAAAGGCCAGGCGAGCTTGTCGCCATGCCTCCCCCAATAGCCGCGCCCGCTGATCCAGAAACGCCGCAGCAGATATTTTTTGCGCGCCTGCTCGGCCTGCTCGGGCGTCAGCTTGGGATCGGGTTCGACGGCATCCGGCGGCGGCGCAGCCT
Source organism: Mesorhizobium sp. LNJC394B00 (assembly GCF_000502555.1). Taxonomy (NCBI): domain Bacteria; kingdom Pseudomonadati; phylum Pseudomonadota; class Alphaproteobacteria; order Hyphomicrobiales; family Phyllobacteriaceae; genus Mesorhizobium; species Mesorhizobium sp. LNJC394B00. The sequence goes on from NZ_AYWH01000005.1 coordinate 57,432, forward strand.
CGCCAACGGGCTCGGACGCGGCTTCGGCGGCCGATGCTTTTTTCTCGCGCGGCGTGTCCTCGCGCGGTCCATCTCCGCGCGTTTGCCGTGACGGCTTTTCCCGACGCGACTTCGGGGCATCGCGCGCTTCGATGCCGTCGGCCGGTTCCGATTTGGGTTTTGCCTCGGACATATGCCCCGACAACGACCTCCATATCAAAAGGTTTCATGGTATGCGCCTGCCCGACGTTTCAGGAACGCCCGTCATTGCGGATATAAAAGCCCAACGACATGTTCTGCGATGGCGAGGCTGGCGGTAAGGCCAGGGCTCTCGATNTCTCGATGCCGAACAGATTGACGATCTGACCGCCCCCGTGGTCAGCCGGTCCCCGGATGACGAAGTCGGCGGCCGGCTGGCCTGGACCGGACAGTTTCGGCCTGACGCCGGCATATGCCGGTTGCAGGGCGCCGTCCGCCAGGCCGGACCAGTAGCGCCTGATTTCGTCGTAGAAGGCAGCGCCTCGTGCGGGATCGACGGTATAGTCGACGCGATCGATCCATTCGACATCCGGGCCAAAGCGCGCGCTCCCCGACATGTCGAGGGTCAGATGCACGCCGAGGCCGCCATGGACTGGCACCGGATAGATCAGCCGCGAAAAGGGCGAGCGACCGGAAAGCGCGAAATAATTGCCGCGCGCCAGCCACAGCGGCGGAACACGGTCTTGCGGGAGGCCTTCGATGCGGCCGGCGAGCGCCTGCGCGTCGAGGCCGGCGGCGTTGATGAAGGCGCCGGTCTTCAAGGTGAAACCCTCGCCATCGGCGTCGCGCGTGTCGATCCGGATGCCGTCGGCTTCGATGCTCGCGCCTGAGACAACGGTGAGCAAGGCGAAAGATGCGCCGGCCGCTTCCGCGTCTCCACGCAATGACAGCATCAGCGCCTGGCTGTCGACGATGCCGGTCGACGGCGACAGCAGCGCGCCGGCGCAGCTCAGCGCCGGTTCCAGGCTTTCGGCCTCTGCGCGCGTCAAAAGCTTGAGGTCACCGACTCCGCATTGCGCCGCGTTGATCTGGATCGCCTGCAGTTTGTCCAACTGGTCGGGTTCGACGGCGACGATCAGCTTGCCGGTGCGATGATGGGCGACGTCGTGCTCGCGGCAATAGGCATAGAGACGCTCGCGGCCGTTGACGCAGAGACGGGCCTTCAGGCTGCCCGGCGTATAATGAAGCCCGGCATGGATGACTTCCGAATTGCGCGAACTGGTGCCGGTGCCGATGGCTGCGGCCTTCTCGACCACCAGCACCTCGCGGCCCGACAGCGCCAGCGCGCGGGCAATGGCGAGGCCGACAACACCGGCTCCGGCGACAACGCAGTCGACATCATGCATGGGTGGACTTTAGCGCGGACTGTCCGCGCCTGCAAAAACCTTGTCGCCGCCGATCCAGACGCCGTTGACGTCGAGGGCGTCCGACAGAGCGACGATATCGGCAGCCGTGCCACTGGCGAAGCGGCCGAGCCGGTGGGCCTGGCCGACCGCCTGCGCCGGATAGAGCGAGGCCATGCGCAACGCTTCCGACAGGTCCAGCCCGACGATCCTGTGCATGTAGCGGACGGCCGAGATCATATCGAGATCGGCGCCGGCCAGCGTGCCGTCGGCCAGCCGCAGACTGCCATCCTTGCGATAGATGATGCGGCCGTTGAGGGTGAACGACGTCATGTCGGTGCCGATCGTCGCCATGGCGTCGGTGACCAGCACGATCCTGCCCGGCCCCTGCTTGGCGCGCAGCGCGATTGCCATGGTGGCGGGATCGACATGGATGCCGTCGGCAATGATCCCGGCCGACAGACTGCCTATGTCGATGGCCGCACCCGCCAGCCCCGGCTCACGGTTGCCGATCTGGCTCATGGCGTTGAACAGATGTGTGACCACGCTGGCGCCCGCGTCGGCAAAGGCTCTGGCCATGGCATAGCCGGTATCGGAATGGCCGAGGCTGACGACGATGCCGGCCTTGGCCAAAGCCGCAACACGGGCGGGCTCGACGGATTCGGGCGCGATCGTCGTCAGCAGCACCGGCAGGTTTTTGCGTGCCGCGACCAGCGCCGCTTCATCCGCATCCGTCATCGGCCGGATCAGCGCCGGTTCATGCGCGCCCTTGCGGGCGACGGAGAGATGCGGTCCCTCGAGATGCAGGCCGAGAAACCCCGGCAGTTTTTGCCGTGCCGCCTCGGTGCCGGCGGCAATGGCCGCGGCGGTGATGTCAGGCGTATCTGTGATTAGCGTCGGCAGCAGTGCGGTCGTGCCGAACGGCGCATGCGCCCGGCAGATTGTTGCCAGCGAGGCGACATCGGGATGGTCGTTGAGCATGACGCCGCCGCCGCCATTGACCTGCAGGTCGACAAAACCCGGCACCAGCATGCCGCCCCCGGCGTCGATGCGGGCAACGCCCGACGGAATGGCGCCGACGGGATGAATGCCTTCGACCACATCGCCGTGCACGACAAGGGCGGCGTTGTCATGCCAGTCGTCGCCATCGAAAATTCGGGCGCCAGTCAGGGCAAAACGGTCGCTCATACGGTTTCCGTCACCTTGCGCAGATTGCGCGGTACGTCCGGATCGAGGCCGCGATGGCGGGCGAAGGCTTCGACGAAGCCGTAGAAGGAGACGATCAGCGTCAGCGGGTCGGTCAAGGGATGACCGGTGGCGACATGCGGCAGCCGCGCCGCGCTCTTGGCTTTGTCCGAGGTTACAAAAACTGCTGCACCCTTGCCGGCAAGGTTGTCGGCAGCCTCTGCCACGGACGGCTCGGAGGCATCGCGGGCGGCGAGCGCCAGCACCGGGAAGCCTGGCCCGACCAGCGCCAGCGGGCCGTGCATCACTTCGGCGGCGCTATAGGCCTCGGCATGCATGCCGCAGGTCTCCTTGAATTTCAGCGCCGCCTCGTCGGCCATCGCCGCCGACGGGCCACGGCCGAGGATGAACAGCGATTGCGGCGTCTCCAACGCGCCGGCCAGCGCCATCCAGTCGCAGGCGATCGCCTTGCTGAAATGCTCGGGCAGGCGGGCAAGGGCGGCCAGCAGTCTGTCGTCGCCGGTGCAATGCGCCATCAGCGCCAGGCCGGCGACCGCCGAATTGACGAATGTCTTGGTCGCCGCGACGCTGCGCTCGGGGCCGGCCAGAATGTCGATGGCAAAATCCGAAGCCCGCGCCAGCGGCGAATCGGCGGTGTTGGTGATGGCGACGGTGAGCGCACCGCCGGCCCGTGCCGTCTCGGCCATGGCGACGATGTCAGGGCTCTTGCCGGATTGCGAGATGGCGAGGCAAGCGGAACCGGCGAGCTTGAGCTTGGCGCCGTAGATCGAGGCGATCGACGGACCGACCGATGCCACGGCCAGGCCGGCGGTCAGTTCGACGGCATATTTCATGAAGGTGGCGGCATGGTCGGACGAACCGCGCGCGACGGTAACGACGAAGCTCGGATCGCGCTCGCGAATGCCGCGTCCGGCCTCGGTCAGCACCGCCGCCGAGCCATCGAGCAGACGCGCGACGGCTTGCGGAATTTCGTCGATCTCGCGCCGCATATGGGTGGTCTTGGGGATCATGGTCGGCCCTCTTCGCTCGGCCCTGTCAGGCGCAGTTCGGCGACGAAATCATAGGCGTCGCCGCGGTAGATGGAGCGGGTGAACTCGATCACCTTGCCGCTCGCGAGATAGGAAATGCGTTCGATGTGCAGGCCGGCAATGCCGGATGGCACTTCGAGCAGACGCGCATCGGCGTCGCCGAGATTGGCGGCGGAAATGCGCTGCACCGCCCGCACCGGCCGGTTGCCGGTCAGTTGCAGCGCCGCATAGAGTGACGAGCCTATCCCGGCCGGATCCGGCAGCACGCTGGCCGACAACGAGGCGCGCTCGATGGCCAGCGGCGTGTCGTTTGCGATGCGCAGGCGCGCCACGCGCGCCACCAGCTCGTTCGAGGACAGGCCGAGCACCATCATCTCGTCGGGCGAGGGCGGGTAGAGGTCGCGGTCGAGCCAGGCTGAACGCACCGCCATGCCGCGCCTTGCCATGTCCTCGGTGAATGAAGTGAGCCTGGACAGCGACTGCTCGACGCGCTCCATGCGCGGCGCCACGAAGGTGCCGGAGCCGTGGCGCTGCACGAGGATGCCGCCCTTGACCAGGTCCTGCACCGCCTTGCGGACGGTGACGCGCGAAATGTCGGCCTTGGTGGCGATGTCGCGCTCGGAAGGCAGCGCATCGCCCGGCCCGATCAGGCCGCGATTGACGGCGTCCTCGATGCTTTTCCTGAGCTGCAGGTAGAGCGGGGCGCCGCTCTGCGACGACTGCCTCAGCGTGGCGAAGATCTGGTCGGCGGCATCGCTCATCGCGTCGCCTCCGCTTTGACGAAGATGCGGGCCGCCATCTGCACGGCGCCGCCCAGCGCATCGTCGAGCGGTGCTTTCAGCAGCGCCTGGTAGCGCTGGGAAAGGCGCGGCCCATAGAGCGGCGCCAGCCCGCCGAGCAGGCAGAGCGGGGCGTCATCAGAGAGGTCGAGCGCGTGGAGCGACGCCTCGACATCGGCAACCGACTTGTCCACGATCCAGTTGGCGACGCTGTCGCCCTTCTCGGCATGCTCGAAAACCTTGGGCGCGAAGCCGCCGAAATCGCCGGGCTTGGCATTGGTGGTGAACTCGACCACGTCTTCGGGATTGTTGCGGAAAATGGCCATCATGCTGTCGGTCAGGGCTGAGCGCGGGCGGACGCCGTCATGGGCGAGCAGCGTCTGCTCCAGCAGGTCGCGGCCGATGCGGGCGCCGCTGCCCTGATCACCGACCTGAAAGCCCCAGCCGCCGATGGCGCGCGACGTGCCGCCCTTGCGCGCCATATAGGCGGTGCCGGTGCCGAGGATAGCCATGGCGCCGTCACCAGAGCCGACTGCCCCTTCGAGCGCGATCTCGGCGTCCGTCTCGACGCGGCTGATGCTGAACGGCAGGATTGCTTCAAGCTGCTGGCGGTAGGTGCCGACATTGGCGCCGGCAAGGCCGAGAATGGCTGGTGTCTGCGGGATCAGGTCCGGATCTTGCCCGGCGGCGATGAAGGCCTGACGAGCAGCCTCGACGATGTGGGTGCGAGCGCCGGTGAGATCGGTGCGGATGTTGGCGGCGCCGCTTTTGGCACGGCCAATGACAACGCCATCGCCTGTCGCAAGGGCTGCCCTGCAGCTGGTGCCGCCGCCGTCGATACCGAGCACGAATTTCACGCGATGTCTCCTCCGGGCGGATAATACCAATAAAATACCAATAGCCAAGGGATTAATTTCCGTTTCAAAAAGATTAAGGCGTATCAGGTTGAAAATCCGGGAATTTTGCCGGCTCAACGCTTTCCAGTTCGCAATTTCGTTAATGCGTGTGGACAAGTGGTATTTTTTTGGTATTGTCCTTCCATCGGAGGGACAGGGATGGCCGAACCGCGCACCGAAGCGCTTCACAGCAATGCCGAGGGACTGGACATCCAGGCCCCGGACGCCATCCTTTCTTCTTTGGTCAATGCGCAGATCGAGGCCGCCAAGGCTGTGCGCGACGCCATTCCCGCCATCGCCGCCGCAGCCGAAATCATCGCCGGGCGGCTGAACGGCGGCGGCAAGCTCGCCTATGCTGCGGCCGGCAGCTCCGGCCTGATGGCGCTGGCCGACGCGCTGGAGTTGCCCGGCACCTTCGGCATCAAGCGCGAACGCATCGCCATCCTCATCGCCGGTGGCGACGACGCTTTCAAGACCCTGGCCGGCGGACCGGAAGACGACACCGACGAAGCCTCGACGGCAATTGCCGGCGCCGGCATCGGCAAGGGCGACTGCCTGATCGCGATTTCGGCCAGCGGCTCGACGCCCTATGCGGTGCAGGCGCTGAAGGATGCGCGCAGCCGGGGCGCGGCAACCATCGCCATTGCCAACAACAAGGACACGCCCCTGCTCAGGCTGGCCGACGTCGCCATCCTGCTCGAGACGCCACCGGAGGTGATTGCCGGCTCGACGCGCATGGGCGCCGGCACTGCCCAGAAGATCGCGCTCAACATGCTGTCGACGCTTACCGCCATTCATCTCGGCCATGTCCATGACGGCTACATGGTCAATCTCACCGCCGACAACATCAAGCTGCGCGACCGCGCGGCTCGCATCGTCGCCGCTATCAGCGGCCGCGACCGGCAAGACGCCGTGCGGCTGCTCGAAGCGAGCGGCGGCGTCGTCAAGAGAGCCATTCTGCTCGCCGCCGGCGCTGCCAACGCCGTTGCGGCCGAGAAGATACTGGAAGGGACCGGCCAGAAGCTGCGGCCGGCCCTTTCCGCGATCGAGGGGAACAAGGGCGCGAAGGCCCCTGTTCTCAAAACCGAACCTGAAAAAGGTCAACAGGGAGACTAGCATGACAACGAAATTACTGACGGCACTGCTTCTCGGCACCAGCATTCTCGGCACCGCCGGGTTGGCTCACGCCGATGACGTAACGCTCAATATCGAAAGCTGGCGCGGCGACGACCTTGCCATCTGGAAGGACAAGCTGATCCCGGCTTTTGAGGCCAAGAACCCGGGCATCAAAGTGGTGTTCGCACCGTCGGCGCCGACCGAGTATGACGCCGCACTCGGCGCCAAGCTCGCCGCCGGCTCGGCTGGCGACCTGATCACCTGCCGCCCGTTCGACAAGTCGCTCGAACTGTTCAAGAAGGGCAACCTTGCCGACCTGTCGGCGCTGCCCGGCATGGAAAACTTTTCGCCCGTTGCCAAGGCCGCCTGGCAGACCGACGACGGCAAGGCGAGCTTCTGCGTGCCGATGGCCTCGGTCATTCACGGCTTCATCTACAACAAGGACGCCTTCGACAAGCTCGGCCTCAAGGTGCCGACGACGCGTGACGAGTTCTTCGCCGCGCTCGACAAGATCAAGGCCGACGGCACCTACATCCCGATGGCCATGGGCACCAAGGACCTATGGGAAGCCGCGACCATGGGCTATCAGAACATCGGTCCGAACTACTGGAAGGGCGAAGAGGGCCGCGCAGCGCTGATCAAGGGCGACCAGAAGCTGACCGACAAGGACTGGGTTGCTCCCTATGAGGAACTGGCCAAGTGGAAGCCTTATCTCGGCGACGGCTTCGAGGCCCAGACCTATCCGGACAGCCAGAACCTGTTCACGCTTGGCCGCGCCGCCATCTACCCGGCGGGATCGTGGGAGATCGGCCTGTTCAACACCCAGGCGCAGTTCAAGATGGGCGCCTTCCCGCCGCCGGTCGAGAAGGCCGGCGACACCTGCTACATCTCCGACCATACCGATATCGGCATGGGCCTGAATGCGGCGTCGAAGAATGCCGACGCGGCCAAGACCTTCCTGTCCTGGGTCGCCTCGCCGGACTTCGCCACCATCTACGCCAACGCACTGCCGGGCTTCTTCAGCCTGAATTCCACCCCGGTGAAGATGGAAGACCCGCTGGCGCAGGAATTCGTCTCCTGGCGCGACAAGTGCAAGTCGACGATCCGCTCGACCTACCAGATCCTGTCGCGCGGCACGCCGAACCTCGAGAACGAAACCTGGGTTGAATCGGCCAACGTCATCAATGGCACCGACACGCCGGAAGCTGCCGCCAAGAAGCTGCAGGACGGCCTCGACAGCTGGTACAAGCCGGGCAAGTAAGAGCTCAGACAACAGACAGGGCCCCAAGTGGACGGCCCTGCGTTTTTCGACAGCATCATCGACTGCGAACGACGGCGCCGCCCCTCATCCGCCTGCCGGCACCTTCTCCCCGTATAGTGACGGGGAGAAGGATCAGCCGAAACGCAGGCGCCCCCTCTCCCCCCGTCCTTCACGGGGAGAGGGTAAGGGTGAGGGGCAGCGCTGCCGTCGAAGGCATTGCTAAACCTGATCGGCGGGGACCGCACTCATGGCCGCACAAACACGACCGAAACGACCGTTCCGCTGGCATATCGGCGTCTTCCTGGCGCCGGCGCTGCTGGTCTATACGGCGATCATGATCCTGCCGCTGGCCGGCACCTTGCAGCTGTCGCTGTTCCGCAACGTCGAGCAGCATCAGGTGTTCGTTGGCTTCACCAACTTCCGTACGTTGTTCGGCGACCCCAACTGGTCGGTGGGTTTCTGGAACGCGCTGAGGAACAACACCTGGTTCTTCATCATCCACATGGTGGTGCAGAACCCGATCGGCGTGCTTCTGGCCGCACTTCTTTCCAGCCCGAGGCTGAGGTTCGCCGCCTTCTACCGCACCGCGATCTTCGTGCCGACCATCCTGTCCTTCGTCATCGTCGGCTTCGCCTGGAAACTGATCCTGTCGCCGTTATGGGGAGTGGCGCCGCATCTGATGGACCTGGTCGGCTTGAAAAGCCTGTTCACGCCGTGGCTGGGCAAGGAACGATATGCGCTGACCGCGCTCAGCCTGATCTCGGTGTGGCAGTTCGTCGGCATCCCGATGATGCTGATCTATGCAGCCCTTTTGTCGATCCCCGAAGAGGTGATCGAGGCGGCCGAATGTGACGGCATCACCGGCATGTCGCAGTTCTGGAAGATCAAGCTGCCGCTGATCCTGCCGTCGATCGGCATCATCTCGATCCTGACCTTCGTCGGCAATTTCAACGCCTTCGACCTGATCTACACCGCGCAAGGGGCGCTCGCCGGCCCGAACTATTCGACCGATATTCTGGGCACTTTCCTCTACCGCGCCTTCTTCGGCTTTCAGCTGCAGACCGGCGATCCCAATATGGGCGCGGCGATCGCCACGATGATGTTCCTGATCATCCTCGGCGGCGTCTGCGTCTACCTGTTCCTCGTCCAGACGCGCCTGCGTCGCTACCAGTTCTGAGGGGCGAGATGTCGAGCTTGAACACCCCCCTCTGGCCTGCCGGCCATCTCCCCCGCAAGGGGGGAGATTGGCAGCTCTGGCCTTGCCGCTCGTCTTGCAACGTTGGCGATTGGCGAAAGCAGTCGCGGCATCTGATCTCCCCCCTTGCGGGGGAGATGTCCGGCAGGACAGAGGGGGGTGCCTTGGTGCCGACCTCAACAGTCATCGCTCGTCAGGAGACCTTCCAATGAGCACCGCCACCCGTTCGCTGCCCCGCACCATCGGCGCCCACACGATCCTGCTGACCTATACGGCGATCGCACTGTTTCCGGTGATCCTGGTGATCATGAATTCGTTCAAGTCCCGCGCCGGCATCTTCAGCGAACCGCTGACGCCGCCGACGCCAAAAACCTTCGACCTGATCGGCTATACCACCGTGATCGGGCAGGGCGACTTCATCCACTATTTTCAGAACAGCCTCGTCGTCACCGTCGCCTCGCTGTTCTTCGTGCTTCTGTTCGGCGCGATGGCGGCGTTCGCGCTATCGGAATACCGCTTTCGCGGCAACACGCTGATGGGGCTTTACCTCGCGCTCGGCATCATGATCCCGATCCGGCTCGGCACCGTCGCCATCCTGCAATTGATGGTGGCGAGCGGGCTGGTCAACACGCTGACGGCGCTGATCCTGGTCTACACCGCGCAGGGGCTGCCGCTGGCCGTCTTCATCCTGTCGGAATTCATGAAGCAGGTGTCCGACGATCTGAAGAATGCCGGCCGCATCGACGGCCTGTCGGAATACACCATCTTCTTCCGGCTGGTGCTGCCGCTGGTGCGGCCCTCGATGGCGACGGTCGCCGTCTTCACCATGATCCCGATCTGGAATGACCTGTGGTTCCCGCTGATCCTGGCGCCGTCGGAAGAGACCAAGACGGTGACGCTCGGCGCGCAGCTTTTCCTCGGCCAGTTCGTCACCAACTGGAACGCCATCCTGGCGGCACTCTCGCTGGCGATCATGCCTGTGCTGACCCTCTACGTCATCTTCTCGCGGCAGCTGATCCGCGGCATCACATCCGGAGCCGTCAAGTGAGCGGAGCCCTACAAATCTCTGCTGGAGCCTTCACCCCACCCGGCGCTGCGCGCCGACCTCCCCATCAAGGGGAGGTAAAAGGTCGTGGCTTCATTCACGACCGCCAGGGGGCGACTTTCGGAGAAGCTTCTTTGGCAGCGAGGGTGTTCGCGCCAGCGTCCTACCTCCCCTCGATGGGGAGGTCGGCGCGAAGCGCCGGGTGGGGTGACACCCTCTCAGCAGGAACAACTGGAACATCTGGAGTAGTTAGGTGACCTCTAAATCGCCCCTTCGTGTCGTCGTCGCCGGGCTCGGCAATATGGGCCGTAGCCATGCGCTGGCCTACCACACTAATCCGGGCTTCGAGATCGCGGCCCTGATCAACCGCTCCGACGTGCCGTTACCGGACGGGCTGTCGGGCTATGGCATCAGGCGCTCCTTCGACGACGCGTTGCGCGATGAAAAGCCGGATGTCGCCTGCATCGCCACCTATTCCGACAGCCATGCCGACTATGCGGTGAAGGCATTCGAGGCGGGCTGCCATGTCTTTGTCGAAAAGCCGCTGGCAACGACGGTCGCCGACGCCAAGCGCGTCGTCGCGGCGGCCAAGGCCAACGGCCGAAAATTGGTGATCGGCTACATCCTGCGCCACCACCCCTCCTGGGTCAGGCTGATCGCCGAGGCGCGCAAGCTCGGCGGCCCTTACGTGTTTCGCATGAACCTCAACCAGCAATCGTCAGGCCCGACCTGGCAGACGCATAAGCAACTGATGCAGACGACCTCGCCGATCGTCGATTGCGGCGTGCACTATCTTGACGTCATGCTGCAGATCACCGACGCCAGGCCGGTCGAGGTGCGCGGCATGGGGCTGCGGCTGACCGAGGAAATCGCGCCGACCATGTACAATTACGGCCATCTGCAGGTGCTGTTCGACGACGGCTCGGTCGGCTGGTACGAAGCGGCCTGGGGACCGATGATTTCGGAAACGGCGTTCTTCGTGAAGGACGTGATGTCGCCCAATGGCTGCGTGTCGATCGTCATGAAGGAAGGTGTGAGGTCGGACGACATCGACACCCACACCAAGACCTCGACCATCCGCCTGCACAGCGCTGCGACGGGTGCGGACGGCAAGTTCGCCAGGCCGGACGAGATGCTGTCGATGGACGGCGAACCCGGCCACCAGGATCTCTGCGACCTCGAACAGGCTTTCGTGCTGAAGGCGATCCGGGAAGACATTGACCTGACCCGCCACATGGACGACGCGGTGAAATCGCTCGCCGTCTGCCTTGCCGCCGATGAGAGCGTGCGCAGCGGCGCCCCAGTTAAGCTCTAGTAGGGCAAACTCTAGAACAAGGACGAAGCCGTGGGCTCGCTGGTAATCGAGAATGTGAAGAAGGCCTTCGGGCCGGTCGAGGTGCTGAAAGGCATCAACCTCGAAGTGACCGACGGCGAATTCGTCGTCTTCGTCGGCCCATCTGGCTGCGGCAAGTCAACCTTGCTCAGGGTCATCGCCGGGCTGGAGGATTCGACCTCCGGCAGGGTGGTGATCGACGGCGTCGATGTCTCGGCCACGCCCCCGGCAAAACGCGGCATTGCCATGGTGTTCCAGACGTACGCGCTCTACCCGCATCTGACGGTGAAGAACAATATGGGCCTCGGCCTCAAGCAGGCCGGCACGCCCGCCCCGGAGATCGAACGCCGCATCGGCGTCGCCTCGTCGATGCTGTCGCTGGAACCGTATCTCGAGCGGCGGCCGGCGGAACTGTCGGGCGGCCAGCGCCAGCGTGTCGCCATCGGCCGCGCCGTGGTGCGTGAGCCAAAACTGTTTCTCTTCGACGAGCCCTTGTCGAACCTCGATGCAGCGCTTCGCGTCAACACGCGACTGGAGATCGCTCAGCTGCATCGCCGGCTGAAGGCAACGATGATCTACGTCACCCATGATCAGGTCGAGGCGATGACGCTGGCCGACAAGATCGTCGTGCTCAACGCTGGCCAGATCGAGCAGATCGGCGGCCCGATGGAGCTTTACAATTCGCCGGCAAACGAGTTCGTCGCCGGCTTTATCGGCTCGCCGAAGATGAATTTCATCGACGGCGCCAGATTGGGCGAGACGGCCAAGACGATCGGCGTGCGGCCGGAGCATCTGACCGTGGATCCAAGGTCCGGTGCCTGGAAGGGAACGGTGGTGCACGCCGAACATCTCGGCGCCGACACCAACCTCTATCTCGACTGCGAAAAGGCCGGGCTGATCACGGTGCGCATTTTCGGTGTCTACGACGCCGAGCCCGGTGCGACGCTGTATGCAACGCCCGAGCCGGGTAAGACATACCGGTTTGGGGCGGACGGCAAGACGATCAAGTAATCCTTCGCCGACAGCAACCACGGCGATCACACCGCGCCGAGCAGCACCGCGCCATGGATCGCCGCCTGCCAGCCCAGGGCCGCCCAGCGTATGTCCAGAGGCTCTACAACAAGCGAATGCGGTAGGCTGTCCGCGATGCGCTGCTTGAGCGTCTGGCGGGGATAGGACTTCATGTCGACGATACCGCCGCCGATCAGGATCGTCTGCGGGGAAAACAGGGCGGCTGCCGTTGCGACGGCCACCGCCTGCTGCCAGACGATTTCGTCGAGCCATTCGCGCAGCGATGGCGGCTGCCCGGCCGCCGAAAACAGATCGGCCACCGGGATATCGTAGTCTGTCGCGAGGTCGACGAGCGTTGCCCCTGAGGCATAGGTCTCGACCCGGTTTGGCGGACCGCTTTCGTCGGGCCGGTAGATCGGCATATGGCCGATCTCGAGCGCCCAGCCGCCACCCCTGAAAATGCCGTCCTTGCCGAGATAGGCCGCACCGATGCCGGTGCCGAGATAGACCGCCAGCACCTCCTTCTGCCGCTTCACCGCGCCGGCAACGCTTTCGCCCAGCAATTGCAGTACGACGTCGCGTTCGAGCCGCACGGGAACGCGGAGCCGCGATGCCAGTTCCGTACCCAGCCGGATACCGTTCAGTTCGGGAATGTTGGCCGTGTGCAGCACCGTGTCGAAGTCGCGGTCGATGAACCCAGGCACCGTCGCAACGACCCGTGCAGGTTTGAGCCCGGCATCGCGGCAGGCTGCGGTGACCGCATCGGCCAACCCCGCCACAGGCGCGCCCTGGCGCAGTTGCGCGGTCGGGTAGGTGCGGGCAAAATCCACCGGGATGCCGTGGTCGGCAAAGCCAACCTTGACCGACGTGCCGCCGATCTCGACCACGGCGATCGTGTCTTCCATCGTTTGATGCGTCATGCCAGCGCTTCCAGGAATTCCGAAAGACAGGCGCGGAATTCCCGCCGGTAGGCGGCGCGATCCTGCGATTTGGCTGTGATGGTGCAAAGCCGGGCCGACGGGATGAGCCCGGCCAGCGTCTGTGCGTCGTCCAGTCGATGGACGAGGTCATGGTCATGGCCGATGACAAGGGTCGGCACCGCGATAGCGCGGATGTCCGCCTCGCTCACGCCCGGACCATCGCCCGCGATCGCCACCAGCAACCTACCGAACAGAACCGGGTCCGGGCGATTGAAGAAGCCTTGCAGGCTGGCGAGATTGTCCGGCGCCAGCCTCGCTAGCTCTGCGGCAACTGCGCTGTCATCGAACAGACGCCTGGCGTCAGGCGAATGGCGCATCAGGAGATCGCCGACCACGGCATAGGGCCTCATATTGGCCGGTGCAGCCTGGGATACCCACGCAGGCCGGGCGAGCACCAGCGCCCGCACCCGCGCCGGCCTGTGCACCGCCAGGCGGAGCGCCAGCGCCGCGCCCATCGAGATGCCGCCGACGACGGCCGGGCCGAGGCCGAGATCGTCGGCCAGCGCTTCGACGTCTTCAGCAAAAGTCGCAATCGAAAGCCGCTCGACCGGCCCGTAGCTGGATCCGCCCTGGCCCCGGCATTCGAGCGTCACGCGCCGGGTCACCGGCAGATCGGGAAACACGTCGGCCACCTGCGCCTCATCGCCGCCCAGCCCATGCTGGAAGATGACGGGAAGGCCCGTGCCGACCTCCCGGTAGGCAAGGTCGACGCCATCTCGGCTGAAGGTCTTTTTCACGTGTCGTCGCTCGCTTCCAGGACATTGCGCAGGAACGCGCCGACGCCGGGCGCCTCGGCCTCTGTCAGGCCATGCGTGATCAGGGGGCCGTCGAACCCGGCGGCTCTTAGGCAGCCGATGAAATGCGGGAAATCGACGACGCCCTGTCCGGCGGCGGCAAAACTGCCATCGGCATTGCGGTCCTTGGCATGGGCCATGCCGATCTCCGCAGCCAGCAGATCGACGGCCTCGTCGATCAGGCGGTGACGCTCCGCGCTGTCCGCCACTTCGAATAGATTGGCCGGGTCGAGCACGATGCGCAGCCGCGCGCTGTTCATCTCGTCGAGCAGCCGGCGAGCGGCCCGCGCGCTGGAGACGACATTGGCCAGTTCCGGTTCGATGCCGAGCTCGATGTCGAAGCGCTCGGCAATCGCGATCGCCGCTTCCATCTCCGTCCGCAGATCGCTCCATGCCGCCTCGCTTGCATTGTCGGGATGCCAGCGCCACGGATCCTGTGCATCCCTTGTGCCGGTGCACAGCGTGATCAGGCGCGTGCCCATGTCAGCGCATGACGCAGCCAGCACCTCCAGCCGAGCAAGACCTGACACACGAACCGAGCGATCCGGGTGGATCATGTTGTAGGTTCCAGACACGGCCGCGATCGAAACGCCGGCCTCGCCGCTCGCCTTAGCGACGGACCGGGCCGCATCCGGCTCGATGCTGTCCGGCATCGACGGCAGTCCAAGGCACGCCATGTTGAACTGCGCCGCCGTGTAGCCGCCGTCCGCGACCGCGCGCAGCACCGGCAAGGCGCCGGTGGTGGCGAAGGTCTTGGCGAAAATCCCAAGCTGCATCACACGACCCCGTCGACATCGGCCAGACGGACGGCGCGGCCGCCGGCAGCGGCCGAGCGGGCGATGGCCGCCATGCCCCTGACCGAGGCGATGCCGTCCTCGATGCCGGCGCCGATCATCGGCGCGCCATTCAGTACGACATCGGCAAAGCCTTCGAGCTGCCGGCGATAGAAGTGGCCATCCGCGCCAAGCGTCCGGTGCCAACTGCCATCGGCCTCGCGGAAAATGTCGACCTCGCTGCTCTTGTAGTACCAGGGGTTATAGGTCTTCGCGAGAACGCTGCCGTTCTCGCCGTAGATCTGGAACCCTTCGTGCCAGTCCATGCGCACGGCGACCGTCAGGTCGAGATGGCCGATCGTGCCGTCGGCGAAGATGGTGGTGATGAACCAGCAATAGGCGCCATAGCGCTCGGTGAGCCGGGCCTCCACCGCCTCGATCGGCCTGTGCAGATGGCGCGCCGTATCAAGGAGATGGCTGCCATGCGCCAGCATGTAGTATTGGCGCAGATCCGCCTTGGGATTGACGGCAGGCTTGCGCGCCTTGGCGCTGGTGATGATCAGCGGTTGCACCGCATCGGTCATCGGGTAGCGGTGGGTGCTGTCGCAGTACCAGCCTTTGAACGCCAGCCGCTCGCCCATTTCGTCGTCGACGAAAGCCTTTGCCGCCTGGATGCCGGGATCGAAGCGCTTCATATGGCCGACCTGAAGCACCTTGCCGCTCTTGTCGAGCGTGGCCCGCAAGCCTTCGACCTCCTCGACCGAAACGCCCAGCGGCTTTTCGCAAAGCACATGCTTGCCGGCATCGAGCGCCAGTTCCGCGGCCTTGACGTGAAAAATGTCCGATGTCGCGATGATGACGGCATCGAGGTCGGGATCGGCCAGCATCTGGCCGTAGTCGGCATAGGATTTTTCGGGCGCGTAGGTCGCCGCCATCCTGTCGCGCAGATCGTCGGCGACATCGCAGATGGCATAGAGATCGGCATTGCGCGCCTTGGTGCAGGATTCGAAATGCGCCGCCTGCGCAATCGGACCGCAGCCGAGCACGCCGACACGCAGCCGCTTTTCATCTTTGCGAGGCATGGAATCTTTCTCCTGATTAGCGCGCGGCGAGGCCGCGAAGTTGAAATTGGGGATCGCCCGACAAAGCTGCCTGATGCAGCAGGCAGGCAGCGCCCAATGCCGGACCGTCGGCGCGGACGCGCGCCAGTTCGATCCGGGGAACGGGATAGCCTTCGGCGAGGAAGTCCGACAGGAAAGCCTCGACCTGCTCAGCGACGAAAGGATAGACGGCATTGACCGAGCCCGAGAGGATGATGCGCTCCGGCTGCAAGGTGCAGGTGAGCGTCGCCAGGCCGCGGCCGAACCAGAGCGCCCAGTCGCGCGCGGTGGCGACGGCTGCCGGATCGCCGCCGGCAAGCGCCGCGACAAACTCATCCACGCCGGCGCGCAGTCCGCTTATGTGCAAATAGCGAGCCAGCAACGCATCTTTGCCGACATAGGATTCCAGCCGCCCCGGGCGCTTCGCGTCGAAGACAAAACCTTCGTCGCCGATGCGCAGATGACCGATTTCGCCGGCGCCGCCGAGTCGGCCGCGATGCAGCCTGCCGGCATTGATGATGCCGCCGCCGACGCCGTTCTCGATCAGGATGACCAGGGCATCCTCATCGTCCTTTCCCGGCTGCGGCCGGTATGTCTCGGCCACCGCGACGGCATTGGCATCGTTTTCCAAGAGGATCGGAAAATCGTCGCCAAAGGCATTGCCCAAAAGCTCCGCTAGATTGACCCCGTGCCAGCCAAGGATGGTGGCATGGTATGAGACGCCATCAGCTGCGGGGAAGCCGGGCACGGCGACATTGAGCCCGTAGGGGCGCGTGCCTTCAGGCAATTGCGACCGGATCTCGGCAACGAGCTCCTTGATGATGTCGACCGCGGCTTCGGGCGTGCTACCGGGGCCGGCAAATGCCCTAGAGGCGCTCGCACGCCGCGCGCCGGCAAGGTCGACAGTCACGACTGCGATCCAGTTGACGCCGATATAAGCGCCAAGGAAGAAGCCGCCATTGCCTTCGATCTCGACCAGGATACCGGGACGGCCGACCCGACCCTCGCTATCCTGCTCGTCATCCGTTCCATCCGACCGCTCGCGCGCCAGACCGGCTTCGGTCAGCCCCAGCACCAGGGCGCCGGTGGTCGACCGGGTCAGGCCGAGATCGCGTGCGAGCGCCGCTCGGCTCAACGCGCCGGCACGAAACAGCGCCGCAAGTGCCCTCGTTTCGTTCGGCCGAAGATCGGTCGACACCAGCACGTCGTTCTCCACAATTTGTTTGATTTGCATACTAATAGAATTTCTAGGCGGTTTGAAAGACCCAAGGTTGGGTGCATTGCAACAAGATATTCAGCATCCCCAAGCCCTTTGACCCAAGTTTCAAACGAGGATTTGTATCAGAAACTTACAAATTGGCATGGGAGGATGCGTGCCGGTTCTAGCGCGTCTCGAACATATCGTGAAGGATTTCGGTGCCGTCCGCGCGCTGGACAATGTGTCGCTCGACATCAATGAGGGCGAGGTTCTCGGCCTGATGGGCGACAATGGTGCCGGCAAATCGACGCTGGTCAAAACCATCGCCGGAAATTTCCAGCCGACGTCCGGCGCCTCCCAAGCCTGTCCTCCGGCGCATCGGCCGGGGGACATCTCTTCGAAGGCAGGCTTGCAGTTGGGCCGGCCCGCTTCGCAATCAGAGACTGCCTGTGTCCCTCCAGCAGGCGATCAGATGACCGTCGCCGGCCTGCCTGACGGGTGGTTGCGCCTTTCGGCAATCGGGCAGCGCGACAGGACAGCGGGCGGCAAAGGAGCATCCGGAGGTTTCGGCATCGTGTGCCGCGACGTGGAGCTGAGCCGGAGCCCTCGGCGCCGTCTCATCCGAGGAGGCGGCCAGAAGCAGCTTCGTGTAGGGGTGGTTGGGGCCACGGAAAATCTGCTCGGATGACCCCGTCTCGACGAGCCGGCCGCGATAGAGCACGCCGATCCTGTCGGCCATATAGCGCACCACCCTTAGGTCGTGGCTGATGAACAGATAGGTGGTGTCCTTGTCGCGCTGCAGGTCGTTGAGCAAATTGAGCACGGTCGCCTGCACCGAAACGTCGAGCGCAGAGGTCGGCTCGTCCAACACCACGAGCTTCGGCACGCCGGCAAAGGCGCGCGCAATCGCCGCCCGTTGGCGCTGGCCACCAGACAGCGATCTCGGCTTCTGGTCGACGGTCGTAGCGGCAAGACGAACCGAGGCCAGGAGATCGCCGACACGCTGCTTCACCTCGCTGCGGCCAAAGCCGGCGAGCCGCCGCAGCGGACGGCCGAGGATCCTGCCGATCCGCTGGCGCGGATTGAGCGTGCGGTCGGGTGACTGGAACACCATCTGCACGTCGCGCCGTTCGCTCAGGCTTCTTTTCTCGACGCGCGGCGCGACAGTGCTGCCGAACAGCTCGACCGACCCAGCGTCCGGCGTCTGGAGGCCAGTCACGATCCTTGCCAATGTCGACTTGCCGGAGCCGGATTCGCCGATCAGCCCGAACGTCTCGCCCTGGGCTATCTCCAGGTCGATATCGTGCAGGACGGCCTGGGAGCCGAAGGCGTGGCTGATGCCTTTGCAGGCGACGGCGATCGGACGTGCGGCTTCCGGTTGATCGCTGCGGACAGGCTTCGACGGGCTGGTTGTGTGCATCTCGGCCAGCCTGCCGTCGCGCTTGGTGAAGTTGAGCGCCGGGATCGAGGCGATCAGCGCCTTGGTGTAGGCGTGAACAGGGTTCTCGAAGACATCGTTGGCGATGCCGCTTTCGACCACCGTCCCCGACTGCATCACGGCCACCCGATCGCAGGCCCGGCGGACCATGTTGATGTCATGGCTGATCAGCAGAACGCTGGTTTTGTGATCGCGGCGCAAGTCCTGCAGGATGGCGACGATCTCGGACTGGACGCTGGCGTCAAGCGCCGTCGTCGGCTCGTCCAGCACCAGCAGCGACGGGTCGAGCGCAATGGCAATCGCGATGTTGGCGCGCTGCTGCATGCCGCCCGACAATTCGTGCGGATAGAGATCGAGCACCCGTTCCGGATTGCTCACCCTGACACGGCTCAGCAGTTCGGCGGCGCGGGTGCGTGCTTCGTCCTGCCGAACCTGGCGATGCCGCATGATCGTTTCGGTGATCTGCCGGCCGATCGTCATGGCCGGATTGAGTGCCGCACCTGGATGCTGGTAGACAGCCGCGATGCGATCGCCCCTTAGCCGGCGAAGCTGCTCGCCGGAGAGACTGCGGATCTCGCGACCCTGGAATTCGAGCGCCGACGCGGCGATCCGGGCGTTGCGCGGCAGATAGCGCAGAATAGCGAGAGCCACCGAGCTCTTGCCCGATCCGGACTCGCCGACAAGGCCGAGCGCTTCGCCTTCGCCGATGGCGAGCGACACGCCGTTGACGGCCGGATGCGATCCCCGGCGTCCATCATAGGCGACGGTGAGCTGCTCGACGTTCAGAACCGATGACGACATGTCTTGCTGAAACCACTTTCTTTCGGCGCGGTCTTCGAGGGCAATCGCTTCCGCTTTCGCGCCGCACAATCTCTATAAAATTACTCGAATTAAGCTGGAGCGCAATCTACCTTTCATCGCTCAGGAGAGATTGTCGCAGCCGGTCGAGGCGTCGCGACGGTCCCTTGGAGCAGTTCTGCAAGGAGGCCGACATGGCACGCGACCACATGATCCTCAGCGCGTTTTTCTTCAACCCGCAGGGCGATCATCGTATGTCATGGCGCCATCCGCGCGCGCCCGGCCGCGAAGTGCTCGACTTCGACTTCTACCGCGATCTCGTCCAGTCTGCCGAGCGCGCCAGGATCGATACGATCTTCGTCGCCGACCATGTTGCGATCTGGGATTCCGTACAGAGCGGCGTAGCCCATTACGCCAATGCCCGCCTGGAACCGCTGACGCTGTTGTCGGCGCTTGCCGGCGTGACCAGGCATATCGGCCTCATCACCACCGCCTCAAGCTCCTACAGCGAGCCCTACAATGTCGCCCGCATGTTTGCCTCGCTCGACCATATCAGCAAGGGCAGGGCGTCTTGGAATGTGGTGACGTCGGCCATGGACGAGGAGGCCCGCAATTTCGGCCGCGACGGCAATATCGAGCACGCCTTTCGCTATGAGCGCGCCACCGAATTCCTCGATATCGTCAAGGCACTGTGGGACAGCTGGGAAGACGAAGCCCTGCTTATCGACAAGGCATCGGGCTATTTCGCCGATCCCGACAAGGTCCATGCGATCAACCACAAGGGCCCGCACTTCAAGGTGCGCGGACCGCTCAATGTCTCGCGCCCGCCGCAGGGCCATCCGCTGATCGTCCAGGCCGGCTCGTCCGAAGACGGCAAGAATTTCGCTACCGCGCATGCCGATGCGCACTTTGCCATCTACAGCACCAAGGAAGACGGCATCAAATATAGGCAGGACATCAACGAGCGCCTCGCCCGTTACGGCCGCAAGCCCGAGAGCTTCAAGATCCTGCCGGGCATCCTGCCGATCGTCGCAGCTTCCGAAGCGGAGGGACGCGAGCGGCAGGAGTATCTGCAGAGCTTGCTTCCCGATCGGGTCGGCATCGACCTTCTCTCGAGCTGGAGCGGCGTCGATCTCTCCGTATATCCGCCGGACGGCCCGCTGCCGCCGCTGCCGGACGAGAGCACCTTCAATGGCGGCCGCACCTCGCTCAATCGCGTCAAGGAATGGTCGAAGCAGAACCTCACTCTGCGCGAGATCGCTCGCAAGCTCGCCAACAGCGGTTCGGTGCCGACCGTCGTCGGCACACCGAACCAGATCGCCGATCAGCTGCAGGACTGGTTCGAGGCAGGTGCCGCCGACGGCTTCAACCTGATGTTCCCGCTGCTCCCGGAGGATTGGGTGAATTTTGCCGAGCAGGTCGTGCCGGAACTGCAGCGCCGCGGCGTATTCCCCACCGAATATGCGCCGGGGACGCTGCGTGATCGTTTCGGCCTGGCTCGGCCGGCCAACCGCTTCGCCGAACAGCGCGACAATGTGCGCGCCGTATCCTGACTTGGGGCAACTGATATGACCGCAGCGCCAAAACTTCAGCCCCGCGAAGCCACGGCTCCGCAGCTCATCAATGTTCTGCACAGCCCCAAGCGCATTCGGGTCAAATTCGCCGGCCGCACCATCGCCGACAGCCGCAACGTCCTGGTGCTGCGCTCCAACCATTTTCTGCCGATCTATTTCTTCCCGGCCTCCTCGGTGGACCGCTCGCTCTTGAAGCCGTCCGAGCATCGCCAGCCGCATCCAGTCGGCGGCGAAACCACCTATTGGGACCTGGAGACGGGATCGAAAGCTTCTCCCAATGCGGCCTGGTCGTTTGTCGCGCCGCAGGATGAAAGCCTGTCGCCACTGGCCGGCCGCATCGCCTTCACCTGGAAAGCGGTCGACCAATGGTTCGAGGAGGAGGAAGAAGTCTTCGTCCACGCCCGCGACCCATACGCCCGCATCGACGCTCTGCAGAGTTCAAGCCATGTCCAGATCTGGTTCGACGGCGAAGTGATCGCCGACAGCCATCGCCCGGTGCTGCTGTTCGAAACGCATCTGCCGACGCGTTTCTATTTGCATCCGGACGATGTCAGGCTCGACCGTCTGGTCGACTCGGACAGCACGACGCGCTGTCCCTACAAAGGCATCGCCTCCTACTGGTCGGGCCGGCGCGCCGACGGCTCGGTGAGCCCCGATGTCGCCTGGAGCTACCGCGATCCCATTGCCGAAATGCCCAAGATCAGGGGCCTCATCGCCTTTTACCCGCAAGCCGTCGACCGCATCCATCTCGACGGCGAACCAGTCGCTTAAGCCATTCAACAGTCATTTCAGACAGGGGTTTCAAAATGACCAAACGCAACGACATCAATACGCTTCGCAATCTGTCCGGCGACATCTGGAACGTCGCCGTCGATGAGCACCAGGCCGGCTTCCTCAAGCGCCGCGATCTGCTGAAATACGCAGCCTTGATCGGCCTCACCGGCTTTGCCGCCTCGCAGGGACTTGCTGGTTTCGGCACGGCGCGCGCTGCCGGCGCCGGCGGCACGGTCCGCGTTGGGCTCGGACAGCCGACCAAGGCGATCGATCCCGTCTCCATCACCGATCCGGCCAGCATCGGCGTCATCAGCCAGGTCGGCGAATATCTCATCCTCGACGATCCCAAGGACGGTCTGCAGCCCAAGCTCGCTCTGTCGTGGGAGGCCGACGAGACCGCCAGCCGCTGGACCTTCAAATTGCGGCCGGGCGTAAAATTCCACGACGGCCGCACCGTCACCGCCAAGGATGTGGTGGCGAGCTTCGAGCGGCTGGTCGATCCGGCCAGCGGTTCGTCCGCGTTGTCGGCCTATAAGGGCATCCTGTCCAAGGGCGGCGCCAAGGTCGTCGACGACCAGACAGTCGCCTTCGATCTCGACGGGCCCAACAGCAACTTCCCCTTCTATGTCTCGTCCGACGTCTACAATGCCGTCATCCTGCCGGCCGACTATGCCGGCGATTTCGAGAAGAATTTCAACGGCACCGGCCCGTTCAAGCTCGAATCCTTCCGCCCCAAGCAGGGCGCCAGCTTCGTGCGCAACCCTGATTATTGGGGCGACAAGGCGCTGCCCGACCGCGTCGAAATCAAGTTCTTCGACGACGAGCAGGCGCAGGTGCTGGCGCTGCAGGCCGGCCAGCTCGACGTCATCCCGAGCACGACCCGGCTGGAATTGGCGATCGAGGGCAATCCCAACTTCAAGCTGCTCAGCGTGCAGGCAAGTTCGCATGACGAGGTGCATCTGAGGACTGACCAGGCGCCGTTCACCGACAAGCGCATCCGCCGCGCCTTGGCGCTCACCATCGACCGCGAGGCGGTGGTCAAGGGCTTGCTCAAGGGCCGCGCCATCGTCGGCAACGACACCCCGTTCGCGCCGATCTTCCCCTCGGCCGATCCGTCGGTACCGCAGCGCAAGCAGGACATCGCCGAGGCCAAGCGCCTGCTTGGCGAAGCCGGCGTGCCGAACGGCTTCCCGGTGACGCTGACCACCGAGCGCGCCTATGACATTCCCGATTATGCCGTGCTGATCCAGAATTTTGCCAAGAAGGCCGGCATCGACATCAAGCTCAACGTGCTGCCGCAGGACGCCTATTATGGCTCGGCGAAGTTCGGCTCGTCGCCATGGCTCGATTCCAATCTCGGCATTACCGATTTTGGCCATCGCGGCACGCCCGACATCTTCCTCAATGCGACGCTGAAGAGTTCGGGCGCCTGGAACGCGGCGCATTTCAACAACCCGGCCTATGACGGGTTGCTGCTCGAATACGGCAAGGCCCGCGACCTTCAGGCGCAACGCCTTGCCGCGGGCAAGATCCAGACCTTGCTGCTGGACGAGACGCCGCTGATCATCAGCTACTTCTCGCAATACAGCCGCATCGTCTCGTCGAAGGTCGAGGGCGTCCGCTTCACGGCGATCTCGCATCTGCTGCTCGATCGCGTGACGTTCGCCCAGGCATGATTGCGAGACGTCCAGCCACTCCGGGCACTAAAATCCGATGCTGACCGGCCGCACTGTGTTGGTGCGGGCAGCCTCGCTTCTGCTCACGCTGTGGCTGGTCAGCATGCTGGTGTTCTTCGCCGGGCAGGTTCTGCCCGGCGATGTCGGTCGCCTCATGCTCGGGCCGTTCGCCGATGCCGAGGCCGTCGCGGCGCTGAACAGGCAGCTCGGCGCCGACCAGCCGGTGCTCGTGCAATACTGGCACTGGTTCAGCAGCGTGCTGTCAGGCGACTTCGGCACCTCCCTGTCGTTGCGTTTGCCGGTGGCGCCCTTCGTTCTGGAAAGCCTCAAGCGCTCGGCGGCCCTTGCCGGAATTATCCTCGTCTTTCTGTTGCCGCTGGGCATCGGCGCCGGCATCGTCGCCGGTCTCAACCAGGGCCGCTTTATCGACCGCCTGATCGTACTCGCCGGCGTGTCCTTCGGCATCGTCCCGGACTTCGTCTCCGGCCTGCTGTTGCTCATCGTCTTCGGCCTGTGGCTGAACTGGTTCCCGATCACCGGCGCTGCTCCCGATGGCGCCGGGCTGTGGGTCAGTGGCTATTATCTGATCCTGCCGGCGCTGCCGCTGGTGCTGAACCTTGCCGGCTACATCACCCGCATGACGCGGGCCGGTGTGATCGAGGCGCTGGCCGCCGACTATACGCGCACCGCCGTCCTGAAAGGCCTTGAGCGTCGCGAGATACTCATCCGGCACGTGCTGCGCAATGCGCTGACGCCGACCATCGCCGTGCTCGCGACCCAGACCGGTTACATGCTGGGTGGTCTGGTGGTCATCGAAGCCCTGTTCGGCATACAGGGCCTCGGCAACCTTGTCCTCAACGCCGCCAAGGCGCGAGATTTCCCGATGCTCGAAGCCGGCGTGCTGGTCATGGCGACCATCTTCGTGCTGTCGGCCGCGGCAGGCGATCTCGTGAATGCCTTGCTCGATCCGCGGCAGCGCCGCCGTGTCTCGCCATGATGGAACTGATGGAATTGCCGGAGCGCCGTACGCTGCGCTGGCGGGCAGCAAGTCGCATCCGCGAGACTGTTTCGCAGCTGCCGCCCTCGGTCATCATCGGCTCGCTGATCCTGCTGTTCTGGGTCGGCTGTGCCGTGTTCGGCAGCCTGTTTGTGCCCTACGATCCCTATGCCGAGGATTTCCTCGTCATGCTGGCGCCGCCCGACGCGGCGCACTGGTTCGGCACCGACCAACTTGGCCGCGACGTGCTGTCGCGCATCGCCGTCGGCTCGCGTGACATCCTGCTGGTCGCGCCGGCAGCAACACTGCTCGGCGTTGCCGCCGGCAGCGTGCTTGGCCTCGTGCTCGGCTATTTCGACGGGCTGATCGACGCCATCGGCGCCAGGCTGCTCGACACGCTGATGGCCTTTCCCTTCATCGTCCTCGTCACCATGGCGCTGGTCGCGCTTGGGCCATCGAACCTCACCGTCATCCTTGTGATCGGCATCGCCTATGCCCCGCTGGTGGCACGGACGGTGCGTGCCGCCGTGCGCGAGCAGCGCGAACGCGATTATGTCAGCGCCGCTCGTCTCGGCGGTGAGAGCGCTCTTTCCATCATGTTCCTCGAGATCCTGCCTAATGTCAGGGAAACCATTCTCATCGAGCTGGTCACAAGGCTTGGCTATGCCTTCTTTTCGATCGCCACGCTGAGCTTCCTCGGCCTCGGCATCCAGCCTCCCTCAGCCGATTGGGGACTGGCGGTCGCCGACGGCTACGGCTTCCTGACCGGCGGCAAATGGTGGGTGGTGATCTTCAACTCGGCGGCCATCGTCTCGCTGGTCATGGCCACTAATCTGATCGCGCAAGGCATGGGCGCCTTCGAAAACAGCGACCGGTGAAGATCGGCGCTCACCAAAGCTGACGCGCAATTCAGGACCGTGCGCTAAAATCGCTCCTTGTGATTCGGCCCGGATAGGGCATCAGAACAAGGAACGGCATGAGCAAGGCCCTCATTACATTCGCATTGGTCGCGGTGCTCACCGCATTGCTCATGGCGCTCAGCCTGGCGGTGGCCAGGCACGGCTATCCCTATGGCGCGATCGGCGTGAGGCGGCTGGACGGCATTGCCGATGCCCGCTCGTTCCTGCCGCTCGCCGCCGTCTATTTTTTCGGCGCCATGCTGATGATGATCCTGCCGATCCGCGCCGCCGGCATCGTCTTGACCCATGCTGCGGATGCGCTGTTCTGGGCGGTGATTGCCCTGTTCGCCACAATTGTCGGCTGTCTCGTCGCCCGCTGGGCTTTCGGCCAGAGCAGCGTGCTGTGGGCGCTCCTGAACTGGCGTTTCCTGTTCGCCGCGGCCATCGTTGGCAGCCATTTCACCATGAACGGGCTGCGCCGCAACATCCTGCTCAGGAGCTTGTTCTTCGTCATCTTCGCCGCGGCGACGCTGGCTTGCCTGTTCTGGACTTTTCCGACCTGACAGGGCCGCTTCATATTGTCCATCTTGAGGTCGCGGCTTTCATAGCCGCGCGCCATCGGCTATCCAGTCCGCAGCTAGATTTCAGCCCTCACAGTGTCGTCATTTGTCTGATAAATAATTCAGGCATACGGCACCGCCAGCGAACCAATACAAGGAAACCGCGACATGAGCCTGTTTCGTAAAAATCTGATCGATGGCGAGTGGGTGGGCGAGGCCGGCTCGCGCAACATCAATCCCTCGAACACGGGCGATGTCGTTGGCGAATATGCCTCGGCCGGTGCCGAACAGGCCAAGCAGGCCATCGCGGCGGCCAAGGCTGCTTTCCCGGCCTGGTCGCGTTCGGCGCCGCTGGTTCGCCATGCCGTGCTGAAAAAGGCGTCGGACGAGATCATGGCGCGCAAGGAAGAGATCGGCCGCGCCCTGTCGCGCGAAGAGGGCAAGACGCTGGCCGAGGGCATTGGCGAGACCATCCGCGCCGCCCAGATCTTCGACTTCTTCGCCGGCGAGACGCTGCGCCTGTCGGGTGAATTGGTGCCCAGCGTGCGCCCGGGCGTCGGCGTCGAGATCACCCGCGAGGCCGTTGGCGTCGTCGGCATCATTACGCCGTGGAATTTCCCGATCGCCATTCCCACCTGGAAGATCGCGCCGGCGCTCGCCCACGGCAACACCATCGTCTTCAAGCCGGCCGAATTGGTGCCGGAGAGCGCCTGGACCATTGTCGACATCCTGCACCGCGCCGGCCTGCCGAAAGGCGTGCTCAATTTGGTCATGGGCAAGGGCTCGGTGGTCGGCCAGGCCATGCTCGACAGCCCCGACCTCAACGCCATCACCTTCACCGGCTCGGTCGGCACCGGCAAACGCGTGGCCGCGGCAAGCGTCGAGCACATGCGCAAGTTCCAGCTCGAAATGGGCGGCAAGAATCCGATGGTCGTGCTCGACGACGCCGACCTCGCCACGGCGGTCGAGTGCGCCATCAACGGCGCCTATTTCTCGACTGGCCAGCGCTGCACGGCCTCGTCGCGCCTGGTGGTGACCGAAGGCATTCATGACCGCTTCGTTGCCGTGCTCAAGGAGCGCCTGGAAAAACTCGTCATCGGCGATGCGCTTGATGCCAAGACCCAGATCGGGCCCGTCGTCGATGCGAGCCAGCTGAAGCAGGACGAGGACTATATCGCCATCGGCAGCCAGGAAGGCGCCAACCTCGCCTTCGGCGGCGAGCGGCTGGACCGCGAAACACCCGGCTTCTATCTCAGGCCGGCGCTGTTCACCGAGAGCACCAACGCCATGCGCATTTCGCGCGAGGAAATCTTCGGTCCGGTCGCCAATGTCATCCGCGTCAAGGATTATGACGAGGCGCTGGCGGTGGCCAACGACACGCCCTTCGGCCTGACCTCCGGTATCTGCACCTCCAGCCTCAAGCATGCCACGCATTTCCGGCGCAATTCCGAGGCCGGCATGGTGATGGTCAATCTGCCGACGGCGGGCGTCGACTTCCACGTCCCGTTCGGCGGCCGCAAGGGCTCGAGCTACGGCCCACGCGAGCAGGGCCGCTATGCCGCGGAGTTCTACACTACGGTGAAGACAGCCTACACCTTTGCCGGCTAATCGACGGGTGAACCGATGACAGCGGCGAAAGAGGAACTGACCTGGCTCAACCCGCCGCCGCACCATGCTTTCGGTAATGGCATCGTGCATGTGCGCACCGGCGGGGAAACCGACTTCTGGCGCGAAACCTTTTACGGCTTCTGGCGTGACAATGGCCATTTCCTCTATCGCCCGGTTGAGGGTGACTTCAGCGCCGAAGTCACCGTCAAGGGCGACTACAAGGTGCTCTACGACCAGGCCGGGCTGATGCTGCGGCTGAGTGAAACGCACTGGATCAAGGCCGGCATCGAATACACCGACGGGCTGGCTTACTTTTCGGTGGTGGTCACCAACGACACCTCGGACTGGTCGCTGCTCAGCATTCCCACCGGCCCCGACGGCGTGCGCATCCGGCTGACCCGCCATGCCGAGGCGATCCGCATCCAATATCTTGATACCACCGATGGCAAGTGGAAGCCGGTGCGGCTGGCTTATTTCCCGATCTCCAAATCCGTCGATGTCGGCATGATGTGCTGCTCGCCGCAGCGCGAAGGGTTTGAGGTAACATTCTCCGGCTTTACTGTCGGCCCGCCGATTTCCAGGCAATTGCACGACTGACGCAATATCGATGGCGGACTAACCGTCTGCCCGATGCTGGAAGAACTGCAAAAACAGCTCCCGTTCGGTGGTTATGTCGAGCTTCTCGTAGATGCGGCGGCGGTGGTTCTTCACCGTGCCGACGGCGATGCCGAGCCGTTCCGCGATGTTGGCGGTCGGATGTCCCGCCAGGATCAACTGCACCAATTCCCGCTCGCGCAGCGACAGCTCCGGCCACAGGCTCGCCGGGATGGTCGGCTCCTGCCGGGGCGAGGCGCCGGGGCCGGTCGGCGCCGATGTGCGGGAGAACTCGGTGCCGCGCGCCTTGATGTCGAGCGCATGCAAGGCCTCGAACACCGGCAGCCGCTCGTCCAGCAGGGCGATCTCGCTCTCCTTGAAGGTGGAGGTCGAGCGGTCGAGGAAGATGCCGAGGCACCAGTCGCCGCCATCGGCCAGCATGATGCCGACCTCATCGCAGATTTCCGACTGCGCCAGGAAGCCGGCTATGTACTGGCCGCGCTTGGCCTCGTCATCGGCAAGCCGCTTCAGCGGCAGGATGCCCAGCCGGCGTTCACGCCGCCACGAGGCATAGAACGGGTCGAAGACGTAGTAATTGTCGAGATAGCGCCGGACCATCTCGTTGGAGAAGCGCCGGTGCTTGATGAATTCCGGCGTCTGCGTCGCCGAATATCGGGTCACGGTGACGAGATCGTGCTCGATATCGGCGCCGATCANTGATGAATTCCGGCGTCTGCGTCGCCGAATATCGGGTCACGGTGACGAGATCGTGCTCGATATCGGCGCCGATCAGGTCAATCAGGCAGTCGACATGCCTGTCCGTACCGGTGGCGGCAATCGCCCTGGCGAGCGGCCCCCAGATATTGCCCATGCGCATGCCCTTTTCTCGGCGATCCCGGTCCGGCGGACATTGTGTCTTTTGGCATATGGCGCAAGGCCGCCCAAGGAATCTAGCTTGAGCCATCCTACAGCAATCCTGAGGCGACCGTGACCCAACCCAACCTCACCAGCCCCATCGTCGGCAATCCAATCGTCATCGGCATCGACGCCGGCGGCACCATGACCGACACGATCCTTGTCGACCAGGACGGCCACTTCAAGATCGGCAAGTCGGCAACCACGCCGAAGAACGAGGCCGAAGGCTTCCTCGCATCGGCCGAAGACGCGGCCGACGCCTGGGGCATCTCGCTGGAGCAGCTGTTCTCCGGCGTCAACGTCGTGCTCTATTCCGGCACCGGCATGCTCAATACACTGTTGTCGCGCACCGGGCGCCGGCTTGGCCTGATCACCACCAAGGGTCTGGAAGACATGATCCTGATGGGTCGCGGCCTGCAGGCCTGGGCCGACTATTCCTATGCCGACCGGCTGCATGCGGTGACCCACCATCATCCCGATCCGCTGGTGCCGCGCCGTCGCACCCATGGCGTCACCGAGCGCATCGACCAGTTCGGCGACATCGTGCTGCCGCTCTACGAGCATGAAGTCGCGATTGCGGCCAGGAAGCTGATTGCCGACAAGGTCGAGGCGATCTGCATCATGACCATCTTCTCGCACGTCAATCCGGTGCACGAAAAGCGCATCGCCGAGATATGCCGCGAGGAGGTGCTGAAAGCCGGCGCCGACATCCTCATCTACACCAGCCACGAGGTCCGCCCGGTCATCCGCGAACAGTCGCGGCTGAACTCGGTGCTGATCGAAGCCTACGCGACGTCGCGCGGCCGCAAGCAGCTTAGGGGTATCGAGGACGTTTCGAAAAAATACGGCTTCAAATACGGCGTGCAGACGCTGCTGTCCTTTGGCGGCCTGACCTCAATCAACCATCCGCGCCTGCACGAAACCATGATTTCCGGCCCGATCGGCGGTATTCTCGGCGCGGCCTATGTCGGCAAGCTCATCGGCAACGACTCCCTGATCTGCTCGGACATGGGCGGCACCTCCTTCGACATGGGCGTCATTTCGCGCGGCCAGACGCGGATCGAGAACGAGCCGCTGATGGACCGTTTCAAGCTCAACGTGCCGACGCTGCATCTCGACACGATCGGCGCCGGCGCCGGCATGATCCTCAAGGTCGACCCGCTGACCAAGAAAGTCTCGCTCGGGCCGGAAAGCGCCGGTTCCGACCCCGGCCCCATCTGCTTCGCCAAGGGCGGCACTGAACCCACCATCGCCGATTGCGACGCCATACTAGGCCGCCTCAACCCGTATTATTTCCTCGGCGGCAAGGTCGTCTTGCAGGTCGAGAAGGCGCGCAAAGCGTTTGAGGAAAAATGCTCCAGCATCCTTGGCGTCGGTGTCGAGGAGGCTGCCGAAGGCATGATCGACATGCTGGAAGCCGATGCCAACAACGCGCTGCGCCGGGTCATCTCCGGCCAGGGCATCCATCCCTCGGAATTCACGCTGCTGTCCTATGGCGGCTCGGGTCCGCTGCATCTGGCCGGCTGCTCCAGGGGCATCGGCTTCAAGGACATCATCACCTTCCAGTTTGCCGCCGCCTTCTCGGCCTTCGGCTGCACCACCGCCGATTTCATGCGTCGGCATTCGGTCTCGACGCAGCACGACATCGGCGCCCGCGCAAGCGATGACGAGCTGCTCGCTTTCGGCAAGAAGGTCACCGACGTCTGGAATGATCTCACCAAGGCGGCGGTCGACGAGATGATCAGCGACGGCCATATCAGAGACAAGATCAAGACCGTGCCGTTCCTGATGATGCGCTACACCGGCCAGCTCGAGGATGTCGAGGTCATGGCACCGCTTGCCGAGGTCAATTCGGCTGACGACATGCGTAGGGTCATCGACGAGTTCGAGGCGGTCTACGCCAAGGTCAACCATCGCGTTTCGCGCTATGGCGAAGCCGGCTTCACCATCACCGAGCTCGGATTGATCGCCACCGCCGACAAGGTCAAGCCGGTGCTCTTGAAGCGCCCGCTCGGCAAGTCGGCCCCGGCAGCAGCGCACAAGGGCGTGCGCGAGGCCTATATCGGGGGACGCTGGCACAAGGCCAATCTCTACGAGATGGACCTACTGCAGCCCGGCCATGAGGTGATCGGTCCGGCCATCATCGAACATCCCGCCACCACGCTCGTTGTTCATCCGCAGGACCGTGTCCACGTCGATGAGTGGACGCTGCTGCATTACACCCATTCTTGAAAGGGCACCGCCATGTTGGACAGACCTGCCTCGGCCCTGCGCCTTCGCGAACGGCTGCTCGATTCAGAACGGCTGATGGAAGAGACCGGCTGCTATGACGGCATCACCGAGCTCACGCTACGCAACCAGGACCCGCTGAAATTCGAGACGCTGCACACCAAGCTGCGCGCCTATTGCGTCTCGGCCCGCGAAATGGCCCGCCGCATCTCGGCCTCGCCCGGCGTGCGCGAAGTCGGCGAAATGGTGGTGGCGATCTATACGCCCGAGGGCGATGCGATCGCGCTGTCCAACGGCATCATGGTCCACGTCCACACGATGAGCCGCTTCATCAAATGGATGATCAAGAACAATTACGAGGAAAACCCGAAGATCCGCGAAGGCGACATCTTCGCCAACAACGATGCTTTCATCGGCACCGTGCAGGTGCCCGACGTCATGGACGTAATGCCGATCTTCCATGAAGGCACGCTGGTCGGCTGGGCCGGTGCGGTCTGCCACGAGCTCGAAGCCGGCGGCATCACGCCCGGCGGCGACGTCTGCCTGGCGCAGGAGCGCTTCACCGAAGGCCTGTTCGTCTGCGCCGAAAAGATCGGCGAGAATGACGAGATCCGCCGCGACTACGTCATCCGCTGCGAGCGCAATCTGCGCATGCCGATCTACTGGGTGCTGGACGAGAAGGCCAAGGTCGCCTCCTGCATCGACATGCGCGAAAGCGTCAAGCAGCTGATCTCGGAGATCGGCCTCGACTACTGGATGAAGGTATCGAAGGAGTTCATCGAGGAGGGCCGTCGTGCCCAGCTCGCCCGCACCCGCCAGCTCACCGTGCCCGGCATCTATCGCGGCCACACCTTCTACGGCCATGTCACGGCGGGCAAGCCCGGCTTCCAGCTGCTTGGCGATCCCGACTGGCTCTACAACATCCCGATCGAGATGGAGATCACCACCGACGGCAAGATCACCATGGACTTCGAGGGCACGCAGCCCTGGGGCTACCATTCGATGAACTGCACGCCGGCCGGCATGGATGGAGGCATGTTCGTCACCTTGACCCAGCACATGAATTTCGAGGGCCTCGTCAATGACGGCGCCTGGATGGCGACCGAGCTGAAGCTGCCGCACGGCACTTGGACCAACCCCGACAATGAGATGGTGGCGACCGCCACATCCTGGGCGCTGCTGCTGCCGGCCTATGGCGTGTTCCAGCGCCTTTTGTCGCGCGGCTTCGTCGCGCGCGGCTTCGTCGAGGAAGCCTTCGTTGGCCAGGTCAACAGCCCGATGATTGAGATGGGCGGCGAAAGCCAGTACGGTACGCCGTTCGGCATGGCGCATTTCGAATGCGCCGCCGCCGGCTCCGGCGCGCTGGCCATCGCCGATGGCCTCGACACCGCCTATGTCGGCTGGAATCCGGAATCCGACATGGGCAACATCGAGGTCTGGGAACAGTCGATGCCGATGGTCTATATCGGCCGCTCGATCATGCCCAATTCGGGCGGCGCCGGCAAATATCGCGGCGGCTGTTCCTTCGTCTCGACCTGGCTGATCAACAAGACCTCGCACCTGCGACTGCACACCTCGGAACACTCCTCGCGGGTATTCGACAATGGCGGCATGTGCGGCGGCTATCCCGCGCCGACCTGCCAGAAGCATCGCGCGGTGCGCAACTCCAACATCCACGAACTGGCGGCAAAAGGCGAACCGCTCGCGCATGCCCCAGGTATCGATCCGCATGTCTCCGACTACGAGAAGAACATCGGCGGCGACCATGCCGTGGTCGAAGGCCCCTACATCACCTCGCCGCACAAGTCGGGGGACATCTTCAGCCATTCCTACAATGGTGGCGGCGGTTACGGCGACGTGCTGGAGCGCGATCCGGTCAAGACCGCCTGGGATGTCGAGAACGGTTTTCTCACCCGCCAGGCGGCGATCCAGATTTTCGGCATCGTGCTGAAGGACGACGCCGAGGGTTATCCGGTTGCCGATATCGACGCCACCGTCGAACGTCGTGCCGCCATGCGCAGAGAGCGTCTGGCCAAGGCGATCCCGGTTTCGGACTGGATCGCTGCCGAACGCGGCCGTGTCGAGAAGGCCGACTTCGCGCCCGAGGTGAAGAAAATGTATGCCAGCGCGATCAAGCTGTCGTCGCGCTTCACCAGGGATTTCAGCGATTTCTGGACCGTCGACGCCAGATCGATCTTCATGCCGGGAGCAAAGCCATGACCTCGTACAGCAAGGAAGTCCTCGGCGATCTCTCAGCCGGCAAGCTCCCCTGGCCTCAGACAAAGCGCATCATGAGCGCCTACAAGGACGACGACCGCTTCTTCAAGATGCTCGCCGTCTATCAGGACCGTGTCACCTGGAAGGACCCGATCCTGCTGCCGGTCTCGGATCACCTGTTCATCTGCCAGAGCGGCGACGAGCGCATCACCCGTTGCGAATGCGGCCACTCCTTCGGCGACTACCGCAAGAACTGGAAGCTCAAGGCTGCGATCAACGTGCGAAACACCGAGGAAGCGCTGCGCGAGATCTATCCCAACAGCGATATCCCCGATCCGCAATGGATGGAAATCCGCGAATTCATCTGTCCGGAATGCGGCACCATGCACGAGGTCGAGGCGGCGGCACCCGGCTATCCGATCGTGCATGATTTCGAACCCGATCTCGAAGGCTTCTATCGCGAGTGGCTGGGCAAACCGCTCTAGCGACGTGGTGACCAGCGCTGCAGGCAAGGTAGCGCTCGTCACCGGGCTGGGTCTAAGACTATCGCATCAAACATCGTATCGGAGATTCACTGCCCATGACAGACCTTTCCGGCCGCAGCGCGATCGTCACCGGCGGGTTTTCCGGCATGGGCTTCGCGATTGCGACGGCGTTGGCGCAAGCCGGCGTCAATGTAGCGGTCGGCTCCTACATCGCCCCCGCCGGCGCCGAAAGAACCGACGCCGCCTACTATCCCGGCGCAGATGAAATCGAGCGCGTGCGGTTGGCCCTGTCTGCCCACGGCACCAGGGTTTATGCCGCCCATCTCGATGTCCGCGACAGCGAGGTGACCAACCGGTTTGCGGCTGACGCGCAGGCCGCCATCGGCCCGGCCGACATACTGGTCAATGCCGCGGGCACCACCGCCGAACAGCCGGTCTGCGGCCATTCCGACGCGCTGTGGAACAAGATCGTCGACACCAATCTCAGCGGAGCGTTCCGCGTCACCCGAGCTGTGCTGCCCGGCATGATCGAGCGCGGCTGGGGCCGTATCGTCAACATCGGCTCGACAGCGGCTTCCGTCGGCTGGAAGGACAACCCGGCCTATTGCGCCTCGAAGGCCGGGCTGCTCGGCCTTACCCGCTGCGTGGCGCTGGAAGGCGCCGCGCACGGTGTCACCTGCGTCATGATCAGCCCGACCTGGGTCGAGACCGAACTGATGCGCCGCAACGTGGCGCAGGTGGTCGAGCGTGAGGGCAACGGCAGAACCGCCGAGGAAGCGATGGCCGAGATCGCCAAGGGCAATCCCCAGCAGCGCATGCTGCAGCCGCAGGAAATCGCGGCTCTAGCCGTGTTCCTGTGCTCGGATCTGGCCAAGGGCATCACCATGGAAAACATCCAGATCACCGGCGGAGCGCTGTGGTAGCGGCCACAGTTTGAATTTTCGAACGAGCGAGCCGCATTAACGCCATTTGTCGGTTGCATGTTCGTTTTGGCCCTGCCTGCGGCAACTTTACCCCTCGCGGCAAATTTACCATTGAGTGACAGGCGATAGAGGTTATATTGTGCACTGCACAATGGATGCCCGCTGATCGGGATCCGGCAAGGGCAGGTTCCGGCGATCGCGCATGACGCAGAAAAGCCGACCATGGGCGCTTCAGCCCAGCTGAAAGGCGGCAGCATGAGAAATCCGGTACGGATATGAAGATCCCGAAATCCATTCTGATCGATCCGGACAACAACAAGGCCTATGCCGCCTTCGCCGTTGCGGTGTCGGTCTTTGCCTTCGCCTACTCCACCAATTTCGGCCAGATCCTGATCCTCGCCTACTATCTGGTATGGCTGCCGCTGCTGTTCGTCGACTACCGGCGTTTCGCCCGCGATCTCTCCAGCGCCTGGCTGCCGCTGCTGTTTGCGGCCTATGTCTGTCTGTCGCTGTTCTGGTCGCAAGCGGCCGGCACCAGCGCGCGGGCGGGGCTGCAATATTTCTCCCACATGCTGTGCGCCTACATCGCGGCGCGCACCATCAGCACGCGCACGCTGGTGCTGGGCTCGCTGATCGGCATCTTCATCGTGCTGCTGTATTCGCTGAAGGTTGGCGCCTATGCGCTCGACACTATCGACGGCACCACCAATTTCGTCGGCGCCTTCGGCTCCAAGAACCAGATCGGCTTCTTCGCCTCGCTCGGCATCTTCTTCTGCTTCGCTTTTCTGGCCTTCTACCGGCGCAACTGGATGAGCTTCGTCTGGACCGCGCCGATCATCCTGCTGTCCGTCTATATGCTGGCGATCGCCCACTCGGCGACGTCAGTCGCTTCGCTTCCGGCGGTGATCGGTGTCGTTGCCTTGCTTGCCATGAGCAAGGTTCTGTCACGCCGCTACCGCCGCGTGCTGTTCGTCGTCGGCGCTACGGCGCTGGTGGGCGGTGTGATGGCTGCGCTGAACCTTGGCTTGCTCGATGTCGTGCTCGGCATCTTCGGCAAGGATTCGACGCTGACCGGCCGCACCTATCTCTGGGAACAGGGCTGGGCCGCCGCGCAGCAGCGTCCGGTGCTCGGTTATGGCTATGCCGCCTACTGGATCCAGGGTTTTGCCGATCCGGAACGGCTCTGGGCCGAGTTCTACATCTCCACCCGCACCGGCTTCCATTTCCACAACACCTATATCGAGACGCTGGTCGAGCTCGGCTTCATCGGCGTGACGATGCTGGCGCTGATCATCCTGCGCTCCTTCTGGGGCCATGTTTCGAAGGTGGTGTTCGGTGACTGGAGCGCCGATTCGGTGGTGCTCGCCGGCGCGGTCGGCATGATGCTGATCCGCTCCTTCTTCGAGGTCGAGATCCTCGGCCCCTATTTCATGGCCTCGTTCATCGTCTATTACGGCCTGTTCAAGCTGCGCCCGGTGCCGCTCGCCAGGGCAAGGCGGGCCTATGTTCCGGTGCCGGACGAGAACACCGCCAACGGCCGCATGCCGGCGCGCGTCTGACTTGCTTATCTCAGGCGACGGCGCGCTTGCGCAGCATCAGCCGCTGCAGGAAGCGGCGCAACGGCTCGTCATAGACGCGCGTGGCGATGTCGGCGATGACGATGACCGAAACCGCCATGACGATGCCGAACCAGGGATGATGCGCGAACGGGTCGATCGCTGCGGCCTTGCCCGCCCCGGCGATGATCATCAGCAGCGGCGTGTGGATGATGTAGATCGGGTAGGAAATCCGCCCCAGCCAGCCATAGAGGCCTGACAGGCGCGGCGCCGTCGGCGCAATAGTGCCGACCACCACCAGCGCCGGGAAAACAAAGACGACGCAGGCGAGATCGTAGGCGACGCGCGCGCCGCCGGCCGGCGCGATGGCAAAGACGATGAGCGTCAGCGCGATCGCACCCTCGACCCACCAGCCGCGCCGCAGGAAGCCGAGCCCGCTTTGATAGCGTGTCATGGACCGGCAAAGCAGCACGCCCAGGAAGAACGAGAAACAGACGCGCGGCAGGCCGCTGATGATGGTCGAGCCGGTCATGCCGAAGTCGAGGGTGCCGGCCACGATCGAAGCGATGACCAGCAGCACCAGGCTGACGGCGATGAGCACGGTCAGCACGCGTTTCGTCAGCAGGAAGAAGACGGCGACATAGGCGATGTTGACGATCAGCTCGAAGAACAGCGACCACGACGCGGGGTTGAGCGGAAAGATCGTGTGATAGGCATCGCTGACCAGCGGGATGAAGAACATGCCGGTCGTCAGCATGGTGCCGATCTCGGAGATCGGCATGTATTCCGCCGGAATCAGCCGGTTCTTGACGATGAGATAGAAGAAACCGAGCAGCGTGCCGGCGAGGTAGAGCGGGTAGAGGCGTATCAGGCGGATCGCCAGGAACGTGCCGAAGCCCATGCCGTTTTCGATCTTGCGGTCATAGGCATGCGCGATGACGAAGCCGCTGAGCAGGAAGAACAGGTCG
This sequence comes from Mesorhizobium sp. LNJC394B00, assembly GCF_000502555.1. Lineage (NCBI taxonomy): Bacteria > Pseudomonadati > Pseudomonadota > Alphaproteobacteria > Hyphomicrobiales > Phyllobacteriaceae > Mesorhizobium > Mesorhizobium sp. LNJC394B00. The sequence goes on from NZ_AYWH01000005.1 coordinate 94,719, forward strand.
ACCGCCAGATAGCTCGACGGCAGCACCTTGCCGGCGGCCAGGAACGGCGAGAAGTGGTAGAGCATGACGCTGATCGCCGCGACGCCGCGGATGGCATCGAGATTGAGGTAGACGTGGCGCGGTGCGGCGGGCTGCATGGAATGCCTTCAAGCGGTCGAAAAACGGAAGTTCCCGCCCGCACCCTGGCGCGAACGAGCCGAACTGGTTCCTCCCGCCTCCATCGCGCGGGCCTCGCCGAGCGAGCCCGAGCGCTAGAGCAATTCCGGGAAAAGTGGGAAACGGTTTTCCGTCCGGAATTGCTCCAAACAAACAGGTTACTGGCTGGCCGTCGGCGCCAGCTTCACCTTGATGACGTCGCCCGGCAGCACCGGCGTATCTTCCTTGGCGTCGATCTCGCTGGTCTTGCCGTCGGTCACGCGCACCAGCGAATAGATGAGCGCCGGCTCTTCATTGTGGTTTGTGATGGCGGCGGTCGTGGCCGGGTCCGATGCCTGGGCCATCAGGCCCTGTTGCATGTTGACCCTGAGTGCGGCTTCGTTGAGGTCTGCTTCGACCTGCTGCCGGTCGGCGGCAAGTCTCGAGTTCAACGTGTTCTGGGCATCGATGGCATCCTGCGTCGCCTTGCTGACCGACTGCTTGGCGGTGAGGATCGCCGTCTCATAGTCCAGGATCTTGCCCTGCAGATCGGTGACCGACTGTTGCGAGGAAAGCAGGCGTGCGTTGGCGACCAAGCCCTTTTGCGCCAGCGGACCGATACTGTCCGCCTGCTGCTGCGCCAGGTCGACCTGCTTTTGCTGGTTGACGATCTTTTTCTGCAGCGCCTCGATTTCGGACTGCAGGACCCCTTTCAGATCGTCAAGCGCCTGCAGCTTCAGCTTCAACGCTTTCTGGTCGGAGATCAGGATCTGCATTTCGTCGGCGACGATTGTCGCCAGGCGCGGGTCGCCCTCGACTTCCTTAGGCGCCTCGAAACTCTCCTTGCCGGCGAGATCGGCATCGATGCGGGCACGCTTGACGATCAACCGCACGCGCTGGTCGTCATAAATGTCGAAATTGCCCTTGGCGGTGATCAGATCCTTGCCGAGCTGGGTGCCGAAATCGGCGTTGCGCCGGATGCCGCCGGCGATGCTGATCGCCTTGAGCACGGTCAGCTCCGGCACATAGGGAAACTGGCCAGGCGTCTGGATCTCGCCCGAGATGTAGAACGGCCGGAACTGCACCATTTCCACCGAGGCTTCCGGCTTGTCCGACAAGGCAAGCTTGCGCTGCAGGGCGACGCTGATCGCGGCCGCAACCTCCGACGTGGTCTTGCCGGCGGCCGGCAGTTCGCCGACGAACGGCACCGACAAATTGCCGGCTGGACCGACCGAATATTCGCCGTTTACCGCCGACCAGTCACGGAACGTGCCTTCCACCGTCTGCCACTCGGCGACGCGGATGTTGAGCTTGTCCTGCGAGCCGAGCCGGTACTCGTCGGCCATGGCCGGAACCGCGAGCGACAGAGCGAGGCACGTGGCGACGAGCCGTGCCGGCCGCATCGGGCCGGCAAGGCGAAAATACGCTGATATGTCTGTTTTCAACTGAACGTTTCCGATCCGTTTTGGCCCCATCCGCCCGATAGGCCTGCTGCCGAGTGCCTCCTTCGGAACCTGGCAGAATACTATGGCTGCAATGCGAGACCGGCCCATCGCCGAATAGCTTTGGACCGGATTGGCTTCGGGCCGTACCGGCCCGATTGCTGACCAGTTGCGGTCGGTCAGTAGGAACCGCGCGACATCCACACCGCAGGCACGGTCTTGAGGATGATGCGAACGTCTTCGAACAGCGACCAGTTCTCGACATAGTGACGGTCGAACGCGACGCGACTGTCATAGGAGACATCGTTGCGTCCGCTGACCTGCCAGAGCCCGGTCAGGCCCGGCCGCGACTTCAAATAATAGACCGCGGCGCTGCCGTAGATCTCAAGCTCGTCGCGCACCACCGGGCGAGGCCCGACAAGGCTCATGTCGCCCTGCAGGATGTTGATGATCTGCGGCAGCTCGTCGAGGCTGAGCTTGCGCAGAACGGCGCCGACGCGGGTGACGCGCGGATCGTTCTTCAGCTTGCGGGTCGCGATCCATTCGGCGTTGGCTTCCGGATTGGCCGCGAGATAGGCGGCCAGCACACGTTCGCCGTCTTCGACCATGGTGCGGAACTTGAGGCAGGGGAAAATCCGCCCACCGCGTCCGATGCGCTTGTGGCCGTAGAAGATCGAGCCGCCGTCGGAAAGCTTGACCAGAAGGGCCACCATCAGGAACAACGGGCTAAGCGCCACCAGGCCGACAAGTGAACCGAAAATATCGAAACTGCGCTTCAGCAGCCCGCCGATGGGTGGCGGAAAATCTACGCCGACATGCGAAAATGCCGCATTGGCCGACTTGGCAACGTCCCTCATGCAAAAGCTCCATACGTTGAACGGATGGTTTATGCCACGATACCAAAAAAATGCTGCAGCGCAACACACAATTTCCCATATGGCTGAAATAGTCACGTCAGGAATTGACTAAATAATAAACCCTCCTTGCCCAAATTTTGCCCTTTATGGCGGGTTTGTGACGAATAATTAGCAACCGTAGGAAATGTAATGCCTTTTTTCGGCGGGTTTTGGGCAAATCGTCCTTTGCCGCAGAGGGAACGGCTTTAACTGATTTTCGAATCACTGGCTTTGCTAAATTAAACAAGTAAAATACTAATTAACATTGTAGATTCTACTGTAGTATAAAGCGCACGACGAGTTAGGCCACCACCCCTGCGTGTGCATCGCAGCATGGCGGAGTCCAAGCCGCCGCCAAGCCGAAAATTATTGCTGGTTGCCCTTGCCGTCAGTTTCGCGCCTTAATAGAGTCGCAAATTATTCCTGATAGAGTCTGGATGGGTTGGGAAGGCCGGAAGCAACCGGCCGAAAAAGAGCAGCTAAATAAGCTCGCATGGCGAATGGGGAGATACTCGGGTGGGTAAGTCATCGCTTTTGCATGCTCGGGCCGGTTGACGGGCCGCCGAACATGTCATTACCAAAATTCGTCATTGGAATGGTTTTCGCCCTCGCGATCGTGGTCGCGTGGTCCTATGTCGACGGCGCGACGGTCACCACAACGGTGCTTCGCGTCATCGGCTGCGCTGTCCTCATCCAAGTCGGTTATTTCCTGCTGGTGTATGTTATGATCGCCAGGAGCGCGCCGACATCGGCCGACAGGGCTCGCGACGCCGAAAGAAGCCTCGGCGCCGACAAGGCGGTTGAAGGCGAGAAGCTCTCGGCGAGGCGCAGCGTGCATTGAACAGTCTGAAGCCGCAAGGTCGGCCTCGGATCATCTTGCAGCCGGACTCAGCCTGCTTCGGCCGGCTCGGGTTCCGATTGCTCGCCTGAAAGCATTTTCGACAGGCGGCTGCCGGCCTTCGCTTTCAACCTCTGATATTGCCCGACTTCGACGATTCGTCCGTTTTCGACTGCAACCACCCAGTCGGCGAAGGCGATCATCGATGGCCTGTGCGCAATGGTCAGGATCGTCATCGATCCGCGCAAGCCGTCGATCGATTTGGCGATCAGGGACTGGTTCTGCCAGTCGAGCGCGCTGGTCGCCTCGTCGAGAATGAGCAGCGAAGGTTTGCGCAGCAGCGCGCGCGCCAGCGCGATGCGCTGGCGTTCGCCGCCCGAGAGCCGGACGCCGCGGTCGCCGACCACCGTGTCGAGCCGCAACTCCAGCCGCTCGACGAAGTCGGCGCCATGCGCAGCGCGCAGTGCAGTCCACAGCTCCGCGTCACTGGCTTGCGGCGCGGCAAGGCGCAGATTGGCGGCGATCGTATCGTGCAGCAGGAACACGTCTTGCGGCACATACGCCACCTGGTCGCGCCAGCGCCGGCGGTTGGCGGCGCCGATCTCGACGCCATCGGCCAGGATCTTGCCCTCGCTCGGTTCGAGCAGGCCAAGCAGCATGTCGGCAAGCGTGCTCTTGCCCGATCCTGACGGACCGATCAGCGCCGTTACCTTGCCGGCGGGTAGGCCAAAGGTGACATCGCTCACCACCGGCTTGCCGCCCGCCTCATAGGCAAAGGAGACATTGCGTATGTTGAGCCCGACATCGAGCGACAGCTTGGCATCCGATTCGAGGTTTGCGGGCTCGCGCTCGGCATCGAAACGCGCCTGCATGTCGCGCATCGAGGCATAGGCCGGCAGATTGATCAGCACCTGCTGCGCCTGCATCTGCATGTCCATGAAGCGCGGCGCAATGCGCATGAACACCAGAAGCAGGACAACGATCTCGGCCAGCGAGAGGTTGAAGCGGACCAAAGCGACATAGATGAACAGGCTCAGACCAATGACGCTGGCGACCTGGAACAGAGCGGTGCCGATGGTGCTGTTGCGGACATAGTTGATGTTGTCGGCCTTCATCTTCTCCAGCGTCGCGCGAAGCTGCGCGTAATAGGTCGCCTCGACATTCAGGCTCTTGGCCACCTTGATGCCGCCGAGGAACTCCGAGACCGTTCGGTACTGCTCCTGGCGATTGCTGGTCAAAACCCGGCCGAAGGCGCTGGCTCGTGCCCGAAACGGCTGCAGCGCCAGGAAGGTGACGATGCCGACGACAATGGCAAACGCCGTCATCACTGTCGAAATGAACAGCGAGACAACGAGATAACCCGCCAGAAGCACAGTGATCTGCACCAGCATCAGCAGCGAGAACGCCGCCGACTGCACGCGGTCGATATCGCCGGTCAGCGCATGGTCGAGATCGGAGCTGCGCATGCGCGCGAATATCCCCCACCGCGCCTTGCCGATGCTCTCGAACAGGTTCATGCGCAGGCGATTGATGAAGTCGAGCAGCAGCCGCGCCATGTAGACGGATTTATAGCGGTTGAACGCTGCCTGCAGCGCGACAAGCCCGACCAGCAGGCAAAGCACCGTGGTCAATTGCAGCGTTCCGTCCGGAGCCAGCCAGCGCACCCAGTCGCGGTCAGGCAACCTGACCGCGAAATTCTGCTCGGGTCGCCCGACCAGATGCAGCAGCGGCACCAGAAGCAGGATCGAGATGCCTTCGGTCAGGCTTCCCAGGATCAGGAACAGCAATGCCGTGAAGGTCCTGCGCCCGCCGATCCGGGCCATGGCGGCGCCGAAGCCGGCGACATCGCGGTAAAACGAAAAGCGCAGGATCTGCGATGCGGACATGTCAGCTCACCGCGGCCCTTTGTCGGCCGCCAGATCGTTTTCGATCAGGGCGACGGCTTCGCCGATACGGTCGAGCCCGGTCGGCACTCCGAGGCGACAGACGCCGACCTGGCTGGCCAGGGCCGCGCATTGGCGAAGATGTGTCGTGGCAAAATCGCCGACCAGGGCTGGACGGCCGAAACGCGTCACATAGGAAAATTTGATGATGGCCGGCAGGGCGCCGATGCCTGGCAGCGGCGTGATCGCTGCCTTGTCGCTGCGCTCGAGGATATAGATCCGGGTCGCCGGCACCGCGTCTGCCGCAAATCCGGCGTGCAGGCGATGCTGCATCTTGTCGATCGCCGCATGCACCTGCGGGCGTATTTCTGCCTGGCGGATGGGAAACGCGGCGGCGGCATCGGCGGCGAGCTTCAACTGCGGAAAACCCGGAACGATCATCGGCCGGTCCGTGAGATCGAGCGCCACGACATCGTCGGTCAGCAATCGATGCCCGGCACGGATCATCGCGCTCGCCGTCGTCGATTTGCCGGCGCCCTTGTCGCCCATGAAGACAGCGCTCTTGCCGCCGACCGCAATGGCGCTGGCGTGCAGGATGAGCAGGCCGCGCTGGTGCAAAAGCAGCGCCATGACCGGGCCGAGCAGCGGAAACGCCAGCAGCGCGTCGTCGACATCGGGCGCCGGCTCCACCTCGATGCGGCAGGCATCGGTGATCAGGAAGGCGCCGACCGTCTGCCATGCCAAATATTGCTGCCGCGGCTCGAAACGGAAAGCAGTTCCGGTCTCGGGCGAGGGTTTTGGCAGGTCGATCGGGCCGACCGTGATCAGCACATCGACGCAAGCTGGTTCGCTCGGCTCTAGCTCAGGCAGTTCGACCTGCGAAGCGATCGTCAGCCCATAGGCTTTGTAGAAGTGCTGTGCGCGAGCAGCAATTGCATGGCGGTCATCAGCGGCAAGAGGCATGTTGGCCGGCATCATCAGTGGCTCCCGCGCTGTTGCACCTGCCGCAGCCACAACGATAGCGAAATCGAACGCCATACATACTGGACATCGGGCAAGGTCGCGGCCTCGGGTTGGCTGGAAATGCGGCCATAGGCGGCGGTCACCTCAGGCAGGTTGACGTAAGGGGCAATCCGCGCCGCATCTTTCACCAGCACCTTGTCCAGGAGATCGCGGTGATTGCCCAGCATGCCTTTGACCAAATTGGAGGTGAAATCGATCTTGTCGCGCCGCCACTGCACCGCCGGGGGCAAAATTCCTTCCATGGCACGGCGCAACACCGAGCGGCCAAAGCCCTGGTTCAGCTTTTCCGCGCCGGGCAGTGCCAGGCAGAACTCAACCAGCGGCTTGTCCCAGAAGGGGTAGCGCGGCTCGACGCCGAAATTGGCGGCGGCCTTGTCGAGAACCTCGAAGGCGTGCGGCACCATGCCGTTCGACAGCAGCCAGCGATGGGTCAAGGTCTCGCTGGCGCTGACCGCGGGCGGCATATAGCCGGCCCTGCGGAACCGTTCGACGAGGTCGGTGCGCATCGCCAGGTCCGGATTGATCAGGCCGCGCCAGCTCGTCGCCGGCCGCCCAGTGGGATGGCGCCGCAATTTGCCAAGCACGCGGTTCGCGAACCGCTTGATTCTCGCGACGCGCCAGGCAGGCCCGTAGAGGGTCAGGAACTTGTAGTAAAGGCCGAGCATGCCGTCGCCATAAGTGTTGGAAGCGCTGCGCAGCTCACGCCACAGCTCCATCCATTTGCCGGCATCGGCGAGTTCGTGCAGATGGCCGTGGCCTTGCGAAACCACCTCGTCGCCACCATGGCCGTCCAGCAGCACCTTCATGCCCTTGGCGCCGGCCGTCCTGTAGATGTCGCGGGTCAGCGACAGGCCGGGGGCCAGGAACGTTTCTTCCTGCTCCTCCAGAATGCGTTCGAATTCCGCGAAGGGCGCGTAGTCGCCGACGGAAATCAAAGTGCCGTCGACCTTCTGCTGGCCCAGCACCGCCTCGATGAACGGACGCTCATCCATCGGCGAGCCCTTTTCGAACACCAGCGAGAAGGTCGGCAGCCTCGGTCTTTGCTGGGCGGCATTCTGCAGGCCCGCCACGCAGGCGATCGAGGAGGAATCGAGGCCTCCGCTCAGCATCGCCCCGACCGCAGGCGTGCCGCGCATGCGGTTGCGGACCGATTGCGAGAACAGATGGCGGAATTCCTCGGCCGTGTCCGCCCGCATCGGTCTTGGCGACGGTTCGATCTGCCAGTAGCGGCGCAACACCACCTGGTTCCCGGTCACCGTCAGGCTATGGCGCGCCGGCAGGCGGAAGATATCGGCATAGGCAGTCGATTGCGGATCGTCGGGCAGCCCGGCGAGGAAGCCGGAAATCTGGTGTTCGCTGATGCGCATGTCGACGCCGCCGACATCGAGGATCGGCCCGATCTCGGAAGCAAAGACGAAACGCCGGTCGCTCGAATGGTAGTAGAAGGGTTTGACGCCGAAATGATCGCGCACGCAAAACAGCTTCTGGCGCTCGGCGTCCCAGATGGCAAAGGCGAAGTCGCCCTGCAGATATTCGGGACAGGCTTCGCCCCAGCGCAGATAGGCGCGCATCACAAGCACGGCGTCGGCAACCGAATTGTCCCGGATGCCGAGCCTGGCCAAGAGTTCGTCGCGGTTGTCCAGCCGGCAATCCGCGGTGATTGCGAGCTTGCCGCCGGCCATGGTCAGCGGGCCGGGGCCGGCTTCATCGGTGGTGTTGAGCCAGGCGTGGCCAAGAACGACGCCCTCGTCGATCCACCACGAACTGCCGTCAGGCGCGCGATGCTGCATGCGGGCAAGCATGCGCTGGATGTCGGCCGCGGCGGCCTGCCTGCCTTCCTGCCTCAGCAGAATTCCGGCGACGCCGCTCATCGCTCACTGGCCGTGGTCGACGAGATGGTTAAACCCGCCAAGCGAGCCGCCGAGCACGATATGGTCGCCGCTGACCAGCCAGGCATGCGCCTTCAACTCGGTGCCGGTATCGCGCTCGATGCCGATGCGGATTTTTGAGGCGTTGCCCTGGCGGGCAAGCAAATATTGGCCGGAAAGCGCTTGGGTCAGACAGCTTGCGCCAGGCACCAGGCGGGCAGCCGCAGCCACGCCCCAGGCGACACGCCTGAGATCGCCGATGTCGGCTGGTTCGCGCGCGTCGAGCCGGGTCACCATGCGGCGCACTTTGTTGTAGGAAAGCAGCGTCAGCCCCAGCCGCACCGCCACGACCACCGCAAGGCAGTGGGCGAGAAAGAGCATCTCCGGCCCGCCAAGTGAGAAAGCTCTAGACAAGTTCCTCATCATGGAGCCTCGCAAGCCCGGCGTCCGCCAAGCCCTTCAACAATCCATCGACATCGGCCTTGCAGCGTTCCGGATCGACATTGTAGCGATCCAGCACGGCGCTGCGGATTTCGGAAATCGGCCGCGGCTCCTGGATCAGCTCCCAGATATAGGCGCCGACGCTGTTCAGGCTGTAATAGATGTTGGACCTCATATCGAGCAGCGCCAGGCCGTTGCCGAATTCGCAGGCCACGGCATCCTTGCTCGCGCTCATCCGATCATGGTCCGTGGGGTTCCAGTCCATTCCTAAACCTCGCTCACAACCAACGCTTCGGCAATTCCGGACAAAGACGCGAGAGCCGGGGTTTGACCCCCGACTCTCCTTAGTGCGCTCTGTTTGCAGAGTCCGGACTTTGTCACCCCAACGAGAGAATACTCAGGAGAAGGTGAGTTCGCCGACCGGCGTATGTGCCGGAAACGAGGCGTCGAGTGCCGTAGTACCGCTACCGCCTTGCGTGATGGTCTCGATCGAGCCGTGGACCGTCAGGCTAGGGGTTTCGTACTCATGCTTTTCAACATTCTGTTCCAATTTACTCTCCACTTGTGGACTGGAAGCGGCCTGTCGATTGCCGGCAGCGAGCTATTGCTGCACCGCAATAGCTGCATGGCAGCATTTATGAGTCAAGCCTGATTTACCAGCCGTTAATCAATTCTCGGTTGCGACTCCCTTCAATGGTGATCAAAGCGCTTTGCATTTTCACATCCCAGGAGAATTCAGCAGAGTGTCCGAGGCCATCAACTAAGTATCTGATTTAATTACGTTAAATTTTCCTTCGAATGCTCCTCACTTGGGCGCTGGCGCATTCCCACAAAATTGTTGCTGACGTACCCGTCACAAGCCCCGATCAACCGGCGCCTTGCATCTAGGACTGTGTTGCGAAACGTTCAGGTTGCAGGAAATTGGCGCCAAAGGAAAAACTGGACGCGGCGCATGAATTTGGCGATGCTTTGCTTCGCACTTGCAATATAACGCGCCTGGCGAATTTTTTGCGGAGATGCTGCAGCAGATGGCCTTGCAGGAAGGGACCTTCGAAAGGTTGCGCGCCGCTGGCTGCGCCGACGAAGTGGCCTATGTGCAGGCGTGCCTGCGGCTGTTCTTCGCCTCCGGGGCGAGCCCCAGCGCCGCGCCTGCACCGGCCATCTCCGTTGCCGATGTTTGCGACATCGCCAGGCTGAACAAGGTCGCCACCTTCATGCTGAAGGCGCTGTCGCGCCCACCGGCGGGCGAGACGCCGCCGGGATTGCTCGAGTGGCTCGACACTTATCGCCGGCGCACGATTGCGATGAACTCGTCCGGCATCATGGATTCGATGGCCATCGACAAGGCGCTGCGCGGCAGCGGCATCGATTTCGTGTTCCTGAAGGGGCCCCTCCAGCAGCAACTGCTCTATGGCGACCATTTCATGAAGCCGTCCGGAGATGTTGACATATTGGTGTCGCCGGCCGGCTTCTTTAGGGCTCGCGATGCGCTGCGCTCGATCGGCTACGAGGTCGCCGGCAAGTCCCGCTCCGTCTGGTGGGTGCGCTTTCTGGGCGAGCAGCACATGGTTCGCAGCCAAGGTCGGAAATTGTCCACCGTCGATCTCCATTACCGGCTCCAGCAGCCGGGATCGCCCAGCCCGCGCGATACGGAAGGGTTCCTGCGCCGCAAGCGCGCGCTTGCGATCGCCGGCTCCAGCGTGCCGTTCATCTCGGCCTCCGACACTTTGCTTCTGTCCTGCATCAGTGTCGCAAAGGCGCTGTTCAACCGCGAGCCATGCGCGGGCTATGTCTGCGATGTCCGGGCCGCTGCCAGTCGGCTGAGCGAGGCCGAGCAGCAGACTGTGCTCGACTACGCGGTCGAGCAGGGGCTGGCTGACACCCTGCTGCTGGGCCTGCGCGCCGCCGATGTGCTGCTTGGTGGCGCCGGCACGCTGCTGTCGGATCGGGCCACCAGGATCCTGTCACGCATCGGCAATGAAGACCTGTTCCACATGGTCATCGCGCCGTGGCTGTCGTCGCTCAGATGGCCGCAACGGCGCACCGTTTTGTGGGAATTGTGCGGCCGCGAACCTGTCCGCTACCTGACCGAGGCCGGCTGGGCCGCGTCAGCCGACCTCAGCCGGCGGATTTTCGAGCGGGAAAGCCGGTGACGATGAGGGTCGTCATGCAGCAGGCAGATAACGTTCCGTCCCGATCCGCTGGGGATGGATCGGGGTCCGGCGCCGCGCGCCGGGAGGGCGAGGGGCCTCGCGACACTTTATGCAATCGAAAGGCCACCCTATGTCCATGACAGAATCCCGGGTCTGCGTGATCATCGCGGCGCGCAACGCGGCCCGGACCATTCCCGCAGCCATCGCCTCGGCGCTGCGCGAGCCGGAGGTGGCGGAAGTCGTCGTCGTCGACGACGCCTCCACCGATGACACCGCAAAGGTGGCCAGCGCTGCCGATGATGGCAGCGGCCGGCTTTCGGTCATCCGGCTCGACGCCAATCGCGGCCCGTCCTTCGCCCGCAACGCCGCCATTGCCGGGTCGAAATCGCCTTTCATCAGCATTCTCGACGCCGACGATTTCTTCCTTCAGGGACGGTTTCGCCAGCTGTTTGCCAGCGCCGACTGGGATTTCGCCGCCGACAACATCATGCTGATCCGTGACGATACGGCGACCGATGTCTCGAAGATCGTCGCCCCGTCCTTTTCGGCGGACCCGGAATTCCTCGACTTCGAGCGGTTCATCGAGGGCAACATCTCCAGACGGCGTGTCCAGCGCGGCGAACTCGGCTTTCTCAAGCCGGTGATATCAAGAGCTTTCCTCGACAGGCATGGGCTGCGTTACGACGAGAACCTGCGTCTCGGCGAAGACTATGAACTGTACGCCCGCGCCTTTGCCCTTGGCGCACGCTTCAAGGTCATCCGTTCCTGCGGCTATGGCGCGATCGTGCGCGCCGATTCGCTGAGCGGGCGCCACAAGACACAGGATCTGAAGCGCCTCGCCGATGCGGATCTGGCACTGCTCAAGATCGACAGCCTGCCGGAAGGCTCCAAGGCCCTGCTGCGCAAGCACGAGCGGCATGTGCGTGACAAATACCGGCTGCGCAATTTCCTCGATGTGAAGGCCGAGCGCGGCATGGCGTCTGCCGCCGCCTATGCGCTGGCCAGCCAGTCGAACCTCATTCCTATCGTTGTCGGCGTGGCCGCCGACAAGCTCGATGCCTTGTTTCGCCACGCCGGTCTGTCCCCGCGGCAGCAGCCGGTGCCGCCCTTGCGCTTCCTCATGGCCGCTACCAGCACGGCGGCGCAAAAGTAGGCTCCGCCAAGTCCGGGACGGCGGCCGCAAGGCTGAAAAAATTGCCTTTCTGAAACTCGGAGGTTGCCTACACGCCCCGACGATGGCACTGTATGTTGCGGTGCAGCAATTTTGGAAGGCCAACCGGATGGCTTCAATTTTCGGCTTCAGGTCCAGGGACCCAGCGCGCGACAAGCAGACCGATCTGGCGCGTTTCGACCGTCTGGCAAAGCTGTTGGATCAGATCACGGCCGAGATTGCGGCCGAGAAGACCGGGTTGGAGGCCCGCTACCGGTCGAAGTCCACCAACGCGGCCTTCCTGGTCGAGTCGATGGAGAACGGCTCGGCGTCGGCACGCAAGCTGTCGGAAGTCGGCGAGCTGACGAAGTCCATCCTGAACTGCGAACAGCGCATCGCCGAGCTGGTGCGCCAGACGAGCCGGATGAAGGAACTGCGTCATTCACTCGACGCGATCGTCGGCGAGGATGGCCGGAGTTCTGATTCGCACGGGGAATATGTCAAACCCGCAGGTCGCTTCGGCTGAACACGGTCACACGAGACACAGAAGAGAAAGTTCGGGGACGGAGGATCGGGATCGGCCCGTTAGCAATGTGGGCCAATCGGTGACTTTGGGTTGGGGCGGAACAGCACAAAGGTGAATTGATATGAACGCAGATCCGAAGACGACGCCCATGGCGGCAATCGATGCCATGATTTCGACGCGGCCAAATCGGCCAATGCGTCTTGTAAACCCAACGCGTCTTCTATCCGTTGGTGCGCTTCTGTTGGCGGCAGCCGCAGCTCTGCTCGGCGCCGCCCACCCCTCCCGCGCCCAGGACGCCTCCCCGGAGATGCAAAGCGCACCGTCCTTCGTCGACGATTTCAAGAGTTTCGATCGTTCGCGCTGGTATGTCTCCGACGGTTGGTCGAACGGCAATCACCAGAACTGCACCTGGTCGAAAAGCCTGGTAAAATTTTCCGACAACATGCTGACGCTCGGCTTCGAAAAGCGCAAACTGAAGGACCGCGAGTTCGCCTGCGCCGAGATCCAGACCAAGCAGCGCTTCGGCTATGGGACCTATGAAGCACGGATGAAGACCGACACCGGATCCGGTCTCAACGCCGCTTTCTTCACCTATATCGGCCCTGCCGACAAACAGCCCTGGTATGAGATCGACTTCGAGGTGCTGACCAAGGATACATCCAAGGTGCAGGTCAACAGCTACATCGCCGGCAAGCCCAAGAACGAGAAGCTGGCCGAGGTCGAAGGCGGCGCCGACAAGGGCTTCAACGACTATGCCTTTATCTGGGAAAAGGACCGGCTGCGCTGGTACGTCAACGGCAAGCTGGTCCAGGAAGTGACCAATCCCGAGCAATTGCCGACCCACTCGCAGAAGATATTCTTCAGCCTCTGGGGCAGCGACACGCTGAAAAACTGGATGGGCGCCTTTTCCGACCCCGGCCGCCAGGTGACGATGCAGGTGCAGCGCGTCGCCTTCACCGCGCTCGGCCAGCCGTGCCAGTTTCCGGAATCGCTGGCATGCAGTGTAAGCAGCATAAAGTAGATCTGAACCGGCCCGGCTATATAAGGCCAAAGGGCGTGAACAGGAATTAACCCGAATGAATTTGACGGTCTTTGGAATTGGCTATGTCGGTCTCGTGCAGGCCGCGGTGCTGGCGGAGGTCGGGCACCAGGTGGTGTGCGTCGATGTCGATGAAAAGAAGGTCGAGCGGCTCAACCAGGGCCTGGTGCCGATTTTCGAACCGGGACTGGAGGCCCTGGTCAAGGAGAACCACGCCGCCGGCCGCATCAAGTTCACCACCGATGCCGCCGCCGGCGTCAAGCATGGCGAGATCCAGATGATTGCGGTCGGCACGCCACCCGGCGAAGATGGTTCGGCCGACCTCAAATATGTGCTGGCGGTGGCCGAGACCATCGGCCGCGAGATGGACGGTCCCAAGATCGTCGTCGGCAAGTCGACCGTGCCGGTCGGCACCTGCGAAAAGGTGAAGGCCAAAATCGCCGCGACGCTGAAGGCGCGCGGGCGCCAGGACCTGGCTTTCGACGTCGCTTCCAATCCTGAGTTCCTCAAGGAGGGTTCCGCCGTCGCCGACTGCATGAAGCCTGACCGCATCATTGTCGGCACCAACAGCGAGGGCACCGAGGCGGTGATGCGGGAGCTCTACGCGCCGTTCAACCGCAACCACGAGAAGATGATCGTGATGGACGTGCGCAGCGCCGAATTCACGAAGTACGCCGCCAACTGCATGCTGGCGACCAAGATCTCCTTCATGAACGAAATGGCCAATTTGGCCGAGCAGCTCGGCGCCGACATCGAGGAGGTACGCAAGGGCATCGGCTCGGATCCGCGCATCGGCTACCACTTCATCTATCCCGGCCTCGGCTATGGCGGTTCGTGCTTTCCCAAGGATGTCCGCGCGCTGATCAAGACCGCCGAAGGTGTCAAGTTCGACGCCAAGCTGCTGCGCGCCGTGGAGGAGCGCAACAATGCCCAGAAGTCGGTGCTGTTCGACAAGGTGCACCGTTATTTCAAGGGCAGTCTCAAGGGCAAGACCTTCGCGCTCTGGGGCCTCGCCTTCAAGCCCAACACCGACGACATGCGCGAGGCGCCGGCGCGCGTCCTGATGGAGGCGCTGTGGCAGGCCGGCGCCAATGTGCAGGCCTACGACCCCGAGGCGATGCAGGAATGCCAGGCCATCTACGGCCTGCGCGACGACCTTTTGTTGTGCGGCACCAAGGAGGCGGCACTGCGCGGCGCCGACGCGTTGCTGATCGCCACCGAATGGAAGAGTTTCCGCGCCCCGTCCTTCGACGCGGTGAAGGATGCCCTGACCACGCCGGTCATCTTCGATGGCCGTAACCTCTATGATCCCAAGGTCATCGCCCGTCACGGCATCGAGTATTTCTCGATCGGCAGGATGGCGGCGTGAAGGCAGGGCGGCACAACGCGGAGCCAGGTTCATGAAAGTTCTGTTTGCAGGCGGCACCGGCTACACGCCGCAATTCAGCGGGGGCGTCCAGTCGAGCACCCACCACCTGGTCGAGCAATTGCGCGAAAATGGTCACGAGGCATCCGTTCTGGCAGCGCTGTTCGGCGACGGCATGTTCGGCTTCAGGGCGCGCGCCAAGATGAAGCTCCTTCGTCAGCGCGCGGTCATCGACAATTTCCCGGGCTATCCGGTTGTACGGGCGTGGTTCCCCTGGGAAGCGGCCGACTTCGCCGTCAAAAAGTTGAGGCCGGATGTCGCGGTCGTGCAGTGCCACAATTCGGTGCCGATCGGCAGAGAGCTGCAGAGGCTTGGCGTGCCGCTGACCGTCTATCTGAGGAATGTCGAATTCGACGAATTGGCCGGCGATCTGCGTGAGCTCCATTCGGCGGTCTATATCGCCAACTCCGAGTTCACCGCGCGCGCCTATAAGGCAAAATTCGATATCGATTCGACGGTTATTCCGCCGACCATCAATCCCGCGTTCTACAGCACACCGACGACCGGTGAATTTGTCACGCTCATCAATCCATATGAGGAAAAAGGCTTCGATCTTGCGGTGCGCATTGCCGCCGCCTGTCCCGAGATCCCGTTCCTGTTCGTCGAAAGCTGGAAGCTCGACGACGATCATCGAGCCCGGATCGAAGCAACAATCTCTCCCCTCCAGAACGTCAAGCTGGAAAGCCGCACCAGCGACATGAAGACGGTCTACGGCCGCACGAAAATCCTGCTTGCGCCCAGCAAATGGGAAGAAGCCTGGGGCCGGGTGGCCTCGGAAGCGCATTGTAGTGGCATTCCCGTGGTCGGCTCGCGGCGCGGCGGTCTGCCGGAAGCGATCGGCGCCGGCGGCGTGGTACTGGACTACGACGCCCCGCTCGCCGACTGGGTCGCAACGATCAGGCGGCTGTGGAGCGATGAGGCCGAGTACAAGCGGCTGTCAGCGACAGCACGTCAGTTTTCGGAGCGGCGGCAGATGAACCCCGACAGCCAGTTCGCAACGTTCATGGGCGTTCTC
Organism: Mesorhizobium sp. LNJC394B00; assembly: GCF_000502555.1. NCBI lineage: Bacteria > Pseudomonadati > Pseudomonadota > Alphaproteobacteria > Hyphomicrobiales > Phyllobacteriaceae > Mesorhizobium > Mesorhizobium sp. LNJC394B00. The sequence goes on from NZ_AYWH01000005.1 coordinate 110,554, forward strand.
GACCGCGCAAGACGTGTCGGTTTGGAGCGCGCAGCCTAAACGCGTCGTGTTGCATTTCAGCTGAGACGCTGCACGACCGTGGTCGCGCAAAGTTCCCGTTAGCCAGGTCCAGGCGTCGTGCGCCCGTCCGGATCACTTTTAATTGCTGCAGTGCAATATTTTGTGGCACTGCAGCAATCAACGTGTATTCTGCCTGTCTACATTAGGGCTTGTGCGATATGGACCGCTTGGTCCGAGCAAGCCCCAACCTTATGGGCGGGTCATGCGCGTGGGCTTTGTCGTCGGCGAATTCCCTCTGCTTTCGGAAACCTTCGTCGTGGACCAGATGGCTGGGCTGCTGGCGCGGGGCTTTCAGGTCGAAGTGGTCTGCGAAAAGATGCAAGGTGACCACCGAATTGACCGGCAAAGCGAGCCGATGGCGACGCTGCTCGCCAGAACCCGACATTGGTGGCGATGGGCCGCTGTAATCAGCAAATTTGTACAGCGTCTGCCGCCGCGTCTGCGATACAAGGCCTCGACCGTTCTCGACATCGCCTTTGCACGCCGCCTGAACCGCTGCGACGTGATTGTCGCCCACTTCGGACAGAACGGCGAGAGAGCAGCCGCACTGAAGAAATGGAAGGTGCTCAAACCACCGATCATAACCATCTTTCACGGCGCGGACGTGGCGATCCCGGCGCGGCAGGCAGTGCTCGCGACACAATATGCCGGGCTGACCAAGCATGGGACCCTGAACCTGCCCGTCAACGATTACTTCCGCACGATGCTGCTGGAAGCCGGCCTGTCCCAGGCGAGCACGACGGTCCACCATATGGGAATTGACACCCGCGAAATCGGCTATCGCTGGGAATCGTGGGAAGGCACCCAACTGGTCGTGACGACGGTTTGCCGCCTGGTCGAAAAGAAAGGCGTCGAGTTCGCCTTGCGAGCCCTGGCCTCTCTCAAGGCCTCCCAGCCGCAGCTAGACTGGCGTTACGACATTGTTGGCGACGGTCCTCTGCGGATGAATCTGGAGAAGCTGGCCGTAGAGCTGGGCTTGGCTGGTCGCGTAACATTCCTCGGCAGCCTCCCTCACGCAGAGGTGAAAAGACGGCTTCGCATGGCTCATCTCTTTTTGCTGCCAAGTATCACTGCCAGCGACGGGGATATGGAAGGCATTCCGGTCGCGCTCATGGAGGCCATGGCCGCCGGATTGATTGCGGTCAGCACGTATCATTCGGGAATCCCGGAGCTCATCAAGGATGGGGAGACGGGGTTGCTTGCGCCCGAGCGAGATATTTCAGCGCTTGCCGGCAAGCTTGCCTGGGCCGGGGAGCACCCGACCGAATGCGAGCGTATCGCGCTTGCCGCACGCCGCAAAGTCGAGGACGACTTCAACGCAGATGTTCTGAATGAACGTTTTGCGCAGATCGTTACCCAACTGGCCACATCGAGCCCTGCGCATGAACCTGCCGGTCATGTCGGGGTTTCCGAGGGCTTGGCGGATCCTTCATCTGCCGGCTGACACTGCTGCTCTGCGTTTGATCGGCAGACACGCCAAGCCGAGGGAAATCTTGCTACACTGCACCAAAAATGTTGCAGTGCAGCAAGACCTATACTAACGTCCCTGCGGGTGGGCCAACAGCGGTAGAGTTCCATGCTGCATGTCTTGTGCCTCCGGCACCCTGTTTTCGGCCCGGCTTTTGTCAAGGGCACACCGGCTCTCCGCACGAGCGCATCCTGCCGATGAAGATTTGCTTCGTAGTCGACAAGTTCCCCTCATTGTCCGAAACCTTTGTTCTCGACCAGATAGCCGGATGCCTTGAGCGCGGCATGGAAGTCGGCGTCGTCTGCAACGAGACGTCCTTCGGCAGGGACAGCAACATCGATGATCCGCGCTGGCAGGCGCTGCCAGGAAAGGTCGTATGCTGGTGGGGTGGCCTGGGTCGCTATCGCCCGCTGCTCAGGAAGTGGTCCGGCAGGTTCTGGGACAAGCTCTCGACCGCCATCGACATTGCTCATGCGCGAAAACTGCAGGGCGCCGACGTCATCGTTGCCCATTTCGGCAACAACGGCATGCGCGTGGCCCGCGCCATCAAGCGCGGGAGGATTTCCGCTCCCCTGGTGACGATATTTCACGGCCGTGATGTCGGCGAACCGCTGCATGACAATACGCTCGCGCGCTACAAGATTGTGTTCGAAAAGGGCGTTCTTCAACTGCCGGTGAATGCGTTTTTCCGCGATGCCTTGATTGAGGTCGGTGCATCGCCGGAGCAGGTTGTGGTTCACCATATGGGGGTGCGGCCGAGTGACATCGACTATCGGTGGCGTTCATGGGAGCAGGCTACGCTCTCTTTCATCTCGGTCTGCCGCCTGACTGAAAAGAAGGGCATCGAATATGCGCTTCGCGCGCTTGCTGGCCTGCCGCGGCGAGACTGGATCTACTCGGTGATCGGCGGCGGAGAACTTCTCGAGCAACTGAAGGGGATCGCCGCAGAGCTCGGCATTGCCGACAGGGTGAATTTTCTTGGGCCCCGGCCGCACAGCGAAGTCAAACAGCGTCTGCGCGATGCGCATGTATTCCTGCTGCCCAGCGTCGGCGCCCGCGATGGCGATCTGGAAGGCATTCCGGTTTCGCTGATGGAAGCGATGGCCGCCGGCCTGACGGTGGTCAGCACATATCATTCCGGGATCCCTGAACTGATCGACGATCACAAGACGGGTTTTCTCGTGGCTGAGCGGGACGTTGCGGCGCTGACCGGAAAGCTTGCCTGGATCGCCGAGAATCCGAAGCCGTGTGAAGAGATCGCGCTCGCGGCGCGCAAGAAGATCGAGGCCGAGTTCAACTCCGATCTGCTGAACCAACATTTCGTGGAAATCGCCATGCGGCTTGGCGAAACGAGGTCGCTTGCATGAACGCCAATCTGCCCCCCCAGTTCGGTCGTGTCGCCCTGCGCGGCGGGCTGGTAACCATCGGCGCCCAGGGCTTCAAGATGGCGATCCAGTTTCTCTCCGTCATCGTGCTGGCCCGTCTGCTCGTCCCCGAGGATTTCGGTCTGGTGGCTTCCGTCGGGCCGATCGTGGCCTTCGTCGGGCTGCTTCAGAATCTGGGCCTTCAGCAGGCTGTGGTTCAGCGCAAGGACATCAGCAACCAGCAGCTCAACCAGGTGTTCTGGATCAGCGCGCTCGTCGGGCTGGGCAGTGCCGTGGTAGTGGCCGGCCTGGCGCCTGCCATCGCCGCGTTCTATGGCGATCAACGTATGTCCGGCATCACCCTTGGCTCTGCCCTGCCGCTGCTTCTCGGCAGTCTGGCCGCAGTGCCGCTGGCGTTGATGAACCGGCACCTGCAGTTCGGCCAGCTCGCACTGAACGACGTGATAAGCGCCGCCGCCGGACTTCTGGCAGCCGCGATCGCGGCCTATGCGGGGTTGGGCTACTGGTCGCTGGTCATCGGCCCGGCGGTTTCGGCAGCTATCGCCCTGGCTGCCGCCTGGCGGGTGGCGCGTTGGACGCCGTTGCGGCCGGACCTGAAAGTCGATGCCGACATATTGTCGTTCGGCGCCAACCTGACCGGCTTCAACCTCGCCAACTTCTTCTCGCGCAATCTCGACAACATTCTCATCGGAAAATATTCCGGTGCGATCGAACTCGGCTATTACGACCGCGCCTACAAGCTCCTGTTGTTCCCGCTGCAGAACATCAACCAGCCGCTGACACGGGTCATGGTGCCGCTGCTCAGCCGCATTCACGATGACAAGGCCCGCTTTCGCGATATCTATGTGCGCACCAACTGGATGCTGGCGGCCGTTACCATGCCGGGCATCGCGGCGCTGACGCTGACCTCTAATCAGATCGTCGGACTTCTCTTCGGCGCGGGCTGGGCACCGGTCGCACCGATCTTTGCCTGGCTGGGCATCGCCAGCCTGGTCCAGTCCGTTTCAAGCACGACGGGATGGATATTCATCTGTCAGGGCAAGACGAAGACCATGTTCCATTGGGGCATCTATTCGTCGCTGACGACCGTCGCTGCCTTCGTCGTCGGCCTGCACTGGGGCGCCGTCGGCGTTGCCGCGGCCTATGCCATCAGCGGTTACGTGCTGCGCGTTCCCGTGCTGGCGCTACTGGTCCATCGCGTCGGTCCGGTGACCGCCGCCGACTTCCTGCTCATGCAGGGGCTTTTCATCGCCTCGTCCCTGCTTGCCTGGTTCCTGTACCTGTGGTTGCCGGCGTCTCTAACGGGCCAGTCAGACCTGCTCGCGGTCTTTTTGGCGCTTGCCCTCAACTACGGCATCGGTCTCGTTTTCATGCTTGCCGTCCCGCAGTCGCGACGCGCCTTGTTCACCACCCTGTCCAACGCCGCGCGCAATATCCGCTGAGCGGCCGGCGATCAGCGGCGCCAGCAGGTTTGTGGCCGACATTGCCGAAGCATGTTCTTCGAGCACGGCCTGAAGGCTTGTCTTGCGATAGCGGTCGAGATTTCCCGCAAACCGGCCGAGCTTTTCGCGCGCCTCTTCGGGCGTCACGGTGTCGATGTCGAGCAGCACATCGTCGACACCGATTCGCTTGGCCACTTCCTTGGTTTTGAACTCGTAGGCGATCGGCAGCACCGGCGTGCCGACGCAAAGCGACATGATCATCATATGCATGCGCGTCGCGACGACGAAGTCGAAGCCCTTCACCAGCCCCATCAACTGGTCCGGCGTGTGGAACGAAGCGTCCACTGTCACGTGGCTGGCGATCTCAGGATCGAGCTCGGCAACGATGGCCTGTGCGGTCTTGGAATCGTCATGGGCATATTCCGGCACGCCCTGACACGTGGAGACGAAGGTCACCTCCTTGCCAAGGTCCCTGACAAGAATTGTGGCGATCTCGCGGATCGAATCCAGATAGCGGCGCATGCCGCCCTCACCGTCGCTGACGTAGTTCCAGTGGCGGACCGAAATAGCGACGCGGCCCGTCGACGCCGGCGGCTGGCTGGAAGCGAGACGCTTGCCGATCCTGTCGGTATCGGCCAAGGCGAATACGGCATCGGCCACCACGTGGCACTTTCCGAGATCCTTCACCAAGTCCCGGATATGGGTCCGCGACCGTTCGTCGCGCAACAGGATGAGCGGACTGCGGTCAAAGATCGGGCCGAGCTCCTGGCGGTTGTAACTTTTGTCGAACGGACCGAGGGATTGCGTGAAGAAGACCGGATCTTTGCCAAATACGGCATCGAGCCTGAACTGATTGAGGCGTCGTTCGAGATTGTAGTTCTCGACGAGATAGGTTCCCCCTGTGGTGACCACCATGTCCGCGTCGGCGTAGATATCGAGACCGCGCCGGTCGCGATGGCTGAAAAAATTGCCTAGCGCGCTGCTGCCAAACCAGCGCAGGGCCTGGAGAACGAGCCGATTGTAGATCGGCTTGAACCGGTCCCTCAGCCCGCTGCCATTCTTGTATCGGAACAGGGATTCCGACAGCAGCTTATGAAATTCGAGGTCGGGATAATCCGTCTTCGGATAGAGTCGTTCCGCAACCTCGGGCTGGCTGTCGAAGACGGCAAACCGCACGTCGCCTTGCACGATCGTCCTGAGAATGTGGCGGATCGCCAGCAGAATCGCCGCATCCCCGGTATTCAGGCAGACTGTGTTTTCAACGACGATCTTCATGGGATACCTCATTTCGTCAGCAGATTCCGCGGCGGGGCCTGCGGTGCCTAGGACGGGCATGGTGACCGAAAATACCCACGCCAGGACGATCCCGATGCGGCTCGCGTCACAATTCATCGCTGCATCGGGCTGGGTGACCAGTCAGAGCGGCGCTCAAGCCCGACGGAGGGTAACGCATCAATTTTGCAGTGCAACAAAAAACGTGCACTTATGCTACGGCGCACCAAAAATGTTGCGATGCAGCAAAAGCTGGGTTAGCATTCCCGTGGGTGGGCCAACAGCGGTCGAGTTTTCATGCTGCATGTCTTGTACCTTGTGCACGATGTTTCCGACCCGGCGGTGCGCCGGCGGATCATAATGCTCAAGGCAGGCGGCGCGCGGGTCACGTTGGCCGGCTTCCGTCGGACCACAAATGCTGTTCCCGACGTCGAGGGGCTGCAGCCGGTCGACCTCGGCGCGACGCGTGACGGCCGATTCGGCCAGCGTCTGGCGGCGGTCGCCAAGGCGGCGCTGTCGATAGGCTCGAAGCTTGCGGCGATGCCGAAGCCCGACCTCATCATCGCGCGCAATCTGGAAATGCTGGCGCTGGCCAGGCGCGCCAAGGCCGCCTTTCGCGGCGGCGTGCCGATCGTCTACGAATGCCTCGACATTCATCGCCTGGTGCTGCGCAATGACATGCTGGGCAAAGCGCTGCGCACAGCGGAGCGTTATCTCGCCCGCGACGTGAAGCTTCTGGTGACGAGCTCACCGGCCTTCATCGCCAATTATTTCAAGCCGTTCGGGCAGGTCGCCGCACCGGTGGAACTGGTCGAAAACAAATACTTCGAAACCGCGCCGATCGCCTTGGATGACAGGTCAACGGCCGAAAACCCTGCAGCACCCCCGTGGCGCATCGGCTGGTTCGGCGCGCTGCGCTGCCGCCGCTCGCTGGAGCTGCTGGCCGACTTCACGCGCCGTCAGGGCGGGCGCTTCGAGGTCGTCCTCCGGGGCCGTCCGGCACTCTCGGAATTCCCGGATTTCCACGCTTTTGTCGAGGCCGAACCCTATCTCTCCTTTCGTGGCCCCTACCGCAACCCGGAAGACATGGCCGCGATCTACGGCGAAGTGCATTTTTCCTGGGCGATCGATTTCTTCGAGGAAGGGCAGAATTCGGAATGGTTGCTGCCCAACCGCCTCTATGAGGGCTGCCGCTTCGGCGCCGTACCGATCTCGATGGGCACTACCGAGACGGGGCGCTTTCTCAACCAGCAGGACATTGGCATCCTGCTTTCTGCTGCCACGCCCGAAATCCTGGAAACCGCGCTCGGCCGCATGGACCAGGAGCACTTCGGCAAGGCCAAGGCGCGTGTGCTGGCCCGCAACCCACGAACCTGGAGTTACGACCGCAGCGACTGCCGCGCCTTTGTCGACAGGCTGCGCGGCCTTGCGGTTGCCCCTGGTTCGTTCGCCACCGAGGCACTGGCCTGAAGGATGACCAATGACAAAAGTGCAGTTCATGGAAAGGCGCCGATGACGCAAACCGAAGCGCTGCCGCCAAGCCTGATCGTCATTCCGTGCCTGAATGAGGCAGCCCATATCGGCGCGTTGCTCGAGCAGCTCAGGCCGGCAGCGCTAAGGCTCGGCGCCCGCATCGTCGTTGCCGATGGCGGCAGCACCGATGGTACTTTGGCCATTGTCGAAGCGGTTGCGGCCAAGGACCCTCAGGTCGTCCTCCTGCACAACCCAAAACGTATCCAGAGCGCGGCGATCAATCTCGCCGTCGCCAGCCTCGGTGACGGCGCCGAATACCTGATCCGCATCGATGCCCATGGCGGCTATCCCGCCGATTATTGCGACCGGCTGGTCGAGGAGGCGCTCGCCACTTCAGCCGATTCGGTCGTCGTCTCGATGCTGACCAGCGGCAGCGGCGCGGTGCAGAAAGCGGTCGCGGCGGCGCAGAATTCCAAGCTCGGCACCGGCGGCTCCAAGCATCGGCACTTCTCGGCCGGCGAATGGGTGGACCATGGCCATCACGCGCTGATCCGGATCTCGGCCTTCACCGCGGTCGGCGGCTATGACGAGACCTTCAGCCACAATGAGGATGCCGAACTCGACTACCGCCTGCGCCGGGCAGGCTACCGGATCTGGATGAGCGGCAAGACGCAGATGGTCTACTATCCGCGTTCGTCGCTGAAGGGCCTGTATTTCCAATATCTCGGCTATGGCCGCGGCCGCGCCAAGAATGTGCTCAAGCACCGCATGATCCCGAAAGTTCGGCAGATGATCCCGCTGCTGGTGGCGCCGGTCGTCCTTCTCGCGGTATTTTCCTTTATCCACTGGCTGGCGGCGGTGCCGCTGCTGGTCTGGGCTTCGGTCTGTCTGGGCTACGGCGCTGTGACCGCCATCAGCCAGCGCAATCCCAACAATGTGCTGGCGGGCATTTCGGCGATGGTCATGCATTTCGGCTGGTCGCTCGGGTTTTGGCTGCAACTGCTCGGCTCGCGATCGCAGCGCGGGGTGGCATGATGGTCGCCGACAGCCGCCGAATCGACATCTGCGTCTGCACGTTCCGGCGGCCGGAACTGGCCGACACGCTGCGGTCGCTCGCTGCCATGGATATGCCTGCCGGTTTCGGCATCGGCGTCATCGTCGCCGACAATGACGACGAGCCGACCGCCGAGCCGCTGGTGACCGCGCTGGCGAGCGAATTGAAGCTCCTGGTCCGCTACCGGCACGCCCCGGCGCGCAACATCTCGGTCGCCCGCAACGCCTGTCTTGATGCCAGCACGGCCGATTTTCTCGCCTTCATCGACGACGATGAAACCGCTTCCCGGCAATGGCTGGCCGAACTGATTGCTATCGCGGAGACAAGCGGCGCCGAGGCCGTGCTCGGTCCGGTGCGGGCGCTCTACCGCCCGGATGCGCCGGACTGGATGCGCAAGGGCGATTTCCATTCGACCTTGCCGGTCTGGGTGCAGGGCGAAATCCGCACCGGCTACACCTGCAACGTCCTTTTGAGGATGAGCGCCGACAGCTTGCGCGACCGTCGTTTCAGCCTGGCGCGCGGCCAGAGCGGCGGCGAAGACACCGAATTCTTCGACCGCATGGTCAAGGCAGGCGGTCGAATCGCCTTTGCGCCGGAGGCGTTGGTCGAGGAAGTCGTGCCGCGTTCGCGAGCCGCTTTCGACTGGCTGCGCCGCCGCCGCTTCCGCTTCGGTCAGACGCATGGCCACCTTGTTGGCCACAATGCGGGCGCAGTCCGTCGGGCGAAGGAGGTCGGCCTCGCCTCGGCCAAGGCCGCCTATTGCTTCGGCATGGCGGCGTTGACTGCGATTAGCCCGGTCCGCCGCAACCGCAGCGTGCTGCGCGGCATCATGCATGTCGGCGTCGTCAGCGGCCTGGTCGGTATCAGCGAAATTCGCCAATACGGACTGTCTTCCCCGCAGCAAGGAGCCAAGCGTGCAGCCTGACGTCTCCTTTGTCATCGCAGCCCACAATGCCGCGGCCACGCTCGACCGGGCGATCGCAAGCGCCATGGCCCAGCGCGATGTCAGCGTCGAAATCATCGTCGCCGATGACCAGTCGCGCGACAACACGCTCGACGTCGCAAGAGCCTATCCAAAAGATGTCGTCAAAGTGGTTGCGCTGCCGGCAAATCGTGGCCCTGGCGGCGCCAGGAATGCCGGCCTCGACCTCGCCACAGGCCGCTGGGTCGCGGTGCTCGATTCCGACGATGCCGTCCTGCCCGGGCGGCTCGCCGCCATGATCGCGCGAGCCGAAAGTGCGGGCGCTGTAATCGCCGTCGACAACCTCCAGGTGGTGCGCGAGGACGGCATTGCCGAAGCGACGATGTTTCCCGCCAAATATCTGGAGGGCCTGCGTGAAATCACGCTCGCCGACTACATCGCTGGCAACATCGTTTTCGAATCCACGTTCAACCTTGGCTATCTCAAGCCGATCTTCCAGCGCCGTTTCCTGATCGAAAACGGGCTTCGCTATGATGAAAGTCTGAGCATAGGCGAGGATTACATCCTGCTCGCCAACGCGCTGGCCAAGAGCGGAAAATGCGTCGTCGAGCCGACGACCGGCTATATCTACCACATCCGCACGGGCTCGATCTCGCGCGTGCTCGAGCTTCACCATATCGAGGCGATGCGCAAGGCCGACGCGGTCTTCGCCGAGACCAATTCCATGGACGCTGCTGCTGCGGCCGCCTTCGCCAAACGCGCCCGCAGCCTGCGCAAGGCGGCATCGTTCCTGTCGCTGGTCCAGCACATCAAGGCGCGTTCGCCGTTGAAAGCGATACGCACCGCGCTAAGTGATCCGGCGGCTGTCAGGCACATGTCGATGCCGATCGCCGTCCGCCTCAAAAGGGTGGCGGCGCAGTTTGCCGTCGGCGCGGAGAGGTAAGGAGGGCGAGTACATGAAGACGTTTGTTCGTGGCCTGCAACAGGCTGAAATCGATCTGCTCAGAAGGAATTTGCGATGAAGAAAATCAGGAAGGCAGTCATCCCTGTGGCGGGGCTTGGAACACGGTTCCTGCCGGCAACCAAGTCGATTCCGAAGGAGATGCTGCCCGTGGTCGACCGGCCGGTCGTCCAATATGCGGTGGACGAGGCCTTCGAAGCCGGCATCGAGCACATCGTGTTCGTCACCGGCCGCAACAAGGCTGTCATCGAGGACTACTTCGACCTGCACCCCGAACTGATTGGAACGCTCGAACAAACCGGCAAGAAGACCCAGCTGGAGGCGCTCGAAAGCATGCTGCCCGTGGCCGGCGCCACCAGCTTCATCCGCCAGCAGTCGCCACATGGTCTCGGCCATGCGGTGTGGTGCGCACGCGAAGTCATCGGCGACGAGCCCTTCGCCCTGCTGCTCCCCGATATGGTGTCGTTCGGTCGCCGAGGTTGCCTGGCTGAAACAGTCGATCTCTATCAGCAGACCGGCGGCAATGTGATCGCCGTCGAGCGCTGTGATCCCAGCGAGACCAGCAAATACGGCATCGTCGGGCGCGGCGCCGAGACAGGCAGCGGCTTCGAGGTCACGGCCATGGTCGAAAAGCCGGCGCCGGCCAATGCGCCGTCGAACTATTACATCAACGGCCGCTACATCCTGCAGCCCGAGATCTTCTCGCTGCTGGGCAACCAGCAGCGCGGCGCCGGCAACGAAATCCAGCTTACCGATGCCATGGTGCGGCTGGCGAAAAGCCAGTCTTTCTTTGCCCAGCCTTTCAATGGCCGCATGTTCGACTGCGGCTCCAAGGAAGGCTTCATAGAGGCGACCATCGCCTTCGCGCTGGCGCGCGACGACATGAAGGGACCTGTGCTGGAAATGCTGCAGGCGTTCGTGCGGTCGCATGAGCGTCAGGAAGTGGCCGCATAATGCCCATCTTTCGAGGGCATATGCGTTTGGACGATGGCGCGGCTCGTGCCTGCACGCCAGGCCGCTCAGGCCCGGCGCCAGATGGCATGAAGCTTGCGTTGCATATCTTGCCCCCGATCTCCGCAGCTCCGGGCGAGGTGCCCCGTCTCGCTCCGGCGCCTGTAACCTAGAATTGGATCGAAGATGAATTATGCCAGCTTTCCTCTCGACAAGAGGATGCCGTTGCCCAACCCCGATCAGGAAAAGGGTGAAGACTTCATCGACGTCGAGCGCCTGCTTGGCATGGCGGCGCGTCAGGTCAAGGTGGTGGCAGTCTGCGCCATCATCGGCCTGTTCCTGGGGTTGCTCTATCTGCAGACCACGCCCAAGCAATACATGTCGGTCGCCAGCGTGCTGATCGACGAAGGCCTGAACAAGGTCATCGACGACATCTCGGCTGCATCCGTCACCATGCAGACCGACGCCGCCCTGCTCAGCCAGATCGAAATCATCACCTCGGCGCGGCTGGCCTCGGTGGTGGTCGACAAGCTGAAACTCGACCAGAACGCAGAGTTCATGAACCCGCCGCAATCGGCGCTGGTCAAGGGCATCGGCTTCGTGCGCGGCGTGATCGGCTATTTCCGCTCAAGTTCCGCCGAGCAGATTCCCGGCATGGAAAACGTCGATGAGGCGACACGCCAGGCCATGATGCAGACGGCGCGCCACGACTATGCCGTGCTGAAGCTGCAGAGCGAGGTGCTGGCGCAGCGCAACGGCCGCTCCTATGTGCTCGCCATCGGTTACCAGTCGACCAATCCGGCGCTCGCCACCGCCATCACCAAGGCCTATGCCGACGCCTATCTCGCCGACCAGCTCAATGCCAGCTTCGACGCCACCGAGCGCGCTGCGGTCTGGCTGCAGGGCCGGCTGACCGAGCTTCGTCAGAACTCACAGGCGGCCGCTATGGCGGTCGAGAAATTCAGGGCCGAGCATGGTCTGGCCGCCAACAGCGACGGCCAGCTGATCAGCGACAAGCAGATTGCCGATCTCACCGCGCAACTGATCGTCGCGCAGGCCGATACGGCGCGCGCCAGCGCCCGCTATCAGCAATACAAGACCATCGTCGAAAGCGGCTCGGACAATGCCTTCAACGATTCCGCCATCTCAAGCGATCAGCCGGCAAGCTCCGTCATTGCAACGCTCAAGACCCGCTATCTCGCAGTGGCCAAGCGGCTGCAGGACGTGACGGCCAATTTCGGCGCCGACCATCCGCAGGCGGTGGCGCTGGCCAAGGAAAAGGCCGACCTGTCGACCCAGATTTTCGGCGAGTTGAAGCAACTGACCGAAAGCTATCGCAATGAATATGAAGTCGCGCTTTCACGCGAGACCTCACTGAGGCAGAAGATCGCCGACGCGGCCGGCAAGAGCTCCATCGACAACCAGAGCCAGGTCAAACTGCGCGAACTCGACCAGCAGGCGCAGGCGCTGACCACGCTCTACCAGACCTTCCTTAGCCGCTACGAGGAGGCCTCGCAGCAGCAATCCTTCCCGGTCGGCAAGGTCCGCATCATCTCGGATGCCTCAACGCCGCTTTCCGCCTCAAGCCCGCGCACCTCCAGGGTGCTGGCGCTGTCGCTGGTGCTTGGCGTGCTGCTTGGCGCCGGCTTCGCTGGCCTGAATGAGTTCAACGAGCGCTTCTTCAGGACCGGCGAGGACATTCGCGATCGCGTCGGCCTCAAATTCCTCGGCTATTTGCCGATGATCGGCGGCAGGCTCGGCAAGGACGCCGACGGCGGTGCGGCGGATGCCAAAGGCGCCAACACATTGTCGGCGGCCGAGAAACGGGCGCGCATGCGGGTCAGCGTCGATGCGCCGGCATCGATGTTCTCCGAAACGCTGCGCAACGCCAAGATCGCCTTCGACGTCGTCATGGAAGGGCAAGGCAGCCGGGTCATAGGCGTGGTCTCGGTCCTGCCCGGCGAGGGCAAGTCTACGGTCGCCGCCAATCTCGCCGGATTGCTGGCCGCCAACGGCTCGAAGACGCTTTTGATCGACGCCGATCTGCGCAATCCTGGCCTCAGCCGCAACCTCGGCATGGAGGCCGAGCAGGGGCTGATGGAGGCCGTGGTCAACGGCCAGACCTGGCAGTCGGTCGGCAAAGTCGACCGCCAGACCAAGCTGGCGATCATCCCGGCCGTGCTGCGTGGGCAATTCTCGCATACCAGCGAGCTGCTGTCGTCGGCCGGCATGCGGCGCTTCATCGACAACGCCAAGGAGACGTTCGAGTACATCATCGTCGACCTGCCGCCGCTCGGCCCCGTGGTCGACGCCAAGGCGTTTGCGCCGCTGGTCGACGGCTTCGTGCTGGTTGCCGAATGGGGCCGCACGCCGCGCGCCATGGTGCGCTCGCTGCTGGAGCAGGAACCCTACGTCGCAAGCAAGGTCGTCGGCGCCGTGCTCAACAAGGTCGATCTGAAGAAGCTGCCGAAATACGGCTCGCTCGGCGGCTCGGAAAAGTTCTTCGACCGCTATTCGACCTACTATCTGGAGAAATCGGACGTGCGGGCCAAGACCGCCGCCTGAACGGAGCGCGATCCTGAAAAGGAGCGTGACCCGGAAAAGCGGATCCGGTTTTCGGAAAAGATCACGCTCAAACGAAGAAGCACGGCAGGTCAGGAAAAGATCAGCTTGCCGAATTTACCCGCGATCCTGAGCGCTGTCAGCCGGCCGCTTCGAAACGCGCCGGTGTCGATGCCGAGCCGGCGCCCGTCGAGCCTGGGAATATCGACCGGCGTGTGCCCGTGCACCACAAAGCGGTCGAGCAGATGGGCGGCGTTGAAGAACTCGTCGCGGATGTTGAGCAGGTCCTGCTCATCCTGTGCGACCAGGTCGATACCCGGCCTGATGCCGGCATGGACGAAAACGAATTTATCCGAACAGAGCAGCACCGGCAGGCTGCGCAGAAAGTCGATATGGCTGGCCGGAATGACTTCCTTCACGCGCCGGTCGACCTCGTCGCTCGAGGCATAGAGGCTGGCAAGCCGCGCCGGATCGACCCCATAGGAAAACAGCGTCTCGCGGCCGCCGACCGCCAGCCAGCGGTCCCGCGACAGATATCCGTCGAGATAGTTCAGCATCGCCACTTCGTGGTTTCCCGCCAGGCAGACGCGCAGGAACCCTGTTGGCGGTAGCGCCAAGACATGGTCGAGCACGCGCGCCGATTGCGGCCCGCGATCGATATAGTCGCCGAGCATGACGATAATCTTGCGGCCGCGAAATTGCAGCGCGTCGAGCTGGATCTTCTGCTCCAGCGACAGCAATTCCTTGTAGCAGCCATGCACGTCGCCGATCGCGTAGACGACGGTGTCGTCCATATCCATTTCCAGGCGCTCGCGCGGCGCCGGCCGGGGGGGCCTGGATCGCTGGAACAACGCCACTGGGGCCGTCAGACCCCGATGCCGCGGGCTTTGAGCGCCGCGGTGATCTCGTCAAGAATGGCGGGATCGTCGATGGTCGCCGGCATCGTCCATTCTTCCTTGTCGGCGATCTTCTGCATGGTGCCGCGCAGGATCTTGCCGGAGCGCGTCTTGGGCAGGCGCTTGATCGTCACCACGGTCTTGAAGGCCGCGACCGGGCCGATCCGTTCGCGCACCAGCCCCACCACTTCGCCTTCGATGGCAGCGGTATCGCGCGACACACCGGCATTGAGCACGACGAAGCCGAGCGGGACCTGGCCCTTCATAGCGTCAGCGACGCCGATGACGGCGCATTCGGCAACATCGGGATGCGCTGAAAGCACCTCCTCCATGGCTCCGGTCGACAGCCGGTGTCCGGCGACATTGATGATGTCGTCTGTGCGCGCCATGACATAGAGGTAGCCGTCGTCGTCGATCATGCCGGCATCGGCCGTCTTGTAGAAGCCGGGAAATTCCTCGAGATAGGCTTGCCGGAAACGCTCGTCGGCATTCCACAGCGTCGGCAGGCAGCCGGCCGGCAGCGGCAGTTTCACCGCCACATTGCCAAGTGTGCCGCGCGGCACTTCATGGCCGGCATCGTCGAGCACGCGAATGTCGTAGCCCGGCATCGGCACGCCGGGCGAGCCGTATTTCACCGGCAGCAGGCCGAGGCCCGCCGGGTTGATGGTCATCGGCGAGCCGGTCTCGGTCTGCCACCAATGATCGACCACCGGCACGTTGAGTTTCTGCTCCGCCCATTTGATGGTTTCCGGGTCTGCGCGTTCGCCGGCCAGGAACAGAATGCGGAATTTCGACAGATCGTATTTCGGCACGAATTCGCCCTTGGGGTCCTGCCCCTTGATGGCGCGGAAGGCCGTCGGCGCGGTGAACAGCGCGACCACGCCGTGTTCTGCGATCACCCGCCAATAGGTGCCGGCGTCGGGTGTGCCGATCGGCTTGCCCTCGAACAGCACGCTTGTCGCACCATGCAGCAGCGGTCCGTAAACGATGTAGGAATGGCCGACCACCCAGCCGACATCGGAGGCCGCCCAGAATACTTCGCCCGGTCTGACGCCGAACTCGTTTTCCATCGTCCATTTGAGCGCGACCATGTGGCCGCCATTGTCGCGCACGATGCCCTTAGGCTGGCCGGTCGTGCCGGAGGTGTAGATGATGTAGAGCGGGTCGGTGGCGAGCACCGGAACGCAATCGACGTTGGCGCCCGCGGCGCGCTCGCGGGCAACGGCGTCGGCAAAATCGATATCGTAATGCTCCCTCAGATCGCAGCGCAGCTGGTCGCGCTGCAGGATCAGGCAGGCGTCCGGCTTGTGGCGGGACATTTCGATCGCCTTGTCGAGCAGCGGCTTGTAGGCCACGACACGTCCAGGCTCCAGGCCGCAGGACGCGGAGATGACCAGCTTCGGCTTGGCGTCGTCGATGCGGGTGGCGAGCTCGTGCGAGGCAAAGCCGCCGAACACCACCGAATGCACCGCGCCGATGCGGGCACAGGCAAGCATCGTGACCGCCGCTTCGGCCACCATCGGCATGTAGATGATGACGCGGTCGCCTTTGTGAATGCCACGGTTCTTGAGCACCGAAGTCAGCGCTACCACTTCGCGCTTCAATTCGGCATAGGTGAATTTCTTGACCGTGCCGGTGATCGCGCTGTCGTAGATAAGTGCGATCTGGTCGGCGCGGCCGCTTGCGACATGGCGATCGAGAGCGTTGAAGCAGGTGTTGCAGCTGGCGCCGTTGAACCAGCGCCCGTAAACGCCCGCCTTGGCATCGAAGACGCTGGTCCACGGCGAATACCAGTCGATCGCCTCGGCGGCAGCGGCCCAGAATTGTTCCGGGTCGCGTTTCCAGCCGTCATAGACCTCGTGGTAGCGTGACGCCATTCATCCCTCCTCGGGAAAACTCTCTATCTTGCAATAGCCTATGCGGGTTTTCCCGGCCACGTCTTTCCCCAAATGCCATGTCTTTCCCGAAATTTGGGGCTTGGCCGATCTCGCCTTGGCCATAAATTGCAGGCACCATGGCCGGGTTTGAAATCGGGGCAGGGCGCGCAATGACGGTACGATACGGGGTTGGATCTGCCGTTGGAGCAGCGCTGCTGTTGACGATCGTTTCCGCCGCCCAGGCCGGCGATGCCGCCGCGCGGCGGATCATCGGCTTTTCCCCCGACGGCAAATATTTCGCCTTCGAGCAATATGGCGAGCTCGACGCTGCCGTTTCCGGCTGGTCGCAGATCGACATCATCGACACAAGCACAGACGAGTTCGTCGGCGGCAAGCCGATCCTTGTCCTCGATGAATCGGAAGAGGCGACCACGACGGTGGAGCAGGCACGGGCGCAGGCCGCAAAGCAGGCCGCGCCAATCCTGGCCAAATACGGCATCGCCGAGCGCGGCACGCGCACGGCCTCCGACAGGTTCACCTTCCCGGACGACACGGTCGAGTACAACGACATCCCCCGCCTCGAGCAGGCCGCGCAGAAATGGCTGTCGCCGTTCTATGGCGAAACACTGATTTCGACCATCCAGCTCGATGAGATCCTTGCCGACAGCAAGGAGGATTGCTTGGCAAGCTTTGATGACGCCAAGCCAAGCGACCAAGTTCTTCCGGGCGACAAGACACTTCAGGGCGACAAGACACTTCAAGGGGACAAGGCGGGCAAGGCGCGCGGCTTCCGCCTGTCGCTGCAGGGGCAGGACGGCAAGCCGTTCAAGGTCATGCACGAGGACAAGGCCGTGCCGGGCTCGCGCAACTGCCCGACTTCCTACAGCCTGTCGGAATCCTACGAATACACCCCGCCCGGCAGGCCGGCGGTACTGGCCGTGCTGGTGCAGCGCTTCAGCCAGGGCTTCGAAGGACGCGACCGCCGCTTCATCGCCGTAACCGGCCAGGCACGCTAAGCCGCGGCCCGTCTTGTGGCAGGCAGAAAAAGCTCATGCGCCCGGAGAAAGCAGGGCGTTCGTGTCGGATATCAGTCTTAAAGCGGCAAGGCCGCCAGCATCAGCCCGACGCCACCCGCAATCAATATGGCGGCTGCCAACGCTTTTCGATGACGTTCGAACGCGGTCGGCGCCCGCTCCCAATTGTAACGCATACCCAATGCTCTCCCAAAACCCCGCGACTGCATAGCTTACTTTAGGTAAGAAAAGCAAGACCTTGACCCTGCGAGATAGCCGGCTTGACGGCTTGCGGCGGTGATTACCAGCTGCAATCACCGACTATTTCTGGGGTGCTTCCCTGTTTTAAGACCCGCCGTCTTCGGTTGCGTGTGTCGTGAGGATTTTGGCGTTGCCGGATTGCCACAGAACGGTCGGGCCTGCCTGTTCTCCCTCTCGCCCGCGCAATGGACAGACCCGCATCGCCGCGCTATCTGCTCTCCAGGAAAATGGTGGAGGGGCTCCATGGCCCAAATCGGTTCTGAAATGGTTCTGCGGCTGGCGGACGACGCCTCGGTCCAGCATGTCGGCGATGGCGCCGTCGTGCTCTTGGCGCGCAGCGGCCAGCTTTACACCTGCAACGGCACCACCGAAGCCTTTCTCGACAAGGTGGACGGCGCCCGCAGCCTCGACCAGATCGTCGTCCTGTTGTGCGACGAGTTCGAGGTCGACAAGGGCACGCTCGACCAGGACATGGCGGCGCTGGCCGCCGAACTGGTGAGCGAAGGCATTCTCGCCGACCCGGCTCCCTGATGGTGGACGGCGTTCTCCTGCGCGCTTTGTTTCGTGTCCATTTATGGGCAAGCGCGCGGCTGATGCCGATCCTGGTCGGCCGCCGCAGCTTCGAATCGGTGTTGAAATGGGCGCCGCTCAGCGCACCCACCCCTTATCGCGGCCTGTCGTCAGCCTACATCGTCGCTGCCGTCAACCGGACCGTCCGGCACCCCTGGCTGATGCGCGACCGCAGATGCCTGCGCGAGGGCCTGCTCGCCCACCGCTTCCTGCGCTTTGCCGGCTTCGATCCGGATCTGCGCTTCGGCGTCGATCCGAAGTCGATGCAGGCGCCGCGCATGTCTGCCCATTGCTGGGTCTGTCTCGATGGCCGCCCGGTGGTCTCGGACAGCCTCCCCGGCATGGTCCAGATCTATCGCCATCACGCCGATGCCGGAAAGGCGCACGCTGCTTGACCGGTCCGGCGACCACCTTCTGCTATGATCTCCAGGGCCAAGTCATCAGCATATCGGCCTCGCGGGCCGATCTCTGGCCAAGCTTCGACCTCATGCTCGGCACGTTGCGCGTCAGCGGGCCGGCCGAGCCGGGTTTCCGCATCGATATCGTCGAGACGCAGGAGTTAGAGGAATCGCCTGCCGGAAAACTCGCTTTCGACGGCGACGTACCGGAAGACGGCCATTGCCGGCTGATCGACGGTGGCGGCACCGTTCATCTGGTCTTTCCCGGCCTGCAGACCGTCTCGATCAATGCCGATGGAGGCTGGGCCGAGATACGAGTCCATCCCGATGCCAAGGTCAAATGGACGGTGCTGATGATGGTGCTGGATGCAGCACTTGATGCCGGCGACCAGCACATGCTGCACACCGCCGGCCTGACATTGCCCGGCCGCGAGGCGCTCGTGCTGATCCATGCGCCGAGCGGCACCGGCAAGTCGACGACGTCGCTGGCGCTGGCGTCGCAAGGTTTCGGCCTGTGCTCGGATGACGCCATGATCCTCAAGGTTTTGGCCGGTGGCGGCATCACGGCCTGGGGCTTGCCGCGCAAGGTGAAGGTCCACCGCCACACCGCGGCAATGCTGCCCTTCGTGGCGCCTTGCCTTGGCGACAAATGGGACGCCAATGGCGAGCAGGCCGTCTCGCTGGAACGTCTCGCCGAGATCATCCGCATCGAGGAAACTGTCGGCAGACCGGTTGCGGCACTGTTTCATCTCGCCCGCTCGGCGGACGCGCAAACCCGGCTCGTGCCCATGACCAGGACAGACGCCATGGTGGCGCTTGCCACCGACAATGTCAGGACCGGCATGACCGGCCTTTTGCCGGCGCAGAAGCGCCGCATGGCAACCATCGCAACGCTGGTCAAAGCCGTCCCGACATTTACCCTGGAAGTCGGCGCGAACCCGGCCGAGGCGGCCCCGCTGATCCGCTCGGCGCTGGCGGCGCGGGACTAAAGCACACTTCAGGCAGAATGCGGCTTTGGCCTGGCGAGGCGCTGGATCCAGCGGAAGGCGTCGCGGCGCAGGCGCGAATGCATCTTGTCCCTGGAATTGACGCCGAGCAGCGTATCGCCGGTGATCAGCCATTTGGCCAAAAATATCGAGAGGTCGGGCTTGATGCGGTCGGCCAGTTCGATCGCGCGCGGTGCATCAAACAGCCGCCCCGTCACATTGAGAACCGTCGCCAGTTCGAGCTCGATGCCGCTGATGCGCGCCGCCTCGAAAAGCCGGTCTTCATCCGCGGGCGACCGCAGCGCGCGCACGCCCTGCAGCACATCGACGCAAAGCTGCAGCCGGTGGAACTTGTGCCCGCCGGCGGCGTGGACAATGGCGATGGTCAGCAGCGCGGCCGGCGTGTCGGCCTCGCTGCCGTCGATGATCTGCAATTCGCGAAAGCCCAGCGACAGCCGCCGCCGCATGCCGGAATCATGCACCAGGTTGCCGTGCAGTTCGATCAGCAGGCTGGTATTCTCCTTCTCCAGCCACTTGAACTCCTGCAGATCCTGCGACTGCGCCTCGCCGCTCCAGAGCTCGAAGCCGCATCCGGCAATCACCGGGTTGGCTTCAATGATGCTGGCCGGCTCGACCAGAATGTCGATGTCGGTGAACGGCCGGTCAGCGGCGTGGCGGTAAAGTTTGCGTGCGAAGACCGGACCCTTGACGATGCGGGCCGGAACATTTTTCGCCGCCAATGCCTTCATGATGCGGTCGCCATGATATTGCAGCAGCATCGATTGGCCGGTCGCCAGCGTCGAGCGATCACGCAGTTCCGACAGCTTTTGCCGCAAGGCTGCGTCCGCAGGCAGTTGGGCGTCGCCGATCTCGCTGAGCTTGCGCAGCATGATGGGAAGCACGCCGTGGAACTCGGCATTGACGAGCAGTGCCAGCAAGCTTTCGGCAGCAACGTCACGGCCAATGGCAGCCGGCGCCTCCGGGTCGGCGAAGGTCAGCAGCAGTTTTTCATCGGCAGGCGCAAGAGATGGCAGCATCAAACCCGGATGACGTTCGCCCACATGAGCAATTCCCGTCCGGAATTGCGTCAAACAACCAACTCAGAGGAGCGTATGTTGCAGAAAAGCATGCATGAAGCCAGCGTGTGGTGGCAGAGCCAGCTCATGAATTGACTTTCCACGGTTTCGGTCCATTCTTTTGCACTGACTGAAAAGGGTGTTTGGAATGGCCAAGAAAAAGTATGAAGCGCCCGTGCTGCGCAAGGCAGGAAAGTTGTCCAGCGTGGTGGCCGGGCCGTCGCTGCCGATACCGCGATAAGACTTCTACGGCTTCGGTTTGGATGAAGCCGGAGCGGTCGGCCGCAAGGCAAGCCGCGCTGCAGGCGGGCAATCTGTCGGCGTGACTGCGGGTAACGGTCCGTCCGGTCCCGCAGGCTAAGGCAAGTTCATAAGCCGCCTGTTCGGGATATGGGCAAGGCCCCTCCGTTACAGTCCCCAGCGCAGCGCGGCTGTGTGCACCGGCGCGTCCCACATTGACGTTGCCTCGTCATCCAGCATGGTCAGCGTGATCGAGCAGCCGGCCATGTCGAGCGATGTCACGTAGGACCCGACCAGCGAGCGGGTCACCGTCACGCCCTGTTTTTCGAAGATGTTTCGGGCGCTGTTGTACATCAGATAGAGCTCCATCAGCGGCGTGCCGCCAAAGCCGTTGATGAACAACAGTGCCGGGCCTTTCGCCCTGTCGCCGAGATCGCCCAGGATCGCGGCGCAAATCTCTTCGGCGATCGCATCGGCGCTTTTCAACGTGTCGCGACGCCGGCCGGGCTCGCCATGAATGCCGACGCCGAATTCCATCTCGCCATCACCAATCTCGAAGGTCGGCCTGCCGGCCGCCGGCACCGTGCAACTGGTCAGCGCCACGCCCATCGAACGCGTCGCGCTGTTGATGCGACCGCCGAGCGCCTTGAGATCCGCCAGCGCCATGCCTTGCTCGGCGGCGGCGCCGACGATCTTCTCCACCACCAGCGTGCCGGCGACGCCGCGCCGGCCGGTCGTAAAGGACGAATTCTCGACGGCGACGTCATCATTGATCACCACCTGCAGGACGCCGTCGGCCATTTCGCCGGCCATGTCGAAATTCATCACGTCGCCTTCATAGTTCTTGACGATGAACAGGCAGCCGGCGCCGGTATCGACGGCGGCGGCCGCCGCCAGTATCTGGTCCGGCGTTGGCGAGGTGAAGACCTGGCCGGGGCAGGCGGCGTCCAGCATGCCGTGACCGACAAAGCCGGCATGCAGCGGCTCGTGGCCGGAACCGCCGCCCGAGATCAGCGCCACCTTCCCCGGCTTCATCACCTTGCGGCGAATGAATTTGTGCTCCTCGCCCAGCACCAGGATGTCGGCATGAGCTGCAACGAAGCCGTTGAGGCTTTCGGTCAGCACCGTGTCGACGGAATTCATAAACTTCTTCATGTGTCCTCCCGACACAACACGATCAGCCGCCACTCCTGCCGGTGATGCTGGTGATCTTCTGGATGAATTCGTTGATCGCCTTGTCGAGCGCTGCATTCTGCTTGTCGTCGCCGAAATCGGGCACGATCAGCGAGACATGCCGGGTCTTGCGCATGCCTGCCGCAACCGACATCTTGCCGGGATGCGCCAGATGATAGGCAGCCAGAAACTGATCGCGCTCGGCCGGACTGAAATGGCAGACCGAAAAAATAGCCGGCAGATGTTTTGACGGGATCGGGGTCGAATAGGCCGCGCTGGAAATCTGGGTGACGAAGCTGCGGTGCTTGCCAAGCGCGTCGGCAAGGCGTTGTCGCATACCCGACGGTCGCTGGTCGATGACCTGCGACAGGATCGTCTTGTAGGCGCGGATCGCCTCTTCGGAGCCGGCTTCTGGTGTCTTGTCGGCCATCTCAGTCATCCTAGACCGATGCATCCGAGATGGCCGCCTTGGCCATGGCGAGTTGGGCGGGAGCCACCGAGAGATCCCGCAGGCCGGCCTCGAGCAGTGCCGGGATCGATGCCGGATCGCCGCCGGCATCGCCGCACAGGCTGACTGGGATTTTCGCGCGCAGGCCAAAAGCGGCAACCGAGCCGATCAGCCGTAACACGGCGGGATGGCGGACAGAATTAAGATGCGCCACGGCTGCGTTATCGCGGGCAGCCGCCATTACATATTGGGTCAGATCGTTCGAACCGATCGAGAAGAAGGCGACATCGGCGAACGCCTCCGGCGCGATCGCCACCGAAGGCACCTCGACCATGATGCCGAGCGGCGGCATTTTTTGCGCGATGCCGCGCGCGGCAAGCCCGGCCTGCTCCTCCACGAACAGAGCGGCGGCGCGTTGGTATTCCTCCGCGACGGCGATCATCGGAAACATCACCTTCAGATTGCCGTGCACCGCCGCGCGCAGCAGCGCCCGGATCTGTACGCGAAACACCTCCGGCCTTGCCAGCGACAGCCTGATGCCACGCAGCCCGAGGAACGGGTTGCTCTCCTCGACGGTGAAGCCCGGCACCGGCTTGTCGCCGCCGGCGTCGACGGTACGGATGGTTACCGGCTTGTCGCCTGCCCATTCCAGCACCTTGCGATAGGCCTGGTATTGCGTCTCCTCGTCCGGCGGCGCCTTGCCGAACAGGAATTCGGTGCGCATCAGCCCGACCCCGTCGCAGGTCGAAATGTCGATGCCGTCGACCTCGGACGGATCGGCGATGTTGACCTGCACGCGCACTGTCGTCCCGGCCCGGGTTACCGCCGGTTTCGCGAGATAGACTCCGGCCTTGTCTCGATGTGCCACAAACGAGGACGAGGACCGGTGGAACGCTTCGATCTCGGTCGTGGTCGGCGAAAGCACGATACCGCCATGCTCCGCATCGAGCAGAGCCAGACCGACGGGATTAGCCGGCGAAGCGCCAAGCCCCACCACCATCGGCACGCCGCGCGAGCGCGCCAGCATGGCGACGTGGCTGGCGGCGCTGCCGGCCCTCAGCGCGATGCCGCCGCCGGTGCTCCAGTCGGTCTCGAGAAAGCGCGTCGGCGCGATGTCCTCGCCATAGAGAATGGCGCCGGCTGGTGGAGCGCTCTCCTGCTCCTCGGTAAGGGCGCGCAGCACGCGGTCGCGGATATCGCTGATATCGGCGGCGCGAGCCCGGAAATAGTCCTGGTCTGACGTTTCGTAGCCGGAGATCTCGGCGTCCAGCGCCTGTCGCCAGGCCATGTCAGCCGGCATGCCGGACGCGATCGCGGCAAAAGCCGGGCCGGTCAGTGCCTCGTCCCCAAGCATGGCGAGCTGGAATTCGAGAATGCCGGCGGCCTCGTCATCGGCGGTTTCGATCAGGGTCGCGAGCCGGTCCGTCGCGCTGGCGATAGCTGCTTCCAATGCGGCCTTCTCGTCCGCGGCGCTCGCCTTGCCCGTGTAGTGCGCGGTGCCGTTGTCGAGGTTGAACAACGGCCCCTCGGCATAGCCGGCCGAGGCCGAAATGCCTTGCAGCCTAAGCGGTTCGGGCATGGCCCGCATCCTCGTCGAAACCGCGTCGCACCAGCTCGGCCAGCGCTCTCACGGCATCATCGGCGCCGTCGCCTGTGGCCCGGATGTGCAGCATGGTGCCTTTCGGCGCCCTGGCCGCCATCACCTTGACGATGCTCTTGGCGTCGAACCATGGGCCGTTGGCGGCAAGCGCAATCTCCACCTCGGCGGCAAAGCTCTTGGCAAGCTTGGTGAACTTCACCGAAGGGCGCGCGTGCAGACCTACCTCGTGGGTGATCAGGACGGTGGCCTCGGCAAATGCGGACATCAGGTCAAAATTCCCGTTCGCTCACGACGGCGACAATTCATGCGCCGTCGCCACCACTTCCTTCAGCGAGGCCCCGCCGGACGCCTCCGTCGCAGCCATCACCGCGCCTTCGACGATCGGCGCGTTGCAGACGATAATCCTGAGCGCCCGCGGCTCGCCGATCATTTCCACCGCCATTTCCGAATTGGTCTCGGCGCCGCCGAGATCGACCAGTATGGCGACGCCCGCCTCCGACCACGCCTTGTCGATGGCGCCCATGATCGCTTCGACGCTGGTGCCGAGCCCGCCATGGCCGTTTCCGCCGCACCATGCAAGCGGCACTTCGTCGCCCACCATCTGCCGCACCATGTCGGCCGTGCCTTCGGCAACCAGCGGCGAATGCGAGACGATGACGATGCCGACATTGCTCATGCTTGGCCCTCGACGGTTTCGGCGACGGTCCGCACCAGCAGCGCCACAGAGCGTCCGCCGGCATCCATATGACCGATTGAGCGGTCGCCGAGGAATGAGGCGCGACCGCGTGTTGCCTTCATCGGCACGGTCGCCTCGGCAGCCATGTCGGCGATATCTGCAATTTCCATGGCCGTCTTTCCTTCGACCAACGCGTCCTGCACAGGTTGCAGCACATCGAGCATGGTCTTTTGACCGACCTGGGATTTGCCTCTGGCGGCCACAGCTTCGATTGCCTTGCCGAAAGCAGCCGCCAGATTGGCACGATCCGGCTCTCCCGAAATCTCCTTGCCCAGCGCCAGGAACAATGTACCGAAGAGCGGCCCGGATGCACCGCCAACCGTCATCACCAGCTTGGTGCCGATCGCCTTCAGCGCCTCGGGCAGCGGCTTGGCCGAAAACGCCTCGGCATCGGCACGCAAGGCCTCAAACCCGCGCTTCATGTTCAGCCCATGGTCACCGTCGCCGATCGCCTGGTCGAGCGCGGTCAACTCTTCCGAGTGAGCGGCGATCGTGTCCGCGGCGGCGGTGATCAGCCTGGCAAGGTCGAACGCTGCCATGTCCAGATTCCCGGTTTCGATCCTGCCGGCAGTATCGCAAGAGTTTTCATTCGACAATCTAAGCATGCCGTCAGGCCGTTGCATGCAGCGCGGCGGCCGCGAACACTTCGGCCACGGCATGGGCGCCAGGGTCGACTACGCCCTGCAATTTGGTGCCGACATAGGCGGAGCGCCCGGCCTTCGCCTTCTCCATGGCCGCGGTCGCCTCGGCGCCGTGCCGTGCCGCTGTAGCCGCGGCATCCAGCCCCTTGGCATCGAGCGCCTTCAGCCCCGGCTCCAAGGCATCGACCATGGTGCGGTCGCCGACCCTGGCGCCGCCATAGAAGGTCATCCGGTCAAGCCCGGCAAGCAGCGCCTTGGACAGGGTTGCTCCGCCGTTCGAAGCCTGAGCCGCCGCCGTGAAGAAGATCGACAGCAAGACGCCTGAGGAGCCGCCCATTGCGACGCCCAGACTATCGCCTATAGCCGCAAGCGTGGCGGCAGGGTCGGCCAGCGGCAGCGCATCGAGCCGTTCCAGCACGCTGCGCGCGCCGGTCGCAACCGTCGAACCGGTATCGCCATCGCCCGCCTTGGCGTCGAGCCCGTTCAGTGTCTCTTCGAGCGCGATCAGCCGTTCGCAGACCGTGATGATCAAACGCCTGGTGCCGGAATCCTGGCTGGCCCTTTGGGCTGCGCTGTTTCCAGCCGCTTTCGCCATAGGCACGATAGCCGGCGCGACGACGGTTTTGGCCGGCATCCAGGCATGTGGGCCGACAGGCGCCAGCAAGGCTGC
Organism: Mesorhizobium sp. LNJC394B00; assembly: GCF_000502555.1. NCBI lineage: Bacteria > Pseudomonadati > Pseudomonadota > Alphaproteobacteria > Hyphomicrobiales > Phyllobacteriaceae > Mesorhizobium > Mesorhizobium sp. LNJC394B00. The sequence continues at coordinate 136,689 of NZ_AYWH01000005.1, forward strand.
CTCGCGCGCCGCATCGAGCTTGATCAGCGACAGCGAAAAACCGTTCATGTTGAGCGCCGTCATCAGCGGTCCGGGGCCGATCGCAAGCTTCACGGTCTTGGCCAGCGGCGAGGCCAGCACGGCATTGGCGACCAGCGACATCTCAAGCGGCGGCACCGAGCCGAGATTGTTGATGAGCAACGCGTGGCTGGCGTTCGGGTCGAGCCGCGCGGCCAGCCGCTCCGCCATGATCGCCACCAGCTTGTCGGCGCTTTGCACCGCGATGCGCTCGACGCCCGGCTCGCCATGGATGCCGAGGCCGAGTTCGCCGTCATTTTCGCCGAACCGCTCTTCATGTGGCTGGCCGGGGATCGAGCAGGACGACAGCGACATGCCGAGCGAGACGATGTCCTTCGCCGCCGCGCGAGCGGCTGTAGCAACGGCTGCCAAGTCCTGACCGGTCTCCGCCAAATGGCCGGCGATCTTGTGCACGAACAAGGTGCCGGCGACGCCGCGCGGCTGGTTGATACCCGGCAGGGCGATGTCGTCGGCAACGATCGCCATCTCGACGCGAAACCCCTCGGCGCGCGCCTTCTCGGCCGCCAGGCCGAAATTGAGCCGGTCGCCGGTGTAGTTCTTGACGATCAGCAGGCAGCCGGCGGGGCCGGTCACCGCGCGGATGGCCGCCAGCACCGCCTCGACGCTGGGCGAGGCAAAGATCTCGCCCGAAACCGCCGCCGTCAGCATGCCCTTGCCGACAAAGCCGGCATGAGACGGTTCGTGTCCGGCGCCGCCACCGGAGACGACGGCAACTTTCGCCTTGTCCCAGTCGGCGCGCAGCACGACCTTGATCTCGGGGTAACCGTCGAGGCGCGCGAGATCGCCGGAACCGATAGTCCGCAACAGCCCGTCCAGCGCCTCGGTGACGATCGTTTCCCTGCGGTTGAAAAAGTGCTTCATCGAATTCGTCCTGTATTCGTCAATCAGAAGCCGGTGCCGTGCCCTTGGCGAGACACCGAAAACCTCACATCAGTCTTTGCCCGTCGGCGCCGAAATAAAGTGGCGAGCGGTAGCGGATCACCACTTTGTCGCCCTCGGCCAGATCCGTATCGGGGTCGGTGAGCGTCACCAGTTTCTTCGGGCCGACCGTAACATGCAGATGGTTCTGGTCCCCGAGATGTTCGACCCAGTCGACGACGCCGTCGGCATGGCCGTTTGCGGTCTTCTCGATCGACAGATGCTCGGTGCGCGCGCCGATGGTCTTGGTTCCGGTCGGCGCCCCACCATCAGGCAGCAGTCCCGCTGGCAGCAGATTGATCGCCGGCTGGCCGAGCCGTGCGGCGACATGAAGGTTTGCCGGCTCGGAATAGATGGTGCGCGGCGTGCCGATCTGCACCAGCACACCATTGTTGAGGATGCCGATGCGGTCCGCCATGGTCATCGCCTCGATCTGGTCGTGCGTGACATAGAGCATGGTGGCGCCGAGCTCGGCTTGGATGCGCTTGAGTTCGAGCCTGAGATCGGCGCGCAATTTGGCATCCAGCGACGACAGCGGTTCGTCCATCAGATAGATCGACGGTTTGCGCACCAACGCTCGGCCGATGGCGACGCGCTGCATCTCGCCGCCCGACAGCTTGGTCGAGCGGTTGGCGAGCTTGTGGTGGATGCGCACCATCTTTGCCACCTCTTCGACGCGGCGGCGAATCTGGTCCTCCGGTACTTTCCGCGCCGGCGAGCGCAGCGGGAAGGCGAGGTTGTCGTAGACTGACAGATGCGGGTAGAGCGAATATTGCTGGAAGACGAAAGCGGTGTCGCGCTCGGCCGGCGACAGCGTCGTCGCATCGTGGCCGCCAATATGGATCGTGCCGCCATCCGGCCGCTCCAGTCCGGCGATCAATCTCAGCGTCGTCGTCTTGCCGGCGCCGGTCGGGCCGAGCAGCACGACGAATTCGCCATCGGCGATGTTAAGGTCGAGGCCATCGACGGCGACATGGTCGCCGAAGCTTTTGGTCACGCCCTTGATGTGCACGTCAGCCATGCTGCGCTCTCCCTTGAGAGGCGGTATCGTGGATCGCGGTGCGCACCGCCCGACCCGAGCCCTTGTCGAACAGCGACAGCCGCGCGCTGTTCAACGTCAGCCCGACATGATCGCCGGCAGCGAGCCGGATTTCGGCCGGCACCCGCGCCTTGATGATGCCGTCCGCCGTCTCCACCGCCACGATCTGCGTCGTGCCGAGATATTCGGTGCCGTAGATGGTGCCGCGCAGTTTCGACGCATCGTCGAAACGGATGTGCTCGGGACGGATGCCGAGCGCCATGTCGGCGGGCGCAATTTCCTCGCGCACTTCCGGCACCGCCACCTTGGCGCCCTGGACGACGATTTCCTTCGCCCCCTTCGCCAGCCCGCCACCGAAGCCCAGGAAATTCATCGGCGGCGAGCCGATGAAGTCGGCGACGAACATGGTTGCCGGGCGGTCGTAGATTTCGCGCGGGCTGCCGAACTGTTCGATAACGCCATGGTTCATCACGGCGATCTTGTCGGCCATCGACATCGCTTCCATCTGGTCGTGCGTGACATAGACGGTGGTGGCGTGGATGCGGTTGTGCAGCTCGCGCAGCTCATGCACCATCAGATCGCGGAATTCGGTGTCGAGCGTGCCGAGCGGCTCGTCCATCAGGAAGCATTTTGGCCGTCGCACGATGGCGCGACCGAGCGCCACGCGCTGGCGGTCACCGCCGGCAAGGCCCGAGACCGATTTGTTGAGCAGATGGTCGATGCGCAGCAGCTTCGCCGTTTCCTCGACACGGCTTCGAATCTCGGCCGAGGGCATGCCTTGCGCGAGAAGCGGGAAGCCGATGTTCTTGCGCACGTTCATATGCGGATAGAGCGCGAACAGCTGGAAGACGAAGGCGATGTCGCGTTCGCGCGCCCGGCGCATGGTGACGTCCTCGCCGCCGAGCAGGATCTGGCCGCCGGTCGGCAATTCGAGGCCGGCGACCATGCGCAGCGTCGTCGTCTTGCCGCAGCCCGAGGGACCAAGCATGACGAAGAACTCACCATCTTCGACGACGAAGCTGGAATCCTGCACCGCGACGAAATCGCCGAAGGCCTTTCTCAAATGTTGGACGCGGATTTCGGCCATGATTATTCCGGGAACTTCGAGACGATGATGAACATCACCGTGCCGGCGAGCATGGTGATGAAGGAGTAGGTGTAGAGCGCCAGCGCGAAGGGCTGGAACAGCATCAGGAATCCAATGGCGATCAGCGTCGTGGCGATGTTTTCCATCAGGCCGCGCCGGGCCCAGCGAGGCCAGGATGACTTTTTGGAGATGGCTGGGCGCGTCATGCGCAGCTTCCTTCCTTCTGCCCGGCAACGGGGCGAGACGGTTGCCAGGTGGTTCCCCCACTCCGTCGCTGCTTCGCAGCGCCACCTCTCCCCCCTCCGGAGGGAGAGGAAGGGAGCCTGGCTGAATGAAGTTCGCGTCCTTCCTCTACCCCGTCGATCGGGGGAGAGGTGTCGAGCGAAGCTCGACGGAGTGGGGGTCGACCTGGCACACCAATCATTTGCGCACCGCCCCAAAAGTGATGCCGCGCAGCAATTGTTTGCGAAGCAGGATGGTGAAGACCAGGATCGGCACCAGGAAGATGGTCGTGCCGGCCGCCACCGCCGGCCAGTCCTGGCCGCCTTCGCCGATGATGGTCGGGATGAAGGGCGGCGCGGTCTGCGCGGTGCCGGAGGTCAGGAGTGCGGCGAACGCATATTCGTTCCAGGCGAAGATCAGGCAGAAGATGGCGGTCGCGGCGATGCCGGTAGTCGCTTGCGGCAGCACGGTGCGCCAGAAGGCCTGCAGCCTGGTATAGCCGTCGATCATCGCCGCTTCTTCATACTCGCGCGGGATCTCGTCGATGAAGCCTTTCAGCAGCCACACCGCGAGCGACACGTTGACCGCGGTGTAGAGCAGGATCATGCCGAGCGCGGTGTCGGACAGGCCGAGCTCGCGGTACATCAGGTAGATGGGAATCGCGACCGCGATCGGTGGCATGAAGCGCGTCGACAGGATGAAGAACAGAAGGTCATCGGCCAGCGGCACCTTGAAGCGCGAGAAACCGTAGGCCGAAAGCGTGCCGAGGAATACGGCGCAGAAGGTGGAACCGAAGGCGATGATCAGTGAGTTGACGAAGCGCGGCAGGAAGTTGGACGGGCCGGCAATCACCATGTTGCGCTTGCGCGAGGTCTCGTCGCAGAAACCGGTCGCGGGTCCGAGCGAGTTGATATACTCGGCCGTTTGCCTGGTGCGCGTCGTGAACAGGTTGCAATAGCCCTCGATGCTCGGCTGGAACAGAATCTTGGGCGGATAGGCGATCGAATCCGGCGGCGTCTTGAAGCTGGTGGCGAAGATCCACAGCAACGGCACGATCGAGATCAGCGCGTAGAGCACGATGATCGTGCCGGCGATCCGCTTCGAATTGGCCGAGGGGGCGACGACGGAGTGGGCGGTGGTCAGGCTCATCTCTGCTTCACCTTGTTCAGCGCCTTGACGTAGATGTTGGCCAGCCCAAACACCGCGACGAACAGGATGATGGCGAAGGCCGAGGAATATCCGGTGCGCCAGCTCTCGAAGGCCTGCCGCTTCAGCGTGATCGAGGCGACCTCGGTGGTCGAGCCCGGCCCGCCACCGGTCAGCAGGTTGACCATGTCGAACATCTTGAAGTTCTCGATGCCGCGAAACAGCACCGCCAGCATGATGAAGGGCAGCGCCATCGGCAGCGTGATCGACCAGAACTGCCGCCAGTTGGACGCGCGGTCGACCTCGGCGGCTTCATAGATGTATTCGGGGATGGAGCGCAGGCCGGCGAGACAGATCAGCATAACATAGGGCGTCCACATCCAGGTGTCGACGATGATGATCGACCACGGCGCCAGCGACACGTTGGACAGCATCTGGATGTCGGTCGGTGGTATCCGGGTGACGAACGAGATGGCGTAGGCGAACAGGCCGATCTGCGGCTCGTAGAGGAAACGCCAGAAATTGCCGACCACCGCCGGCGACAGCATCATCGGCACCAGGATGATGGTCGTCCAGAAGGCGTGGCCGCGAAACTTCCTGTCGATCAGCCATGCCAGCGTGAAACCGATCAGCGTCTGCAGCAGGATCGTCCAGAACACGAAATGCGCCGTCGTCTGCATGGCGATCCAGATGTCCTGGTCGCCGAGGATGCGCTGGTAATTGGCGAAGCCGAGGTTTTTCACCACCTCGTTCGGGCGGTTCGCGCGGAAGTTGGTGAAGGACAGGTAGATCGCCCAGAACAGCGGGAAGATGTTGATGGCCAAGAGCAACAGGATCGTCGGCGAGATGAACAGCCAGGCGAGGCCCTTGTCGCTGATCCCCCGGACCTTGCGGGCCAACGGCTCCGGGGTCGCCCGGGCAACGTTCTCCGCAGTCCGATTGAGCATGGTGAGTCCTGCTTCGGTCACGTCAAGTCTCGACACTGGAATTTATCTGAACTGCGTCCCGTGCCAAGGGCAGCACGGGACCAAGAGCATGATGCCGAAAAGTGTGAAGCGGTTTTCGGACGACATCATGCTCTCTCTCTTTTTAGCCCTGAGGCGGATGATTTCTGATCGATTCGGCCTGAAAATCATCCGCCTCTGGGGTCAGGCTCGGGAGGAGCCGTTGGTCCGGTTACATCTTGCCGTCGTCCTGGAACACTTGCGTCCAGTCCTTGACCAGGCCGTCAAGCGCGTCCTTGGCCGAACCCTGGCCGGCAACGACATAGTCGTGGAAGCGCTTCTGCGACGCCTGCAGCAGCGGTGCGTAGCTCGGCTCGGCCCAGAAGTCCTTCACGATCGCCATCGAGTCGAGGAAGGTCTGTGCATAGGGCTGGCTGGACGGGAAGGCCGGGTCCTTGACCACCGCGTTCAGGCAGGAATAGCCGCCGAGCGACCANTGCATAGGGCTGGCTGGACGGGAAGGCCGGGTCCTTGACCACCGCGTTCAGGCAGGAATAGCCGCCGAGCGACCACCATTTGGCCTGTACATCCTTGTTGGCGAACCACTTGATGTATTTCAGCGCCGATTCCTGCTTGTCTGAATAGGACACGACCGAAATGCCCTGGCCGCCAAGCTGCGCAAACTGGGCACCGCCGGGACCCTTCGGATTGACGAAGTAGCCGATCTTATCACCGCCGACATTCTCGTCCTTCTGCAGGCCGGGCCAGGTGAAGGCGAAGTTCATGTGCATGGCCACCTGACCGGATTTGAAGGCGTCGACGCCTTCGCCCATATAGCTGTTCGAGGCACCCGGAGGCGTGCAGCAATCGTAGAGCGACTTGTAGAACTCCAGGCCTTTGACCGCGTCTGGCGAATTGACGAAGCCTTCCATCTCGTAGGGCTTCTTGGGGTTTTCATACTGGAAGCCGTAGCTGTAGAGCACGTCCATGGCGCCCATGGTGATGCCTTCCGAGCCACGCTCGGTGTAGATCGAAGCGCCATAGACGGTCTTGCCGTCGATCTCGCGCTTCTGGAAGAACTCGGCGACCTGCTTCAGTTGGTCGAAGGTGGTCGGCGGGCCGAGATCCCAGCCATATTTTTCCTTGAATTCCTTTTGCAGCTCCGGCTTGGAGAACCAATCCTTGCGGTAGGTCCAGCCGACGACGTCGCCCATGGCCGGCAGCGCCCAGTAATTCGGCGTGTTCTTCGGCCATTCGGAATAGCCGACGACTGTTGCCGGCACAAAGTCGTCCATGCTGATCTTCTCCTTGTCGAAGAAGTCGTTCAGCTTGACGTAGTGGCCGTTCTCGGCCGAGCCGCCGATCCACTGGCTGTCGCCGATGATCAGGTCGCACAGTTTGCCGTGCGAGTTGAGCTCGTTGAGGAAGCGGTCGGCATAGTTGGTCCACGGCACGAATTCGAATTTCATGCCGATGCCGGTTTCCTTGGTAAAATCCTTGGACAGTTCGACCAGCGCGTTTGCCGGATCCCAGGCGGCCCAGCAAAGCGTCAGGTCTTCAGCGTGCGCAACGTTCGAGACGGCTGTCGACGCGGTAATCGCCGAGGTCAGTCCCAACGCCAGTTTCAAGCTCGATTTCATGCCTTCCTCCCCATTTGCGAAACGCGCCCGGATGGCCGTTTCAAGAACCCCTCAACCCTCGCTCCTCCGAGGGGCTAAACACGGCGCGCTATGCGTCGCCAGGGCGGCGCGGTGCGTCGCAGATGTTTAGTAATTTGTTTAGTGATGCAATTTTTACTAAACAAGGCAAGCGAATTCGTCGCTGCGCCGCAACATGGCGAAACGGCGATTGAAATCGTTGGGAAATGATTGCCGGACGGCTCGCCCGGAAGTTGCTTAGCCGGGGTCGCCTATAATTTTCGTCTGCGGCGTCACCGGCCGAACAGGGGGCGCGGGCGGCAGCAGCGCGCGGATGTCGGCGAAGGGAAATGTCGGCTCGAATCGGAAGGCCTCGGCCAGGGAGCCGGGAACGCTGTTGCATTGCCCGGCGCGAAACTCATTCTGGACGCGCGCTCTGTCGACATATTGCTCCGGCCACTGCGACTGGTGCGCTCGGATCGCCTGCGTCTTGATATCGCCGTAGGCGGAAATGTCGACGTAATGCGTCGGCGCAAAGCCGGTGCCGCCCATCGTGTCGGCATGCAGCACGGGGACGCCGAACGAGGCCGCGATGCGCACGCCGTCCGACAAAGCACGATGGTCGGCGTGATAGTCGTTGGGGGCATGCGTGATAACCAGATCCGCCGCGGTCTCGCGTATCAGCGCTTTCAGCGAAGCGATCAGTGCCGCATCAGCCACCAGTTCGCCGTCGGGAAAGTCGAGAAAGCGAAGGGTTGCGCCGAGCAGCGCCGCAGCGGCCGCCGCCTCGTCGCGGCGGACACGAGCCAAAACGCTCGGGTCGCCCATGCCGCCCCTGGCGCCATCCGTGGCCACGGCAAAAGTCAGTTCTGCGCCTTGCGTGGCATAGGCAGCCAGCGTACCGAACATGAATATCTCGATGTCGTCGGGATGCGCGCCGAGCGCCAATACCTTCACTGCACTCTCCCCGGAAATGGAAAAACGTGACGAACGGAATCCTGCTCGCCCTCATCGCCTATGCAAGCTATTCGTGCAGCGATGCCGTTATCAAGAGCCTTGGCGGACAGTTCACCGTCTTCGAGATCGGCTTCTTCATCACGCTGTTTGCCGGCTGCTTCCTGTTTTTCAGCCGCCCAGTCGATGAGCGCTGGCGCGACTTCTGGCGCACCGGGCGGCCATGGGCGGTGCAGGCCCGCGCCTGGGCCGGCATCGCCTCGGGCGTGCTCAGCGTCTACGCCTTCACCACCATTCCGCTGGCCGAGACCTATGCACTGATCTTCCTGGCGCCGCTTTGCGTTACCATTCTCTCGACCGTCATCCTGAAAGAAAAGGTCGGTCCATGGCGCTGGCTGGCGGTGGTTGCCGGCTTTGCAGGTGTCATGCTGGTGGTGCGGCCAGGTTTTCGCGAGTTGCATCTCGGACACCTTGCCGCCTTCACGGTGGCCTTCCTTGCCGCGGCGAGCGTCATCCTGATGCGGTCGCTCGCCCAGCAGGAAAAGCGCACCACCATGCTCGGCGTGCTCATCGGTTACGGGCTGCTGTTCAACGGGGCCGGCACCATCGCCACATCGTTCACCCTCCCCAACGCCATGCAGCTGCTGTGGCTGGTGCTGGGCGGCGCCTTTACCGCCGGCGGCCAATTGCTGCAGCTGCTGGCCGCCAAACACGCACCGGCCAACCGCATCGCGCCGACGCATTATTCGCAGATCGTCTGGGCGGTGATCCTCGGTGCGTTGTTCTTCCAGGAGTATCCGGACTGGATATCGCTGGTCGGCTTGGCCGTCGTTGGCGCGTCCGGCCTGCTCACCATGGTGCGCGAGGAGGTGCGGCTGGGCACGGTGCGCTGGAACCCGTTTGCGCGCACGAGGCTTTGATCCGGTTGCATGGCCATAGTGACCGCTGATATGCGGACGCAATGACGACGAGATCCTTGCCGGAGCTTCCGGTATCCGCCGTGCTGCCGGCCCTGAGCCAGGCGCTCGGCTCCGGCAACAGCGCCGTCCTGGTGGCGCCGCCCGGCGCCGGCAAGACGACGCTGGTGCCGCTGGCGCTGCTCGATGCGCCCTGGCTGGTCGCCGGCAAGATCGTCCTGCTCGAACCGCGCCGCCTCGCCGCCCGCGCCGCCGCCCGCCGCATGGCGGAATTGCTTGGCGAAGAGCCCGGCGCCACCGTCGGCTATGCCCTGCGCATGGAAAACCGCACGTCGGCACGGACCAGAATTCTCGTCGTTACCGAAGGCGTGCTGGCGCGCATGATCCTCGACGATCCGGAGTTGCCCGGCGTCTCGGCGGTGATTTTCGACGAATTCCACGAGCGCTCGCTCGACGGCGATTTCGGCCTGGCGCTGGCGCTCGACGTGCAGGGCGCGCTGCGGCCGGATTTGCGGCTGCTGGTGATGTCGGCAACGCTCGATGGCGCGCGCGTCGCGAAACTCCTGTCCGGCGCCCCGGTGATCGAAAGCCAAGGCCGTGCGTTCCCCGTCGATGTCAGATACGACGAACGGCCGGCCGGCGTTCCCGTCGAAGACGCCATGGCCAAGGCTATCCGCTCCACCCTTGCCGAGGAGAGCGGCAGCGTGCTCGCCTTCCTGCCCGGCCAGCGCGAGATCGAGCGCACCGCCGAGCGGCTGCAGGGCCGCCTCGGCGCCGACACCGACATCGTGCCGCTCTACGGCCAGCTCGACAACACGGCGCAGGACGCCGCGATCAAGCCGGCGCCGCCCGGTCGCCGCAAGGTGGTGCTGGCGACGTCGATCGCCGAGACCTCGATTACCATCGACGGCGTGCGCGTCGTCATCGATTCCGGCCTGTCGCGGCTGCCGCGCTACGAGCCGGCGAGCGGCCTGACCCGGCTGGAGACGGTGCGTGTTTCCAGGGCGTCGGCCGATCAACGCGCCGGTCGCGCCGGACGCACGCAGCCAGGTGTCGCCATTCGGCTGTGGCGGGCCGAGCAGACGGCGGCCCTTCCCGCGTTCACCCCGCCCGAGATTCTGGAAGCCGATCTGTCCGGGTTGCTGCTCGATTGCGCCGCCTTCGGCGTCGCCGATCCCGCAAGTCTCTCCTTCCTCGATCCGCCGCCCATTCCCGCGCTTAACGAGGCGCGGGCGCTGCTCACGGCGCTGCACGCCATCGACGCGGCCGGACGGCTGACGGAGGCAGGCGGCGCGATGCGCAAGCTGGCGCTGCCCGTGCGGCTCGCACACATGGTCGCTGAAGCCGCTGGCGGCGGCCACGCGCTCGAAGCTGCGATGCTAGCCGTCCTGCTCACCGAGCGTGGCCTTGGCGGCGACGGCGCCGACCTCGAACGGCGCCTGATGCGCTTCCGCACGGAAAAGTCACCGCGCGCCGTTGCGGCAAGGCAGCTTGCCGGGCGATTGGCGAAGCAGGCGGGCGGCGCCAAGAGCAGCGAAACCGCTTCTGCCGGTCTTCTCCTCATCCACGCCTGGCCGGACCGTGTCGCCAGAGCGCGCGGCGAGCGCGGGCGTTTCGTGCTCGCCAACGGCTCCGGCGCCATGCTCGACGCCGCCGATCCGCTGGCCGGTGAGACCTGGCTGGTCGTCGCCGATCTGCAAGGCAAGGCGCAAAATGCCCGCATCACGGCGGCGGCAGCCGTCGACGAGGCCGACATCCGCGCCGCACTCTCCGACAGGATCGAGACTCGCCGCGAGACAAGCTTCGACCGCGAGCGGCGCGCGGTGCGCGTGCGCGAGACCGCCAGGCTCGGCGCCATCACTTTGTCGGAGCGCATGCTGCCCGCACCAACTGGAACAGACGCCGACCGCGCCATCCTGGATGCCTTGCGCGAGCACGGCCTGTCGCTGCTGGAATGGGGCAAGGACGGCGAGACGCTGCGCCAACGGCTTGGCTGGCTGCATCGCGGCCTCGGCGCGCCTTGGCCCGATGTTTCGGAAGCCGCCCTGCTCGAACGCCTCGACGACTGGCTGCTGCCGTTCCTGTCGGGCAAGGCGTCCTTCGCCGCCATCGAACCCGGCGTGCTGTCGTCAGGCCTGATGGCGCTGGTGCCGCATGATTTGCAGCGCAAGATCGGCACACTGGCGCCGACCCATTTCGACGCGCCGTCCGGCAGCCATGTGCCGATCCGCTATGACGGCGAATGGCCGGTGCTGGCGATCCGCGTGCAGGAACTGTTCGGCCTTGACCGCCATCCGGCAATCGCCAACGGCACCGTGCCGCTAACGCTTGAGCTGTTGTCGCCGGCGCACCGGCCGATCCAGACGACGCGTGACTTGCCTGGCTTCTGGCGCGGCTCCTGGGCCGATGTGCGCACCGACATGCGCGGCCGCTATCCCCGCCATGTCTGGCCGGAAAATCCGCTGCTCGCTGCGGCCACCGCCCGCGCCAAACCGCGAGGGACCTAGCGCTCGTCCTTTCCCGGCTATAATCCTTGGCCATGATCAACATCCTGCACGCGCCAGACTTCCAGCAAAGCCAGCGGCTGCGCCTCAACACGCTGATCCGGCTGCGCTGGCTGGCCATTGTCGGCCAGAGCCTGACGGTGCTGGTCGTCGCCTATGGGCTCAAATTCCCGCTGCCGGTCAGCCTCTGCTTCGCGCTGGTCGCCTGCTCGGCCTGGCTCAACCTGGTGCTGACCTTCCGCTATCCGGCAGCGCACCGGCTGACCCCGTTCTCAGCCTTTTTCATCCTGACCTTCGACAGCCTGCAGCTTGCCGGCCTGCTCTATTTGACCGGCGGCCTCACCAACCCGTTCTCGGTGCTGATGACCGTGCCCGTCGTCATCTCGGCGGCGTCGCTGCCGCTCCGGCTGACTGCGGTGCTCGGCGCGCTGGTCATGGCGGCGGCCACGTTGCTGGTCTTCTTCCACCAGCCGCTGCCATGGTATGAGGGCGCGCCGCTGCCCATGCCGTTCATCTATGTCGCCGGGATATGGATGGCGGTGTTTTCCTCGATCGCCTTCACCGCCATCTATGCCTTCCGCGTCGCCGAGGAAGCTCGCCTGCTCGCCAATGCGCTTGCCGCCACCGAACTGGTGTTGCAGCGCGAGCAGCATCTGTCGGCGCTCGATGGCCTCGCCGCCGCCGCCGCGCACGAACTCGGCACGCCGCTCGCCACCATCGCCCTTGTCTCCAAGGAAATGGAGAAGGCGCTGGGTAACGATCCGAAATATGGTGAGGATGTGAAGCTGTTGCGGTCGCAGAGCGAGCGCTGCCGCGAGATCCTGAAGCGGCTGACCAGCCTGTCCTCCGAGGGCGAGGCGCATCTGTCGCGTCTGCCGCTGACCTCGCTGGTCGAGGAGGTGACGGCGCCGCACCGCGATTTCGGCATCTCGATCAAGCTTCGGCCGGGCGAGCGCGTCGGCCCCGAACCGGTGGGACGGCGCAACCCCGGCGTCATCTACGGCCTCGGCAATCTGGTCGAGAACGCCGTCGACTTCGCCCGCAAGACCGTCACCGTGCGCTGGAGCTGGGACGAGCTCGACGTCACCTTCTCGATCATCGACGACGGGCCGGGCTTTCCGCCCGAAATCATCGATCGCATCGGCGAGCCCTATATGTCGACACGCCAGGGCAACGAGGCCGGCGGTGGCCTGGGTCTCGGGCTGTTCATCGCCAAGACCTTGCTCGAACGCTCCGGCGCCACGCTCGATTTCCGCAATTCGAGCGGACTGGGCGAAGGCGCGATCGTGCAGATATCGTGGCCGCGCACGGTCTTCCTCAACCCGGAATCGGTGGGGATCTCGATGTTCGACACCGCGTAAAAGCCTTGGCGGAGGCGGCAAAATTGGACAATGGCGTTCAGGAACTATATCTGCGTAAAATTAAGGCAGCAGGATTTTTTGAGATAATGACTGGCGAAGAAGCAATTGGCGCAATGGTCGAAGGCGAGGACACCTCGCTGCTCATCGTCGACGACGACAAGCCGTTCCTGACGCGGCTGGCCCGCGCCATGGAAACCAGGGGTTTCGTGGTCGAGACGGCCGAGAGCGTTGAGGAGGCAGTGGCCAAGGCGCGCGCCCACCCGCCGGCCTATGCGGTGGTCGACATGCGGCTTGGCGACGGCAACGGCCTCGACGTCGTCGCCGCCATCCGCGAGAAGCGCGACGATGCCCGCACCGTCATCCTCACCGGCTACGGCAACATTGCCACCGCGGTGACCGCGGTGAAGCTCGGCGCCATCGACTATCTGTCGAAGCCGGCTGACGCCGACGACGTGTTTGCAGCGCTCACCCGCACCGCCGGCGAGCGCGCCGCCCCCCCGGAAAATCCGATGTCGGCCGACCGCGTGCGCTGGGAACACATCCAGCGCGTCTACGAAATGTGCGACCGCAACGTGTCGGAAACCGCGCGCCGGCTCAACATGCATCGCCGCACGCTGCAGCGCATACTCGCCAAGCGCGCACCACGCTGAGGTTCACGCGCCGGTGGCGCCGGCGGCCAATTGCCGAACCTCAGCGCTGCCCCTCACCTGCCTGCCGGCATCCTCTCCCCGTATAGAGACGGGGGAGAGGGGCGCTCTCATCGCCGGTTTCGCCAATCGCCGGCGTTGCAGGAGACGACGGCGAGGCTGAAGCTGCCTCTTTCTCCCCGTCGCTATGTGGGGAGTTGAGGAATGGTCCGCGAAGCGGACGAAAAGCCAACTGCTTGGCTTTTCGAATGACGAACGTCCGGCAGGACAATGAGGGGCGGCGCCAACGCTGGAAACAGTTGCGCTTGCCGTGCCATCGACCTTTGCCCATCATCGGCAACAACGCCGCCGGAAAACCCGGCAACGGAGCACAGATGCGCGACAAGCAGCCGAAATCCATCCTTCGCGAATTCCTCGATGGCGAGGCGGCGGGCGGCATCATCCTGATGGTTGCGGCAGCCCTTGCGCTGATCGTCGCCAATTCACCATTGGCCGAAACCTATTTCGCCGCTCTCCACGCCTATCTCGGCCCGCTCAGCGTGTCGCACTGGATCAATGATGGGCTGATGGCGGTGTTCTTCCTGCTGGTCGGCCTCGAGATCAAGCGCGAGATGCTCGACGGTCAGCTCTCGACCTGGCCGCGCCGCGTGCTGCCGGGCGTCGCCGCCGCCGGCGGCATGCTGGTTCCCGCGCTGGTCTATGTCGCCATCAACCGCAACAACGCCGCCGCGCTCTCCGGCTGGGCGATCCCGACCGCCACCGATATCGCCTTTGCGCTCGGCGTACTGTCGCTGCTCGGCAACCGCGTGCCGGCGTCGCTCAAGATATTTCTCACCGCGCTCGCCATCATCGACGATCTCGGCGCCGTCATCATCATCGCCATCTTCTACACAAGCGGCCTGTCGCTGGCCTATCTCGGTGCGGCCTTCGCCGTCATCGCGGTGCTCATCGTGCTCAACCGCATGCGGGTGACGAGGCTGACGCCTTACCTCGTGCTCGGCGCCGTGCTGTGGGTGCTCGTGCTGAAATCGGGTGTGCATGCGACGCTGGCCGGCGTGGCGCTGGCGCTCACCATTCCGCTGAAAACTTCTCCCGGCAGCGGGCACGATCTCGACCATTCGCCGCTGCACCGGTTGGAGCACGGCCTGCACAAGATCGTGCCGTTCTTCGTCATCCCGATTTTCGGCTTTGCCAATGCCGGCGTGTCGCTGGCCGGCCTCAGCGCCTCTGCCCTGGTCGAGCCGCTGACGCTCGGCGTTGCCGCCGGCCTGGTGCTGGGCAAGCTGGCCGGCGTCTTCGGCTCCTCGGCGCTGGCGATCCGGCTCGGCTTCGCCGACCTGCCGGTCAATGCCGGCTGGCTGCACATGATCGGCATTTCGCTGCTCTGCGGCATCGGCTTCACCATGAGCCTGTTCATCGGCCTGCTCGCCTTCGCCAACGACATGGCGCTGCAGGACGCCGTCAAGGTCGGCATCCTGGCGGGGTCCTTCGTTGCAGCGCTGCTGGGTGCCGCCGTGCTCCTGATGGCGCCGGCGGCAGGGGTGGAGGAGGTGGTGGAGTAGGTGTTCTTGGGTTCCTCGCCCCCGCAAAGCGGGGCGAGGAACTTGAGCTTCGTCTACTCGCTCTCTCCCGCCAGCGCCGGCACCGCCACCCCCGCCAGTTCCGCCGCCAGCAGCCGCGCCGCACCCGCCCGTGCGATGCGCAGCATCAGCGCCTTGCGCGTTGCCGCCGCCATCCGGTGCTCGGGCGCATCGCGCAGAATCTCGGCGCCGTAGCCGTCGGAGAGGATGAAGCCGCATTCCTCGGGGAAGATCTCCGATGGCACGCCCGGATGGGTGGCGAAGAAGAAGCGGTCGGAGTGCAGCCGGTAGTCAGGCCATTTGCGGTCGACGCGGAAATCCTCGATCGAGGATTTGACCTCGATGATCCAGATATCGCCCTGCCGGGTCAGCGCCACAAGGTCGGCGCGCCGCCCGGTGGCCAGCGACAGTTCGGGCAGCACATGCATGCCCATTTGCATCAACAGCCTCTGCACGCCGCGCCGCACCAGCATGGCGCGTTCGGACTGGCGGCCGTCGATGAGGGGATTGAGGGGAATCGGCGAAATGATCGGCATGGCACCCACCATGCCAGATTTTGTTCACGGTTTGAACCCTGTGTGACCATGGCGATCGTATGGTTGACAAACCCATAGGCGAATTTTCTCTCGCAATGATAAGAAGCACGGTCCTTGGCACGAGGGGAGACACCATGGGGTTTTTGGGATTCATCAACCGGCTTTTCCCCGCGACCGAAGAGTTGCGCCGGTACTCAGCGATCGCGGGTCCCTATTCATTCATGTTTCTGGTGAAGCGCATCTCAGCCGAAAACCGGAAATTCGTACGCTTCCGCCTCAGCCATATGGGGGAGCGGTCCAGGATAGTTACACATTCAGCTCGAGGAGTTCGGTTCCCTCGTTGATGCCGTCCTGAAGACAAAGGCAGAGCTAGATGACCCACTGCTCACGAGCGCTACCCAGCCGTAGGGGAATGGCGGCAATTATACGGTTGACAGAACTGAGGCTACGACTTGATCCGAGCGCCTTCCGCGATCGCACCATATCTGTATCGGCGCGGTCTGGTATTGCTCCGGAACGCCCCTGCGTCCGCCGATCAACTTCCGTTCTTAGCTATAAGGCGGCCGGACTAAAGTCTTGCGCCGGGAGCGCAAAGGTCTGATGTAACCGCTTTGGTTCCGTTCTTGTCCCTTGGACGTTCCCGTATTTTAGTCAGTCGAGATACTACCTATATGGCCGAAGCCGGCCTGTTCTCGAGCAGCGCAGCCCCCGCAATGTCATCCAAAATCGGGCAATCCGGCCGGTCGTCACCATGGCAGGCCTGGATCAGCGTCTGCAAGGTCGTGCGCATCGATTGCAGCTCGCGCACCTTTTCCTCGATGGCGCTCACATGGGCGGCGGCAATCTCGCGCACATCGTGGCTGGCGCGGCTGCGATCGCGGTAGAGCGCCATCAACTGGCGGCAATCGTCGATTGAAAAGCCGAGGTTGCGAGCGCGGC
Organism: Mesorhizobium sp. LNJC394B00; assembly: GCF_000502555.1. Taxonomy (NCBI): domain Bacteria; kingdom Pseudomonadati; phylum Pseudomonadota; class Alphaproteobacteria; order Hyphomicrobiales; family Phyllobacteriaceae; genus Mesorhizobium; species Mesorhizobium sp. LNJC394B00. The sequence goes on from NZ_AYWH01000005.1 coordinate 153,198, forward strand.
GCAGGAAGGCCAGCCGATGAATGTCGTCGCTGGAATAATCGCGGTAGCCATTGCCGGCGCGCGCCGGGGCGATCAGGCCGATCTCTTCATAGTAGCGGATGGTCTTGGCCGGCAGGCCGGACCGCGCCGCGGCGTCGCCTACATTCATTGTGATTCCTCGATGTGGTTCCCTGATTCTAGGCTATCCGACAGGACCGACCATTGTTTTTCCTTCACAATCCCGTGAGTCCTGTTGCCGAAATGCCATAGTTGACGGCTTACCGGCACGTAAGCTCCTGCATATAGGCATCGCGCGCTTGGCAAGCAAAGCAAATGCCAGCATGAATGATTTCAGGAAAAGCGGCCGTAACGTGTCGCGACATCTTGGCGGGGCATCGGACCATTTCATGCGCATGAAGTCATTTGCAATCGTCGCCGCACTTGCGTTGTCGGCCGCGATCTCGGGTTGCAGCACGATCGGCTCGCAGCTGTTCACCAACAACTACGGTTCGGTGAACGATGCAGGCTACCAACTGCCGCGCATCCCGATCGAGAGGGTGCCGCTGAAGTACCACCGGCAAGAGGTAAACTACGACACCTCGGAAAAGCCGGGCACCATTGTCGTCGATACTCAGAACAAGTTTCTCTACTTCGTCGAAGGCGACGGCCGGGCGATCCGCTACGGGATCGGCGTCGGCCGCGAAGGCTTTGAATGGCACGGCACCGCCCATATCGCGCTGAAGCGCGAATGGCCTACCTGGACGCCGCCGCGGCAGATGATCCAGCGCCAGCCGGAGCTCGCGAAGTTCGCGAGCGGCATGGAGCCGGGCTTGAAGAACCCGCTCGGCGCGCGCGCCATGTATCTGTTCAACAAGGGCGGCGACATGGGCTACCGCCTGCACGGCAGTCCGGAATGGAATTCGATCGGCAAGGCGATGTCGTCAGGCTGCATCCGGCTGATGAACCAGGACATCATCGACCTCTACGACCGCACGTCGGTCGGCGCCAAGGTCATCGTGATGTAGGACCTTGATCCGGAACCGAGGTCCACGAAAGCGAAAAGTGGAACCGGTTTTCGGGAAGATCATGGTCAAGATAGGCGTTACCCTTCGTACGCGGACCGTCTAGGCAACAACGGACGTCCAAAACAGAAAACCGGGCAATCTGGCCCGGTTTTTTGTTGCTCGCTCGAATGCGTGAAGGGGTCTTAGGAGACCTGCTCGACCTGCTGTACTTCCGGCACGAAGTGGCGGAGCAGGTTCTGGATGCCGTGCTTCAGCGTCGCCGTCGAGGACGGGCAGCCGGCGCAGGCGCCCTTCATGTGCAGGAACACGGTGCCGTTCTCGAAGCCGCGGAAGGTGATGTCGCCGCCATCCTGGGCAACCGCCGGGCGCACCCTGGTGTCGAGCAATTCCTTGATGGTGATGACCAGTTGCTCATCGGCCTTGTCGTAGAATTCGCCGGTCTGGCTGGTCTCGGCGGCGGGGCCGGCGTTGACCATGACGGGCGCGCCCGACATGAAATGCTCCATGATGGCGCCGAGGATGGCCGGCTTCAGGTGCTGCCAGTCCGGGCCGTCCTTGGTCACGGTGATGAAGTCATAGCCGAAGAAGACGCCGGTCACGCCGGGGATCTCGAACAGGCGGCCGGCCAGCGGCGAGGCGCTGGCTGCACTGTCGGCGTCGCGGAAATCGGCGGTGCCTTCGACAAGCACTTCCTTGCCGGGCAGGAACTTCAGCGTTGCCGGGTTCGGCGTCGATTCGGTCTGGATGAACATGGCCGTCTCCGTGCCCCAGTCGGGCAGCTAGTTTGGAATAGTTCTAAATAGGCTCAATCGGCTGTACATTCAAGCGAAACGCATCGCTCAAAATGGCTGGCTGGCGGAATGTTTTTGCTGGCTGGGAAGGAATCCCGCGCGGGCTATAAATCCAGGATCGTGATGTTATCCGAACCGCTTCACACTTTCCGGCATCACTCTCTATGCGAGGCTGTCGATCTCCTCGTCGGACAGGTTCTGCGGCACCACTGTGACCGGAATAGGGAAGGCGGCGCCCTTGCCGGCAACAGCCCCGACCAGCGGCCCGGGTCCTTCCTTGCCGGCACCTGCCGCCAGCACCAGGATGGCGATGTCCTGGTCTTCCTCGATCAGCTTGTGGATCTCTTCGGTCGGCTTGCCTTCGCGCACCACCATCTCGGGCTCGATGCCGAGCTTCTGGCGCACCTTGTTGGCGTAGCCGTCGAGTGCCGCGCGCGCCGTGGCGTTGGCTTCCTCGCGCATGATCTTCTCGACGCCCAGCCAGTGCTGAAAGTCGTCCGGTGTGATGATGTAGAGCAGCACCAGCGTGCCGCTGGTGCTCTGCGCCCGCTTGGAGGCGTAGGCGACGGCGCGCTCGCACTCGGGCGTGTCGTCGATGATCGTCAGGAATTTCCTGCGATGGCCGGCTTCGCGACTGAGGCGTTTGGAGACCATGTCTATCTACTCGGTGTTTCGGCCGCAATCTGCCACCGCGACAGACCGGCGGCAAGCCGCCGGCCTTGGGCCAGAATGGTGCGGTGCACTGACGGTAGGATCAGCCCTGCAACAGGCCGATAATGTCGCGTACCGTCTTCATCGTGGTCTCAGCCAGCGCGCCGGCGCGTTCGCCGCCCTCTCTCAGCACCGCGTCGACATAGGCGCGGTCGCCCTCGATACGGCGCATCTCGCCGGCGATCGGCGCCAGTTTTTCCACGGCAAGGTCGGCAAGCGCCGGCTTGAACACGGAAAACTGCTGGCCGCCGAATTCCTTCAGCACGTCCGCCTTCGACATCTCGGCCAGCCCGGCATAGATGCCGACCAGGTTTTCCGCTTCCGGGCGGCTTTCCAGTCCGTCGGCTTCGCTTGGCAACGCTTCCGGGTCGGTCTTGGCCTTGCGGATCTTCTTCGAGATGGTGTCGGCATCGTCGGTCAAATTGATGCGCGACAGGTCGGACGGGTCCGACTTCGACATTTTCTTCGAACCGTCGCGCAGGCTCATGATGCGCGCCGCCGGCCCGCCGATCACCGGTTCGGTTATCGGGAAGAACCCGTTTACCGTCTCCTCGCCAACCTGCATCTCGACGCCGACGCCAAGACTGGCGATGCGGCTCGAAAAATCATTATTGAACTTTTGCGCGATGTCGCGGGTCAGCTCCAGATGCTGCTTTTGGTCCTCGCCCACCGGCACATGGGTCGCGCGGTAGAGCAGGATGTCGGCCGCCATCAGCGAGGGATAGGCAAGCAGGCCCAGCGAGGCGTTCTCGCGGTCCTTGCCGGCCTTGTCCTTAAACTGCGTCATCTTGTTCATCCAGCCGATGCGCGCCACGCAATTGAAGATCCAGGCAAGCTCGGCATGCTGCATCACCCGCGACTGGTTGAAGACGATGTGCTTCTTCGGGTCGATGCCGGAGGCAAGGAAGGCCGCGGTAATCGAGCGGGTCTGGTCGGCGAGGTCGTCATGGACGAGTTGTGCCGTCAGCGAATGCAGGTCGACGACGCAATAGATGCAGTCTGACGTGTCCTGCAGGGCGACGAATTTCTTGATGGCGCCGAGATAGTTGCCGAGATGCAGATTGCCGGTCGGCTGTACCCCGGAAAAGACGAGCTGTTTGAAGGCGGTCATGGGTTCCTCATGGCTTGTGGAGGGCCGTATAAGCGTGATTCCGAAAAGTTGCAGACTTTTCGGAGCCAATCACGCGGCTGGAAACCACGCGCGGCGAAAGTCTTGCGACGGCGCGCTTATGGACGAAGGGGCGGAGAGGATCAAGACCGGTGTTGCTGTTAGCTCGCCCGGACTATTCGTCCAGATCGGCCTTTGGCGCGGGCGCCGCTGCCTTGCCCGAGCCGCGTTTCACATTGCGCCGGATCATTCCGAAATCGGCGCCGCCGGTGGCGAAAGCCGTGACGAAGTAGAGCAGCGCCCCGCCGGCTACCAATGAGAGAAGCGTCACGGCCTTGATCACCAGTGGCGAGCCGGGGCCGAGCCTGACGGCCAGCCAGTGCTCGGCGAAATAGAGCGCCACCGCCATCACCGCAGCCGACAGCACCAGGCGCGGAATGCGCTTCAGCAATGGCACGTCGCGGCCCCAATGGCCGCGTCGGATCAGCACGGCGAGCAGCATCACAGCGTTGACCCAGCCGGCCACGGCCGAGGCCACCGCAATGCCGGGCGCGCCCATTTTCGGGAACAGCGTCAGCGCGGTGATCACGTTCACGCCGACCGAGATGGCGGCGAACATCATCGGCGTGCGCGTGTCCTCGCGGGCGAAATAGCCGGGAGTGAAAGCCTTGATCAGCACGAAGGCCGGCAGGCCGAGGCCAAAGATCGCCAGGATTGCGGCCACTGTCGGCGTCGAGCCGTTGGCGGCGAAGGCGCCGCGCTCATAGACCAGCCGCACGATCGGCTCCGCCATCACCCACAGTGCCGCCGCCGCCGGCAAGGTCATGAACAGGGTGAACTCGACCGAGCGGTTCTGCAGATTGGCCGCCTCGACCAGATTGCCCGATTTCAGCGCCCGCGACAGCTCCGGCAACAGCACGATGGCCACCGCGACGCCGACGACGCCGAGCGGCAGCTGGTAGATGCGGTCGGCGTAAGCAAGCGAGGACACGGCGCTGTCCTGCGCCGACGCGATCGCCGTGCCGATCAGCTGGTTGATCTGGGTGATGCCGCCGGTGATCGCCGCCGGCAGCGCCAGGATCAGCAGGCGCTTGACGTTGGGCGTCATCTTCGGCCGGCGAAAGCCGATGGCGATGCCGGCATTGCGCACCGCCACCCAGACGATGGCAAGCTGCACCAGCCCCGCCGCCAGCACGCCCCAGGACAGGCTGAAACCGACCTCACGGGCATCCATGCCGTGGTACCAGGCGTAGCCGAGCACGCTGATCAGGATGATGTTGAGGAAAGCCGGCGCCACGGCAGCCGCGAAATAGCGGCGCAGCGAATTCAGCATGCCGGCCATCATCGCTGCGAGCGACATGCAGATGAGATACGGGAACATGATCGTCGCCAGCAGGACGGTCGTCTCGAATTTGCCCGGCGTGTCGGCAAAACCCGGCGCCACGAGATAGCGCACGATCAGCGGCATCGCCAATTCCATGACGATGGTCAGCGCCAGAAGTGCGGTGAACAGGACGCCGAACACTTCCTCCGAAAAGCGCTTGGCGCCGTCGGTGCCGTGGGTCTCGATCTCCTTGGCAAACAGCGGCACGAAGGCGGCGTTGAAGGCGCCTTCGGCAAACAGCCGGCGAAACGTGTTTGGAAACTGGAAGGCGGCGTTGAAGGCGTCCGCCACCGGCCCGGTGCCGAGTGCGGCAGCCATCAGCATCTCGCGGCCAAAGCCAAGGGCGCGGCTCATCAGCGTGCCGGACGCAACCGTGGCGAATTTCTTGACGAGGCTCATGCGCGGGGAGATTGCCTGGATGATTGGGACAAAGGGGATGATTGGGACAAAGGGGGTGATTGGGACAAAGTGATGGTCACTCGGCCGCCGCCTTGGCCTTGCCGCCGCGCTCTGGGACAACGCCTTCAAGCGCCGCGATCAGCCTGGCGTGGATGGTGGCGGTGCGTGCTGGGTTGTCGATCTTCTGCCCCGTAAGGTCGGTGACATAGAAAGTGTCGATCACCTTCTCGCCGAAGGTGGTGATGTGAGCCGAGGCGATGTCGAGCGAGAGATCGGACAACGCACTGGTGATTTCCGACAACAGCCCAGGCCGGTCCAGTCCCTCGACCTCGATCACCGAAAACCGGTTCGACAGCGTGTTGCGGATTTCGGCGCGCGGCGGAATCTTGAACACCTTGGCGCCGCGCCGCGGCCGGGTGCGCTTCTCGATCATCTCCGGCAGCCAGCTCTTGCCCGACAGCACGTCCTCGATCAGCCGGCCGACGCGCTCGGCGCGACGGCGCTCATCCTCATCGCGGTCGAATTCCCGTGAGATCAGGATGATGTCCAGCGCGCGGCCGTCGGACGTGGTGAAGATCTGCGCGTCGACGATGTTGCCGCCGGCGCCGGCACAGGCGCCGGCAATAACCGAAAGCAGGCGCGGATGGTCCTGCGCCAGCACGGTGATCTCGGTCACCGCCTCGAATTGGTGGGTCCTGACCACGGTGGCGAGCTTCTTGCCTGCCGCGTCGGCTTCGCGAATGAATTCGGCATGGCGCAGCTGATCGGGGAGGTCGACCGTCAGCAGATAGTTCTCGTAATGCAGGCCGACATAGCGCTTGCGGGCCTTGTCCGGCCAATCGGCCAGCGCCTCGGCCAGCCGCTCGCGCGCCGCCGCCGTCCGCTTGGCGCGCGACACTTCCGAGAAGCCGCCGGTCAAAAGCAGTTCGGTCTCGTAGTAGAGCGTGCGCAGGAGCTGGCCCTTCCAGCCGTTCCACACGCCCGGCCCGACACCCCTGATGTCGCAGACGGTCAGGATCAACAGCATTTTTAGCCGCTCAACCGATTGCACGATCGAGGCGAAATCCTCGATCGTCTTGCGGTCGTTGAGGTCGCGCGTCTGCGCCGTCATCGACATCACCAGATGGTTCTCGACCAGCCAGGCGACTGTCTCGGTGTCGGCCGCCGACAGCCCCATATGCGGGCAGATGCGGCGCGCGATCCGGGCGCCGGCCTCTGAGTGATCCTCCGGCCGGCCCTTGGCGATGTCGTGCAGCAGCACCGCGACATAGAGCGCCTCGCGGCTCTTCTCTAGCCCCGGCATCAGCGTGTGCGAGAGCGGATGCACCTTTTCGCCGTCGCCGCGCTCGATCTCGGCCAAGACGCCGATGCAGCGGATCAGGTGCTCGTCCACCGTATAGTGGTGGTACATCGAGAACTGCATCATGGCGACTATTCTGCCGAAATCGGGGATCAGCCTGCCGAGCAGGCCGGCCTCGTTCATGCGCCGCAAATTAAGCTCGGCATTGCGGTCCGAGGTCAGGATGTCGAGGAACAGCCGGTTGGCCTCCTCGTCGCGCCGCAGCGACTTGTTGACCAGACCGAGCGAGCGGGTGAGCAGCTTCAGCGCATCGGGATGGAACTCCAGCCCGTGCTTGTCGGCGAACCAGAACAGCCTGAGCAGATTGACCGGGTCGCGCTCGAACACGCTGTCGTCGGCGACGTTGATGCGGTGATTGTCGACAATGAAGTCCGACGTGCCTGCCAGCTTGCGCTTGCGGCGCTGGAAGGTGAGGAAGATGCGGTTGAAGCCGGGCACATGCTTGGCCTGCTCTTCCTCGAGCGCGGCGCAGAAGATGCGGGTGAGGTCGCCGACATCCTTGGCGACGAGGAAGTAATGCTTCATGAAGCGCTCGACCGCCGACAGACCGGGATGGGTGGTGTAGCCCAGCCGTTCGGCGATCTCGCGCTGGATATCGAAATGCAGCCGTTCCTCTGGCTTGCCGGTGAGGAAATGCATGTGGCAGCGCACCGCCCACAGGAAGTCTTCGGCCTTCTGGAATTCGCGGTACTCGGCCTCGGTGAAGACACCTTTCTCGACCAATTCCTCGCCGGTGCGCACGCGATAGAAGTATTTGGCGATCCAGAACAGCGTCTGCAAATCGCGCAGGCCGCCCTTGCCGTCCTTGACGTTGGGCTCGACCAGATAGCGGCTTTCGCCGGCCTTGGCATGGCGATCGTCGCGTTCGGCGAGCTTGGCCTGCACATATTCCGGTCCGGTGGTGCGCACCACTTCATGGTCGAAGCGAGCGAGCAATTCGTCGAAGAGCTTCTGTTCGCCCCACAGGAACCGCGCTTCCAGGATCGTGGTGCGGATGGTGATATCGCTGCGCGACAGCCTGAGACACTCGTCGATGTTGCGGGTGGCGTGGCCAACCTTCAACCCGAGGTCCCACAGCATATAGAGCATATATTCGACGATCTGTTCGCCCCACGGCGTCTGCTTGTAGGGCAGCAGGAACAACAGGTCGATGTCGGAGCCCGGCGCCAGCGTGCCGCGGCCATAGCCGCCGACGGCGACGACCGCCATGCGCTCTGCGGTCGAGGGGCTTTTCACCCGGTAGACGTGGGTCGCGGCGAACTCGTAGAGGGCGCGGATGATCTCGTCCATCAGATGCGACAGCCGGGCGGCGCAGGCCGTGCCGCTGCCATCGTCCATCAGCATGCGCTCGGCAACCTTGCGGCCCTCGGTCAGCCGATCCTTCAGCAGCCGGAGCGCACCGACGCGCGCGCCGGGCTCGATGCCGCTGGCCGCCGAGATCAGCGCCGTCATGTCGCGGCGCAAAGCCTCGCTGTCGATCAGCGCGTCGAGCTTGAGGGAGATTTTTGCCATGGATTGCCGGTGGGCCTCGCCTTTGCGCGGCGTCTATAGCGCGTTTTCACGGCGCTGTGTATGGGGCGGACGGACGCGTCGGCCGCGATACCAGAAAGGGATGATCATCTCGCGCCGGAGCCGGAAGAGATCGGCGATCTGCCGCGTCAACCGCCTGGTCTCGATCCTTACCTTGGCGGTGATTGGCCTGGGGCGCCGTTTACCTATCCCGCTTGCCACCCATTCCTCTGTTCGCTCCTGCTTGAGCAGGCTTGGCAATCTCACCGGACTGTCGCCGAGGAATTGTGCCTGCAGGCACAATGCTGGGACGAGTTGGTAAATGACCTTGTCGGACGAGGTAGCAAAACGCGGATTGAAGATGAGGTGATCGACGGGAATGCTGATCTCATTCGTTGCCGCAAGAAGGTCCCGCGCGGCCTGTCTGGACAGGATGTATCCCGCCGTACCGATATGGAGCCCGTGCAGTCTGCTCGCAGAAAAACCGTGGCCGCAGGCAACTTGCTTGCGTGAAATTACGGTCCGGTTGAAGAACGTTTCCAACTTGACGATGTCCGCATCGGCGGGAATCCAGCCCGCATCGGCAAGCAAAGCGCCGGCTTTGTCCGGGAAAACGACATCGTCCTCGAAAATCGCCGCGTAAGCATCCTCACCTGCAGCGATCGTCGACCAACACTGTTGGTGGCTGAGCAGGCAGGCAATCTCGGCGTCGGCCAGGCGCAAATGCTTCTTGCCCTGCGGCATTTCGGCCAGATCCGGCCGATCTCGCGCATCGATGGCGGCGACCCGCTCGAAGGCGATGCCGATGCGCGCGAACTCCGCCGTTACATGGGCGAGGCGATCGCGGGACCGATCGAGATTGATAATCAGGCATTTCATTTGGGTGGGATCGATGCAGTGGGACGCGCGTCCATAGCATGGGAACAAAGTTGCGTAAGCGATTTTCCCTCGATGTGCGCGATGACGGCCACGATCGAAAAGTGGAAATCGCCCCTTGACCTTCCAGTTACTGGAAGCACTACCTCCTCACCCAGACAGATATAAGGCACTTTTCGATGGCGCATTCCGAGCATCACCACCACGCGCACGCGGCCGATGGCAACTGCTGTACGGCAAAGGCTGCTGAGCCGGCCGCCGAAGCAGTGGTGCGCGATCCGGTCTGCGGCATGAGCGTCGATCCGGCAGCCGGTAAGCCGACGGCCGAGCATGGCGGCCGTCTCTTTCACTTCTGCAGCGAGGGTTGCCGTACGAAATTCGTCGCCGGGCCCGAAAAATACCTGACCGCCACCGACCCCGTCTGTGGCATGAGTGTCGACCGCGCTACCGCCAGGCATTTTTTCCGCCACGAAGGCCAGGGTTTCTATTTCTGCTCGGCCGGCTGCCGGGCGAAGTTCGAGGCCGAGCCGCAAAACTATCTCGGTGACAGGCCGACGCCGTCGCCAGTGCGGAAAGGCACGCAATACACCTGCCCGATGCATCCCGAAGTGATAAGAGACAAGCCCGGCTCCTGCCCGATCTGCGGCATGGCGCTTGAGCCGATGGGCGTTCCCACTGGCGATGAGGGCCCGAACCCCGAACTGGTAGACTTCACCAGACGGTTCTGGGTCAGCGCGGTGCTGTCCCTGCCGCTGCTGATCGTTGCCATGGCGCCGATGCTCGGCCTGACGTTCCAGGCGTTTGTCGACGGGCGAACGATGGTCTGGCTGGAATTGGCGCTGGCCAGCCCCGTCGTGCTGTGGGCGGCCTTCCCGTTCTTCCACCGAGGCTGGGAGTCGCTGGTCAACCGCAGCCCCAATATGTGGACGCTGATTTCGCTCGGTGTCGGCGCTGCCTATCTCTACAGCGTGGCGGCCACTCTGTTCCCGGACATTTTTCCACACCAGTTCCGCGGTCATGGCGGCACAGTGCCGGTCTATTTCGAGGCAGCCGCCGTCATCGTCGCGCTGGTATTCCTCGGTCAGGTGCTCGAATTGCGGGCGCGCGAAAAGACCGGCTCGGCCATCCGTGCGCTGCTCGACCTGGCGCCGAAGACGGCACGGCTGATCGGGGAGGACGGCTCCGACACCGACGTGCCGCTCGTTGCGGTCAAGACCGGCGACCACCTACGCCTCCGTCCGGGCGACGCCGTGCCGGTCGACGGCACTGTAACGGAAGGCCGTTCCTCCATCGACGAATCGATGATCTCGGGCGAGCCGCTGCCGGTCGAAAAAACGAAAGGCGATGCCTTGACCGGCGGCACGCTCAACAAGAACGGTTCGCTGATCATGCGCGCCGAAAAGGTCGGCTCCGAAACGACGCTTTCGCGCATCGTCGAGCTGGTCGCAAAGGCGCAGCGTTCGCGCGCGCCGATTCAAGGTTTAGCCGATCGCGTCTCCTTCTACTTCGTGCCGGCCGTCGTGCTGGTCGCGCTCATGGCCTTTGCCGCCTGGGCGATCTTCGGTCCCGAACCCAGCTTGATCTTTGCCATCGTCTCGGCGGTCTCGGTGCTGATCATCGCCTGCCCCTGCGCGCTCGGCCTGGCGACGCCGATGTCGATCATGACTGCCACCGGGCGCGGGGCGCACGCGGGCGTGCTGATCAAGGACGCGGCCGCGCTCGAGCGCTTCGCTTCGGTCGACACGTTGATCGTCGACAAGACCGGCACCTTGACCGAAGGCAAGCCTCGCTTGACCGATGTCGTCGCTGCCGAAGGCCTGTCTGAGAATGAATTGCTGGCGCTCGCCGCCGGCCTGGAAAAAGGCTCGGAGCATCCGCTGGCCGAGGCCATTGTCGGCGGCGCCGGCGAACGCGGCCTGACGCTCGTTGAGGCCGGCGGCTTCGACGCCGTCACCGGCAAGGGCGTATCCGGCACGGTGTCTGGCAGGAAGGTTTCGCTCGGCAACGCCGCCATGATGGCCGATGTCGGCATCGACACCGCTTCCCTGTCGGCCAGGGCCGAGGCGCTGCAGGCAGAAGGCAAGACGGCGATGTTCGTTGCGGTGGACAAAAAACTGGCCGGCATTGTCGCGGTCGCCGATCCGGTCAAGGCAACGACAGCCGAGGCGATCAGGGCGCTGCACGACAGAGGCTTGCGGATCATCATGGCGACCGGCGACAATGAATGCACGGCGCGCGCCATCGCCAAAAGCCTTGGCATTGACGAGGTGCGCGCCGGCCTGCTGCCGGAACAAAAGGCAGCCCTTGTCGAGGAGTTGCGTGCGAAAGGTGCCGGCGTAGCCATGGCCGGCGACGGCGTCAACGATGCGCCGGCCCTGGCCAGCGCCGATGTCGGCATCGCCATGGGCACCGGCGCCGATGTCGCTGTCGAGAGCGCCGGCATTACGCTGGTCAAGGGCGATCTCAACGGCATCGTCAGGGCCCGAACGCTCGCCCAGGGGACGATCCGCAACATCCGCCAGAATCTGTTTTTCGCCTTCCTCTACAATGTGCTTGGCGTGCCGGTTGCCGCCGGCGTGCTCTATCCGCTCACCGGCACGCTTTTGTCGCCGATGCTGGCGGCGGCGGCCATGAGCCTGTCTTCGGTTTCGGTCATCGCCAACGCATTGCGGCTGCGGACGTTGAAACTCTGAGCAAAGCCCCCAGATACGAATATCAATCAACAGGAGATCATGGATGACCTTGGCTAAGAAGATCGTGCTTTTGATGATGGCGGCGGGAATGCTGCTTGCCGTTTTCCTCGAAAGCGTCCCGGCGCAATCCGAAGAGATGAAACACGACATGGGCGCGATGGGCGCGCAAGGTCCTTCGACCGACGGCTACAAGGCGGCGATGGACAAGATGCACACCGACATGATGATCGAATATTCCGGCAATGCCGATGTCGATTTCGTGCGCGGCATGATCCCGCATCATCGGGGCGCGATCGACATGGCCAAGGTGGAACTCGCCAATGGCAAGGATCCCGAAATCCGCAAGCTGGCCGAAGATGTCATCGCCGCGCAGGAAGCCGAGATCGCCAAGATGCAGGCCTGGCTCGCCGCCCATCCGGCGAAGTAAGGCAGCAACGGCCATGCCGGAGAGATTCATTCTGGATTTCTCTCCGTGCTTGTGATGCCATTCGCATCGATTACACGGCGCCAGGAGCCCACATGCCATCGACGATAAGAGCCACCACACTGCCTTCGGGCGAGGCCGTCCAGGTGCTGGGACAGGGCACATGGAAGATGGGCGAGGATTCCCGCCGCCGCGCCGGCGAGGTCAATGCCCTGAAGCTCGGGCTGGACCTCGGCATCACGTTGATCGACACCGCTGAAATGTATGCCAGCGGCGGCGCCGAGGAGGTGGTGGCGGAAGCCATTGCCGGGCGCCGCGACGAACTCTTTCTTGTCTCCAAGGTGCTGCCGTCCAATGCCTCGCGCACCGGCGTGGCGCGGGCCTGCGAAAACAGCTTGAAGCGCCTGCGCACCGACCGCATCGATCTCTATCTCCTGCACTGGCCGGGCAGTGTGCCTCTATCTGAAACCGTCGAGGCGTTCGAGGCGCTGAAGGAGGCCGGCAAGATACGCCACTGGGGTGTCAGCAATTTCGACACCGACGAGATGGAGGAGTTGACCGGCCTGTCGTCTGGCGATCATGTCCAGACCAACCAGGTGCTCTACAATCTGTCGCGGCGCGGCCCCGAATTCGATCTCGCACCGTGGAGCCGGCAGCGCGGCATCCCGCTGATGGCCTATTCGCCGGTCGAGCAGGGCGCGCTGGCGCGCAATTCCAGGCTGGAAACCATCGCCGCCCGCCACAACGCCACGGCAGCACAGATCGCGCTTGCCTGGGTGATAGCGCAGCCCGGTGTCATCGCCATTCCGAAGGCGAGCAGCCACGACCATGTCCGCCAGAATGTCGCCGCGCTCGATATCAGGCTGACGGCCGAAGACCTCGCCGAACTCGACCGCGCCTTTCCACCGCCGACGCGCAAGCGCGGGCTGGAGATGATCTGAATTGATTGCGGTTGGTCAGACTGGCCGTCTACTTGCTGCCCAGTCGTAGGTTTTCGATCTCGCGCGCTGCGTTTCGCACATCGCGGACACCGACAAAGCTCACTGTGGTTGTGGTTGGTTCGTCGCCCGTATCAACCGTTTCCCGGCGAAAGGTAATCGATCCTCTACCGTTCGAGCGTTCGTTTCGCTCAATGGTGTTTATGGCATTAGGGGCCATGGCGAGGACATGCCGCCACCACAAATCGCTGATGATAAGGATTCGACGGTCGGTCACGGCGTAGACCGTTCGCCATACAGCCAAAGTATTCCAGACGGCATTGCCGAGCAGGCATAGTCCAAAGCCAATAGCGACAAACCACGTGATCAGCGAGAGTGAATTCCACCCAATGTGCTTAAGGAATGGTTCGCTTAGAGCGCTGAGGAGGAGTGGAGTACAGAAACAGGTCAAGGCGATTGCAAAAATAATCGGAAATAACTGGGTCCGAAGCATACCCATAAAGGATGGAGATCCAGTCCAGCGCACGGTTTCTCCAGGTTGCAATTCAGTCTTGACGACCTCGTGCGGAGTCCAAATCATGTGGGGCAGTATCCTCACGGCAATGCTTCATGAGATCGCGCCATTTGCCTTCCCAATTTTGTTATAGATGGGCCTAGGAGGTGGCAATGAACAACTCGCATTCTGAATGCCAGACGCCCATGCAATTGGCTAGGTGGTTTCCAGCGCCGCCCGCGCTCGTTGCAGGGCGCGGGAAAACACTGCCGTGTCGTCGAAGGCGCGTGCCAGCGTGAGCGCGCCCTGGATGGCGCCGACCGCTTCTTCGGCGAGTTCGTCCGCCCTGGCAGCGCTGTGCCCGCTTCGGGTCAGCGCTTCGGCAAGATGCGCCACCCAGCGGCCGAAATAGCTTTTGATCGCGATGGCGAAGAGGTCGCGGGATTCGTCCAGCGCAAAGGCGCCGATCAGGCACACCCGGCGCCCCGACCGGAAATAGCTCTCCGTCGCTTCGAACATCCGATCGATGCCCGTACGAGGGTCGGCCCTGTCCTGCAACGGCACGAAGACATTCTCCTCGAACCAGCCATCTATATGGGCAATGACAGCCGCCGCCATCTCTTCCTTGCCGCCGGGGAAGAAGTGGTAAAGGCTGCCTTTGCCTAGGCCGGTCGCCGCACCGATCCGCGCCAGGCTCGCCCCTTCATAGCCGTGTTCGCGGAAAACCTCGCCGATGATGGAGAGCAAATCGGCGCGATCGGGCGCGATCCTGCGCATGCGCTAGTTTTTCCGCTTGAGCATGATCTTTGCCGAAAACCGCGACACAGCTCTAGGGATCATATTCTAAAGTCCGAGTTCGGACAGGCCGGGATGGTCGTCCGGCCGGCGGCCGAGCGGCCAGTGATATTTGCGCTCACCCTCGGCGATCGGCAGGTCGTTGATGCTGGCGACGCGCCTACGCATCAGCCCGGCCGCGTCGAATTCCCAATTCTCATTGCCGTAGGAGCGGAACCAGTGGCCACTGTCGTCGCGCCATTCATAGGCAAAGCGCACCGCGATGCGGTTGTCGTTCCAGGTCCAGACCTCCTTGATCAGGCGGTAGTCGAGCTCGCGAGCCCATTTGCGCGTGAGGAAGGAGACTATCTCATTTCTGCCCGAGACGAACTCGGCGCGGTTGCGCCAGGTGCTGTCCTGCGTATAGGCGAGCGAAACCCGTTCGGGATCGCGGCTGTTCCAGGCGTCTTCGGCAAGCCGAGCCTTCTGCGCGGCGGTCTCGGCGGTGAAGGGCGGCAGCGGCGGACGGCTCATGTTATTCTCGCATCGGCAAAGGCGATGGCGAGCATTGTACCAATCGGTACAATTGGTCAAGGCCGAAATCGGGCTAGGTTTTCCCCGCCAGCCCCTTCAGCCGGTAGAGCGCTTCCAGCGCCTCGCGCGGCGTCATCTCGTCTGGATTGATCTCACCCAGCGCTGCGCCCAATGCGTCGCTCTTCGCAGGCTTTGCCGCTTCCCGCTTCATTGCCACCGAAAACAGCGGCAGATCGTCGACCAGTCGGTTGGCCTTGCCGGAGACATCGCCTTCCTCGAGCTGATGCAGCACCTCTTTGGCGCGGCCGACCACCGCTTCCGGCAGACCGGCAAGGCGAGCGACCTGAACGCCATAGGAGCGATCGGCGGCACCCTTGCCGACCTCGTGCAGGAAGACGACGTCGCCTTCCCATTCCTTGACCCGCATGGTGACGTTGGAAAGGCGCGGCAGTTTGCCGGACAGCGCCGTCATCTCGTGGAAATGGGTGGCAAAGATCGCCCGGCAGCGGTTCTTCTCGTGCAGGTACTCGACCGCCGCCCAGGCGATCGACAGGCCATCGAAAGTGGCGGTGCCGCGGCCGATTTCGTCGAGGATCACCAGCGCCCGCTCACCGGCCTGGTTGAGGATCGCCGCCGTCTCGACCATCTCGACCATAAAGGTGGAGCGGCCACGCGCCAGATCGTCCGAGGCGCCGACGCGCGAGAACAACCGGTCGACGACGCCGATATGGGCCGATGTCGCCGGCACGAAGGAACCGGTTTGGGCGAGGATGGCGATCAGTGCGTTTTGCCGCAGGAAGGTCGACTTACCGCCCATATTCGGACCGGTGAGCAGCCAGATCGCGCCGGCCTTGGCCCCGTCTTGCGGCGACAGATCGCAATCATTGGCGACGAACGGCCCTTCGCCCGAACGCCGCAGCGCCTGTTCCACCACAGGATGGCGCCCGCCCGAAATGTCGAAGGCAAGGCTGGAATCGACCAGCGGCCGGCACCAGGCTTCGCTCTCCGACAACAGCGCGAGCGCCGCCGACACGTCGAGCACGGCGAGCGCATCGGCGCCGGCGCGGATCTTCTGCGCCTCGCCGACCGCCTCAGCCGTCAGCGTATCGAAAGCGGCAAGCTCGATGCTCAGCGCCCGGTCGGCGGCATTGGCGATTTTGGTCTCGAGTTCGGCAAGTTCGGTCGTGGTGAAACGCATGGCATTGGCCATGGTCTGGCGGTGGATGAAGCGCGTCTTGGCGCCGTCGCTTCCGGTCATGATTGAATGGTGGTTGGCCGTCACCTCGATGTAATAGCCCAGCACATTGTTGTGGCGGATTTTCAGCGAGCGGATGCCGGTCTCCTCGATCAGCGAGCGCTCCAGTCCGGCGATCACCTTGCGCGATTCGTCGCGCAGCGCCCGCATTTCGTCGAGCTCGGCATGGTAGCCGCCGCGCACGAAGCCGCCGTCGCGCCTGAGCAGCGGCAGTTCCTCGCCAAGAGCCTGGGCCAGATGCTTGGCCAGCGCACGCGGCAGCGCCTTTATCGCGGCAAGTGCTTCCGTCAATTCATGGGGCAGCGCTGTTGCGGCGAGGATTTCGGCAATGGCGCCCGCCGCTTCAAAGCCGGCACGCAGCGCGCCGAGGTCGCGCGGGCCGCCGCGGTTGAGCGCCAACCGCGACAGCGCTCGCGGCATGTCGGCG
This sequence comes from Mesorhizobium sp. LNJC394B00, assembly GCF_000502555.1. Classification (NCBI taxonomy): domain Bacteria; kingdom Pseudomonadati; phylum Pseudomonadota; class Alphaproteobacteria; order Hyphomicrobiales; family Phyllobacteriaceae; genus Mesorhizobium; species Mesorhizobium sp. LNJC394B00. The sequence continues at coordinate 169,878 of NZ_AYWH01000005.1, forward strand.
ACGCTCTTCAGGCTTGACCGCACCGCCTGGCAGAGCCGCGTCTCGGCGCGGAAGAACGATACCGAATCAAGCCGGGCAGCAATCGCCGCCGGATCGGTCAGCGGCGCCATCAGCCGGTCGGCGAGCAGCCTGGCGCCGCCGCCGGTGACCGTGCGGTCTATAGCCTTGAACAGCGAGCCGTCGCGGCTGCCCGACAGCGTGCGCAACAGTTCCAGATTGCCGCGTGTCGCAGGATCGATGAACAGCGTCGAGCCCTGCTCCTCGCGTTCGGGACGCGACAAAGGCGGCCGCTCGGCCTTCTGCGTCTTTTCGACGTAGGCGATGGCGCCCGAGACCGCCGACAATTCGGCGCGCGAGAAGGCACCGAAACTGTCAGGCGTCGCCACTTCGAAGAAGCGCGCGATCCGCCCCGCTGCCGAAGCCGAATCGAAAAGCGACGGCGGCTGCGGGCTGGCGACGCGGCCGATGACGTCGAACACCGGCTTCAGCTCGGGATCGTAAAACACCGGCTCGGCGACGATCAGCTCGCGCGGGTCGACGCGGAAGACATCGGCCAGCAGGCGGTCGGCCGTGGTTTCGGCGACGCGGAAGACGCCGGTCGAGATCTCGATCCAGGCCAGGGCGAAGGCGTCACCGCTGTTGCCGCCCTTCACCCGCCCTAGCGCCATCAGGAAGCTCGATTCCGACGGCGCCAGCAATTTGTCCTCGGTGATGGTGCCGGGCGTCACCAGCCGCACCACGTCACGGCGTACGACCGATTTGCCGCCGCGCTTCCTGGCTTCCGCCGGGTCCTCGATCTGCTCGCAGACGGCGACGCGGAAACCCTGGCCGATCAGCTTCTGCAGATAGTCGTCGGCCGCATGCACCGGCACGCCGCACATCGGAATGTCATGGCCCTGGTGCTTGCCGCGCTTGGTCAGGACGATGCCCAGCGCGCGGCTCGCCTTCTCGGCATCGTCGAAGAACAGCTCGTAAAAATCGCCCATGCGGTAGAACAGCAGCGAGTCCGGGTTCGCCGCCTTGATCTCGATATATTGCTCCATCATCGGCGTGACGCTGCCGACGGGCGCAGGCGGTGTCACCTCGGGGGCGTCGGTTTCTGCTGAAGTGTGCATGTTCATGCCCGCACGCTAGCAGATGTGGGTGCGGGGTTTAATGCCGGCGGCCCGAAAAGCAGGGGACGACCGGCCTCGACGGCGGCTTGTGCTCCCTCTACGCCGGGTGAAGCCGTTGGTTGCTTCGGGCGCCAACCAGACCCTATGATCGCCATGGCGGGGATAAGCGGCATGGATCAGGACAAACAGGAGGCGTTCGAAGAGCTGGTCGGTCCGGCTGGATCGGCGCTTGAGCGCCTGCTGCTGTTGGCGGCGCGGCGCGTCCACCGCACCAAAAGCAAGCTTAGGGGGACAGTGCGCAAGCGCGTCCCCTTCCTCCTGCCGACACGGGGACCGCTGTCCGATCTCGATAGCGGCATCGAGATGTCGCTGCATGTGCTCAGCCGCGACCCGCTGGTGCTCTATGTCCCGATTGGCGGAGCCCGTCCGCTCTATCCGCTGGCGGCCCTTGGCCGGCGCCTGGCGGGACGGCGCGTCACCTTCCTGACGATGCAGACCTGGACCATGGAGCGGCCGGCTGTCATCGCCCGGATGGGCCGCGATCTCGCCTGGTATGCCGGCCGGTTTCCGCTGCACGAAATCATCTTCCTGTGCAACACCGAGGAAGAGCGCCGTCTCATCGCAGCTGCGGGCGGCAATGCCATCTTCTCCAACCACAATCTGATGGTGTCGGAGGATATATTCCGGCCGCTGCCGGACGTGCCGGTCGAATTCGACGCGGTCTACAATGGCCGCATCTCGCCGATCAAACGCCATCACCTGGCCTTCGACATAGAGCGGCTGGCCCACATCACCTATTCGATCGGCGAATTGCCGCCGGTTGCCGCCCGCGCCTTTGTTCGGCGACTGCAGGCGCGTTCGCCGCTCCACCAGATCGCCAATCCGCTCGTCGACGGCTGGCCGGGCAAGCTGACGGCGCAACAGGTCAACCGCGTCTACAACCAGGCCGCCGTCGGGCTGTGCCTGTCGGCCGTGGAAGGATCGATGTACTCCTCGATGGAATATCTGATGGCCGGCCTGCCGATCGTCAGTACGCCGAGCCTTGGCGGTCGCGACGTCTATTTCGATCCGGATTATTGCATCGTCGCCGATCCGGAACCGGCTGCCATTCGCCGCGCGGTCGAGACGCTGCGAGATCGTGCCATACCGCGTCAGCACATCCGCCGCCGCACGCTGGAGAAGGTTCACGCCCAGCGCATCGAACTCATGGCGTTCCTGACTGCATTGCTGCGGCGCAAGGGAAGTCGTGCGCCACCCATCGAGACGTGGCCTTTCCCCGGCACAGACGGCATGATGCGACGGGGAACGGTGCGCGAAATCGCTGCTTTCGTCAGCGAGCCAGAGCCGACGTGACGTCATCCGACCCTCGGGAGATTTCGCTGCGGGCGTGAAGATCGCTTGGCGATTTACAGCGGTGGCGTGTAGCCTTGATCCAGAAGTTTCAAAAACACGCACCCGTCTCAAGGGGGCGACACCGGCGAGGAAATCAAAAGCATCATGGCCAAGAAAACCGAAAACAGCGGCCCCTCCGTCAGTGCCGAGGAGGCGCTGGAATTCCACGCCATGGGCCGCCCCGGCAAGCTGGAGATCGTCGCCACCAAGCCGATGGCGACGCAGCGCGATCTGAGCCTCGCCTATTCGCCGGGTGTGGCGGTTCCTGTGCTGGCCATCGCCGAAGACCCCAGCCGCGCTTTCGACTACACGACGCGCGGCAACATGGTCGCCGTCATCTCCAACGGCACCGCCATTCTCGGCCTCGGCAATCTCGGCGCGTTGGCCTCCAAGCCGGTGATGGAAGGCAAGGCGGTGCTGTTCAAGCGCTTCGCCGATGTCGATTCCATCGACCTCGAGGTCGACACCGAGGATGCCGACGAATTCATCAACTGCGTGCGCTTTCTCGGCCCGTCCTTCGGCGGCATCAACCTGGAAGACATCAAGGCGCCGGAATGCTTCATCATCGAGCAGCGGCTGCGCGAACTGATGGACATCCCGGTCTTCCATGACGACCAGCACGGCACCGCCATCATCTCGGCCGCCGGGCTGATCAACGCGCTGGAGATCACCGGCCGCGACATGAAGACCACGAAAATGGTCTGCAACGGCGCCGGCGCCGCCGGCATTGCCTGCATCGAACTGATGAAGGCGATGGGCTTTGCCCCCGAGAACATCATCCTGTGCGACACCAAGGGGGTCGTCTACCAGGGTCGCACCGAAGGCATGAACCAGTGGAAGTCGGCGCATGCGGTCAAGACCGACACGCGCAGCCTGGCTGAGGCGCTCGACGGCGCCGACGTCTTCCTCGGCCTGTCGGCCAAGGGCGCATTGACCACCAGGATGGTGCAGTCGATGGCCAAGAACCCGATCATCTTCGCCATGGCCAATCCCGACCCGGAGATCACGCCGGAGGAAGTGGCCGAAATCCGCACCGATGCCATCATGGCCACCGGGCGTTCCGACTACCCCAACCAGGTCAACAATGTGCTGGGCTTCCCCTACATCTTCCGCGGTGCGCTGGATGTCAGGGCCACCACCATCAATGACCACATGAAGATCGCCGCAGCGAGAGCGCTGGCCGACCTGGCGCGCAAGGACGTGCCCGACGATGTCGCCGCCGCCTATCAGGGCAACCGGCCGAAATTCGGCCCGAACTACATCATCCCGGTGCCGTTCGATCCGCGCCTGATCTCGGCCATCCCGCTCGCGGTGGCCAAAGCGGCGATGGAGTCAGGCGTCGCCCGCAAGCCTATCCTCGACCTCGACCGCTACGCGCAGGAGCTGTCGGCCCGCCGCGACCCGATCGCCTCGACCTTGCAGCGCATCTACGATCGCGTCCGCCGCCAGCCCAAGCGCATCGTCTTTGCCGAGGGCGAGGAAGAACAGGTGATGCGCGCCGCCGTCTCCTATGTGAACCAGAAGCTCGGCACCGCGATCCTGCTCGGCCGCGACGACGTCATCAAGGAAAACGCCAGGCACGCCGGCATCGACCTCAACAAGCAAGGCATCGAGATCATCAATGCCAGGCTGTCGCGCCGCAACGGCATCTATACCGATTATCTCTACGAGCGCATGCAGCGCAAAGGCTTCCTGTTCCGCGACTGCCAGCGCCTGATCAACAACGACCGCAACCACTTCGCCGCCTGCATGGTGGCGCTGGGCGATGCCGACGGCATCGTCACCGGCGTGACCCGAAACTATTCGACGGCGCTCGATGACATCCGCCGCATCATCGACGCCAAGCCCGGCCACCGCGTCATCGGCGTCTCGATCGTGCTCGCCCGGGGCAAGACCGTGCTCGTCGCCGACACCGCCGTGCACGATATGCCCAATGCCGAGCAGATCGCCGATATCGCCGAGGAGGCGGCGGGCTTCGCCCGCCGCATGGGCTATGAGCCGAGGCTCGCCATGCTTGCCTATTCGACCTTCGGCCACCCGCAGGGCGAGCGCTCGGAACGCGTCCAGGAAGCGGTACGCATCCTCGACAAGCGCCGCGTCGATTTCGAGTATGATGGCGAGATGGCCGCCGACGTTGCGCTCAATGCCCGCGCCATGGCGCAGTATCCATTCATTCGCCTGACCGGCCCGGCCAATGTGCTGATCATGCCGGCGTTCCACTCGGCCTCGATCTCGACCAAGATGCTGCAGGAACTCGGCGGCTCCACCGTCATCGGCCCGCTGCTGGTCGGCTTGAACAAACCGGTCCAGATCGTCTCGCTCAACGCCAAGGATTCGGACATCGTCAACATGGCTGCGATCGCGGCCTATAGCGCGGGAGCCTGATTGGCGGCAAAATAGCCAACCCATAAGAGATTGATAATATTCGGCTGCTATAGGGAACGTTCTCGCCCCCTATGGCCTTATGGCATTGGCGGCGCGCTCAGACCGCCAAAACGGGGGTGCGGCCATGAAGCATGACACGGCATCTGTGGTCGGCCAGGGGGTCTATCACGACGAGCGCCTGGATGCGCTGCTCAGCATCACCGGCCGCATGGACGGTTATCTCTACCGTTGCCGCAACGATGCGTCCTACACCATGCTCTACATCAGCGACGGCATTTTCACCGTCAGCGGTTATCGGCCGAGCGACTTCATTCAAAATGCCGTGCGCGACTATGTCTCGGCCATCCACCCGGATGATCTCGCTGCCGTCTATGCCGCCGTCGATACCGCGCTCGAGGCGCGCTGCAACTGGAACGTCGACTACCGCATCGTGCCGCAGGTCGGCGAGCCGCTCTGGGTCCGCGAGATCGGCGGCGGCGTCTGGGACGAGGCCGGCGAACTGGAATTCCTGGAAGGTTTCGTCGTCGACATCAGCGACCGCAAGGTCGTCGAGGATCTCAACGCCGAGCTGCTGCTCGAACTCAAGGCCGCCAATGAGGAACTCTCCGTACAAAAGCGCGAGATCGAGCTGGCCAAGCAGCACAGCGACCACTCGGCCAACCACGATGCATTGACCGGCCTGCCCAACCGGCGCGCCTTTCACAACGAGCTGAGGTCGGTGATCGACCGCTGCGACAGCACCGGCCAGGCGGCCGGCCTGCTGTTCATCGACCTCGATAGGTTCAAGAAGGTCAACGACACGCTCGGCCACGAGGCCGGCGACGCGCTGCTGCATGAGGTGGCGGGTCAGCTTCGCACCATCCTGCGCAGCGCTGATTTCGTGGCGCGGCTCGGTGGAGACGAGTTCGCATTCCTGTTTTCAGGAGAGGCTAGCCGGGCCCGACAGAAGGCCGTGGGCGTCGCCGAACGTATCCTGGAAAAGCTGCGGATCAAGGTGCCGACGCCGAATGGTGCCATCCATGTTGGTTGCACCGTTGGCGTCGCCATCTACCCGGCGGAAGCGTCCGATTCGGAGGCGCTGATAACGCTCGCCGACCGACTGATGTACATCGGCAAAAAGAGCGGCCGGAACCGGCTGGTCACCGCCGGGGCTTTGGAACCCGGGCCTACGTCCGACGACCTTCGCCGCACCGCCTGAGCGGAGCGCCGGACAGCCTGAACCGGCGGGCACCCCTCATCTGGCTCGGCGCTGCGCGCCGAAAGACGGCCCTACAGCAACCCCGCCAGTTGGGCCGCGCTGCGCAGGTTCTGCCGCGGCCGCGGCCCGAGCTGCTGGATCACCAGCCCGGCTGCCAGCGAGCCGAGATCACCGCAATCCTGCAGGCTGCGTCCGGTCGTGTAGCCGTAGAGGAAGCCGGCGGCGTAGAGGTCGCCGGCGCCGGTGGTGTCGACCAGTTCGCGGATCGTCGTCGCCTGAATGGTGACGGTCTCGTCGCCGCGCACGATCACTGAGCCTTTTTCGGAGCGGGTGACGGCGGCAATCTTGCAGTCTTTGCGGATAGCCNTCGTCGCCGCGCACGATCACTGAGCCTTTTTCGGAGCGGGTGACGGCGGCAATCTTGCAGTCTTTGCGGATAGCCGCCAGCGCCTCGTCGAAGGATTTTGTCTGGTAGAGCGACTTGATCTCGTGGCTGTTGGCAAAGACGATGTCGACAGTGCCCGAGCGCATCAGCTCGAGGAACTCGTCCCGGTAGCGGTCGACGCAGAACGAATCCGACAACGTCATCGACACTTCGCGCCCGGCCTCGTGTGCGAGCTTCGCCGTCTGCCGGATCGCCTCCTTGGCGCGCGGCGGATCCCACAGATAGCCCTCGAAATAGGTCACCTTGGCGCCCGACGCCTTGTCGGCCTCGACGTCTTCCGGCCCGAGTTCGATGCAGGCGCCGAGATAGGTGTTCATCGAGCGCTCGCCGTCGGGGGTGACGAAGATCATCGAGCGCGCCGTCGGCGGCTGGCCCTCGAGCGGCCGGGTGTCGAAGGCGACGCCCTGGGCATGGATGTCATGGGCGTAGATTTCGCCGAGCGGGTCGTTCGATACCTTGCCGAAGAATGCGGCGCGGCCGCCGAAGCTGGCGACGCCCGCCGCCGTGTTGCCGGCGCTGCCGCCCGAGGCCTCGATCGCCGGCCCCATGCGGCTGTAGAGCAGCTCGGCGCGCTTGGTGTCGATGAGGTTCATCGCACCCTTGATGATGCCGTTTGTCTCGAGAAAAGCGTCGTCGCACTGGGCGATGATGTCGACAATGGCATTGCCGATGCAAAGCACGTCATAATCGGGCATCAATGTCTCCGCCTGGGAACCTGCCGGCTTTCTGCCGCGCCCGGGCGGGTCTACAGCATCACCCCGAAAAATGGCAACCGATTTCCACCCTTTGCCGGCCCAAGCCGGCGCGCGCGCCTGGGACGAGGCTCCATCACAGTTCGACCGTGGCCGAAGCATCTGACCGCCGGGTCGCCTACAAGCTTGGCCTCAAATCAAGCGCTGGAAGCACCCGCATGCAAGCAAAGACCGACATGACCACCGAACTGGCGCTGCTTGGCGTGCTGGCCGCCCTGTGGGGCGCGTCCTATACCTTCATCAAGATCGGTGTCGAGACGATCCCGCCGATATCCTTCATCGCTGCCCGCACCTTCATTGCCGGCGCCATCCTGCTCGCGCTGATCCGCTGGCGCGGCCTCGCCATGCCCAAGGACAGCGCGACCTTGTGGCGGTTCATGGTCCAGGCCTGCCTCAACAGCGTCGTGCCGTTCACGCTGATCGCCGCCGCCGAGCGCTCCATCGACGCCGGTCTGGCCACCATTCTCAACGCGACCTCGCCGATCTTCACCTTCCTGCTGACCGCGCTTATCACCCGCCATGAATCCGTGACCGCACGCGAGCTGTTCGGTGTCGGTGCCGGCATTGCCGGCATTTGCCTGATCGTCGGCACCCAGGCGCTTGGCGGGCTCGGCCATCAATTGTGGGCGCAGCTTGCCGTCATTGCCGCCACGGTCTGCTATGCCGGCGCCGCCGTTTTTCGGCCGCAGCTTTAGGGGACTCGACCCGATGCTGCCGGCCGCCGGCTCGATGCTGTGCGGCGCGGTCATCCTCGTCCCCTTGAGCCTGGCCTTCGACCGCCCGTGGACGCTGTCGCCTTCAATGGCGTCGATACTGGCCTTGTTGGCATTGTCGGTGTTCTCCACGGCGCTGGCCTTCTGCATCTTTTTCCGCCTCATCCACACGCTTGGTTCGGTCGGCACGACGTCGCAGGCCTATCTGCGCGTGCCGATCGGCGTCGGCATCGGCGTCCTGTTCCTCGGTGAAAGCGTTGGGCCGACAGCTTTCTGGGGCATGGGCTGCGTCGTCGCCGGCGTTGCGGCAATGACCATCCCCGCCCGCTCCCGGGCGCTGGCGCGCTAGATCATGATGAGATTTGGTTGAAATCTCATCATGATCTAGCCCTTTGTTGGAGCATGATCTTTTCCAAAAACCGGTACCCACTTTTTGGGATCATGCTCTAGTTCCCGTCCGGAATTGCGCCCGCTCCAGCAGGCTTGCGGCTGACAGGGTCTCCGCCTATGTCGGAGATATCCGTTTGTTCCTGGGGGTGGAAACGCCGTGATCTCCAACGCTGCCCGCGCCGCCTTCAGCCGGCTGTTTTCTCCCGAATTCCGCGCGGTTTTCCTGAAGACGCTGGGCTTGACCGTCCTGGCGCTGGTCGCCTTGTGGTTCGTCTTGACCGGGCTTGTCGATTGGCTGGCCCTGCCATGGGTTCACTCCTTGCTGCCCGGCCTGCCGTCCTGGGCCGGATGGCTGAGCGGCATCATCGCTGCCATCGCGCTTGCCTTCGGGATGGCGCTGCTGATCGCGCCGGTGACGGCAATCGTGGCCGGCCTGTTTCTCGACGACATCGCCGAAGTGGTCGAGCGCACCGACTATCCGGCCGATCCCGTCGGACGCGCCATGCCGGCGCTGCGCTCGCTCGTGTTGTCGGTGAAATTCTTCGGCGTCGTCATCCTGGGCAACATCGTCGCCTTGCTCCTTCTGTTGGTTCCGGGCGTCAACATCGCCGCCTTCTTCATCGTCAACGGCTATCTGCTCGGACGTGAATTCTTCGAATTCGCCGCCATGCGCTTCCGCCCGGAAGATGAGGCGAGGGCGTTGCGCCGGAAATATGCCGGCACCGTCTTTCTGGCCGGGCTGCTCATCGCTGCCTTCCTCGCCGTGCCCCTGCTCAACCTGCTGACGCCGCTCTTTGCCGCCGCCATGATGGTGCATCTGCACAAGGCGGTCGGCGCGCGGGAGAGCGCCGGGCGATAGGCCTATCAACGCAGAAGAAAACCGCGTCCCAATTCGTCATCCGGCTCGACGGTGAATTCCGCCCGGCCCGAATAGTAGGCGCGGCCGCCGACGCGGGCGATGATCGCATCATGCGGGCCGGCCATGGTCGTGCGCGCCACCGCTCCGGAAAAGCGCGAGCCGGCGATGCTTTCGAAGGACCGCTCCTGACCAGGGTTGATCTCACCCTTGGCATGCATTGCCGCCAGCCGCGCGGTGACGCCGGAGCCGGTCGGCGAGCGGTCGACCTCGGCATCGGCAAAGACGCAGATGTTTTTTGTTGCCTCGCCGGAGAACGCATCGTGTCCATCGGTGAGGATGGTGCCGTAGAGGAAAGCGAGATCGGCATGGTCGGGATGCGATAGAGGGAACGCCGCCTTCAGCCGCTCGGTCAGCGCGGTTGCCGCGTCGACGAAATCGCGCACCCGGCTGCGGCCGAACTCCAGGCCGAATTGATGGCAGTCGGCCAGCGCGTAGAAGGCGCCGCCATAGGCGATGTCGAACGCAATCTTGCCGTATCCCCCCAATTCGATTTGTTGGTCATGGGCAAACAGAAAGGCCGGCACGCTTTCGAACGACACCGATCCCGCTTTGCCGTCCCTGACCTCGACCGAGGCGACGACCATGCCGCACGGCGCCTCGATGTTGACGGTGGTGATTGGCTCCTGCTTGACCACCAGCCCTTCGTCGACGGCGTAGCGGCCAAGCGCAATGATGGCGTGGCCGCACATCGTCGAATAGCCCTCGTTGTGCATAAACAGCACGGCCAGCTCGGCGCCGGGCAGGTCGGGCTCCACCAGCAGCGCGCCATACATGTCGTAGTGGCCGCGCGGCTCGAAGATCAGCAGCTTGCGCAAATGGTCGAGGTGGTCGCGCACATAGGCGCGCTTTTCCAGGATCGTGCCTTTGGGAATGTCTGGATAGCCGTCGGTGACGATCCTGAGCGGCTCGCCGCCGGTGTGCATGTCGACGACGGTGAGCGTCATGCGCCGGGACCCCCTAGCCTGAGGATTTGGAAAACAGCGCCTGCAATTTGCCGAACGGGATGGCGGCCCGGGTGAAGCCGAACGTGCCGTCCTGCTGGATCTCGCGCGCCGCGGTTTCCAGCATGCCGAAGGCGAAATTGGTCAGCCACGGACCGAGCGAGATGCGCTTGACCCCGGCCATGGCAAGGTCGGCGATGGTGAAGGCCGGGAGTGCCATGACATTGACCGGCCTGCTCACCGCCGAGCAGACTTTCTGGATGGTCTCGACATCTTTGAGGCCGGGCGCATAGAGCACATCGGCGCCGGCCTTTTCGAAGGCCTGCAGCCGCTTGATCGTGTCGTCGAGATCCGGTTTGCCCCAAAGGAAATTCTCGGCCCGTGCGGTGAAGACGAAATCATGCTTGAGCGCCCGTGCGGCCTCAGCAGCAGCTGCAACGCGCTCGACGGCGTGTGAAAACTCATAGATGGGCTTGTCGGGATCGCCGGTATGGTCCTCGATCGAGCAGCCGGCGAGACCTGCCGCTTCGGCCGCAAAAACCGTCTCGGCGGCACTCGTCGCGCTGTCGCCCTTGCCTTTCTCGAGATCGGCCGACACCGGCAGGCTGGTTGCCGCCGTCAGCTCGCGGCAATGGTGGATCATCGCCTCGAAGGTCACTGCGCCATCGGGCAGGCCGCGCGAGAAGGCAAAACCGGCGCTGGTCGTCGCCAGCACCTTGAAGCCGAAGGAGGCCAGGAGCTTGGTCGTGCCGACATCCCAGGGGTTGGGCATGACGAAGGTCGAGGCGTGCAGGTCGCGAAAGATCTTGCCCTTGTCCATGAGTGCTCCCTTCAGATGCGGAAATGCCGGCAGATTCTATCGTGCAGCAATGCACCGGGCAAACGAATGCGGTTGGCTCAGAAGCGTTTGGCGTTCTCTCCTGCCAATTTGTCTAGCGCATCGGAATCCTTGACGTAGTGCAACGTCTTCTTGTCCCAATGATAGGTAACGGAAATTGTGTGGGCTTCAGGCTTGGGCGGCTGGTCGTCGCAGCTCTCGCCGTTGAGCACCGTGGCGTCGGTCACCGTCACTTTGACCGCGGCATAAGGCTGCCCGTCAGCGATCGTCTGGAAAGCAACGTCCTGCTTGCGGCTGTAGGCGCACAGGTTCTCATCGAAGGTGAAGATCATGTCGATCAATTGGAATTTGTCGTCGCGCACCATGATCAGCGGCGTGATCGCGTAGTTTTGGCTTGAATTGAAATGCGCGCTCATGGTGATCACGATGTCGTCGTTCGGCCCAACGGAAAGCTTGCCCGGTTCACGGAAATAGGTGCCGCGGTCGAGCGCGACATTGACGGCGTCGAGCAGCTTCGGCTTGTCTGTGATGTCGTAGAGCGCCAGCACGGCATAGCCTTCGGCGCTGTCGGGAGAGTCGCCGAGGTCGTAGAGCATCGCCAGCCGGTCCTTGCCCCCGGCCTTGATGGCGAGCACGCCGGCGTTGGAGAGGCCCGATGTCTCAGGCGGCGAACCGCCGCCATCCGGTCCCTCGATGTGGCGCATCTCGATCGGCAATCCACCCCGGTAGAAACCGTTGCTGTCACCTGCGAGGCCGGGAATGACCATCCTTGCGAGGTCCAGATAGGTCACATCCATGTGGCCGGGGATGGCGCTGCCGAATTCCGGGAAGCTGACGGCTTGCGCGCCGGCTGCGGTCCAAAGCCACGGCAGCAGCACAAGCGCTAGAGCAATTTCAGGAAAAGTGTGTGCGGTTTTCCGGCCGGAAATTGCAACAAAACAAAAAGATAGAGCGGTTCGCCGTTTCCATGAAACGGTGAAACGCTTTAGGATGGAGCGAAGCAGGTTCGTTGGCATGGGTGCCTCAGGCTGGCCGCGCGGAACCTAACACAGCTTCAGTGGATCGGCACCAGCCCGGCAAGTTCGCGCATGTCGTCGAACAGGACGCCGCCAGCGCCGGCCAGGCCATCGCGGTCGGAATAGGGATCGCCATGATAGGAATAGACACGCATGCCCGCGGCAATGCCGGCCTGCGTGCCGGCAACGCTGTCCTCGATGACGATGCAGTCGGCCGGCGCAAAACCCATGGTCTTTGCCGCATGCAGGAACAGGTCCGGGAACGGCTTGCCGCGGCTGACCATGGTCGAAGAGAACATGCCATGCTCGAACAGCGGCAGCAGCCCGGTCTGGCCGAGCGTGATGTGCATCTTCGAGATACGCGCAGAAGTGGCGACGCAATAGGGAATGCCGGCCGCGCGAACCGCCTCGATGAAGTCGCGCACATAGGGGATCGCCTCGACGCCATGCGCAAACAGATCGGGCAGGCCGGCATTNACCGCCTCGATGAAGTCGCGCACATAGGGGATCGCCTCGACGCCATGCGCAAACAGATCGGGCAGGCCGGCATTCCAGCGATCGACGAAATCGGCGCCGAGCCGCACCGTGGTCGTCTCTTCGATTTCCTTCTGCACCGAAGCCATGCTGCGGCCGGAAAAATATTTGCGGCAATATTCGAATGTGGTGGGATAACCGGCGGCAACAAACCACTCGGCAAGCCGCCGGTTGGCAAGGTTCTCGGTGTCGACCAGGATTCCGTCGCAGTCGAAGATGACCAGTTTCGGTATGCTCATTCAGGCGGTGCCGGTCGATCCGAACCCGCCCGCGCCGCGCGTCGTGGCGCCGGCCAGCGAGCGCTCCTCAACCGTCACCTGCGTCACCGCGGCAAAGACGATCTGGGCAATGCGCATGCCGCGCGTCACCGCGAAATCCTCGTCGCCGAGGTTGACCAGCAGCACCTTAACCTCGCCGCGATAGTCGCTGTCGACCGTGCCTGGTGAATTGAGGACGGTCAGCCCATGCTTGAAGGCAAGGCCGGAGCGCGGCCGCACCTGGCCTTCCATTCCTTCGGGAATTTCCAGGATCAGACCGGTCGGCACCAAGGCGCGCTTGCCAGGCAGGATCAGCAGCGGCCGGTCTTCCGGCACCGCGGCGCGCAGATCCATGCCGGCGGCGCCGGTGCTTTCGTAAGCGGGAAGGGGAAGTCCATCGCCATGCGGCAACCTGACGAAGCCGACAGTGGGACCAATGACGGAGGAATTTTGGAAGGCTGCGCGCATAAAATCGATCCTATCGGCGCGAACGGCGATTCGGTCAACTCGTCCGCAGGCCTATAAACGGCTTTCTTTCAGGCGTCAGTGTGACCTAGCGCAATTCCACCGGAACGACGGTCGTCTCCTTGATCTCCTCCATGACGAAGGAGGCCGAAACGTCCGACAGCGCCACCTTGGCGATCAGCCGCTGATAGAGCCGGTCATAGGCCTTCATGTCAGCAACGCGGGCGCGCAGCACGTAGTCGAGATCGCCGGACATGCGATAGACCCCGGTGATCTCGGGAAAACCAGTCACCGCCGCACGGAACTTCTGCAGCCAGTCCGGGTCATGATTGGAGGTGCGGATCAGGATGAACACCGAGAGACCGAGCCCGAGCTTGTCGGCATCGACCAGCGCCACCCGTCCGGTGATGACGCCGTCCTCTTCAAGCCGCTTGACGCGGCGCCAGCAGGCGTTGCGCGACAGCGACACTTTTTCGGAGAGCTGATCGACCGACAGTGTGCCGTCGCGTTGCAGCTCGGCCAGCAATCTTCGGTCGATTTCATCGAATTCAAGCGCCATGTTGGGATGAATGTCCCGAACCACGGCGTTAGACAAGGACAAATTGAGACCGATGAACCTTTACCCCGTGGCAGGATACCCACATCGGGGCTTATCCCGGCAGGAGGGATCACCATGACGACGCTGTTTTCGAAGCTGTTCACCTCTCACCCGGCCAAGGTGGGCGAGACCTATTTCAGCCATATGGCCTTTGCCGCCTGGTTCTGCTCGCGCCTCCTGATGGCCGCTGGTGCGGCACTCGTTCACGCTTTCTTGCCGTTTCTCTTCGAAACTACGGCAAGCCGAATCGTTCGCGAACTCTACGAGCGGACGCACAACAGAGGCTCGCACGCGGTCAAGGAGCCCCAGGCTCTCTTGGATCGCGCCTAGGATTGGTTAGAAGCGATGTGCCGATGGGCGGCCTATCTGGGTGAAGCGGTCTTCCTCGAAGACGTCGTCACCGCGCCTTGCCACTCGCTGATTGCCCAGAGCCATTGCGCCCAGGAAGCCAAGTCGCCGACCAATGGAGACGGTTTCGGCCTTGCCTGGTATGGCGACCGGCCCGAGCCCGGCCTCTACCGCGACATCCTGCCGGCCTGGTCGGATCCCAATCTGAAAAGCCTGTGCCGGCAGATCAAATCCGGCCTGTTCCTCGCCCATGTCAGGGCGTCGACCGGCGGCGCCACCAGCCGCATGAACTGCCATCCCTTCATCTCCGGCAACTGGTCGTTCATGCACAACGGCCAGATCGGCGGCTTCGAAAAGATCCGCCGCGCGCTGGAGAACTCGCTCTCTGACGCCGTCTTCGACCAGCGCGAGGGCACCACCGATTCCGAATTGTTTTTCCTGCTGATGATCGACGAGGGTCTTGCTGGCGACCCGCAAGGGGCAGTATCGCGCGCCACCGCTCGGGTTCTGGAGGCGTCACGCCACGCCGGTCTCGAACCGGCCTTGAAACTCACTGCGGCCCTTTCGGATGGGCGCGCGCTCTATGCCGTGCGCTACGCAAGCGATGCCCACGCACCGACCCTGTACACGTCGCTCCGCAACGGCGGTCGTTGCATCGTGTCCGAACCCTTCGACCGCGAAGGCGGCGACTGGCAGGCGATCCCGCCGGCGAGTTTTGTCACGATCACTGGCGATGGGATGAGCATTCGGCCGTTCGTGCCGGCTGTGGCAAGGCTGGCACTGGTCGTCTAGGCCCTAGTCTAAGCCGCATTCCTTCGCGCCCCCCTCTGTCCTGCCGGACATCTGCCCCACGAGGGGGGAGATTGGAGGTCACGGCGGCCTTCGCCAATTTTCAACGCAGGAAAAGGGGCGCCGAAGCCAAAGCTGCCAATCTTCCCCCAAAGTGGGGGAGATGTCCGGCAGGACAGAGGGGGGCGCCGTAGAGCGCCAACCTCTACCGACCGGCAAGCGCAATTTTGATCAAGCGCCGATGATCTCCGAATGCTGAACTTGGTTTTAAACCGCGATACGTTTGGCAGCAGCCGGAGCAATCATGGACCTCGCCTTTTCCTCGACCATCGATCTCGCCGCCGCAATCGCGGCGCGAAAGATCTCCGCCGTCGAAGCTCTGGACGCCCATCTGACCCAAATCGACCGACACAGCGAGGCGGTCAACGCGGTCGTCAATCTCGATCGGGAAGGCGCCCGCGAGCGCGCGAAACAAGCCGACGCGGTGCAGGCGCGCGGCGATGCGCTCGGACCGCTGCATGGCGTGCCTTTCACGTTGAAGGACATGCACCAAACCGCTGATATGAAGACCACGGTTGGTTTCGCACCATTCGCCGACTATGTGGCAAAGGCAGACAGCCCGGTCGTCGCCCGATTGAAAGCCGCAGGCGGCATCCTGATTGGAAAGACCAATGTCGCGACGATGCTGGGCGACTGGCAATCGGACAATCCGCTGTTCGGTCGCACCAGCAATCCGTGGAACCGATCGCGCACGTCAGGCGGGTCCAGCGGTGGCGCAGCGGCAGCGGTGGCGACCGGCATGACGCCGTTCGATGTCGGCA
Organism: Mesorhizobium sp. LNJC394B00; assembly: GCF_000502555.1. Classification (NCBI taxonomy): domain Bacteria; kingdom Pseudomonadati; phylum Pseudomonadota; class Alphaproteobacteria; order Hyphomicrobiales; family Phyllobacteriaceae; genus Mesorhizobium; species Mesorhizobium sp. LNJC394B00. The sequence goes on from NZ_AYWH01000005.1 coordinate 185,794, forward strand.
CCGACATGCAGGATTCGATCCGCCTGCCGTCGGCTTTTTGCGGCGTCTACGGGTTGAAACCGACCGAGCACCGCGTGTCCCTGGCCGGCGCCTTCCCCGATCCGAACGGCGCGGCGCGTAGCGTGCGGCTGATGTCCTGCCTCGGCCCGCTGGCGCGCAGCGTGGAGGATCTTGCGCTGATCTACAAAATCATCGCCGGCCCGGACGGAGCAGACACCGACCTCGCGCCGGTGCCCGTAGAGGCCATGCCCAGGCTCGACCTCAAGACATTGCGCATCGCCGTCGCGCCGTCCTTCCCCGGCTTTCCGGTGGCTGGTAAAATCGCTGCCGCGGTCGAAAGCCTGGCCAAGCGGTTGCAATCAGCAGGGGTGATTGTGGAAGAAGCGAACTTGCCTGAGATCGATCTGCATGACGATCTGGAGCAGGGCGGCGATCTGATCGGCATGATGCTGGAGGCAGCGCAGCCCGAACCGCCGGAGCAGCCAACGCCGATCACCAATTGGTTCGAGGCGCTCGCTCGCCGCGACCGCTCGATCCTGGCCTGGGACAGGTTCTTCGAAACCTGCGATGCCTTGCTGTGCCCGGTCGCCATGACCACGGCCTTCGCGCATTGTGAGCCCGGCACGCCGATCGAAGTCGACGGCAAGGAGCAAAGCTATTGGATGCTACCGGCCTATGGCGCGGTCTTCAATTATTCCGGCCATCCGGCACTCTCGCTCCCCTGCGGGCAAGACCGCGACGGCCTGCCCATCGGCCTGCAACTGGTCGGCAAGCGCTGGTCGGAATCGCGGCTGCTCGGCATCGCCAAGGCGATCGAAGCGCTGACCGGCGGCTTCAAGCGTCCGCCGGGCTACTGAGCAAACCGACCCAACCCATAAGGCGTCAGCAGCGGATCACGCTCGCCGTCGAGAATTTCGCGCGTGGCGAACAGCCCGACCGCCGGCGCCAGCGTGACGCCGGAATGCATGACGGCGACATAGAGGCCGTCGACGCCCTCGGCGCGGCCGATGATCGGAAAGCCGTCGATCGGCGCCGGCCGGTAGCCAACCGTGTGAAATTCGAATTCCAGCCCGTCGGCGCCGCGCAAGGCCGCCTTCATTGCTGCGAACAAATCGCGCGCCGTGGCGTCGGGGTTCTCACCTGGATCGCCGCCGGCGAAATCCGAGCCGGCAATGATGCGGCCCTCCGCCGTCTGGCGCATATGCAGCTTTTCGGCATGCACCAGCCCGTTGAGCAGCTTCTTGTATGGCCGCGAGTGGACGATCAGGCCGGGCGGCGTCTCGATAGGTAGCTTGATGCCGGCGGTAGCGGCAATATCGGGCGCCCCGACGCCGGCTGCGATCACCACCTCTTCGGCTGCCATCAGCCCATGCGATGTATCGACACCGGTAATCCTGCCATAGGTCTGGACAAGTGCGGTTACAGAACTGGAGAGAACGCGCGCACCTTGCCGTTCTGCGTCGGCCAGCAGCGCCTTGGCCGCTGCGACCGGTTCGGCCACGCCTTCTTCCGCGACATAGACAGCCAATTCCGGTGGCTCGACGAGACTGGGCTCGATTTGCGCTGCCCGCCCGGCGTCGACGCGTTCGATGCCGTAACCCCAGGAAGCGTGCTCAGCCGCGTAGGCTTCGAGCCTGCCTGCCGGCAGATCCCAGCACAGCCCGCCGCACCAGGCGAGCGGCAGGCCGGGCAGCTCGTTTGCCAGCCGCTTCCATTCGGCCATCGCACGGATGCGCAGCCGGAAATAGATTTCGGGATTGCCCCAGCTGGCGTTGATCCAGGCAAAGGAGTTTGGCGTGGCGACGCCGCCGGCACCACTATCGGAAATCACAGTCACCCGCGCCCCGGCCTTGGTCAGGTGCCAGGCGATGGACGCCCCGATAATGCCGGCGCCGATGACGATGACTTCTTTAGCGCTGCTCATACCGGACCTCTCAAATTGGGCTCCTCTGATGCCACCGCAGCGGGTTAAGCTCAAGGGCGGTCGAGGCCTGCCGGCCCGAAACGGTCGACAGGCTGGCAATGCGCTGCTAGAAGCCCGCGCCACAGACAGGATTCCAGAAATTGGCTGAAGACATCGAACAGGCGGTATCGCGCCGCCGCACTTTCGCGATCATCGCCCACCCCGACGCCGGCAAGACGACGCTCACCGAAAAGCTGCTGCTGTTCGGCGGCGCCATCCAGCTTGCCGGCGAGGTCAAGGCCAAGAAGGACCGCATCCAGACCCGGTCCGACTGGATGAAGATCGAGCGCGAGCGCGGCATTTCGGTCGTCACTTCGGTGATGACCTTCGAATACGAGGACAATGTCTTCAACCTGCTCGACACGCCAGGTCACGAGGATTTCGCCGACGACACCTATCGTACGCTCTCGGCGGTCGACTCGGCCGTCATGGTCATCGACGCCGCCAAGGGCATCGAGCCGCGCACGCTGAAGCTGTTCGAGGTCTGCCGGCTGCGCGATATCCCCATCGTCACCTTCATCAACAAGATGGACCGCGAAAGCCGCGACCCGTTCGAAATTCTCGACGAGATCGAGCAGAAGTTGGCGCTGGACACCGCCCCCATCACCTGGCCGATCGGCCGCGGCAAGACTTTTGCCGGCACCTACCACCTGGCGCTCAACGCTGTGCGCAGGGGCGATGCCGAGAAAGACCGCACGCCGGTCAACGGCCCCGACTCCAACCGCGTCGCCGGCCTGCTGCCGGAAAACGAGCGCGAAGCCTTCATCGAGGAGCTGGAACTCGCGCGCGAGGCCTGCCGACCTCTTGATATTGACGCGTTCCGTGAGGGCCATCTGACGCCGGTCTATTTCGGCTCGGCGCTGCGCAATTACGGCGTGCGCGACCTGATCGAGGCGCTCGGCGCCTTCGGCCCGCCGCCGCGTGCGCAGGACGCAGACACCCGCAAGGTCGAGGCGACGGAGGAGAAGATGACGTCCTTCGTGTTCAAGATCCAGGCCAATATGGACCCCAACCATCGCGACCGCATCGCCTTCGTGCGCGTCTGTTCGGGCAAGCTCGAGCGCGGCATGAAGGCCAAGCTGGTGCGCACCGGCAAGCCGATGAGCCTGTCGGCGCCGCAGTTCTTCTTTGCCCGCACCCGCGTCACCGCCGACGAAGCGTTTGCCGGCGATGTCGTCGGCATTCCCAACCACGGCACGCTGCGTATCGGCGATACGCTGACCGAAGGCGAGGAGATACTGTTCCGCGGCGTACCCAACTTCGCGCCGGAAATCCTGCGCCGTGTGCGCCTCGGCGACGCGATGAAGGCGAAAAAACTCAAGGAAGCGCTGCACCAGATGGCCGAGGAAGGCGTCGTGCAGCTGTTTTCGCCGGAAGACGGCTCGCCGGCCATCGTCGGCGTTGTCGGCGCGCTGCAGCTCGACGTCTTGAAGGAAAGGTTGAATTTCGAATACACGCTGCCGGTCGAATTCGAGATGTCGCGCTTCTCGGTCTGCCGCTGGATCTCTGCCGACGACAAGGCCGAGACGCTTCGCTTCATTGAGGCGCATCGCGGCGACATCGCCCGTGATCTCGACAACGACCCGGTGTTTCTGGCCCAAAACGCCTTCTCGCTGAACTACGAAGCCGAACGCTGGAGGGCGATCCGCTTCGCCACCATCAAGGACTACCAGGTCCGCGACAAGGCGGCGTAAGGCGCCCCTTTTCCTTCTGCCCGCTTACGCGGAGAAGGTGCCCGAAGGGCGGATGAGGGGCAGCGCCGACGTTGAAGGGTCAATTGGCTCCAACGCGCGCCGGCCCTTCGCATGGCTCAGGGCGTTCGAAGCTCGAAAAGCCAAGCAATTGGCTTTTCGTCCGCTACGCGGACCCCTTCTCACCCCTCCGCAGCTTCCTCGATCTTCGCAATATCGATCTTGCTCATCTGCATCATCGCCGACATTACCCGCCCGGCCTTGGCCCGGTCCGGATCCAGAAGCAGGCGCGGCAGTTGCTCCGGCACGACTTGCCAGGAGACGCCGAACTTGTCCTTCAGCCAGCTGCATTGCGACGGTTCGCCGCCGCCTTCGATGAGCTTGTCCCAGAAATAATCGACCTCTTCCTGGGTCTTGCAGTCGATCGACTGTGACATCGCCTCGTTGAACTTGAATTGCGGTCCGCCGTTGAGTGCCTGGAACTGCACGCCGTCGAGTTCGAACGTGGTCACCAGCGCCTTGCCGGCATCGGCATGGCCTTCGGGCCAACGCAGCACGCTCAGCACCTTCGAATTCTTGAAGATGGAGACGTAGAAATTCATCGCCTCTTCGGCCTGGCCATCGAACCACAGGCAGGTGGTGATCTTTTGCATGTCATGCTCCTCGGGTGTTTGGTTGCGGTTACAGGTGAAGCGGCTGACTTATTGAAATGGTGCCATTCCCTTGCCGTCGTCCCAAGGACGGATGCCGGGCTAGCGATCCGACACTGGCCGGCAATCTTTTTCGAAACCCTGATTTCAGCGAGACTCTGGCGCATTGCAAAAATGTGGCCAGACCATACTTGCCGGTCTATAAACCCTGCGATCCAAATCCAGCGCCGCCACGCTCCGCGTTGAGCGCAGCCAGCCAGCCAAGGAAAATTCATGCCTGCCTATCGCTCCCGCACCACCACCCACGGCCGCAACATGGCCGGCGCCCGCGGCCTGTGGCGCGCCACCGGCATGAAGGATTCGGACTTCGGCAAGCCGATCATCGCGGTGGTCAATTCCTTCACCCAGTTTGTGCCGGGTCATGTCCATCTGAAAGACCTTGGCCAGCTGGTGGCGCGCGAGATCGAGAAGGCCGGCGGCGTCGCCAAGGAATTCAACACCATCGCCGTCGATGACGGCATCGCCATGGGCCATGACGGCATGCTCTATTCACTGCCGTCGCGCGAGCTGATCGCGGACTCGGTCGAATATATGGTCAACGCGCATTGCGCCGATGCCATGGTCTGCATCTCCAATTGCGACAAGATCACGCCCGGCATGCTGATGGCCTCCTTGCGCCTCAATATCCCAAGCGTCTTCGTCTCCGGGGGGCCGATGGAAGCCGGCAAGGTGGTGCTCGCCGGCAAGACACAAGCGCTCGACCTGGTCGACGCCATGGTTGCCGCCGCCGACGACAAGATCTCCGACGAGGACGTCAAGGTCATCGAACGCTCAGCCTGCCCGACCTGCGGCTCGTGCTCCGGCATGTTCACCGCCAATTCGATGAATTGCCTGACCGAGGCGCTCGGCCTGTCGCTACCCGGCAACGGCTCGACCCTGGCAACCCACGCCGACCGCAAGCGGCTGTTCGTCGAGGCCGGCCATCTCATCGTCGATCTCGCCCAGCGCTATTACGAGCAGGATGATGAGTCGGCACTGCCGCGCAGCATCGCCTCCAAAGGCGCCTTCGAGAACGCCATGACGCTCGACATCGCCATGGGCGGCTCGACCAATACGGTGCTGCATATCCTGGCCGCCGCCCACGAGGGCGAAGTCGACTTCACCATGGAAGACATCGACCGGCTGTCACGGCGGGTTCCGGTGCTATGCAAGGTCGCACCGGCCAAGTCCGACGTGCATATGGAAGACGTCCACCGCGCCGGCGGCATCATGGCGATCCTCGGCCAGCTCGACAATGCCGGGCTGCTCAACCGCAACCTGCCCACGGTGCATACGGCAAGCCTCGGCGAAGCGCTTGACCATTGGGACATCTCCCGCACCTCGAGCCAGAGCGTCCGCGACTTCTTTCTCGCCGCTCCGGGTGGCGTGCCGACACAGGTCGCCTTCAGCCAGGACCGCCGCTGGGACGAGCTCGACCTCGACCGCGAGAAGGGCGTCATCCGTTCGGCCGAAACGCCGTTCTCCAGAGACGGCGGGCTTGCGGTTCTGAAAGGCAATCTCGCGCTCGACGGCTGCATCGTGAAGACCGCCGGGGTCGACGAGTCGATCCTGAAGTTCACCGGCCCGGCCCGCGTGTTCGAAAGCCAGGACGCTTCCGTCAAAGCGATCCTGTCCAACGAGATCAAGGCCGGCGATGTCGTCGTCATCCGCTATGAAGGGCCGCGTGGCGGCCCCGGCATGCAGGAAATGCTCTACCCCACGAGCTATCTGAAGTCGAAAGGCCTCGGCAAAGCCTGCGCGCTGGTCACCGACGGCCGCTTCTCGGGCGGCACATCAGGCCTGTCGATCGGCCATGCCTCACCGGAGGCGGCCGAAGGCGGATTGATCGGGCTGGTGCAAGAGGGCGACACGATCGAGATCGACATCCCCAACCGCACCATACGTCTGGCGGTCAGTGACGCCGAGCTAGATGCGCGCCGCGCGGCCATGGAGGCAAAGGGCGCCATGGCCTGGAAGCCCGAGGAAAAGCGCAAGCGCAAGGTGACGACCGCGCTGCGCGCTTACGCAGCCTTCGCCACCAGCGCAGACAAGGGCGCGGTGCGGCACGTGCCGCAGTGAGGGGGTGCGGCGCCGACCCCCACCCCGCTGCTGCGCAGCGACCCTCCCCACAAGGGGGAGGGTAAAGCTCACGGCATCAGCTGATATTCGTAAAGCTTCTGATACAGCCCGCCCTGGTTGAGCAGCGTGCGATGCGCGCCGCTTTCCACCACCTTGCCGGCCTCCAGCACCACGATCGTGTCGGCCTGGTGCACGGTCGACAGGCGGTGGGCAATGACGATGGTGGTGCGCCCGACCGTCAGCTGCTGCAGCGCGTCGCGGAACAGCGCCTCGGATTCGGCGTCGAGTGCGCTGGTCGCCTCGTCCAGAAGCAGGATTTCGGCATTGCGCAGCATGGCGCGTGCGATCGAGATGCGCTGGCGCTGGCCGCCTGACAGCAGCGCGCCATTCTCGCCGACATCCGTGTCGTAGCCTTTCGCCTGGGCGCTGATGAAGTCATGTGCATTGGCGGCCCTTGCGGCGGCCATTACTTCCTCGTCCGTGGCGCCCTCGCGCCCGAGCCTGATGTTGTGCATGATCGTGCCGGCAAACAGGAACGTGTCCTGGCTGACATAGGCGATCTTTTCCCTGACCGAGGTGAGCGTGGCACAAGAAATGTCCTGCCCGTCGAACATCACCCTGCCGCTCTGCGGGTCGTACATGCGCATGATCAGGTTGAGGATGGTCGACTTGCCACTGCCCGAGGGTCCGACGAGCGCCGTCATTTTGCCTGCGGCAAGCGTCAGGTCCAGTCCCTCGAACACCGGCGCGCTTTCGGGGTAGGCGAAGCTGACATTGTCGAAATGGATCTCGCCCGGCCCGGCCCGCAGCGGCTTTGCATCCGGCTTTTCGGCCAGCGTCAGCGGCCGGTCGGCGAGCTGGAACATCATGCGCACGCCGACAATGCCGGTTTCAAGCGAGATGCGTACGCGGGCCAGGCGCTTGGCCGGCTCATAGGCCAACAGCAGCGCCGCGATGAAGGCCATGATGTTGCCCGGCATCTGACCGCCGCCGCCCAGAACCAGGAAGCCGCTGACAAAAACGGCGCCAGCGATGGCCAGCCCCGCAAGCGTTTCCATAACCGGGCTGGTGGCGGCCTCCAGCGTGGCGATGTTGTTGGCGCGGCTCTCCACGTCCGACACGGCCTTGTACATGCGCTTGCGCATGGCGCCTTCGAGACCGAAGGATTTGACGACGCGCACGCCGATCGCAGTTTCCTGCATCACCTGCACGATCTGGCCGAGCGAACGGAATTCTTGCGAGGCAATTTTTCGGACGCGCTTCAGGATACGATTGACGCCGTAAATGGCGATGGGCCCGATCACCAGACAGATCAGGGACAGCGCCGGCTGCTGCCAGACCATCACACCCACCAGCGCAGCCAGCGTCACCAGGTCGCGAACATAGGACGTGACGATTTGGTCGAGCACGCTGCGCGCGGCCTGGGCATTGTTCGTCATGCGCGAAATCAGTTCGGACGAAGAGGTCGAATGATAGAATTCGATGCCTTGCGCAAGAATGCTGTCATAGATCTTGCGCTGCCGGTCGGCGATGATGGCATTGCCGACCCTGCTCATGAAGTAGGCCTGGATGAAGTTTGCGAAGCCCTTGAGAATGAAAATCGCTCCGGTCGCCGCCGCGATCAGATTGACCTGCCCAATCCGCTTGTAAACCACGAATTCATTGGTGATTTCGCGCAGCATATAGGCGCTGGCTGCTGTCGTTGCCGCCACCACCAGCATCGACAGAATGGCCGCAGCGTAGCCAAATCTATGCGCGTGAAAGGATTCCCGCAAAAGCCTTGCGATAAGGCGCTGGTTTTCCGTCGAACGGAAGAAGCGAAACAAATGGCCGATCCCATGCCTGACTGACGAATTTCGGATTCGCCACCAGGGCGAAAGGCGGCTTATAGAGCGAGTTGTGGCCGGATGGAACCTTTCGCTGTCGCGGAGACAATCGGCTGCGGCACGGTGTCTTTTGCGCCACGATTGCGGCGATTGATCTGCGGGGAGATGACGACAGATGGATTTCGACCTTGTTGTGCGCGGCGGAACGCTGCCCGACGGCACCGTCGCCGACCTCGGCATCATCGGCGAGACGATCGTCGCCATCGAGCCCGAACTGCATGTCAGCGCCGGCACGTCGATCGACGCCCGTGGCAATCTGATCTCGCCGCCCTTCGTCGATCCGCATTTCCATATGGATGCAACGCTGTCCTACGGCATTCCACGCATCAACGCTTCGGGTACGCTGCTGGAGGGCATTTCGCTATGGGGCGAGCTGAAGCCGCTCCTGACGCATGACGCGGTGCGCGAGCGGGCGCTCGCCTATTGCGACTGGGCGGTCTCGATGGGCCTGCTCGCCATCCGTACCCATGTCGATGTCTGCGACGACCGGCTTCTGGCGGTCGAGGCGCTGCTCGACGTCAAGAAGATTGTCGCGCCCTATATCGATCTGCAACTGGTCGCTTTCCCGCAGGATGGCTTCTACCGTTCGCCGACGGCGCGCCAGAACACGCTGCGCGCGCTCGACATGGGCGTCGACATCGTCGGCGGCATCCCGCATTTCGAACGCACCATGGCCGACGGCACGCGCTCGGTGACCGAATTGTGCGAAATCGCGGCGAAGCGCGGGCTGATGGTCGACCTGCATTGCGACGAGACCGACGATCCGCTGTCGCGCCACATCGAGCAGCTTGCCTATGAGACGCAGCGCCTTGGCCTGCAGGGCAAGGTAGCCGGCTCGCATCTGACTTCAATGCACTCGATGGACAATTACTACGTCTCCAAGCTGCTGCCGCTGATTGCCGAGGCCGGTGTGTCGGCGATCCCCAATCCGCTGATCAACATCATGCTGCAGGGCCGCCACGACACGTTTCCCAAACGCCGCGGAATGACCCGGGTGAAGGAGATGCTGGCGCTCGGCATCCGCGTCGGTTGGGGCCAGGATTGCGTTCTCGACCCCTGGTATTCGCTGGGCACCGCCGACATGCTCGACGTCGCCTTCATGGGGCTTCACGTCGCTCAGATGTCGAGCCCTGCCGACATGGCACGCTGCTTCGACATGGTCACCAATGTCAACGCCGCCATCATGGGCCTCGATCATCTCGGCCTTGCCGTGGGCAAGCGCGCCAGCTTCGTCATCCTCGATGCAGGCAACCCGATCGAGGCCTTGAGGCTGCGTGCCGAACGGCTGTGCATCGTCGCCAGGGGCAAGGTGGTGGCCGAGCGCACGAAACAGGAGACACGGCTGTCGATCGCCGGCCGTCCCGGACAGGTGAACCGGCGGCACAAAACTGCGTAGAAACAGCCGATTTCCGCCGCTGGTCTTACCGATTTGCCTCGTCAAAGCGGCCGCTTGCAGCTAGGGAGCCGCATGGCCCAGTCGCTCGTCCGCACCTTCACTATCAGGAACGCGCTTCTGGCCGGCATCCTCTTGATGCTGGCCGGCGACTTCATGTTCGCGCTGAACGACGCGATGGGCAAATGGCTGGTCGCCAGCTTCTCTGTCGGCCAGGTGGTGCTGATCCGATCCATCGGCGCCTTCATCGTGCTCGGCCCGATGATCGCCAACCAGGGCGCCCGCAGACTGTTCCGGATGGAGCGGCCGGTCCTCCAGATTCTGCGCGTGCTGGCGACCACGGCGGACACGGCGCTGTTCTATGCCGCCGTCGTCTATCTTCCGCTTGCCGACGTGATGAGCTTCTACATGGCCGGGCCGATCTATGTGGCGGCGCTGTCGCATTTCCTGCTCGGCGAAAAGGTCGGCTGGCGCCGCTGGGCCGCCATCATGGTCGGCTTCTGCGGCGTGCTGATCATCTTGAAGCCGTCTTCGGCGGCGTTCTCGCAGTCCTCGCTGTTCGCACTGGTCGGCAGCATTGCCTTCGCCTTCGCCATCATCCTCAGCCGCCGCCTGCGCGGCACCAGCGACACAACGCTGGTCACCTGGCAGACTATCGGCACGCTGCTCGTCGGCGGCGTGATGACCATAGGCGCCTGGCAGACGCCCTCGGCACTCGATTTCGGCGCCATGCTCCTGCTCGGCATCGTCTCCTGCAGCGCGCATCTGATGATTACCAGGGCGCTGAAACTGGCCCCTGCCTCGACGCTGGCGCCGCTGCACTACAGCCTGCTTCTATGGGCGGTGATCTTCGGCCTGGCCTTCTTCGGCGACCTGCCGGGACCGCGCATCCTGATCGGCTCGGCCATCGTCGTGCTCGCCGGCCTGTTCATCTTCCACCGCCAGAAGGTGGTCGAAACAGTCGTGCCGCCGGAGAACGTGCCGAAAGGCGTGAATTGACCTAACCTTGGCGCACCGCCGCCAGATGCCGTAAAAACTCAGGCGTTTCCATCAGCGCCTTGCAACGGGCGAAGCGGCCGTCGGCATAGGCGCGGAAGTCCTCGACCGGGTTGTTGTTGGCAAGCTGGATCAGCCCCCACAGCGTCCACAACAGGTCGCACATCGCCTTGTAGATAACGACGCGGCCGCGCTCGGCCGGTTTCGCCTCGCCGCCGAAATAGGCGCGCATCATCTCTTCCTCTTGCGCGGTGTCGAACCGGCCTTCGACCGAGAGGTCGCCGAGGTCCCAGAGCGGATCGTTCATCCCCGAATATTCCCAGTCGACGATCCACATCCGCTCGCCCGTATCGAGAAAATTCTCGCACAGCGGATCGCAATGGCAGGCCGCAAGCGGCAGTCTATGCGCGGCAAGGGCGGCACGCACGGTGTCGGATTCGCGCACCACGTCGTGGTAGCCCGGCGGCAAGGCGACGTCCTTGGTCGATAAGACCTTGAGATAGTCGTCGATCATCGCAAACAGCTCGAAGCGGAACGGAAACACCGCACCGGACGCGTGCAGCCTGCGGAAGGCTTCGCCGGCGCGGGCCGGGCTGCCGGCACGCAGCTTGAACTTTGCCGGCGACATCGTCACGGCGCCGGCAACGAAGCGGCTCGCCAGCACGCCTGTCGCGGGGTCGACATGCAGCACCTCGGGACTGACGCCCGCTTTGGCCGCCTCACGCGCCGCCACCGCCTCATTAGCGCGGTTGATATACTCCTCGGTGCCTTTGCCGGGGATACGCAGGCAGATATCGCCGGCCCGAAAGACGAGATTGGTCATCCCGCCCAGCCGCTCCAGCGGTCCGTCGTAGCCCGCTAATGCCGGAATTGCCGCAAGTGTTGCGCGTGCCTCGTCGGTCCTCATGCCTGTTGCCCCTGGCGTGTTATTTCTTGCGACAAAGGTTCCACAGTTTTCGCCGTTTGGCTATCATCCGATCGAGGGTGAGCAGCGAGCTGGCGGAGAAACAGCCATGGCGGGCAACAAGGATCATGGCGGGCTTGGCGCCGCCTATGCGGCGCAACGGCCCGAGGACGTCGCCGCGATCTATGACAGTTGGTCGGAAACCTACGATGCCGACATGTCGGCCGCCGGCTACCGCCATCCGACGATCTGCCTGGCCCTGCTCGCACGGCATCTGCCGCGCGGCGCCGCACCGCTTCTCGACGCCGGCGCCGGCACCGGGCTGATCGGCGAGTGGCTGGCCATCACCGGCTATCCCCAGGTCGAAGCGCTCGATATTTCGCAAGGCATGCTGTCTAAAGCGGCGGCAAAGGGCGTCTATTCGGCGCTGCATTGCCTGGCGCTCGGCGGGCCACTGCCCTTTGCCGACAATGCCTATGCCGGCATCGTCTCGGCCGGCGTTTTCACCTCCGGCCATGTCGGCGCCGGGGGGCTGGACGAACTGATCCGCGTCTGCCGTCCCGGTGGCGTCATCGTGCTGACCATCAAGAACACGCTGTGGAACGCCGGCTTTGCCGATCGCATCGCTGCGCTCGAGGCTGAGGTCAGGGTCGTTCGTGCCGAGGAGACTGCGCCTTATGTTTCGATGCCGGGCGAGGCTGACACCGTGCCCAGCCGCGGCCTTGTACTCCGTGTGAGCTAATCCAGGTTTCATCTACGCCTTGATCCTGCTCATCGAAGAATCGTACATCGGTTCGAGATGAATGTTGGCCGGCGTCCGTTCCATCGCGACCACCAGCTCATAGTCCCCTGAGCTGAGAAAATCGTCGCTGACGCCATCGGCGTTGCGGACATAGCCATAGCCGATGTTCTTAGCCAGCGTGTAGCCATAACCGCCGCTGGTGAGATAGCCGACCGGTTCGCCATTGCGCAAAATCGTCTCGCGCCCGACCAGCACGATATCGGGATCGTCGACCGTGAAGCCGGCAAAGCGTTTCTTCAGGTCGGCGCCGCTGATCTTTTCGAGCGCCTGCCGGCCGACGAAATCGGTGTTCTTCCTCAGCTTCACCGCCCAGCCGAGGCCGGCCTCCTGAGGCGTGTCGTTGGGGGTGATGTCGGAGCCCCAGGCGCGGTAGCCTTTCTCCAGCCGAAGTGATTCCAGCGCCCGATAGCCGATCGGCCGGATGCCGTGCGGCTTGCCTGCCGCCATCAGCGTGTCGAAGATTTCGCCGGTGGCGGCGATTGGCACATGCAATTCCCAGCCGAGCTCGCCGACATAGGTGACGCGCAGCGCCCGAACCGTATGACCGGCAATGGCGATCTCGCTGACATGGCCGAACGGGAAGGCGGCATTCGAGACATCCGCGTCGGTGACGGCCGAAAGCACATCGCGGGCACGCGGCCCCATCAGCGACAGCGTGCCGAAATCCTCGGTGACATCTTTCAACGTCACGTCGAGGCCCTTGCCGACATGGTCGCCAATCCAGGAGAGATCATGCGTGCGGAAGCCGGTGCCGGTCACGATGTAGAATTTGTCTTCGGCGAGCCTGGCCGCCGTCAAATCGGCCTCGATGCCGCCGCGCGTGTTGAGAAGCTGCGTGTAGGTCAGCCGTCCCACCGGCTTGGCGACATCGTTGGCGCAGATCCAGTCCAGCGCCTTTGCCGCATCCGAACCCGTCATTTCGTATTTGGCGAAGGAGGACTGGTCGAAGATGCCGACTTTCTCGCGCACATGCCGGTGCTCCTCGCCGACCGGGCCAAACCAGTTCTGCCGGCCCATGGAATAAATGTCTTCGGGTCTGGCGCCCTGCGGCGCGAACCAGTTCGGCCGCTCCCAGCCGAGTTTGGAGCCGAACACGGCGCGATGTTCTTTCAGCCGGTCATATAGCGGCGAGACGATGCGCGGCCGGCCCGAGACGTACTCCTCATGCGGAAAGCCGATCGTGTAATGCTTGCCATAGGCTTCCAGCGTGCGATCGCTGACCCATTGCCGATCGCGATGCAGGCCGGAAAAGCGCCTGATGTCGACCACCCAAAGGTCGAGCGGCGCTTCACCATCGACAACCCATTGCGCCAGCACCCAGCCGGCGCCGCCGCCGGAAGCGATGCCGAAGGCGTTGAAGCCGGCGCCGACGAACATGTTGGCGCATTCGGGCGCGACACCGAGGATGAAATTGCCGTCCGGCGTAAAACTCTCCGGCCCGTTGATCATCTGTTTGACGCCGACCGTCTCCAGCGCCGGCACGCGCGCGATCGCCTGGCTCATATGCTGCTCGAAATGATCGTAGTCGTCGTCGAACAGCCGGAACTCCCAGTCATCGGGGACATCGCCGCCCGGCAGGCCGGTCGTCCAGGCTTGTGGGTTCGGCTCATAGCCACCCATCACCAGCCCGCCGACCTCTTCCTTGAAATAGGTGCGGCGGTCGGGATCGCGGATTGTCGGCGCGTCGGTCGCCAGCCCGTCGATCTTCTCGGTGATGATGTACTGGTGCTTGACCGGTTGCAGCGGCACGCAAATGCCGGCCATCGCGCCGACCTGGCGTGACCATTGGCCGGCGCAGTTCACCACCTTGTCGCAAGCAATGTCGCCCTTGTTGGTCTTCACCGCGGTGATGTGCCCGTCCGTCATGTCAAAGCCGGTAACGCGGACGTCCTCGAACAGCTTGGCGCCATGCATGCGCGCGCCCTTGGCCAGCGACTGCGTGATGTCGGAGGGGCTGGCCTGCCCATCGGTCGGCAGCCAGGAGGCGCCGACGAGGTCGCCGGTCTCCAGCAGCGGCCACATCTTCTTCACCTTGTCCGGCGACAGCAATTGCATGTCCATGCCGAAGCTTTTTGCCCTCGTCGCCAGCCTTTTGTATTCGGTCCAGCGGTCGGCATTGGTGGCGAGCCTGAGGCACCCGGTCATCTTCCAGCCGGTAGCAAGACCGGTTTCGGCTTCCAGCCCCTTGTAGAGTTCGACCGAATATTTGAGCACGCGGGTGATCGAGGCGGACGAGCGCAGCTGGCCGACCAGCCCGGCCGCGTGCCAGGTCGAACCCGAGGTCAGCTTCCCCTGTTCCAGCAACACGACATCGGCCTTGTGATCGCGCGCCAGGTGATAGGCCGTCGAACAGCCGATAATGCCGCCGCCGATGACGACGATGCCGGCATGCGTGGGCAAGCTCATGACTGTGTCCCGTATTTCGTGCGGTAATTGTCCAGCGCCGCGTCAAGCCGCGTCAGGTTCTCCGCGGTGTAGGCGACGTAGTCGATGCCGGGCGCGTCGAGGTAAAGTTCGGAAACCATGCTCCACATCGCCTCGCGCAGCAGCGAGGCGCATTGCATGGCCGCGTGCGAGCGGCGGATCGCCTCATCCGGCTCGCGCATGAAATACGCCGTGAGGAAAGTGAAGGACTCCGCGTCGCTCATCTCGGCGTTGGAGGCAACGCCGGCAAGATCGAACATCGCGGTGTTGAAACCGGCATATTCGAAATCGATGAGCCACAACCTGTCGCCATCGTCGAGGATATTTGCCGGCAGAAGATCGTTGTGGCCGAATACGATCGGCAGCAGCTTCTGCGCCCGCTCCAACTCGTCGGCCAGAGCCAGCAGCCTGGGCAGCTCGTCGCGCTTGCGGCTGCCGCCTTCGCTCAGCGTTCGCGCATAGTCGCGGATGACATGGAAGACCCAGAACATGAAGCCGGCGCCGGAGATGTGATTGGGCATCTCGCGATGGAACCCGCGCATAAGGGCTGCGACGCGGCCGATATTGGCGCGCACGTCCTCGGCAACATAGGTTTTCGCGCCGAGGAATTCCGTGACCATGATGCCGGGTTCGGAATGGCGGACCGCCGGCGCGAAGCCTGCGGCGTGCGCCGCGCGGGCCGTCATCACCTCGCGGTCGCGAAAGACGTGGTGAAATGGATAGTCCTGGCCGAAGCGCACGACATGCCGCCCGGCCGCGTCCTTGACCAGATAGTTGGCGTTGCTGAGGCCGCCCGGCAGCGGCGCAATGTCGATGCTGCCATTCCAGCAAGGCAAGGCCCGGATGCGGTCTTCAGCAGTCACGGGGCCATCCCTGACTTTTGCGGAGCTTTCCTGGGCGCCATGCGCCGCGCAACGAGCGTTGGGAAACGCAAAAAATCTCGTCGGTGCGGGACGCAGGAACTCCTATCCCGCGCCGCACCGACGAGCCCCTCTGGCCAGGTTTTGATACCCGGTCTCCGCCCCCGCGGATTTGAGAAACTTTTGTGCCAGTTCAAACCCAGACGGTCTGGCCAGACGGTCCGGTCCGTGAATTGCGGCTCTGCCATCACCCTCCCGTGGCAGTTCCGAAGCTGTCACGCCGTCAATGTCACGCCAGTGCTACCTAACTGTCAATGAAATGTTGTGACTTTTTTTGGGTGTTTTGCCCGAAACCACGAGCAATTCCTTTAAAAACGGCGGCATTGCCCTAAAACCGGGCAGGCCGCAAATTGAGGAAGCCAGATGATCCATTCGAAACGGCATGGCGAAATCCTCCGCCTCCTCAAGGAAGAGGGCACCGTCACCATTGCCAGCCTCGCCGACCGGCTGGGGGTTTCGCTTGAAACGGTGCGCCGGGATGTCAAGCCACTGACCGGCAATGGCTCGGTGCTCAAGATGCATGGCGCCATCGGCCTGCCGTCGATGGCCGGCGAAGCGCCCTTCGAGCGGCGCATGCGCGACAATGCCGAGCCCAAGCGGCTGATCGCCCGCATGGTCGCTGCCACCATTCGCGACGGTGAATCGGTCATGCTGGACACCGGCACCACGACCTCGTTCCTGGCCCGCGAACTGCTCGGCCACCGGCGGCTGACGGTCGTCACCAACTCGTCCGATATCGCCCGCACGCTGGCCACCGTCAACGGCAACAAGATCTATATGGCCGGGGGCGAATTGCGCAGCGATTCCGGGGCCGCCTTCGGCGCCTCGGCGATCGATTTCGTCAGCCGCTTCTCGGTCAGCCATGCGGTGATTTCGATCGGCGCCGTCGATGCCGCCGCAGGCCTTGCCGACTACGATCTGGAAGAGGCGGAGTTCGCCCGCATGGTGCTGTCGCGCGGCCAGCGCTCGCTGGTCATCACCGACCACACCAAGTTCGGTCGCCAGGGTCTGGTCCAGGTCTGCGGCTTCGACGGTTTTTCCGAACTCGCCACCGACCAGCCGCCGCCGCGCGACATTGCCTCGGCACTTGCCGAGGCTGGAGCGCGCCTCAGCATCGCTGCGGCCTAGCCAAACACCAGCGACTGGCGCGCCGCGATCCCGGCCCATGCCGCCACCCGATACCACGAAGGCGATGTTGTGCATCATGCGCGCCGCGTCGCCGGCCGCATAAGATGTCGTTCTGGTGAAAAATTGTTTTTCAATCATCCCGCTCTTCGCAATGTCCATGCAACTTGGCAGCCGCAAACAGCGCCTCGTCGAAATGCGGGCCGGGCGAATCGCCCGCATCAGCAATGAGGCCACCATGCTGCAAACGATGCCTTGTCTTTCCTGGACGCTTGCGCGCTCCGACCTGGAAGCGGACCCGGCTTGGCCGGACATTCCGCAACTTTCCGCCGGCGACGGTGTATGACGGTGTATAAGGTGTCCAGGATCAAGAACCTCAAAACCTATGACTGGCGCTTCGCATGACTGATCCACTATCGGCGATCCTGGGCTTCGGCCTGCTTGGTGTCGGCTGTCTCGCCTTCACTGAAAAGATCCTGCCGCTGCCGCCCTCGCATGTGCTGCTGCTGTTCCTCGGCATGACGGCAGCCTCCGATCTCCTGGCGCTGGCGATCCTGCTTCTGGTGACGACGCTGTCCGCCATCACAGGCTGCCTTGTCTGGTATAGTGTGGGCCGTAGGATTGGATTGGATCGTGCCGACAGGCTGGTCGAGCGTTTCGGCAAATATGTCTGCTTGCGCTATGCGACCTACAGCAAGCTTGGTCAGGCCTACCGCCGCCATCATGTCCGGGTCTCCTTGCTGGCGCAGTTCATCCCGACGGTTCGCAACTATCTGCCGATCGCGGCCGGCGCGCTCCGTCTTCCACTCTTGCCCTTCGCGGCGGCGACGCTGCTCGGCGCCACGCTATGGAACACCGGCTTCCTCGTCACCGGCTACCTTATGCGCGGCAGCGGCCGGGATTCCTATGCCATCGGCTTTCGCATCATCGTCATCGTCCTGGCGCTGGAGACGGCGTTCATGCTCGCGCTTCGCTACGGTCCTGCCTGCCGGCGGTGCCTCGGGTTCGGCTGACCAGGAGGCGCCTCAAGCCGTATGGGTATAAGCTCCGCCTTCGGCTTTCCTTCCCCGGCGCGCCGGTGTTTAGTCCGGCCATGGCTTTCACCATCCGCCAGCTGCAGTTCTTCATTGCCGTCGCCGAGCAAGGCACGGTGTCGGGCGCCGCACAAAACCTCTCCATCTCGCAATCCTCGGTCACCGAGGCGATCAAGGAGCTGGAGAGCGATCTCGGCGTCGAATTGTTCGAGCGCCATCCGCGTGGCCTCAACATTACCCACAAAGGCCACCAGTTCCTGCGCCATGCGACCAAGATCCTGGCCGACGTCTCCGACGCGCGCCGCGCTTTTTCCGACGACCAGGTGGTGGCCGGCGGGCGGCTGCAGCTCGGCGTCACCTCGCTGGTCGCGGGCTATGTGCTGTCCGATCTGCTGGCGCGCTACCGCCGCGCATATCCCGGCGTCGATGTCTCGGCCATCGAGGACAATGGCGACTATCTCGAACATCTGCTGATCGGCGGCAAGCTCGACATTGCCGTCATGGTCACCTCCAATTTGCGCGACCGCACCGCTCTGCAGTCGGAAATCCTCGAGGTCTCGGCCTACCGGCTGTGGGTCCCGCTCGGCCACAAGCTGGCCAGCGCCGACATTATCGGCATAGGCGACATTGCCGGCGAGCCGCTGATCATGCTGACCGTCGACGAGATCGAGGAGAACACCGGCAAGCTTCTGGCGGCGATCGGCGCCAGGCCGCATGTCGCCTTTCGCACCCGCTCGGTCGAAGCCGTTCGCAGCCTCGTCGCCACAGGTGCGGGCGTGGCGTTGCTGCCCGACCTAGTCTACCGGCCGTGGTCGCTGGAAGGCGACCGCATCGAATCGCGCGACATTTCGGGTTCCCTGCCGGTCGTCCAGGTCGGCATGGTCTGGCGCCGCGGCTCCGGTCTGCCGCAGGCGTCGCGCGACTTCATCGGCCTTGCCCAGTCGCAGCGTATGGTACGCCAGCAGCGTTGATAGGGTGCGTGGTTATCTATCGGAAAAACCGATATCGCGTTTCTGATAAATGAATTTGCGAAACCGGAATTTTCCGAGCACTTTTCATGTCAGGGACGAAAGCCGCCATCAGAGCGGCAACGTGCCATCGGATGAACTGACGCTTTTCAGCCTGCGGCTGACCGCGGCGGCGACTCGCTTCGCAGTCAGGCGCCAAAATGGGAGATTGACGATGAATTCATTCCTGAAGACGTGCACCGCCTTGACGGTCGCGCTGACCTTTTCCGGTCAGGCCGTCGCCCAGGTCAAGGAACTTGGCAAGGGCGAAGGGGAGGTCAGCATCGTTGCCTGGCCGGGGTACATCGAGCGCGGCGAAACCGACAAGGGCTATGACTGGGTGACCTCCTTCGAGAAGGAGAGCGGCTGCAAGGTCAACGTCAAGACCGCGAACACCTCCGACGAGATGGTCTCGCTGATGAATGAGGGTGGGTTCGATCTAGTCACCGCTTCGGGTGACGCCTCGCTGCGCCTCGTTGCCGGCAAGCGCGTGCAGCCGATCAACACCGATCTCATCCCGAGCTGGAAGGCGGTAGACGACCGTCTGAAGGATGCGCCCTGGTTCACCGTCGACAAGGTGCATTACGGCGTTCCCTATCAGTGGGGCCCGAACATCCTGATGTACAACACCGATGTCTTCAAGGAAGCGCCCAAAAGCTGGAACGTCGTCTTCGAGGAAATGAACCTGCCGGACGGCAAGTCCAACAAGGGCCGCGTCCAGGCCTATGACGGCCCGATCCACATCGCCGACGCCGCCAACTATTTGATGTTCCACAAGCCGGAACTCGGCATCAAGGACCCGTACGAACTGAACGAAGACCAGTACAAGGCAGCGCTCGAGCTGCTGCGTGTTCAGCGGACGCTGGTCGGCCGCTACTGGCATGACGCCGCCATCCAGGTCGACGACTTCCAGAACGAAGGCGTCGTCGCTTCCGGTTCGTGGCCTTACCAGGTCAACACGCTGGTTGCCGCCAAGAAGCCGGTCGCCTCGACCGTGCCGGAAGAAGGCGTCACCGGCTGGGCCGACACCACCATGATGGAGGCCGACGCCGCGCATCCCAACTGCGCCTATATGTGGCTTGAGCATTCGCTGTCGCCCAAGGTGCAAGGCGATGTCTCGGCCTGGTTCGGCTCGCTCCCCGTGGTGCCCGCTGCCTGCAAGGGCAACGAGCTGCTCGGCGAGGAAGGCTGCAAGACCAACGGCTACGAGAACTTCGACAAGATCAAGTTCTGGAAGACGCCGGTCTCGAAGTGCGCCACCCAGAACGACCACTGCGTGCCCTACTACCGCTGGGTGTCCGACTATATCGGCGTCATCGGCGGGCGGTGAGCTCCCTTAACCCTCCCCCTAGTGGGGAGGGTCGACGCGCAGCGTCGGGGTGGGGGCAACGCTGACGTCCGGTGCTAGTCACCCCACCCGCGGCTTCGCCGCGACCTCCCCCATCGAGGGGGAGGTGAAGTGCCGTGCCCGCTGGCCTGATTGGTGGCGGCAAGAGCTATTTCGACGAACACAAACCGGCAACAGACGGACAGCCCATGACATCGGCCGTTTCCTTCCAGAAAGTCTCTCGCCATTTCGGCAGCGTGCGCGCCGTCGATGCGGTCGATCTCGATATCGTGCCGGGCGAGTTCTTCGCCATGCTCGGTCCGTCGGGGTCCGGCAAGACGACCTGCCTGCGCCTCATCGCCGGCTTCGAGCAGCCGACCTCGGGCTCGATCTCGATCTTCGGCGACCGCGCCGAGGGCATGCCGCCCTATCGTCGCAACGTCAACACCGTGTTCCAAGACTACGCGCTGTTCCCGCATCTGAACGTGCTGGACAATGTCGCCTACGGGCTGATGGTCAAGGGCGTCGCCAAGCCGCAGCGGCAGAAGGCGGCGGAAGAGGCGCTGTCATTGGTGCGGCTTCCAGGCTATGGCGCCCGCCGTCCCGGCCAGCTCTCCGGCGGCCAGCGCCAGCGCGTGGCGCTGGCCCGTGCGCTGGTCAACCAGCCCAAGGTGCTTCTGCTCGACGAGCCGCTCGGCGCGCTCGATCTCAAACTGCGCGAGAACATGCAGGAAGAGCTGAAGTCGCTGCAGAAGGCGCTCGGCATCACCTTCGTCTTCGTCACCCACGACCAGGGCGAAGCGCTGTCGATGGCCGACCGCGTCGCCGTCTTCAATGACGGCAAGATCATGCAGATCGGCACGCCGGAAGACATCTACCAGCGGCCGAAGACCCGCTTCGTCGCCGATTTCGTCGGCTCCTCCAACGTACTGCCGCCGGACTTCGTCCAGCGCTATTCCGGCCAGCACCGCTGGGGCAGCCTGCGTCCCGAATCCATCCGCATCGGCCGCGCCGCCAAAGGCGAGGGCGTCGCCGCGCGCCTGGTCGGAACCAACTATCTCGGCGCTACGACCAAGCTGGCGCTCGACGCCGACGGGTTGAGGCTGCACGCCATCGTGCCGGCCGGGACAAAGCTGCCGGCGGAAGGCGAAGCGGTGGTGCTGACGTTCAACCGCGAGCATTTGCATTTGATGGACGAGCCGGCATGATTGAGGTTTGCGCCAAGCACCCCCCTCTGTCCTGCCGGACATCTCCCCCTCAAGGGGGGAGATCGGCTGTTCCTTCCGGTTTCGCCAATCTCCAACGTGGCGGAATTGGCGAGGCCGAAAAATTGCTGATCTCCCCCCTTGAGGGGGAGATGTCCGGCAGGACAGAGGGGGGTGTGACGGATCGCGGCCTGGCCGCCATTGATCCAATCGCCGCGGTCGCCCCATGACCATCGCCGCGCTCAACTCAACCTCCGCCCCCGCCATCCTGCCCGGCAGCGGTGGCATGCGCGGCGCACTGTCGGACCTTTTCTGGCGCAAGCCGCAACTGCTGCTGTTCCTCATGCTGCTGCCGCCGGTTCTATGGCTCGGCGTTGTCTATATCGGCTCGTTGTTCGCACTTCTGGCGCAGAGCTTTTTTTCGATCGACGAGTTCTCCGGCCTCATCAACCACGAATTCACGCTGAAGACCTATGGCGACCTGTTCCAGCCCGCCAATCTCGACATCATCCTGCGCACGGTGACGATGGCGGTGCTGGTCACGCTGGCCTCGGCCGTCATCGCCTTCCCGATCGCCTATTATGCGGCGCGCTATGCCCGCGGCCGCTGGAAGGCGCTGTTCTATCTCGGCGTCATGCTGCCGCTATGGTCGAGTTACCTCGTCAAGATCTACGCCTGGAAGCTGATCCTCGCCAAGGAAGGCATTTTGACCTGGCTGCTCGCCAAATTGCATCTGCTCTGGGTGCTCGATGGCTGGCTGTCGCTGCCGGTCGTCGGCGGCAACTCTTTGTCGGTCTCCGCCACCGGGACCTTCATCGCTTTCGTCTATGTCTGGCTGCCGTTCATGATCCTGCCGGTGCAGGCGGCATTGGAGCGCGTGCCCGGCAATCTGGTCGAGGCGTCCTCCGATCTCGGCGCATCGCCGGGCCAGACCTTCCGCAACGTGCTGTTCCCGCTGGCGCTGCCCGGCATCGTCGCCGGCTCGATCTTCACCTTCTCGCTGACGCTGGGCGACTACATCATCCCACAGATCATCGGCACATCGCGGCTGTTCATCGGGCAGGCCGTCTATTCGCAGCAAGGCACAGCCGGCAACATCCCGCTCGCCGCAGCCTTCACCGTCGTGCCCATCGTCATCATGGGTTTCTATCTCTGGGGCGCCAAGCGCATGGGGGCCTTCGATGCGCTCTGACGGTTCGCAATCCGCTCCGCTCGGCCTCAAGATCGCTGCCGCCTGCGGCCTGCTGTTCCTGCATCTGCCGATCTTGTTGATCTTCGTCTACGCCTTCACCACGGAAGAGAAGAGCTTCGTCTGGCCGCCGCCGGGGCTGACCACACAATGGTTCGCCGTCACCTGGAACCGGCCGGATGTCTGGCAGGCGCTGTCGCTTTCGGTCCGTGTCGCCGCCATCTCGACCGCGATTGCCTTGATACTGGGCACGCTGTGCGCCGCCGCCGTGTCACGGACGAAATTCTTCGGCCGCGAGACGATCTCGCTGCTCGTCATCCTGCCGATCGCGCTGCCCGGCATCATCACCGGCATCGCGTTGCGCTCGGCCTTCTCGCTAGCCGACATCCCGTTCTCGTTCTGGACGATCGTGCTCGGCCACGCCACCTTCTGCGTTGTCGTCGTCTACAACAATGCGGTCGCCCGTTTCCGCCGCACTTCCGGCTCAATGATCGAGGCCTCGATGGATCTCGGCGCCGACGGCTTCCAGACCTTCCGGCACGTCGTGCTGCCCAACATCGCCACCGCTCTGCTTGCCGGGGGGATGCTCGCCTTCGCGCTCTCCTTCGACGAGGTCATCGTCACCACCTTCACCGCCGGCCAGCAGCAGACCGTGCCGATCTGGATGCTGGAAGAGCTGATCCGCCCACGCCAGCGTCCGGTCACCAATGTCGTCGCCATGGTCGTGGTGCTGGTGACGCTGCTGCCCATCCTTGCCGCCTATTACCTGACCCGCGACGGCGACCAGATCGCCGGTTCGGGCAAATGAAGAACAGCGAATAGGGAGTAGCGAATAGCGAATAGGGAGATTGCACGACCAGCCCTATTCGCTACTCGCTATTCGCTACTCGCTCCTGACCAAGGAGAACCCGCATGGACACCCAGATGCTGATCGGCTCGAAGTTCGAGAACGGCACCGAGACCGAGGAGCCGATTCTGAATCCAAAGACCGGGGCGACCATTCTCAACCTGCCTGAAGCCAGCCAGGCGCAGATCGAGGCGGCTGTTACTGCCGCCGGGCGAGCGTTCGTCTTGTGGTCACGCACAACGCCGGCGCAGCGCTCCGGCTATCTCCTCAAGATCGCCGACCGCATCGAGGCCAACGCGCGGGAGTTCGCGGCGCTCGAGGCGCTGAATTGCGGCAAGCCGATCAACGCCGTGCTCAATGACGAGATCCCGGCGATCGTCGACTGCTATCGTTTCTTTGCCGGCGCTGTGCGTTCGATGCCGGGCGTGGTCGCCGGCGAATACATTCCCGGCCACACCTCGATGGTGCGGCGCGATCCGATCGGCATCGTCGCTTCCATCGCGCCGTGGAACTATCCACTGATGATGATGGCCTGGAAGCTGGCGCCGGCCATTGCCGGCGGCAACACCGTCGTCTTCAAGCCGTCGGAGCAGACGCCGCTGACGGCGCTGAAGCTGGCCAGGATCCTGGCCGAGGTTCTGCCCGAGGGCGTCGTCAATGTCGTGCTCGGCCGCGGCGACAGCGTTGGCAACACGCTGATCAATCACGCCAAGGTCAACATGATTTCGATCACCGGCGACGTCGCCACGGGCAAGAAGGTGCTGCAGGCCGCCGCCAAGTCGGTCAAGCGCACGCATCTGGAACTCGGCGGCAAGGCGCCGGTCATCGTTTTCGACGACGCCGACCTTGGCGCCGTGGTCAACGGCCTGCGCGCTTTCGGCTACTACAATGCCGGGCAGGATTGTACAGCCGCCTGCCGCATCTATGCCGGCAAGAAGATCTACGACAAGCTCGTCGCCGATCTCTCATCTGCCGTCTCGACCATCAAATACAACCAGCCCGATGACACCAAAAACGAGATCGGGCCGCTGATCTCGCGCCGCCAGCGCGATCGCGTCTCGAGCTTCGTCGAGCGCGCTTCGGAACTGAAGCACATCGAGATCACCACCGGCGGCAAGCCCGGCGAAGGCTCCGGCTTCTATTACCAGCCGACGGTGGTTGCCGGCGCGCTGCAGGAAGACGAGATCGTGCGCCGCGAAGTGTTCGGTCCGGTCGTCTCCATCACCCGCTTCTCCGAAGTCGATGAAGCCGTGAACTGGGCCAATGACAGCGACTACGGCCTGGCATCCTCGGTGTGGACCAAGAACGTCTCGCGCGCCATGGCGACGGCCGCCCGTCTGCAATATGGCTGCACCTGGATCAACACCCATTTCATGCTGACCAACGAGATGCCGCATGGCGGGTTGAAGCAGTCCGGCTACGGCAAGGACATGTCTCTCTATGCGCTGGAGGATTATACCGCCGTTCGTCATGTGATGGTGGCGCATGGGTAGAGGCCGCCACTATCTCTAAAATATTCGCCACCGCGTTTTCTGTATATTAATCGTGAGTTACTTTTGCGGTACGGCGGGAGTTCACGATTTACTGAATATTCAACCTGAACGAGCAGCCTCTTGCCGGGAAACCGCGCGGCGAGGGGTTTGCGCATGAACACGACCAAGATCAAGCTGGTACTCATTGGCGGCTTCTGTCTGCTGATCGCTGTGTTCGGCGGCAAGGACATGATCAAGAAGAGCGGCTGGCCCGAGGCGCCTGCTGAAATCCTCGCGGTCAATGTCGAATGCGACATGGAATCGACCACCCACAAGATTGTCTACAAGACCGTCAGCACCGCCACGATCCCGTGCGAACTGGTGGATGCGTTCAAGACGGTTCATGCTGACAAAGAGTGGAAGGTGACCCAGAAATTCACCGGCACCTTGCGCGTCGGCACCGGCGCCGACGCCGTCGAGGCCACGATGGAGCTGAACAAGAACGGTGCCCGCGAACCGCAGGTCGGCGACAAGCTCACCGTCGTCCAGAACCCCGCCAACCCCACCCAGATCGAACGCACCGGCATGACCGGCACGCGTTTGACGATCGTCATTGGGGCTGGACTGCTCGGCGCGTTGCTTCTCTATCTTGCTTTCAAACCCCGCTGGCGGATGTCGACCTCCGCCGTGGCGGGCAACCCTGCCGGAGATGCCGGCGCGGACCAGCGCGCGCGCCAGGCCGACGCCTTGATAGCGGCGGCCCTGGCCAAGCAGGCCACATTGCCCAATCAGCCGGCACGTGTCGCGGCTGCCGGATCGGCCAGGGAAGGGCGGTTTTCCGGGCAGCGGACGAGTTTCGGCCGCCGCAACTGATGGCCGAAAACTGCTGCACCTGCCACGGCTACTCCACGATGCGGTAGATGTTCCAAAGGCTGGTGCCTGAAACGACGTAGGGCTCCATCTCCTTGCCCCATTTGGCGTGGGCGTCGATCATGCCGATCCTGGCGAAGAAACCCTCCAGCTGGGCAAGGCTTTCGACCTGATGATGCGATTCGACCGTCGCTTCCCGAGCTCCGATCGAACCGGTCATGATCTGGAACTCGAGATCGGCAATGCCGACCTGAGAGCCGATCNGCCGATCTCGCGTTCCCATTTCTTCAACAGGTCGAGCACGGTCTGCTTGTGCCCGAACTTGGCGTCGATCTGCCATCTGGCGCTGAACATTTTTGTCTCCTCCAGTTTTGCGGCCCAACCGCGGTTGATCTTTCCGCGGTGGAACTACTCGTCCCAGGCCTGCACGACGGTCTGTCGTGCAATCCGCCCATTCTTCAGCTCCAGCATCGCCGCGCAGAACACTTTCGTTCCGTCCGGATAGGCGCAGGCCTGGGTGAAGGCGAGATTGTCGCCATCGGCGATGGTGGTGTCGACCTTGTGGGTCATCGCCCGGCTGCAGATGTCGTCCCAGAAGGTGCTGATCGCCGCCCGGCCGCGGATCTCGCGCGGCTTGCTCGGTGGATTGTTGCGGTCGATCACCCGCACCAGTGCGTCGTCGGCATAGAAGCTAGCGAGCATCCTGCCGTCCCGTCCTTCGATCGCTTTCTTGATCGCCGCGCCGTCCACGCTCTGCGTCTTGGTCAGCATCTTCTCCTCCATGGCCCGTTGATCGGGCGGTTGAATGATCACAAGCAATGCCCGGCGCACCGCCCGGCATTTTCTTTCACTGCGACTTGGCTTTGACGGCTGCGAACACGCCGTCGGTCTGTTGTTTGAAGGTCGCGAAATCGACCTGGCTGCCGTTGAGCATCGTCGACCAGTGGCGCACGATCGCCGCCATCGCGATCGCCTCCTTGATCTCCTCATCGGTCGCGCCATTGAGCTTGGCGGCCTCGGTGTGGAAATAGATGCAGTACTGGCAGGGGATCTGCGAGGCGACGGCCAGCCCCAGCAGTTCCTTGGTCTTGCCGTCGAGCGCGGTCTTGGGGTTGAGCTGCACACCCTTGATCTCGGCCCAGGCGCCGGCAACCGCGACATCGGGCAGCGTCTTGAACATGTCCGGCACTGAGCCGAGCGTCGCCTCGATGTCCTTGTAGGCGGCGGCCGCCGAGGCATCCTCGGCTCTGGCGGGAGCGATCGTGAACAGCGCGCCAACGCCTGCCGCTATCACCAGCGATTTGATCGACCTGTTTGACTTCAGCATTGCATCCTCCATCCGCAGTGCCTTTCCCGGCGACATCCGCCTGGCCTGCATGGAGAGAATTGGTACGCCTCGACCCCACCTGGCCGCTTCGCCCGAAAGCGCCATGGTCCCTATGGCCCGTCCGGGCCAGCCTGCCTGGCGGAAAATGCCGCTGCCGCCGCCCGTGACGGCAAATCGAGCTTCAGCAATATGTTGGCGACATGACGCTTGACCGTATGCTCGCTGAGCCTCAGCTCGGCGGCGATCGCGGCATTGCTCTTGCCGTCGGCGATCAGGATCACCACCTCGCTTTCGCGCGCCGTCAGTTGAGCCGGCTCGGCGGGTTTCGCCTTGGGGCGGCAGGCCGGCTCCAGGTGCTGTTCCGACGTTGCCTGGACCAGCGCCAGCGGCTCGTCCAGCTCATCCACCGTGACACGCCCGGCATCGATGAAATGCAGGCCGGACCCCGCCGCCAGATCGGCGGCCAGCCGCGACGCCAGAATATCGCCGCGCCCGGCATGGGCGGCGATCTGCATCGTCACCCGTGCCATCAGCCCCACCGGCGGCCCGCGCATTTCGACCTCACCGACATGGGCGCCCTGGGCGCTTGCAATGCCCATATGTTGCGCCGCATCGCGCAGTGCCGCCGCGCAGCGTATGGCCCGCGCCGGCCCGTCGAAGCGCGAGATCATCAATTCGCCATGGATGCCGGCGACGCGTCCGCCATGACGGCCGACCAGCTGCTGCCAGCTCTCCTGGAAGCGCTCGCTACGTTCGCTCCACATGCGGTCGCCAACCCGCGCCGTGTCGTAGATGCGTGTCGCCAGAAGAGCGGCAAGCACGCGCTCCGCTTCGGCCACGGCACGCTCGCCGGTCAGGAATTCCTCGATCAGGTCGGCCACCCGGTCGACATCGCCGGTCCAGATCGGGTGGTCGCGCCCGGGGACCTCGACCAATCGCGCATTGGCGATCTCTTTCGCCAGGAAGCGGCTGGCGTCCGGGTCGACCCGCGCGTCGTTGCGGCGATGAATGAGCAGTGTCGGTGCGCCGATCGCCGACAGCACGCCGCGCACATCGATTCCGGCATTCATCCGGGCAAGGGCTGCCGCTGCCGTCGGACTGGCCGACAGCCGCTCGAAGCGGGCCCACCACTGGGTGAAATGCGCATCATCTACCCGGCCGGGAGCGAAGTTGGGCAGTGTGGCGCCCGTGCCCCATTCCGTGCCGGCCGTCGCGATGAAGGCCTCGAGGCGCTCCGGCGACATCACCCATTTGTGGAAATGCGCATAACCGCCATAGAGCGCCAGCGCTCGTGTCCGTTCCGGATAGGTGGCGGCAAACAACATTGCCATCGGCGCGCCTTCCGAAGCGCCGAGCAAGGCCGCGCGGCCGCTGCCGGTGGCATCCATCACCGCGCGCACATCGTCCATGCGGGTTTCGAGGCTGGGCAGGTGGCGTGGGTCGACGCGGTCGGACAGGCCGGTGCCGCGCTTGTCGAACAGGATCAGCCGCGAGAACGCCGAGAGCCGTTTCAACAGCCTGGCGTAGCCCTCGTCTTCCCAATGCAGGTCGAGATTGGAGATGAAGCCAGGCACGAAAACCAGGTCGAACGATCCCTGGCCGACCACCTGATAGGCGATCCGCACGTCGCCGCTGAGGGCATATCGCGTCTCGATCGGCCTCACGTTGCTATCCCGCCCGGCCAGACGATTTCTGATCGCCGACCATAGCAGACGCCCGGCGGATGCGGCAGCCAAACTTTAGAAGACAGGAATATAGCCCGCCGCGAACCGTGTTCGCCCGCCATTTCTGGGGGAGGCTATTTCTGGGGAGCGGCGCTCTCTGCACCCGTGGGTTGGACGTAGCCGATGCTCACATCGGCCTGCTCCTCGGTCTTCGGCCGCTTGATCCTGGCCGAGGCCACGACGACGAGTTCGTCAAAACCTTCGCCGCCGCTGTCCAGCATCTCGAAGAACTGCCGGCGCATCCTGGGCTCCCAGAACTTGTTGATGTGCTCGGCCACGCCCGCCACACCTTCCTCGCGGGGCCTTGAATGGAAGAAGGCGGCGATCTGGTTGGCCATGCGCACCAGCTTTTCCCCGGTGCTCGTGATGTGTTCTTCGTTATGCGACATGCTGGGCAACTCCCAAGACCACCCGTTCCGGGTGGGTGAAAACATCGAAATCGTCGCCGCGCACCAGCGCTACCAGCGTCATGCCGGCCTCTTCGGCGGTGCGGATGGCAAGGGCTGTCGGCGCCGACACGGCGATGACGAAGGCGGAGCCGATCGCCGCCGTTTTCTGCACCATCTCCACCGAGACGCGTGATGTCACCACCACCGCGCCCGATGCACCGTCAATGCCGGCCTTGGCCAGCGCGCCGGCCAGCTTGTCCAGCGCATTGTGGCGGCCGACATCCTCGCGCGCCATGACTATGCCCTTGCCGGGGATGTAGAAGCCCGCTGCATGAACTGCACCGGTTTCCGAATGCAGCGGCTGCACCTTCGACAAAAGCTTGACCGAGCGAACGATGTCGTCAGCTTCAAGCGTAAGCTTGGACGCACCAACCTTGTCGACCGAGCGCATCGCTTCCTCGATCGATTCGATGCCGCATAGCCCACAGCCGACCGGACCGGCCAATCGCCTGCGTCGCGCCTCGAAGCGCGTATTGGCCTGGTCCTTCAACCGGATCTGGATATCGATCCCGGCGCCATGGACCTCGACCTCGATCGCATCGATTTCGTCAGGCAAGGCTATGATGCCTTCGGTCAGAGAGAAGCCGAGCGCGAAATCCTCGAAATCGGCCGGGCTCGCCATCATCACCGCATGGGTGGTGCCGGCAAAGGAGAACGCCACCGGCGTCTCCTCCGGCACCATGCGGTTGGCCGTCGCAGTGCCGCTGGCGCGGTGGGCAAGGCGAGAGATTTGGGTGGTGGCTTGGCGTTTTCGGGTCACGAGGCGCGCCCCTCTGCCCTGTTCGTCCTTAGCAGTAGCTGTGGAGGCTCGCGCCTTTCCTCTCCCCCGTCGATCGGGGGAGAGGTGTCAAGCGAAGCTTGACGGAGTGGGGGTCGACTGCTCGCCAGATAGGCCGGTTTGCCTGCTCTTTGGGTTGTGCGCGACTTTCGACGGCTGCGTGTTGCGGGGCCGGCGTCCCCCACTCCGTCGCCGCTTCGCGGCGCCACCTCTCCCCCCTCCGGAGGGAGAAGAAAGGCGCCAGGCGGCATAAGCTCGCGTCCTTCCTGACGGAGTAGGGGTCGACCAACCGTCAAGATTGAAGCTCTTATTGTCGAACGCCGTGGCAAGACTACTCCGCCGCTTCCAGCTTTGCGATGCGGCGGCTCTGCTCGGCCTGCTCGTTATAATCGCGCTGCCAGTCCGAAGGCCCGTTGGAGGCGCCGACCTGCACCGCGGTCACCTTGTACTCCGGGCAGTTGGTCGCCCAGTCGGAGAAGTCGGTGGTGATGACGTTGGCCTGCGTGTCGGGATGGTGGAACGTTGTGTAGACCACACCTGGCGACACCCGGTCGGTGATCAGCGCACGCAGCGTCGTCTCACCCGAACGGCTGGTCAGCCGCACCCAGTCGCCATCGCGCAGGCCGCGGTTCTCGGCATCGTGCGGATGGATTTCCAGCCGGTCCTCCGAGTGCCACATGACGTTTTCGGTGCGCCTTGTCTGTGCACCGACATTGTACTGGCTGAGGATGCGGCCGGTGGTCAGCAGCAACGGGAAACGGGGCCCGGTCCGCTCGTCGGTCGCCACATATTCCGTCCGGATGAACTTGCCCTTGCCGCGCACGAAGCCGTCGATATGCATGATCGGCGTGCCGAGCGGCGCCTTCTCGTTGCAGGGCCATTGCACCGATCCGACACGGTCGAGCAGATCGAAGGAGACGCCGGCGAAGCTTGGCGTCGTTTTGGCGATCTCGTCCATGATTTCGGAGGGATGCTGGTAGTTCCAATCCAGCCCGATCGCACGGGCAAGCTCCTGTGTCGCTTCCCAGTCGGCGTAGCGCGCCTTCGGCTCCAGAACCTTGCGCACCATGTTGATGCGGCGCTCGGCATTGGTGAAAGTGCCGTCCTTCTCCAGGAAGGTCGAGCCCGGCAGGAAGACATGCGCGTAGTTGGCGGTCTCGTTGAGGAACAGGTCGTGCACGACCACGCATTCCATCGCCGCCAGGCCGGCCGCGACATGCTTGGTATCAGGGTCCGACTGCAGAATGTCCTCGCCCTGGATGTAGATGCCCTTGAACGAGCCGTCGACGGCGGCATCCAGCATGTTGGGGATGCGCAGGCCGGGTTCGTCGTCGAGCTTCACCCCCCAAAGGCTCTCATAGATGTCACGCACCGCCTCGCCCGAGATGTGGCGGTAGCCTGGCAGTTCGTGCGGGAATGAGCCCATGTCGCAGGAACCCTGCACGTTGTTCTGGCCGCGCAGCGGGTTCACGCCGACGCCGGGACGGCCGATATTGCCGGTCGCCATGGCAAGGTTGGCGATAGCCATAACCGTGGTCGAACCCTGGCTGTGTTCGGTGACGCCAAGGCCATAATAAATCGCGCCATTGCCGCCCTTGGCATAGAGGCGCGCAGCACCCCGGATCAGTTCGGGGTCGACGCCGGACAGCTTGCCCACGATTTCGGGGCTGTTTTCCGGCAAGGCGACGAAAGAAGCCCAATCCTGGAACTCCGCCCAGTCGCAGCGATCGCGGATGAAGGCTTCGTCGAAAAGCCCTTCGGTAACGATGACATGCGCCAGCGCCGTCAGCACCGCCACGTTGGTGCCGGGCTTCAGCGGCAGGTGATAGTCGGCCTCGATATGCGCTGACTTGACCATTTCGGTGCGGCGCGGATCGAGCACGATCAGCTTGGCGCCCTGGCGCAGCCGCTTTTTCAGCCGCGAGGCGAACACCGGGTGCGCGGAAGCCGGATTGGCGCCGATGATGACGGCGACATCGGTGAAGTCGACGGAATCGAAATCCTGCGTGCCGGCCGAGGTGCCATAGGTCTGGCCGAGGCCGTAGCCGGTCGGCGAGTGGCAGACGCGGGCGCAGGTGTCGACATTGTTGTTGCGGAAGCCTTGGCGCACAAGCTTCTGCACCAGATAGGTCTCTTCATTTGTGCATCGCGAGGACGTGATGCCGCCGATCGAGGTGCGGCCGTATTGATACTGGATACGGCGGAATTCCTTGGCCGTATGGGCGATGGCCTCTTCCCAGCTCACCTCGCGCCAGGGATCGCTGACCTTTTCCCGGATCATAGGCGACAGGATGCGGTCCTTGTGGGTGGCATATCCATAGGCGAAACGGCCCTTCACGCAGGAGTGGCCGTGGTTCGCCTTGCCGTCCTTGTAGGGCATCATGCGAATGACTTCGTCGTCCTTCACTTCGGCCTTGAACGAGCAGCCGACGCCGCAATAGGCGCAGGTGGTGACGGCGGAGCGCTCGGGCATGCCTTTCTCAAGCACGGTCTTTTCACGCAGCGCATCGGTCGGACAGGCCTGCACGCAGGCGCCGCAGGACACGCATTCGGAGGCGATGAAATCCTCGTGCATGCCGGCGACCATGCGCGATTCGAAACCGCGGCCCTCGATCGTCAGCGCGAAGGTGCCCTGCACCTCCTCGCAGGCCCGCACGCAGCGCGAGCAGACGATACATTGCGCCGGATCATAGGTGAAATAGGGGTTGGACTCGTCGCAGGCGATGTAGTCGACCGCCAGCGAGCCATGGCCGGGCGCGACGCCGTTTTCCTGCTTGACGTGGTTGCGGCCCTCAATGCCGAAGCGGTTCTCGGTCAGGCCGACCGATTTCGCCACAACGTCGAACTCGCTGGCGCCGGTGCCGGCCTTCTCGTTCCAGCCGGTCGGGTGGTCGGAGACGTAAAGCTCCATGACACCGCGGCGGATGGCGTCGAGCCGCTCGGATTGCGTGCGCACCACCATGCCTTCGCCGACGGGGGTCGTGCAGGATGCCGGCGTGCCGCCGCGCCCGTCGATCTCGACCAGGCAGACGCGGCAGGAGCCGAACGAGTCCAGCATGTCCGTGGCGCAGAGTTTTGGGATCTCGACCCCGCCTTCCATCGCCGCGCGCATGATCGACGTACCCTCCGGCACGCTGATGCTGCGGCCGTCGACGATCAGCGTAACCTGCTTTTGCGCCTTCGATTCCGGGGTTCCGTAATCGAGTTCTTCGATGAGTGTCGGGAAGTCGGCCTTGATATTCATCTGCCAGCTCCTATTCAGCAGCCACGCGCGCCGGCGCGGGCTTGAAATCTTCGGGGAAATGGGTGATCGAGCTCATCACCGGATAGGGCGTGAAGCCGCCCAGCGCGCAGAGCGATCCGAACTTCATCGTGTTGCAGAGATCGGTGACCAGTGCCAGGTTCTTCTCCGGCTCGATGCCGGCGGCAAGCCGGTCGATGGTCTCCACCCCGCGTATCGAGCCGATGCGGCAGGGCGTGCACTTGCCGCAGCTTTCGATGGCGCAGAACTCCATGGCAAAGCGCGCCTGCTTCAGCATGTCGGCCGTGTCGTCGAACACGGTGATGCCGGCATGGCCGATCAGCCCGTCGCGCTTCGCGAACTCTTCGTAGTCGAACGGCGTGTCGAACAGGCCGCGCGGGAAATAGGCGCCGAGCGGGCCGCCGACCTGCACCGCCTTCACCGGGCGACCTGTGGCCGTACCGCCGCCGATATCGTCGACGATCTCGCCCAGCGTCATGCCGAACGCCGCCTCGAACAGGCCGCCGAACTTGACGTTGCCGGCGATCTGTATCGGGATCGTGCCGCGCGAGCGGCCCATGCCGAAATCCTTGTAGAAGGCAGCACCCTGGTCCATGATGATGGGCACGGAGGCTAGGCTGATGACGTTGTTGATCACCGTCGGCTTGCCGAACAGACCCTGGATTGCCGGCAGCGGTGGCTTGGCGCGCACCACGCCGCGCTTGCCTTCAAGGCTGTTCAGCAGCGACGTTTCCTCGCCGCAGACATAGGCGCCGGCGCCGACGCGGATTTCCATGTCGAAGGCGTTGGGCGAACCCAGCACGCTGACGCCGAGCACGCCTGCCTTGCGGGCGACCTCGACAGCCTTGTTCATGACAGCCACCGCATGCGGATATTCCGAGCGGATATAGACGAACCCCTTGGTCGCGCCGGTGGCGATGCCGGCAATCGTCATGCCTTCGATGAGCACGAAGGGGTCGCCCTCCATAATCATGCGGTCGGCAAAGGTGGCGCTGTCGCCCTCGTCGGCATTGCAGACGATGTATTTGCGGTCAGATGTCGTATCGAGCACCGTCTTCCACTTGATGCCGGTCGGGAAGCCGGCGCCGCCTCGGCCGCGCAAGCCCGATTCCGTGACCTGTTTGACGATGTCGAGCGGCGCCATGGCCACCGCGTTCTGCAGGCCCTTGAGCCCGCCCAGTGACTTGTAGGCATCGAGCGATAGCGGGTCGTTGATGCCGCAACGCGCAAAGGTCAGGCGCGTCTGCTTGGCCAGGAACGGGATTTTGTCGGGCGCGCCCAGCCAGCGCTTGTGATGCCCGCCGGTGAGAAAGCCGCTGTCGAACAGGCTCTTGACGTCCGATGGCTTGACCGGCCCGTAAGCGACGCGGCCCTTTTCGGTCGCGACCTCGACCATCGGTTCGAGGAAATAGGCGCCGCGCGAGCCGTTGCGGACGATCTTGGCCTCGACGCCCCGTTCAGCCAGTTCCGCACGAACAGCCTTGGCGACCTTTTCGGCGCCGAGCGCCAGCGCGCCGGAGTCACCTGGAATGTAGATGCGCGGGATCATGAGCGTACCTCCCCGACGATCTCTTCGATCTTCTCGTCATCGAGCCGCCCGATCACCTCACCATCCAGCATCGCCGACGGTGAACAGGCGCACAGCCCGAGGCAATAGACAGGCTCAAGTGTAACCGATCCGTCGCGGGTGGTCTCATGGAAATCGATGCCCAGAAACTGCTTGACCTTTGCGGCGATCGCATCCGAACCCATCGACTGGCAGGCTTCCGCCTGGCAGAGCTTGAGCACATGCCGGCCGGCCGGCCGGGCACGGAAATCATGATAGAAGGTCACAACGCCATGCACTTCGGCCCTCGACAGGTTCAGCCCATCGGCGATGACGGGCACGGCGTCCTGCGGCACGTGGCCAAATTCGTCCTGGATCTCGTGCAGGATCGGCAGCAGCGGGCCTTCGAGGCCCTTCAACTCCTGGATGATCGCCGCCGTGCGCGACTGTATCTCGGTACTTGCTGGCTGCATCGTCACGCAGCGCCCTCCCTATCGTAGCGATCGATGCATATATCGTCCAAAAGCATGACGCGGTTTTGGAACAACGACATGCCTACGCCGCTTAATCGCTAAGTGCTTAAGAAATCAGAGAAAACCCCTGAAATCAATAAAGCGGTTTCGTTGCACGATAGAAAATTTCTATCGCGCCGATTGATCAGTTATGACTAGCTCAGCGATTGGCGCGGAAATCGTCTGCCAGCGCCATCGCCTCGTCCAGCAGCGCCTGCACCAGCGGCGTGTGCGGTTCGCGCGGCGCGGCGACCAGCCCGACCGTGTGGCTGGCATCCGGTTCGACGATCGGAATGGCCCGGATCGGCTCGGAAAAACCGAATGTTTCCGCCAGGTTGAGCGGCATGATCGACGACCATTTGCCTGTCCGTATGTGGGAGAACAGCACGATCATCGAGTTGGATTCCAGTGTCGGCCGCACCTGCACGCCGGCCTCGGCCAGATGCTGGTCGATGATGCGGCGGTTCTGCATGTCCGGCGTCAACAAGCAGAGCGGCAGCTGGCTGATTTCGGCCCATGTCACTTTGTCGCGATCCGAATAGGGATTTCCGACCGCCGTGATCAGCTGGTAGCGCTCGTCATAGAGCGGCACGCTGGTCACCCGTCCGAGAGGCTCGTTGTCGAGATAGGTGATGCCGGCATCGACGTCGAAATTGCCGAGCAGCGACAACACCTCGATCGAGGTGCGCGACAGGATAGAGAAGGTGACGCCCGGATGCTTCTCGCGAAATGGCGTCGTCAGCCGCGCCACCATGGCGAGGGCGGTTGGGATGGCGGCAATACGGATACGCCCGGACAGGCCATGTCGCGCCGCCCGCATCTCTTCGCGCATGGTCCTGGAATCGCCGACGATGCGACGCGCCCACACCAGCACCTGCTTGCCTTCCGGCGTCAGCCCCTGAAAGCGCGAACCGCGATTGACCAGCATGACGCCGAGCTGGCCCTCCAGCTGCTTGATCCCGGCCGACAAGGTCGGCTGCGTGACGCCGCACGCTTCCGCCGCCCGGCCGAAATGCTCCTCCTTGGCCAGCGCGATGAAGAATTCGAGCTTGTCGATCATCCCATCCGTCCGTTCGTTGCGCGCAAGGTCGGGGAAATTGCCTTTCGCCGCAAGCTCTACCCGCAATTGGCCATGCATCCACATCTTTGGGCCGGCTGGCTGTTTCCCCCGGCCGAACACGGCGCTATGTGGTTGGATGGAATACGAGGAGATCGGACATGCTGGGCTGGTTCCGCAAGCTTTTGCCGCGCGAAGATCGCTTCTTCGACCTCTTTGAACGGCATTCCCGCACCGTGGTCGGCGGCGCCGAGGCGCTGGAGCAGCTTCTGCAGGGCAAGGACATCGATCGCTGGTGCCAGAAGATCATCGATCTCGAGGACGAGGCCGATCATATCACGGCCGAAGTCCTGCTGGCGGTGCGGCGTTCCTTCATCACGCCTTTCGATCGCGGCGACATCAAGGACCTGATCCAGTCAATGGATGACGCCATCGACATGATGCACAAGACCGTCAAGACGGTGAAGCTGTTCGAAAAGAAGGAATTCGACCCGCTGATGCAGGAGATGGGCGGCGTCATCGTTGCCGCCTCCAGGCTGGTTGCCGAAGCGATCCCGCTGCTCAGCAAGGTCGGCACGCACACGGTACGCCTCAACGCCATCGCCGAAGAGGTCATGCGCGTCGAAAGCCGCGCCGACGATCTGCATGAGCAGGGATTGAAGGACCTGTTCAAGCGGCATGGCCGCAGCGATCCGATGGCCTACCTGATCGGCTCGGAGATCTACGGCCAGCTGGAGAAGGTGGTCGACCGCTTTGAGGACGTCGCCAACGAGATCAGCGGCATCGTCATCGAGAACGTTTAGGCAATGGAAGCCACCATCGCCTTTCCCGTGCTGATCGGCCTTGTCGCCGTCGCGCTGTTTTTCGATTTTCTCAACGGCCTGCACGATGCGGCGAACTCCATCGCCACCATCGTCTCCACCCGCGTGCTGAGACCACAATATGCGGTCCTGTGGGCGGCTTTCTTCAATTTCATCGCCTTCATGTTCTTCGGCCTTCACGTGGCTGAAACCGTGGGAAAAGGTATCGTCGACGTCAGCATCGTCACGCCGGCGGTGATCTTCTCGGCGCTCGTCGGCGCCATCGTCTGGAACATCGTCACCTGGATTGCCGGCATCCCGTCCAGCAGTTCGCATGCCCTGATCGGCGGGCTCGTCGGCGCCGGCGTTGCAAAGGCTGGGCCCGGCGCCATCGTCTGGACCGGGCTTGGCAAGACGGTCGCCGCAATCGTCGTGTCGCCGGCGACAGGGTTTGTTCTGGCGCTGGTCCTGATCCTGGCCGTTTCCTGGCTGTTCGTGCGCCAGACACCGTTCGCCGTCGACAGCACTTTCCGCGTCATGCAGTTCTTTTCGGCCTCGCTTTATTCGCTAGGGCACGGCGGCAACGACGCCCAGAAAACCATGGGCATCATCGCCGTGCTGCTCTATTCGCAAGGTATGCTCGGCGGGACGTTCTACGTGCCGCTGTGGGTCGTCCTCACCTGTCAGACAGCACTGGCGCTCGGCACTTTGTTCGGCGGCTGGCGCATCGTCCACACGATGGGCTCGAAGATCACCCGGTTGAACCCGATGCAGGGCTTCTGCGCCGAGACCGGCGGCGCCATCACCCTGTTTGCCGCCACCTGGCTCGGCGTCCCCGTGTCGACCACCCATACCATCACCGGGGCCATCATCGGTGTCGGCGCCGCCCGCCGCGTCTCGGCCGTGCGCTGGGGCATTGCCGGCAACATCGTCATCGCCTGGATCGTCACCTTGCCGGCCACGGCTGCAATTTCGGCGCTCACCTACCTAGCGGTTGGCCTGGCAGGGTGAGGCGGACACCGGTGGTGCTTGGAGTCGCTGCCAATCTGCACTATCTGAGCCGCAGCCAAACGCCTTAGGGAATAATGCATGTCCGTCACCAAGGAAATCGTCACCGAGCGTCTGAAGACGGTCAACGGGCCGGACTTCACCGGCAACATCGTCGACCTCGGCATGGTTTCGGAGATTTTCATCGCCGATTCGAAAGTGTTTTTCTCGATCACCGTTCCCGCCGCCCGCGCACAGGAGATGGAGCCGCTGCGCGCTGCAGCCGAGCGTGTCGTCAAGGCGATCCCTGGTGTCGCCGGCGCCGTCGTCGCGCTGACGGCGGAGAAGAAGGGCGGCGGCATGGAGGCTCCGGTTGCGTCGCGTCCCGCGCCCAGGCCCGCACCGCCGGCTGCGCCAGGCGGGCCGCGCCCAGCTCCACACACTCCAGCCCCGCACGCCTCGGCCTCGCAAAGCTCGGGCAAGCGCGGCGTGCCCGGAATCGAGGCGATCATCGCGGTGGCGTCCGGCAAGGGGGGCGTCGGCAAGTCGACCACCGCTGTCAACATCGCGCTTGGCCTCGCCGCCAACGGTTTGCGTGTCGGCGTGCTCGATGCCGATATTTATGGCCCGTCCATGCCCAGGCTGCTCAACATCCATGGCCGGCCGCAGACCGTCGACGGCAAGATCCTGAAACCGATGGAGAATTACGGCCTTAAGGTGATGTCGATGGGCTTCCTCGTCGACGAGGAGACGCCGA
Organism: Mesorhizobium sp. LNJC394B00; assembly: GCF_000502555.1. Taxonomy (NCBI): domain Bacteria; kingdom Pseudomonadati; phylum Pseudomonadota; class Alphaproteobacteria; order Hyphomicrobiales; family Phyllobacteriaceae; genus Mesorhizobium; species Mesorhizobium sp. LNJC394B00. The sequence goes on from NZ_AYWH01000005.1 coordinate 224,816, forward strand.
TGATCTGGCGCGGTCCGATGGTGATGTCGGCGCTGACGCAGATGCTGCGCGAGGTCGAATGGGGCCGCCTCGACGTGCTCGTCGTCGACATGCCGCCCGGCACCGGCGACGCCCAGCTGACTATGGCCCAGCAGGTGCCGCTGGCCGGCGCCGTCATCGTCTCGACGCCGCAGGACCTGGCGCTGATCGACGCCCGCAAAGGATTGAATATGTTCAAGAAGGTCGACGTGCCGCTGCTCGGCATCGTGGAGAACATGAGCTATTTCATAGCCCCCGATACCGGCAAGCGCTACGACATCTTTGGCCATGGCGGGGCGCGGCGCGAGGCCGAGCGACTCGGCGTGACCTTCCTCGGCGAAGTGCCGCTGGAAATGGGCATTCGCGAAAGTTCTGATGAAGGTGCTCCGGTGGTGGCGTCGAAGCCAGACAGCGCCGAGGCGAAGATCTATCGCGGCATTGCTTCGAAGGTCTGGGACCGGGTCAACGAAGAACGCGGCGCGGCCGAAGCGGCGGTGCCGAACATCGTGTTCGAGTAGCTCGGATATCCCTCCCCCTTGAGGGGAGGGTGGCCCGAAGGGCCGGGTGGGGTCCGCGGTGACACGCTCGACGCTATTTCTTTACAAGTCGAGGCAGCTCAACTCACGTTGAGGCAGTTGAGGCGACCCCACCCGCCTCGCTTCACGAGGCACCCTCCCCTCAAGGGGGAGGGGAACCCACCTTCTCGCCAAAGCTTGAAAAGAACTGCAAGGCCAGCTTCTTCGAAGTCGATTCGATGAGCCGGCTGCCGAGTTGGGCGATCTTGCCGCCGACTTCGGCTTTGGCCGCGTATTTGAGGACCGTCGCATCCGGCCCGTCCGCCGTCAGCGTCACGTCGGCGCCACCCTTGGCGAAGCCGGCAATACCGCCCTTGCCCTCGCCCTGGATGGTGTAGGAGTGCGGCGGCTTCAGGTTCTTCAACGTCACCTCGCCGTTGAATGTCGCCTTGATCGGTCCGATCTTCAACACCACCGTCGCCGCCATTTCGGTCGGCGATTTCATCTCCAGGTGCTGGCAGCCGGGAATGGTCGCCTGCAAAACCTTCGGGTCGTTCAGCGCGTCCCACACTTTCTGCAGGGGGGCGGCAATGCGTTCCTCGCCTTCGACCACCAAAGCCATCGACACCTCCCGGACAGACTTCGAAGGCCTAACGCACGGTCTGGTCTGTGTCTATCGCACCAAAGTCCGGTTGCGACGGTGCGCCCTCTTGCCTGCTTCCGCGCGTTGCCATATCGATTTGTCTTACAAATACGGAGACCATGATGGCAGGCGCCCCCACCGGAAAGAAGAAATTTCGCTCGCAGGAGTGGTTCGACAATCCCGACAATCCAGGCATGACCGCGCTCTACCTCGAGCGCTACCTGAACTACGGCCTGACGCGGGCCGAGTTGATGTCGGGCAAGCCGCTGATCGGCATCGCCCAGACCGGCTCGGATCTGTCGCCGTGCAACCGCCACCATATCGAACTGGCCAAGCGCGTGCGCGAAGGCATCGTCTCGATGGGCGGCATCCCCTTCGAATTCCCGTGCCATCCGATCCAGGAGACCGGCAAGCGCCCGACCGCGGCACTCGACCGCAACCTTGCCTATCTCGGCCTGGTCGAAGTGCTTTACGGCTATCCGCTCGACGGCGTCGTGCTGACCATCGGCTGCGACAAAACCACGCCGGCGCTGCTGATGGCGGCGGCCACCGTCAATATTCCGGCCATAGCACTTTCGGTCGGACCGATGCTCAATGGCTGGCACAAAGGCAAGCGCACGGGATCCGGCACCATCGTCTGGGAATCGCGCCAGCGGCTCTCCGCCGGCGAGATTGACTATGACGAGTTCATGGACATCGTCGCCTCATCGGCGCCGTCGACCGGCTATTGCAACACCATGGGCACCGCCACCACGATGAACTCGCTGGCAGAGGCGCTCGGCATGCAATTGCCGGGTTCGGCCGCCATTCCCGCACCCTACCGCGAGCGCGGCCAGATCTCCTATGAGACCGGCAAGCGCATCGTCGAGATGGTGCATGAGGATCTGAAGCCGTCCGACATCATGACGCGCAAGGCCTTCGAGAACGCCATTGTCGTCAATTCGGCGATTGGCGGCTCGACCAATGCCCCGATCCACCTCAACGCGATTGCCCGTCATCTCGGCGTGCCGCTCACCAATGACGACTGGCAGACGGTCGGCCTCCATGTGCCGCTCATCGTCAATCTGCAGCCATCGGGCGAATATCTCGGCGAAGACTATCATCATGCCGGCGGCGTGCCGGCTGTGGTGGCCGAACTGATGAAGGCCAAGCTGCTGCCCTATCCCGAAGCGATGACCGTCAACGGGAAATCGATCGGCGACAATTGCAAGGATGTGGCCAACGAGAACACCGACGTCATACGCACCGTCGCCGAGCCGCTGAAGGCCAATGCCGGCTTCATTAATCTCAGCGGCAATCTGTTCGATTCCGCAATCATGAAGATGAGCGGCATCTCGCCGGAATTCCGCGAACGCTATCTCTCCAACCCGAACGACCCGGAAGCCTTCGAGGGCAACGCCATGGTCTTCGATGGTCCCGAGGACTACCACGCCCGCATCGACGATCCGGCGCAAGGCATCGACGAGCACACCATCCTGTTCATGCGCGGCGCCGGCCCAATCGGCTATCCCGGCGGCGCCGAGGTCGTCAACATGCAGCCGCCGGCCTATCTCATCAAGAAGGGCATTCACGCGCTGGCCTGCATCGGCGATGGCCGCCAGTCGGGCACATCCGGCTCGCCGTCTATCCTCAACGCTTCGCCGGAGGCCGCCATTGGCGGCGGCCTGGCGCTGCTCAAGACCGGCGACCGTGTGCGCATCGATTTACGGAAAGGCACTGCCAACATCCTCGTCACCGACGAGGAAATCACGCGCCGCCGTGCCGAACTGCAGGTCGATGGCGGCTATCATTATCCCAAGCATCAGACGCCATGGCAGGAGATCCAGCGCTCCATGGTCGACCAGTTCTCGGAGGGCATGGTGCTGAAGCCGGCGGTGAAATACCAGGACGTCGCGCACACCAGCGGCGTGCCGAGGGACAACCACTGAGCACCCGCTTGATATGAAAATGCCGGCCTGATCGGGCCGGCATGAAAGCCTTGGCGTAAGCTTGTTTGGATGGCGGCCTCAGGGTGGAGGCGGGCCGGACGAAGCGGCGATGGCTGTGATGCCGGAGAGTCGTCCTGCCTTGCGGATGACTGGTGTGTGATACTGTTTCTTCATAGGACCCGTTGCCCGTTTTAGATCACTGCTCGCACGCCAACTGATCCCACCTGTCAGTATGACATTGCAGTCCTCGTCAGTTTCGGGTTTTTTGACACGAAATCAAGAGGGGTCCAGAGCGTCGTCCATGATGATGGTTTTCCGCCACGGGCGTATCCTTGCCGCCTAGCCCGATCGACATTGCCCCGGTCGACATTGCTATTGTCGGCGCGGGCATGGCCGGTCTCTTCCTGGCGTGGCGCTTGTCCCAAAGTGAAAAGCCCGCAAGGATCGCTGTTTTCGAATCCGCCGGTCGCGTCGGCGGTCGGGCCTCCACGGTCTCATTTCCCGGAGAGCCGAACTTCGGCATCGATCTCGGCGCGATGATGCTGATGCCGCAACATCGGCTGCTCAAAAAACTCATGGCGACGCTGGATGTAAAGCTGTCGGGTATGGACGTCGTCACCGGCGCCAACCGGCTCCATCTGCGCGGTAGGAGCCTGCCCTACGCCGCTATATCGCGCTTTGCGCCGCGCCGCCTGTTTGCCTATGACGTGACGCGTCGGCTGCAGGAAAAAGGCCCGTCCCGCCTGCTGCGAAAGGCGGCAGCACTGATCCTGCCGGGTTCGGAGGCCTTCGGCAGCGCCGAATGGAACGGCGCCGCAGGCTTCGTTTATCGCGGCCGCAAGCTGGCGGATTGGGCGACTTGGGATGTGCTGGCGACGGTCTTGACCCCGGAGGAAATGGCTTTTGCCGAGGACGCGGTGGGCTATTCGTTGCTCCTGCGCGGACCCAACGCCGCCGAGACGTTCAGGCTTGCGCTCGGCGAGCTGAGCGGCGGCCGCTCCTATTGTTCCCCCGATGGTGGGTTCCAGCCGGTTGCGGAGCGAATGGCCGGGCGGATCGCTGTCAGCGGCGGCGCCGTCCATCTCGATCACACCGTGACCGCCATCGCCCGCTCGGCGCAAGGGATGGTCTTGTCTGTCGAGGGGCAGGGCGGGACGGTCGAGGCGCGCAAGGTCGTGCTGGCGTTACCGGTCCGCCCCCTGCGGACCCTGCTGGAAAAGTCCGGCATCGAGCAGCCCAGCGATCTGCCGGCACCGGAACCCTGGCCGATGCTCACGCTGGCCGCCTGCTATGCCAGCCCGTGGTGGGCTCGAAACGGCATCGCGGCCGGCCACAGCGTGACCGATCTGCCGGCTCGCCAGATATGGCAGTTCACAAAAGCGGACGCTCGCGACGCGACGATTCGTCGGAGCGTCGCCATGGCCTATTGCGATGGCAAGCACATGGTATTCTGGCGCTCACTGCTGCCTGAGCTCGCTCGGCGCCACGGCTTTGCGGTTTTGGCCGAGGGACATTCCGCGCTGGAGGCCTTTCACGGCCAGATGGTCGAAGTCCATGGCAAACACGGCGCCATCTCGAAACCCATCGGCGGGTTTGCGCAGGATTGGGGTGCGCCGGCCTATGGCGGCGCGTCGCATGTCTGGGACCGTGGCATAGATATCTCCGGTATAAAACTGGCGAGCCATACGCTCGCTCCGGGCATTCATGTCTGTGGCGAAGCGTGGTCCAACAATCACGGCTGGATCGAGGGCGCGCTGGAAAGTGCGGAAGACCTGTTGCAGCGGGAATTCGGGCTCGACGCCTGGTTTGCCTGAGACTCCGGAAAGGCGATGAAAAACGATCCTACATTCCCATATGAGTGGTCGGCTATCGGACGGAAAGTATCAACGTGACTAAACGGCGCTCTTCCCTCGGTTTCCTCGGCATGTTCGGCCGCTCGGGTGACTTGCGGGAACTGGACAACGCGCTGCGCGGCGCCGACCTTCACCCGGCACTGGTGCCAGAGGGAGTAAAGCTCACCATCGTCAATCTGATGAAGGATCACTGGCCGGACGAGCCCCCGCCAGAGGCTTATCGGTCCGTGGCGCAGCTGTTTGGTTATTGCATCGCAGGCCCACAAACCTTTGAGCAGGCCAATGGGCCGGAGCGGCGGCTGGACGCTGAGCGCCGCATCGAGGCAGCGCTTGAAACCGGCGACAGCCTGGATGCCCAGATCGTGCTGATGGCGCTGCATGGCAAGCTGATCAGCGCCGAAGTCGTCGAGCGCTTTGGGCTAAGTGCGGACTGACCTTCGTAAGGTGAAGCTTACCCGCCCATGCCGCTGCGTGGCAGCTTGATCATCTCGCCGAAGCGGGCGCGCAATTTGTCGTCTAGCAGCTTCGGCACATGGCGCGGGAAGCGCTCGGCAAGCACGCGCTTCTTTTCGATGATCGCCCGCTGCAAGATGTCGGGCCGGCCCTTCTCGTTCCATTCCTTGGGCGAAAAGCGGTCGCCGACGGCCGGATAAAAATACTCGGTCTGCATCAGGCGCAGCGTCTGCTCGTTGCCGAGATAGTGGCCTGGGCCATTCATGCAGACTTCGGTGATGGTGTCGATCGACAGCGCTTCGTCGGTCACTTCGATGCCCCGCACGCAGCGCAGGCAGTGGCCCAGCATGTCATTGTCTATGATCAGGCTCTCCAGGCAAAAGCCGAGCAGCGAGGCGTGCATGCCCGCCGATTCATAGACCAGATTGAGGCCGGCAAGACCGGCCATCACGTCGGTGATCCCCTTTTCATAGCCGGACTGGATGTCGGGCAGTTTCGAATCCGTCATGCCGGCGGCCGAGCCGCCCGGCAGGTCGTAGAACTGCGCCATCTGCGCGCAGGCCGAAGTCAGTACTGCCTGCTCGGCCGAGCCGCCCGACATGGCGCCGGTCCTCAGGTCGGAGACGAACGGCCAGGTGCCGAAGATCGCCGGATGCCCGGGCTTGATGGCGTTGACGTAGATGAGGCCGACCAGCACTTCGGCCACCGCTTGCACCACAGCGCCGGCAATCGCCGCGGGAGCGGTGGCGCCGGCCTGGCCGGCCGATAGAAGCAGGATCGGGATGCCGCCGTCGACACAGGCTTCGAGCACGCCGCAGGCGTCCTCGGCAAACTTCATCGGCGGCACGACGAAGCAATTGGAGTTTGACACGAACGGCCGGGCGCGAAAGTTCTCCTCGCCGCCGGCGATCGCATAAAGCATTTCCAGCGCCGGCTGCACGTTCTCGCGCACCGTGAACGAGGTGCCGACATGCTTCGACGTGCCCATCACGCAGGCGTAGAGCGTGTTGAAGTCCATTTCGAGCGGATCGGGAATGTCGCGCGGCACCATCGGCCGCTGGAAGAAATGGATGTTGTCGAGCCCTTCGACGAGGCGAGCGGCATCATAAATGTCCTGCACCAGCGACTCGCGGTATTCGCGCTTTTCGACATCGACCAGATGCACCGCCGCACCCGCCGTGCCGTAATGCACGCGCTTGCCCTGGATCAGCATGTCATGCCTGGGGTCCTGGCCGTGCAGCGTAAAATTTCGCGCGGCTCGTCTGATCGTGTCCATCACAAGCCCGCGTGGGAAACGGACGCGGCCGTCATCGCCGTAAACGGCGCCGACCCCGGTCAGCGCCTCGACGCAGGAGGGAATGGCATTGGCGAAGCCGACGGTCTCCAGCAGCGTCAGCACCGCTTCATGGATGCGCTCCTGGTCGTTCCGGTTGAGCGGGCCGTAACTGCCGCCTTCAAGCCCGGCACGTACCGGCCTGATGTCGTCGGCCAAAGGTGCTGCCCGCATGGCGCGGCGCGCTTCGCGCCCGCCGGATCGTCGCGAACGCTGGTCGGCTGATGTATCTTTAGGAGCCGCATCCTTAAGAGCCGCATCCTGCTGCTCAACAGCCACTGACATGGGGGGCACTCCACCTTTAGCTTGCGAAACACGACGCGGTGATTGGTCCACCGTCGGCCTGCTTCGTCCCTCTGTCAGCCGACTATGCCGTTGCCATTGGCCCAGCCTATGGGCCAGTCAACGCAGCCGAGTATGCCAGAGAGCTAATGCAGAATGTTGGTGATCATGCCAAGGGCCGGGCTGTTCAAAGCCCCGGCACAGGCAAATCAGGCTGCAGCGGGCCTGCGTCCGGCTGCGGTCGCGAGCTCGCGAATACCCGGCTCGATGTGCTGCAGTGCGATCGAGGAAATGCCCAAGCGCATGAAACGCGACGGCTTTTCGGTGCGATCGAAGAAGCGATCGCCCGGCTCGATGATGACGCTGCGCGAGGCCGCGGCCTCGGCCAGTCCACGTGAATCGGTGCCGCGCGGGCCTTCCAGCCAGAGCGATGTGCCGCCGGCCGAATCGGTCGAGCGCCATTCCGGCAGGAATGCGGAAATCGCATGGACCAGACGCTTGCGCCGCTCGTCGAAGGCCGACGACAGCCGCCGCACCAGGGCTTCGTGATGGCCGAGCGACAGGAACAGCGCGACCGCGCGCTGGTTGTTGGCCGGCGGGTGCCTGAGCATGAAGCGACGCAGCGCCCTGAGCTCGGAGATTAGTCCAGCCGAAGCGACGATGTAGCCAAGCCGCAGGCCCGGAGCCAGCGTCTTCGACATCGAGCCGACATAGACGACGCGACCCGAGCGATCGAGGCTCTTCAGCGCCTGCTGCGGCGCCTCGTCGAGAAGCTGGCTGTCATAGCCGTCCTCGATGATGATCTGGTTGTGGCGGTTGGCGCGCGCCAGAAGGTCCTGCCGCCGCTCCGCCGACAGCGGCACCATGGTCGGGCAGTGGTGGCTGGGGGTGACGAAGACAAAGCCGGAATCGTTGGGAATGGACGAGGTGACGATGCCGGACTGATCGACCGGAACCGGCTGGATTTCGGCGCCTGCCAAGCGGAAGATCGAGCGCGCGTCGGGGTATCCCGGGTCTTCCATCGCGACCTTGGAGCCCTTTGTCATCAGCAGTGTCGCCAGCATATAGAGCGCGTTCTGGGCGCCCAGCGTGACGATGATCTCGTCCGGATTGGCGAAGATGCCGCGCCGCGGCAACAGCCGCGCCTGGATCTGCTCGATCAAGAGCGGATCGTCACGATCGACCATGTCGGAGGCCCAGTTGCGGATTTCGAGCACGGCCAGCGCCATGCGGTTGCACTCACGCCATTCGGCTGTCGGGAACAGCGCCGGGTCGAACTGGCCGTAGACGAAGGGGTAGGAGGACTTGATCCAGTTGTCGTGCTTGGCCGGTGGCGGCATGTCGCTGGCGGCGATCTGCCGGCGTGCCTTCCAGTCGATCTCGTTCTGCTGGTCGGGCGCCTTCTGGTGCGGCTTGGCGGGGGTGGCCAGCACATCCGGATTGACGAAATGGCCGCGCCGTTCGCGCGCCACCAGGAAACCTTGGTCGACCAATTGCTGGAATGCCAGCACCACAGTGCCGCGCGCGACGCCGAGTTTTTCAGCCAGGATGCGGCAGGACGGAAGCGGCATCGAAGCGGCGATCTGCCGGTCGAGAATGGCGGCGACGATCGCCTGACGGATCTGCGCCTGCAGGGTCTGGCCCGATTCCGCCGAAATCCGGAACAGGCCGGACCATATGGCCGTGTCGTTACGCTGTGGCATGGAAGGTGTTCCTCGATGGCCAGTCTTTTTTGCTTGGCTGGACCAGCGGAAGGTAACCGTGGCACAAGGGGTTGCGCCAATCAATTTTTCTGATCGCTGGGATTTATGCCAGTGATCTATGCGCGACGCGCAGCGTCGTCGCATCCCCGGGTGACGCTTGCGTCATCCCGCAGCGCGGACGCCCGCGCGATGCGAAGCGTCGTCGCGCCTCATTATCCCCAGCGCGACGCGCAGCGTCGTCGCTACTCCCATCAAATCATCCAGCGCGGCGCGCAGCGTCATAGCTCCATCACATCGCACTATGCTGCACTGCGTCATCCCCACGCATTGAAACATGCGGAATTCGGCTCAATAAGATCAGCGCGACGACACGCGCCGGAAACATCCGGTCTGATAAGATGTCGTGAAAAACGATCAGGAGCCGAAAGTGGATCATTCCTCCTTCGACAAACAGCTTGTCGCCTTGCGTGCTGCGCGCGCGGCGGCATCGGGTACGATGCGCGAGGCTTTTGCCGCCGACCCCAAGCGCTTCGAGACGTTCTCGGCCAGCGACGGCGACCTTTTGCTCGACTGGTCGAAATGCGCGGTCGACCAGGGCACGATGGAACTGCTCGAGAAGCTCGCCGCCGCCGCCGATCTCGAAGGTCGCCGCGCCGCAATGTTTTCCGGCAAGAAAATCAACATCACCGAAGACCGCGCCGTGCTGCACACGGCGCTGCGCAACCTCTCGGGCAAGGGCGTCACCGTCGATGGCCAGGACGTCAAGGCGGATGTGCTGTCCGTGCTCGACGCCATGGGCGCTTTCGCCGACGCCATTCGCTCCGGCAAGGCCGCCGGCGCCACCGGCAAGAAAATCACCGACATTGTCAACATCGGCATTGGCGGCTCCGATCTCGGCCCGGCCATGGCGACGCTGGCGCTGGCGCCCTATCACGACGGCCCGCGCGCGCACTACGTCTCCAACATCGACGGCGCCCATATCCACGACACGCTGAAGGGCCTGTCGGCCGAAACCACCCTGTTCATCATCGCCTCGAAGACCTTCACCACGGTCGAGACGATGACCAATGCCGAGACGGCGCGCGAATGGGTGCAGAAGGCGCTCGGCAAGGAAGCTGTCGGCAAGCATTTCGCCGCCGTCTCGACCGCGCTCGACCTGGTTTCCAAGTTCGGCATCGAAGCGGATCGCGTGTTCGGCTTCTGGGACTGGGTCGGCGGCCGCTATTCGCTGTGGGGCGCCATCGGCCTGCCGGTGATGATCGCCATCGGCCCGCGCAACTTCCGCGCCTTCCTCGATGGCGCGCATGAGATGGACGAGCACTTCCGCACCGCACCCCTGCAGAAGAACCTGCCGGCGCTGCTGGGGCTGGTCGGCTGGTGGCATCGCGTGATCTGCGGTTATCCGGCGCGTGCGGTCATCCCTTATGACCAGCGCCTTTCCAGGCTGCCGGCCTATCTGCAGCAGCTCGACATGGAATCGAACGGCAAGGGCGTCACCCTCGACGGCACGCCGGTGACGACGCCGACCGGACCGCTGGTCTGGGGCGAGCCCGGCACCAATGGCCAGCACGCCTTCTTCCAGCTGCTGCACCAGGGCACCGATTTCATCCCGGTCGAGTTCCTTGCCGCTGCCGTCGGCCATGAGCCGGATCTGAAGCACCAGCACGATCTACTGCTTGCCAATTGCCTGGCCCAATCGGAAGCGTTGATGAAGGGCCGCACGCTGGACGAGGCTCGCGCGCAGATGCTGGCCAAGGGCATGAAGCCGGCCGATGTCGACAGAATAGCCCCGCACCGCGTCTTCTCCGGCAACCGCCCCTCGGTGACGATCCTCTACCGCAAGCTCGACCCGCGCACCTTCGGCCGGCTGATCGCGCTTTACGAGCACCGCGTCTTCGTCGAAGGCACTCTGTTCAACATCAATTCCTTCGACCAATGGGGCGTCGAGCTCGGCAAGGAGCTGGCGACCGGCCTGTTGCCAGTCGTGGAAGGCAAGGAGAGCGCCGCCAAGCGCGACGCATCGACGGCCGGGCTGGTGGCGCGCATCCAGCAACTGCGGGGGGCTCAATGAAAAATCCGGCCGACATCAAGGGCATCTTGTTCGACAAGGACGGCACGCTTGTCGATTTCAACGCGACCTGGCTCGGCATCGCCGATTTCATGGCCATGGATGCCGCCGAGGGCGATCGCTGGAAAGCCGACAGGCTGCTTTCAGCGGCGGGCTTCGATTTTGTCGCCAAGCGCTTCAAGCCGGATTCCATCTTCGCCTCGGGCACCAACATGGATGTCGTCGAACTATGGTTCCCGCGCCTGTCCGACGAGGACCAGATGCTGGCCGTCGCCCGCTTCAACGAGATCACCTCGGTGCAAGGCTCATCGATGGCGGTGGCCCTGCCCGGCATCGTCGCGGCGCTGACGGCTCTGCACAAGGGATCCTACCGGCTCGGCGTCGCCACCAATGATTCGACTGCCGGTGCGGAAAAGACCATGGTCACGCTTGGCGTCGCGCAGCTGATCACCGCCGCCTATGGCTATGACGCGGTCGCCAATCCGAAACCGGCGCCGGACACGATCGTCGCCTTTTGCGACCTGACCGGGTTGAAGGCGTCCGAGATCGCCATGGTCGGCGACAACCGCCACGACCTGGAGATGGCGCGTGCCGGCGGCTGCGGTCTGGCGGTCGGCGTGCTCTCCGGCACCGGCACGCGTGAATCGCTGTCGGCGATCGCCGATGTCGTTTTGGATTCGGTCGCCGATTTGCCAGACTTTCTCTCGGCGCGGGTCAAGGAGACGGTCTGAAGGGGGCCTGGGGCAAACTCAATTCGACTCGAGATTTCCCGCCAATGGCCGAGTTGGGCGAAGCAGCCCATGAAAACTATGGAGCTTCTGGTTTGTTTTCGGACATAGTGGGCCACTCATCAGCAGAGCAAACGTACCCGCATTTGCCGCACTTGATCTTGGCGCTTGCGTTATCGATGTCTTCGCCCGGCTGAAGGTCGAAGCCGCGATTTTCGCACTTTGGGCAAACTGTGAAACCGATACGTTGAACAACTTTAATCCACGCCATTCGACTTCTCTTATCAACGGCTAATCGAATCTATTTTCTGCCCCTTGAGGTTTGTCCACAATGAGTAGAATCCGGCCATTCAGAGCGACTGGGCTTTGCCGCGTCGCGCTAGCAAATCTTCCGGCTCGAACCAAAACACACCGCTCAGCCTGCCCGCAGCGCCCTTCGCGTCACCGAAGTCCGGCACTTGATATTCCGCAACCAATCGTAGCCGCGACAGCGGCAGATCGGCGCGGCGGGGATCGCCGACCAGCACCTCGATGCCGGCTGCCAGGCAGCGGTCGAGGAACGGGATCATCCGCAGAGCAACCTCGCGGCCGTAGAACACGTCGCCGGCAAGCACGAGGTCGACCGCTGGCGGCGGGCCCGTCGTGATATCCTGGTCGACAATGGTGATCTCGACGCCGTTGGCCAACGCGTTGAGGCCGATCGCGGCGACGCCGTTGCGATCGATCTCCGCCGCGATCACCGCGCTGGCGCCGGCCTTGGCGGCGGCGATGCCGACGAGGCCCGAGCCGGCGCCGAGGTCGAGCACGCGGTGACCGGCCACGATTTGCGGATGGTCGAGTATATAGCGCGCCAGCACGGCGCCGCCGGCCCAGGCATAGGCCCAGTAGGGCGGCTGCGGCTCAGCTTCGTGCTCCTCGGTCTGGCTGCCGTCTTCCGGTCCATGAGCTCGCCACTCGACAAGCCGCCTCAGGCCGCTGCCGGAATGAGCCGTATAGAGCTGGATTTCACGAAGGGCGGGAACGGGCGCAAGCCGCAGGTTCGCCTTGATGAACACTACTGCATCGGGACGCCGACTATCGTCCGCCATCCCGCCGTCGCCAGGCTCGCCGTTCAAATTATTCCCGCAGCGCCCGGCGCAAAATCTTGCCCACCGGCGTCTTCGGCAGCTCGGTCCTGAACTCGATGTATTTCGGCCGCTTGTAGCCGGTCAGGTTCTCGCGACAATACGCAGTGATTGCCTCAACGGTCAGCGCCGGATCCTTCTTGACGATGAACAGCTTCGGCACTTCGCCCGAATGCTCGTCCGGCACGCCGACCGCCGCCACTTCGAGCACGCCCGGATGCTGGGCGACGACTTCCTCGAGTTCGTTGGGGTAGACGTTGAAGCCGGAGACCAGGATCATGTCCTTCTTGCGGTCGACGATCTTGGTGTAGCCGCGCTCGTCCATGAAGCCCATGTCGCCGGATTTGAAAAACCCGTCCTTGGTCATCACCTTGGCGGTCTCGTCCGGCCGGTTCCAGTAACCGGCCATGACCTGCGGCCCGCGAATGCAGATCTCGCCGACCTCGCCGAGCGGCAGGTTGTTGCCGTCATCGTCGCGGATGACGATCTCGGTCGACGGCAGCGGCAGGCCGATCGTGCCGGTGAAATTGCTGTCGCTGAACTTGTTGGCGGTCGCCACCGGCGAGGTCTCCGACAGCCCGTAGCCCTCGGTGATCGAATTGCCGGTCAGCGCCTTCCAGCGCTCGGCAACCCCCTTCTGCACCGCCATGCCACCACCCAGCGTCATGATCAGCGGCTTGAAGTCGAGCTTGCGGAAATCCTCGTTGTTGAGCAGCGCGTTGAACAGCGTGTTGAGGCCGGGGAAAATGTGCATCGGGTATTTCTGCAGCTCCTTGACGAAGCCGGGAATGTCGCGCGGGTTGGGAACGAGCACGTTCTGGGCGCCCTGCTGCATGCCCATCAGCGCGTTCACCGTCAGCGCGAAGATATGGTAGAGCGGCAGTGCGCAAATGAAATTGAGATGCGCCGGTTTCGGCTTGATCGCATAGGCGTCCTGCAGCCACAGCGTGTTCTGCGCGACATTGGACAGCACATTGGAGTGCAGCAGCACAGCACCTTTGGAAATCCCCGTGGTGCCGCCTGTATATTGCAGGAAGGCGACGTCGCTGGCTTCCATCTTGGCCGGCTTGAAGGCGATGCCGGCGCCGGCCTTCACCGCCGCATTGAACTTGACATGGCCGGGCAGCGACCAGGCCGGCACCATCTTTTTCACCCGGCGCACGACCAGGTTGACGATCGTGCCCTTGAGGCCGCCGAGCATGTCGCCCATCGCCGCGACCACCACATGCTTGACCGCCGTCCTGGCAATCACCGCGTCCAGGGTGCTGGCGAAATTCTCCAGAATGACGATCGCCTGCGCGCCGGAATCCTTGAGCTGATGTTCGAGCTCGCGCGGCGTGTAGAGCGGATTGATGTTCACCACGACATAGCCGGCGCGAAGCACGGCCATCATCGCCACCGGATATTGCAGCACATTCGGCATCATCAGCGCCACGCGTGCGCCTTTCTGCAGGCCCTTCGATTGCAGATAAGCGCCGAAGGCGGCCGATTGCCGCTCGAGTTCGGCATAGGAGATCGACTTGCCCATGCAGACGTATGCCGGCTGGCCGGAAAACTGCTTGCAGGCGCCGACGAGGAAGTCGCCGATCGAACTGTAGGGCAGGGCGCCGATCTCCGCCGGCACGACTTTCGAATAGCTTTTTAGCCATGGCTTTTCCGGCAAGCCCGCGGCAAGCGCCGTCAGCGTATTCGGCAGTTTTTTGGCCGCGCCCGGCGACGGCTTCGAGGCGGGCTTCGCCGCGGCTGTCTTCGCGGCTGGCGGCTGGGCGGGCTTTGCAGCGGGTGTTGTCTTCGCCGCGCGCTTGACCGCAGGTTTCGCTGCCGGGTTGGCGCTTGCCTTCGCCGGCGTCGAGGTTGCCGTTGGCTTGACGGCGGGAGTGGCTTTGGCCGGTGGCGCTTTCGACTTGGCGGCAGCGGCGGCCGGTTTTGAAGCTTTCGCCGCTTTTGCTTTCGCCGGGGCCGTTGTCTTTGTTGCTTTCGCCACCTCTAGCCTCCCTCGGTCGTTCTGTTGCCTGCTCCTGCTGCGCCGCCTCGATGTGGTGAGGCGTCCTCCGCTGCAGCGATGTCGCGGATTCCCGGAAAATCCAGCGTGTCATCTATCTATTGCGACTATCGGCGGCCGTGCAAGTCTTGCCCCAGCGGCAGGACGGCAAAGATTTGCCGTCGAAATCCTTCCCGCGATGCCAGCTCAGGCAATGCCGTCCGGTCATCTCGGTGGCGAAACCCAGGCTTGTGGATTTTTGGCTTACGATTGCTGCGATCAATGAAAAAATGCGGTCGTTAACAATCCCGTGATTAGCAGATTTTGCTATTTGTTTCTGCAGTTCGTCAAAGACCGAGAAATATTTTCTGCTTACGGTGGGGTAGGCAAACAGGGTGTTCCAAAGCCGGAAAAACGGTGCTTATATGCGCGCTTCGCGAGCCTATAGAGGGGCTTGGAAGAACATCAGGGAGTGCTCAATGAAAAAGAAACTGACTTTTGCAGCCGCGTTGCTGGCTGCAAGCGTCCTCGGCGGTGTGGCCAATGCCAAGACGCTGGTCTATTGCTCGGAGGCCTCGCCGGCCAACTTCGACCCGGGTACCACGACGGGCGGCAACGACTTCGACGCCTCGTCGCGCACCGTCTATTCGCGCCTGGTCGAGTTCAAGCATGGCGGCACCGAAGTTGTGCCCGGTCTCGCCGACAAATGGGAGATTTCGGACGACGGCCTGGTCTATACTTTCCACCTGCATCCGGGCGTGAAGTTCCAGACGACGGATTTCTTCAAGCCGACGCGTGATTTCAATGCCGACGACGTCGTCTTTTCGTTCGATCGCCAGTTCAACAAGGAAAACCCCTGGAACGGCGAGAAGTACCTGCCGAACCTGACCTGGGACTACTACACCGGCATGGACATGCCGAAATACGTCGCCAAGTGGGAAAAGGTCGATGACCTGACCGTGAAGCTGACGCTGACCGAGCCGAACGCGCCGATGCTGGCCAATCTCGGCATGGACTTCGCCTCGATCGTGTCGAAGGAATATGCCGACCAGCTGGAAAAAGACGGCAAGATGGCCGACTTCTCGACCAAGCCGGTCGGTACAGGTCCGTTCCAGTTCGTCGACTACCAGCTGGATTCGGTCATCCGCTATGCGGCCAACCCGGACTACTTCAAGGGCAAGGAAAAGATCGACGATCTCGTCTTCGCGATCACGCCTGACGCCACCGCCCGCATCCAGAAGGTGCTCGCCGGCGAATGCGATATCGCGCCCTATCCGAATCCTGCCGACATCGGCACGATCAAGGCCAACGCCGACGTGACCCTGATGGATCAGGCTGGCCTCAACATCGGCTATATGAGCTATAACACCACCATCCCGCCGCTCGACAAGCCTGAAGTGCGCCATGCGCTCAACCAGGCGATCGATCGGGAATCGCTCATCAAGTCGCTGTTCCAGGACGCCGGCGCCACGCCGGCCGTAAACCTGATCCCGCCGACCATGTGGTCGTGGAACAAGGACGTGAAGTCCGACGCCTATGATCCGGAAGCCGCCAAGAAGGTGCTGGCCGATGCCGGATTGAAGGAGATCCAGCTTTGGGCCTCCGACCGCGTCCGTCCCTACAACCCGAACTTCCAGCGCGCCGCCGAACTGATCCAGGCTGACTGGGCCAAGGTCGGCGTCAAGGCGGAGATCGTCAGCTACGAGTGGACGAAGTACCGCGAAGAAGGCAAGAAGAAGGAGCGTCCGGGCGCCTTCCAGATCGGCTGGACCGGTGACAATGGCGATCCGGACAATTTCTTCGCCACGCTGTTCGCCTGCTCGGCCATCGGCGTGTCGAACTACTCCAGCTGGTGCGACAAGGACTTCGAGGATCTGATCCAGAAGGCCAAGAAGACCAGCGACCAGGCCGAACGCACCAAGCTCTATGAAGAGGCGCAGGTTGTCTTCCAGAAGCAGGCTCCGGCCTTCCTCATGGCACACAGCCAGGTCTACGCAGTCGTGCGCAAGAATGTCAGCGGCTTCATGATGGACCCGCTCGGCATTCATCGCTTCGACGGCGTCGACAAGGCCGAATAGAACTGTTAGGCGGGCGGCGCGCAATCAGGCGCCGCCCGCTTTTCAAGATGCTCCGATATCTCCTAAACAAAATCGTCTTGGTGCTGCCGACGCTGATCGGCATCACCATCTGCGCCTTCGCTTTCGTCAGGCTGCTGCCCGGCGATCCCATTCTTGCCATGGCCGGCGAGCATGGCGTGTCGCCCGAGCGTTACGCGGAACTGAAGGAACAGTTCGGCTACAATTTGCCGATCTGGCAGCAATACGCGCATTATGTCCGCGATGCCGCGACCGGCAATTTCGGCGTGTCGATTTCGTCCAAGCGGCCGGTCATCGAAGATTTCATGACGCTCTTCCCGGCAACCGTCGAGCTCTCAGTCTTCGCCATGATCTTCGCCATGGTGCTGGCCATCCCGGCCGGCATCATTGCTGCGGTCAAACGCGGCTCCTGGTTCGACCAGGGGCTGATGGGCACCGCCCTTGTCGGCTATTCCATGCCGATTTTCTGGTGGGGTCTGCTGCTGATCATCTTTTTCTCCGGCTATCTCGGCTGGACCCCGGTTTCAGGACGCATCGGCCTTCAGTTCTTTATCAAGCCGATCACCGGCTTCCTGACCCTCGACAGCCTGCTCTACGGCAAATGGGATGCTTTCCGCTCGGCATTGAGCCACCTGGTGCTGCCGACAATTGTGCTCGGCACCATCCCGCTGGCGGTGATCGCGCGCCAGACGCGCTCGGCCATGCTCGAAGTGCTGGGCGAAGACTATGTGCGGACCGCCCGCGCCAAGGGCCTGTCGTCGTCCCGCGTCATCGGCGTGCATGCGCTGCGCAATGCGCTGATCCCGGTGGTCACCACCATCGGCCTGCAGGTCAGTACCCTGCTCGCCGGCGCCATTCTCACAGAAACCATCTTCGCCTGGCCGGGCATCGGCAAGTGGATGGTCGAATCCATATCCAAGCGCGACTATGTCGTCGTGCAGTCAGGCTTGCTGCTGATCGCCCTTATCGTCATGGCCGTGAACCTGATCGTCGACGTGCTTTATGCCGTCATCAACCCGCGCATCAGGGCGGCGTGATGAGCCAGTCGACCGAAATCGCCCCGATGGCCGCCGGCAACCCTGACCGACTGACCGGCTTCAGGACTTTCTGGCACTATTTCTCGGTAAACCGCGGCGCCGTCATCGGCCTGTTCGTCTTCATCCTTTTGGTGCTGGCCGCGCTCTTTGCACCGCTGCTCGCGCCCTATGCGCCCGACATCCAGGACAAGACCGCTTTCTTGCGTCCGCCGGCCTGGCAGGCAGGCGGCAGCATGGAATATCTGCTTGGCACCGACGCGGTCGGCCGCGACATGCTCTCGCGCCTGCTCTATGGCGCGCGTTTCTCGCTGCTCATCGGCGCCGTCGTGGTCACGCTGGCGCTTGTCGGCGGCATCACGCTCGGCCTTTTGGCTGGCTATTTCCGGGGCTGGGTCGACGTGGCGATCATGCGGGTCATGGATCTGATCCTGTCCTTCCCGTCGCTGCTCTTGGCGCTGGTTCTGGTCACCATCCTCGGCCCCGGCCTGTTCAACGCCATGCTGGCCATCGCGCTTGTCCTGCAACCCCACTTTGCCCGTCTGGTGCGCGCTGCCGTCATGGCCGAAAAGAGCCGCGAATATGTGGTCGCCGCCAAGGTCGCCGGCGCCGGCCATATAAGGCTTATGCTGCGCACCATCCTGCCCAACTGCCTGGCGCCGCTGATCGTGCAGGGCACGCTGTCCTTCTCCAACGCCATCCTGGAGGCGGCCGCTCTCGGCTTTCTCGGCCTTGGCGCCCAGCCGCCGACACCGGAATGGGGAACCATGCTCGCCTCGGCGCGTGAATTCATCCTGCGCGCCTGGTGGGTGGTGACCTTCCCCGGTCTGGCCATCCTCATCACCGTGCTTGCCATCAACCTGATCGGCGACGGTCTGCGCGATGCGCTCGATCCGAAGCTGAGGAGGTCGTAATGGCGCTGCTCGACATCCGCAATCTCGTCGTCGAGTTCCAGACCGCATCCGGCCCGTTCCGCGCGGTCGATGGCGTCTCGCTCCATGTGAACGAACGTGAAGTGCTGGCCATCGTCGGCGAATCCGGCTCCGGCAAGTCGGTGTCGATGCTGGCTGTGATGGGGCTGTTGCCGTGGACGGCGACGGTCACTGCCGACCAGATGAGCTTCAACGGTCGCGATCTTCTGAAGATGAGCCCGGCCGACCGTCGCAAGATCGTCGGCAAGGACATGTCGATGATCTTCCAGGAGCCGATGGCCAGTCTCAATCCGTGCTTCACCGTCGGCTTCCAGATCGAGGAAGTGCTGCGCTTCCATATGGGCATGGACAAGGCCCAGCGTCGCGAGCGCGCCATCGAATTGCTGACGCAGGTCGGCATTGCCGAGCCGGCCGAACGGCTGAACTCGTTCCCGCACCAGATGTCGGGCGGCCAGTGCCAGCGGGTGATGATCGCCATCGCCATCGCCTGCAATCCCAAGCTTCTGATCGCCGACGAGCCGACCACCGCGCTCGACGTTACCATCCAGAAGCAGATCCTCGACCTGCTGGTCTCGCTGCAGGTCAAATACGGCATGGGCCTGATCATGATCACCCACAATATGGGCGTCGTCGCCGAGACCGCCGACCGCGTCATCGTCCAGTACAAGGGCCGCAAGATGGAAGAGGCCGACGTGCTGTCGCTGTTTGAATCGCCGAAGAGCAATTACACCCGCGCGCTTTTGTCGGCGCTGCCGGAAAATGCCGTCGGCGACCGGCTACCGACCGTCTCGGACATGCTGTTCGAACCGGCTGCCGGGGGCGTCTGATGAGCATCAAGGTCGTCGAAGGCAAGGACATCGTGCGCGACTATCACGTCGGCGGCGGCCTGTTTCGCGGCGCGCGCACCGTGCATGCGGTCAAGGGCGTCTCGTTCAGCGTCGACAAGGGCAAGACGCTGGCCATCGTCGGTGAATCGGGCTGCGGCAAGTCAACGCTGGCGCGCATCATCACGCTGATCGATCCGGCAACGTCGGGCGAACTGT
Source organism: Mesorhizobium sp. LNJC394B00 (assembly GCF_000502555.1). NCBI lineage: Bacteria > Pseudomonadati > Pseudomonadota > Alphaproteobacteria > Hyphomicrobiales > Phyllobacteriaceae > Mesorhizobium > Mesorhizobium sp. LNJC394B00. Next base: position 244,550 of record NZ_AYWH01000005.1, read on the forward strand.
TCATCGACGGCAACAAGGTCGACATCGCAAGGAACGGCCTGACCAGGGAGATGCGCCGCAAGGTGCAGATCGTCTTCCAGAACCCTTACGGATCGCTCAATCCGCGCCAAAAGATCGGAGATGTGCTGGGCGAGCCGCTGCTCATCAACACCGACAAGCCGGCCGAAGAGCGGCGCGACCTCGCCATGAGGATGCTGAAGAAAGTCGGCCTCGGAACCGAGCACTACAATCGCTATCCTCACATGTTCTCGGGCGGCCAGCGCCAGCGCATCGCCATTGCCCGCGCGCTGATGCTGAACCCGAGCCTGCTGGTGCTTGACGAACCGGTCTCCGCGCTCGATCTTTCGGTGCAGGCGCAGGTGCTCAACCTGCTCGCCGACCTGCAGGACGAATTCCAGCTGACCTATGTCTTCATCAGCCACGATCTGTCGGTCGTGCGCTACATCGCCGACGATGTGATGGTGATGTATTTCGGCGAAGCCGTCGAATACGGCTCGCGCGAGGAGGTCTTCGCCGACCCCAAGCACAACTACACCAGGACGCTGTTCGCCGCGACGCCGCGCGCCGACGTCGCCTCGATCAAGGCGCGGCTGGCGAAGAAGAAGGCCGCCTGACCTCTCACCGAGAATTGTTTTTGAACAATCGGAAATGCGTCGCGGCGGTGGTTTGCCGGCAGGATTGATCGCGATCTGCGAGCTGCCGGGCGTAAGCCGCGTCGCAGGTTGGGGTGCGCCCCATCACTCACCCGCTCCGTGCTGGTAAAGCTCGTCCATGCTGAGCATTGCCAGGGTTGCGAAGGGGGCCTGTTTTTTCACCCGACCGCGGCTCAAGATCACCACGTCGTCGCAGAACGATATGGTGCTGTAATGATGACTGATGACAATGGTGGTGCGGCGGCCGGCCCGCGACTTCAGCGTCTCGACAATAGCGGCTTCTGACAACCCATCCACCGCACTGGTGGCTTCGTCGAGGATGAGAATATCGGGATCGCGCACCAGCGCCCGCGCCAGGGCGATCCTTTGCCTTTGTCCGGCTGACAGGTTGATGCCCCGGTATCCGACCAGCGTCGCGTAACCCTGCGGCAGGTGCTCGATGAATTGATGTGCCTCGGCCAGCCTTGCGGCGCGCATGGCGTCGCTGGCCGAGGCCGTGTCGTAGCCGTAGATAATGTTTTCAAAAATGGTGCCATCGACCAGTTCCAGCTCCTGACTGGCCAGGGCAATGTTCCGCCGCCACTGGCTTGGGTCGACTTCATCGAGCGGTGCCCCATCGACGAGGATCCTGCCGCTGTCGGGTTTGACGAAGCGGCACAGGAGATTGACGATCGTCGTCTTGCCGGCGCCCGAGCGGCCGATCAGCGCCGTCGAGCGGCCGCTGCGGATATCGAACACCGCCTTATGCAGCACCGCCTCGCGCGCGTCGGGGCCTGACAGGGGACCGGAATAGGCGAAGCTCACATCATCGAAGCTGATCCCTTGGCGCAAGCCGTCGAACGGCAGGCTGCCCTGCGGCGCCTCGGGCTTGTCGGAAGGATCGAGCAGCCATTGTACCTCCTCCAGCGAGCCGCTCATGCCTTGCAACTGACTCCAGGACATCTGCAAGGCCCGCATATGCGGCTGCAGTCGGTAGAGCAGGATGAGGAAGGCGACGGTCAGCGGGAAGCTTACATTCGCCAGCCAGGCTCCGATCACCACCGCCAGGAACAGCATCGCGTGCAATACCTCGGTCAGTGGCGGCAAGACGCCCTGGCGGATTGAAAGCACGAAAGCCGCCCGCCGCACCCCGTCGGACGCTTTGGCGAAGACCGCCTTTTCGCGGTTCTCCTGCCCGAAGATGCGAATCAGGCGCCCGGCATGCACCAGATGCAGCATCTGCGACGCCAGTGCGCTGTTGCGCGAGACGACGCTGCGGCTCGGCGCCTTCAGATTGGACGACAAAACCCCGTGCGCCAGCTGGACAAGCGCCAGCCCTAGAGTCACCAGCAGCGTCATCTGCCAAGAGAGGAGCAGGAGGAAGGCGAGCAGGATGACGGCGGCCGAGGCACTGACGATCGCGCCGAGCAGGGCCTGGATAGCGTCGGATGCTCGCCAGGATTCGTTGGAGATGATGTTGAGCAGCCGCCCGGGGCTTTGCTGCAGGAAAAAGGGGTAGCCGACCCTGAGCAACTGCTCCGACAGTGCGCTACGGATCGAATAACCTGCCTTGCCGTAGATGTAGCTGGTCAGCAGAGTGTTGGCGAAGGCAAAGACATTTTTCAGTACGATCGAACCGAGGATCGCCGCCGAAATGGCGATCAGCCGCTGGCGCTCGCCGAGGTCCGCTCCAACCTGCTGGAGGAGGGCGGAGAAACCGGCCATGCCTGATGTTTCGCCACGTCCCATAATGATGCCGAGCAGCGGAATGATGAGACCGATGCCGAGGCCTTCCAGCGCGGCGCCCGCAAGCCCGAGCCCCACCACGACGGGAACGAGCCGCAACAGCCTGCCACCAAGCGCGCGGCGCAGCATTGGCAGGGCTGACGGAATCAGTGACATTATCGCGCTCTGGCCTCCGCATTGGCTTCGCTGGCTTCTCGGTCGTGGCGCAGCGGCAGCCGTTTTGGCCATCCCATCATGACGAGCAGCGCAAATCTGGCGGCACCTGCCAGATTCATAACAACAATAGGCCAGTGCGACAGATCGAGGTCGCGGTCAAAGCGAGGACGGCCCGCCAGTTCCCTGAACGCGGCCCGCGCGGACCAATAGACATGGCGAAGCAGCCAAGGGGCGTGGCGGACATGTTTCAGGCACAGCGCACCATTACCGAGGCTATAGTCGCGGTGCAGCCTGTCGATCGATTTGCGGTCTCGCCGGCCGTGATGATGCAAGACCGTCATGTCGGGCACATACTCGACCGGCATGCCGAGCAGCATCGCCCGCACGAGATAATCAGTATCTTCAGCCGAGCGTAGCGGGCCGCCAGCGCCGAAGCGTTCGTCGAACGACCCGATGCGGGCCGCGACGTCGCGGTGCATGGTCATGTTGCAGCCGAGCACGAAGCCGCCGGGGTGGACCGCCGGGGTCAGCCGCTCGCTTGCCTCGTAGAGCTTTATGGTGAAGGGCAGGTCCCGGGCATCACCGAGCTCGACCCGGCCGCCGCGGATCAGCCACTTCTCGCCACTCCGGTAGTGCCGCTCCAGGTCGCGGAGATAGTCGCGGTCGAGCTTGCAGTCGTCGTCGACGAAGACCAGCACGCGGCCTCGCGCTCGCGCCAATCCGGCATTGCGGGCAGCGGCTAGTCCGGGGCGAGTCTCCGAGACGGCTGTGACTGGGATGTCGGAAGTTTCGGCGATAGCGGCCAGCCGCTTTGACGTGCCGTCCCGTGAACCATTATCGACCACCACCAACTCTGCCGCGAAGGTGGCGTGCACCCGGCATGCCGCCTGGATCGAGGCTATGCAAGCCTCCAGCACAGCGGCGCGGTCGCGCGTGCAGACGATGAAACTGACCTCGAGCGACGGCCGCTCCGATCGGGGAGATGTCGGGACAGGCGCACTCGCAAACTGGTGATCGCGCAGGAGCGGGTGGGGCCTGTCGGTCATACCAGTCCCCGCTGATAACGCGCAAGCACCGCTTCGGCCGGCGTGGTTTTGAAGAAGTAGGCCACCGCGTCCGCCCGCTTTCCGGCCCTTATCGAGAGCAGGCTGAGCCAAGGCGCCCAGACGCCGGGACGCAGCGCATATTGTTCGCGGCGCCGGATGAAATTCCATCTCGCCGTCCGCGTGAGCAATTCGTGGGTCAGCGGCGGTTCTCCTTCGTCGCCGACGAGTTGGTAGAGGAAATAGAACAGGTTCAGCGCGCCTGCCTCGAAGCTTGGCCGTGTGTCGGTCGGCAGCTCGGAAATCCGCTCTTCGAGCGCACGGATGAAATCGGCTGCGCGCGAAACCGTGTCGAAAGAGACGGCCTCGCCGATGTCGCGCAGATCCGCTGTGGTTTCCGCAAGCCCCTCACGCTCGAGATTTTCGGCCACGATCCGCAAATGCGTCCTGCGCATTTCCTTGGCATGCCGCATGGTCACGCTTCCCGCATGGATGCGATAGACGAGCAGGCTATCGGGCAATATGGTCGCCGGGAAACGGCCGGCAAGCCGTCTGAAGAGATCGAAATCCTCGGCATGCCTATACTTTGGATCGTAATAGAGATCGTTGTTCCCAATAACCTTCCTGTTATAGATCACCGTCGGATGTAAGAATATCGTAAAGAACATCGACAATATGTCGAGCCGGCCGAGCCGGAACACCGGGTCTAGCCTGCCTTTGGCGATACGGCCGTGAAGCAAGGTATCGACGCAGGCGCCGCAGAAGCCGAGATCGGGCCGCCGCTCGAACAGTGCGACCTGGCGCGAGAGGCGCCGGGGATAGGCGACATCGTCCGCATCCATTCGCGCAACAAGCTCGCCCTGGGCCAGTCGTAGCCCTTCATTGAGGGTGGCGACGAGGCCGCGGTTCTCACGCGAGATGACAGAAACGCGATTGTCTGCCCGGCGGTATCGTTCGAGAATCTCGAGCGAGTTGTCAGTCGATCCGTCATCGATAGCGATGACCTCCAGGCGATCGTAGTCTTGCCGCAGAATGCTCTCCAGCGCAGCGGTGAGATAAGGCCCGGCATTGTAGACCGGCAGCAGGACGGAGACGAGCGGCGCGGTGGTCATCTCTGTGCATCCGTTCGCCGGAGTTCGAGTGCGGCGCGGCCATCGGGGGATCCGCCGGGATAGGCGTCCGCCGCCCTGCCGAGCCAGCCGGCATCGCCAGAGCGTGCCTGGGAGCGGCGGCGCGCTACATAGGGGAAGCGGCGCTTGAGGCCGTTGAGCGGCTTTTCGAAAGCCGTCCACGAGATCGAAGCGACGGCGATCGTGGCGGCGCTCGCGACCAGGAAACGCCCTGGCCCCTGCTCCGAGACATTGAGCGGGATCCAGGGCTGTGACTTGACGGCGAGCGACAGAAGGATCGGATGGTAAAGATAGACGCCGTAGCTGATGCGGCCCAGTGACAGCAGCGGTGGCAGTTCGAAAACCCTGCCGAGGACGCCGCCAAGGCCGGCTGAACAGACGGCCACAACGGCCACCAGCGGCACTAGGGGCAGGATCTGCAGCAACGCCCAGCGGGCCCATTCCAGCATAGGATCGGCCGGCGCAGGGATAAGCCACTCAATCGCCAGGAAGACAGCCGCAAGGGCTGGCCAGCCTAGCCGCATCCATTGCGGCAGGCCGGCGCCTCTGGTCCGCCGGCAGGCAAGCAAAGCACCAAACGCCAGCGCGTCCATCGATGCTGGCGGCAGCAGGTCGCGCGCTAGCGCCGGGGTGGCGGTGATCGGCCAGTAGAAGCGATAGGCCAGCGACAACAGGATGACGCCGATAGTGATCGCTTCCACCCGCCGGCGGGGTGCGAGAAGCACGACCAGCGGCCAGGCGATATAGAACTGCTCCTCGATGCTCAGGCTCCAGAAATGGCAGAGTAGCCAGGGCGTCCATTCGTTGCGCAGCGCGTACCAAAAATTCGACAGGTAAAGCGCATGCCAGACGAGCGAGCCACTGGACTGCTCCAGATCGGTCAGCCAGACGAACCCAAGCACGGCGAAATAGGGCGGGAATATGCGCAGCGCGCGCCTGATGTAGAAGGAACTCAATGCAGGGCCGGCTTTGAATTCGGCCGCGGCGCGCGCTTCGAGCAGCAGTCGTGTGATCAGGAAGCCGCTCAGCACAAAAAAAAGCCGCACCCCGATGTGGCCCCAAAAGGAGGAGCCGTTGGGTGCAAGGAAATGGGAATAGAGAACCATCGTGACAGCGATGGCGCGCAGAGCGTCCAACTGATTGTCACGCGCGACCGCCATCAGCCATTTCCGCCGGTCTGAAATCTCCGATGAAGCCAGCGGCCCTGCATTCCGGGCCTCAGGTCGAGGCCTGCCAGCGTCGAGAGTGCGCCGAAAACAACAAACCCGCGCCTTTTGCGCGGGGCAGCCTCGAAATCGGTGCTGGCCAGCGAAAAATTCAAGCTGATCAACTTGGCGGAATCCTCCACGGCGCACTTCCCAGTACCAAATCCCCCAAGAAATGGTGCAACCGGGTAATGGTGCAGTGCAACACAAAATATCTATCGAGCTGTAATATTTGTGTGAGTTAGTGCTAAAAATGGGTATGATTTGCGAGTGCGTTGCGTCGCTGAGGGTTTTTCACGTCCGCAATGTTGTACGAGAAGTGGTACCATGTCAGAAAAGACACGGTTTAATTACACAACTATAATCCGGAGTGTCTGATATAGGTCAAAATTGACGAAGATTATTCTAAGGTAGTGGTTTTGTATCTTATAAATTATGCTTGTAGTGTCGGGTTCTCTAGGTTGTCGATCTTGCGCGATGCAGCATAGTCGATGGTCAAGCGTCTGACGACGCAATCCTGTGGCGGCGGCCATATGGCGCATGTCGACGAGGCAGACAGGAAGTGCCGGTGTTGGCGTAGGGAGTGACGTGCATTAGCCTTGCACCTGCCGTCACGCTTGCGTCGGATGGAGAACTGGTGCCGCTTAGGTGACTCGAACACCTGACCCCATCATTACGAATGATGTGCTCTACCAACTGAGCTAAAGCGGCCCGGGAAGCGCGAGGTTCCAGGATCGGCTGGGTGATAGACTCAACCGGCCGCTAATTCAAGATGGGCAACCGCGATTTCGAGCCGGCATCCGGCAATTCGTCCCGGCATTTTCCATTGGCGCGCAATGAGCCACCGCCTCATTTGCTTTTTCGGCTACGCGGAGACGTCGCGGTGGACTGCGCACAAACTGCCCGGCAAGGCGGCAAAACCGACTGATTTTATTGCCAAAACGCATCGAAATGGGCCTTGAACAGGCCTGTAAGGCAGAATGCGGGCGCTCGCCCGTTGATTGATTGGTCTCCTGCGGCTAACGATCATGGCAATGTAAGCGAACGGACAGGGGAAATTCGCTTGGACGCGATCGAAAAAGCGATCCGCAACGCCTTCGAGAAAGGCAACGCCGAGGACCGGGCATTTCGCGAGAGGGTCTATCGGTCGGCTTTCGCGGCGCTCGACCGCGTGCTCCAGGCCAATCCCGGCGTGACGGTGGAAGCCGCCATCAAGCGCCGCAAGGCGGTCCAGGAAAAGATCGCCGAGATCGAATCCGAATTCCTGCCCGCGGTCCCCGATGTCGCCGCGCCCACGCAGAGCGCCGCGCCGACGCAGAGCGCTGCGCAGACACAAGATACCGCGCTGCCGCAACGCGTTGCGCAGCCGCAAGACGCCGTACAGGGCGCCGCCGAAGCGCCCGCGGTCGATGCCCCGACAGGTGTCGCGGCCGGACCGTCGCCGGCGATCGTCGTTGATGAACCGGTTCAGCCCGAGGCATCCGACGCGCCGCGTTCGCGCGTGCTGCCGGTCGTCCCCGACATCATGCCTGACGCCACGCTGCCCGGCGCCCCGGCGATCGATATGGCCGATTCCGCGCCGGCCGAGGCCGCGGCGGAAGTGGCGCCTGATCGCGATGAAAGGCGGATAAGGGGCCGCCGCCTGCCGCTGACGGCGATCTTCTTTGGCGTGACGTTGCTCGCCGCCGCCGGCATCGGCCTCTATTTCGCCGTGCAGACCGGGGTGTTCAAGACGCCGGCGCAGCTCGACACGGCGCCGCCCGAAGCGCCGCCGACCGTCGACGATGACGACTTCACGCCGCCTGCCGGTACAACTGAGCCGCAGCAGCCTGGCGCGCCGCAGCAGCCTGGTGTCGCCGAACAGACGCGCGACTGGATCAACGTGTTTACACCCACCGATCCAACGCATGTGGCGACCCCGTCCGACGCCAAGGCCGATGTCGTGCAGGACGACACCGGCTCCTTCCTGCGCATCCGCTCCGGTGCTTCCGGCTCGGCCATCAGCTTCGATGTCGGGCAGGGCGTGCTGGAGAAGCTTGCCGGCAAACATGCCGTGTTCGACATCGTCGCCCGCGCCGAGGACGGCAAGGACACGCAGATCTCCGTCGACTGCAATTTCGGCGATCTCGGCGATTGCGGCCGCAAGCGCTATGCGGTCGGCCAGCAGCGTAACGAATATCTGTTCGACGTGAAATTCCCCGACAAGCCCCCGGGCGCCGCCGGGAGCATCGCCATCAACTCCGACTTCGACAAGCAGGGCAAGGCGGTCGACATCTACGAGATCCGCGTCTCGATCGAACCGTAGGTCCCGGTGCCCGGTGGTCACAGCCTGGATTTGCGGGCGCGGCTCCTGCCAGCTAAATCATCGCTTTGGGGCTGTGCAGGACGCCCCAGGCCGGGGCGGAGTCCAGCGCGCCGAAGTCGCCTGCCGCAATCTCCCGGCAGATGGTCAGCAGCGCTCCGCCGGCAGCGCGGGCGAGCGATCCACCGACGCTGATCCGCCGCACACCGGCTTGCGCAATCTGGTCGAGGGTCAACCCGGAGACACCCTGGCCGATCACATGATTGACGGGAGTTTTGACTGAGCGGCAAAGCTTTTCGAGGGACGCCAGGTCCGGCACACCCGGCGCATAGAGAACCTCAACGCCGACAGCCTCGAATGTCCTGAGGCGGCGAATGGCCTCTTCGAGATCATAAGCGCCTTTGCCGAGGCCGTCGGCGCGGGCAGTCAGCACGATGTTGTATTTTCGCGCGGCCTCTGCGGCGGCGGCTATCCGCGCCACCGCGTCGTCAAAATCGCGTATCGGCAGATCGGAATTCGGCTGCCGATCCTCGATGGACAGCCCCGCCAGTCCAGCCTCGGCCGCCAGCCGAACGGTCTCGGGAACACCCTCGGGCGTGTCTTCGTACCCGTCCTCGAGATCGGCGGTAACGGGAACATCGGTCGAGGCGGCGATATCGGCGGCATAGGCCAGGCTCTCGGCGCGGCTGACGTCCAGCGCTCCGTCTTTCCTGCCTTTCGAGAATGCGTAGCCCGACGATGTCGTCGCCAGCGCCTTGAAGCCGAGACCCGTCATCATCCGCGCGCCGGCTATGTCCCACGGATTGGGGATCACGAAGCAGCCGGATTTGTGAAGAGCACGAAATCGTTCAACCTTGTCGGATCGGGAAATCATCTACGCTCCTGCCTGGGTTGGTACTCCCGGTTCGGAATTAAGTCTAGCGATCAAGCAGCGCCTGCAGCGTCTCGATGCGGTCGGCTTCGGCGGTCGGCTTGTCCCAGCGCAGCCGTGAGATGCGGGGAAATCGCATCGCAACGCCGGATTTGTGGCGGGTCGAACGGTTGAGACCTTCGAAAGCCACCTCCAGCACCAGGCCTTGGCTGCGGTCGGCGCGCACCGAGCGCACCGGGCCGAAACGCTCGACGGTGTTGTCGCGGACAAATTTGTCGATCTGCTTCAGCTCCTCGTCGGTGAAGCCGAAATAGGCCTTGCCGACCGGCACCAGTTCCTCCGCGCCTTCCGGCCCCGACCAGACGCCGAACGTATAATCGGAGTAGAAGCTGGACCGCTTGCCATGGCCGCGCTGCGCATACATCAGCACAGCATCGACCGTGTGCGGATCGCGCTTCCACTTGAACCACGGGCCTTTCGGCCGTCCCGCGAGATAGGGCGAATCCCAGCGCTTCAGCATCACGCCTTCGATGATCGGGTGCGGCGGCGCGCGGCGCAGTTCCTCCAGCGTTTGCCAATCCGGGAATTCGACGAACGGCGACAGATCGAAACGGTGCGGGTCCAGCGTTGTGATGAAGGCCTCAAGACGGGCCCGCCGCTCGCGGAAAGGTAGCGCGCGCAAATCTTCGCCGTTGATCTGCAGCGCATCGTAGCAGCGCATGAATGCCGGGTATTGCTGCTGTATCTTCGGGGCCACGCTCTTGCGATTGAGCCGCTGTTGCAGGTCCGAAAAGGTGCCGGTCGCCACCGGCTCGCCGACCAGCAATTCACCATCGAGCGCGGCGGAAAAATCCATTGCCTGGGCGAGATCGGGGAATGCGCCGGACACATCGTCGCCGGTGCGCGAATAGAGCCGGCGCACGCCGCCCTCGCACACCGCCTGAACGCGGATGCCGTCCCATTTCCATTCCGCGGCATAGTCGGCCGGATCGAGCTTTTCGAGGTCGCCGTCGCCGACCGGGTTCGACAGCATCACCGGACTGAACAGGGCAAGTGCGGTCCGCTTCGGCTTCTCGGCCTTGCCTTCCAGCCACGCGAACAGCGAGATATAGGGCGGTGTCAGCCCGTGCCACAGCTCCTCGATCTCGGCGACATCGACCTTGCCGAAATCGGCCAGCGCCTGTTTGGCCAGCCGCGCCGAAACGCCGATACGCAAGCCGCCGGTGACGAGCTTGATGATGGCAAAGCGCGCCGAAATGCCGGCGCTGTCGAGCAGCCCGGCCAGCACCTTGGGTCCGTCCGAGCGGCTCGCCGCCTGCAGCTTCGCCACGACATCGCCAAGCGTCGGCTCCCGGTTGGGGATATGTCCCGGCGTCTGCGGCCAAACCAGCGAGACGGTTTCGGCAAGGTCGCCGACATAGTCGTAGGAATAGCCGAACAGCACCGGATCCATGCGCTCGGTGACCAGCGTGCGCAGCATCGCCGGCTTCACCGCCGCAATGTTGAGGTCGCCAGTGATCGCCGCCAGTGCCAGCCCGCGGTCGGGGTCCTCGACGCTGCGGAAATAATCGACGAGCAGCGTCAGCTTGCCATTGCGCGACGGCGTCAGCACCAAGCGGTCGAGGAGTTCGGCAAAGCGGTTCATGGATGCAAGGACCGCGTTGACGGCAGAGGTTTGCGTTCTGGCGCACCCCCCTCTGTCCTGCTGGACATCTCCCCTGCAAGGGGGGAGATTGGCAGCCTTGATCTTGCCGCCCATCTTGCGAGGTTGGCGATTGGCGAAAGCGGAGGTGACATCTGATCTCCCCCCTTGCGGGGGAGATGGCCGGCAGGCCAGAGGGGGGTGGGAAGGATCGCCGCGCCGGCGATTTCTGGATCAAAAATCACCATCAATCGCCCTCGTCCTCATATCCCACCAGGTGCAGTGGCCTGGCGGCGATGCCTTCCAGCTCGCACCAGCGCACCAGCGCTTCCTCGCGGCCGTGCGTCACCCAGATTTCGCCGGCGCCCGTCTCCTTGACGGTAGCGGTCAGTTCATCCCAGTCGGCATGGTCGGAAATGATCAGCGGCAGTTCGACGCCGCCTTGCTTGGCGCGCTGGCGGATGCGCATCCAGCCCGAGGCGAAGCATGAGATCGGGTCGGGAAAGCGCCGCGCCCAGCGGTCGGCGAAGGCCGATGGAGGGCCGACAACGATGGCCCCGGTGAAATCCTGCTTGCCGCCGCTGTCGACGGTTGCCGGCTCCAGCGTGCCGAGGTCGATGCCCTGGCTCTGGTAATATTCGCTGAGCTTGGCCAGCGCGCCGTGGATATAGATCGGCCTGTCATAACCGGCATCGCGCAGCAGCCGCATCACCCGCTGTGCCTTGCCCAGCGCATAGGCGCCGACCAGATGCGATCGCTCGGGAAACTGCGCCGCCGATTTGAGCAGCCGGGCGATCTCCTCCGTGTCGGGCGGATGGTGAAACACCGGCAGGCCGAAGGTCGCCTCGGTGATGAAGACGTCGCATTGGACCGGTTCGAACGGTGCGCAGGTCGCGTCCTTCTGGCGCTTGTAGTCGCCGGAGGCGACGATGCGCCTGCCCTTGTGCTCGACCGCGATCTGCGCCGAGCCCAGCACATGGCCGGCCGGATGGAAGGTGACGCTGACATTGTTCAGCGCCATCGCTTCGCCAAGCACGGCCGCTTGCGTTGTCCCGGCAAAATCCTCGCCATAACGCAACCCCATAATGTCGAGCGTCTGCTGCGTCGCCAGCACCGAACGATGGCCGGATCGGGCATGGTCGGAATGGCCATGCGTGATCAACGCCCGGTCGACTGGCCGCACCGGGTCGATGAAGAAATCGCCGGATGGGCAATAAAGGCCTTCAGGCCGGGGATGGAGCAGGTCGCTGGCGCGCATCCAGTCAAGATAGTGGCTAATTCCAGCGCGGGAAGCCTGTTGCAAGAGACTGCTGACTCGGCCTACAGCCAGCCACCGGCCGCATCAGCCGGCGGGGCCATCGCCATGCAACCGCTGAAAATCTCGTCCGGCGACCTGACCGCCGACCGTCGCGCCGACTATGCCGAGATGCTTTTCGGCTCGGGCGAGCACGCGGCAGCGGCGGAGCTGCTGCTCGGCGCGCTGGAACTGGCGCCGCAATGGGCGGCGGGCTGGTTCCGTCTTGGCGAGATGCAGGAGACAGCCGAGCGGCTCGACGTGGCGGCTCAAGCCTGGGCGACGGCGCTGAAACTGGACCCGGCGGATCGCCTGGGTGCTGCGCTGAAGCTGCAACTCATCGGCAAGGCGCCGGCTGCCGCAGCGCCACCCAGCGCCTTCGTCGAGACGCTGTTCGACCACTATGCCGAGACTTTCGAGGACTCGCTGGTCGACAAGCTCGGCTACCGGCTGCCGGAGTTTCTCGATCGCGCCATTCGCGCGGCAAGACCGGGCCGCTTTTCGCTGGCGCTCGATCTCGGTTGCGGCACCGGTCTGATGGGCGAGAAACTGCGGCCGGTCGCCGAACGGCTGGAGGGCTACGATATCTCCGCCGCCATGCTGAAAAAGGCCCGCTCCAAGGGCGTCTACGACCTGCTCGCCAAGGCCGATCTGCAGCATTTTGCCTATGCCGGGCCGAAAGCCGATCTGGTGGCGGCGGCCGACGTGTTCATCTATGTCGGCGCGCTCGATCGCGTGGTGAAGACCGTCGCCGGCATTCTGGCCACCAATGGCCTGTTTGCCTTTTCCGTCGAAACGCCAGCCAAGGGCGGGGCGGGCGGCGACGCCGGTTTTGCGCTGCAGCCGTCTCGTCGCTACGCCCATTCTCAAGCCTATGTCGAGCGGGTGCTTGCCGCAAACGGCCTGTCGGTGCTGTCGATGCAGCCGACCGTCATCCGCTGGGATCGCCGCCAGCCGGTCGGCGGGCTTGCCGCGCTGGCGGTGCCCTCGTCCAAGGGTTGATGTCTCGTCTTGTTCGAAAACGTGAATAGGATTTTTGCGGCTCGCGCGGCATCAGGTAGGATACAAGCCGAGAAAAGCCCTCGGCAGGCATTGAGGAGGAACACATGCGCTGGAACATGATGGTCTTGGCGTCCTGCCTGGCGATGGCCGGCTGCAGCAGCTCGATGTCGGAGCGGCAGGACCAGGACGTACAATCGTCGCTGCAATATGACAACGTGCCTTGCGACCAGTTGCTGGCGCAGCGCAACGAACTGGCGCAGCAATACCATCTGTCGACGGACGCCAAGCCGAGCTTCTCCAATCCGGCGATGGGCTTCGGCCCGTTCACGCCGGATATGCGCTCCAAAAGCAAGCGCGATACTGATCTGGCAAGTGGCAAGATCGACGCCATGAACCGCTCGATCGTCCGCCGCGACTGCGGCAAGCCCAACAAACAGAAGAAGTTCACCCTGCCGAGCTGAACCTGAACTTCCTCAGTACCCCGCCTTGCGGTCGACCACGTTATCAAGCTTTTCGCCGCGCTCGAAGGCATCCATCTGCCGCAACATGCTCGGCGCCAGGTGGACAGGGTCGGAGGTCGCCGCCGCGTGCGGCGTCACGAACACTTTCGGGTGACTCCAAAGCGGACTGGTCTTCGGCAGCGGCTCGACCTCGAACACGTCGAGGCTCGCCTCCTTCAGCGTGCCGTCGTCCAGCGCTCGCAAGATGTCGGCGTCCTTCTGCAGCCGGCCGCGCCCGGCATTGATCAGCACCGAGCCGCCGAGGCCGTTTCGCTTGCGCAATTCCTTCAGCACGCCGTAATTGATGATGCCGTGCGTGTCCGGCGTCAGCGGCAACAGCACCACCAGTATGTCGGTGGCGTTGAGGAAGGGGATCAGCCCGGCCTCTCCGGCATAGGTCGCAACGCCTTTCATGGCCTTGTCGCTCCGCGACCAGCCATTGACGGCAAAGCCGAGCGACAACAGCACCGATGCCGCCGCGCGGCCGAGATTGCCGAGCCCCATAATGCCGACCGAGATGTCACCGGCCGGCCGCTGCGGCGGTTCGTGCCAGGTCTTCTTCGGCTGCTGCGCACGATAGAGCATGCCCTGGCGGTGATGGTCGAGCACGCGCCAGACGACATATTCGGTCATGTACTGCGTCAGGTTCTCGGCGACCACTTTGACGATCGGCACATCGGGCAGGCCGGGATCGGCGAAGATGTGGTCGACGCCGGCGCCGATCGAGAAGATTGCGCGCAGATTGGGCAGCGATTTCAGTAGGTTCGGCTTCTGCTTCCACACCACCGCATAGGTGATCGACGGATCCGAAGCGCCGTCCGGCTCCAGCACCACTTCGCGCTCGGCCGACAGCAGCTCGCGCCAGCGCTGCGGATGAAAGCCGGTGACGGCAAGCAGGATTTTGCCTTTTTCCATTTGCGGATTGTATTCCCTGTTATTCGCTGACGATACCGACCGGCGCCGTCTCGATCTTGAACGCGGCCGAGATCAGCGCCTTCGTATAGTCGGTCTGCGGCCGCTCGAAAATCTGTTCGGAAGGGCCGGCTTCGACGATCTTGCCATTGCGCATGACGATGACGTCATTGGCAAGGGCGCGAATGACTTTCAGATCGTGGCTGATGAACAGATAGGCAAGGTCGTGCCTGGCCTGCAGATTGCGTAAGAGGTCGACCACTTGCGCCTGCACGCTCATGTCGAGCGCCGAGGTCGGTTCGTCCAGCATGACGAAGCGTGGATTGAGCACCATGGCGCGCGCAATGGCGACGCGCTGGCGCTGGCCGCCGGAGAATTCATGCGGATAGCGGTTCCTGGTCGCCGGATCGAGCCCGACCTCCTTCAGCACGGCGACGACCTTGTCGTCGCGTTGATCGGGCGACAGCTTCGGCTCGTGGATCTTCAAGCCTTCCTCGATGATCTCCGAGACCGACATGCGCGGGCTGAGCGAGCCGAACGGGTCCTGGAAAACGATCTGCAACTCGCGGCGCAGCGGCCGCATGGCGTTGAAGGAAAGCTGGTTGATGTCGCTGCCATTGAACTGGATGGTGCCGGTCGATGAGATCATCCGCGCCAGCGCCAGCCCGAGCGTCGTCTTGCCGGAGCCGGATTCGCCGACGACGCCTAGCGTCTGGCCGGCGCGTACGGTGACGTCGATTCCGTCAACAGCCTTCACATTGTCGACGGTGGTGCGAAAGAAACCCTTTTTGATCGGGAACCAAACCTTGATGTCCTTGCCGGTCATAACCGGTTTGGCGGCGTCGTTGGCGGCCGGCGGCTTGCCCTTCGGCTCGGCGGCCAGGAGGTGCTTGGTATAAGCGTGCTGCGGGTTGGCGAAGATGTCCCTGGTCGGCCCGGTCTCGACGATCTTGCCTTTGGTCATCACGCAGACGCGGTCGGCGATCTTTCTGACAATGCCGAGATCATGGGTGATGAACAGCATTGACATGCCCTTGCGGCTCTTCAGCCCCGCCAGCAATTCGAGGATCTGCGCCTGGACAGTGACGTCGAGCGCCGTCGTCGGCTCGTCGGCGATCAGCAGTTCAGGCTCGTTGGCCAGCGCCATGGCGATCATGGCGCGCTGGCGTTGGCCGCCGGACAGCTGGTGCGGATAGGCGTCGAGCCGCTTTTCCGGTTCGCGAATGCCGACCTCGTTGAGCAGCGCCAGCGTGCGCGCCTTGGCCTGGCGGTCGCCCATGCCCTGATGCAGCGCCAGGATCTCGACGATCTGCTGCTCGATCGTGTGCAGCGGATTGAGCGAGGTCATCGGCTCCTGGAAGATCATGGTGATCTTGTTGCCGCGCACGCTGCGCAACTGCTTTTCGTTCATCGCCAAAAGGTCGGCGCCCTGGAACAGGATCTTGCCCGAGGGATGGCTGGCCGTCGGGTAGGGCAGAAGCTTCAGCACCGACAGCGCCGAGACCGATTTGCCGGAACCGGATTCGCCCACAAGCGCCACCGTCTCGCCCTTGGCGAGATCGAAGGAGATGTGGTCGACGGCGGTCGACTCGTTGCCGCCTTGGGTGAAGGCAACGCTGAGATCGCGGACGGAGAGCAGGAGTTCGCTGCTCATCGGAACGCCTTGCGCGGGTCGAAAGCATCGCGCGTTGCTTCACCGATGAACACCAACAGCGACAGCATCAGCGAGATGACGATGAAGCCCGATATACCGAGCCAGGGGGCATTGAGGTTACTCTGCGCCTGTTTTAGCAGTTCGCCGAGCGACGCGGTGCCGGGCGGCAGGCCGAAGCCGAGATAGTCGAGCGAGGTCAGTGTCGAGATCGAGGCGCTGACCAGAAAAGGCATGAAGGTCAGCGTCGCCACCATGGCATTGGGCAGAAGATGGCGCAGCATGATGGTGCGGTTGGACACACCAAGCGCGCGGGCCGCGTTGACATATTCGAAGTTGCGCGCGCGCAGGAATTCGGCGCGCACCACGCTGACAAGCGACGTCCAGGAGAAGAGCAGCATCAGCCCGAGCAGGATGAAGAAGCCCGGCGGCAGGATGGCAGCGACGATCAGCAGCAGATACAGCAGCGGTATCGCCGACCAGATTTCTATGAAGCGTTGAAAGAGAAGGTCGGTCCAGCCGCCGAAATACCCTTGCAGCGCGCCGGCGGCGACGCCGATAACCGACGAACCCGCGGTCAGGATCAACCCGAACAGCACGGAAATCCTGAACCCGTAGATGATGCGCGCCAGCACGTCGCGCGCCTGGTCGTCGGTACCCAGCCAGTTCCAGTTGCCGACAATGCAGTCAGGATCGGCAGCGCCTTGCGGATATTGGCTGCATCGCCTCTGCGCGTCGTATTCCCATGACGGTTTTGCGGGAGCGGCGTCGGGGATCGCATTGTTGACGGTGCGGTAGGAATAGCGGATTGGCGGCCAGATCATCCAGCCATTGGCGTTGATCTCGTCGCGGATGACCGGGTCGCGATAGTCGGTGACGGCGTAGAAGCCGCCGAATTTTTCCTCGGGGTAGGCGACCGCCACCGGGAACAGGATCTCGCCTTTGTAGTAGGCGACGATCGGTCTGTCGTTGGCGATCAGTTCGGCAAACAGCGACAGCACGAACAGAGCGAGGAATATCCACAACGACCAGTAGCCGCGCCTGTTGGCCTTGAAGTTCTGCCAGCGCCGCTTGTTGAGCGGCGACAGCCAGGGGCGGGCGATCCTTGTCGGTGTGATCTCGGCTGCAGCCTGCGTCATCAGACGTCTCTCCGCTCGAAATCGATGCGCGGATCGACCCATGTGTAGATCAGGTCGGACAACAGCGTCACGAACAGGCCAAGCAGCGAAAATATATAGAGGTTGGCGAAGACGACCGGATAGTCGCGCGCCAACACGGACCTGAAGCCGAGCAGCCCGAGACCGTCGAGGGAAAAGATGTTCTCGATCAAAAGCGAGCCGGTGAAGAAGGCCGAGATGAAGGCCGCTGGAAAGCCGGCAATGACGATCAGCATTGCGTTGCGGAACACATGTCCGTAAAGCACCCGCCGCTCCGACAGGCCCTTGGCACGGGCCGTCACCACATACTGTTTGCGTATCTCTTCCAGGAAGGAGTTCTTGGTCAGCAGCGTCGTCGTCGCGAAGGCCGACAGCACCAGCGCCGTCAGCGGCAAGGTCATGTGCCAGAAATAATCGACGATCTTGTCGGGCCACGACAATTGGTCCCAATTGTCGGAGACGATGCCGCGCAGTGGGAACCAGTCCCAGAAGGAGCCGCCCGCGAACAGCACCATCAGCAATATGCCGAACAGGAACGCCGGTATTGCATAGCCGACGATGATCACGCCGCTGGTCCAGACGTCGAAGGCGGAGCCGTCCTTGACCGCTTTGCGGATGCCAAGGGGGATCGAGATCAGATAGGACAACAGCGTGATCCACAGCCCAAGCGAGATCGACACCGGCATCTTCTCGAGGATCAGGTCAAGAACCGAGATGTCACGGAAATAGCTGTCGCCGAAATCGAAGCGGGCATAGTTCCACAGCATCATGACGAAGCGTTCGAGCGGTGGTTTGTCGAAGCCGAATTGCTTTTCCAGCTTCTTGATGAATTCCGGATCGAGCCCTTGCGCGCCGCGATACTTCGAGCCGACGTCACCGGCCACATCGAAATTGCCGCCGCCTCCTGCATCGCCACCGCCGCTGCCGAGGCGGTCGCTGCCGCCCTGGTTGGTCAGGCTGGCGATGACCTGCTCGACCGGTCCACCCGGTGCGAATTGAGTGACGACGAAAGCAACCGCCATGATGCCGAACAGGGTCGGTATCATCAGCAGGATACGGCGCAGTATGTAGGCGCCCATCAGCTTTCACCCTCCCCCTTGTGGGGAGGGTCGATCCGCGAAGCGGGGCGGGGTGGGGGTAGTCTCGACCCGGCGTACGCCGTCACACCCCCACCCCGGTTCGCCATTCGCGCTGCGCACGAAGTGCTCACCGACCCTCCCCACGAGGGGGAGGGTAAAGTGCCGCGCAACAGCCTACCCTTTGCCAATTTTTGCCGCCTTGCCCTTGTCGACCCACCACAGCGCTTCGACCGGGAAGTCGAACTCGGGTTTCCGCTCGGGAAAACCGAACATGTCCCAATAGGCGCTTCGATGATTCGCCAGGAACCAACTTGGAATCCAATCCCGCCGTGCACGCAAGACCCGGTCGAGCGCGCGCATGGCAATTGTCAGGCCTTCGCGATCCTTGGCGGCGCCCGCGGCGTCAACCAGGGCGTCGATGGCCGGGCTCGACGTTCCCGGCAGATTGCGAGAGCCCGATACGGTAGCTGCTCGCGAATGGAAAATGGTTTCGAGGTCGTCACGGGTTGGCGTCGCCGGAAACGAGGCCGCGACCGAGACGAGGTCGTAGTCGAACGAATTCTGCCGCAGCTGATATTGCGCGGCATCCACCAGCCGGATCGAGGCATCGATGCCGACCGCCTTCATGTTTTCGACCCAGGGCGAGTAGACCTGCTCGAAGACTTCGTCGTCGACAAGAAACTCTGCGGACAACCGACCACCCTTGTCGTTCACGACGAAATTGCCGGACCGTTTCCAGCCGGCCTCGGCCAGAAGCTTGGCCGCCTTGCCAAGCAACTGCCGGTCGCGGCCGGAGCCGTTCGACGCGTCCTGGACCACGGCTTCGCCAAAAGCCTCGGCGGGAATCTGCTCACGCAGCGGCTCAAGAAGAGCCAATTCTTGTGGCGACGGTCTGCCCTCGGCGCGAAATTCGGATTTCTCGAAGCAGGATTGCGAGCGCTCATAGGAACCGTAGAAGAAATTGCGCCGCGTCCATTCGAAGTCGAAGCAGAGCCCGATCGCCTGCCGCACGCGCGAGTCGCGAAACTGCTCGCGCCGCTGGTTGACGGCGGTGCCCTGCATCGAAGGCACCGTTTCGGCCGGGAATTCGTGCTTCACCACCTTGCCGGCAGTGAAGGCTGGGAAGTCGTAGCCGGTCGCCCAGACGCGCGAGGTGAATTCCTCCCTGTAGAGGATTTCTCCCTTCTTGAACGCTTCGAAGGCAACGCTACGGTCCTGATAGAACTCAACGCGGATCCGCTGAAAATTGTTCTGGCCGCGATTGACCGGCAGGTCGTTGCCCCAATAATCAGCCACACGCTCATATTCGATCCAGGCCCCGGCCGACCAGCGACCGACCTTGTAGGCGGCTGACCCCAACGGCGGGTTCATCTGCGAGGAATCGAACGGGTTGGCCGTGTAGAACGCCTTCGACAGGACCGGGAACTCGACGACGTTGAGGATGGTGCGGCTTGTCTGCTTGCCGGAAAACCTAAGCTGCAGCGTGTGGGCATCCACGGCAATCGCGTCATCCAGATGCGTTAGCGGCAGGGAATAGTACGGGTGCCCCTTGTCCTTGAGCAGCTTGAAGGTGAAGGCGGCATCCTCTGTCGTCAATGGCGTGCTGTCATGGAAGCGGGCCTGCGGGCGCAGCGAGAAGGTGAAGTCGTTGCGGTCGTCGGAAATCGTCACGCCGTCAGCGATCAGCCCGTAAACGGCGTCAGGTTCGTCGTACGCTCTCACCATCAGTGAATCGAAGCACATCTCCGTGCGCTGGGGCGAATCGCCTTTGGGAACGAACGAATTCAGCGTGTTGAAGGTCAGCGGCGTCTGGTTGGCAAGCCAGTTGCGCGGCAGGAAGTTGAAGACGCCACCTTGCGGCGCATCGACATTGACATAGTCGAAATGAGTGAAGTCCGGCTTGTATTTGAGGTCGCCGAAAGCCGACAGTCCATGCAGTTTCACGCCGGTTGGGCTGGCGGCGAAAGCCTTGCCCGGCAGCAGCGCAGCAACGGCCGCGGCGCCACTGAGGGCCAGGAAATCGCGGCGAGGGAGCCCCGCCATCAATTGCTGCCCTTGTACTTGGCGGCCAGGGCCTTTTCCTTGTCCGCATCGATCCACCAGGAATCGATATCGGCGCCACGGTAGCCGGGCTGCTTTTCCGGGATGCCGAACTTGTTCCAGTAAGCCAGCCACACAACGGCGCGATAGTATTGCGGCACCACATAGTAATTCCACAGCAGCACGCGATCGAGCGCATGGGTGGTGGCGACGAGGTCATCGCGATCCGTGGCAAAAATGATGCGGTCGACAAGGGCGTCAACGACCGGGTTCTTGATGCCGGAATAATTGCGCGATGCCGGTGTGTCGGCGGCCTTGGAGCTCCAGAAATCGCGCTGCTCGTTGCCGGGCGATTCCGACTGTTGGAGCTGTCCTGTGATGACGTCGTAATCGAAATTTCTGACGCGGTTGGTGTACTGGCTCGGGTCGACGATGCGCAGTGTCGCATCGACGCCGATCTTGCGCAGATTGGCGATCCAGGGGCTGGAAATGACCTGGTCGGTTTCATTCGAGCCTAGGATTTCAAACTTGAATGGCTCGCCGGTCTTGGCGTTGACCATCTTGCCGCCCTTGATCACCCAGCCGGCCTGGGCGAACAGGTCGACCGCCTGCTTCAGATATTTGCGCTCCGCCTGCGGCGAATCGTAGACCGGCAACTTGAATTCCTGGGTGAATACTTCCGGCGGCAGCTTGTCGCGGTACTTCTCCAGGATCTCCAATTCCTTGCCTTGCGGCAAGCCGCTGGAGGCTAGGTCCGTGCCTTGGAAATAACTGTGGGTGCGAGTGTTGAAACCGAAGAACAGCGTGCGGTTCATCGATTCGAAATCGAACGGGTAGGTGAGCGCGGCCCTGACCAGACGATCGGCAAACAACCTATGTCTCTGGTTGAGCATGAAAGCCTGCATCGGCTCGGGCGAGGTGGTCTTGAACTCCTGCTTGATCACATCGCCGGCCTTGATCGCCGCGAAATCATAAAACGTCGCCCAGCGCTTCGAGCTGTTTTCCGGCTTGATATCGTCGAGGCCACCTTTCTTGAACGCCTCCCAGGAGGCGTTGTCGTCAAGAATGTAGGTAAAGTGCTGCGTGTCGAAATTCTCCCGACCGATTTTCACAGCCAGCTTGGCGCCCCAATAGTCGGGGACGCGCTGCCAGACGATTTCCGACCCCGCCTTGAAGCTGGCGATCTTGTAGGCAGCCGAGCCCAGCGGCGGCTCCAGCGTCCCCTTGGTGATGTCGCGTTTCTTGCCATTGGCGTCGGTGCCTTCCCACCAATGCTTGGGCAGCACGACAAGGTCGCCGAGGATCTTGGGCAGTTCGCGATTGCCCTTCTGGTCGAAGTGGAACTCGACCTCACGGTCCGAGACAGCGACTGCGTCGGTGACGTTTTCGAAATAGCGGCTGTACATCGGGCTGTTGGCCTTCAGCACCTGGAACGACCAGATCACGTCGTCAGTGGTGATCGGCTGTCCGTCATGCCATTTCGCCCGTGGGTCGAGCCGGTAGGTGGCCGAGGAATAGTCGGTCGGGTACTTGTAGGCATCGGCGATGAGCGGGTGGCTGACGCTGCCTTCGTCAGTCGCCTGATCCATCAGCGTGTCGTAGAGCAGGCCGCCGCCAAATGGCTGCAGGCCGGCCGCCGGCGATCCCTGAACGATATAGGGATTGAAGCTGTCGAACGTGCCGGAAACGACCGAATTGTAGGTACCGCCCTTCGGTGCATCCGGATTCACATAATCGTAGCGCTGGAAATTCTCGCCATACTTGGAGGGGCCGATCAGCGAAGAGGTGGTGTGCCATTCCTGGGGGAAGGCTGCCTGCAGGCCGCCTGCGAGGGCGCCCACAACCAGAAAGGACCTCAGAAGCGTTCGGCCAACCGTCATGCGTTCTCCTCTTCGCGATGCCCGGCAATCCTAAATGATTTGACGCCGGTGAAAACCGCCATGCGGCGGCTTTGTCGCCGCATATGCGATTTTCCTAACAAAAAGCCGGGCTGAACCCGGCTTTTTTGAGATCATGGAGATGACAATTCGGTTATTTGGCGGGCGCCGGTGCCGGCGTCGCAGGGGCTGGAGCTGCACCTTCAGCCGGCTTGGCCGGAGCAGCACCCTCGGCCGGCTTGCCCGGCGCGGTTGCATCAGCGGCGGCACCTGGCGTCGGCAGCGGCTTCGGACTATCCGATAGCGTGCGCAGATAGGCGATGACGTTGGCGCGGTCCTCGTCCTTCGGCAGGCCGGCAAAGCCCATCGCAGTGCCCTTCACGAATTTCTTCGGCGAGGTGATGAAGTGGTTGAGGTTGTCATAGGTCCACTTCTCCGCGCCGCCCTTGGAAAACTCTTTCATGCCGGCCGAATAGGCAAAGCCCTCATGCTCGGCGACGGGGCGGTCGACGATGTCCCAGAGATCCGGGCCGACCTTGTTGGGGCCGCCTTTTTCGCCGGAATGGCAGGCCTGGCATTTCTTGAAGACGGCCGCACCTTGCTCGACATTGGCGGTGGCCAAAAGGTCGGCGATCGGCTTGGCCTCTGCCGCGGGTCCGGCGGCGCCGCCTTCGGCAGGCTCCGTCGCCTCGATGGCAAAGCCGGGTTTTTCCGGCGCCGGCGAGGCAAACAGGGCGTCGGACACCAAACCGACCGAGAAGACGACGAAACAGGTTCCAAGCAACCCGGCGAGCAGTTTGTTGACTTCGTTGGAATCCATACGCCCCAGGGCT
This sequence comes from Mesorhizobium sp. LNJC394B00, assembly GCF_000502555.1. Lineage (NCBI taxonomy): Bacteria > Pseudomonadati > Pseudomonadota > Alphaproteobacteria > Hyphomicrobiales > Phyllobacteriaceae > Mesorhizobium > Mesorhizobium sp. LNJC394B00. Next base: position 267,622 of record NZ_AYWH01000005.1, read on the forward strand.
CCCTTTTCCGGCGGACCTCTCCGTCCACTCCGTCCGTCGGTATCGTGACCCACCCCGTCGAGCCGGTCAAATCGGGCGGAAACTAGGTCTTTTGCTTGGGCGTTGCAACACCTATAAGGGCGCTTCCAGTGAGACCTTTTGCCACTTTCCCCATCCTCTTTCGAACGCCTTGCAACCTCGATGTCCACGCTCATCCTGATCCCGGCCCGCATGGCCTCGACGCGCCTGCCGGGCAAGCCGCTGGCCGACATAGCCGGCGCGCCGATGATCGTCCATGTCGCCCGCCGCGCCGCTGAGGCTGGGCTTGGCCGGGTGGTGGTGGCAACCGACACGCGCAACGTGGCCGAAGCGGTGCGCGCGCACGGTTTCGAGGCGGTGATGACGCGCACCGACCACGAATCCGGTTCCGACCGTATCTTCGAGGCGCTGACCGCCCTCGACCCCGATCGCAAGGTCGAAACCATCGTCAATGTGCAGGGCGACCTGCCGACCATCGATCCCAAGATCATCGGTGCGGCGCTGAAACCGTTCGAGGACGCTGCGGTCGACATCGCCACGCTCGGCGTCGAGATCGTCCGCGACGAGGAAAAGGCCAACCCCAACGTCGTCAAGATCGTCGGTTCGCCGTTGTCGGCGACGCGGCTGAAGGCGCTCTATTTCACCCGCGCCACCGCGCCCTGGGGCGAGGGGCCGCTCTATCACCATGTCGGCCTCTACGCCTATCGGCGCTCAGCCCTCGAACGCTTCGTCGCGCTAAAACCGTCGCCGCTCGAACGGCGCGAGCGGCTGGAGCAGTTGCGGGCGGTGGAGGCCGGTATGCGCATCGATGCCGAGATCGTGCAATCGCTGCCGCTCGGCGTCGACACGCCGGAAGACCTCGAACGCGCCCGACAAATTCTTTCCTGAGACCTTCAACCTGAGATATCGGCATGCCTGACAAGACCAACAGAATATCCTTCCAGGGCGAACCGGGCGCCAATTCCGACACCGCCAGCCGCAACATGTTCCCTTCGATGGAGCCGTTGCCGTGCCCCACCTTCGAGGATGCCTTCAACGCGGTCGAGACCAACAAGGCCGACCTCGCCATGATCCCGATCGAAAACACCATCGCCGGCCGCGTCGCCGACATCCATCATCTCTTGCCGGAATCGAAACTCCACATCGTCGGCGAATATTTCCTGCCGATCCATTTCCAACTGATGGTGCTGCCCGGCGTCAAACGCGAAGAGATCAAGACCGTGCACAGCCATATCCATGCGCTGGGACAGTGCCGCAAATACATCCGCAAGAATGGCTGGAAGCCGGTGATTGCCGGCGACACGGCGGGTTCGGCGAAGCTGGTTTCCGAGCTCAAGGACCGCACCATGGCCTCGCTGGCGCCTGCGCTCGCCGCAGAACTCTATGGCCTCGACATCATCGAGAAAAATGTCGAGGACACGGACTCGAATGTCACCCGCTTCGTCGTGCTGACCAAGGACAAGCGATTGGCCGAACGGCCCTCGGCCGACACCAAGATGATGACGACCTTCATGTTCCGTGTCCGCAACGTGCCGGCTGCGCTCTACAAGGCAATGGGCGGTTTCGCCACCAACGGCGTCAACATGACGAAGCTGGAGAGCTATCAGTTGGGCGCCTTCACCGCGACGCTGTTCTACGCCGATATCGAGGGCCATCCCGACGACCCACTGGTCAAGCTGGCGCTGGACGAACTGCGCTTCTTCTCGCGCGAAGTGCGCATTCTGGGCGTCTATCCCGCCAGCGAGTCGCGCGAGCAGTGGAAGGTCGCGGACTAAGGTTCCCCTAAACCAGCAGGGTCAGCGGCACATAGTCGATTTCCATGAAGGTTTCGACTTCCGGGATCCAGCGGTCGCGCACGAAGGCAACGTGGTCGGGATGCTCGTTATATCTGGTGTAGGCGGCCTGATCGACGAACTCCATCGAGAAGCCGAAGTGATAGTCGTTCTTCGGGCTGACTTGCCGCAGCGGCTCGAAATGGGTGACGCCCTTGATTGCGCTGAGAATGCGCTTGGCATCGGAGAGGAACCGCTTTTCCTCCAGCGAGTACTGCGGGTGCTTCAGGGTGAAAACCACGGTGTGACGGATCATTTTTTGCTCCCGTTAAGCAATTCCAGGAAAAGTGTGAAGCGGTTTTCCGTCCGGAATTGCGTAAAATAACAACTCTTATTCGCTGTCGATCCAGGCGCGGATCAGATGATGCGCGATCGCGCCTTTCGGCGGCGTGACCAGATTGTCCTTGTGCGTCCTCTCCAGCATGGAACGCACCTCGTCGCGAAAAAACCAGCGGCAATCTTCCAACTCGTTGAGATCGGCCTGGATGTCGTCATTGAGCGGTTCGCCGAAACAGCCGATCATCAGCGAATAGGGGAACGGCCAGGGTTGGCTGGCATGGTAGACGACGCGGCCGAGCCGGATGCCGGCTTCCTCCAGCGTTTCGCGGCGCACCGCCGCCTCGATCGTCTCGCCCGGCTCGATGAAGCCGGCAAGCGCCGAGTACATGCCGGGCCCGAAATGTCGGCCGCGGCCGAGCAGGCATTTTTCCCGCGTCGCCGTCAGCATAATCGCCACCGGATCGGTGCGTGGAAAGTGCTCGGTGCCGCAATTTGGGCAATGGCGCTTGTAGCCGCCGGCCCGCATTTGCGATTCATGGCCGCATTTGCTGCAGAAGCGATGGGTGGCATGCCAGGCAAGCAGGGCGGCGCCTTGCGCCAGCGCGCCCGCTGCCGCCTCGTCGATCAGCCCCTGCATATAGACCGAGCGATAATCGATCGCCTTCATGGTCTCCGGCAGCTGTTCGGGATCGAGGCCGACCGGCACGGCAAGTACCGGGCCGCTCTCGGCAAAGCCAAGCAGCACGCCTTGTGCGAGTGATGGCTGCAGCTTCTGGCCCTCAGCCAGATCGAACCAAGGGTCGAAGCTGCCATCGTGCAATTTCAGATACAGCCGTCCGCCATGCATCGGCAGAAGACGTGCCGAGGGATCGGCCAACGCCCTTTCGACGGAATCGTCGGCGCGGTTCTCGGATTGCCGATCAATCGTGTTTCCGGCGAAGCCGACGAACTGGCTCGGTTCGCGCAAGGGCGCGTCAAAAAGGCGAAAGGTCATGGAAGCTCGAACGTCTAGGGATGGACACAGGCGGCTTATAGCGCCGCCTTGATCTGTTGCGCAAACTGGCGGATGCCTGAACGCTCATAGGGCTCGCGCATGCCGTGCCCCCACACCGGCCCCGGCCAGCCCGGATCGCCTTCCGAGCGGGCGATGACGTGGACATGCAATTGCCGAACGATGTTGCCGAGCGCGCCGGTGTTGATCTTGGTGCAGCCCGTGGTTCTTTTCAGCGCCTGCGCCACCATGTTGGTTTCGAACGTCAACATCGCCTGGTCGAGCGGCGTCATGTCGTGGATTTCTTCGGCCCCCGGCCGCTGCGGCACCAGGACCAGCCATGGCCAGCGGCTATCGTTCATCACCCTGAGCTCGCACAGGCCGAGCCACATCAGCTGCTCGCTATCCGCCTCCAGCCTGGAGTCGAGCGTGAATCCGGCCTTGAGGCCCGGTAGCATTGGCGTTTCCCTTGCGCTTCTCGCATTATTCCCAAACTCATGACGCTAGAGCGGCTGCACGGGGGCTGCAAGCGATTCATTGAGCGGCGGAGTTCACGGGCATCCGATTCTCAATGCACCCTTGCATTTGATCGATGAATTGCCGATATGGAACGCGGGAGGTTGGTGGTGGACGATCCACTCGCCAACCGGGTCAGGTCCGGAAGGAAGCAGCCCTAACGAGCCCGGAACGGGTCATTGTTCCAGCCTCCCACCTCATCGGCCCCTCTCGCGACATTGACGACGCATTGCAGCGCGGGCGAGACTATTGGAGCAATTCCAGGGAAAGTGTGAGCGGTTTCCCGTCCGGAATTGCGTTAAAGCAAAGGGTAGAGCGGTTTGCCGTTTCAGAAAACGGTGAAACGATCTAGCAGGAATCGGCTACGCTGAGACGCGGCCTTTTGGAGCTTTACGGGCGAATGAGCGAAGCCGGAAATTCGGACCCCGAAAACCTGGAGAAGCAAAAGGCCGTCGCCTATCGCGTGCTGGCGCGCAAATATCGTCCGTCGAATTTCTCCGAACTGATCGGCCAGGAGCCGATGGTCCGCACTTTGACCAACGCTTTCTCCACAGGCCGCATCGCCCAGGCCTGGATGCTGACCGGCGTGCGCGGCGTCGGTAAGACCACGACGGCGCGCATCCTGGCGCGGGCGCTCAACTACAAGACGCCGACGGTCGACCATCCCTCGGTCGACCTCGCCCTCCTGGGCGAGCACTGCCAGGCGATCATGGAAGGCCGCCATGTCGACGTCATCGAGATGGACGCCGCGTCGCATACCGGCATCGACGACATCAGGGACATTATCGAGCGCGTGCGCTATGCCCCGGTGTCGGCGCGCTACAAAGTCTACATCATCGACGAAGTGCACATGCTCTCCACCCAGGCCTTCAACGGCCTGTTGAAGACGCTGGAAGAGCCGCCCCCGCACGTCAAATTCATCTTTGCCACCACCGAAATCCGCAAGGTGCCGATCACCGTGCTGTCGCGCTGCCAGCGTTTCGACCTGAGACGCATCGATGCCGGCGCACTGGTCGCGCATCTCGCCTCCATTGCCGGCAAGGAAGGCATATCGGTAGACGACGACGCGCTGGCGATGATCGCGCGCGCCGCCGAAGGCTCGGCCCGCGATTCGCTCTCCATTCTCGACCAGGCAATCGCCCATGGCGGCGGCGCCGTCAGCGCCGAAGCGGTGCGCGCCATGCTGGGTCTCGCCGACCGCGCCCGCATCGTCGACCTGTTCGAACATGTCATGAAGGGCGATGTGGCGGCCGCCCTTGCCGAATTCCGCAACCAGTACGACACCGGCGCCGATCCGGCTGCCGTGCTGACCGATCTGGCCGAATTCAACCACCTCGTCACCCGGCTGCGCTTCGTGCCGACGGCTGCCGACGACGCTTCCCTGTCCGAGGATGAGCGCCGCCGCGGCGCCGACTTCGCCAGCACGCTGTCGGTCAAGGTTCTGTCGCGAACCTGGCAGATGCTCTTGAAAGGCATTCCCGAGGTGCAGTCGTCCAACCGACCGGTCAGCGCCGGCGAGATGGTGCTGATCCGGCTGGCGCATGCCGCCGACCTGCCGACGCTGGACGAGGCGTTGAAATCTCTGGAGAGCGGCGCTCCGGCGTCCGGTGGTGCGTCACGCCCGAATGGTGCGCCGGTAAATGCCGGCAATGGCGGCGGCGCCAGCGCGGTAGCGCAGACCCGGATGCCGTCCGGGCCAGCCGGTGCGCAAACCATGCGATTGGTCGACGCGCCCCCGGTCGCCTTTGTCGCGCCTCCGCAGCCGGTCGTCGAGCCGCAATCGCCGCCGCTGAAATCGCTGGCCGATATTGTCGCTCTTGCCGACGCGCAGCGTGACATCGCCTTCAAGGTGCTGGTCAAGAGCTGTATTCGCCTGGTGCGCATCGAGCCCGGCCGTATCGACGTCGGCCTGACCGCCGATGCGCCCAAGATGCTGCTCAACGACTTGACGACGAAGCTGCGCGCCTGGACCGGCCGCAACTGGCTGGTGTCATTGTCGAAGGAAGAGGGCGGCCAAACGCTGGCCGAGATGGAATCGACCAGGCGCGAGACTGCTTTCTCCGACGCGAAAAGCGATCCGGCTGTGGCCGCCATCCTGGCGCGCTTTCCCGGCGCCAAGATCATCGACGTGCGCATTCCCGACGCGCCGGAAGTCGACACCGACAAGGCCGAAGCGCCGGTCGAGCCGCCGCCGGACGACGACGAAACCTGACCATAGCCACGAATCCGCAAAGGACCCGACCATGAAAGATCTTCTCGGCCTGATGGGCAAGGCGAAGGAAATGCAGGCCAAGTTCCAGGCCATGCAGGACGAGATCGCCACGATAGAAGCAAGCGGGCAGGCCGGAGGCGGGCTGGTCAATGTCACGCTGACCGGCAAGTTCGAGATGAAGTCGCTGAAGATCGATCCGTCGCTGTTCAAGGAGGACGAGGTCGAGATCCTCGAAGACCTGCTGCTTGCCGCTCACAATGACGCCAAAAATAAGGTCGAGCAGATTATGCAGGAGAAGACCAAGGCGCTGACGGCAGGCTTGCCGATCCCGCCCGGAATGAAATTGCCGTTCTGAGCCGGCTCCAACCAGTTAATTGATTATGAAGGGAAATCGGCTGCGGAGGCTGTCGTTAAGACTTTCTCCGGCTTTGCTCACGCGGACATATCCGGCCATTTATAAAGTTTTACCTATGCTGCACGAAAGCTAATCCTTTAGCCATCTTTTTGCCTTTAAGAGTCTCATTCTTGCCACATCTCGGGGCGGGCTGGCATCTGGACAATGAGGCATTTTTGTTGATCGCGACGCGATGGAAGACGCCGCTTCTGCTCGGCATCATCTTCTCCCCTATGTTCCTGGCGGGTTGCAGCCAGACTACGTCTTCGCATGGCCTGTCGGTCGCCAGCCTGACCGACGCCATCACGCCCAGCTTCCTTTCGACGCGCGCCTACCGCAACACGCCGAAGGAGAAGGAATGCCTGGAGCGGGCGATGTTCTTCGAGTCCAACCGCTCGAGCCGTGACGGCATGATCGCCGTCGGCACGGTGGTGATGAACCGGCTGCGCTCCGGCAATCATGGCAGCACCATTTGCCAAGTGGTTGGCGAACCGGGCCAGTTCGCGCCCGGCGTGATGACGCGGGCGATGAATTCGAAAGCGATGCCCGATGTCGAGGAGGCCGCCGATGCGGTGCTCAAGGGCGAGCGCAAGGCCAAGCTGAAGAACACGATGTACTTCCACACCGCCGGACTGAGGTTCCCCTACAAGAACATGCATTACACCATGGTTGCCGGCGGCAACGCCTTCTACGAGAAGCGCGGTCGCAACTGGCAGCCGCTGCCGGATGAATCCACGACCATGGTTGCCTCGGCGCAGCCGCGCGCGCCTGTGCCTGAAGCGCCGGTGCAGGTTGCCTACGCCGAGCCGGTGGTGAAGACCATTGTCCGTCCAGATCCTGCCAAGCAGGCCGCGGCGGTTCGCGCAGCCAAGGCGACACGTGCCCCAGCCGAGCAGACCTATGTGACGGCTTCCGCGGCGCCCGCCAAGAGCGTCCGCATCGCCGCCAAGCAGACGGAGGTGGCGATGCAGGAGCCGATGGCCGAGCCCGATGCCTCGCGTTTCGGCGGCACGCTGAACGCCCGCTACATCACCTCGGTTCCATCGGCAACGCAGGAAGCGTCGATGGGCTTCCAGTCGACGCCTGAGAACACCGACGCTATCGGCGCAATGATCGTCGACCAGACCCGGCCAGCGTCAGCTTACTGACGCCTAAAACAGTTTCCAAGCCCGCCATGGCAGCATGGCGGGCTCGGTGCGTATGCGGCATGTTTCAAAGCGCGCGGAAAAATCCTAGATCAGTGCGATGTCGAAGCGAATCGCCGGTCCCGAGATCGAACGCCTGATCCAGCTCCTGGCCAAGGTCCCGGGACTAGGGCCGCGTTCGGCCAGGCGTGCGGCACTGCACCTCATCAAGAAGAAGGAGCAGCTTTTGTCGCCGCTCGCCGCCGCCATGGCTGAAGCCGCCGACAAGGTGCGCATCTGCACGATCTGCGGCAATGTCGATACCTCCGACCCTTGCATGATCTGCACCGATCCGCGCCGCGATGCCTCGACGCTGATCGTGGTCGAGGATGTCTCCGATCTCTGGGCGCTGGAGCGGGCGGCGGCCATGAATGTGCGCTACCACGTGCTCGGCGGCACGCTGTCGCCGCTCGACGGCATCGGTCCCGAACAGCTCAACGTGCGCTCGCTGGTCGACCGCGTTGCCGGCGGCGAGGTGAAGGAGGTGATCCTTGCCGTCAATGCCACCGTCGAGGGCCAGACGACGGCGCACTATCTCACCGACCAGTTGTCGGGCTTCGAGGTCAAGGTGACACGACTTGCCCATGGCGTGCCGGTTGGCGGCGAGCTTGATTATCTGGATGAGGGTACGCTGGCAGCCGCGTTGCGATCGCGGACGGCGTTTTGACGCAATTGGCGGGCAGGATGTGCGACATGAAAGCTTCGCATTCTTCGAGGTTTGCGCCAAACACCCCCCTCTGTCCTGCCGGACATCTCCCCCTCAAGGGGGGAGATCAGCAGCTTCTCGGGCGGCATTCTTCTTTCAACGCTGGTGGTTGGCGAAAACCGAAGCGACAGCCAATCTCTCCCCTTGTGGGGGAGATGTCCGGCAGGACAGAGGGGGGCGCGACAGAAAGCGGACCTTTCCGATTGGCGCTCGTTGCGCTTCTCGCATCCCTTGTTGCCCTGCTTTTTGTAGCCCCCGCCTCCGCCGCCAAAATCGACGACCAGTTCCGCGCCTGGCTGCAAACCGATCTCTGGCCGGAAGCCCAGACCAAAGGCATCTCCAAATCCACCTTCGACGCCGCTTTCGACGGCGTGAAGCCGAACCTCAAACTGCCCGACCTCGTTCTGCCCGGCGAAAAGCCCAACACGCCGCAGAAGCAGCATCAGGCGGAGTTCGGTTCGCCCGGCGCCTATTTCGCCGAAAAGACGGTGCGCGCCGTCACGTCAGGTGGGCGCACGCGCGAGGCGGCCAACGCCAAGACGCTGGCTGCGATCGAAAAGCGCTACGGTGTCCCGGGCGAGATACTGTTGGCGATCTGGGGCCGCGAGACCGGCTTCGGCGCGGCGAAAATGCCCTACGACGCTTTCGAAGTGCTCGGCACCAAGGCCTTCATGTCGACCAAGAAAGACTTCTTCCGCACCGAAGTGCTGGCGGCGCTCGAGATCGTCGAGCATGGGTTGGCGCCGGTCGGCGCCATGAAATCGTCCTGGGCCGGCGCGCTCGGCCAGCCGCAATTCATGCCGACCTCGTTCCTGAAGCACGCCGTCGACTACGACGGCGACGGCCACCCCGACATCTGGAATTCGACGCCTGATGTGCTGGCCTCGATCGCCAACTATCTCGTCCACTATGGCTGGGGGAAGGGGCGTGGCTGGGGCTTCGAGGTGACGGTTCCGGAAAGCGTTTCCTGCTCGCTCGAAGGTCCCGACCAGGGCAAGAAGATCTCAGCCTGGGCGGCGATGGGAATCAGCCGTGTCGGCGGCAAAGCCTTTCCGGCCAACGAACTGAAGGCGGAAGGGTTCCTTTTGATGCCGGCCGGACGCAGCGGTCCGGCCTTCATCGCCACGCCGAATTTTTACGTGTTGAAGCAATACAACACCAGCGACCTCTACGCCCTGTTCATCGGCCATGGCGCTGACCGCATCGCCCATGGCGATGCTGATTTCGTCGGCAGCTGGGGTGCGGTCGGCGGCCTGCATCGTTCCGACATCGCCGCGCTTCAACAGGCGCTGGAGGCCAAGGGCTACGATGTCGGCAGCGCCGACGGCCTGCCCGGCTTCAAGACCCGCCGCTCGATCGGCAGCTGGCAGGAAAAGAACGGCCGCCCCGCCACCTGCTTCCCCGACGCCGATCTGGTTGCTGCCATCAAGTAGCACCGAAAAGAGCAGATTTTTCCCCATCGGCGGCTGCAATTGGCTCGCCCATGCTTCGACGCGCACAGCATATTCCGGTCCAGTATGCCGGCTCGCAAAAATGCCCGTTGCCGGTTGGAGGGCTGCCGGATAGGGTGTTGACCAACTGGAAAAAAATCAACACGGTATTGGGTCTAACGGTCGTCCTCCGGCCGCGAAAAAGATTACTGCAGCCTGAGCCGGGAACTCGGGGTCAACAATCAACAAAACAGGGAACAATCATCATGATGATGGAAAAGTTTGCTCTACGTTCGCGCGTCTGGCTCGCAGGTGCTGCCATGTCCGCTCTGCTCATAGGCGTTGCGCCCGCCTTCGCCGTGACGCCCGCCGACACGCTGGTCGAAGGTTTCGCCATCGACGACATCATCTCCATGGATCCGGGCGAGGCATTCGAACTGTCGACCGCCGAAGTCACCGGCAACACCTATGATCTACTGGTCCGCCTCGACCTCAGCGACACCTCCAAGGTCAAGGGCGACCTTGCCGAGAGCTGGACCGTTTCCGACGACGGTCTGGTCTATACGTTCAAGCTCAAGCCCGGCCTAAAGTTCGCTTCGGGCAATCCACTGACCGCCGCCGATGTCGCCTATTCCTTCGAGCGCGCCATCAAGCTGGACAAGCCGCCGGCATTCATCATCAACCAGTTCGGCATCAGCGGCGACAATGTTGCCGACAAGGCCAAGGCCGTCGACGATACCACCTTCCAGTTCACCGTCGACAAGGCCTATGCGCCGAGCTTCGTGTTAAACTGCCTGTCGGCAACGGTCGCTTCGGTCGTCGACGCAAAGCTGGTGAAGGAACATGTCGCCGCGGTGACGCCGAGTGCCGACTACAAATGGGACAACGATTTCGGCAACGCCTTCCTGAAGACCGGTTATGCCGGCTCCGGCGCCTACAAGCTGCGCGAATGGCGGGCCAATGAGGTCGTCGTGCTCGAGCGCAACGACAATTACAATGGCGAGAAGGCCAAGCTCGCGCGCGTCATCTACCGCAACATGAAGGAGAGCTCGGCGCAGCGCCTGGCGCTCGAAGCAGGCGACATCGACGTTGCCCGCAACCTCGAGCCGAACGATCTCGACGCCATCGCCAAGAATGCCGATCTCACCACGACCAGCGCGCCGAAGGGCACGGTCTTTTACATCAGTCTCAACCAGAAGAATCCGAACCTCGCCAAGCCCGAGGTTCGCCAGGCGTTCAAATATCTGGTCGACTACGATGCGCTGAGCACGACCATCCTCAAGGGCATTGGCGAGATCCACCAGACCTTCCTGCCCAAGGGCGTGCTGGGCGAACTGGACGAAAATCCGTTCAAGTTCGACGTCGCCAAGGCCAAGGAACTGCTGACCAAGGCCGGCCTGGCCGACGGCTTCAGCGTAACCATGGATGTACGCACGGGACAGCCAACAACGGGCATGGCGGAATCGATCCAGCAGACGCTTGGCCAGGCCGGCATCAAGCTGGAAATTATCCCGGGCGACGGCAAGCAGACGCTGACCAAATACCGCGCCCGTAATCATGACATCTATATCGGCCAGTGGGGCCAGGACTATTTCGATCCGAACTCCAACGCCCAGACCTTTGCCTCAAACCCGGACAATTCGGATGAAGGCAAGACCAAGACGCTGGCCTGGCGCAATGCCTGGGACATCCCGGACCTGACAAAGCAGACCGAAGCAGCCTTGCTGGAGAAGGATGCCGGCAAGCGCGCCGATATGTACAAGAGCCTTGAAAAGACGATCCTCGACACCAGCCCCTTCGTCATCATCCACCAGCAATTGGAAGTGGCAGGCCTGCGCAAAAACCTGAAAGGCTTTGCGCTCGGTCCGAGCTTCGACACCAACTTCGTCGGCCCGGTCTCCAAGGAATAGCGCCGGCGGACGCGCCCTGATGAGCGCGATTGAAAACCAGGCGACGGCGGGGCAGGGAAGCGCCCGCGCCGTCGCTATCTTGTTGGCGATCGGCCGCTTCCTGGTCATCGCCGTCACCACCTATCTCGGCCTGCTCGCGGTGACCTTTTTCATCGGCCGCGTCATCCCGATCGATCCGGTGCTGGCGGTGCTCGGCGACCGCGCACCGGCCAATGTCGTCGAGCGCACCCGCCGCGAGATGGGGCTCGACCTGCCGTTGATCGAGCAATTCTATATCTATCTCAAGCATGCGCTGAACGGTGATTTCGGCACCTCTGTGCTGACCACCAATCCTGTGATGACCGACATCCGCCGTGCCTTTCCGGCAACGATCGAACTGGCGACTTTGGGCACTTTGATAGGCTCGTTGATCGGCGTGCCGCTCGGCGTGCTGGCAGCGGTAAAACGCGGCAGTCTCATCGACCAGATCGTTCGCATTGTCGGCCTGATCGGCTATTCCGTGCCTATCTTCTGGATCGGGCTTTTGGGGCTTGTCCTGTTCTACGCCAAGCTCCAATGGGTGGCTTTTCCCGGCCGCCTCGACATCGTCTACGAGTACACATTCACACCGATCACCGGCTTCTACCTGCTCGACGCCGCGCTGCAGGGCCAGTGGGATGTCTTCTACGACGCTTACCGCCACATCATCCTGCCGGCAGGGCTGCTGGGCTATTTCTCGCTCGCCTATATCAGCCGGATGACGCGCTCCTTCATGCTGAACGAGCTGTCGCAGGAATACATCGTCGCCGCGCGCGCCAAGGGCCTGTCTGAAACGCGAATCATCTGGGGCCATGCGCTGCGCAACGCCGCGGTGCCGATGGTCACGGTGATCGCGCTGTCCTATGCCGGGCTGCTCGAAGGTTCGGTGCTGACCGAGACGGTGTTCTCCTGGCCCGGCATCGGCCTCTACATCACCAATTCGCTGCAGAACGCCGACATGAACGCCGTGCTCGGCGGCACCATCGTCATCGGTTCGGTGTTCATCGGCATCAATCTCCTGTCCGATGTTCTCTACAAGGTGCTCGATCCGAGGACGAAGACAGGATGAGCGCCGAAGCAATCCAAACGCGCCGCGATTGGCTGCTCAGCGATCGGCCGGCCTCGCGCATGCAGGCAAGGCTCGGCCGCGCCTACGTCGCTTGGCGGCGCTTTTCCGCCAACCGGCTGGCGTTTCTCGGCCTGCTCATCATCACCGCGCTGCTGCTGGTCGCCGCCTTTGCCGATGTGCTGGCGCCCTATTCGCCGACCATCGGCGATCTCAAGAACGCGCGGCTTTTGGCGCCGAGTGCGGCGCATTGGTTCGGCACCGACGATCTCGGCCGCGATATCTATTCGCGCATTCTTTTCGGCTCGCGCTGGACGCTCTACGTCGTCATTCTTGTCGCCGTCATCGCAGCCCCCATCGGCCTTTTGGTCGGCACCGTCGCCGGCTATGCCGGCGGCTGGACCGATGCCATTCTGATGCGCATTACCGACATCTTCCTCGCCTTCCCCAAGCTGATCCTGGCACTGGCCTTTGTCGCCGCCCTTGGCCCCGGGATCGAAAACGCGGTGTTGGCCATCGCCATCACCTCGTGGCCGCCTTACGCGCGAATTGCGCGGGCCGAGACGATGACCGTGCGCAATTCCGATTACATCAAGGCGGTGCAATTGATGGGCGCCTCGCCGTTCCGCATCGTGCTGCGCCACATCATGCCGCTCTGCATCTCTTCGCTGATCATCCGGGTGACGCTCGATATGGCCGGCATCATCCTCACCGCCGCCGGCCTCGGTTTCCTTGGCCTCGGCGCGCAGCCGCCGCTGCCGGAATGGGGCACCATGATCGCGTCCGGCCGTCGCTTCGTGCTCGACCAATGGTGGGTGGCCGGCGCGCCCGGCTTCGCCATCCTGATCGTCAGTCTCGGCTTCAACCTGCTGGGCGACGGCCTGCGCGATGCGCTCGATCCCCGGAGTGGCGACCAATGAGTGGTGACCAATGAGCGGTGCACTTCTCGATGTCGACGACCTGCGCGTCACCTTCCCGACTCGGACCGGCCTCATCCAGGCGGTGCGCGGCGTCACCTTCTCGCTCGGCCGAGAGCGGCTGGGCATTGTCGGCGAAAGCGGCTCCGGCAAGTCGCAGACCGGCCGCGCCATCATGGGGCTGACGCCGCCGCAGGCTCTGGTTTCGGCCAAGAAGCTCGCCTTGGACGGCATCGATCTTTTGGACATACCCGCCCGCCAGCGCCGGGCGCTGCGCGGCAAACGCATCGCCATGATCCTGCAGGATCCGAAATATTCGCTCGACCCGGTGATGAGCATCGGCCGCCAGATCGTCGAGACGCTGCGCACGCATGAAAAGGTCTCCAAGGCCGAAGCGCGCGAGCGGGCGCTGGCCATGCTGGAAGCTGTGCAGATCCGCGATCCCTCGCGTGTCTTCGACCTGCATCCGCACGAGGTGTCCGGCGGGATGGGCCAGCGCGCCATGATCGCAATGATGCTGATCGCCGGACCGGAACTGATGATCGCCGACGAGCCGACCTCGGCGCTCGACGTCACCGTTCAGCTCGATGTGCTCGGCATCCTCGACCGCTTGGTCAGTGAGCGCGGCATGGGTCTGATCTTCATCTCGCACGATCTGCGGCTGGTCGCCTCCTTCTGCGACCGCGTCATCGTCATGTATGCCGGCAAGGTGGTCGAGCAGCTCAAGGCGTCGGAGCTGCGCGACGCCCAGCATCCCTACACGCGCGGCCTGCTCAACTGCATGCCCAGGATCGGTTACGAACGCCACCCGCTGCCGGTGCTCGACCGCAAGCCGGAGTGGGCGGCATGACGCCAGCCATTTCGATTGAAGGGCTGGAGGTGGTGTTCGACCGTTTTCGCGCGCTGAAAGGGGCGAACCTCGAGGTGAAGTCCGGCGAATCCTTCGGCCTGGTCGGCGAGAGCGGTTCCGGCAAGTCGACGCTGCTCAAAGCCATTGCCGGCCTGGTGCCTGTCGCATCCGGTACTATCACGGTCAACGGCAAGACGCTGGGAGCGCGCCGCGACAAGGCTTTTTATCGCGAAGTGCAGATGGTCTTCCAGGACCCCTATGGTTCGCTGCACCCGCGTCAGACCGTCGACCGCCTGCTACAGGAGCCGCTCGCCATTCACGGCTTTGCCGATGGCGAGCAACGCATCCAGCGCGCCCTCGACGAGGTCGGATTAGGCAACGGTTTCCGTTTCCGCTACGCGCACCAGCTCTCCGGCGGTCAGCGTCAGCGCGTGGCGATCGCGCGGGCGCTCATCCTCGAACCGTCGATCCTGCTGCTCGACGAACCAACCTCGGCGCTCGACGCTTCGGTGCAGGCGGAAGTGCTCAACCTGCTGGAAGAGGTTCGCCGTCGGCGCAAGCTGACCTTCCTGATGGTCAGCCACGACCTCGCCATCATCACCCATATGTGCGAGCGCCTGATGGTGATGCAGAATGGCGAAGCGGTGGAGAACCTGACGGCGGGCCAGCTGATCGGGCACCGCGTGGAGAAGGATTACACACGCAATTTGCTTAGGGCGAGCGAGGGGTTTGTTCGGACGGCGTGAACTAGTTTCTTCCGCAGAATAATCGCTTGGGGAATTCCATGGAAGAATGGAAGTTTGCAGATCCGCCCAATGTCGCGGTGCTATCGGACAAGAGCATATTCAAACGGGGCGACTGGATCGCATACGTTGTGCATGAAGCTGACGATGACGAGAACTACAACGATGAAGGGGGCAGTTGGCAATTCTATAGCAGCGACTCTCGAGATTGGGATGAACGCGAGATAATGCTCGTTGGCCTGCAAGAGGTGGTGCAGCAGGATGAAAGCATCCTGGCATTGGCCGACTTGCCAAAAGGCTGGCATGCTTGGCGGACGTCAAAATCATCGCCATGGCAGCGAGCGAAATCGCGCCCCGAACCCTCTAACGATAACGAATGATCCGGCAAAGCCTTAAGCGGGGTCTTGCGCCAGTTCGCCGTTCTCCGGAACAGATGGTTCGTCCCCCTGCTTAGGCTCCTTGATCCTGAACCACGTCACATAAAGCGCCGGCAGGAACAGCAGCGTGATCGCCGTGCCGGCGATGATGCCGCCCATCATGGCGTAGGCCATCGGGCCCCAGAACACTTCGCGCGCGATCGGGATCAGCGCTAGGCTGGCGGCCGCGGCCGTCAGCGCGATCGGCCGCATGCGGTGCTCGGTCGCTTCGATCACGGCTTCCCAGCGGTCTTGGCCCTCGGCCACCAGATCCTCGATCTGCACGATCAGGATCACCTGAGTTGCGGATCAGGATGCCGATCAGCGCCAGGACGCCCAGAATGGCGACGAAGCCGAGCGGTGCGCCGCTCGGCACCAGGGCCGCGACCACGCCGATCAGGCCGAGCGGCGCCACCGCCACGACCAGGAACAGGCGCTGAAAACTTTGCAACTGGATCATCAGGATGGTCGCCATCACGAACAGCATCAGCGGCACCACCGCTGCGATCGGTCCCTGGCTTTTGGCGCTTTCCTCGACCGAGCCGGCGGTTGCAACGGAATAGCCGGGCGGCAGTTTGGCGATGAAGGCGTTGACCGACGGCTTCAATTCGTTGACGACGGTGGCCGGCAGCACGTCGCCAACGAGGCCTGCGCGAACGGTGATCATCGGGATGCGGTTGCGCCGCCACACCGTCGGCTGTTCGAGGTCGTAGCGGAAGTTCGCCACCGCGGCGAGCGGGATCGCTTCGCCGTTCCCGGTGACGGGTGAGCTGTCACGGACTGCCCCTTACGTGTATCGGTCGGCTGGTTAAGACCGGTCTGTCGAAGTGGCCCGCATCGACGACAGGCCCAATCGCCCGGCGGCGGTGCCAACTTGAGGAAAACGTGAAATAAGGTCAGAAGAGGCCTTGGCATTCATCTAACGAGAACGGGCGTCGGCCCGATGAGGGACGAAATGAAGAACGCAGCCATTTCTGAGCGCAAGAACCAGTCGATCTCGCGCGGCGTCGGCATGACGACGCAGATCTATGCCGACCGCGCCGAGAATTCGGAGATCTGGGATGTAGAAGGCCGCCGATACATCGATTTCTCCTCCGGTATCGCCGTCGTCAACACCGGCCACCGCCATCCCAGGGTGATCGAGGCGGTCAAGGCACAGCTCGACCGCTTCACCCATACCTGCCACCAGGTCGTGCCCTATGAGAGCTATGTCAGGCTGGCCGAACGGCTGAACGGCATGCTGCCCGGCAAGTTCGAGAAGAAGACCATCTTCGTCACTACGGGTGCTGAAGCGGTCGAGAACGCCATCAAGATCGCCCGCAACGCCACTGGCCGCCAAGCCGTCATCGCCTTTGCCGGCGGCTTCCACGGCCGCACCTTCATGGGCATGGCGCTGACCGGCAAGGTCGTGCCCTACAAGGTCGGCTTCGGCGCCATGCCGGGCGACGTCTACCACGCGCCGTTTCCGGTGCCGCTGCACGGCGTGTCTACAGCCGATTCGCTGGTCGCACTCGACAAACTGTTCAAGGCCGATGTCGATCCGGCTCGCGTTGCCGCCATCATCATCGAGCCGGTCCAGGGCGAGGGCGGCTTCTACGACGCGCCGCGCGAATTCCTGACGGCGCTGCGCAAGCTCTGCGACCAGCACGGCATGCTGCTGATCGCCGATGAGGTGCAGACCGGCTTTGCCCGCACCGGCAAGATGTTCGCCATGGATCATCATGAGGTCGCGGCCGACATTACCACCATGGCGAAAAGCCTGGCCGGCGGCTTCCCGCTGGCGGCGGTCACCGGCCGCGCCGAGATCATGGATGCGCCCGGTCCTGGCGGGCTCGGCGGCACCTATGGCGGCAGCCCGATCGGTGTCGCCGCAGCACACGCCGTGCTCGACGTAATCGAGGACGAAAAGCTGTGCGACCGCGCCAATACGCTGGGCGCCCGGCTGAAACAGCGGCTGCAGTCGATCCGCGACGATGTGCCCGAGATTGTCGACATCAGGGGTCTCGGCTTCATGAACGCGGTCGAGTTCAACGACGTCAAGAAGGGCCTGCCGTCGGCCGAGATCGCCAATGCGATCCGGCTGAAGGCGCTCGACAAGGGGCTGATCCTGCTGACCTGCGGCGTCTACGGCAACGTCATCCGTTTCCTGGCTCCGATCACCATCCAGGACAATGTCATGAACGAGGCGCTCGACATTCTGGAAAGCTCGATCCGCGAAGTCTGCGCTGCCTAGCGCAAACCCCTACCTCCCCCTTGTGGGGAGGTCGGACCGCAGGTCCGGGTGGGGGGCCTCGCGCCGACCCCAACCCCGCTGCTTCGCAGCGACCCTCCCCACAAGGGGGAGGGTAAGTGCGTCTAGCCCGCAGCCCGTGCCGGCTCATCCTGCTGGAACGCTGCCAGTGCAGCCTTCAGCCCGTCAGGTCCCTCAGCAATCGTCTGCGCCATCGGCGAAAACCCGGCCCCGAGCATCTTGCGGCCCAGCATATGGTCGCCCGGCCTGTTGACGGATTCGACGCCGAGCAGCCGGCTTCCAGCATAGTGGTAGATCGAGAACTTGTTCTCAGCGAGGTTGCCCAGCACGACATGGCTGTCGCCGCCCGAGGTCAGCCCGACCATCTGCAGTTTCATGTCGCCGATGTCAGACCAGAACCACGGCACCGCCGCATAGGCGTCCGTATGGCCGGTGATCGTGCGTGCGGCAAGCCGCGCCTGGTCGGTGGCGTTCTGCACCGATTCCAGCCGCACGTCGCCGCCGGTCGACCAGTGGCGGTAGGAAGCGGCGTCGCCGATGGCCAGAATATCAGGCACTGAGGTGCGCATCTGTTGGTCGACGCGGATGCCATTGGCGACAGTCAGTCCGGCAGCCTGCGCAAGTTCGACATTCGGCACGGCGCCGATGCCGACGATGACCATGCGCGCGGGCAGCCTTTCGCCGGTGGAGGTGATGGCAGCGCAGACATGGCGGTTTTCCCCTTCCAGCCTGGCAATGGTGGTGCCGGTGAGGATACGCACGCCGATCGCCTCCAGCCGTTGGCGGACATGGCTCGCCACCACCGGCGCCACGGCGCGGCCAAGCAGCCGGTCGACAGCCTCGACCAGGGTGACGTTGCGGCCGGCGGCCCTCAGCGTTGCCGCGATCTCCAGCCCGATGAAGCCGCCGCCGAGGATGACCACGTCTTCGCTTTGGGCGCTGAGCGCGCGGATCAGCCGCGCATCGGCGATCGAGCGCAGCGACAGCACGCCCGAGAGGTCGGCGCCCGGCAGCGGCAGAAGCCGCGGCCGCGAACCGGTGGCCAGGATGAGCCGGTCGAACGGCAGCACGCCGCCGCCCGCTATGTCCAGCTTGCGGCCTGCCGTATCGATGCTGTCGATTCGGACGCCCGGCCTGAAGTCGATGGCGCTGCCGGTGTAAAAGGCCTCGCCGCGCAAGGGTTGCGGCTTGGCATCGGCGTCCTTGATGAAGGTCTTCGACAGCGGCGGCTTGTGATAGGGCAGATCGGTTTCGTCGCCGATCAGTATGACAGGCCCGTCATAGCCTTCCTCGCGCAGGCTGGCGGCCGCTTGCACGCCCGCATGACCCGCACCGACAATGACGACCCCGTTCTTCATCGCAACCCGAATTCCTGTTTCAAATCTGGAGCATGATGCCGAAAAGTGCGAAGCGGTTTTCGGACGACATCATGCTTTGATTGTGAGCCGTTCCGCCAGATGGCGATTGTCTGCCGCCGTCGCAAGAGCCCCGGTCCGGGTCGCACCCGGAACGGTCGCTTGTCAATCGCGGCGTCTCTCACCTTGGCTGCTGGCTACGATTTAAAGTTGATAGTGCTAGTTTAGAATAATTCTAAACTGTTGTTTCAATTGAATTTTCTAGGGTTCACCAGTTGACTTCCGGCCTCGCCATCGTTTTATGGAGGCTCGCGCGTCAGCGCATCCCTTTGATGTTTGGGCCTTGAACCCGTTCGATTGGAGGCATTTGGTGTCTTTCTCCCGTGAGCCGCAGAGCGGCGCGGCATCTGTGGTGTCCTACGGCATGCCTATGTCCCGGCACCGTTTGGCACGCGCGCCTTTTACCGAATCCCCTTTGAACTGGAGACTGATGATGACAGCGCGATATGGCGGCAGACTGGCTGCGATCGGTGCCACGGCTATGTTGACGGCGGCGGTTTTCATCCTGCCGGCCAAGGCGGCGGAGATCGATGCCAAGGCGGTCATCAAGACCTATTCCGACATCGCGCTGGCCAAGTACGAGGATTCGCTGACCACGGCGCAGGCGCTCGACAAGGCTGTCGACGCGCTGCTTGCCAACCCGTCGGCGGACACGCTGAATGCCGCCCGCGATGCCTGGAAGGCGTCGCGCGTGCCCTACCAGCAGACCGAGGTCTACCGCTTCGGCAACAAGATCGTCGACGACTGGGAAGGCAAGGTGAACTCCTGGCCGCTCGACGAAGGCCTGATCGACTACGTCGCCAAGAGCTACGGCACCGAGTCCGACGCCAACGCGCTCTACACCGCCAATGTCATCGCCAACAAGGACATCGAGATCGACGGCAAGAAGGTCGACGCCTCGAAGCTTTCGCCGGAGTTCCTCGCCGGCACGCTGCAGGAGGCCGGCGGCATCGAGGCCAATGTCGCCACCGGTTATCACGCCATCGAATTCCTGCTCTGGGGCCAGGATTTGCACGGCACCGGCCCGGGCGCCGGCGAGCGTCCGTACACCGACTACGACCTCAAGAACTGCACCGGCGGCAATTGCGATCGCCGGGCCGAGTATCTGAAGTCGGCCAGCGATCTTCTGGTCTCCGACCTGCAGGAGATGGTCGGCAACTGGAAGGAAGACGGCGCCGCCCGCAAGAACCTCGTCGATGGCCAGCCGAACACCGCTATCTCGGTGATCTTCAACGGCATGGGCTCGCTGTCCTACGGCGAACTGGCCGGGGAGCGCATGAAACTCGGCCTGCTGCTGCACGATCCCGAAGAGGAGCACGACTGCTTCTCGGATAATACCTACAACTCGCATCTCTATGACGCCATCGGCATCCGCGCCGCCTATCTCGCCAGCTACACGCGCATCGACGGCACCGTCGTTTCAGGCCCGTCGGTGCACGATATGGTCAAGGCGGCCGATCCGGCGATCGACAAGGAACTGTCCGACAAGCTCGATGTCTCGGTCGCCAAGATGGAGGCGATCAAGGCGCGGGAAGTGGCCGGCGAGGCCTACGACCAGCAGATCGCCGAGGGCAACACCGAAGGCAATGCTACCGTGCAGGCGGCAATCGACGCGCTGGTCGACCAGACCAAGTCGATCGAACGCGCCGTCGGCGCGCTGAACCTGAACAACATAGCCTTCGAGGGGTCCGACAGCCTCGACGCACCGGACAAGGTGTTCAAGTAGCACCCCAACCAACTACCAGCCAAACGGCGCGGAGGGGCGCCGTCAGCCAGAGCCAATCCATGCTGATCTGCCATTGCAACATCATCACCGAAAAGGAGATTGAGCAGACGATCGTCGATCTGCTGGATCAGGACCCCTGGCAACTGATCGTGCCGGCGAAGGTCTATCACACGATGCAAAAGCGCGGTCGCTGTTGCGGCTGCTTCCCAAATGTGGTCGAAACGATCATTCGGGTCACCGAAAATTACCACACCCGTTCGGAGGCGAGCGGCGTGGACATCGTTTCACACCTGGATCGCGTCAGAGGCCTGCGCGTCCAATATGGGAGCAGAATCCATGAAAGGCGAACCGCAGATCATCGAGCGGCTTAACGAGGCTCTGTTCCTGGAGCTTGGCGCCGTCAATCAATACTGGGTGCATTTCCGCCTGCTCGAAGATTGGGGATATGCCAAGCTGGCAAAGAAGGAACGCGCCGAATCGATCGAGGAGATGCACCATGCCGACCGGCTGGTGGCCCGTATCATCTTCCTCGAAGGGCATCCCAATTTGCAGTCCGTGGCGCCGTTGCGCATCGGCCAGAACGTCAAGGAAGTGCTCGAATCCGATCTCGCCGGCGAATATGACGCACGCACCGCCTACAAGCGTTCGCGCGAGATCTGCAACGAAGCCGGCGACTACGTGACGATGAAGCTGTTCGAGGAATTGCTGGCGGATGAGGAAGGTCACATCGACTTCCTCGAGACGCAGCTCGACCTCCTTGCCTCGATCGGCGAGGAAAAATACGGCCAGCTCAACGCCGCATCGGCGGACGAGGCGGAATAGGACCATGCAGGAATGCGGCGCCCCATAGATATTCTGCGCCGCTTGCGGCGGGCCGCCGGCCCGCTGCTCCTCAAAAACCCGCGATATCAGGCCTTTCGCGGGCTTTCGGTTGTAACCCTGGCGGCAATTTTGGCCCCGGCCCTGGCCGGATCGTCGGAACCGGTCGGCCTCGCCACGAGCCGCACCGACCTGACGCCGAAGGACCAGGCCCGCGTCCTTGCAGTTACCAGGCCAACCCAGGATTTCTCCAAGCCCGAATCCTTCGAAACGATGCAAGGCGGCGCCGGCACGTCGCGCAAGCAGGTCGACCGCGACGCCTTCTCGCAACCCTCTGAAAACATTACCTTCGAGGAACAGGGCAATTTCAAGCTCGGCAATGCGCTTTTCCGCAAGAACTGGGTGTCGTCGCCATCCTCGACCCAGGCCTCGGACGGTCTCGGACCCCTGTTCAACGAGCGCGCCTGCCAGAATTGCCATTTGAAGGATGGCCGCGGCCGCCCGCCGGCCGCCGACAGCCGCACCACGTCGATGTTCCTGCGGCTGGCGCGCGATGCGAGCACGGCCGAGGAAAAGACCGAGATCGCCGCGCACAAGGTGCTGAACTTCCCCGATCCGGTCTACGGCGCGCAGTTGCAGGGACTGGCGGTGCCCGGCCTCAAGGGCGAAGGCCGCATGTATGTCGACTATCGCGAGGAAAAGGTCACGCTCGGCGACGGCAGCGTGGTTTGGCTGCGCAAGCCGAGCTATTCGGTCGACGGGCTTGGCTACGGCCCGCTTGACCCGCGCACCACGCTGTCGCCGCGCCTGACGCCGCCAATGATCGGCCTTGGCCTGATCGAGCAGATCGCGCCGGCCGACCTCCTTGCCCATGCCGATCCCGACGACCGCGACGGCATTTCCGGCAAGCCCAACATGGTGCGTGACCTCAGCAGTGGGCAACTGACGCTTGGCCGCTTCGGTTGGAAGGCCCAGACCGCGTCGATCCGCCAGCAGGCGGCGGACGCCTTTGCCGGCGACATCGGCATTTCGACGCCGGAAGAGCCCAGTCACTGGGGCGATTGCACCGCAGCCGAAGAGGCCTGTTTGGCCATGCCCAATGGCGTGCAGAAGCGGCTCGGCCCGGTCGAGGCGCCACCACCGGTGATGGACCTCGTCACCTTCTATTCGCAGAACCTTGCGGTGCCGGCGCGGCGCGATGTCGGCGCACCCGCCGTGCTCGCCGGCAAGAAGCTGTTCTACGAGATGGGCTGCATTGCCTGTCATACGCCGAAATTCGTCACCATGCGCGGGAACAAGGCGCAGGCGTTCCAACTGATCTGGCCCTATTCCGACTTTCTGCTGCACGACATGGGGCCTGGCCTTGCCGACGGCCAGGCGGTGGGCGATGCCACGGGCAGTGAATGGCGCACCCCGCCGCTATGGGGCATCGGCCTGACAAAGACCGTCAACGGCAACGCTTTCTTCCTGCATGACGGGCGTGCGCGCACGCTTGCCGAAGCGATCCTGTGGCATGGTGGCGAGGGGCAGAAAGCGCGCGATCGCTTCGCCGCCGCCAATACGGCCGACCGCGATGCTCTCATCAAATTCCTGGAGTCATTCTGATGCTCAAGCGGGTTTTGCCTGTTCTACTCCTCCCATTGGCTCTGTTCGGTGCGTCCCCGGCATCGGCCTCGGTGAAAGCCTCCGACGTGATCCAAAGAGCGATCGACGGCTTTGTCCGCCCCGCCTATGCCAGCCTGCATGGCCATGCCGGCACCTTGGCGAAGGCCATGGACGCGCTCTGCCAGGCGCCGTCGCAGGGTAACCTCGATGCCGCGCATGCCGGATTCTCGGCCACGGTCGCAGCCTGGTCGTCGGCTGAAATCATCGGCTTCGGGCCAATCAAGGAGAACAACCGGCTGGAGCGCATGCTCTACTGGCCGGACCGAAAGAGCATCGGCCTGAAGCAGGTGCAGGCGGCGCTGGCCGGCAAGGATCCGACCGCCACCGATCCAGCGCAGCTGGCGGGCAAGAGTGTCGCGATGCAGGGATTAGGGGCGCTTGAGTTCGTGCTTTACGGCGACGGCGCCGAGACGCTCGTCGGCAAGGACGAGCCCTATCGCTGCGCCTATGGCGCGGCGATCGCCAAGAATATCGAGACCATGGCGGCCGATGTCGACGCCGCCTGGAAAAAACCGGACGGTTTTGCAGGCCTGTGGGCCAATCCCGGACCCGACAATGCGCTTTACCGCGACGGCACTGAAGCGGTGACCGAATTGGTCGGCGTGTTCATCAATGAACTCGAAATGGTGCGCGACGTGCGCCTCAAAGGTTTTCTCGGCGCCAAACCGCAGGGTGACAAGCCGAGGCAAGCGATCTACTGGCGCTCGCAAAACACCGGCCTTTCATTAGCCGGCAACCTCTCCGGCATTGATGCGCTGTTCCAGGCCTCGAAGCTCGGCGACGCGCTGCCCGAGGATAGCAGATGGATGGCGGAATCCATCCATCTCCAGCTCATCAATGGCGTTGCCACTGCCAAATCCATCCAGGGTCGGATCGACAAGACGCTCGCCGATCCCGCGGAGCGCGGAAAACTCGAACATTTCGCGCTGATCACCTCCAGCCTGTCGGGCTTGATCGGCACCCGGCTAACCGCCGAGTTCGGCCTGACCGCCGGCTTTTCGTCACTGGACGGGGACTGACCAATGGTTGCGACACGCACGCCGCTGATGGACCGCCGCGATTTTCTCAGAGCTGCCGGCGCCGGCTTCGTCGCGTCAATGGCGCCGCGGGCCTGGGCGGACACGCTTGCCGCCGATGCCGTCTTTGCCACCGCCTTCGTCAAGCGCGACGGCAGCTTTGGCGCCGCTGTGTTGTCGGAAGCCGGAAAAGTATTGCATGCGATCGACCTGCCCGACCGTGGCCACGACGTCACCTTCGATCCGGTCTCGAAGCGCTCCGTGGTCTTCGCCCGGCAACCCGGCACCTTCGCCGTGGTCTTCGACCATGCCGGCCGCGAGCCGCCGCTGACCATCGTCAGCATCACCGGTCGGCATTTCTTCGGCCACGGTGTGTTTTCCACCGACGGCGCGCTGCTTTACGTCACCGAAAACAATTTCGACAATGCCGCCGGCGTCGTCGGGATCTACGACGCACGGGCCAAGTTCAGCCGCATCGGCGAGTTTCCGACCTATGGCATGGGGCCGCATGAGCTCTTGCTGCTCGGAGACGGCCGGACGATCGCCATCGCCAATGGCGGCATCGAGACCCATCCCGACTATGGCCGCGCCGAGCTCAACATCGCCACCATGAAGCCGTCCTATGTGCTGGTCGATCGCACAACCGGCGATCTCATCGAAAAGCACGAACTGCCGCCGGCTCTGCACCAGCTGTCGATTCGCCACATGGATGCCGACCCCACAGGCACCATCTGGTTCGGCTGCCAGTACCGCGGGCCGGGCACCGAGCGGCCACCGCTGGTCGGCCGCGCCACGCGCGGCAAGGGGCTGCAGCTGCTCGACATGCCGCAGGACGTGCTATCCGGCTTCCGGAATTACATCGGCTCGGTCGCCGCCAACCCGATTGCCGGCACGGTCGCGGTGTCTTCGCCGGAAGGCAATTCGCTGGCCGTCATCGACGCCGCCAGCGGCAAGATCGTCGCCACCAAGGCGCTGGTCGAGGTCTGCGGCCTGGCGCCCGACGGCCCGGGCTTCATGGCAACCACGGGTGCTGGCGAAATCATCGAAGGCAGCGGCGCGACGCGCTCCGAGCCCGACTATGTCTGGGACAACCACATGCTGCGCATCGCGCCGGCGGCGTAAGCCGTCCGGCCTGCACCGAAGCGAAGCCACTTAACAATTTACGCGCTGGCTCTTGCGGCGGCGCGCCGTGGCGGGCAGAGGGAGACTGTTTTTCGAACCGGTCGCCCATGAAACTGCTCGCCATCGACTGTGCCGCCAATCTCTGCGCCGCTTGCGTCTATGACGCATCGGGCGGCAGAGAACTTGGCCGCTCGGTACTCGATCTCGGCAAAGGCCATGCCGAACACCTGATGGCTGTCATTGACGAAGCGCTGAAAGCGGACGGCACCGATTATGCCGGCCTTGGCGCCGTTGCGGTTTCCATCGGTCCGGGTTCCTTCACCGGCCTGCGGGTGGGCGTCTCGGCGGCGCGCGGCCTGGCGCTGGCGCTGAAGATCCCGGCGATCGGGGTAACGACACTGGAGGCGCTGGCGGCCGAGGCGAGGGCGGCATTTCCCGGCCGCCCGGTCCTGGCCGCTCTCGATGCCGGCCGCGAGGAAATCCATGCCGCGCTTTACGATGCGGAAGCGATTTTGCGCTATGGTCCGGCTGTGACCACACTTGCCCAAGCCGCGGGAATGGCGGCGGACAATCGTCCGGTGCTTGCCGGCACGGCCGCCGTGCAGATCGCAGCCGCGGCCGGTCGCGATTTCGATATCGGCCCGACGGCTGCCACCGCCGACATTGCCGTCTACGCCCGGCTCGCCGCTGCAAAAGGCGAGGGCGACAAGCCGAAGCCACTCTATCTGCGCGGCGCCGATGCCAAGGCGCAGGCCGGGTTCATCCTGTTGAGGCAGGAAAAGTGATGCGCATCCCTTTCCTCCAGCCGCGCCGCAGGGACTATGCGCTCGAGCCGCTGACCATCGCCGACAGCCCGGCAGCGTCGGTGCTGCATCGCGAGGATTTCGTCCGGCCCTGGACCGATGGCGAGTTCGCCGCGTTGCTCGAACAGGAAACCGTGTTCGGCTAT
This sequence comes from Mesorhizobium sp. LNJC394B00, assembly GCF_000502555.1. Classification (NCBI taxonomy): domain Bacteria; kingdom Pseudomonadati; phylum Pseudomonadota; class Alphaproteobacteria; order Hyphomicrobiales; family Phyllobacteriaceae; genus Mesorhizobium; species Mesorhizobium sp. LNJC394B00. Next base: position 294,067 of record NZ_AYWH01000005.1, read on the forward strand.
GCCGCGCGCGAAATCGGCCAGGGCGCCAAGCCGCCGGTCGGCTTCGTGCTGGCCAGGCTTGCAGCCGGCGAGGGCGAGATTCTGACCGTGGCGGTGGCGCGCTCGCATCGCCGCCAGGGGCTCGGCTGGCAATTGATGGACGCCGTGCTGCGCGAATTGCATGCGCAGCGCGCCGAGGCGCTGTTCCTTGAGGTCGACGAGACCAATGTCGCTGCCATCGCCCTCTACCGGCGGCTGGGCTTCCGCCAGGTGGGCCACCGCGCCAATTATTACCGCTCGACCGAACATGGTCCTACCGGCGCGCTTGTCATGCGCCGCGATCTTCGCTAGCCAAAGTTTTGGGGCAGGGCCAAGCTGCATGATCGGAAAAATCAGGATTTTCCTGGCGCTGAGCCTCGTTGTCGTCGGTTCGCTGGTCCTTGTGCCTTTGCAGCTGCTGTCGATGAAGACTGGAATCTGGCGCGAGACGGTCATTCTGAAGGTCTGGCACAGCCTCATCGTCCGGACGCTCGGCCTGCGCATCCATGTCAAAGGCGCACTGTCCAGCCAGCGCCCGCTGCTGGTCGCCTCGAACCATATCTCCTGGACCGACATCATGGTGCTCGGCTCCTTTGCCGATGTGACATTCATCGCCCGGGCGGACATGGAGGGATGGCCGCTGATCGGCTGGCTGTCGAAACTGCAGCGTACGGTCTTCATCGAACGCGAGCGCAAGCGGACAGCTGGCGACCAGGCCAGCGAGATCGCCAGCCGCATGGCCAAGGGCGACGCCATGGTGCTGTTTGCCGAGGGCTCTACCGGCGACGGCAACACCATCCTGCCGTTCAAGAGCACCTTGTTCGGCGCCGCCTCGATGGCGATTTCGGAAGGCGCGGCCGAGCAGGTCTTCATCCAGCCGCTGGCGATTGCCTACACGCGGGTGCACGGCGTGCCTCTCGGCCGCCGCCACCGGCCGCTCGCTGCCTGGATCGGCGATCAGGACCTGATGCCGCATCTCAAGGTGCTGATGGCCGAAGGCGCCATTGACGTCGAGGTGCATTTCGGCGAGCCCATCGCCTTTTCCAAGGGCTCGAACCGCAAGGAAACGTCGAGGCTGATGGAAAGCCAGGTGCGCGCCATGATGCAGGCCGCGCTCGCCGATCCCCGTCCGAGCCGCTAGCGCAGGCCGGGCGCCTACAGGCCGATGCCCGAGAATCGTCTGTTTTTTGTCACGAAAAGGCGTTAGAAGCCGCCGGATGGATTTGAACACGATAGAGCGGAACGAAACCGACAGCGCCTCGCAAAGCGCTGCTGCGGCGTCCGCCCCGGCCAAAAAGGTCTTCGTCAAGACCTATGGCTGCCAGATGAATGTCTATGACTCACAGCGCATGACCGATGCGCTGGCCGCCGACGGCTACACCGCGACCGATGTCATCGCCGACGCCGACCTGGTGCTGCTCAACACCTGCCATATCAGGGAGAAGGCGGCGGAAAAGGTCTATTCTGAGCTCGGCCGCATCCGCGACATGAAGGCTGAACGCGCAGCAGTTGGGCGCGAAATGCTGATCGGCGTCGCCGGTTGCGTCGCGCAGGCCGAAGGCGCGGAAATCATCCGCCGTTCGCCTGCTGTCGATCTGGTCATCGGCCCGCAGACCTATCACCGGCTGCCCGATGTGCTGGCCCGGGTGCGTGGCGGCGAGAAGATCGTCGAGACCGAATACGCCATCGAGGACAAGTTCGAGCATCTGCCGAAGCCGAAGCGTGCCGAAATGATCAAGCGCGGCGTCACCGCCTTCCTCACGGTACAGGAAGGCTGCGACAAATTCTGCACCTTCTGCGTCGTGCCCTATACCAGGGGCTCGGAAGTGTCGCGGCCGGTGGCGCAGATCGTCGCCGAAGCCGAGCGGCTGGCCGATGCCGGTGTGCGCGAGGTGACGCTGCTGGGGCAGAACGTCAATGCATGGCACGGCAAGGGTGAGGATGGCATGGAATGGGGGCTTGGTCGCCTGCTGTTCCGGCTGGCCGAAATTCCTGGCCTGGCGCGGCTGCGCTACACCACCAGCCATCCGCGCGACATGGACGACGAATTGATCGCTGCCCATCGCGATCTCCCGGCTTTGATGCCTTATCTGCACCTGCCGGTGCAATCCGGGTCAGACCGCATCCTCAAGGCGATGAACCGCAGGCACACGGCCAAGGACTATCTGGCGCTGCTCGAGCGCATCCGCGCTGCACGCGGCGACATCGCGCTGTCCGGTGACTTCATCGTCGGCTTCCCCGGCGAAACCGAGGCGGATTTCGAGGCCACGATGGGTCTGGTGCGCCAGGTGAACTACGCCTCGGCCTTCTCGTTCAAATATTCGCCGCGTCCCGGCACGCCGGGCGCCGATATGCCCGATCACGTGCCGGAAGCGGTCAAGGACGAGCGCCTGCAACGCCTGCAGGCGCTGCTGCTGAAACAACAGCAGGATTTCGGCCTGGTCCTGGTCGGCAGCACCATCGACACGCTGATCGAGAAGCCCGGCCGTCAGGCCGGCCAGAAGGTCGGCCGCTCGCCTTGGCTGCAGCCGGTTATTGTTGATGAAAAGGCCGGCGAAATCGGTGACATTATCCGGGTGCGAATCACGAAGACGGGCTACAATAGCCTGTTCGCCGAGTTGGCTTGATGGCCTCGGCAGATGAGGAGAGACGGTTGAGCGCTGCTGAAGTGAAGACTCTGCCCCAGAACCAGACATCCGGGGCCTCTGACATGGCGCACATCGTTCTGACTTTCGACAACAACAAGCTTGCCAGCGCCCTGTACGGCCAGTTCGACGAGAACCTGGCCCGGCTCGAGCAGAAGCTCGGCGTCGACATCCGCTCGCGCGGCAACCAGTTGACCATCAAGGGCTCGGCCTCGGCGGCCGAACAGGCGCGCCGCGCACTCGACAATCTCTACGGCATTCTCCAGAAGGGCACCGACATTGGCCAGTCCGACGTCGATGGCGCCGTGCGCATGGCCATTGCCGCCGACGACCAGCTGACGCTGCCGACGCTGGAACGCAAGGGCAAGGTTTCGGCCGCCCAGATCTCCACCCGCAAGAAGACGATCTATGCCCGTTCGCTCAACCAGGACGCCTATATGCGGGCGCTGGAGCGTTCGGAACTTGTCTTCGGCATTGGCCCCGCCGGCACCGGCAAGACCTATCTGGCGGTGGCGCATGCGGCGATGCTGCTCGAACGCGGCATGGTCGAGCGCATCATCCTGTCACGGCCGGCGGTCGAGGCCGGCGAGCGGCTGGGTTTTCTGCCCGGCGATATGAAGGAAAAGGTCGATCCGTATCTGCGGCCGCTCTATGACGCGCTTTACGACATGATGCCGGCCGACAAGGTCGAGCGCGCCATTGCCGCCGAGGTCATCGAGATCGCGCCGCTGGCCTTCATGCGCGGCCGCACGCTGGCGCATGCCGCCGTCATCCTCGACGAGGCGCAGAACACCACGCCGATGCAGATGAAGATGTTTTTGACCCGCCTCGGCGAGAATTCGCGCATGATCGTCACCGGCGATCCGACGCAGATCGATCTGCCTCCAAGCACCAAGTCGGGCCTCGTCGAAGCCTTGCGTGTCCTTGACGGCGTGGCGGGCGCGGTAACCGTGCGCTTCAACGATGTCGACGTTGTGCGCCACCCGCTGGTGGCCGAAATCGTCAGGGCCTATGACCGCGACGCCAAGCTGGCGCGCGGCCTCGGCGCCGAGAGCTGATGTGACGATGCGGGCTCATGCCTGAAGACATAAGACCTGGCGGCGGGGATAGTTCGGTTCCCGTCGAGATCGATATGTCGGTCGAGGCCGGCGACTGGCCCGATGAGGCGGCGCTGACGCGTCTGGTCGATCGCGCCGTGTCGGCTGCCTTTGCCGAAACCGCTGCTGCCGGTCCTTCCGAACTCAGCATCGTCTTTTCCGACGATGCCCATATCCGTACCCTCAATGCCGGCTGGCGCGGCAAGGACAAGGCGACCAACGTCTTGTCTTTCCCTGTTTTTCCGTTCCCCAGGGGTGGCAAGCTGCCGCCCATGCTGGGTGACATCGTGCTGGCCGCCGAGACGGTGGCGCGCGAAGCAGCCCTGGAAGACAAGCCCTTCGAGAACCATATCACCCATCTCGTCATCCACGGCCTGCTGCATTTGCTGGGCTACGATCACGAGACCGATGCAGAGGCCGATGAGATGGAAGCCATCGAGCGCTCAGCGCTCGCAAGGCTTGCCATTCCCGATCCCTACACGTAATGACAAAAGACCAATTGACCGGACGACGATGAACGACAAACCAGAAACTGCCGCCCGCCCCGAGGCTGGCAGTGCGACAAAGCCTTCCGATACGACGGAAGAGGGATCGAGTCCGAGTCCCAGTTCCGGCAGCCCCGCTTCTGGTGGCATTGCCAGCGAGCCATCGCCTGCCGGTCCGTCCCTGTTCGACCGCGTCTTGGGCCTTTTCAGGCAGCGGAACGGCACCAGCCTGCGCGAGGAAATCGCCGGCGCGCTTGCCGAAACGACCAGCGATGCCGGGTCTTTCTCGCCCGGCGAACGCGCCATGCTCAACAACATATTGCGCCTGCGCGAGGTACGCGTCGAGGACGTCATGGTGCCGCGCGCCGATATTGAGGCCGTCGAGATCACCACGACGTTGGGCGATCTGCTCGGTCTGTTCGAGCAGTCCGGCCATTCCCGCATGCCGGTCTATTCCGAGACGCTCGACGATCCGCGCGGCATGGTTCACATCCGCGACGTGCTGGCCCACATCACCAAGGTCGCCCGGGTCAAGAAGGGCAGAACATCCAGGAAGACGCCGGCAACGACGCTTCTCGACCTCGCCCAGGTCGATCTCGGCCGCACCATCGGCGACCTCAATCTGATCCGCCCGGTGCTTTTCGTGCCGCCCTCGATGCTTGCCTCCGACCTGATGGGCCATATGCAGACGACGCGAACCCAGATGGCGCTGGTCATCGACGAATATGGCGGCACCGATGGTCTCGCCTCGCTGGAAGACATCGTCGAGATGGTCGTCGGCGATATCGAGGACGAGCATGACGAGGACGAGCCGCTGATCACCCAGACCGGCGAGGGCGTGTTCGTCGTCGACGGCAAGGCCGAGATCGACGAGGTCGCCAAGATGATCGGCGAGGACTTTACCGCCGGTGAGCATGGTGAATATGTCGACACGATCGGCGGCATGATCTTCAACACGCTGGGCCGCGTGCCCGCGCGTGGTGAGGTTGTGCAAGCCATCCCCGGCTTCGAATTCCACGTGCTCGACGCCGATCCGCGCCGCGTCAAGCGGGTGCGCATCGTCCAGAACCAGAAGGGCGAGCGTCGCCGCCGCGTGACCGCCCCCCGCACCGAGCAGGCCTAGGACAGAACGTTGCCCGGCCGATGACGATCGACGATCCCTTCAAGCACTCAACCTTTGGCTCGGGTGTCTTCTACAAGGACCCGCGAGCCGCATTGAAATGGCTCGAAACGGCCTTCGGCTTCGAGCCGAGCATGGTGGTCAGCGACGCCGACGGACGGCTGGTCCATGCCGAAATGCGCTTTGGCGACGGCTACATCATCGTCGATTCCGAATGGGCCGATCATATTGCCAGTCCGGTAAGCGTCGCCGGCAAGAACACTCAGTCGGTCTGTGTGCGTCTGAAAGACGGCCTGGACGTGCATTGTGGGCGGGCAATGGCGGCTGGAGCCCAAATCGTCGAGGAGCCTGCCGACCATTTCTACGGCGAACGGCAGTATCGGGCGCGCGACCCCGAAGGGCATGTCTGGACCTTCACCCAGACCTTGCGCACGGTGCCGCGCGAGGAGGCCGAGCACCTGAGCGGGCTCACCATCGAGGGATGGCACCGATAGCGCAGCGATCGGCCGGTTCGCGTTTCAATAAATCTGATAAATCTTGGCTCCTGATTCGCGCGACCTGGGAAGTCTGTATGGAGCGCCTTGCCGGCCGGATAATTCTGCTTTGGGGCTGGCGGCGCGCGCTGGTGGCGTTTCTTGCCGGGGCGCTGGCGGTGCTCGCCCAGGCGCCTTACGATTTCTTCGCCGTCTGTTTCGTCTCGTTTCCACTGCTGGTCTGGCTGCTCGACGGCGCCACCGGCGAGGCTTCCGACGGCTGGCTCAGGCGCCTGCGGCCGGCTTTTGCCATCGGCTGGTGGTTCGGCTTCGGCTATTTCCTCGCCGGCCTGTGGTGGATCGGTGAGGCGCTTCTGGTCGAGGCCGACAGTTTCGCCTGGGCCTTACCCTTCGCGGTCGTCGGCATTCCTTTGGCGCTGGCATTTTTCTACGGCTTCGCCACCGTCGTCGCCCGGCTGTTATGGACCAACGACATTGGCCGCATTGCCGCCCTTGCCTTTGCCTTTGGCCTGACGGAATGGCTGCGCGGCTTCCTGTTCACCGGCTTTCCCTGGAATGCCGTCGGTTATGCGGCGATGCCCGTGCCGCTGTTGCTGCAAAGCGTGTCGGTGACCGGCATGGTCGGCATGAACGCGCTGGCGGTATTTGTCTTCGCCATGCCGGCCTTGCTTGCAGCACGCCGGCATGTCCGTCTCGGTGTGGTCCTGCTTGCCATTCTCGTCGCCGCCCATGCTGGCTTCGGCTATGTCAGGCTCGCGACCCCCGACAAGCCGACAACCCGCACTCTCGATGTCCGTATCGTGCAACCGGATGTCGACCTCAGCGAAAAATGGGACGCCTCGGTGCGCGACCGCATCTTCGCCACGATGATGGGCCTGTCGGCCGCAGCGCCCGATCCCGGCAATAGCAAACCGCAGTTGATCCTGTGGCCGGAGACCTCGGTACCCTTCCTGTTCACTGAGCGTCCGGACGCGCTGACCGCGCTCGGCGACATGCTGCAGCCTGGTCAGATGCTGATTGCCGGCGTCGTGCGCGAGGAGCGCGGATCGGGGGCGGATGCCGACAGCCGCTACTACAATTCGGTGGTGGCGATCGATGACAAGGGCGAAATCGCTGATGCCGTCGACAAGGTCCATCTGGTGCCGTTCGGCGAGTATCTGCCGTTTTCCGGTCTGCTCAGCCGCTTCGGCATCGGACAGCTCGTCGCCGGGCCGATGAATTTCGCCGCCGGCAACGAGCGCCATCCGATCGCTTTGCCCGGCGGCATCAGCGCCTTGCCGTTTATTTGCTACGAGGTGATCTTTCCTGATCTTGTGGCTGTTGACGCAACGTCATCCCAGCTTATTGTGAACGTCACCAACGACGCATGGTTCGGCGACACGCCCGGGCCGTACCAGCATTTCAGGCAGGCTCAGATTCGCGCGGTGGAAAACGGATTGCCGCTGTTGCGCGCCGCCAACAACGGCATTTCCGCCGTTGTCGATACGCGCGGACGCATCGTCGACGCATTGGCGGTCGATGCACGTGGCGCCATCGACGTGCGGGTGCCGATCTCCGGCCAAGCCTTCATCTCCGCCGCGCGGCGGCGCATTAACGGAATGCTGATCATGTTGGTGTTTGCCGCAATCGCCCTCAGCTTGAACGTAAGGCAACGGCTACGGGTGAATTGACAGTCGACACATTAGAAACTCATACTGTTACCGCCTAATTTTCTCGAAGTCGGTTGGTGTTTCTGTTGGGGCAGTTGGCTCCGGCTTCGTTGGGCGAGAAAAATAGAAAAGGCCGGAAAAATTCGGCGAGGAAAAAATGACAGAAGAAAACAAGAAGAAACCGAATCCGATCGACATCCATGTGGGAAGTCGCGTCCGCCTTCGGCGCAATATGCTTGGAATGAGCCAGGAAAAGCTTGGTGAAAATCTCGGTATTACGTTTCAGCAGATCCAAAAGTATGAAAAAGGAACGAACCGCGTCGGCGCCAGCCGTCTGCAGGCAATAGCCTCGATACTCAGCGTGCCTGTCGCCTTCTTTTTCGAGGATGCGCCAGGGCAGGAGCCGGTGGGTAATAGAGGATTTGCCGAGGACACTTCGATGGCTTTCGCCGTCGAATTCTGCGGCAGTCCGGAAGGGCTTCAGCTCAACCGCGCGTTCGTCAAGATCGCGGATGTGAAGGTGCGCCGCCGGATTATCGACCTTGTGAAGTCCCTTTCTGCCGAAGATGCCGAGTGATTCGGTGGGTCGATTGACCCATTGGCCCCAGTAATCCCCCGGGCCCGAGTAGCCCAGAGGCTCGACTGCCGGCGGTGCCAGCCGCCGGTGGTACAAGATATATTGCTGCGGCACTCATGCCAGAACCGCGGCACCGCTTGACGAGCGGCGCCCGGCACCGTTAACACGTGGCGCGCCAAAATCGGCAGCCCTGCCGATCGTTTTTTCAAGAGGGGACACCCGTGACGCGGCAGAACTACTTCTTCACCTCGGAATCCGTGGCCGAGGGTCATCCCGATAAAGTCTGTGACCGCATCTCGGACGAGATCGTCGATCTGGTCTATCGCGAGGCCAAGAAGACCGGCATGGACCCGTGGAAAGTCCGCGTCGCCTGCGAGACGCTCGCCACCACCAACCGCGTCGTCATCGCCGGCGAAGTAAGGGTTCCCGATACTCTGCTGAAGCGGGACAAAGCCGGCAACATCCTCAAGGACGCCGCCGGGCATTCGGTCGTCAACCCGGCCAAGTTCAAGTCGGTCGCCCGCAAGGCGATCCGCGAAATCGGCTACGAGCAGGCCGGCTTCCACTGGAAGACGGCAAAGATCGAGGTTCTGCTGCACGGCCAGTCGCCCGACATCGGCCAGGGCGTCGACAACGCCGCCGACCGCCAGGGCGAAGAGGGTGCCGGCGACCAGGGCATCATGTTCGGCTATGCCTGCCGCGAGACCCCGGACCTGATGCCGGCGCCGATCTATTACAGCCACAAGATTCTCGAACTGCTCGCCGCTGCCCGTCACGAAAACAACGGCGAAGCCGGCAAGCTCGGACCCGACGCCAAGAGCCAGGTCACCGTTCGCTATGTCGATGGCAAAGCCGCCGAAGCGACGCAGATCGTGCTGTCGACGCAGCATCTCGACGCGACCTGGGATTCCAAGAAGGTCCGCAAGGTCGTTGAGCCTTACATCCGTGAGGCGCTCGGCGACCTCAAGATCGCCGACGATTGCATGTGGTACATCAACCCGACGGGCAAGTTCGTCATCGGTGGACCGGACGGCGACGCCGGCCTGACCGGCCGCAAGATCATCGTCGACACCTACGGTGGTGCTGCCCCGCACGGCGGCGGCGCCTTCTCCGGCAAGGACACCACCAAGGTCGACCGCTCCGCCGCCTATGCGGCGCGCTATCTCGCCAAAAATGTAGTGGCGGCCAAGCTCGCCGACCGCTGCACCATCCAGCTGTCCTACGCCATCGGCGTTGCCCAGCCGCTGTCGGTCTATGTCGACCTGCACGGCACCGGCAAGGTCGACGAGGCCAAGCTCGAGGAAGCGCTGCGCACGGTGATGGATTTGTCGCCATCCGGCATCCGCAGGCATCTCGACCTCAACAAGCCGATCTACGCAAAGACCTCGTCCTACGGCCATTTCGGCCGCAAGGCCGGCCGAGACGGGTCCTTCTCCTGGGAAAAGACCGATCTGGCCAAGGCGCTCAAGGACGCGATCGCTGCTTAGGCATGATTCCAAAAAGTGGTACCGGTTTTTTGGAAAAGATCATGCTCCAACAAAGGATTAGATTGAGATGAGATTTCAGCCAAATCTCATCTCAATCCCAAATCTCATCTCAATCTAAGCGCGGCGCGCGACCAGGCCATGGATCCACAGGACAGGCGGAGCCGCGCGACCGAAGGGTTCTTCGGCCGCCGGCACGGCAAGACCATTCGCCCGCAGCAGGCCGCGGCGCTGGAAAGCGGTCTTGGAGCGTATGGCCTCGACCTCTCCGTCCAGGCACCGGCAGAATTGCGCGCGCTATTCTCAGCGGATGTTTCAACGGTTCGGCTGGAAATCGGCTTCGGCGGCGGTGAGCATCTGCTGCACCGTGCCAGGGAGGCACCGGCGACCGGCTTCATCGGTGTCGAGCCGTTCGTCAACGGCATGGCCAAGTTGATGATGGCGGTGCGGGAAAAGCCGCTTGCCAATCTTCGCGTTTATGACGACGACGCCACGCGCCTGCTCGATTGGTTGCCGCAGGCGTCGCTCGACGGCATCGATCTGCTCTACCCCGATCCCTGGCCGAAGAAAAAGCATTGGAAGCGGCGCTTTGTCAGCCCGCTCAACCTCGATCGGTTCGCGCGCGTGCTGAAGCCGGGCGGAAAATTCCGCTTCGCATCCGACATCGACACCTATGTGAACTGGACCTTGTTGCACTGTCGGGCGCATGGCGCGCTCCTTTGGCAGGTGCAAGATGGGGCCGACTGGCATCGGCCCTATGAAGGCTGGCCGGGCACACGCTACGAGGCAAAAGCCATTCGCGAGGGCCGACGGCCGGCCTATCTCACCTTCATCAGAAAATAGTTCGATGGGAAAGTGTCCCGCATCGACAGCCGGTCTGGCTTCAGAAACGGCCGATCTTGCCGAAAGCGGTCGGGTCCATGCCGAGCCGGCGCAGATCGTTGGCGCGCGGCTTGCGGCCGGCTTCGACGGCCCGCGAGGCGGCAACGGCGCTGCCGAAAAGGGCAAAGGCGTCGCCTATGGCGGAAAACACGGTACGGTTGCTCATTGTCTTGACCTTTCGCGCGCCACCGCGCGCTCATCTTAATTTGTGCAGTGCAGCATAGATAGCGAAGTGACATCCGGGATCACAGGGCCGTTACCGCATAGCCGGCATGCGCCCCGCGCAATCCTGCCAGCCGTCGCCGGCTGCAGCTCTGCCCGGCCCGTTAACAGACTTGAAACACTGGCCGGGATCGTTTATATCAGCCTCAAATTCTTGGTCGGTATGACGAAGAGTGGGTCCACCCGGTCCCGCTCTTTTTTATTACCTGCCGGTCAGCCATCAGCAAAGAGATGGTTCGGGACGACGATCATCCTGATCCGGAGAACGACAGGAACCGCATGACTGCAAGGGCAAGCGAAGCCGACGACCGCATCATCCGCGAAAGCGGTATCGATGCGCGCATCGCGCTGATCGTTCAGCCGGTGTTGCGAGGCATTGGCTTCCGCCTCGTGCGGGTGCATCTGTCGGGCCAGAACGGCCTGACGCTGCAGATCATGGCCGAACGCGAGGACGGCACCATGACCGTCGAGGATTGCGAAGAGGTCAGCCGCGCTGTGTCGCCGGCGCTCGACGTCGATGACCCGATCGAGAAGGCCTATCATCTCGAAGTGTCGTCGCCGGGCATCGACCGGCCGCTGGTACGCAAGTCGGATTTCGTCACCTGGACCGGCCATCTGGTGAAGATGGAAACCTCGGTGCCGGTCGCCGACCGCAAGCGCTTCAAGGGCAAGATCGCCGAAGCCGGCGAAGACGACATGCTGCTCGAGCGCGACAAGGCCGCCTACGGCGAAGAGCCGACGGTTCGCATTCCTTATGACGCGATCGCCGATGTGCGGCTGATCCTCACCGACGACCTTATTCGCGATGCCCTTTCGAAGGACAACCGGGAACGCAAGGAAGCCAAGAAACGCCGCGGCGAAGCTGATGATGCACCCGAAGGTGCTGAAGGCGGCGCGGAAGACGAAATCGAACAGGAACTATGATGAGCGGCCGGGCCTAAAAGCTCGGCAACAAGCTCGGGAGAAATAAGATGGTTGTAAGCGCCAACAGACTTGAACTGCTGCAGATCGCCGACGCGGTGGCGCGTGAAAAGTCGATCGACAAGTCGATCGTCATTGCCGCCATGGCTGATGCGATCCAGAAGGCCGCGCGCTCGCGCTACGGCCAGGAAACCAACATCCGCGCCGACATCAACGCCAACACCGGCGAGATGAAGCTGCAGCGGCTGATGGAAGTGGTCGAGAAGGTCGACGACTACGCCACCCAGATCGCCATTTCCTCGGCCCGCGAGCGCAATCCGGACGCCCAGCTTGGCGACTTCATCGCCGAACAGCTGCCGCCAATGGATTTCGGCCGCATCGCCGCCCAGTCAGCCAAGCAGGTCATCGTGCAGAAAGTGCGCGAGGCCGAGCGCGACCGCCAGTATGACGAATACAAGGACCGCATCGGCGAGATCGTCAACGGCACCGTCAAGCGCGTCGAATATGGCAACGTCATCGTCGATCTCGGCCGTGGCGAGGCGATTATCCGCCGCGACGAGCTGATCCCGCGTGAAAACTACAAGTACGGCGACCGCGTCCGCGCCTATGTCTACGACGTGCGCCGCGAACAGCGCGGCCCGCAGATATTCCTGTCGCGCACCCATCCGCAGTTCATGGCCAAGCTCTTCACCATGGAAGTGCCGGAAATCTATGACGGCATCATCGAGATCAAGTCGGTCGCCCGCGACCCAGGCTCGCGCGCTAAGATCGCCGTCATTTCGCGTGACTCGTCGATCGATCCGGTCGGCGCCTGCGTCGGTATGCGCGGCAGCCGCGTCCAGGCCGTGGTCGGCGAATTGCAGGGCGAAAAGATCGACATCATTCCGTGGTCGCCTTCGGCCGCCTCCTTCATCGTCAACGCGCTGCAGCCGGCGGAAGTCGCCAAGGTGGTGCTCGACGAGGATGCCGAGCGCATCGAAGTGGTGGTTCCCGACGACCAGCTGTCGCTGGCCATCGGCCGTCGCGGCCAGAACGTGCGTCTTGCCTCGCAGCTCACCGGCTGGGACATCGACATCCTGACCGAGGCCGAGGAGTCTGAGCGCCGCCAGAAGGAATTCGTCGAACGCTCGTCGCTGTTCATGGAAGCCCTTGATGTCGACGAGATGGTCGGCCAGGTGTTGGCCTCCGAAGGCTTCACCAGCGTCGAGGAAGTTGCCTACGTCGATTCGGGCGAGATCGCCTCGATCGACGGTTTCGACGAAGACACCGCTTCGGAGATCCAGACCCGCGCCCGCGAATATCTGGAGAAGATCGAAGCCGAGCATGACGACAAGCGCAAGGCGCTGGGCGTCACCGACGAACTGCGCGAGATTCCTGGCGTCACCACCGCCATGATGGTGACGCTCGGCGAGGATGGCGTGAAGACGATCGAGGATTTCGCCGGCTATGCCGCCGACGACCTGACCGGCTGGAAGGAACGCAAGGACGGCGAGACCAAGGTATTCCCGGGTGTGCTCGCCAATCACGGCGTGTCGCGCGCCGACGCCGAGCAGATGGTTCTGGCAGCCCGCCTCAAGGCCGGCTGGATCACCGAAGACGAGCTTGCAGCCGAACAGGTCCCGGCTGACGAAGCCGTTGGTGCGTGAGGTGAAACCGCATCGCACACAACCCGCCCCAGGACGAGATGAACGATCGCACCTGCATCGTCACGCGCAAGCAAGCCGAGCCGGATGAGCTGATCCGTTTCGTCGTCGGCCCGGATTCGGCCGTCGTTCCTGACCTAAAGAGAAATCTGCCCGGCCGTGGTTGTTGGGTGAGCGCCGACCGCCTACATATCGACAAGGCGGCGGCGAAGAACCTGTTTGCCCGCGCCTTCAAGGCGCAGGTCGTCGTGCCGCCCGATCTCGGCGGCATGGTCGACGGACTGCTTGCACGATCCGCTTTGGGTATGCTCGGCCTTGCCCGCAAGGCTGGCTCGATCGCACTCGGCGCAACCAAGGTCGAGAGCGCGGTGCGCTCGGGGTTGGCGCTTTTCGTGCTCCACGCGACCGAGGCATCCGACGATGGCGTGCGCAAGATCAGTCAGGCGCGGCGGGCAACTGTCCACCTCGGCGGGCCGGCAGTCCTTGCCTACAAACTTTTCTCCGAGGCCGAGTTGAGCTTGGCATTGGGGGGTACAAATGTGATACATGCTGCCGTTCTCGCGGGAGACGCGGGCAAGGCGGTTGAGAGGCGCATGGTTGCGCTCGACCGATATCGGGGCGGAACCCCCGACGATCTGGCAATGCTTGCGGCCGTTGCTGACGAAGATGATGCTGCAGAGGATATGGAATGAGCGATACGAAATCGGGCGACGATAAGACGTTGAGTGTTACACCGAAGAAGACCTTGACGCTGAAGCGCCCCGGTACCGAGCAGAGCGTCGTGCGACAGAATTTCTCGCATGGCCGCACCAAGCAGGTCCAGGTCGAGATCAAGAAGCGCAAATTCTCCATGCCCGGCGACAAGCCGGAGCCGGTGGCTGCACCCGTATTTACGCCCAAGCCCGCGGTAGTGGCAGCCCCCGTCGTGCAGGAAGCGCCCAAGGCGCCGCCTCCGCCGCCCCCGGCCGAACGCGGCGGCATGGTGCTGAACGAACTGTCGCGCAATGAAATGGAAGCGCGCCGCAGGGCGCTCGAAGGCTCCAAGGTTCGCGACGTCGAGGACCGCCAACGCGCCATCGAAGAGGCCAAGCGCCGCAACGAGGATGAGGAACGCCGCAAGCGCGAGCGCGAGGAATCCGCGCGCCGTCAGGCCGAGGAAGAAGCCCGCCTGCAGACCGAGGCCGAGTCCCGCCGCCGCGCCGAGGAAGAAGCGCGCCGCCGCGCGCCGCAGGCTGCCGAGCTTGTGGCGTCGGACGATGAGGAAGAGGTCAAGCCGAAGCGCACCGCCGCCGGTGCCCCGGTACGCCGTCCGGTTACGCCCGAAGTGGCGCGCCCGGCCAAGCCGACCAAGGCCGAGGAAGACCGTCGTCGCGGCAAGCTGACCCTCAACACGGCTCTTTCCGACGAGGACGCGCGCGCCCGCTCGCTGTCGTCGATGCGTCGCCGCCAGGAAAAATTCAAGCGCGCGATGCATAATGAGCCGCGCGAGAAGGTTATGCGCGAAGTGATCCTGCCTGAAACCATCACCATCCAGGAACTGGCGCAGCGCATGTCCGAGCGCGCTGTCGATGTGGTCAAGTACTTCATGAAGCAGGGCCAGATCCTGAAGCCGGGCGACATCATCGACGCCGACACGGCCGAGCTGGTCGCCACAGAATTCGGCCACACGGTCCGCCGCGTCGCCGAGTCCGACATCGAGGAAGGCCTGTTCAACATTGCCGACAATGCCGAGGACCTGGTGTCGCGGCCGCCTGTCGTGACCATCATGGGCCATGTCGACCACGGCAAGACCTCGCTGCTCGACGCCATCCGCAATGCCAATGTCGTCTCCGGCGAAGCCGGCGGCATCACCCAGCATATCGGCGCCTACCAGGTCGAGAAGAACGGTCAGAAGATCACCTTCATCGACACGCCCGGTCACGCCGCCTTCACGGCGATGCGCGCCCGCGGCGCTCAGGCGACCGACATCGCCATCCTGGTGGTGGCGGCCGACGACAGCGTCATGCCGCAGACCATCGAATCGATCAGCCATGCCAAGGCGGCCGGCGTTCCGATCATCGTGGCGATCAACAAGATCGACAAGCATGATGCCGATCCGCAGAAGGTTCGGTCGGAACTGCTGCGCCATGAGGTGTTCGTCGAATCGATGGGCGGTGAAGTGCTGGACGTCGAAGTGTCGGCGACCAAGGGCACCAACCTCGACAAGCTGTTGGAAGCGATCCTGCTGCAGGCCGAAATCCTCGACCTCAAGGCCAATCCGGACCGTACCGCCGAAGGCGTGGTCATCGAAGCCCAGCTCGACAAGGGCCGTGGCCCCGTCGCCACCGTACTGGTGCAGACCGGCACTTTGATGCCGGGCGACATCCTCGTCGCCGGCAACGAATGGGGCCGGGTGCGCGCGCTGGTCAATGACCGTGGCGAGCAGATCAAGGAGGCTCCGCCGGCAATGCCGGTCGAGGTGCTTGGCCTGCAGGGCACGCCGCAAGCCGGCGACCGCTTCGCTGTCGTCAACAACGAGGCCCGCGCCCGTGAGATCACCGAATATCGCCAGCGTCTGGCGCGCGAGAAGGCAGTGGCTCGCCATGCCGGCCAGCGCGGCTCGCTCGAACAGATGATGTCGCAGCTGCAGACGAGCGGGTTGAAGGAATTCCCGCTGGTCATCAAGGGCGACGTGCAGGGTTCGATCGAGGCGATCAACGCCGCTCTCGACAAGCTTGGCACCGACGAGGTGCGTGCGCGCATCGTTCATGCCGGCGCCGGCGCCATCACCGAAAGCGACGTGTCGCTGGCGGAGACCTCGGGGGCCGCGATCATCGGCTTCAACGTCCGTGCCAACGTGCAGGCACGTGCGGCCGCGGCGGCCGCGGGCATCGAAATCCGCTACTACTCGATCATCTACAACCTCGTCGACGATGTGAAGGCAGCACTTTCCGGCCTGCTGTCGCCGGAACGCCGCGAGACCTTCATCGGTAATGCCGAGATCCTCGAGATCTTTGACATCACCAAGGTCGGCAAGATCGCCGGCTGCCGTGTCACCGAAGGCAAGGTCGAACGTGGAGCGGGCGTGCGCCTGATCCGCGACAACGTCGTCATCCACGAAGGTACGCTGAAGACCCTCAAGCGCTTCAAGGATGAAGTCGCGGAAGTTCCGGGCGGCCAGGAGTGCGGCATGGCTTTCCAGAACTACGAGGACATGCGCGTCGGCGACATCATCGAGTGCTTCCGCGTCGAGATGGTGACCCGGACGCTCTGAGTTCGTATACTGTCGATACGACCGGGCGGTGGTCGAAAGACCGCCGCCCTAACTTTAATGCCTGTCGCCCAAAAGTGCGGGATAAACGACATGCATAGAACAAATATGAGACATGGCGGCACGGTCCCATCCCGCGCCTCACGCTTTCCGGATTGAGAAAAATGCCCCGTCCAACCGCCTCCAGCCCATCCCAGCGCATGCTTCGCGTCGCCGAACAGGTGCGCCATGCGCTGTCGGAAACCTTGCAGCGCGGCGAGATTATCGACCCGCTGATCGAGAACACCGTGGTTTCGGTCTCGGAAGTGCGCATGTCCACTGATCTGAGGGTCGCAACGGCCTTCGTTTCGCCGCTCGGCGCCAAGGACACGGGTGCGGTCATCGACGCGCTCAACAAGCACGCGAAGTTCGTGCGTGGCCGCGTCTCCGGCGCGCTCCGCCAGATGAAGTTCATGCCGGAGTTCCGCTTCAAGCTCGATACGTCCTTCGACAATTTCGCCAGGATCAACGATTTGCTGAAATCGCCGGAAGTCGCGCGAGACTTGGGTACCGATGGCGAAGACAACGACAAGGACGAGAAATAGTGGGGCGCCGCGGCAAGAAGAAGGGCCGGCCGATCTCCGGCTGGGTGGTGCTGGACAAGCCGGTTGGCATGGGTTCGACCGAAGCCGTCTCCAAGATCAAATGGCTTTTCCAGGCCGAAAAGGCCGGCCATGCCGGCACGCTCGACCCGCTGGCCTCTGGCATGCTGCCGATCGCGCTGGGCGAGGCAACCAAGACCGTGCCTTATGTGCAGGACGGCGCCAAAATCTACCGGTTCACCGTCGCTTGGGGCGAGGAGCGTTCGACCGACGATCTCGAAGGCCCGGTGACGCAAAGTTCCGACCGCCGTCCGGCGGAAGAAGATGTCAGGGCGCTGCTGCCGAACTACACCGGCGTCATCATGCAGACACCGCCGCAATTCTCGGCCATCAAGATATCAGGCGAACGCGCCTACGATCTCGCCCGTGGGGGCGAGACAGTCGACATCCCCGCGCGCGAGATCGAGATCGGCCGTCTGGACATCGTCGAGCACGCTGCCGACCACACTTCGTTCGAGGTCGAATGCGGCAAAGGCACCTATGTGCGCTCGCTGGCCCGCGACATGGGCCGCGACCTCGGCTGCTTCGGCCACATCGCCGAATTGCGCAGGGTCGAGGTCGAGCCGTTCACCCAGGAGGATTTCGTCACCGTCGCCGAACTGGAAGCCGCCCGTTTCGGCGAACAGCGCGAAGCTGACGAAGAGGGCGACGCCGATGTTGCCGACGCGCCGATCGACTTTGGCGCAATCGATGCGCTGCTCGTCGACACGGCCGCCGCGCTCGACTGCCTGCCGCAGATTGCCATCAGCGACGAAGCGGCGACCAAGATCCGCCTTGGCAATCCCGTCATCATCCGCGGCCGCGACGCGCCCGTGGAAGCCGAGGAAGCCTGCGCCACCGCGCGCGGCAAGCTTGTCGCCATCGGCGCCATCGAGCAAGGCATGTTCAAGCCGAAGCGGGTCTTTGCCGGCTGACCACTCCCGTCTAGTTTTACGTCGACGTCACATCCGAGGGGCACATGGCAAAGGCTGAGGCGGTGAAGAAGCGGGCGCCGGTGACAACGCGCCGGCCGCCGGTTGGAGCCTCGCCCGGCACGCTGATCGCCGATCCGGCGGCGCGACGGTCCGAGCTGCGGCTGACGCTGATTTCGCCTGAAAAATTCAAGACCATCAACGATGCCAGCATCGACGATCTCAACACCCATTGCGACAACTGGCCGGTCGTCTGGTTGGACTGCACCGGTCTCGCCAACATCCAGCTGATCGAGGAGATCGGCCGGATCTTCAACCTGCATCCACTGGCTCTGGAAGATGTCGTCAACACCGGCCAGCGGCCGAAGGTCGACTTCTTCGAGGACCACGCTTTCGTCGTCATGCGCATGATCGACGACGTCAAGGTGCATCGCTATGAGCAGATCGCGGTGTTCTTCGGCAAGAAATTCGTCGTCACCTTCCAGGAGCGCGAAGGCGATCCGTTCGACCCCGTGCGCAAGCGCATCGCCGCAGCGTTGCCCAACCGGTTGCGGATGCGCGGCGCCGACTATCTGGCCTATGCGCTCATCGATTCCATCGTCGACAGCTATTTCCCGCCGATTGAGGCCGCTAGCGAGGAGGTCGATGGCATCGAGGACGAGATGCTCAACACGCCTCACAAGCATCAGATGCGCCAGCTGCACGAATTGCGGCGCGACGCCAATGTGCTCAAGGGCGTGCTGTGGCCGATGCGCGACACGCTGGCGACGCTGATCCGCAACGACGTGCCCTATGTGAAGCCGGAGACGAAAATCTTCTTCAACGACACGCTCGACCACGCATTGCGGCTGATCGAGCTGGTCGAGAACCAGCGTGATATGCTGACCGGCTTGATCGAAATGCATTTGTCGCTGAGCCAGGCGCGCACCAACGATGTGATCTCTTATCTCACCATCGTCTCGGTGATTTTCATGCCGCTAACCTTCCTGGTCGGTATCTGGGGGATGAATTTCGATCCCGAGAGCTCGCCGTGGAACATGCCGGAACTGAAAGCCTACTATGGCTACCCGGCTTCGCTGCTGTTCATGCTGGCCGTTGCTGTCGGGCTGATCGTCTTCTTCAAAAGCAAGAAGTGGCTGTAAGCTTCAGGTATCAGGGGGATCCTGGATTCCTGAGCAAAGGGCTGCGACGAGCCGGCTTTATGAATGGGCTGGTGTTTTCCAGGGAATTGCCTTATATGCGCCGCAGCATCGCGCCATGTCGCTTTGCTTGCACCGGCCCCTGCTGGACGACATCCCGGCTGAGGGCGACCCGTTTCCTCAAACAGATAAGGAAAAACACGATGTCGATTACTGCCGAGCGCAAACAGGAATTGATGGGTGAATTCGCAACCGCCAAGGGCGATACCGGGTCTCCGGAAGTCCAGGTGGCCATCCTTTCCGAGCGCATCAAGAACCTGACCGACCACTTCAAGGACCACAAGAAGGATAACCATTCCCGCCGTGGTCTGCTCGCTCTCGTCTCCCAGCGCCGCAGCCTGCTTGATTATCTCAAGCGCAAGGATGACGCGCGCTATCAGACGTTGATCGAGAAGCTCGGTCTGCGCCGTTGACGAATTGACCGGCGGGCTTTCGAAGGAGAGCCCGCCGGTCGCGCATTCTGCCAGTCGCATCGATTGGCCAGACCCGGTTTCGAGCGCGCAGAGGCCACTCGAAACCGCCCATGGACGGTCATGGGGCAGGATTGCAGGACGCTCGTGCGCTAACCAGCGCCGAAATCTACCCGAGCTTCCCGTTGTCTTGCCCGTGGCTGCCCGAGAAAGGAAGCCAGGGAAAGGGCATCCGCGCACCGTGAAACGGCGCGGCCCTTTCCGCTTATTAAGGACAAGATATGTTCAACTACCACAAAGTGGAAATCGAATGGGGCGGCCGTCCGCTCATCCTGGAAACCGGCAAGATCGCACGTCAGGCTGACGGCGCGGTGCTTGCGACCTACGGCGAAACCAAGGTTCTCGCCACCGTCGTTTCGATGAAGGAGCCGAAGCCAGGCCTCGATTTCTTCCCGCTGACCGTCAACTACCAGGAAAAGACCTACGCCGCCGGCAAGATCCCCGGCGGCTACTTCAAGCGCGAGGGACGTCCGAGCGAAAAGGAAACGCTGGTTTCCCGCCTGATCGACCGCCCGATCCGCCCTCTCTTCGCCGACGGCTACAAGAACGACACCCAGATCGTCGTCACCGTCGTCCAGCATGACCTCGAGAACGATCCCGACATCCTGTCGATCGTCGCCACCTCGGCCGCTTTGACGCTCTCGGGCGTTCCCTTCATGGGCCCGATCGGCGGCGCCCGCGTCGGCTACATCAACGGCGAATACGTGCTGAACCCGCATGTCGATGAGATGCAGGAATCCAGGCTGGACCTCATTGTCGCCGGCACCGCCGACGCCGTGCTGATGGTCGAGTCCGAAGCCAAGGAACTCGGCGAAGAGCTGATGCTCGGCGCCGTCATGTTCGGCCACAGGGGCTTCCAGCCGGTCATCGACGCCATCATCAAGCTGGCCGAAGTTGCCGCCAAGGAGCCGCGCGATTTCACGGCGCCGGACTACTCCGCGCTTGAAGCCGAAATGCTGAAGATCGTCGGCGACGAGCTCAGCAATGCCTACAAGAACGTCGACAAGCAGAAGCGTTACGCCGCCGTCGACGCCGTCAAGGCGAAGGTCAAGGCAGCGTTCGCTTCGGCCGAAGGCGAAGACGCCAAGTACACCTCCGAGCAGATCGGTTCGGTGTTCAAGGAACTCCAGGCCAAGGTCGTGCGCTGGAACATCCTCGACACCGGTTCGCGCATCGATGGCCGTGACCTCAAGACGGTCCGCAAGATCGTCTCGGAAGTCGGCGTCTTGCCGCGCACGCACGGTTCGGCGCTGTTCACCCGCGGCGAGACCCAGGCGCTTGTGGTTGCCACATTGGGCACCGGCGAGGACGAGCAGTATGTCGATTCGCTGACCGGCATGTACAAGGAGAAGTTCCTCCTTCACTACAACTTCCCTCCCTACTCCGTCGGTGAGACCGGCCGCATGGGTTCGCCGGGCCGCCGCGAAATCGGCCACGGCAAGCTCGCCTGGCGCGCCATCCGTCCGATGCTGCCGAGCGCTGACCAGTTCCCCTACACGCTGCGCGTCGTCTCGGAGATCACCGAGTCCAACGGTTCGTCGTCGATGGCCACCGTCTGCGGCACATCGCTGGCGCTGATGGATGCCGGCGTTCCGCTGGCCAAGCCGGTTGCTGGTATCGCGATGGGCCTGATCAAGGAAGGCGAGCGCTTCGCGGTTCTGTCCGACATCCTGGGTGACGAAGATCACCTCGGCGACATGGACTTCAAGGTCGCCGGTACCGAAGGCGGCATCACCTCGCTGCAGATGGACATCAAGATCGAGGGCATCACCGAGGAGATCATGAAGATCGCGCTGGACCAGGCCAAGGACGGCCGCCAGCATATCCTCAGCGAGATGGCGCATGCTCTGACCGGCGCCCGCCCCGAACTCGGTGAGTTCGCACCGCGCATCGAGGTCATGCACATCCCGACCGACAAGATCCGCGACGTGATCGGCTCCGGCGGCAAGGTTATCCGCGAGATCGTCGAGAAGACCGGCGCCAAGATCAACATCGAGGACGACGGCACGGTCAAGATCGCTTCGTCGAACGCCAAGGAGATCGAGGCGGCCAAGAAGTGGATCCATACCATCGTCGCCGAGCCGGAAGTCGGCGAGATCTACGAAGGCACGGTCGTCAAGACCGCCGACTTCGGCGCTTTCGTCAACTTCTTCGGTCCGCGTGACGGCCTCGTCCACATCTCGCAGCTTGCCAACGACCGGGTCGCCAAGACCTCGGACGTCGTCAAGGAAGGCGACAAGGTCTGGGTCAAGCTGATGGGCTTCGACGAGCGCGGCAAGGTCCGCCTGTCGATGAAGGTCGTCGACCAGGCCACCGGCAAGGAAATCGCCCGCGACAAGAAGGCCGAAGGCGAAGAAAACGCCGCCTGAGTGGTCTGACAATAGAGTTGAACGGGCGCGGCTTATGTCGCGCCCGTTTTCGTTTAATACCCGTCTACGACATGAGAATCGAAGAATGGCCGCTGAGCCGCTGAAGACACTGTTCCATCCCTTCGAGGCCGAGGGGCTCCCTCTGCCGCAAAAGGGCGAGCGTGTGTTGTTCCTGGGTGCGGAGCCCGGCTTCCGCTTGCCGGAAGGCTTCGAGGCAGAGCTCCATCTTGCACAGGGTTTCCGGCCGCATCTCCGAGCGCTGGAGCGTGCCGGTCACAAGGTAACGCCGCGCGCGGAAGGCGATGCATTCGATGCAGCGCTCGTGCTTGCCGGCCGCCATCGTGGGCTAAACGAGATGCGTATTGCCGAGGCGATCGAACGCGTCACGCCGGGCGGTCTGATCATTGTCGCCGGCGGCAAGGACGAAGGCATCGCCAGCCTGCGCAAGCGCATCGACCAGCTTGTCCCCATCGAAGGGCATCTGCCGAAATATCACGGCATCGCCTTCTGGCTTCGCCGTCCGGCCGATCTGGCGCCTGCGGAAAAACTGCGCGTCGCCAATCCCGCCTTGGTCGTAGAGGACCGCTTCCGTACCGCGCCTGGCATGTTCTCCTTCGACCGGATCGACGTCGGCTCGAAACTTCTGGTCGACAACCTGCCCAAAGACCTGCGCGGCAACATTGCTGATTTCTGCGCCGGCTGGGGTTATGTCGCCGCCGAGGTCGCGGCACGTTCATCCGGCATAACGGGGCTCGACCTTTACGAAGCGGATTTCGACGCGCTTGAGGCGGCCAGGGGCAATATCGGCCAGACAGGCTTCGAGCCCGGCTTCTTCTGGACCGATCTGCTGAGCGAGCCGGTCGAGCGGCGCTATGATGCCATCGTCATGAACCCGCCCTTCCATCGCAGCCGGGCGGCCGAGCCGGAAATCGGCGCCGGCATGATCCAGGCGGCGGGCAAGGCGCTGAAGCCGGGCGGGCGGCTGTTCATGGTGGCGAACCGTCAGCTGCCTTACGAACCGGTTCTGAAGGCCGTCTTCTCCAGCCATGCCGAGCTCGCCCGCGACGGCATGTTCAAGGTTTTCTCCGCGCGCCGATAGGACGGTGCCGGTCACCTCAATGCATGCTGACGATGCGCGCCGGCTCGTGGACGGGAATGGTCGGTCTGATGTCGCCAGGCTTGATCTTGAGCGGCGCCGGCCTGCCGAACAGATAGCCTTGCACCATCTCGCAGCCGGCCGCCCGCAAGAGCGTCGCCTGGTTCTCGGTCTCGACGCCTTCGGCGATGATGCCGACGCCGAGCGCCCGCGACAGGCCAACGATGGTAGAGACGACGGCGCCCGAATTGGAATCGGTGTCGATGCGGCTGACGAACGAGCGGTCGATCTTCAGCTTGCCGAAGGCGAAGTCGATCAGGTAGCTCAGATTGGAATAGCCGGTGCCGAAATCGTCGACCGCCACCGAGATGCCCATGTCGGCAAGCTGCTGCAGGATGATGGCGGCGCGGTCACGGTCCTGCATCATCGCCGTCTCGGTCAGTTCGAGCTCCAGGCGCGACGGCTTGATGCCGGTGCTGGCCATCGTGTCGCGCACGATGCCTACGAAATCCTTGGTCATGAACTGGACCGGCGAGATGTTGACGGCAACGAAGCAGTCCTCGGGCAAATGACGGGCATCGCTGCAGGCCTTGTTCAGCACCCAATTGCCGATCGGGTGGATCATGCCGGTCTCTTCGGCGATCGGAATGAATTCCATCGGCGGGATCATGCCGCGTTCCGGGTGCTTCCAGCGGATCAGCGCCTCGTAGCCGACGACACGGCCGGTCGGCAGGTCGAGCTGCGGCTGGTAATGAAGGTCGAAATCGCCACGGTCGAAGGCGATGTGCAGTTCGGATTCGATCCAGTGGCGGTAGTCGGCGACCTGGCCCATGTCGGAATGGAAGACCGACCAGTTGCCCACGCCGCCGGCGCGGGCATTCTGCAGCGCCAGGTTGGAGCGGCGCAGGATGAGGACCGGATCGACGCCATCCTTTGGCATCGCCACGATGCCGACCGACAGGCCGACCGACTGCAGGTGAGAATCGAGCTGGTACGGCTTCAGCATCTCCTCGATCATGGTTTCGACGGTGCTTTCCATCGAGCTTTGGAGTTGGTGTTCCCTGACAAGGATAGCGAACTCGCCGGCGCCGATGCGCCCCATCACCGCGCCTTCGGGCATGCAGGCCTTCAACCGCTTGGTGAAGCCGCGGATCAGTTCGTCGCCATGGCTGTAGCCGATGGCGTCGTTGATCTGCTTGAAGCGGTCGATGTCGATGTCGATGAGGAACACCGGCTCACCGGTCCTGATCGTCGCGGACGCCGCGTCGGCAATCCTGCCGACCATCGCCGGCCGCGCCAAAAGCCCGGTCAGCTTGTCGAAATGGGTTTCGTTGAAAACGTAGTCCACCGATTCATCGACGCCGGCGAAGAAGGACAAGGCAGCACCGGCGGCGGCCAGCGCGCATAGCGCCGACGCGATGCCGATCATGGTTTCCGCCTGCATGCCGGCAAAGCCGTCCCCGAAACCATGCCGGAGGCCCCAAAGCCCAAGGATGAAACTGCCAAGGCCCGAACTGGCGACGGTGAGCAGCCGGAACACAGGTGTTCGCTTCGGGTTGCTGACAGCAGGCATTGCTCAGTCCCTGTCGCATGATCCCGAAATCAACTCGACTTTCGGGAAATATCACGCGCAAATTCATAAAGGCTAAAGCATCCTTTGCGCCCAGCAAGAACGCGCAGAGCCCAAGCCCATAGGACTTCTAGCGGATATCTCCTTAAAATGAGTTTCCGCCGATGCATCTGATTTTTCTGGTGAATTAATCGCGTACGCTGTCGGTCTGCTTCAACTCATCCAGGGTTGGCATCGACACGATGTGATAGCCGGAATCCACATAGTGGATTTCGCCGGTGACGCCTGACGAGAGGTCGGACAAAAGATAGAGCGCCGAGCCGCCGACCTCGTCGATGGTCACCGTGCGGCGCAGCGGCGAGTTGCGCTGCTGGTAGGAGTACATGTGGCGGGCGTCCGAGATTCCGGCGCCGGCCAAAGTACGCACCGGTCCCGCCGATATGCCGTTCACCCGGATGCCGCGCGGGCCATAATCGTTGGCGAGATAGCGCACGCTGGCTTCCAGCCCGGCCTTGGCGACGCCCATGACGTTGTAGTTCGGCATGACGCGGACAGAGCCGGCATAGGTCAGCGTGATCATCGCGCCGCCTTCGCTCATCAGCGGGGCGGCATGGCGGGCGACCTCGGTGAAGGAGTAGCAGGAGATGACCATGGTGCGGACGAAATTGTCGCGGCTGGTGTCGGCGTAGAGCCCTTTGAGCTCGTTCTTGTCGGAAAAGCCGATGGCGTGGACGACGAAGTCGAGCCCGCCCCATTCCTTGCCGAGCGTCTCGAAGGTAGCGGCGACCGATGCGCTGTCCTCGACGTCGCACGGCACCACCAGTGACGCCCCAAGTTTCTCGGCAAGCGGCTTGACGCGGCGCCCGAAGGCGTCGCCCTGATAGGTGAAGGCAAGCTCCGCCCCGTGTTCGGACAATTTCCTGGCGATGCCCCAGGCGATCGAATGATCGTTGGCGACGCCCATGACAAGCCCGCGCTTGCCCTTCATCAGTCCGTCCATGGCCGGCAATCCCCCTACAATAAAACGCTGGCCTTATGCGGAATAGCGCTGGAAAATCAACGTTGCGTTGGTGCCACCGAAGCCGAACGAATTGGACAAAACCGTGTCGATCCTGGCGTCGTCGATGCGCTTGCGCACGATCGGCATGCCCTCGAATTCGGGATCGAGGTTTTCGATGTGGGCGCTCTCGCCGATGAAGCCGCCTTGCATCATCAGGATCGAGTAGATCGATTCCTGGACGCCGGCGGCACCCAGCGAATGGCCGGTCAGCGACTTTGTCGAGGTGATGAACGGCATCGTGTCGCCGAACACCTCTCGGATGGCGCCCATTTCCCGGGAATCGCCAACCGGCGTCGAGGTGCCGTGGGTGTTGATGTAGTCGACCGGCGTGGACACCGTCGCCAGAGCCTGGCGCATGCAGCGCACCGCGCCTTCGCCCGACGGCGCCACCATGTCGTAACCGTCCGACGTCGCGCCATAGCCGACGATCTCAGCGTAGATCTTGGCGCCGCGCGCCTTGGCGTGTTCGAGCTCCTCCAGGATGAGGACGCCCGCGCCGCCCGCGATGACGAAGCCATCGCGATTGGCGTCATACGCGCGGGAAGCTGTCGGCGCACGATCGTTATACTTCGACGACATCGCGCCCATGGCATCGAACAGGTCCGACATCGTCCAGTCGAGGTCTTCATGGCCGCCGGCAAACATCACATCCTGCTTGCCCCACTGGATCAGTTCGTAGGCGTTGCCGATGCAATGCGCCGAGGTCGAGCAGGCCGACGAGATCGAATAGTTGACGCCGTGGATCTTGAACCAGGTGGCGAGCGTCGCCGACGCGGTCGACGACATCGCCTTCGGCACCGCGAACGGACCGATGCGCTTGGGGCTGTTGTTCTTGAGCGTGGTCTCGGCCGCCTCGACGATGGTGCGGGTCGAGGGGCCGCCCGAGCCCATGACGATGCCGGTGCGCTCATTGGTGATGTCGCTTTCGCCAAGCCCGGCGTCGGCGATCGCCTGGTCCATCGCGACATGGTTCCAGGCCGCGCCCTGGCTCAGGAAGCGCATGGCACGCCGGTCGATCATAGGGGTCGGGTCGAGCGTCGGCGCGCCCCAGACCTGGCAGCGGAAGCCGTGTTCGGCGAAGGAATCGGAGAAGCTGATGCCTGATTTGGCATCGTGGAGCGAGGATTGCACCTCGTTGGCGTTGTTGCCGATCGACGATACGATGCCGAGGCCTGTGACGACGACCCTTCTCATTCGCAACTCCTTCCAGCGGATGATCCCGAAACCCTAGTCGGTTTTCGCCGGCGATCATACGCAAAATCAAAATGCCGCAGCGTCGTTGCGCGTCCGGGAACGCCCTGCTGCAGTGGCGCCGGTCAGGCGGCCGATTGCTTGGACAGCCCCACCTTGAGGTCTGTCGCAGCGTATATGGGTTCGCCGTCGGCCTTAAGCCAGCCATCGGCGATACCGAGCACCAGGCGTCCACGCATGACGCGCTTGAAATCGATGCCGTATTCCACCTTCTTGACCGAAGGCGTCACCATGCCCTTGAACTTCACTTCGCCGGTCGACAGCGCCATGCCCTTGCCCGGCTCGCCGAGCCAGCCGAGGTAGAACCCCGTCAATTGCCACATGGCATCGAGGCCCAGGCACCCAGGCATGATCGGATTGCCGATGAAATGGCAGGCGAAGAACCACAGGTCCGGCTTGATGTCGAATTCGGCGCGGATGAAGCCCTTGTCGTGGGCGCCGCCGGTCTCGCTGATCTCGGTGATGCGGTCGAACATCAGCATGGGCGGGTAGGGTAGCTGGGCGTTGCCGGGCCCGAACAGTTCGCCGCGGGCGCAGGCAAGCAATTCCTCATAACCGTAGTTGGATTTCGAACCCGCCATATGTCTCGTCCCCATAATGTCCCGGGCGGTGGGGCGCCCTTGTCGTTGGTTTCCTAACACAATCCCTTTCGGGCCGGAAACCGGGGTTTGCGCTTAACCCGCCCGTCTGCCCGGGTCAATGCGCGCTCTCGCATCGGCCCGAAATCGATTTCGATTCCGGAAAGCACGATGTGACGCCAAAAAAGCAATAGAGCGCACTTAGTGCGTCCAACTGGACGCACGTCGCTCTATTGATCGTATTCCGCCAACAGAATATATGTCGGGAGGTATCCAGTTTCGGTTGATGACGTTTTTTCGCCACTCTGGGCGTGTC
This sequence comes from Mesorhizobium sp. LNJC394B00, assembly GCF_000502555.1. Classification (NCBI taxonomy): domain Bacteria; kingdom Pseudomonadati; phylum Pseudomonadota; class Alphaproteobacteria; order Hyphomicrobiales; family Phyllobacteriaceae; genus Mesorhizobium; species Mesorhizobium sp. LNJC394B00. The sequence continues at coordinate 322,015 of NZ_AYWH01000005.1, forward strand.
TTGAGGCAGAACTGTGGGCTTGGACGGATAGATGGATCTGGGCGGCCGGAAGGAAAATGTCGCTGTGGACAAGCGGGTTCGCGAAGCCGGCCTTAGGCCGACACGCCAACGCATTGCGCTGGCCGATCTGCTGTTTGCCAAGGGCGACCGCCACCTTTCGGCCGAGGAACTGCATGAAGAGGCGGTCGCCGCCGGCGTGCCGGTCTCGCTCGCCACCGTCTACAACGCGCTTCACCAGTTCACCCAGGCCGGCCTGCTGCGCATCCTGGCGGTCGAGGGGTCCAAGACCTATTTCGACACCAACACCTCCGATCACCATCATTTTTACATCGAAGGCGAAAACAGGATCTTCGATATAGAAAGCGGTCCGGTGACCGTCTCCAACCTGCCGGAGCCACCCGCAGGCATGGAGATCGCCAATGTCGACATCGTGGTGAGGCTGCGCCCGAAGCGCAGCGTTTAAGCCCCAACCCGTGAAACCTGTCGATTTTGCAATCCGGCTCGAATGGGTTGCGGTCGCGGTCGTGGCTATAGTCGCCTATGCCGCGTCAGGCGTTTCCTGGTGGCTGTTCGCCCTGCTTATTCTGGCGCCCGACCTGTCGATGCTGGGCTATCTCGCCGGGGCACGGATCGGCGCTGTCGCTTACAACGCGTTGCACATCCTGATCGTCCCGCTGTTGCTGGCCCTCGCCGGATATGTTCTGGCCAATTCGACGGCGACCGCGATTGGTCTGATCTGGATCATCCACATCGCCGTCGACCGCGCGCTCGGCTACGGTCTCAAACTGTCGACCGGTTTTCAGGACACCCATCTCGGCCGTATCGGCCGTTAGGCCTCCAGCAATCTCAATTCTTGACGTGCTCGCCGGGATAGGCGCCCCACACCTGCGACTGGGCGATCCAGCCGGTGTGGCCGTCGAAGGTCATTTCGCACCACTGGCCATCGCAGGTTTTGATCGTGCCCGTAACGCCCGGCTCGATGATGGCGATGACGCTGGCGTCCTTATCGGCATCGTCGAGCAGATTGATTCGGCCACCTTTGGTGCGTTGCCAAGGGGCGACGATCGCGGTCCGGCGGCCGGACAGCAGCGACTGGTTGATCCAACCCTCCGAACCATCGGCATCGCGCACCCGCCGCCAGGTATCGAATTCCTGGATGATTTCCATCGGCAGGCCGGCCTTTGTGTACATCCAGTCGACGGAATAGTTGGCGCCGGGGCCAACGCGCGAGTTGACGCGAGCCGATTTCAGGCTGACGAAACGCGGCAGCGGCAGGCCGCTCGGCCCGAGCGTGACCGTCTGCACAGGTGCGGCGGCACCTTGCGCCGCGGCTTGCGGGGAATGCAGGAGAGCGCCGAGAAGCGCTGCGCTGAGGATCAGGCGAAGCGACGCGAAACCAGACACTTTCATTCCTTTCGGCGCGTGCCCTTTGGTCCGGGCGCCCCTTTTTCTTTGTCTTCGGCGGCACCGCTTGTTACAGGAGTGGCAGGCACCGCGACCGGTATTCAGTTTCGCCTGTCTTGGTTAAAGAGGTCTCAACGAGATCGGGTTCGAGGAAACAATGGCAGGCAAAAAACGGCCTCTCGTCGTCATCACGCGCAAGCTGCCCGATCCGGTCGAGACCCGCATGCGCGAACTCTTCGACGCCAGGCTGAATGTCGAGGACCGCCCGATGACGCAGCCGGAGCTGGTCGCGGCGATCAAGGAAGCCGATGTGCTGGTGCCGACCATCACCGACCAGATCGATGCGGCGCTGATTGCCCAGGCCGGCGACAATCTCAAGCTGATCGCCAATTTCGGAAATGGCGTCGACAAGATCGATGTGGCGGCGGCGGCCAGGAAAGGCATTACCGTCACCAACACGCCGAACGTGCTGACCGAGGATACGGCCGACATGACCATGGCGCTGATGCTGGCCGGCCCGCGGCGGCTGGCCGAAGGCGCCAATGTGCTCACCAGCGACAAGAAATGGGCCGGTTGGTCGCCGACCTGGATGCTCGGGCGGCGCATCTGGGGCAAGCGCCTCGGCATTGTCGGCATGGGCCGCATCGGCACCGCTGTTGCCAGGCGCGCCAAGGCTTTCGGCCTGTCGATCCACTACCATAACCGCCATCGCGTGCTGCCGGCGGTCGAGGAAGGGCTTGAGGCGACCTACTGGGAAAGCCTCGACCAGATGCTTGCCCGCATGGACATCATCTCGGTCAATTGCCCGTCGACGCCGGCGACCTTTCATCTGCTTTCGGCGCGGCGCCTGGCTCTGCTTCAGCCCACCGCCTATGTGGTCAACACCGCGCGTGGCGACATCATCGACGAGGAAGCGCTGGTCAAGCTGATCCAGGACGGCAAGATCGCCGGCGCCGGCCTCGACGTCTACGAGCACGAACCGGCGCTGAACTCGAAACTGCTGAAGCTTGCCGCGAAGAACAAGGTCGTGCTTTTGCCGCATATGGGTTCGGCGACGATCGAGGGCCGCATCGACATGGGCGAGAAGGTGATCATCAACATCCGCGCCTTCTTCGACGGCCACCGGCCGCCGGACCGCGTGCTGCCGCTACGGACTTGAAGCGGGCCGCGTTCAGGATGCGGTTGTGAGGGCGCCATCCGCCGCGACACTCACACGCTTGCCGCGATAGGCCTCAAAATCGTCGCGCTCGAGCCTGAGCGCTACCGGCGTCGGCCAGCCCATTTCCCTGGCCACGATCAAGCCAAGCAGCAGGATCGCGTCCGGCTCGTGCAGCACGAGTGCCGTCGGCGCATGGCCATTGTGGACGAGTTCCATCAGCACGGCTGACGCTGAGGACGAGCCGATCGTGCCGGGCAGGAACAGCACACGCCCGGAAATGGTTTCGCCATGCTGCGGGTGACGGACATCGGCGATGCGGCCGCTCTTCGGATCGACGCCGCCCCAGAAGCTGATCGGCGCGGTCAACACCAGGGCTGCGCCTTCGCCGCCACTGCCAGGCACCAGAATTTCGGCTGCGGCGCTCATGCGGCGATATCCGTAAATCGCGGCTTACCCGTGACGGCGCTTTCGACGCAGTCGGCCAGCGAACCGTAAAGCACGGCGTAGCCGGTATTGCCCGGGGCATATTGCGCGAATTTTCCCGAATTGGTCATCAGCACGCCGCCGGCCAGATCCGGCAGGATCGGCGTCACCACCACGCAGGTGTCGGCGACGATGATGACGCCGCTGGCTTCGAGCATCTTGCGCTTGCCGTTCTGCTCCAGCCTGGTGAGCACGTGGCGGCCGGTGCAGGCGTAAATCGGCACGCTGAGCCGCCGCCCGCCAATCAGCCGCTCAAGTGCATCGAATTCGGCCAAAGACAGATGCGGACTGCCGATCGCCACGGCATCGATGGCGGTCTGCGTGGCTGCGGTGGACAGGCCGGCGCGGGCCTTCATGGCCATCTCCGGCGTTACGCGGATCATCGTTTCCGGCCTGCCGCCCACCAGGATGGCCTCGGCGTCGGGCGCTTCTGGCGTGACGCCGGCAATGTGGAACAGGCCGACGGCGCCCGACGATGCCGCCGCCGCGCCGAAGGCCTTCAGCGCATCCTCGCCGGGATGGCTGGATATGCCGGTGACGACGCCGACCGCATTGCCGACCTCACGGCCGTAGAGGTTGCCCAGCACCGGCCAAGCGATCTCCGAACCAAGGAACGAGGCGGAGAGGCCGGACACATCGAACGCCAATCGTGCCTGCCGGTTCTCGGGGCGATGCAGGCCGCAATCCGGCGCGCGGCCCGATATGGCGCAGGCGATGTCGAGGAAGTCGCCATAGCGGTTGGTACGTGCCCCCAGCACCGAATTGCAGAACACCACCGCGTTCGATTCACCCCAGGCGACATCGCTGCCAAGCGCTGGCCTGTGGCCGGCCTGATAGGGCGCGCAGGTCCAGCTCTGCTCGCAGCCAAGTTTGCGGTAGGCCTCCATCATTCGTCGCGCCATGCCGCGCGCCGGCTCTTCGAGGCGCACGCGCGAGCAGCCCATCAGATCGAGCGCGCCGACATTGAGCGTCGAGCGCACCGCGACCCTGGCGCCGCCATCGACCAGCCTTTCGGCAAACAGCGTGCCGGAATCGCCGTGATAGAGCGCGCCGTCTATATGCGTCGAGGCGATCGGGATCAGTCGCGGCGCGCCGAGCAGCGCAGCGCTTTCGGCAACGATGCGCATCGCCATCGCCGCCCCGTCATGGCCGGAGGCGATTGTCTGCTCCTGTGCGCTGAGGGCGAGGCTCACGCGAACTCCTTGCGCATGGTGATCGAGGTCGGCCGGTCATAACCGTCATGCGCCGTGCGCGCGGTTTCGCGGAAGCCGAGACGCGCAAAGGTTGCGTGATTTGCCGTGAGCTCGACCCGCGTCTGCAGTTCGATGGCGGGTTTGTTGCGGTTGCGGGCAAGATCCTCGACAGCCTGCATCAATCGTCTGCCGATGCCTCGGCCCTGAAGCCCGAGTTCGACGGCGAGCTTGCCGACATAGAAATCATCGGGTCTCTCCAGCGCAAAAACGCAGCCTGCGATCTGGCCGCCCTGCAGAGCCACGAACACCGTTTCCCGCCCAGCCTTGTCCCTCAGGCTTTCGACGCTCAGCAGATGCGCAGAGGAGGGCGGATCGATGACGCCGTCCATCGGCGCAAAGGAATGCATGATTAGGCTGAGCAGTTCATCCCAGCGCTCGAAATCGGAGGCGAGCTGCGTAACAAGGACGCTGGTGGACTGATCCATAAGCTCAGTTTCTCTTGTAGCGGATCGTGTCGAAGCGCGCCGACAGCGCATCGTAGAGCAGCAGCCGGCCGACCAGCGGTTCGCCGATGCCGGTGATCAGCTTGATGGCTTCCATTGCCTGCAAGGTGCCGACGACGCCGGTCAGCGCACCGACGACCCCGGCCACGGCGCAGGACGGCACCAGCCCCTCTGGCGGCGCTTCGGGAAAGAGGNGTCGCGATATCCAGGGTTCGGTCTGCCGTCGGCGCCGGTGCCGAACGGCATCAACACCGTCACCGAGCCGTCGAAGCGGCCGACGGCGGCATGCACGAGCGGCCGCTTTTCCGCCGCGCAGGCATCAGCCACCACATAGCGCGTCTCGAAATTGTCGGAGCCGTCGACGACCACGTCGTAGCGCGTGACGAGGACGGCAGCATTGTCGGCCGTCAGCCTGAAATCGTGCAATTCCACCGCGACATGGGGATTGATCCGGGCGATCGCTGCTTTGGCGCTCTCGGTCTTCGCCGTACCGACCGTATCGGTGGCGTGGATCACTTGCCGCTGCAGATTGGACAGCGAGACAATGTCGTCATCAACGATGCCAAGCGTGCCGACGCCCGCGGCAGCGAGATATTCCAGCACCGGCGCGCCGAGCCCGCCGGCGCCGATGACCAGTACCCGGGCCCGCTTCAGCCTCTGCTGGCCAGCGCCGCCGATCTCGGGCAGCACGATGTGGCGGGCATAGCGTTCGAGTTCTTCGTCGGTGAGGGCGGCAGGGGTCATTGCCCGACCATATAGCGGAGCAAAAACCTTGTCAGGTCTCTTCGGTTGGCCCAACCGTGCCGTGGTCGACGGTGAGGAACTGCGCGCGTCCCCTCAGGCTGGAAAACAGCGCGGCGTCGGTTCCGGTCATGAAGGCCTGGCAGTTCAGCTCCTCCAGGATCGAGAACAGCGCGGCGCGCCGGCCGGCATCGAGATGCGCGGCAATCTCGTCGAGCAACAGGATCGGCGTCATCGCCGACATCTCGCCGGTCAGCCTTGCGTGCGACAACACGATGCCGACCAGCAGCGCCTTCTGCTCTCCGGTCGAGCAGAGTTCGGCCGGCATCGCCTTGGGGCGGTGGCGCACCAGTAGATCCGAACGGTGCGGGCCGTCGAGCGTGCGTCCGGCGGCGCGGTCGCGCTCGCGGCCGTCGGCAAGGGCGTCGCGATAGCGTTGCTCGACATCCACAGCGGGTGCTGAGGCGACATGGCTTTCAAGGTCGCCGAAGAGGCTGATGTCGGCTTGCGGAAACGGCCCGCTGGACGGCAACCTGTCGATCATGGCGGCCAGCAGGCGCACCAGCTCGGCGCGCGCCGCGGCAATCGCCACGCCGGTTTCGACCATTTGCATCTCGATGGCGTCGAACCATGCGCCGTCTAGCGAACCTTCCGTAAGCAATCGGTTACGTCCGCGCATCGCCTTCTCATAGTCGAGCGCGCGCTGGCCGTGGCCGGGATCGATCGCAAGCACCAGCCTGTCGAGAAAGCGCCGCCGGTCCGCGGCAGGCCCCGGGAACAGGCCGTCCATGGCCGGCGTCAGCCAGACCACGCGCAGCCATTCCAGCATGGCGTCGGCCGACCGTGCCGGCGCGCCATTGATGCGCACCTTGCGACCGCCCTCGCCGGCCGCTTCACCCCCGGTGATGCCGGTGCCGATCTCGACCTGCCCCTCCGGCCCGTCGAGCCTTGCGTGCAGCGCAAAGCCGCCATCGCCGCCTTCGCGGGCCACGTCGACATAGGGCGCCCGGCGCAGGCCGCGGCCAGGCGTCAGCAGCGAGATGGCTTCCAGGAGATTGGTCTTGCCGGCGCCATTGTCGCCGGAAAACACCACCGCGCCGGGTGAAAAGCCGATCGACAACGCCGCATAATTGCGGAAATTCGTAAGTGTGAGCTTACTTATGTGATTTTGTTCCGGCAACCGCTATCCGCCTATAGAAGTCGCCGCAATCACCATGCTGCAGTGTGCCGCAGTGCGGCTACACCCGCATCGGCATCAGCACGTAGAGCGCGGTCTCATCGGCCATGTCGTGGATCAGCGTCGGCGAGCCGGCATCGGCCAGCATGAACTTGGCTTCCGTGCCGGTGAGTTGAGCAGCGACGTCGAGCAGATATTTGGCGTTGAAGCCAATCTCGATCGGGTCGGACGAATAGTCGGCCGCCAGTTCCTCGGTGGCGCTGCCCGAATCCGGATTGTTGACGGCAAGCGTCACCTGGCCTTCGGTGATCGAAAGCTTCACCGCGCGGCCGCGCTCGGAGGAAATGGTCGAGACGCGATCGACGGCGGCGGCGAAGCTCTGGCGGTCGATGATCAGCTTCTTGTCGTTGCCGGTCGGAATGACGCGCTGGTAGTCCGGGAAAGTGCCGTCGATCAGCTTCGAGGTCAGAACCACGCTGCCGATGGTGAAGCGGATCTTGGTGTCGGACAATTCGGTGGTCACCGCGACATCGGGATCGTCGACCAGCTTCTGCAATTCGCTGACCGTCTTGCGCGGAATGATGATGCCCGGCATGCCTTCGGACCCGGCCGGAGCGTCGATCTCGGCGCGCGCCAGGCGGTGACCGTCGGTCGCCACCGAACGCAGCTTCAGCTTGCCGCCAGTTTCATGCGTGTGCAGGTAGATGCCGTTGAGATAGTAGCGCGTCTCTTCGGTGGAGATGGCGAACTGGGTCTTTTCGATCAGGCCTCTCAGGGCGACGGAATCGAGCCGGAAGATGTGTGAGAAGGACCCCGCCGAAAGCTCCGGGAAATCGGACTGCGGCAGGCACTGCAGGCGAAAGCTCGAGCGGCCCGACGTCACCGTCATGGCGTTGCCGTCCTCATCGGTCTTCAGCATCACTTCGGCGCCGTCGGCCAGCTTGCGCACGATGTCGTAGAGGAGGTGCGCCGGAACCGTCGTCGCCCCGCCGCGCTCGACCTTTGCCGGCGTCGCTTCGGTCACTTCGAGGTCGAGGTCGGTGGCTTTCATTTCAAGGCTGGCGCCCTCGGCGCTGAGCAGCACGTTCGACAGGATCGGTATGGTATTGCGCCGCTCGACCACGCGATGAACGTGGTTGAGCGACTTCAGGAGATTGGACCGTTCCAGGATAACACGCATGACGAAACAGGCTCGCTTGAATGAATGGACGGGTCACCAGTGGGCGGCGCCCCGCGAAAGGTCTGAACAGGCTCAGAATCTATGCAAACTGACAGGAAAAAGCCAGCAAACGCAAGTCCGGGCCACCGGTTCGCGCCGGTTAAGCGGGCTTTCTGGGGATAAAGCGGACGTTGGCCGGCAACCGATGCATGTCGCCGAAAACTGCGCAGCGGTTTTGGGACAACGACATGCATCAAAACAAGAAAATTTAAAGCGCGACGACCTAATACTCTAACCCGGCGCGCTCCGTTTGCCGCGCCGATCAGGCTTGGTCGTTGATCAGCCTGCGCAACAGTTCCAGTTCCTGCGCCAGCGTGTTGTCGACGCCGGAAAGGTCCTCGATCTTGCGCACCGCATGCAGCACCGTGGTGTGGTCGCGCCCGCCGAACCGCCGGCCGATCTCCGGCAGCGAGCGCGGCGTCAATACCTTCGACAGGTACATGGCGACCTGCCTGGGCTTCACGATGGTGCGCGTGCGCCGGTTGGACAGCAACTCGGTCTTCGACACATTGTAGTGGCGCGCCACGATGCGCTGGATGTCCTCGATGCGCACCCGCTTCGGCTCGCCAGAGCGATAGATGTGCCCCAGGATCTCGTCGATGCGGTCGATGGTGATCGCCGGCTCGAACGACTGACGAAACAGCAGTTGGTTGAACGCGCCTTCCAGCTCACGCCCGCTGCCGGTGACGGTACGGGCGACATGGTTGAGGATCTCCTCCGAAATATTGAGCGACGCATCGTCGACCTTGGCCGTGGCAAGCCGCAGCTTGAGCATGCCGATGCGCATGGCGAAGTCCGGCGCCGACATTTCCAGCGCGACACCGCCATTGAGGCGCGAGCGCACCCGCGGTTCCAGCGATTCCAGTTCCGACGGCGGCCTGTCGGCGGCAACCACCACTTGCTTGGCGCTGTCGAGCAGCATGTTGATGAGATGGCAGAATTCGTGCTGGATCGACTTGCCCTGCAGGAACTGCATGTCGTCGATGATCAAGAGGTCGATGTCGCGCAGCTGTTCCTTCAGCGTCAGCGCATTGTTGTCGCGGATCGCGGTGGCGAAGCGCCACATGAAATATTCGGCCGTCAGATAGACGACGCGCGATTTCGGGTTCTGTTTCAGGGATTCGGCCGCAATCGCCTGCAAAAGGTGCGTCTTGCCGAGCCCGACGGTTGCATGAAGGAACAGCGGGTTGAAGCGCACCGCGCTCGACTGCGATTCCGCCACGGCTTTGGCTGCGGCGAAAGCCACCCGGTTCGACGGGCCTTCGATGAAGGAGCCGAACGTGTAGCGCGGGTCGAGCGGCGACCCCAGCACATTGTGCCGGAATTCGCTCTCGATCGGCGTGCCGGGACGAGGGGCGGGCGCCCGCTCCATCCTGCCGGGGCCGACCGTGCCGGCCGCCAATGCGGTCTGCGTATGCTTGGTCATCTTGCGCGCCGGCACGACCTCGGGTTCGACGCCATTGCGGGCCGGACGGGTCGCGGTGCGCACGACCATCTCGATCTTGAGGATTTCGGGATCCTCGTGCTTCCACAGATCGGCGATGAGATCGAGATAATGGCCATTGATCCACGAGCGCAGGAAGGCCGTGGGCACCGAGATGCGTACAATGCCCCGGGAAGCCTCAGCCACCTTCATACGGCCGAACCAGCTCGAATAGACCTCGGTTCCCAGGCGCGCCTTCAACTGGGCCTTGACCCGGTCGAACTTCTGTTCCGCGTCGTTGGAAGCCGCCATATCGTGCGCTCCGACCAATGTTCCGGGAAATGGCAGGTCGCCCGTAAGCTCCCGCTCGATGCCGCTCTGCATGATTGTGCGTCCCTTTTCCTTTGTACCTTTTTTCCGCCGGGAGTGCGCCTCCTGCACCCATGTTTCCGGCGACCGTATCTTCGCTACAACACCACCGCCGCCGCCGGCGGATGACGTTGCCTCGTCAGAATGGGATCGGTCCCGGCTGCTTAAGGCCAGTCCGTCTGACATGTTCGGGCAAAGCGGTGCTGCCCGGCGAAAACGCCGGTGCGCCATCAAGCTGCCATGTACAATTACGCCAGTCCCCTATCGTATCGAAAAGGCAAGCCATACCCGTTCGCGGAATTGATCCACGTCATGAATTCTGCCACTGTTAGCTGGCCGATTCAGGCTGGGTTAAGGGCTAATGGCCCGTCCCTTTCGATAGATCGACATTACCGAAATCGCTGTGGATAGGGCAAGGCCACCTCTAACGGATTTTTAAGGAATCTGGTTAGTGAACAACGGTTCGGGCTCCGTGCTGGAAGCGCATATTTTGACAAAGCCATTGGGATTCAAACCCTTTTGCCGCGAATATGAAAATGGCTGTGCGGTTTGAAATTTTCTGAAATAATTCGCTTGACACCAACTTGCTGCCTATCGCCCACAGGCGATGTGAACAAGCTGTGGATCACTTCCAGCAAGTCGTTGAAAAGTATCAGCAATTTGTGACAGCCAAATTTATTGGCGTGGGCCGTTTCGGCGGATTGGAATATCAGTGGGAGTGTATGTGCCGGCAAAGCATTCCAGACTCTGGAATGCGGCTCGGGCGTGCTTTGCGGCCGTTCTTTTTAAGTGCTTGCCGGAAAACGAAAAAACCCGGCGCGATTGGCCGGGTTTGAAAGAACGACAGTTCAGGAACGGTCGATCAGGCCGCCAGCACCTTGAGGCGGTGAGCCAGACGCGACACCTTGCGCGATGCCGTATTCTTATGGATCACGCCCTTGGTCGCGGCGCGCATCAATTCCGGCTCTGCGGTCTTGAAGGCTTCCAGCGCGGCTGCCTTGTCGCCGGCAGCCAGTGCCTCTTCGACCTGGCGGACATATGTACGCACGCGCGAGCGGCGGTTCTTGTTGATCGCTGCGCGGCGGGCGATCTTGCGCGTTGCCTTTTTGGCCGAGGAGGTATTGGCCATGATGCCTCTCTTCTGATCTGGTGGGCGCATGCGGGATGCCGCAGGGCGCAAAAAACAAACGGGCAGCCAACGGCCGCCTCGGTTGGAGCGGCTTATAGTTCAGCTTTTCCGGCGCGTCAACGCCGCTTTGGCTTCTTTTTGGTCCTCGCCGCCGCCACTCTAGCGATTGGTGAAATTCGGCTTCCGCTTCTCGGCAAAGGCGGCCATCCCTTCCTTCTGGTCGTCGAGCGCAAACAGCGAGTGGAACAGCCGGCGTTCGAAGCGCAGTCCCTCCGCCAGCGTCGTCTCGTAGGCGCGGTTGACTGCCTCCTTGGCCATCATCACCGATGGCAGCGAAAACTCTGATATCCTGGCCGCGGCCTTCATCGCCTCCTCGATCAACTCGCCGGCCGGCACGACGCGCGACGCCAGGCCGCTGCGCTCGGCTTCGGCGGCATCCATCATCCGTCCGGTCAGGCACATGTCCATGGCCTTCGACTTGCCGACAAAGCGGGTCAGCCGTTGCGACCCGCCCATGCCAGGAATGACGCCGAGCGTGATTTCGGGCTGGCCGAATTTCGCCGTGTCGGCGGCAATGATGAAATCGCACATCATCGCCAGTTCGCAGCCGCCGCCCAGTGCATAGCCGGCGACCGCCGCGATCATCGGCTTGCGGGTGCGGGTAAACTCTTCCCAGCCGACGAAGAAATCCTGCACATAGGCCTCCGCGTAGGTGACGGCCTGCATTTCCTTGATGTCGGCGCCCGCCGCAAAAGCCTTCTCGGAACCGGTGATGACCATGGCGCCGATGCCGGGATCGGCGTCGAACCCCTTTGCCGCCGTCAGCAAATCCGCCAGCACCTGCGCGTTCAGCGCGTTGAGCGCCTTGGGCCGGTTCAGCGTGATCAGGCCGACCTTGCCGCGCGTCTCGACGATGATAGTTTCATAGCTCATGGGCTGGCCTCCTGGTTGCGGCACTGAAGGACCGTCTAGCTTACCGTTGGCAGGTCCGGCAATAAAAGGTCGAGCGGCCGCTTTGCACGATGCGCTCGATTTGGCCGCGACAGCCGGGCGTCGGACAGGGCTCGCCTTCGCGATCGTAGACCGCGAAGGAATGCTGGAAATAGCCCAGCGACCCGTCTGTGTGCACATAGTCGCGCAGCGAAGACCCGCCGGCGGCGATCGCATCGGCAATCACCGAACGGATTGCCTCGGCCAGTCGTTCGCTCTGTTCCTTGGCCCTCTTGCTGGTCCCGGCGATGGTGCCTGCCTCGCGCAATGGCGACAGGCCGGCGCGCCACAGCGCTTCCGACACATAGATATTGCCGAGCCCGGCAATCAGCTTCTGGTCGAGCAGCGCCGCCTTCAACGGCGATCTGCGGCCCTTCAGCAGCGAGGCGAGCAGGGTGCCTTCCAGCGCATTGCCGGTCGGCTCGACGCCCAGTCCCGCCAGCATCGGATGCGCGTCGGCCAGGCCTTCCGCAAACAACATGAAGCCGAAGCGACGCGGGTCGTTGAAGACCACGCGAGACTGGACGCCGACAGGCGACACGACATGGAACACCACATGGTCGTGCTTGGCATCCTTCGAGCGCTCTTGATGGAACGTGCCGGGCGTCTCTTTGTCATCAGCGGCCTCGATGCGGAACGAGCCCGACATGCCGAGATGGCAGATCAGCACGGGGCCACCGTCCAGGTGTATGGTGAGATATTTGGCGCGGCGGCCAAGCGCGTTGACCGTCTTGCCGGTCAGCCTCTGCGCAAATCTCGCCGGAAACGGAAATCGGAGATCTGGCCGGCGTGCCTCGACGCGCACGATCCGCGCGCATTCCAGAACCGGCTGCAGGCCGCGCCGGACGGTTTCGACCTCGGGCAGTTCAGGCATGGCCGCCTATCGCCGCATGGAAGGAAGCGCCGTGGCGGCCGCGCGCCAGCTTGAGGTGTTCGGCGACCGTCTCGCCGATATCGGCGAAGGTGGTCCTGAGCCCGATGTCGCCGCCCGTGAGACCCGGTGCGATGCCGATGACCGGGATGCGTTCGCGCGTGTGGTCGGTGCCACGCCATGTCGGATCGTTGCCATGGTCGGCGGTGAGGATGAGCAGATCGCCCGGCTTCAGCTTTGCCAGTGCCTCGGGCAGCCGGCGGTCGAAGGCTTCGAGCGCCGCAGCATAGCCGGCGACGTCGCGGCGATGGCCGAACTCGGTGTCGAAATCGACGAAATTGGCGAACACCAGGTCGCCGTCGCCGGCATCGTCCATCGCGCCCAGCGCCTTGTCGAACATTGCCATGTTGCCGGGCGCCTTGCGTACTTCCGAGATACCGCGGTGGGCGAAGATGTCGCCGATCTTGCCGACCGCGATCACCCGGCTGCCGCGCCCGGTCAAGCGGTCGAGCAGCGTCGGCTCAGGCGGCGGCACGGCGTAGTCATGGCGGTTGTAGGTGCGCTCGAAGGTGGCCGATGTTTCGCCCAGGAAAGGCCGTGCGATCACCCGTCCGATCTTCAGCGGATCGACCAGCCGGCGTACCGTCTTGCAGAACTCGTAGAGCCGCTCCAGGCCGAAATGAACTTCGTGCGCTGCTATCTGCAGGACGGAATCGACCGAGGTGTAGCAGATCGGCTGGCCAGTGCGGATATGCTCCTCGCCGAAGCGCTCGATGATCTCCGTGCCGGGCGCATGGCAGTTGCCGAGAATGCCCGGCACCTTACCCTCGCGGATCATCGCTTCGGCCAGTTCGGCAGGGAAGGCGGGCACCTTATCGGGGAAATAGCCCCAGTCGAACCGCACGGGCAGCCCGGCGATTTCCCAGTGACCCGACGGCGTATCCTTGCCGCTCGAAATCTCCTGCGCGGCGCCGTGGAAAGCGGAGGCTGAAACAGCGGCTTTGCTGTCGAATTGGAAGCCGGTTGCGGTTTCTGCTGCGCGGCCGAGACCGAGCGAAACCATGGTGGGCACCTTCAGCGGTCCCTCGCGCAGGCCCTCGCGATCGGCGCGGGCTTCCGCGCAGGCCAGCGCGATATGTCCGAATGTGTTCGAGCCGGCGTCCCCATAGGGTTCGGCATCGGCGGCGCCGCCAATGCCGAAAGAATCGAGAACGAAGAGGAAAGCGCGTGCCATCGGTGCCGTCATTGCCAGTCTGGTTGACCAGACATAAGGTCCCGTCGCGGCATTGGCAAATCGTAAACCAGGCGGCAACGGCCTGACGCGATGGTCGCGAAGTCGGGCAGGCGCGCTGTACGCATCCTTGAGACATGCGATGCGCTTCAAGGAACGGCGTGCGGGGCATGGATCGATGAGACGGGCTGACCTGGGTTGGAGTGCACTGGCGACCACTGTAGCGCTGCTGGCCTCGCAGCTCGCCGCGCACGCCGACTGGCGCGACCAGATCGGCACGTTTCGGATCGGCATCGTTGCCGAGCCGGGCGCCGGCAACACGGTTCCGGGTCTGGCCATGCTGACTGACGCCTACGGCAGGGCGCTCGGCATGAAGGTGGAATTCGTCGTCGCGCATGACTATGCGGCGCTGATGGAGGCGCAGGCCAATGGCCGGATTCAATACGCGGTCTATTCGGCGACCGCCTACGCCACCGCCTCGGAGCGCTGCGGCTGCGTCGAACCTCTTGTGGCGCCGGTCGACGCCGACGGTGCCACGGGCATCCGCTCCGTGCTTTTGACGCGCGACGGCAGGCTTTCCGATCTCGCGGCCCTGGAAACGCACCGCATCGCCATGGCGCCTTCCGACTATGTCGGCGGTTCGCTTCTACCGCTCGCCGGGCTGGCGGCCGACGGCATCAAGATCAGTCAGGATGCGCCATTCCTCGTTCATGCCGGCTCGGCTGCCGCCGCAGAAGCGATGCTGGCCGATGGCCAGGCCGATGCCGTATTCGGCTGGGAGCGGGCCACGGCGGAAAACCGGACGGCGATTGCTGGCGATCAGCCGGCTGATCCGGACGGCACGGCGGCGCGGCTGGAGGCGGCGGGGATTCCAGAAGCCGCGCTCCAGATCATCTGGACTTCCGGCGTGCTCAGATACGGCCCTCACGCCGTCCGCAGCGATCTCGACCCCGAAGCCAAACGCCGACTGACCGTCTTCCTCACCAATCTCAGATCGCAGTCGCCGGAAGTCTACGATTTCGTGGAATCGAGACATTCGGGAGGGTTCACGCTCGCCGCTGCGAGTGACTATGCGATGGCCGCTTCCATCGTGCGCCTGGTGTCAGCCAGCACCGACAGCAGCGCGCAATGAACCGGGTTGAATGGGTAGAACTGCTTCAGCAATCGCTGCAGGGGATCGACGTGGCCCGGCGCGGCCTGAGATAGTAGGTTTCGCTCATCGTTATCTTGCCTTCGTTGAAGGCCGAGATAAATCCGAGCGGCTTTTCGGAGCCTTCCGACCAGGAGATGATCGGTTCATAATTGAGAGTGGTTTTGACACGAATAAGGAAAGTCCCCGCAACGTTGAGCGTCGCCGGAACAGTGGTGGAGCTTGTCGGGTTGGAGTCGCGGCTCGTGACCCCATTCAGCACGCGCCAGGACCACGCCACCTTCGCCTTCGGTGTCGGTTTGCCCGGATCGGCTTCGATGTCGATTGCTGTGATGAAGATATCGGCGACTGAGCGGTTATAAGGCTGAAGGCTGGAGTTTCCGATTTTCATAATGTCGGTGAGATCTGCATTGACCACCGACGTTTGCTGCGTGACGAGGTCGGCAACCATGGAGCTGATGCGGCTGACCTTCTTGCTGGCCTCGATGGCTTGCGAGGCCTCCATGGTAACGAAATACATGATCAGCAAGACGGGCACGATGAGGGCAAACTCGACCGCCGCTATGCCCCGCCGATCGGCACAAAACCGCGCCGCTCTCTTCCAGATAACCGATATCCCCGGATGTGCCCCCGCACGAAACATGCCCTTTTCCTTTGCTACACGTGCCTCAGTTGTCGAATGGCTCGTTTTGCCACGTTGCCGTTGCGTAATGCAGCGTCTTGCCGCCATCCATATTCGACATGTATTGAGCCATGAAATCGGTCATGACCGGCCAAGGGTAGAAAACCCGCAGCATGTTCTTTGATTCTGCCGGACCTATTGTGGGGGTCCCGAAAGCCGGGTCCTTGCCTGTATCCGGATCCTTGCCCGTCAGCGTGATGGTCGAGCCGGAAATCTTGAAACCCGCACTGGCTGCCCCGGCAAAGGTCTTGAACGGGCGCAGATCAACCAGCAAACCGGGGCAACCCTTGGCGACAATGATCTCGAGTCTGGCGCAGACCCTACCCTTTAGCTTCTCTTCCGTCACATCGGCTTGCCTCAACTGGCCAGTACGCAATTGACGGGCGATATCATCGGTGATGTTGGCCATCACCTCCTGTCCGGCAAATGAAATGCAGCTCTCGAGGATGGCGAAGACGAGAGCCGCAAACGGTAACGCAAGCATGGCGAATTCTATCGCCGTGCCGCCGCGCCGATCACCAAGGAAACGACGGGCAAACGTCACGCGCCCTGCCTTGGCCTTGCAGATCTTGCGTCTTGAATCCTCGTCCAAAACGTCGCCCATATCCCGTTCCTGCCGATCCTGATGCGGTACCGTCAGCACCACTATCAAGAACCCATTTAGCTCCGGTTTGAATGACCGTTAAATTCGACCAGGCGACATTAACCGGCCGCTAACCGACGCGGCTCTCCCCCAGACAATCAAGTCACCTGAGGCGCTTACTGCCCAGCGCTCATCTCGGCCTCGGACGACTTTTCCGAGTCGCTCTTGTACGAGCTTTCGCAATAGGGCGTGCAGGACATGGTCTGGACCGAGGCGCGCCTGTAGATACGCACCGACGACGCGTCCTGGCGCACTACGGTCACCTGCTCGTCGACGATCGGGCTGCCATCGTGGTCGAGGACAACCAGATTGGTCACGCCGAACCCCTTGCCCGTCAGCACGATCGTCGATGCATCCTGGACGGAGGCGTCGGCGATCGCCGGATTGCCGACGACGATGGTGTCGGCGGGGCGTGTCAGTTTGACGATCTTGGCCTGGTTCATCGTCACTTCGATGCCGGCTCCGGCCTTGGCCGGCAGCACGAAAGCCGGGACGGCGAGAAGCGCGACAAGCAGGAATGACGATTTCATGGCGGTCATCAAGGCGCTCCACAGCGGCAAAACTTGTTCACGGAACATGAAGGAGATTGGTGAACCAACGGTTAAACCCTTGACCGGCGCCGGGTATTCGCTCCAATCTTGCTGCCAGCTGATATAACAATGCGTCCTGCCGATAGCCGTGAAATTACAGCTTTTCACGGGCAGGCGAGCTACTGTCCAGCGTTTAGTTTCCGGTTAACCACGCAAGCTGTTCGAAGCGGGAAAGGAATCGGTAAGGCTGTTTATTAAGCCGATTGAAAGAGCTTCTCCGTAGATTGGCAGCATCCGATCAACCACCACAGAAGTTGACGGAAGTGCTGTAACACGTGGAGTAGGAGCTCTCGAATGTCTAATCTCATCGCACGTTTCGCGAAGGACGAATCCGGCGCGACCGCTATCGAATACGGTCTGATCGCCGCTCTCATCGCGCTTGCCATCATTTTTGGCGCTGGTCAGCTCGGCAACGCCCTGAACAACAAGTTCATCGCCATCGCCGGTAAGGTGAGTGGTTCGTAATACACTGGTTGCCTTAGAGATAGGGGCCGCCTGACTGGCGGCCCTTATTTCATCGCGTCGGGTGGTTTTGAGTAACCCAGTCTCATCGATCGTTAATCATATATGTCTAGGCTGAGGCTGGATACAGTTGGCAACAGGGTGTCGCGCCCATGCTCGAAGCGT
Organism: Mesorhizobium sp. LNJC394B00; assembly: GCF_000502555.1. Classification (NCBI taxonomy): domain Bacteria; kingdom Pseudomonadati; phylum Pseudomonadota; class Alphaproteobacteria; order Hyphomicrobiales; family Phyllobacteriaceae; genus Mesorhizobium; species Mesorhizobium sp. LNJC394B00. Next base: position 339,599 of record NZ_AYWH01000005.1, read on the forward strand.
TGATCTTCGTCATCTTTCCTTTTTGCATGCTCTTCGCCGCGATCTCCGACATGCTGTCGATGACGATCGCCAACCGCGTACCGGTGCTGCTGCTGGCGGTGTTTGCGCTGGTTGCGCCGCTGACGGCCATGGACTGGGCAACCTATGGCTGGCATTTCGCCGCCGGCGGCCTGGTGCTGGCCGTGACGTTCGGTCTGTTTGCACTCGGCGGCATGGGTGGCGGCGACGCCAAGCTGCTCGCCGGCACCGCCGTCTGGATGGGGTTCAACATTCACCTTGTCGAGTATCTCGTGATATCGACGTTCATCGGCGGACTGCTGACGCTCGCCATCCTTCTCTACCGGAAATCGCCGCTGGCGATTTACACCAGCCACAATCTATTCCTGCGCCATTTCGCCGACGACACGACTGGCGTTCCCTACGGCATTGCACTCGGCATTGGCGGGCTGCTGACCTATCCGGATTCACCCCTGATGGTTTGGGCACTGGCAAAGCTGGCGAACTGAAACAGCAAGCAACCTTTGCCGCTCCGACATCGGTCTGAAAAGAGGCCGCTGTTCGCCCTTTCTGTCGTCGGAGCACGGGTCCGTCCAATTTATGTAAACCTTAAATTAATCACGATCGTAAGCATTGCATTAACCTTGTTTTGACGATTGCCGCTGCAAAGTCCGGCCTGGCTAGGTGGTTGCCTAAAGGCGAGGGTTCGGACAGATGCCAGCATCCCGACTGATTATTCTGGGCGTGGCGGTGGCTGCGGCGGGTGGTGCAGGTTATGTTGCCAAGAATATGGTGGCGGTCCCGCCCCAGCAGGTCGTCGCCGATGCCCCGCAGGCGCCGGCCATTGCCTTGCAGGATGTGCTCGTGCTTTCCGGCGACGTGCCGATGGGCAGCCCACTTGAGAACAATCTCAGCTGGGAGTCCTGGCCGTCCGATGGCATCAATGCGAATTTCATCACCCGTGCCGCCGAACCCGAAGCGCGGGAGAAACTGAAGGGCTCCGTCGCCCGCATGGCGATGTACACCGGTGAGCCGCTGCGGCGCTCCAAGCTGATCGGCGAGGGGCAAAGCTTCATGTCTTCGATCCTGCCCACCGGCATGCGTGCCGTCGCCACCGCGATCTCGGCTGACACGTCGGCAGGCGGGTTCATCCTGCCCAACGATTTTGTCGACGTCATCATGACCCGCAGATCCGACACCGGCAACGGCGGCAGCGGATTCACCACCGAGACCATCCTCAAGAACATCCGCGTCCTGGCGATCGATCAGACCATCCAGGAGGACGAGGAAGGCAAGAAGACCAGGGTCGGACAGACGGCGACGCTGGAGCTGACGCCGCAGCAGGCCGAGATCATAACCGTCGCCCAGCAGATGGCCGATCGCCTGACGCTGGCGCTGCGCTCGATCACCGACAACAAGGAAAAGGGTACCGATGAAGCCGACTACCTCGTTTCCGGCAGTGGGCGGCGCGGAACGGTGCGGTTGATCAAATCGGGCGAAGTTTCCGAAGTAGGGGCAAGGAAATGAGGTTAGTCGCTAAACTGCCGGTCACCATGGCTGCAGCCGTCGGCCTGCTTTTCCTCGGAGCCCATGCAAGTGGCCTCGGCGACGCCAAGGCCGCCGGAAAGAGCGTCGGGGTCACGGCCTCGACCGCCACGCAACGTGTCAAGCTCGGCCTCAACAAATCGGTCGTCATCGATCTGCCGAGCGACGCCTACGACATCCTTGTCGCCAATCCCGCGGTCGCCGATGCGGTGACCCGCACCGCAAGGCGCATCTATCTGTTCGGCAAGTCGGTGGGCGAAACCAACATCTTCGTCTTCGGTCCCAATGGCGAGCAGATTGCCAGCCTGGATCTGGCCGTCGAACGCGACGTCGCCGGATTGGAAGACTACCTCAAGCGCTTCCTTCCGAATGCCGAGATCAAGGTCGAATTGCTGAACGACAACGTCGTCCTGACCGGGACGGTGGATACGCCGCTCGATGCCAAGCGCGCCGTCGATCTGGCAACCATCTTCGTGTCCGGCGGTGAAGCGACGACGGGCCAGTATTCGCAGACCGCGGCCGGCGGTAATGCCAATGGCGGCGTCGACATCAACAACCCGGATGCCGAACGCCGGGTCTCGAAGATCGTCAACCTGCTACAGATCATCGGCGACGACCAAGTGACGCTGAAGGTGACCGTGGCCGAAGTCAGCCGCTCGGTGATGAAGCAGCTCGGCGTCAACATGGTTGGCAGCGGCAGCATGGACGGCATCGCCTACGGTGCGCTGAGTTCGCCCAACTACGGTTTGGGAAAGCCGCTTTCGCAGAATTCAGGCTTTAACTTGGGCGGCAGTGGCCTCAAAGCCTACATCAATGCCATGGAGCAAAGCGGCGTCATGAAGACGCTTGCAGAACCGACCCTCACCGCGGTTTCGGGCGAGAAGGCAACGTTCAGGGTCGGCGGCGAATTCAATCTCATCACGGCACGTACGAACAACGTTTCGACCGACAACCAGACCGGCCAGGTCACCTACACCAACGAAAAGCTGGAATACGGCATAGGCCTCGAGTTCCAGCCCGTTGTGCTGTCGGCGGGTCGGATCAGCCTCAAGGTCAGAACATCGGTTTCGGAGCCGACCTCGGAAGGTGCTACCACCCTGGAAGGCGGCGGCAGCTTGCCCGGCCTGACGCTTCTGTCGATCCGCAAGAGACTTGCCGACACCACCGTCGAATTGCCGTCGGGCGGTTCGATGATGATTGCCGGCCTCGTTCGCGACGACGTCCGCCAGGCTGTATCGGGCTTGCCCGGCCTGACCAAGATCCCGGTGCTCGGCACGCTATTCCGCAGCCGCGATTTCGTCCGCAATGAAACTGAACTGGTCATCATCATCACGCCTTATCTGGCTCGGCCGGTGGCGCGCAACGACCTGGCTAAGCCGGACGACAATTTCAATGCCGCCGGCGATGGTCCGGCCATGTTCCTTGGCCGCGTCAACCGCGTCTACGGCACCATGCAGACCGACAAGCCCAACGGCCGCTACCACGGCGTTGTCGGCTTCATCTACAAGTAAGCGGGGAAGCGGACATGTCTCAGTCAGCATCAAAGGTACTGGCGATTGCCGCAAAGGCATGGTCTGGCCGTGGCCGGATCCGCCGATCGGCAATGCCGATCCTGGCGGTCGCGATCGCCGCCTCGCTTGCCGGTTGCGCTAAGCGCGACAGCATCACGGTTGGGGCGATTCCCGATGATTATCGCACCACGCATCCGATCGTAATTGCTGAGAAGAACCAGAAGCTCGACCTCCCGGTCGGCGCCGGCGATCGCGGCATGACCGGCTCGCAGCGCGACACGCTTCTGGGCTTCCTCGACGGTTACGACAAGAGCGCTGCCCCGGCGCTGACGATCGCAACCCCGATCGGCTCGGCTAATGAGGTCGCGGCGACTGCCGCGGCGCGCGATTTCGCAAGGCTGGCGGTTGCCAGCGGCATCAAGCTAAACCGGATCGTGGTGACCTCCTACCAGTCGGTTTCCCCGGAAGCGTCGGCGCCTATCCGCGTTTCCTATATTTCGGTGAGAGCCCAGACCGACAAATGCGGGCGCTGGCCCGAAGACATCCTCGAAACCTCCGAAAACAAGCACTACGCCGATTACGGCTGCTCGTCTCAAAACAACCTCGCCGCGCAACTCGCCAATCCGACCGATCTGCTCGGGCCAAGAAAGTCGTCCGACATCGACGCCGAGAACCGCGGCGCGGTGATCGACGTCTACCGCGGCAGAGGTATTTCGGACGAGTTCCTCGGCAATTCGGAAGTGACGTACTAGGAGCGCCGGTCCCGCGTAGAGACCGGAAGAGAAGTCACGGAAAAGAGCATGACAATGAGCAATCTTGCCTACGATACGCCCGTAGACGGCGGCGACAGCTCGCAATTGGATATTGCCGCGATGCAGGCGCTGCGGCCGGTTCCGCGTATTTCCATCCAGGCATTTTGCGAGACGGAAGGTGTCGCGCATCCGGTGGAGCGGGCCGGCGAGGATCGCCGCATGGCCAAGGCGCATCTGAAAGTGCATATGGGCGGCATCGCCACGGCGATCGAATTCTACCAATCCGCGCCGACGCCGAACCTCATCCTTCTGGAGTCGCGCAGCGAACCGAAGCAGTTGCTGGAGCAGCTTGCCCAGCTTTCAGAATATTGCGATCCCTCCTCTAAAGTCGTGGTGATCGGCCACTACAACGATGTCGGTCTTTACCGCGAACTCATCCGCTTCGGTATTTCCGAATACGTCATCGCGCCCGTGTCGATGGCCGATATTGTCTCGGTGGTTTCGTCGATCTTCGTCGATCCGGAAGCCGAGCCGATCGGCCGCTCGATCGCCTTCGTCGGCGCCAAGGGTGGCGTCGGCTCCTCGACCATCGCCCACAATGTGGCGTGGGCGATGTCATCGCTGTTCAAGTCGGAAGTGGTCGTCGCCGATCTCGACCTGGCTTTCGGGACGGCCAACATAAACTTCGACCAGGACCCTGCGCAAGGCATCGCCGAGGCCGTGTTTTCGCCCGAACGCGTCGACGAGGTTTATCTCGACCGTCTGCTTGCCCAGTGCGCCGAACATCTGTCGCTGCTCGCCGCGCCCTCCACCCTCGAACGTGTCTATGATTTCGATCCCGATGCCTTCACGCAACTCATCGATACCGCCCAGCGCAGCGTGCCGCTGCTGGTGCTCGACGTCCCCCATATCTGGACGGGCTGGACCAAGAACACACTGATCAAGGCCGACGAGATCGTCATCACTGCGACGCCGGAATTGGCCAATCTGCGCAACACCAAGAATCTGGTCGATATGCTGACGCGTCTTCGCCCGAACGATCCGCCGCCGAAACTGATCATCAATCAGGCCGGCGTGCCGAAACGGCCCGAGATTTCCGCTTCCGACTTCGCCGAGCCGCTCAGCCTCACGCCGATGTCGGTCATCGCCTTCGACCCGTTGTTGTTTGGAAATGCCGCGAACAACGGCCGCATGCTGGGCGAGATGGATCCCAAGAGCCCGGTCGTCGGCATGATCAACGAAATCGCGCACGTGCTGACCGGTCGCAGCGAAATCAAGGCCAGGAAGAAGGCAGGCCTTGGCGGCCTCCTCGGCAAGCTCTCGCGTAACAAGAAATGACGCTTCTCAAGCGAAATTGGTAGTCGATCATGTTTGGAAAAAGAGGCTCCGACGACGGCGGCCGGTTCACCCCGGAGTTCCGTCAGCCAGCGTCAGCGGCGCCGGCTGCTGCAACGCCTGCGGAGATGGGGGTACTTGCCCGACCCCCGGCAGCGCCGCCGCCGGGAGCGCTGGCAACGCCGCCAACTCGCCGTGCCGTTGAGGCGCCGTCGATGGCGCCGGAGCCGCCAAAAAAGATCCAGCGCGAAAAAAGCGAAACCTACTACGACACCAAGAGCCAGGTCTTCTCCGCGCTCATCGACACCATTGACCTGTCGCAACTTGCGAAACTCGATCCCGAGAGCGCGCGCGAGGAAATCCGCGATATCGTCAACGACATCATCGCCATCAAAAATTTCGCAATGTCGATCGCCGAGCAGGAAGAGTTGCTCGACGACATCTGCAACGATGTGCTAGGCTACGGGCCGCTGGAACCGCTGCTCGCCCGCGACGATATCGCCGACATCATGGTCAACGGCTCCAAGAACGTCTACATCGAAGTCAACGGCAAGGTCGAACAGACCGGCATCCGCTTCCGCGACAATCAGCAGCTGCTCAACATCTGCCAGCGCATCGTCAGCCAAGTTGGCCGCCGCGTCGACGAATCGAGCCCGATCTGTGACGCCCGTCTTCCTGACGGGTCTCGCGTCAACGTGATCGCGCCGCCGCTCTCCATCGACGGCACCGCGCTCACCATCCGCAAGTTCAAGAAGGACAAGCTGACGCTCGATCAGCTGGTCAAGTTCGGCGCCATCTCGCCGCAGGGCGCCGAGATACTCAAGATTATCGGCCGCGTCCGCTGCAACATCGTCATCTCCGGCGGTACCGGCTCCGGCAAGACGACGCTGCTCAACTGCTTGACCAACTATATCGACCGCGAGGAACGCGTCATCACCTGCGAGGACTCGGCCGAACTGCAACTGCAGCAGCCGCACGTGGTACGTCTCGAAACCCGCCCGCCCAATCTCGAGGGCGAAGGCGAGGTGACCATGCGCGACCTGGTCAAGAACTGCTTGCGCATGCGGCCCGAACGCATCATCGTCGGCGAAGTGCGCGGACCGGAGGTTTTCGACCTGCTGCAGGCGATGAACACCGGCCATGACGGGTCGATGGGAACGATCCACTCCAACAGCCCGCGCGAATGCCTGAACCGTATCGAATCGATGATCGCCATGGGCGGCTATTCGCTGCCGCAGAAGACCGTGCGTGAAATCGTCGTCGGCTCCGTCGATGTCATCATCCAGGCAGCACGCCTTCGCGACGGCTCGCGCCGCATCACCCACATCACCGAGGTGATCGGCATGGAAGGTGACGTCATCATCACGCAGGACATCGTGCTCTACAACATCAAGGGCGAGGACTCGAACGGAAGGCTGCTTGGCGAGCATGTGTCGACCGGCATCGGCCGTCCGCATTTCTGGGATCGCGCCCGCTACTATGGCGAGGAACAGCGCCTCGCCAATGCTCTGGAATCGATGGAGAAACGCGCTGACTAACGCATATCGAGGCGTGGGGACTGAGGTCGATGTTCGGAATTGATACCACCGTACTGGCGTTCATCGTGCTCGCCGGCTTCAGCGCCGGTGCGGTCGCCTATGCCTTCCTGTTCACCAAGATGAGCAACGAGAAGCAGGCCGGCAAGCGGCTCGAGACGATCAAGGCCGCCGAGACCGATCGTTCGGTCGTCAAGGCTTCGCGCGACCGTGTCGCGGAGGCGGTCAAGCGGCGTAAATCTGTCCAGGACACGCTGAAACAGCTCGACGAAAAGCAGAAAACCAACGAACTCGCCGTCAAGAAGCCGCCGTTGAAGGCCCAGATTCGTCAGGCCGGCATGCAGGTCTCGATCGAGCGTTTCTATATCTACTCCGTCATTTGCGGCATCGCGCTGACGGTGCTCGCCTATCTCGCCGGCGCGCCGCTACTTGTCCTGCCGGGTACGCTTCTGGCCGGCGCGCTCGGCCTGCCGCGCTGGTTCGTCTCGTTTCGCCGCGCGCGCCGGGTCAAGGCGTTCCTCAACGAATTTCCCAACTCCCTCGACATCATCGTGCGCGCCGTCAAATCCGGCCTGCCGCTCAACGACGCCATTCGCCTGATCGCCAATGAATCGCCGGAGCCGGTCAAGACCGAGTTCCGCCGGATCGTCGATTCGCAGCAGGTTGGCATGTCCATCCCCGACGCCACCTTGCGCATGGCTGAGACCATGCCGTGCAGCGAGGCAAGTTTCTTCGGAATCGTTATCCAGATCCAGTCACAGGCCGGCGGTAATCTCTCCGAGGCGCTAGGCAACCTTTCGCGCGTGCTTCGCGATCGCAAGAAAATGAAGGCCAAGGTCCAGGCGCTGTCCATGGAAGCGAAGGCGTCGGCCGTCATCATCGGCGCGCTGCCTATTGTCGTCGCCCTTCTCGTCTATCTGTCGAGCCCGAACTACATCATGCCGCTGTTCACCACCAGCACCGGCAATCTGATCCTTGGCTGTTCCGGCGTGTGGATGTCGATCGGCATTCTGGTGATGCGCAAGATGATGAACTTTGAAGTTTAGGCCCACCTTGGAAAGCTCGAACGAAAAGACTGAAAACGGATGACCGACCAAGTCGTAAAATCGCTGACCGATCCTGCCTTCCTGATCGCATTGCTGGTCGGCGTTGCGGTGTTCGCGACCGTCTTCACGTTACTGCCGGCGCTTGGCGGCAATCAGCTCAAGGCGCGCATGAAATCGGTGGCGCTGGAGCGTGACGAATTGCGCGCCAAGCAGCGCTCGCGGCTTGCCAACGAAGCCGATCGCCGCCGCAAGGGGCTGCGGGAAGAGCAGTCGATCGGCATGCGCAACATCGTCGACAGGCTGGACCTGCGGCGTGCGTTGGCCGATGAAGGCACGTTGCAGAAGCTCAAGGTGGCGGGCTTTCGTGGCCAAAACCCGCTGACGCGCTTCCTGTTTTTCCGCCTGATCCTGCCGTTTGTGGGTTTCGCGCTGGCAGCGATCTATCTGTTCGTGCTCGGCGGACTGCCTGACCGGCCGGCCTTCGCGAAACTGTTCGTCTGCATTCTCGTCGCCTACGCCGGCTTCTACGCGCCGATCCTTTACGTCAACAATCGTGCCGCCAAGCGCAAGCAGTCGATCCAGGCGGCGTGGCCGGATGCGCTCGACCTGATGCTGATCTGCGTCGAGTCGGGCATGTCGGTCGAGGCTGCCTTGCGCAAGGTCTCCGAGGAGATCGGTTCGCAATCGGTGGCGCTGGCGGAGGAATTCGTGCTGACCAATGCCGAACTCTCTTACCTGCAGGAACGCAAGCAGGCTTATGAAAACCTGTCGGCTCGTACCGGCCTGGAATCGGTGAAGTCAGTGTCCCAGGCACTGGTCCAGGCGGAACGCTACGGCACACCCGTGGCGCACGCATTGCGCGTGCTGGCCGCGGAAAGCCGCGACATGCGCATGAATGCAGCCGAGAAGAAGGCCGCCGCCCTGCCGCCGAAGCTTACCGTGCCGATGATCCTGTTCTTCCTGCCGGTTTTGTTCGCCATCATTCTGGGCCCAGCCGGCATTCAGGTCAGCCAGCGCGGCATCTTCGGCGACCAGCACAATTCCTCAAGCCAGTAGGCCTCGTTGCAGCCATACAAAGAGCCGCACTGCCAATGCAGTGCGGCTCTTGGTTTTCAGCGTTGATGCGTGGACGGATTTTGCGCTGTGCGGAGCCGGCGCCCATGCGGCGCTCAGTTGGTCGCCGCCTTTGCCTTGTCCTGATCCTTGAGCTGGCTCCAGGCGTTCTGCTGGGCAAGCATCTCGCGAAGATAGGCTACATTGGCTTGCGCCTGTTCCGGCGAAAGCTCCTGCGAGGCGATCTTCTCGGCCTCGTCGAAGCGGCCCTGCAGTCCCACGACCAGCGCAAGGTTCTGGCGCACCCGGCTGTCGGCATTCGGTTGCTGGGCTGCCGAGCGCATATAGGTCTCGGCGGTGCGCAGATCGCCTTCCAGCACATAGGACATGCCGAGATTGGAAAGGATCGAGGGTTCGTTCGGCTTGAGGTCCAGCGCCTTGCGGTAGTTCTGGCGCGCTTCATCCTTCTGGCCAAGCTGGTCGAGAATGGCGGCCTCGGCCGACATCAGCCGCCAGTCCGGATATTCCGGCGTCTGCGCCCGGCGCACGGCGTCGAGCGCCGGCTCGAACTGGCCGTTGGCGGCCAGCGCCTTGCCGTAGGCGGCAAGCACGTCGCGATCCTTGGGGTAGGCGATCGCCAGCTTGCGCATCACGGCAAGCGACTGGTCGGCATCGCCGTCCATCTGGAGCGCCGCCGCAAAATTTGTCGCCAGCCGCTTGTCGTTGGGGTTCTTTGCGTAGGATTCGCCGAGCCGCCCGGTCGCCCCGTGCAACTCGCCGGCCGACATGGTTTCCAGCGGTTTGCCGCTGGTGCGCCCGATCGAGCCGGTCGTGAGCTTGCTGGTTCCGCACCCCGCAGCACCGGCCGCCAGCGCCATCAGCAGCGCTGTGGTGACCAACCGTTTGCCCGTGACGTTCATCCTTCGGCTGGTGGGCATCGGCACGGGGCTCTCCATTCTGGGCGTGGCCATTCACGTGGCCATCTTCATCCCTGCAGAAATATTCTGTTAACCCTAACGGACAGTTAAAAAGCGAGCCGTCGGATCGGTGAACGGCCCGCCGGAAGCCACTGACCTGGCACGTCCCATGCCCGGCTCTGTGCATAGATGTTGAAATCATTCGACGTCCCTGTCACTTGACTGAGGACGATCTGCAAGCCTCCCGGAGACCATCGAATGCCCGTCGAACTCGTCGAGACACTAAACACTGCCTTGCCGATCCATCTGGTCGCGAGGNCGGAGACCATCGAATGCCCGTCGAACTCGTCGAGACACTAAACACTGCCTTGCCGATCCATCTGGTCGCGAGGGATGGACTGGAGGCCTTGGGGCTTTCGCCTTCCACGATCGCATGGGCGGCCGCCAACGGCTTTTCCGGCGAAGCCGGCAGGACGCTCGCCGTCCCGGGCGACAACGGTTCCCTTGCTGGCGCCTTGTTCGGCGTCGGTGACGGCGAGGGCGCGCTGGCCGTCGGCATGCTGGCGAGAGCCTTGCCGGAAGGCGACTGGCATTTTGCCGCCGCTCCCGCCGAGCCGGAACTCGCGGTCATAGCCTTGGTGCTCGGTGGTTACGTCTTCACTCGCTACGGCAAGAAATCAGGCAAGGCGCTGCGTTTCGCGCTGCCGCTCGGCGTAGATCCAGGACGTGTCCGGGGCATCGCCGACGGCGTCTTCCTGGCGCGCGACCTGGTCAACACGCCGACCAGCGACATGGGACCGGACGAGTTGGAGAAGGCGGTTCGGACCCTGGCGGCCACTCACAAGGCCGAGGTGTCGGTGATCAAGGGCGATGATCTCCTGAAGCAGAATTTCCCGATGATCCATGCGGTCGGCCGCGCCTCGGTCGGCGCGCCGCGCCTGATCGACATGGTCTGGGGACCCGAAGGCGCGCCGAAGGTGACGCTGGTCGGCAAGGGTGTCTGTTTCGACACTGGCGGCCTCGACATCAAGCCGTCCTCGGGCATGCTCTTGATGAAGAAGGATATGGGCGGCGCCGCCAATGTGCTGGGCCTGGCCTCGATGATCATGGCTGCCGGGCTGAAGGTGCGGCTGCGCGTCCTGATCCCGGCGGTCGAGAATTCGATTGCCGGCAACGCCTTCCGGCCTGGAGATGTACTGACCAGCCGCAAGGGCATTACCGTCGAGATCGGCAACACCGACGCCGAAGGGCGGTTGGTGCTGGCCGATGCGCTGGCGCTGGCCGATGACGAGGAGCCGGAACTGCTGATCGACATGGCGACGCTGACCGGGGCAGCGCGTGTCGCGCTCGGGCCCGATCTGCCGCCTTTCTACACTGGCGACGAAACGCTGGCGTCCGAACTGGCTGCGGCCTCCGTGGCCGTCGAGGATCCGTTGTGGCGCATGCCGTTGTGGCGACCCTATGACGGCAGGCTGGCGTCGAAGATCGCCGACATCAACAACGTAACCACGGACGGTTTCGCCGGCTCGGTCACCGCGGCGCTGTTCCTCAAGCGCTTTGTCGAACGGACAACGGGCTGGGCGCACTTCGACATCTTCGCCTGGAACCCGTCCGATCGCCCCTACGGACCCGCCGGCGGAGAGGCGCAAGGCATCCGTGCACTGGAGCGGGTCATTTCGAGGCGCTATGCCTGACGCCTGAGACGGCCACCAAAACTGAAACGGAACCGAAACAATTTGCCGTCATGCTCGGGCGATGTCGATTTCGATGCGTCCGAGCCAGGCGATGCGGCTGTGGCAGCAGGTGATGCTGTCGCAGGTGCGCGCCGGCGCGCCAGATCTCACCATGCGCCAGACGGCGATCCTGTTCACCATCTATCTCGACCCGCCGCCGCACACGGTGCGCGGCCTGGCAGCCCGCCTCAATGTCACCAAGCCGGTTATCACCCGCGCGCTCGACACTATGGGTGCGCTGAAACTGGTGTCGCGCCATCGCGACGAGCTCGACAAGCGCAATGTGCTGATCCGGCGCACGGTCGAAGGCGCGCTCTTTGTCGAGCGCTTCGGGGATGGTATCGTTGCCAAGGCTCATGAACTGCCCATCTGATCAATCCATGAACTAGACGAGTACCGATTTGCCTGCCAGGGACGCCCGCCTCCACGCCTTCCGTTCCGACCTCGCCGATGCCAGGCTGAAAGGGGAGGTGTCGGCCGATCGCTTCGTCACCGGCCGTCCGGCCCGGATCACAGCCTCGGTGGCTGACGTGCGCAAGGCACCGCGCCCGGATGCCGGCGTCAACACGCAAATTCTGTTCGGCGACGATGTGCTTGTCTTCGAGGAAGCCGAGGGATGGGCCTGGGTCCAGGCCGAACGCGACGGCTATGTCGGCTACGTCGGCGCCACCATGCTGGGCGCACCCGAGCATGCGCCAACCCACATCGTCACGGCGCCGCGCACCTTCCTCTATCCTGGCCCGGATCTGCGCTTCCCGATCAGCGGCCAATTGTCAATGGGCTCGACGGTGACGGTAACCGGCGCTGCCGAAACGCGCGGCACGCACTATGCGCTGTTGCCTTCCGGCGAGGCGCTGATCGCCGGCCATGTGCGCCCCGTCAGCGATATCGCCGCCGACTATGTCTCGGTCGCCGAGATGTTTATCGGCACGCCCTATCTCTGGGGCGGCACCTCCGGCTTCGGCATCGACTGTTCTGGCCTCGTGCAACTGGCCATGCGCATGGCCGGCCGCAATGTGCTTCGAGATTCCGACATGCAGGCGGCAGGCCTCGGCGAGCCGCTCGATCCGGGATCCGATTATGCCGGGCTAAAACGCGGTGACCTCGTGTTCTGGAAGGGGCATGTCGCCGTTATGACCGACGCCGAGACCATGATCCACGCCAACGGCCACACCATGCTGGTCTCGCGCGAAGGGCTGAAGTATGCGGTTGATCGGATTGGGTATCTCTATGGCGGGCCGACTGGGTTTCGGCGGCCTTAGCGCCTCTTCCTTCGCCCCGTTCACGGGGAGAAGGTGCCCGAAGGGCGGATGAGGGGCGACGCCAGCGACTGAAAGGTCGCGCTGCGCCTCACTTGCCTGCCGGCATCCCTCTCCCCGTAAACGCGGCGAGGGATAGCTCGGCCGATCACCTTTTGTTCCGATTTTCCTTGGCGATCGCGCGCCGTCGCGCTACCTCTTTCGCGTGACCGAGCAGCCGCGCCTTGCCAAACAGAAAGCCGCCGTCCTTCTGCCCGAGCCATTCATCAGATGGTTTGGCGAAAAAGGCTGGTCGCCGCGCGCTCACCAGATCGAGCTGCTGGCGAAGGCTCACGCCGGGCAATCGGTGCTCTTGATCGCACCGACCGGCGCCGGCAAGACGCTGGCCGGCTTCTTGCCATCATTGACCGAACTGGCCAACCGCCCCAGACGCAAAGCCGGTATGGCACGGCGCGGCATCCATACGCTCTACATCTCGCCGCTGAAGGCGCTGGCCGTCGACATCGAGCGCAACCTCGGCAAGCCGGTGGAGGAGATCGGCCTGCCCGTCACCATCGAGACGCGCACCGGCGACACGCCTTCCCACAAGCGACAGCGCCAGAAGCTGGCGCCGCCCGATATCCTGCTCACCACGCCCGAGCAATTGGCGCTGCTGATTGCGGCCGGCGATGCCGGGCGCTTCTTCGAGGATCTGCGCTATGTCGTGCTCGACGAGCTGCATTCGCTGGTGACATCGAAACGCGGCCATCTGCTGGCGCTCGGGCTGGCGCGGCTGCGCAGCATCCTGCCCGGCCTGCAGACGATCGGTCTGTCGGCAACGGTGGCCGAGCCCGACGAATTGCGGCGCTGGCTGGTCGGCCAGAATCCACCGGGAGACATGGCTGAACTCATCGTCGTAACCGGCGGCGCGAAGCCCGAAATCTCGATACTCGATTCGGAAGAGCGCGTGCCATGGGCCGGCCATTCGGCGCGCTATGCGACGCCGGAAATCTATCGCGAGATCAAGCGCCACAAGACCACCCTGCTGTTCGTCAACACCCGCAGCCAGGCCGAGCTGCTGTTTCAGGAATTATGGCGGGTCAACGAGGATACCTTGCCGATCGCGCTGCATCACGGCTCGCTCGATGTCGCCCAGCGCCGACGCGTCGAGAAGGCGATGGGGGAAAACGCGCTCCGTGCCATCGTCGCCACCTCGACGCTCGACCTTGGCATCGATTGGGGCGATGTCGATCTGGTCGTCCATGTCGGCGCGCCCAAGGGCGCCAGCCGGCTGGCGCAGCGCATCGGCCGCGCCAATCACCGCATGGACGAGCCGTCGAAGGCGATCCTGATCCCGGCCAATCGTTTCGAAGTGCTGGAGTGCCGGGCAGCGCTGGACGCCAACTATCTGGACGCCCAGGATACGCCGCCGCTGGTCAATGGCGGGCTCGATGTGCTGGCCCAGCATGTGCTGGGCTGCGCCTGCGGAGCGCCGTTTCGCGCCGACGATCTCTACGAGGAAGTGCAGACAGCAGCGCCCTATGCCAGCCTCGACCGGCCGGCATTCGACCGCGTCATCGATTTCGTCGCTACCGGCGGCTATGCACTGAAGAACTACGAGCGCTACGCCCGAATCCGCCTCAACAAGGACGGCATGTGGCGGGTCTCCAATCCGCGCGTTGCCCAGCAATACCGGCTGAATGTCGGCACGATCATCGAGGTGCCGGCGCTCAATGTGCGTTACGTCAAGGCCGGCAGCAAAGGCTCGGCTTCGCACGGCGGCCGGGTTCTGGGCAAGATCGAGGAGGCCTTCCTCGAAACGCTGACGCATGGCGACACCTTCATGTTTGCCGGCAAAGTCCTGCGCTTCGAAGGCATCCGCGAGAACGAATGCTTCGTCTCGAATGCGCCGGGAAGCGACGCCAAGGTGCCTTATTATGGCGGCGGCAAATTTCCGCTTTCGACCTACCTCGCCGAGCAGGTGCGCGCCATGCTGGACGACCCGCAGCGCTGGAAGAAGCTGCCCGAGCAGGTGTCGGATTGGCTGCGTTACCAGGCCGACAAATCGGTATTGCCCAAACGCGACGACCTCTTGATCGAGACCTTTCCGCGCGGCAACCGTCACTATCTCGTCGCTTATCCTTTCGAGGGCAGGCTGGCGCACCAGACGCTCGGCATGCTGCTCACCCGCCGGCTGGACAGGGCCGGCGCCAGGCCGCTTGGCTTCGTCGCCACCGACTACGCATTGGCCATCTGGTCGCTGGGCGATATGGGCGCGATGTTCAAATCGCGGAAACCTTCGCTTGGCGCTCTGTTCGACCAGGACATGCTGGGCGACGACCTCGAGGCTTGGCTGGCCGACAGCTGGCTGCTCAAGCGCACCTTCCGCAACTGCGCGCTGATTTCAGGCCTGATCGAGAAACGTCACCCCGGCCAGGAGAAAAGCGGCCGCCAGGTCACCGTCTCGACCGATCTGATCTATGACGTGCTGCGCAGCCATGAGCCCGACCACATCCTGCTGCAGGCGACGCGCGCCGACGCGGCGACCGGTCTGCTCGATGTCAGCAGACTTGCCGACATGCTCTCGCGTATCCAGGGTCGAATCGTGCATAAGGCACTCGAACAGATATCGCCGCTGGCCGTGCCGATCATGCTCGAAATCGGCAAGATGCCGGTGAACGGCGAGGCCGACGAAACGCTGCTGATGGATGCCGCGACTTTGGTCGAGGAAGCCATGGGTCCTGGGATGGTTGAGGAATGAATTTTTCGCTGGCGCGGGCATCGCTGATCGCCGAGGCCGACTTTGTCGGCATCGCGGGCGAGCGCGCGATCTGTGATTCGCGCGGCGTGCTTTATTTCCCCGATCTGAGGCTGCTCGCGGTCTCCGACCTGCATCTGGAAAAGGGCTCGTCCTTCGCCAGGCGCGGCGCACTGATCCCGCCCTACGATACCGGCGCCACTCTGCTCCGGCTGCAGGCGGTAATCGCGGACTACCAGCCGGCCATCGTCATCAGCCTGGGCGACTCCTTCCACGACGGCGGCGGCGCCGAGCGCATGCATCAAACCTTCCGCGATCGGCTGGAAGCATTGATGGCCGGCCGCGACTGGTTCTGGGTCGCCGGCAACCATGACCCGGAAGCGCCGGCGGATTTGCCCGGCGAGACGGTGCGCGAACTCGCCATCGGCTCGCTGCTGTTCCGCCACGAGCCGTCGAAGATAAGAACCGAGGGCGAAGTTGCCGGCCATCTTCACCCTTGCGCCCGCATCGTCCAGCAGGGCCGCTCGGTGCGGCGGCGCTGCTTTGCCGGCGATGGCGGCCGCATGATCATGCCGGCCTTCGGCGCTTATACCGGCTCGCTCAACGTGCTCGACCGCGCCTATGCCGGCCTGTTCCGCCGCGAGACGTTGATAGCTTATATGATGGGCGCCGCGCGCATCTTCGCCATTTCCGGTTCGATGCTGCGGCCGGGCTGAGTTTCTACGGTATAAGCACGGTTGCGCCTGTCGTCTGCCGTGCTTCGAGCCGGCGGTGCGCCTCCGCCACTTCGGCAAGCGGCATGCTTGTGTGCACCGGGATTTTCACTGCGCCGCTGAGGACGACGCTGAACAGATCCTCGCTCATGGCGACGACGTCCTCACGCCTGGCGAGATGATGGAACAGCAACTGCCAGGTGGCGAACAGCGAACCCTTTTGCATCAAAAGCATGATGTCGAATGGCGGGATCGACCCCGACGCTGTGCCGTAGCTGACGAAGGTGCCGAACGGCCGCAGGCAGTCGAGCGAGGCCGGGAAGGTCGCGTTGCCGACGCCGTCATAGACGGCGTGGCAGCCCTCGCCGTTGGTGACCTCTTTCACCCGTGCGGCGAAATTCTCTTTGCTGTAGTCGATGACATGGTCGCAGCCATTGGCGCGCGCAAGTTCGGCCTTTTCGGGTGAACCGACCGTGCCGATGACGATGGCGCCGAGATGCTTTGCCCATTGCGTCAGGATGAGGCCAACGCCGCCCGCTGCGGCATGCACCAGAATTGTATGGCCCGCCTCGACGCGAAACGTGCGACGCAGCAGATATTGCGCCGTCAGCCCCTTCAGCATCATGGCCGCGCCCGTCTCGAAATCGATGGCGTCGGGCAGATGCACGACGAAATGCGCCGGCACGATGCGTTCTTCGGCATAGGCGCCGAGGGTCTCGACATAGGCGACTCGGTCGCCAGGCGCGAAGCCGCTGACGCCTTCACCGACGGCGACGATTTCGCCTGCGCCTTCATTGCCGGGAATGAATGGCAGAGCGGGCGGCGCGTATTCGCCGGTGCGAAAATAGATGTCGACGAAGTTGAGACCGACCGCCCGGTTGCGCACGCGCACCTCGCCCGGTCCGGGCTGGCCGATGTCGACATCTTCGTAGGCGAGCACATCTGGCCCGCCATGGCGGTGAACACGGATCGCTTTCATGGTTTTCTCTCCTGCGCTGTTCTCTTGAGTGTGAGATAGCGCGTGGCGAGATATCATTGTAGACTGATACCTATGACATCAGAGTTCAAACAAAATGATATCTGAACAGATCGGCCTCGACCTTCTCCGCACCTATGTCGCGGTCTGCCGGCAAGGTAGCCTGAGCAGGGTCGCCGCGCAGACCGGCAAGACCCAATCGGCGATGAGCATGCAGATGCGTCGGCTCGAGGGCCTGCTCCAGCGGCATCTGTTCCAGCGCACCGGCCGCGGCGTTGTGCCGACTGCGGAAGGCGAGCTCTTTCTGGGATACGCGACCCGCATCCTCGCTCTCGGCGATGAAGCGGTGGCGCGTCTGCAGCAGGCTAGCATTGGCGGCGGCGTGCGTATTGGTCTTGCCGAAGAGGTCACCACGGCCGCGCTTTCGGCCGCGCTTGGGCGGCTGCATCGCACCTATCCCGACATCAGCCTCGACGCGATGGTCGAGCACAGCGTCGCGCTGGGACGGCTGTGGAGCGAGGATGCGCTGGATGTCATGATTGCCCCGACATCCGTCGTCGCGGCCGATGCCGTGACGACATGGAACGTCGAACTGCAGTGGGTCTGCGCCCAGGACTATGTGCTGGACCATGACCGGCCACTCGATCTCGCCGCCTTCGGCGCAACCTGCCCTTGGCGCAGGCGGATGATCGAGGCGCTGGTCGCCGCCGGTCGGGAGCACCGGATCGTCCTGTCGTGCCAGAGCGTCACCGGCCTTCAGGCCGTGATCGAGAACGGACTGGGCGTTGGACTGCTTCCGCCCGAATCCGTGCGTACCGCTTCGATGCGGGTGCTGAAGACGTCAGCCGGCCTGCCCGAGCCGCTCACGGTCCAATACGGCCTTTACGCGCACGACCGCAGGACAGCTGTAATCGATGCCGCGATCGAAATCCTGCTTAAGGATTTGCCGGCGGCGCCACGAGCACGGGCCGCCTGACGGCGGGACGCTCTACCGGCCGTAATAGAGGGTGACGGTGTGCTTGGCCTCGGCGAAGAACAGCCAGCGCTCGACCAGCATGCCGGCGAACTGGACGATTGCCGCAAGCACCGACAGCACCGCTGCGAATGGCCAGGGCAAAGCGAATAAGACAGAAAGCAGCAGCAGGGCAGGCAAGGCGAAAGCCAGCAACTGCGTGATCAGCCGCAGCTTTGCGCCATGTTTGCGCGCGATCCGAAAACCCATTTCCTTGAGCAGGTAGTTCTCCTCGGTGTGCGGCCATTCCAGCGAGCGCACTGTGCCGCCAGTGAGCCCTGTCGCCGCGTTGGCGGTGGTCGCGATCTCCAGCGCGTCATTGTATCGCCACGTCGCCAGCTTCCAGCCCCAGCCGAGCAAGGTCAGCAGCAGGGCGGCTACCGCAACGGCGGTCGGGCTGATGGCGAAAGCCTGCAGCAGCGCGTTCAACAGCACGCTGCCGGTCATCGCCGAAAAGATGAGATAGCCCGGCAGCGTATACGGGCTATGCCACTGCGCGATCGGCTTCAGCGAGGCATAGATCATGCCGGTGGTGCAGACGGTGACGATTGCGCCGATAGTTGCGAGAAACCCGGCGATGGCCATCCAGCCTCCGGTGTGGCCGAAGAACACCCAGCCGATGCCGAACAACCCGGCCGGAATGAAGGTTGCCACCGAAGCCACGCCTTCGCGCGACAGCCACGAACTGCGCCATTGCGAGAAGGCGCGCCATGCGCGTTCGGGGCGGCCGAGATGGACGGTCGAAGACAAAAGGCCGGCAGCAATCAGCCCAAGCGCCAGCCCCATTCCGATAAGGCCAAGCCAGAAATCGGCCGGGATGAAGCCCAGCCCGCCCAGCACGCCAAGCAGCGCCAGCAGTCCGTAGCCCGCTCCTGTAGCAGTGGTGAAGAAAACGACCGAGGCGGCAGGATGCATGGATATCAGTTCGAAAGCATGCGGTCGACCCAGCCGAGGAAACCGCCTTCGGCCCTGACCGGGTCGAGCCTTGCCGCCGGCACCGATGCGGCACGCCGGGCGCGCGGCGGCAGGTACTTGTTGGTCGGCTTGTAGCCCATCTCCGGCATCAGGTCGACGCCGCCACGCTCCGCCACCAATTGCGAGACAGCCGAGGTGGGATCGCCGAGATCGCCGAAATGCCGGGCGCTGGTCGGGCAGGCGGCTACGCAGGCCGGCACGCGGTCTTCCTCGGCCAGATTGTCATTGTAGATGCGGTCGACGCACAGCGTGCATTTCTTCATCACGCCAACATCGGGGTCGAATTCGCGCGCGCCATAGGGACAGGCCCAGCTGCACAGTTTGCAGCCGATGCATTTGCTTTCGTCGATCAGCACGATGCCGTCCGACGCCCGCTTGTAGGAGGCGCCGGTGGGGCAGACGGTGACGCAGGCAGGCGTTTCACAGTGCAGGCAGGAGCGGGGGAAGTTGACCGTGCGACCGCCCGCTTCGGTCGTGTGCTCGTAGCTGTGCACGCGGTTGAACCAGACGCCGTCGACATCGCCGCCATAGGGGTTGATGTCGGTCAGCGGCGCCATGTGGCCGCCGGTGTTCCACTCCTTGCAGGCGGTGACGCAGGCCTGGCAGCCGACGCAGGTGTCGAGGTCGATGACTAGGCCAAGCTTCTTGTCTGTATGGGCGGGAAGGCAGGTCATTCCACGGCTTCCCTATGGACGCGGAACTCGGCGCCGAAGCGAAGGATGTCGGGCGAAGGCTCGACATTTGGCGGCTGGCTGAAACGCTCGAATTGCGGTTCGGTGAAGCCGGCTTCCTCATCAGAGCATTTGACAATGCGTACCCTGAGGTCGAACCACGCCGCCTGGCCGGTCACCGGATCGGAATTCGAATAGCGTTTGCCTTTCGCGTCAGCCGATGTCTGGTCGCCGACAATGTGGTTGAGCAGGAAACCGCGATTGCTCTCGGCAGCGTTGTCCTTCAGACCCCAGGCGCCGCGCCTTTTGCCGATGGCGTTCCAGGTCCAGACCGTATCCGCATTGACGCCGTCGACCAGCTTGATCTGCCCCTTAACCCGACCGTTGATGCTTTCGATCCACACCCAGTCGTCATCGACGAGACTGAGATCTGCCGCGGTCTGGTGGTGCACAAACAGGCGGTTCTGACTGGTGATTTGCCGCAGCCACGCATTCTGCGAGCCCCAGGAATGATACATGTGCATCGGCCGCTGCGTCAGCGCATGCAGCGGATATTTCTGCGGATCGACCGCGGCCTCTTCGAACGGCGTAAACCAGAACGGCAGCGGATCCATATAGGTCTCGATGCGCTGGCGTTCGCTCTCGGGCGGCTGGACGCGACCATGACCGCGCGCGGCGAGGCGAAAGCGCTGCATCGGTTCGCAATAGAGCTGGAACACGATCGGCTCGGCCTTGGGGATGAACCCCATCTGCTCTGCGAAGTCGAGATAGGGGCGGTTGGCCATCTTGTAATAGCGCTGGTCCTCAGCAAAATCCTGGTGCCAGAAGCCGCCATTGTCGATGTAGCGCTGCAGCTGGTCGGGATTGACTTCGCCCTTGCCGACAGACGTGCCGTCCTTGCCGCGCCAGCCGGCGAGCGGGCCAATGCCGGGCGTGCGCTCGTGATTGACGATGTAGTCGGCATAGTCGCGATATTTCGCGGATCCGTCATCGTTGATGAAGCAGGGCAGGTCCAGCCGCGCCCCGAGTTCGATCAGCACCGATTGGAACGGCCTGACATCTCGGTCGGGTTCGACCACCGGATGGCGGATCGCGTCGCCCGGCCCGTCGGCATGGCTGATCGGCCGGTCGAGCAGGCTGATGCAGTCGTGACGTTCGAGATAGGTGGTGTCGGGCAGCACCAGATCGGCGAACGGCACTGTCTCGGAATAATAGGCGTCGGAATAGATGATGAAGGGGATCTTGTAGTTACCCGCTTCGTCATGGTCGGTGAGCATGGCAATGGTCTCGACGGTGTTCATCGAGGAATTCCAAGCCATGTTCGACATGTACATCATCAGCGTGTCGATCGGGTACGGGTCACCGGCCCACGCATTTCGGATGACCGTATGCATCAGCCCATGCGCGGCGAGCGGCGCATCCCAGGAATAAGCCTTGTCGATGCGCAAAGGCGTGCCGGCCTCGTCGACCAGGAGATCGTCCGGCCCGCAGACGAAGCCGAGCGGCATGCCGTCGAGCGGCGTCATCGGCCTGACCACCTTGCCGGCCGGCTTCGGTCCCGGCGGCGCCGAGCGCGGGTAGGGGGGCTTGAAACGGAAGCCACCGGGCACGTCCACCGTGCCGAGCAGCACCTGCAGCAGGTGGATGGCACGGCAGGAGTGAAAGCCGTTGGAGTGGGCCGAGATGCCGCGCATGGCATGCATCGACACCGGCCGTCCCTTGATCGTCTCGTGCCGCCGTCCGGCCCAGTCGGTCCACGCAACCGGCAGTTCGATCGTCTGTTCGAAGGCGACGTGGGCGAGTTCGGCAGCGATCCGGCGGATGGTGTCGGCCGGAATGCCGCATCGTGCCGCGACCGCATCGGGTGCGTAGCTGTCGTCCATGTAGCGGTCGGCGATAAGCCGGAACACCGGCACGCAACGGCGGCCGGCGAACGTGAAGCTGCCGGTCAGCGCCGGTTTCGCATCCGCATCGGCTGCGTTGACGGTTGTCTTCGCCACTCTGTCCCAGGCGAGAAGATTGTTGTCGCTGTCGCGCAGGAACAGCCCGTCGTCCGCCGCACCCGGCTCCTGGACGACCAGCACATGGGCGTTGGTGTAGCGCAGCAAATAATCGAGATCGACGCGGCCTGCCTTCAGCAGTTCATGGATTAGGGCGAAGACGAAGAGGCCGTCGGTGCCGGGCCGGATCCCGATCCAGTCGTCGGCAATGGCGTTGTAGCCGGTGCGACAGGGGTTGATCGACACCACCTTGGCGCCGCGCGCCTTGAGTTTACCCAAGCCGATCTTGATCGGGTTGGAATCATGGTCCTCGGCGACGCCGAACAGCATGAAGTATTTCGTATTGTCCCAGTCCGGCTCGCCGAACTCCCAGAACGAGCCGCCGATCGTGTAGAGCCCGCCGGCCGCCATGTTGACCGAGCAGAAGCCGCCATGGGCGGCGAAGTTCGGCGTGCCGAACTGGCTCGCCCACCAGCCGGTCAGCGACTGCGACTGGTCGCGCCCGGTGAAGAAGGCGAGCTTTTTCGGATCGGTCCGGCGGATATGCGATAGCCGCCCGGTCGCAATCGAAAACGCTTCCTCCCACTCGATCTCGCGGAATTCGCCCGAGCCGCGCAGGCCGCTGCGCAACAGCGGCTTCTTCAGCCGCGCCGGGCTGTAGTGCTGCATGATGCCGGAGCTGCCCTTGCCGCAGATTACGCCGCGGTTAACCGGATGGGCCTTGTTGCCGTTGATGTAGCGCACCTTGCCGTCCTTGATGTGGACGTCGATGCCGCACCGGCAGGCGCACATATAACAGGTGGTCTTGGCGATGCTGTCGGAGATAGCGGGCGAGGTGTCGACGCCGTCGCCTTCATCAGGCGCGCGTGTATCGCCAAGCGGCCGTTGCGACGGTGCGGAATTGGCTCCGCGCGGCGCAGCTGGGTTCATGATGCCGGCGTGCTTTTGCTACCTGCGAATTTGGCCCGCGTCTTCGGTCCGGGGCCACGCATATAGTGTTCTTCAGGATGATATCGATCGCCGGCCAGCCGCCGCCTGAGGCCACGGGTCCAATGCGCAAACAGGGATCTGAACCGCCCGATCATTTTGTTGGCCGCGATTTGTTGGCGAATTCTTTCTAACTTCGACTGAAAAAGTAGAATAAAGCTATCGATCCGTCTAATCAGTTGTTCTTGTAAATTCGATCGGAATTGGTTCTTAATGCACACATGACGCTGGACCAGTTGCGCATTTTCGTTGCCGTTGCCGAACGCGGCCATATGACCAAGGCGGCGGAGCTTTTGGGCATCTCCCAGTCGGCGGCGTCGGCGGCCATCCGCGCTTTGGAAGAGCAGCATGGCGTTCATCTGTTCAACCGTGTCGGCCGCAACATCGAGCTGGCTCAGACCGGCCACCGTTTCCTGCCCGAGGCCAAGGCGGTGCTGGAACGCGCCGCCGCCGCCCGAAATGTGCTGGAGCATGTCTCGCAGACGGTCGCCGGCAGCCTGTCGATCGCCGCCAGCCTGACCATCGCCAGCTACTGGCTGCCGCGCAGGCTGGCCTCTTTCCATGAAGCCTACCCGGCGGTGCGCTTAAGCGTCAGCATCGGCAACACCAGGCAGGTCGAGGCCAATGTGCTCGACGGCACCGCCGATCTCGGTCTGGTCGAGGGGCGCACCGAGTCAGACATCCTCCGCCGCACCAAGGTCGACGTCGACAGGTTGATGCTGGTCGTCGCCGCCTCGCATCCCGAAATCGCCGAGATCGCGCCGGGCCGCCCGGATATCAGAGGGCTGCGCTGGATCATCCGTGAGGGTGGTTCGGGCACGCGCGAGGTGCTGGAGGACCTGGCCCGCCGCGAGGGGATATCGCTTGGCGACCTGCAGATATTTCTGGTGCTGCCGAGCAACGAGGCGGTTCGCCAGGCGGTCGAGGCCGGCGCCGGCGCCACCATCATCTCGGACCTCGTCGTCGGACGCGCCGTCGCCGAGGGCAGTCTCCGGTCGGTGCCGCTCGAACTGCCGAAGCGCGACTTCGCCATGATCACCCATCGCGACCGCCAGGCAAGCCTCGCCCAGATGGCGCTCAAGGCGCATCTCGGCGCTGAGGCCGTCAGCAATCCGGCGTAAGCGATCAGGCGAACTTCCGCTGTGCATCCAGCGCCAGGCCAAGGCCGACCGAACCGAACATGTCGCCCTCGATAACGGCGGCTTGCGGCACCAGCGACAGGATTTCGCGCCGTGCCAGCGGGATGGCGGTCGAGCCGCCGGTGAGGAACACGGCGGTGATGTCGGACGCTTTCACGCCAGCATCGGCAATCGTCTGCCGCACCGTAGCGGACACCCGCTCGATGTCGGCGGCAATCGTCTCTTCCAGGCCGTCTCGCGTGATCTCGGCGGCAAAACCCGCGCCGGGCAGCGCCACCGTTACATCGGCCGAAGCCTGATCCGTCAGCGCGATCTTGGCTCGTTCGACGAGGCCGGCCAGCGCATGGCCGTAACGGTGCTCGACAATATGGATGAAGCGGTCGACAAGGTCGGCGCGGACGGCCTCGAAGCGGATTTGCCTCAGATGCGTCATCGCCTTGGCAGTATAGACGAGGTTGATGCGCTGCCACGTCGCGAGATCAATGAAATAGCTCGCCGGCAGGTTGCGCTTGCCGTCTTTTGTGGGCGAGAGATAGCCGAGCTTGGGCATGACATGGGCGATGCTGAGCAGCCGGTCGAAATCGGTGCCGCCAATATGAATGCCTCGGTTGGCGAGGATGTCGTCCTTGCGGTCGCGTGAGCGGGCGCGTTGCGGCGAAACGCGCACGATCGAGAAGTCGGACGTGCCGCCGCCCATGTCGACGATCAACGCCAGTTCCTCGCGCTTCACGTCCTGCTCATAGTCGAGTGCTGCCGCAATCGGTTCGAACTGGAAGGCGATGTGCTTGAAGCCTTGCGCGCGCGCCGCTTTTTCAAGCTCGCTTTGCGCCTTGGCATCGGCTTCCACATCGTCGTCGACAAATTGCACCGGCCGGCCGAGCACAACGTTCTCCACCGGAGCGCCGGCATCTTCCTCAAGCCGCTTCTTCAAATGGCCGACGAACATGCCGACAATGTCGATGAAACCGATCTGCCGGGCCTTGATCCGCGTCTTCTCATGCGCCAGCGAACTGCCGAGCACGCTCTTCAGCGACCGCATCAGCCGGCCTTCGATGGCATCGGTGTAGTCGGCAATGGCGCGGCGGCCGAAATAGGTGTGACCGTCCTCGAAGTTGAAGAAAACCGCGCTTGGCAATGTCGGCTGTCCGCCTTCCAGCGCCACCAGCCGTGCCTGGCCGTTGCGGATCACGCCCACCGTAGAATTGGACGTGCCGAAATCGATGCCGCCAAATGCCTGGTGCATTGCAGCCTCCTGTCATTGGGTCGTCGCTGTGGCAGGCGTCCGCAAGGCGCGCGCCGTCCAGAGGCCTGACCGTTCTGCCGAATGATTGTGCGTGTAACCCGAGGGTTGGGAGGCGGCGGTCTATCGCAAGACTGAGAAAAGGGGAACCCCCTTTCCCCGGAAATGGGTCGTGCGCGTCAATCCCTGCGGAAGATCAGCCTGCCCAGCCAGCCGGTGATCATGGCCAGCGACACGGAGAAGACGCCGTAGAGAAACGAGTAATCATGCGCGACGCGGAAGATCGACTGTTCGAAGCCCGATTTGCGGATTTCGAGCTGGGCCGAGCTTTCCTTGAGGAACAGACCGCTCTTGAACAGGAACGCGCGGGCTTTATGGGTTCCAACCGGGACGTTGGGCGCCAGCCGCACCGTGGCGCGAAACAGGTTCTGCGACAGGAACTGCACGCCGCCGACATTCTCGCTATAGAGGCCGGTCGCCGCCTTGCGCTCGCGCAGCGCCACGGTGAATTCCTCGATCGTCGCCGGACTGTCGGTTACCTCGGCCGGCTGCATGTAAAGGTTGGAGGCGCCGAGCGACAGCTGCTTGTAGCTGTTGGGTTCGGTGATGTCCTGCAGCGGCCGCGTCGTGGCGACGGAGTAGGATACCGGCACGTTCTCGAAGGTCTCGGATTCCAGATTGACCCAGACGCCGAGCACCCGGTCCTTGCGGCGCACCACCACCGGCCGCGGCGGGCCTTCGAGCACGACGATGACGTCGTAGCGCCCCTGTCGCGCGACCAGCGGGTCGGGATTTTCCAGCGAACCGAAAATGGTCAGGTCGGCGCCGGAAAAGCCGGCGGTGATCGACACCGCGTCGGTGGAGAGACCGATCTGGATGCCTTCCGGCAAGGGGTTCGGCGATTGCGCTGCCGCCGGCAGAGCGAGGGCGAAAAGCAAAACGGCGGCCGAAAAAATCCCCCACCGCGGCATCAGTTCAGGCCCGCGGCGGTCAGCGAATAGAGGTTTGGCGGCGTGACGAAGAGATCGATGGCAAGCCGGATGGCAACCGCCAGCACCAGCAGCGCCAGCAGTGCCCTGAGCTGTTCGCCGCGCAGCTTCTGTCCTGCCTTGGCGCCATATTGCGCGCCGGCAACGCCGCCCGCCATCAGCAGGAAGGCAAGCATGACGTCGACCGTCTGGTTGGTGGTGGCGTGGACCAGCGTGGTGTAGGCCGAGGTGAAAATGATCTGGAACAGCGAGGTGCCGATGACGACGTTGGTCGGCACTTTCAGGAGGTAGATCAGCGCCGGCACCATGATGAAGCCACCACCGACACCCATGATCGACGACAGGAAGCCGATGCCGGCGCCGAGCCCCAGCACCGGAATGACGCTGACGAACAGCTTCGAGGCCCTGAAGCGCATCTTCAGCGGCAGCCGGTGGATCCAGTTGTGCTGGCCGGATTTCTTCAAGACCGGCGCCGCACCGCTGCGCGTCGCGCGCAGCGCATTGACGCTCTCGACCAGCATCAGCCCGCCGACGGTGCCAAGCAGCACGACGTAAAGCAGTGAGATAAACAAATCGAGCTGGCCGAGCCGACGCAGGAAGGCAAAGACGAAGATACCGCCGGTCGAGCCTACGATGCCGCCGGCCAGCAGCACCCCGCCGAGCTTGAAGTCGAGCGTGCCGCGCTTCATGTGCGACAGCGCGCCGGAGAAGGAGGAGGCGATAACCTGGTTGGCACCGGTAGCAACGGCGATTGCCGGCGGGATGTTGTAGAAGATCAAGAGCGGCGTGATCAGAAAGCCGCCACCGACCCCGAACATGCCCGACAGGAAACCCACCGCCGCGCCCATTGCCAGCAGCACGAAGACGTTGACGGAAATTTCCGCGATCGGGAGATAGATGCCCACCCGTCAGTCTCGATCAGTTTGCCTGTCGGCGATTGCAGCCATTCCAGGGCATTGTCGCACCGAAAAGCCAATTCTTTCTTGCACCGCCGGGGCAGTGGGATCAAACCCCGTCGCCCTACCGAAACAAAAAACATCTCAAGCAGTTAACAGGCAAATGTATGGCAAGGGCGTCGCGTTAGCGACGCATCTGCCGTTATTTGTGCGCCAGCAGCGCCTTCACCAGCTTTTCGTCGATTTCGCCGGTCGCCTGCATCTTGTTGTCGGTCTGGAAAGCCATGATTGCGGTCTTGGTCTTGCCGCCCATCACGCCATCGGCGCCGCCGGCATCGTAGCCGTTCTTGTTGAGGATGAGCTGGATGTTCTTGACCGCCTTCTTCATGTCGACGCTGGCGGTGGTCTGCGGCGTGCCTTCCTGCCAGGATTCAGGAATGTCGGCCGAGTTGGACGCCGGGTCGAGCGGCTTCGGCTTCCACAGTTCCGTGGCGGCGCGCGCCCGCTCCAGCTGTTCGGGGCGCAGCGCAGTGGCGACTTCGTCGCGCTTTGCAGCCGCATCCTTGTCGCCGGTCTTGGCGACGAGCGCGAACCATTTGTAGGATTCCTCCAGGCTCTGCTTCATGCCGACGCCCTTTGCCGCCAGGATGCCGAGATTGAACTGGCTGTCCTTGACGCCGACATCGGCCGCCGCCTGAAACCAGTGCGCGGCCGATTCATTGTCGGTCACGCCGTCGGCGGCCATGGCAAACAGAACGGCCAGATTGTGCATGGCGCTGGCATTACCCTGCGCGGCGGCGAGCTGGTAGAAGGTCTTTGCCTTCTTGACGTCGCGCGTGACGCCGATGCCCTTCTCGTAGAAATTGCCGATGCGGTATTCCGCCGGTGCGAAGCCGAGCTCGGCCGACTTTTCGTACCATTTGGCCGCTGCCGCCATGTCTTCCTTGACGCCGCGCGATTCAGCATAGCGCGAACCGAGCTCGAACAGCGCCTTGGCGTCACCGCCGGCAGCCGCGTCGCGCAAGGCTTGCGGGCCGGCATCGGCCGGAACGTCTATCTTGGCCACGACAGGTGCTACCGCGGCATCAGCCGGCGGAACGGCGCCGGTAGTATCCGAGGCCGTCGTATCCGAGGCCGAGGGCGCCATGACGGCGGCCGCAGGCTGCGCGTCGGCAGCCGCCGGTTCCGCAGTGGCGGTGGTCGGCAGCATTGCATTTGGCGCGGGGGCCGGATCGGCCAAAGCCATCGGCGCTGGCGCGGGCTCCACCGCCGGCACTTCGGGCCCAGCGACCGAGGCCGCATTCATTGGCGCATCGTTGCCAGCTGGCGGTTCCGTGGGCTCCGCCTGCCTGACGATCCGGGCCGGCACGTCCTGAACTGCCACCTGCTGTTCTGCCTTGGGTTGGCTGGCAGCGTTGACCGAGGCAGTCTCGACCGGCTGCGAGGCGACGATCGGCGTTGTATCGTTGCTTGCGACCTCGACCGGGTCGGCGAAGAAGGCCTTGCCCAACTGGAGGCCGGCAAGCGCCAGCATGATCGCGACCGCTCCCATCAGGATCGGCTTGCGCCGCGCCTTGAGCAGGTCGCCGATACGAAGCGCCTTGACCGGGCCCTTCATGGTAGACTGGCGTTTCAACGCGTCGGCCTCGGCGGCCGCGGCCTGCGCCGCGCGCCTGGCCGCGGCAATGAAGTCGGATTTCGACGCATCGCCGGAGTTTTGGCGCACCGGTGGGCCACGTTCGTCGCGTACGCGCTTCATGATGGCGTTGAGGTCGGGCGCGCCGGAGCCCGGCTCCAACGGCCGGTTGGCGAGCTTCGGATCGAGCGGCTCGTCGAGATCGACGCTCGGCAGGTCGACATTGGGCCCCGAGCCGGCAAGCGGCGGCATGTCAGCCGGCTTCTTGCCCCTGAAGGCGCGCGCAAATCCACCGAACAGCGACTTCTTGGCCGTGGCTTCGCCTTTCTCGGCAATCCTGTCGGAACCGAGCGCTGCCTGGGCAGCGGCCGCGGCAGCCTCGGCTGGCGAGCGCCGTACGGGTTCGCTGCCCATGACCGGGTCGCTACGCGTACCCGGGTCGGCGCGCATATCCGGCTCGCTGCGCATGATGGCGGCGGCGCGGCCGTCGAGATCGGCCATGTCTCCGGTCAGCGGCAGCGGCTGGTCGATATCCATCGACGGCGCGTCCTGCACCGAAATCTTGGAGGCGCGTGCAGCGCGGGCCCGCCGCGCCGGCTCGGCCTGGGCATCCAGAAGCTCGCTCACCGCCTCGGCCGGTTCGCTGGTCTCCAGCGAGCCCAGACGATCGACGATCTTGAGCAACGTGTCGTGGATAGCCTCGAATGTCCGTGAATTGCGCTCGTCCGAACGGCGCGTCAGCGCTTCCAGCGTCTTCAGATCCTGAGCAAGGCCGGTAACGGCCGCGGTGTTGGCGTTGGAATCTGCCAGCGAGCGCACGGCGCTCTCGGCTGCTTCGCGTGCCGCGCCCATGATGGATTCGCGGGTTCCGGCCAGCGACTTCTCGATTTCGTTGAGGCGCGGGCTGATGTCCTCGAATTCCGGCAGCGGCGTGCCGGGCTTCGACAGATGCGCCGATAGGCTGGAGACCTGCGCCTCAAGGCTGCGGATCAGTGCCGGATCGATGCCGGCGACCTGCGCGGCCGACGATTCCAGCCGGCTTGAAATGTCTTCGAGCCGGCTTTCCAGGCCGCGGATCGCCGCCTCGTTGGCAGGATCGGGAATGCGCGTCTCCATGCGTTGGGCGAGCGCGGTGAAGCGTGCGTCGATGGCGTCCATGATGCCGGCGCTGTCAGCCTGCGGCTGGCGCTGGTCCAGCCGGTCGGCAACCTCGTCCAGCCGCCGCTCGAGATCGCGAAACAGCATGTTGCCCTGTTCGATGGCATCGCCCTGCCGACGTTCCATCATGCCCGACAGCACGTCGAAGCGCTGTTCCAGACCCTGGAAGATATAGTCGGCGTCGGGCATGGCCGGGGCGCGGTCGATCTTGTCGGCGATCATCGCGATCTGCTTGCCGAGGCGCTCCATCGCCTGTTCCGGCAGATTGGCGCGGCCGGCAAGCTCGTCGACCCTGTTCGACAGCGTGCTGAGACGGTCGAGAACCTCGCCGCTCGGACGAACCTGCACGACTTCCTCGATCTGCTGCGCCAGCGAGGCGATCCGCTTCTCGATGCGTTCAAAGGGTTCGGGGTCGAAGGAATTGGCCTGTGCGGCGACGGTCGAGGCGACGATGGCGCGCGAAATCTCATCAAGCCGTTCGTCGATCAGGCCAAGCGTGTCGCCGCCGCGGTTGCTCTGCTGGCTGACGAAATGATCGACGGCGCCGGCAAGGGTGCGGACCTTTTCTTCCATCGAGCGCAGCGACAGCGATTCCGGCAGATTGTGGACGGCATTGCTGATCTGTTCGAGCCGGTCGGTCAGGGCCGAAAATCCGGGGCCGTCGGCACGGTTGCGCTGGTCGGCGTCGACACGGTCCTCGAACGCGCTCCAGCGGCGGTCGAAATCGTCCCAGCGGCGGTCGACCTTCAGCACGCTTTCCTCGCGCGCCAATGTGTCGAGCGCCGTCTTTACCTGCTCGAGCTCGAGCCGCAGCATGTTGACGCTTCGGTCGTCGCTCTTCTCGGCCAGCGTCTGGATTGCGCCGGACAGCCGCTCGAATTCGACGCCGAGTTCGGCGCTGCCCTTGCCGGGCAAGCCGCCTGCCTGACCACCCGATTGGTTGCTCGCCTGGAAGGCCCGTTCGATGTCCTTGCGCAACGCGGCGAATTCGCGCTGCAGGCCGGCCGTCATCTGATGGCGCAGTTCCTCGCGCAGGCCACGCAATTCGCCGGCGATCTTGCCGACCACGGCGACGCTGTCTTCCTGGCCGCGCACGCGGTCGATGTCGCGCGCGATCGCCTGATAGTTCTGGTCGAAGCCGGCCGGCCCGGCGCCTTTCGGCCGCGGCGTGGGCTGCGGGTCCTCGTACCAGCGCGGCGGGGCGTAGGGCTGGGCGCTTGCGTAGCGCGGCTCTGCCGGCGGCCGGCGCGGATCGAAGCGCTCGGCGGCGTCCTCGCGCTTGCGCTCCAGCCGCTGCTCCAGCGTTTCCAGCGAGCGGTTCAATTCATCAAGTGTGGTGTTCGGCCTGCGCGGCCTGCCGGCGTTGAGTGTATCGAGATAGGACCGCTTGCTGTTCATCGATGCGTCCGTTTTTCAGAATGGCCGGCTTGCTGCCAGTTTCCCAAGTCCTTGTCGGGAACGAAGGCGGCCGCGCGGCACTGCTGCGGCGGAAGACGAGCTTCCCGGGCCAGGCCCGCTCTCCGAAAAACCGTGAAAAATTCGCTACAGGATAAACACGGGTGACCGACATCCGCACATTTCACCCATCGTGGTAAACAAGGTGTTAACCAAGCTTAAGAAGTTACGGCATTGCTGAAATACAGGCGGTGCCCGTTCGGACCCGGCGCCGGGGGTGCGGCATAAGGTTTCGCAATCCCAGAACGCCCTTGCGTCATGCGGCGGCTATCGATATAGAATTGACGTAAACGTAAGAGGGGCGCCGTTCGTGCCTTTTGCGATGAATTAGTTGAAACCACGACTGGAAGCATGCCCCCGCTTCCACTCAGGCGTTGCAAGGTCCGAGACCGCGATGCCACGACAGGGGAAAGCCAGTGACTATGAAACTTGTTTCGCCCGGCGAAGCCGCGGCCAACACCAACAATATGTCTGCCGAAGCCAGTGAGGAGCTCGTGCGCATCGGCGAGATGGCCAAGAAATACGGCGTGACGCTGCGCACGCTGCGTTTCTATGAAGACAAGGGCCTGCTCAATCCGAAACGCGATGGGGCAACGCGCCTCTACACGCGCCGCGACAAGGCGCGGCTGAAGCTGATCCTGCTCGGCCGCAAGGTCGGGTTCTCGCTGCGCGACGTCAAGCAGATGATGGATCTCTACGATCCCACGGGATCCAACACCAAGCAATTGCGGCTGGCTCTCGACAAGTCGGAGAAGCAGCTAGCCCGCCTGCAGAAGCAGCGCGCGCTGATCGACGACGCCATCAACGAGCTGAGCGGCTCGATGTCGGCCGTGCGCCAGATGCTGTCCGAGCGTTCGGCCCCGGCCAGCGCCGCCAGCTGATTTTGCTCCGCAGCTCCCGGCGAAAGCTTTGAACTTAAGAGCCGCGCGGCCGCCCCCGCGGCTCTTTTTGTTTGACCCCCCTCGCTTTGCACAAAGCCATGCACCGCTCGTGCGACAGGCTGGCATAGGTAAATTTTGTCCCGGCGACAAAATTGACGTTTACGCAAACGTCAATTTTTGCTATCTCGCTTTCGACATTGGCCGGCGTGCCGCCCCAACCTCATGTTCGGGGCCCGATCTCGCGGCCAAGACCCGCATGGTGGAGGAACACATGCCGATCTACAGGGCGCCGGTCCAGGACACGCTGTTCGTGCTCAACGAGGTGCTGGGTTATCAGCGATATTCCAACCTTCCCGGGTTTGCCGACGCGACGCCCGACGTTGTCGAGGCGATCCTCGCCGAAGGCGCCAAGCTCGCCGAAAACGTTATGCATCCTCTGAACCGCGTCGGTGACATGGAAGGCTGCGTGCGCCATGAGGACGGCTCGGTGACGACGCCGAAGGGCTTCAAGGAAGCCTACGACCAGTATCGCGAAGGCGGCTGGATGGGACTGGCGGCGCCCGTCGAGTTCGGCGGCCAGGGGCTGCCCTATGCCGTGCACACCGCGGTTGCCGAATACATGGTTTCGGCCAACATGGCGCTGATGATGTATCCCGGCCTGACGCAAGGCGCGATCGCTGCGATCATCACACACGGCACCGACGAGCAGAAGGCGACATGGCTGCCAAAGCTGGTCGAGGGGTCCTGGACCGGTACCATGAACCTGACCGAGCCGCATTGCGGCACCGATCTTGGCCTGCTGCGCACCAAGGCGGTGCCGAACGGCAACGGCACCTACAAGATCTCAGGCCAGAAGATCTTCATCTCGGCCGGCGAGCACGACATGTCGGAAAACATCGTCCATCTCGTGTTGGCCCGCATCGAAGGCGCGCCGGCGGGCGTGAAGGGCATCTCGCTATTCATCGTGCCAAAGCTGAAGCTCGATGCCTCGGGCAATCCGGGCGAGAAGAACACGCTCTCCTGCGGGTCGATCGAGGAGAAGATGGGCATACACGGCAATTCGACTTGCGTCATGAATTATGACGAGGCCGAAGGCACGCTGCTCGGTGAGGCCAATGGCGGCCTGAAGGCGATGTTCACGATGATGAACGAAGCCCGGCTCGGCGTCGGCCTGCAGGGCCTGTCGCTGTCCGAGATCGCCTACCAGAACGCGGTCTCCTACGCCAAGGACCGGCTGCAGGGCCGCTCGCTGTCTGGCGCCAAGGCGCCGGACAGACAAGCCGATCCGATCATCGTCCATCCCGACATCCGCCGCTCGCTGATGACCATGAAGGCCTTCAATGAGGCCGGCCGCGCGCTGGCGCTGTGGACGGCGATCAAGTCCGACATCGCCCACCGCTCCGCCGACGACAAGGATCGCCAGGCGGCCGACGACTATACCGGCCTGCTGACGCCGGTGATCAAGGGCGTGCTCACCGACAAGGGTTTTGACCATGCAGTCATGGCGCAGCAGGTGTTCGGGGGCCACGGCTACATCGAAGAGCACGGCATGAGCCAGTTCGTGCGCGATGCCCGCATCGCCATGATCTATGAAGGCGCCAACGGCATCCAGGCGCTCGACCTCGTCGGCCGCAAGCTTGGTCTGAATGGCGGCCGCGCCGTGCAGGCCTTCTTCAAGGACGTCGGCGAGTTCTGCGAGGAGAACCGCGCCGACGAGAAGCTGGCGCCTTTCACCAAGGCGCTGAAGAAGGGCCTCAACGATCTGCAGGCGGCGACCATGTGGCTGGTGCAGAACGGCATGGCCAAGCCCGACAATGCCGGCGCCGCGTCGACCGATTACATGCATCTCTTCGGCCTGGTCGCGCTGGGCTATATGTGGGCGCAGATGGCCAAGGCCGCGCTCGGTAAGACCGGGGCCAATGGCTCCCAATCTGTCCACGAAAATGGGGCTTTTTACGATAACAAGGTGGTGACGGCGCGCTTCTTCATGGAGCGGATCATGCCCGAGACATCGGCACATCTCGCCCGCATTTCCAGTGGTGCGGACACGCTAATGGCGCTGCCTGCGGAAGCGTTCTAGAAATGGCTGGCGTCCCCCTCCCCCTTGAGGGGAGGGTGGCCCGAAGGGCCGGGAGGGGTCCTTGCGTGCAGTGCGCCGGCTGGTTGGCGCTTTGGTAGGAGATGATCGCAATGCCCCAAACCCGCGTCAATTCCGAAGATAAGGTCGAGCACGTCATCGGCGACCCCACCCGACCGCTTCGCGGCCACCCTCCCCTCGAGGGGGAGGGGGACGTTGGCGCGGGAGAAACGGCATG
Source organism: Mesorhizobium sp. LNJC394B00 (assembly GCF_000502555.1). Lineage (NCBI taxonomy): Bacteria > Pseudomonadati > Pseudomonadota > Alphaproteobacteria > Hyphomicrobiales > Phyllobacteriaceae > Mesorhizobium > Mesorhizobium sp. LNJC394B00. The sequence continues at coordinate 374,062 of NZ_AYWH01000005.1, forward strand.
ACAAATCCAGCCGAAGTGCTCTCCTTGCCGAAGCCCGCCTGGGCGGCGGACGAGGTCGGCATGCTCTACGACATGGCGCACCGCTTCATGTCGGAAGAGATCGCGCCGCGCTACGACGAGTTCGAGAAGAACGAGATGGTCGACCGCGAGAGCTGGCGCAAGGCGGGTGCCGCCGGCCTGCTCTGCGCCTCTATGCCGGAGGAATATGGCGGCTCCGGCGGCACCTTCGCGCATGAGAGCGCCATCATCGAGGCGATCGGCCATGTCGGCGTCGACGGTTTCGGCATCGGTCTCCACAACGCGATCGTTGCTCCTTACATCCTTCACTACGGCTCGGAAGAGCAGAAGAAGAAATGGCTGCCGAAACTGGCGACCGGCGAACTGATCGGCGCCATCGCCATGACCGAGCCGGGCGCCGGCTCCGACCTGCAAGGCGTCAAGACGCGCGCCGAGAAGGACGGCAACCAGTACAAGATCAACGGTTCGAAAACCTTCATCACCAATGGCCAACTGGCCAATTTCATCATCGTCGTCACCAAGACCGATCCGGCCAAAGGCGCCAAGGGCACCTCGCTGATCGTCGTCGAGGCCGACGAGGCCGACGGCTTCGAACGCGGCCGCAACCTCGACAAGATCGGCCTGAAAGCCAACGACACGTCGGAGCTGTTCTTCAATGATCTGCGCGTGCCGACCTCGAACCTGCTTGGCCACGAAGAGGGACAGGGCTTCATCCAGCTGATGCAGCAATTGCCGCAGGAGCGCCTGCAGATCGGCACCGGCGCGATCGCCATGATCGAACGCGCCCTGGCGCTGACCATCGACTACGTCAAGGATCGCAAGGCTTTCGGCAAAGCGATCATCGAGTTCCAGAACACCCAGTTCAAGCTCGCCGAACTGAAGACCGAGGCCACCATCGGCCGCGTCTTCTACAATGATTGCGTCACCCGCCACATCAATGGCGGGCTGGATCCGGTGACGGCGTCGATGGCGAAATACTGGCTCTCGGACCTGCAGGGAAAAGTCGTCGACGAATGCCTTCAATTGCATGGCGGCTATGGCTACATGAATGAATATCCGATCGCCCGCATGTTCCGCGACGCCCGCGTCCAGCGCATCTACGGCGGCACCAACGAGATCATGAAATTGCTGATCGGCCGCTCTCTCTGAGAGCGACGTCGGCAAAGCAAGGAGCAAGCAAATGGCTGAAGCTTATGTCTATGACGCCGTGCGCACACCGCGCGGCAAGGGCAAGAAGGATGGCTCGCTGCACGAGGTGCCGGCGGTGCGGCTTGCGGCCAGGACGCTTGAAGCGTTGCGCGACCGCAACGGCCTCGACACTGCAAACGTCGACGACATCATCTTCGGCTGCGTCGATCCGGTCGGCGAAGCCGGCTCCGTCATTCCGCGTGCCGCCGCCTTCGAGGCCGGCTACGATAACAAGGCGCCGGGCATGCAGATCTCGCGCTTCTGCGCCTCAGGCCTCGACGCCATCAATTTCGGCGCCGCCAAGATCGCTCAAGGCGCCGACGAGATCGTCATTGCAGGCGGCGTGGAATCGATGTCGCGCGTCGGCATGGGCGCCTCGGGCGGCGCGTGGTTCATGGACCCGTCCGTCGGCCTGCCCGGCTGGTTCGTGCCGCAAGGCATTTCGGCCGACCTGATCGCCACCAAATACGGTTTTTCGCGCGACGACGTCGATGCCTATGCGGTCGAGAGCCAGAAGCGTGCGGGCAAGGCCTGGGCCGATGGCCGTTTCAAGAACTCCGTCATACCGATCAAGGACCAGAACGGCCTCACCATCCTCGATCATGACGAGCATATGCGGCCGTCGACCGACATGCAGTCGCTGGCTTCGCTCAACCCGTCCTTCGTCATGCCTGGTGAAATGGGCGGCTTCGACGCGGTCGCCGTGCAGAAGCACCCTGAGGTGGAAGAGGTCAACCACGTCCACCATGCCGGCAACTCGTCCGGCATCGTCGATGGCGCGGCCGCCGTACTGCTCGGCTCGAAGAAGGCCGGCAAGACGATGGGCCTGAAGCCACGCGCCCGCATCCGCGCCTTTGCCAACATCGGCTCCGAGCCGGTGCTGATGCTTACCGGTCCGGTCGACGTCACCGAGAAGCTTCTGAAGCGCGCCAAGATGAAGCTGTCGGATATCGACCTGTTCGAGCTTAACGAGGCCTTCGCCTCGGTGGTGCTGCGCTACATGCAGGCATTCGAAATCCCGCACGACAAGATCAACGTCAATGGCGGCGCCATCGCCATGGGCCATCCGCTCGGTGCCACCGGCGCGATGATCCTGGGCACGGTGCTGGACGAGCTCGAGCGCCGCGATTTGAACACCGCTCTGGTGACGCTCTGCATCGGCGCCGGCATGGGCACCGCAACGATTATCGAACGCGTCTGATTTTCGGCCGGAAGGAGAGAGACATGACTTATACAAACTTCACGGTCGACACGGACGCAGACGGCATCGCGATGGTCACCTGGAACATGCCGGACCGCTCGATGAACGTCTTCACCGAAGAGGTGATGAACGAGCTCGACAAGATCATCGACCAGGTGGTGGCCGACGCCGCCATCAAGGGCGCGGTGATCACCTCGGGAAAGGACAGCTTCTCGGGCGGCGCCGACCTGACCATGCTGCAGAAGATGCTGGCCGTATTTGCCAAGGAGAAGACCAAGGACCCGGAGAAGGCGGCACAGCTCCTGTTCGACAATGCCGGCCGCATGGGTGGCTTGTGGCGCAAGCTCGAAACGTCGGGCAAACCTTGGGTCTCGGCGATCAACGGTACCTGCATGGGCGGCGCGTTCGAGCTGTCGCTGGCCTGTCATGGCCGCGTTGCAGCTGACTCCGAAAAGGTCAAGATGGCCTTGCCGGAAGTCAAGGTCGGCATCTTCCCCGGCGCCGGTGGCACCCAACGCGTGCCGCGCCTGACCGACCAGCAGCAGGCGTTGCAGATGCTGACCACCGGCCAGACGCTGTCGCCGCAGAAAGCCAAGGCGATGGGGCTGATCCACGAGATCGCCGAACCCGGCAAGCTGATCGAGACCGCCAAAGCGATGATCAGGAACGGCCTGAAAGCCGTCCAGCCCTGGGACGAGAAGGGCTTCAAGCTGCCTGGCGGCCAAATCTATACGCCGGCCGGCTTCAATCTGTGGCCGCCGGCCATCGCCATCCTGCGCCGCGAGACCTACGGCAATTATCCGGCCGCCGCGGCCATCCTGAAATGCGTCTATGAGGGCCTGCTGGTGCCGTTCGACACCGGTCTGCGGATCGAACAGCGCTATTTCACCGAAATCATGCAGTCGAAGGAAGCAGCAGCGATGATCCGCTCGCTGTTCGTGTCGCTGCAGGAGCTCAACAAGGGCGCCCGCCGCCCGGCCGGCGTGCCGGAGACCAAGTTCAAGAAGATCGGTATTCTCGGCGCCGGCTTCATGGGTGCCGGCATCGCCTTTGTCACCGCCAAGGCCGGCATCCCGGTCGTCCTGCTCGACCGCGACATGGCGTCGGCCGAAAAGGGCAAGGCGCATTCCGACAGCCTGATCTCCGATCAGGTCAAGAAGGGCCGCGCCAAGCCCGAGGAGAAGGACAGACTTCTGTCGTTGATCACGCCGACGGCCGACTATGCCGATCTCGCCGGCTGCGATCTGGTGGTCGAGGCGGTGTTCGAGGATTCGGCCGTCAAGAAGGCTGCCACCGAGCAGGCCGAAGCCGTGCTGAAATCGTCGGCGATCTTCGCCTCCAACACTTCGACCATCCCGATCACCGCGCTGGCCAAGAATTCGGCGCGGCCGAAGAATTTCGTCGGCATCCACTTCTTCTCGCCGGTCGACAAGATGATGCTGGTCGAGATCATTTTGGGCAAGAAGACCGGCGACAAGGCGCTGGCCACCGCGATCGATTTCGTGCGCGCCATCAAGAAGACGCCGATCGTCGTCAACGACACGCGCGGCTTCTACGTCAACCGCTGCGTGCTGCGCTACATGTCGGAAGCCTACAAGATGCTGATCGAAGGCGTTCCGGCGCCGATGATCGAGAACGCCGCCAAGGCCGCCGGCATGCCGGTCGGCCCGCTGGCGCTGACCGACGAGACGGCGATCGACCTTGCCCAGAAGATCATGAAGCAGACCATCAGGGACCTCGGAGACAAGTCTGTCGACCCCAGGCAGATGGCGTTGATCAACACGCTGGTCGACACCCATCGCCGCTTCGGCCGCAAAAACGGCAAGGGTTTTTACGACTATCCCGCCAAGCCTGCCAAGAAGAAGCTGTGGCCGGGCCTGAAGGATCTCTATCCGCAGCTGGAGGCCGAGAAGGTCGACTATGAGGAACTGCAGCAGCGCCTGCTGGTAACCATTGCGCTGGAAGCGGCCCGGGTGATGGAGGAAGGCATCGTCACCGATCCGCGCGAGGCCGATCTCGGGTCGATACTCGCCTTTGGTTTCGCGCCATTCACCGGCGGCGCGCTGTCCTATATCGACGGCATCGGCGCCAGGGAGTTCGTCAGAATAGCCAAAGGCCTGCAGAAGAAATACGGCGCCGAGTTCAAGGCGCCAAAGCTGCTGCTCGACCTGGCCGAGAAGGGCGAGACCTTCTACCAGCGCTTCGATCCCTATGCGAAAGGCGAGGTGAAGAAGGCCGCTTGAGCTAGCGCCCCATGTACGTCTGGGGGCGCCTTGCGCGCATGATGGCCACGGCAAGGCGCCGTGGCCTTATGCGGTCGGTAGCGAAAGCCGACTGGCTTTTCGCTGCCTGCCGACCGAGATCGACTTCAACCTCCATCTCAACAACGCCCGCTACATGATGCTCGCCGACCTCGCGCATGACCCCGAAAATCGGAATCGATTTTCGGGGTCATGCGCCAAATCAAAATGCTACAGCGTCCTTGGCGCGTCCAACAGTACGCTTGCCCGCTCCGTTCAACCGCGACCGCCGACCTAGGCCGAGCGGGGTTTCATGAGCTCCGACCAGGGATTGCGCAGCCTTGCCAAGGCAGTTTGAGGCATCCATGACGACTTCGCCGCACACAGCTTTTTAGGGGATCGGGCCGCGCGCCGGTGGACAATCGGATGACCGCGCGTTAGAAGGAAAAGGTATTTTTTCCTGTTTTGAGGAGAGCGAATTGCTCTCGCATGACCGAGTTTGGGCAGCCATCGACGCTCTCGCTGAGCGCTATTCGTTGTCGGCCTCCGGCCTGGCCCGGCGAGCCGGTCTGGACTCCACCGCTTTCAACAAATCGAAGCGGCTGTCCTCGGATGGACGGCCGCGCTGGCCGTCGACCGAATCGCTGGCGAAGATCATCGAGGCGACCGGCGCCTCGCTCGACGAATTCACCGGGCTGGTCGAAGGCCGTGCCAAGGCCGCTTCGGGCTCGGTAGCCGCGCAGCGTTCGGCGGTGCCGCTGCTCGGCTTTGCCCAGGCCGGCGCCGGCGGCTTCTTCGATGATGCCGGCTATCCCTCAGGCCAGGGCTGGGACCTTGTCGAGCTTCCGGCACGGGCGACCGAAACCTCTTATGCGTTGAAGGTGCAGGGCGATTCCATGCTGCCGCTGTACCGCAATGGCGATGTGCTGATCGTCGAGCCGGGCGCCGCTACCCGCAAGGGCGACCGCGTCGTCGTCAAGACCAATGCCGGCGAAGTCATGGCCAAGGTGCTCGACCGCCAGACGACGAAATCGATCGTGCTGATTTCGCTCAACCCCGACCACCCGGACCGCGACATCGCGATGCGCGATGTCGAATGGGTGGCGCGGATCGTCTGGGCAAGCCAGTAGGTCTCGCGGTGCGTCTGCTTCAAATCCTCATAGCCCTCCTGGCGATCCCGGTGATGGTCGCCATTGTCGTCGCCGGCGGTCGCGCGCTGCATCGCGAAAGCACCGCCATCACCGTCGACCAGATCGACCCGGACACCGAGGCCGTGCCCGAGGAGCCGGCGACGTCGGCGATCCCCGAGGTCCGGCCCGTCAAGCCTCCGATGCACTCGCCTCAGGTGCATTCGAGGGCGATCGATCCCGAGGCCATCGCTCCGCCGCCGCTGCCGGTAGAAGAACTTGAACGGGTTGAGCCACGCGCGCCGCTGAGCGACCTGGCGCTGGCCGGGCCGCCCAAGCCGCGTGGGCGCAGAGCGGTCGACGACTGGGGAGGAACAAAACTGTTCCAGCCGGTCGCGGCCGCCGCCGGCCTGATCGAAGCCAATGGTTATTCCGTGACGGTCTCCGGCATCGACATCGTCAGGCAAGACGAGACCTGCACCGAGGGCGGCAAGTCCTGGGCTTGCGGTATCAGGGCGCGCACCGCGTTCCGGTCTTTCCTGCGCGGCCGGGCCGTTGCCTGCAAGGTGCCGCCGGAGGCCGACCGTGCGCTGATCGCCGCCGAATGCCGCATCGGCAAGCTGGATGTCGGCCAGTGGCTGGTCGAAAACGGCTGGGCGCGCGCCACGGCAGCCGGCCCCTATGTCGAAGCGGGCGACAAGGCGCGCGCCGCCAAGAAGGGCGTCTTCGGCGCCGCGACCGATCTTGGCGGCCTGCCACCGGCGCCAACGCCTGTTGTGGCACCGACGGCGTCGCAACCGATCCTCGATGCCCCGGCGATAGACACGCCGCTGGCCGGGACGGAAATTACGCCGCCAGCTGACCAGCCAGCGCCCGCTCAATGAGCGCGCGGGTTTCGGCGATGCCGTAGAGGGCTGCGAACGAACCGAAGCGCGGTCCGCGTTCCTGGCCGATCAGCACCTGGTAGATCATCTGGAAGAAAGCGCCCGAGACACCAGGGCCGCCGTCCGGGCTCTTCTTCGAATGGTCCTGATAGCGTTCGATCTTGCGCGCCACGTTGAGCGAAGCGTTCTGGATCGCTTCGCCGTCGGCGCCGGCCGGCAGGCCAGCAAGCGCGTTGCCAAGCGCTTCCAGCGCGACGCGTTCGACATCGTCGGCCGGCCGGAAGGTCTTCGTCGGCTTCACGAAATCGTCGAAGTAGCGGATGGCGAAACCGACCAGCTGGTCGAGTTCGGGATGCGTCGCCGGCGTCACGCCAGATGCATGGCGCGAGATGAAGCCCCACAGCACATCCTTGTTTTGCGCGTTGGAGGCGCTGACCAGGTTGAGCAGCAGCGAGAACGGCACCGGCATGTCGATGGAAGGCGGCTTGCCGTCATGCATGTGCCAGACCGGATTGCCCAGCCGCTCCTTCCAGTCCTGGCGCGGATAGGCGTTGAGGAAGGTGTAGTACTCGTCGACGGCGCGTGGGATGACGTCGAAATAGAGCTTTTTCGCCTGCCTTGGCCGCTGATACATATAGAGGCCGAGGCTTTCGGTCGGCGCGTAGCGCAGCCATTCGTCGATGGTCAGCCCGTTGCCCTTCGACTTCGAGATCTTCTGGCCGTTCTCGTCCAGGAACAGTTCGTAGACGAAATGCTCGGGCGCGCGCCCGCCGAGAATGTTGCAGATGCGGTCGTAGATCACCGCGTTCGTCTGGTGGTCCTTGCCGAACATTTCGAAATCGACGCCGAGCGCTGCCCAGCGCATGCCGAAATCCGGCTTCCACTGCAGCTTGACCTTCCCGCCGGTCACCGAAAGCGTGGTCTCGGTGCCCTCATCGTCGAAGGTGATGTTGCCGGCCTTGGCGTCGACATGCTTCATCGGCACGTAGAGCACGCGCCCGCTCTTCGGCGAGATCGGCAGGAACGGGCTGTAGGTTGCCTGCCGCTCCGGCCCCAGCGTCGGCAGCATCACCGCCATGATCTGCTCATAGCGCTCGGCGGCGCGCACCAGCATCGCATCGAAGCGGCCGGCCTTGTAGTACTGCGTGGCGCTGGCGAATTCGTAGTCGAAGCCGAACGTGTCGAGGAAGCGGCACAGCATCGCGTTGTTGTGGTCGCCAAAGCTCGGATAGTCGCCGCCGAACGGATTGGGCACCGCCGACAGGGGCATATGCAGATAGGGCTCGAGCGCTGCGCGATCCGGCACATTGTCGGGGATTTTGCGCATGCCGTCCATATCGTCGGAGAAGCAGAGCAGCTTGGTCTTGACCTTGTTCCCGGTCAGCACGTGAAAGGCATGGCGCACCATCGAGGTGCGCGCGACCTCGCCGAACGTGCCGATATGCGGCAGGCCCGACGGGCCGTAGCCGGTCTCGAACAGGACGATCTCCGGGAAGTCGCCGCCCTTGTAGCGCTCGATGATCTTTTTGGCTTCCTCGAACGGCCAGGCCTTGCTTTCGGCGGCTGCCGCAAGCATTTCGGGGTTGAGATCGGCGATGTTTGATCCCGTCATGTCAAAGTTCCAGTCATGGCCGGCTTTCGCGGCTGGTAAGATTTTTCAACCGGGTCTCTAGGCGCGACAGGGCGGAGCGTCAACGATATCAGGCGTTTTCGTTGCGACGGCGCCGTGGCGTCCCTACCTTCGACCCTCACTATCAAGGAGTTTTGAATGCCGTTGCCGTCCACCCATGAAGCCCTGATCTACCTGATGGTCATCACCTCGGCTTCCGATCGCGACATGACCGATATCGAACTGGCGCGCATCGGCGACGTCGTCCGCAGCTGGCCGGTGTTCGAGGATTTCAAGCAGGACAGGCTGATCGCCATTGCGCAGGACTGCCAGAAGATGCTGCATGAAAAGGATGGGTTGGAAGGCGTGCTCGAGCGTGTCGCCGAGACTTTGCCCGAACGGCTGCACGACACCGCCTATGCCGCGGCCTTCGAGGTTGCCGCCGTCGATCTAGAAATGCGCATGGAGGAATTGCGGGTGCTGCAGTTGATCCGGCGTGAGCTCGATCTCGACACGCTGACCGCCGCAGCCATCGCGCGCGGGGCGAAGGCCCGCCTGCGCACGCTGACCTGATCCAGCCCCTAAAGGAAGCTGACCGGGACCGGATCAGAAAAAGCTGACCGGGAACCGGATCAGAAGAAACTGACCGGGAAATAGCGCAGGTAGAATTCGGCGAAGGTGCCTTTCACCGATATCTCCTGCAGCGCGTAGTCCATGGCTGCGGCCAGCGCTGGGTCGCTGGCCCGGGTGGCAATGGTCATGCCGGACCCCAGATATTCCGGCGCCAGGTAGGGTCCACCGGCGAAGCGGCAGCAACCGGCGGCGTCCGTGCCGCCCAGCCAGAAGGAAAAGCGCATGCCGTCGCCGAAGGCGGCATCGATCTTGGCGCTCTTCAAGTCGCTGTAGAGGTCTTCCGGCCGTTGAAAGCGGATGATCTGCACGGTGCCGAAATAATCGCGCAGCATCTTTTCATGCGCCGAGCCGGCCAGCACGCCGACCCGCTTCGAGCGCAATTTGTCGAGGATCGGCTCGGCGAAGGCCTTGGTCTTCGGCATGATGAAGCGCGCCGGAAACTGTAGATAGGAGCGCGAAAAGCTGTACTTCGCCCGCGTCTCCGGCGTTGCGGCGATGCCGGCGATGATCGCCTCGCCTTCGCCCTTCTGCAACGCGTCGTCGAGTTCGGCCCAGGGCAGCGCCTGGATCTGGCATTTGTCGGCGATGTCGAGTTCGGCGCAAATCGCCCGCGCCAGGTCGATGTGGAAGCCGGACAGTCGGCCCGTGCCGTCGAGAAAATTGAAGGGCGGGAAATCGGTTGTGGTGAGGAACCTGAGCCTCGGCAGCGCCGCAAGGTCCGGCTTCGGCAGCCGCTCCTTGGCATCCCAAAGCACCGGCACCTGCGGTTCCGCTGCCCGCACAGCGCCGGCAAACGGCTGCACTCCGATCAGCATCGACAGCAAGGCGATGGTTATCCAGCGTGATGTCACAAAAAACTCCGCCCGTCTTGGCCGTTGGCTTGTGATACGAAAACGGCGCAGGCACAATTGTTTTTGATTTCAAAGGGCAAATTTCGGGTTATGCTTTGGCGAGGTTGCAAATAGCCGCACAGAGTCGGCCCGGGGTTGGCGGTCGCTGGCGTTAGAAAAGCTAAGGATGTGGCTTTGCAATCCGGGGTTGATGGCTAAGTGCGGGGCAGGCACGTAGCATCGGTCTCAAGAGCGGTAGGCAACATGGGGTAGATGTTGCGATGGGTTATTTTGACCGGACACTTGAATATATTGACCGGGTGCAGCGTGCCGACACGTCGGCTGCGGTGTGCGAGCAGCTACTTAGTGTCACCTCGAATTTCGGATTGACGGCCCTGATAGCCGCAACGGTGCCGCAGCCCGGTACACCAAGCAGCCAGACGAAGGACCATGTGCTGCTCTGCGATTGGCCTAGCGAATGGCTGGAGCGTTACTTATCGCGCAACTACGTCGACCACGATCCGGTCGTCAGCCATTTGAAGCAGTTTCGGGCGCCATTCCAATGGCGCGATGCCGTTCAAAGCATGCCCGCCGACAAGAGCAGCGCCGAGGTAATGCGCGACGCCCGCCAGTTCAAGCTGCGTGACGGCCTCGCCTTCCCGCTGATCACGCTCGAAGGCCAGATCGCGCTGGTCTCGCTGGGCGGTGAGGCGGTCGAACTGTCCGAAGCCGAATTCGCAATGGTCTCGCTGGCCTCCACCTATGCCATCGGCCGCGCCATGCAGCTTCAAACGACGGCCGGCAAATCTATCGATCACATTGAATTGACGCCGCGCGAGCGCGAATGCCTGCAATGGGCGGCGGTCGGAAAATCCGAGTGGGAGATTTCGCAGATCCTCGGCATCTCGGAGCATACCTCTGAGAAACACCTTCTCAACGCCAAGAGCAAACTAGGCGCCGCCAACCGTGTGCAGGCAGTCGCCGAAGCAGTCAGGCACGGCTATATCAGCTAGGCCGGTTCTGGCGGCCCGAAATTTATGGCCGCATTGTTGGCGTCATATCTTCAGAAAAGACCGGCCCCTGTCGTCCTCTTGAGACGGCTAATGCTTTCTTAACGCCAAAAGCAGACTCGGCGTCGCCAACAGGGTGCACGCCATCGCGGAGGCGTTTAGACGCAGCTATATTAGCCATGTCGGCTGTGGCAGCCTGGAAATCCTTGCCAACACCTTCGCGCAATTTTTTCGGGAAAGCCCGGCCGTATCTTCCTCTTAAGCCCAGGAGACGGCTAATGCTATTTTCCCTTACCACTCAACAACTGATGGAACGTCCCGACCTATGGGAGGCCGTCCATCGCCTGCGTTACAAGGTCTTCGTCGATGAGATGCGGTGGACCGATCTCGATCGCCCGGACGGCCTCGAAATCGATCAATTCGACCATGATGAGGCCGAACACCACCTTGTCATACGCAATGGCGAGCTTGCAGGCTATCATCGGATGCTGCCGACCACACGGCCGCATCTCCTTAGCGATGTGATGCCGGAACTCTGCGAGGGAAAGCGCCCTTCGGGACCGAATGTCTGGGAGCTAACCCGTTACGCGGTGGCGCCAGGCTTTCGCGATGGCAAGCGCGGCGTGTCTACGGTCGGCACCGAACTGATCGCCGGCTTCGTCGAATGGGGCCTTGCTCGCAATGTCGATCAGGTCATTATCGAGGTCGAGCCGGTGTGGGTGCTGCGGACGCTGCAGTTGCACTTCCTGGCGACGCCGCTCGGGTACCAGCGCACCTATGGCAACCAGCAGGTCGTCGCCACACTGCTGACCTTCAACGAGCATACGCTGGATGTCGTGCGTTCGCGCCGCAACCATCACGCCCCGGTGTTGGCCAGGGGCACCCCCCACATGCTCGGCATGCGGCAGGCGTCGTGAGACTGTCTTCACCCGACGCGCTTTAATGCATGTCGCTCAAAGTGGCCCCGGTTTTGAGAGAACGACATGCATGAAACAAAGACCTAAAGCGCGTCGCGTGAATCCGTTCAAATGCGATGCGCTTTAGACAATGGCCACAGAGCCCACCTCCGTGTGGGGGTGGGCTCTGTAATTTCAGCCTCTGCCTATCGAGGCCAGTCTCTACTTCTCGAGAAACGACGGCCCTTCGCCGACGATCTTTTTGTCTTCCTTGCCGATGGCGTCGAGATCGCGCCCATCATAGGGCAGTGACAACAGGATGCGCCGCATGACGGCCAGCCGCGAGCGTCGCTTGTCATTGGCCCGCACGATGATCCAGGGCGCGAACTGCTTGTGCGTGCGCTCGACCATCTGGTCGCGCGCCTTGGTGTAGTCGTCCCATTTGGTGATGCCGGCAATATCGATCGGCGAGAACTTCCAGTTCTTCAGCGGAGACCAGCGGCGGTCGTGAAACCGTTCGAGCTGGGTTTCGCGGCCGATGTTGAGCCAGAATTTGAAGAAATAGATGCCGTCGTTGGAGATCATCCGCTCGAAATGCGGCGTCTCGTCGAGGAATTTTGCATGCTGTTCCGGTGTGCAGAAGCCCATCACCGGCTCGACGCCGCCGCGGTTGTACCAGGACCGGTCGAAGGTGACGAATTCGCCCGATGTCGGGAAATGGGCGACGTAGCGCTGGTAGTACCATTGCCCGACTTCGGTTGGGGTCGGCTTGGTCAGCGCCACATTGCGCGCGGTTCGAGGATTGAGATACTGGCGCAGCACCGAGATGGTGCCGCCCTTGCCGGCGGCATCGCGCCCCTCGAACAGCGACATCAGTCTGCTGCCGGTCGCCTGCAGCCAGGCCTGCGCCTTGACCAGTTCGATCTGCAGCCGCTCCAGCGTCTCGTCATACTCCTCGGTCTTCATTTTCTTGTCGTAGGGGTAGTCGCCTGCGGTCAGTTTGTGGTCCTCGATCCAGCTGGGAAGCTCGGGGTTTTCGATGTCGAACTCCCGCTCCTTGCCGTCCACCTTGATATTCAGCGGCCCCTCTGCCGGCTCTGCGGCGGGACTTTCCTTGGCTTTTTTCATCGAGACGAACCTTTCCAGCTTGCGGACTCATGCTATGGGGGGCCTCAAACCCGGTCCAGCGGAAGTTTCGGCGGGACCGGCGCAGAAGCACGGAAAGCACGAATGGCTGACACCGGCGCAGAGCGGACAACCACGGGGCAGGCCGTCGCCGGCCGGCTGTGGAACAGCCGATGGCTGCTTGCCGCCGGTGCGATCGCCATCATGGCCGTTTATGGTTTTGCCGGTATCTCCGCCTATGTCGTCCTGGCTGCGTTGACGGTGCTGCTGGCCGCCGCGCTTCTGCCAACCGGAGGCGCCAGCCGGTCTGCTGAGACCATTGCCACGATCGAGGCGAGCGGGCTGCAGCGGCTTTCCGGCGAATATCTTGCGGCTGCCGTTGCCGATCCGCTGATCATCTTCGACCGCACCGCCACCATCGTCCACGCCAATGCCGCCGCCTTTGCCGCCTTTGTCGGTATCGCGCCCGGCCTGTCGCTGTCGCTAAAATTCCGCGCGCCGGAAATGCAGGCCTTGCTCGACGGCGTGCTGTCGGGAACCGTCGCCTCCGATGCCGTCGACTACACCGAGAAGCTGCCGGTTGAACGGGCCTACCGGGTCAGCGCGTCCTCGGTCGGCCACGCCACCGATCTCTATGTGCTGGTATTCAAGGACCAGAGTGAGACGCGCCGCATCGACCGCATGCGCGCTGACTTCATAGCCAATGCCAGCCACGAGTTGCGCACCCCGCTTGCTTCAATCTCGGGCTTCATCGAGACGTTGCGCGGCCCGGCCCGCAACGATCCGGCGGCGCGCGAGCAGTTCCTGCAGATCATGCAGAACCAGACCGGCCGCATGGCGCGCCTCATCGACGATCTCCTGTCGCTGTCGAGGCTTGAAATGAAGCCTTACCTGAGGCCGGGAACCGAGGTCGATCTGCGCCAGACCATCGACAGCGTCATCGATTCACTAGGCCCGCTCGCCAGCGAGAACGGCGTCGTCATCGAACGCGACTACGCCGAGGGGCCGCTCGACGTGCCCGGAGACCGCGACGAGCTGTTCCAGGTGTTCGAGAATCTCTTGGAAAACGCCTGCAAATACGGCCAGCCTGGCGGACGCGTCACGGTGTCGATCGCGCGGGGCGAGGCCGGCCCGGAACCGGGCATCGATGTAACCATCAGGGACTACGGCCCGGGCATCCCGGAAGAGCACATACCGCGCATTACCGAGCGCTTCTATCGCGTCGACGTGGAGAGCAGCCGCACGCAGAAAGGCACCGGTCTTGGCCTGTCCATCGTCAAGCATATTCTGACGCGCCACAACGCCCGGCTTTCGATCAAGTCGGAGGTTGGCAAGGGCGCGGCGTTCACGGTCCATTTGCCGGCAGGCTGAGGCGGTACTATCTGCTAACTGCCTGTTTCTTCTTTCTGTCATCCGGCTAGCGTATCAGCACAGGGGTCGAGGAAACGACTCAAAAGGCCAAAGATTTAAGGAAGGCATTTCGCCCATGCAGTCCGTACACATTGTCAGCGCCTATGACGAAGAGCTGAAATACCTGGCGAAGCGCATCGCTGCGATGGGCGGCCATGCCGAGCGCATGGTCGAGCAGGCGATCCAGGCGCTGGTCAATGCCGATCCCGGCCTCGCCCAGAAGGTCATTCGTGACGACATCGTGCTTGACGATGGCCAGCGCGAAATCGACGACAAAGCCATCGTCATCATCGCCAAGCGCCAGCCCATGGCGACGGATCTGCGCGAGATCGTCGGCGCCATCCGCATTTCGGCCGACCTCGAACGGGTCGGTGACCTCGCCAAGAACGTCGCCAAGCGTGTGGTCAGCGTCATTGACGGCCGCCAGCCGACCAGCCTGTTTCGCGGCCTCGAGGCGCTTGCCGAACTCGCTTTGACCCAGCTCAAGGAAGTGCTCGACGTCTATGCCTCGCGCTCGGTCGAGAAAATAGGCTTCGTTCGCGACCGCGACGACCAGATCGACGCCATGTACACCTCGCTGTTTCGCGAGCTTTTGACCTACATGATGGAAGATCCGCGCAACATCACGCCGTGCACGCATCTGCTGTTTTGCGCCAAGAACATCGAGCGCATCGGCGACCACGCCACCAACATTGCCGAGACGATCTACTACATCGTCACCGGCGAGCAGTTGCCGGCCGAGCGTCCCAAGGGCGACAAGACCGACAAGGTTGCCCTGCCGGTGCTGCCGGTGAAGTGATCGCGCCCCTCGAACGCTTAATCATATTGCGCTAAACTGCCCGGATGTTAGCGTCTCGGTTCCTGGCCAAGGCCAGGCGCTCAGGAGGCTGCGATGGAATATGTCCGAGAGTTCAAGCCGGCGCCGGCATCGTCCGGCATCATCGCGTCGAGCGTCTACACCGCCGGCAAGCGCATCGCCGACATACCGATCGAGGAAGCCGGCGAATGGGCCAAGAAGTCGGGCCATGTCGTCTGGATCGGGCTGCTCGAACCCGACCGCGAGCTTCTGCTGCGCGTCAAGGCGCAATTTCATCTGCACGAACTGGCGATCGAAGACGCCGAACATCCGCACCAGCGGCCGAAGATCGAGCAATATGGCGATGCACTGTTCATCGTTGCCCGCACTGCACAGCTGATCGACGGACGCGTCACCTTCGGCGAGACGCATCTGTTCGTCGGCTCAGGCTATATCGTCAGCGTCAGGCATGGTCCCTCGACCTCATACGCCGCCGTGCGCCAGCACTGGGAAAGCTGTCCGCACTCACTGGCCAAGGGCGAGGATTTCGTCCTCTACGCCATCCTCGACTTCATCGTCGACAACTACATGCCGGTGCTAGAGCAGATCGAGGACGAGGTCGAGGCGATCGAGGACAGGGTGCTGCTGAAGCCGATGACCGGTCCCGACATCGAGCGGCTCTATATGCTGCGCCGCGATCTGTTGCGCCTGCGCAATGCGGCGCTGCCGCTGGTCGAGGTCTGCCGCCGGCTGACCAGCGCCGAACTGCCGCAGATCCATACCGCAATGCATCCGCTGTTTCGCGATGTCACCGACCATATCCGGACCGTGCAGGAAAAGATCGACAGCCTGCGCGAGGTTCTGGCGTTCGCTTTCGAAGCCAGCCTGCTGGTCGGCCAGAGCCAGGAAACCGCGAACACCAAGAAGCTGGCCTCATGGGCGGCGATCCTGGCGGTGCCGACGGCGCTCGCCGGCATTTACGGCATGAATTTCGACGACATGCCGGAACTGAAGATGCAATACGGCTATCCCGTCGTATTGGTCTCGATCGCGCTGATCTGCTCGTTTTTGTATTGGCGATTTCGGAAGAGTGGGTGGCTGTGATGGTAGGCAGTAGGCAGTAGGCAGTAGGCAGAATAAGGTAGCGCCTCACGAGCGCTACCCCATTCCCTACTGCCCAGTCCCCAATCCCTATTCCTAACTACCGGCTCCTGCGCCGCTCTGAAGCCGGCTGGAACGCCACCCTTGCGTGGTACTTGCAGTAAGGTCCGGTTTCAGCCGCCTCGTTGCCGCAGAAGTTGAAGTCTTCCGATAGCGGATCGCCATTCGGCCATTTGCAGGTGCGCTCGGTGAGATCGGTGAGCTGCAGATGCCGCGAGATCGGCACGACGACGTTTTCGACCGGGCGGATGTAGTGGCGCGCCACCGGCTCGGCGTCGAACTGCGCCTGCAGTGCGTTCGCCCCGATCGAAGTCGTGACATGGCGCTGCGTGGTTGCGGCGCGAGGCACCGATTTCTGGATCGAAGATCCCTGCGTTGTCTTCTTCTGACGCGCCGGCGTCGCGGTCGAGCGTCCGCGGCCCGACAGCTTCAGCCGGTGCACCTTGCCGATGACCGCGTTGCGGCTGACCCCGCCGAGTTGTGCGGCGATCTGGCTTGCGCTCAAGCCCTCCGACCACAGTTTCCTGAGAAGTTCGACCCGCTCGTCAGTCCAGTTCATGAGACCGCGCTCCTGCTATGTGTGCGGCAGCCGGAATCCGTTCCCGACCCGGCAATCTTTGCCGGGGCAGACACCACATATATTAGGTGATTAGGTCCGCCGCACGAAATCTAGTTATTTCCCGACTACAATTACCTCATGTGTTGACTCGGTGACAAGAGTCCCAGGTGCAACACGAATCGGTTTTTTAGGTTTTCCCCAACTTGCCCGGTCGCTTATGAGCCGGCGTCTCGTCGGGAGCTGGCCACGCGCCTCTGCACGACGTTTTCGTTGACTTCATGGCCGAAAAACACGATAAGCCGCAAAGGCCGCCGCTTTGGCGGCTTTTTTGATTTTTCCGGTACCGGAGACGCATATAATGAGCGGTTCGGCGCTTTACGAGACCTTTGCCCGCGCCCCTTTGGCCTTCGATCATGGCGAAGGCACCTGGCTGGTTACCGACAAGGGCGAGCGATATCTCGATTTCGCTGGCGGCATCGCGGTCAATTCGTTGGGCCACAGCCATCCGCATCTGGTCTCGGCGCTGACCGAACAGGCGGCCAAGCTCTGGCACGTCTCCAATCTCTACGAGATCCCGGGGCAGGCCCGGCTCGGCGAGCGGCTGGCTGACGCCACCTTCGCCGACAAGGTGTTCTTCACCAATTCCGGCGCCGAGGCGCTCGAATGCGCGATCAAGACGGCGCGGCGCTACCAGTTCGTCAAGGGCCATCCCGAGCGCTTCCGGGTCATTACCTTCGAAGGCGCCTTCCACGGCCGCACGCTGGCGACCATCGCCGCCGGCGGCCAGTACAAATATCTCGAAGGCTTCGGCCCCAAGGTCGAAGGCTTCGACCAGGTCGGCTTCGACGACATCGACGCCGCCGAGAAGGCGATCACACCAGAGACCGCCGCGATCCTGATCGAACCGGTACAGGGCGAGGGCGGCATCCGCCCGGTGCCGACGCAATCCTTGAAGCGGCTGCGGCAGCTCTGCGACCAGCATGGCCTGCTGCTGATCTTCGATGAGGTCCAGTGCGGTATCGGTCGCACCGGAAAGCTGTTCGCGCATGAATGGACCGGCGTGACGCCCGACATCATGGCGATTGCCAAGGGCATTGGCGGCGGCTTCCCGATGGGCGCGTGCCTCGCCACCGACGACGCTGTCGTCGGCATGACGGCAGGCGTGCATGGCACCACTTTCGGCGGCAATCCGCTGGCCATGGCGGTCGGCAACGCTGTGCTCGACGTCGTGCTGGAAGACGGCTTCCTCGAAGACGTCCAGCGCAAGGCATTGCTGATGAAGCAGGGCCTGGCGGCGGTCGCCGACGAATTTCCTGATGTCATCGAAGGCATCAGGGGCAGCGGCCTGATGCTTGGCCTGAAATGCGCCATGCCCAACACCAAGGTCAACATGGCGCTGCGCGACCAGCATCTGCTGGCGGTGCCGGCAGGCGACAACGTCATTCGTCTGCTGCCGCCGCTGACCGTCACCGACGCCGAGATCGGCGAAGCGCTCGATCGCATCCGCGCCGGCGCCAAGGGCCTGACCGACGCCATCGCCGCGGCCGCCTCGAAGTAATCCCGAGAGCCATTCCCGATGAGCCTTCGCCATTTCACCGATCTTTCCGCCGTTTCCGAAGGCGATCTGCGCCTGATGCTGGACGATGCGGTGGTGCGCAAGGCGCGCCTCAAGGCCGGCGAACGGACCAAACCGCTCGAAGGCAAGGTGCTGGCCATGATCTTCGACAAGCCGTCGACGCGCACGCGCGTGTCCTTCGACGTCGGCATGCGACAGCTCGGCGGCGAGACCATCATGCTGACCGGGACCGAAATGCAGCTCGGCCGCTCCGAGACCATTGCCGACACCGCCAAGGTGCTGTCGCGCTATGTCGACGCCATCATGATCCGCACCACGTCGCATGAGCGGCTGCTCGAGCTGACCGAGAATGCCACGATTCCGGTCATCAACGGGCTGACCGACGACACCCATCCCTGTCAGCTGATGGCCGACATCATGACCTTCGA
The DNA here is from genome assembly GCF_000502555.1 of Mesorhizobium sp. LNJC394B00. Taxonomy (NCBI): domain Bacteria; kingdom Pseudomonadati; phylum Pseudomonadota; class Alphaproteobacteria; order Hyphomicrobiales; family Phyllobacteriaceae; genus Mesorhizobium; species Mesorhizobium sp. LNJC394B00. The sequence continues at coordinate 392,753 of NZ_AYWH01000005.1, forward strand.
GGAGCATCGCGGTCCGGTTGCCGGCAAGACCATCGCCTGGACCGGCGACGGCAACAACGTGCTGCATTCGCTGCTCGAGGCCTCGGCGCGGTTCCGCTTCAACCTGAACGTCGCAGTGCCGGAAGGCAGCGAGCCGGCGCAGAAGCACATCGACTGGTCGAAGACCAATGGCGGCAAGCTGCACTTCACCCGCTCGCCCGAAGAGGCCGTCGACCAGGCCGACTGCATCGTCACCGACTGCTGGGTGTCGATGGGCCAGGAACACCGCGCCCGCGGCCATAATGTCTTCTCGCCCTATCAGGTCAATGCGGCGCTGATGGCCAGGGCCAAGCCCGACGCCCTGTTCATGCACTGCCTGCCGGCGCATCGTGGCGAGGAAGTGACCGACGAGGTCATCGACGGTCCGCATTCGGTGGTCTTCGACGAAGCCGAGAACCGGCTCCACGCCCAGAAGGCGGTTTTGGCCTGGTGTCTGGGCGCTTGATCTCCAGGCGCTTGATCTCCAAGCGCTTGATCCGGGGCGGCGCGATGCCTATTTGCGCCCCATCACGCAAATCAAGCGCGTTTGGACGCATGCACCCCTCCGGGCCGCATGGCCGCGCCCTGGAGCTTTGTCATGTTGGAAACGCATCAAGTGACTGAACATCACCCCAAACTCGGCGAGTTCGGCTATGCCGGCGACGATCATGTCGTACCCTTCGAGGTCGGCCCGCTCGACGTGCGCGGCCGCACCGTGCAACTCGGGCCGATGCTCGACGCCATCCTCAACCGTCACGACTATCCCGAGCCGGTCGCCCGCCTGCTCGCGGAAGCCTGTGTGCTGACGGTGCTGCTCGGCACCTCGCTCAAATTCGAAGGCAAGTTCATCTTGCAGACCCGCACCGACGGCCCGGTCGACATGCTGGTCGCGGATTTCTCCACGCCTTCGGCATTGCGCGCCTATGCGCGTTTCGACGCCGACCGGCTGGAGGCCCTGGTGGCCGCAGGCCAGACCTCGCAGCAGACGCTGCTGGGCAGCGGCGTTTTGGCGCTGACCATCGACCAGGGCGCGCACACGCAGCGCTATCAGGGCATCGTCCAGCTCGACGGCGAGACGCTGGAGGACGCCGCGCGCACCTATTTCCGCCAGTCGGAGCAGATCCCGACCGACCTCAGGCTGTCGGTGGCCAAGCTTCTGACGCCAGGTCCCGGCGGCGCTCGTGAGCAGTGGCGCGCCGGCGGCATCCTGGCGCAGTTCCTGCCGCAGTCACCCGAGCGCATGCGCGTGCCCGACATTTCGGGCGGCGACGGCGATCCGCGTGACGTGACGCAGGAGCCGGCCGACAATTCGTGGCGCGAGCTGGTGGCGCTGCTCGGCACCATCGAGCCGACCGAGCTGATCGACCCGACCATCGGCGCCGAGCGGCTGCTCTACAGGCTGTTCCACGAACATGGCGTGCGCGTCTTCGGCGGCGTGCCGGTCGCCGACCAATGTTCCTGCTCAAGGGACAAGATACGCGGCATCCTCGAGGGGTTTTCCGCGCAGGAGATCAAGGACAGCACCGAAGATGGCGGCATCCACGTCGCCTGCGAGTTCTGCTCGAAGCAGTACGACTTCGACCCGGCGGAGTTTGCAACTCAGTAGCATCTCTTCCTTCTCCCCGTTCACGGGGAGAAGGTGCCCGAAGGGCGGATGAGGGGCAGCGCGAACTTTGGTGAATGGCCGCGCATAGCCTACGTCATGTGCGTGGAAGATAACCTCATGAGTCCGGCGGCGCCCCTCGTTGCACTGCCGGGCAGTCCTCCCCGTATAGAGATGGGGAGAAAACCCCTAATTCACCGTCCGCCGCGTCCCCGGCAGATCCAGCGAAAACGCGGGAATAGCGACGTCGAACGTCTCGCCCTTTTTGTTGCGCATGGTGTAGTGGCCGACCATGAAGCCGGAGGGCGTCGAGAGCGGGCAGCCTGACGTGTATTGATAGCTGTCGCCGGGATTGAGCTCAGGCTGGTCGCCGACCACGCCGGCGCCGCGCACTTCCTCGATCCGGCCGCTGCCGTCGGTGATGTGCCAGTAACGCGACATAAGCTGCACGAAATCGTCCGACTGGTTGTCGATCGTCACCTGGTAGCCCCAGACATAACGGTTCTCCGCCGGGTCCGAGCGGTCCTCCAGGTAGAACGGTCTGACCTGCACTTCGATGTTGCGCGTGACGGCGCGATACATGGGCTGCTCCGGTTGCGCGGCAAGGAACATTTGTCGCGCTATGCGGTTTGATACGCGCACAACGGCATGTCCTGCCAGCCTCAAAGCGGAGGTGCCGACAAACAATGTCATTTAAGTGACACATGACAATGTTGGTGTGCGCAAACCTTGCCGGCGACTCAAGGCCCATCTGTCGACTGACAAAGCAGCCGCGAGCGGCCTTTCCGGAGTGACCAGATCTCGATGGAACCAGCTCTCACAGCCGCCTTCGCTTCCTCCGCTTTGCTTCTTTCCAATCTCGCCAGCATCCTGCTTGCTTCGTCGAAACTGCAAGCGCGTCGCCTTATCCCTCCGCCGTCCGGCGAGCAGCCACCGGTCTCGATCGTCGTGCCGTCGCGCGGCGTGGAGCCGTTCACACAAGAGACGCTCCAGCGAGCCTTCTCGCTCGACTGGCCGCGCTACGAACTGATCTTCTGCGTCGCTCACGCCGACGATCCCGTCGTCAAACTGATAAACAGGGCGATCGTCCTGTTTCCCAACGTGCCGGCCCGGCTGCTGATCGGCGACGACCGCGTCAGCAGCAACCCGAAGCTCAACAACTGCGTCAAGGGCTGGGAAGCGGCGCGCTATCATTGGGTTATTCTGGCGGATTCCAACGTGCTGATGCCAAGGGATTACGTCCAGCACCTGATGGCGGCCTGGCGGACCAATACCGGGCTTATCTGCTCGACGCCGATCGGCTCTCGGCCGGATGGCTTTTGGGCCGAGGTCGAATGCGCGTTCCTCAACACGCTGCAGGCGCGCTGGCAATATGCCGGCGAGGCGCTCGGTCTCGGCTTTGCCCAAGGCAAGAGCATGCTGTGGAACAAGCCGATGCTCGATACCAGTGGCGGTATCCGCGCGCTGGCCGCCGAGATCGCTGAGGATGCTGCTGCAACCAAGCTGGTCAACGGACTGGGCCTGCGCGTCAATCTCGTTGCCTCGCCTTTCGAGCAACCACTGGGGCAGCGCCGACTTGCCGACATCTGGTCGCGCCAGGCGCGCTGGGCGCGGTTGCGCCGCGTCACCTTCCCGCTGTTTTTCGCACCCGAGATCCTGACCGGCGTCGCCGTGCCGTTGGCGTTGGCACTGGTGGCGGCCGCAAGTGCCGGCATCAGCCTGCCGGCCACGGTGTTGGCCGTGCTGACGGCGGCCTACATTCCCGAATGCGCGCTGGCCGCGGCCAAGGGCTGGCATCTGTCGCTGCGCCTGGTCCCGGCGATGATGGTCCGCGACATGATGCTTCCCGCCATCTGGGCGCGCGGCTGGCTGAGCGGCGCCGTCGACTGGCGCGGCAACATCATGACCATCGGCACCAAGACGGCCGAACTGGAAGAGGTTTCGTCGGGAGCGTGACGCCTCGCGGCCTATCCGGCTGCCTTCAGCGCCTGCGCAACGTCCTCCAGCAGATCGTCCGTATCCTCAAGACCGACCGACAGCCTGAGCGTTCCCGGCCCGATGCCAAGCTCGGCGCGAGCTTCGTCGCTGAGGTTCTTGTGCGTGGTGGTCGCCGGATGGGTGATCAGGCTCTTGGCGTCGCCGAGATTGTTGGAGATCAGCACGATGTCGAGCGCGTTCTGCAAGGCGAAGGCCGCCTGCTTGCCGCCCTTAACGTCGAGGCAGATCAGCGTCGATCCGCCCGTCATCTGCTTCTTGACGATGTCGGCCTGCGGGTGGTCGGCGCGGCCGGGATAGATGACGCGGGCGATTTCCGGCCGTCCTGCCAGGAAATCCGCGATCTTGGCCGCGCTTTCCGTCTGCTGGCGCACCCGAACCGGCAGCGTCTCCAGGCCCTTGAGCAGCGTCCAGGCGTTGAACGGCGACAGGCTCGGGCCGGTGTGGCGGAAATAGTCGTGCAAATTCTCGTCGATCCATTTCTTGTCCGACAGGATGATGCCGCCGAGACAGCGTCCCTGGCCGTCAATGTGCTTGGTCGCGGAGTAGACGACGATATGGGCGCCGAGCTGCAAGGGCTTCTGCTGCAAGGGCGTGGCAAAGACATTGTCGACGATCAGCCTGGCGCCGATCGAGGTGGCGAGCGCCGCCACCGCTGCGATGTCGACCACTTCCAGCGTCGGATTGGTCGGGCTTTCCAGGAAGAACAGTTTCGTGTTCGGCCGCACCGCCTTTTCCCAGTTGGCGATGTCGGTGCCGTCGACCAGCGTTGCCTCGATGCCGTATTTCGGCGCCAGCGTCTCCACCACCCAGCGGCAGGAGCCGAACAGCGCGCGCGCCGCAACGATATGGTCGCCGGCCTTGGCGCTGCACAGGAGCGCTGCCGTCACCGCCGCCATGCCGGACGCCGTGGCGCGCGCATCTTCGGCACCCTCCAGCGCGCACATGCGCTTTTCGAACATGTCGACGGTAGGGTTGGCATAGCGCGAATAGATGAAGCCCGGCTCCTCGCCCTTGAAACGGGCCTCGGCAGCCTGCGCCGTCTCGTAGACATAGCCTTGGGTGAGGTACATCGCTTCGGACGTCTCGCCGAACTGGGAACGCAGCGTTCCCCCGTGCACGAGTGCGGTCTGAGGTTTCCAGTTACGCTTCTTGGTGCTCATCGCTTTTGTTCCAGACACAAAAAAACCGGCCGCGAAAGTCGCAACCGGTCCATATGGCCTTGCGGCCCGACGGTCCTTTAGCGACTTGTTTAACGTGGCTGCAAGCCGACCGGCCAAATCACCACGGGATAACGACCCTTTAGACCTCACCTGCGCTTGCGTCAATTGCCGGCTTCATTAAGAGGTTTGTACCAGGCAGGTTCCGCAATAATATCCAGCGGTTTTGCGGCAAGAACCTGCCACAAAGAGACCGACCTTGGAGCGGAGCCAGCCTTTTGCGGCAGACAGGCATTCTTCCCGATCAGGACATTTCCGCGCTGTTTCAGTCCGGCGCGCTCAAGTCGCCGCGCGCGCTCGATGTCGACCAGGTGCAGCCGGCGAGCCTCGATCTCAGGCTCGGCGACAAGGCTTTTCGCGTGCGCGCCTCCTTCCTGCCGGGTCCCGATCATCTGGTGGCCGACAAGCTTCACCGGCTGAAATTGCATGAGTTCAGTCTCGCCGAGGGCGCGGTGCTGGAAACCGGCTGCGTCTACATCGTGCCGCTGCTCGAAAGCCTGGCGCTGCCCGCAAACGTGTCGGCCTCGGCCAACCCGAAGAGCTCGACCGGCCGGCTCGACATCTTCACCCGGGTGATGACCGATCGCGGCCATGAGTTCGACAAGATCGCCCCCGGCTATCACGGGCCGCTTTATCTCGAAGTCAGTCCGCGCACCTTCCCGATCGTCGTACGCGCCGGATCGAGGCTGTCGCAGATCCGCTTTCGCACCGGCAACGCGCTGTTGTCGGAGGCAGAACTGAACGAATTGCACCGCGCCGAGATGCTGGTGGCGACCGAGCCGCCCAACATTTCCGGCGGCGGCATTGCGCTGTCGATCGATCTCGACGGCGACCAGAACGGCCTGGTCGGCTATCGCGGCAAGCATCACACCGGCTTGGTCGATGTCGACAAGCGCGCCGCCCAGGATGCCGTCGATTTCTGGGAGCCGCTCTATAAGAGCGGCGCCGGCGAACTGGTGCTCGACCCGGACGAGTTCTACATCCTGGTCAGCCGCGAAGCCGTGCACGTGCCGCCGCTCTACGCCGCCGAGATGACGCCCTTCGATCCGCTGGTTGGCGAATTCCGTGTTCACTATGCCGGCTTCTTCGATCCGGGCTTCGGCCATTCGGCCTCAGGCGGCACCGGCAGCCGGGCGGTGCTCGAAGTGCGCAGCCACGAAGTGCCGTTCATCCTCGACCACGGCCAGATCGTCGGCCGGCTGGTCTACGAACACATGCTGAAGCGGCCGCAGGCGCTTTACGGCACCGATCTCGGCTCGAATTACCAGGCGCAAGGCCTCAAGCTCTCCAAGCATTTCCGCCCCGCCGGCTGAACCTTCGATCACCGTCAGGCAAAATACTTGCCTGCGCTGCCTCACCATGCTTGGCTGCCTTTCGGTGGCCGGCAAGAGAACGGCGCGCAAGGGGAACCAAAATGCAGATTTCAAGATGGATCATATCGGCAGCGGGCGCTGCCATGCTGGTGATATCGGCCGGCTCGCTGGCTGAGGCGCAGGAGAAATTGAAGATCGGCACCGAGGGCGCTTATCCGCCCTTCAACACCATCACCGCGGACGGCAAGATCGAGGGCTTCGACATCGACATTGCCAATGCGCTGTGTGCGCAGATGAAGGTCGAGTGCGAGATCGTCACCCAGGACTGGGACGGCATCATCCCGGCGCTGCAGGCGAAAAAGTTCGACGCCATCATCGCCTCGATGAGCATCACCGAGGAGCGCAAGAAACAGGTCGCCTTCACCAACAAATACTACACGACGCCGCTGGCGCTGGTGGCGCCCAAGGACAGCGACCTCACTTCCACCGAACCGGCAGCCCTTGCCGGCAAGACGGTGGGCGCGCAGGCCTCGACCACCCAGGCCGACTATGCGCAGGACGCCTATGGCAAGGCCGGCGCCGAGGCGAAACTCTACCCCACCCAGGAAGAGGCGATCACCGACTTGCAGAACGGCCGTCTCGACGCCGTCATCTCCGACAAATTCGTGCTGATGGACTGGCTGAAGAAGGCGAGCGACGGCTGCTGCAAGCTTGTCGGTGACGTCAAGGGCACCGAGACGCAAGCCGGCATCGCTGTCCGCCTGGAGGACACGGCACTTCGCGACAAGCTCAACGGGGCGATAGACGCCATCGTCGCCGACGGCACTTACAAGAAGATCCAGGCCAAGTATTTCGATTTCGATATCTATTGAGTCCCGTCCGCCGGCGTCAGCCGCGAAAGAGATACGATTTCGCGGCTCCAAGGCAGGCATGAAAATGGCCGATAAACAGCAGTTCGCGTGCGGCCAAACGTTTCCTGCCCCAAAAGCCTTCGGTCAGTTTGACCTCGTCGAGCGAAGCGTTTGAGCCGCGCTTCAACGGGAACAACTGCTTGTCGAGGCAACCGAGGACATGGGCCTTAGCGGAGTCGATGCCGCAGACCTTGCCATTGTTGTTCAGCCTGTCGCTGCGAAGCGCTGATGTCGTGTGATCCGTGTTGCGCATCAGAAAGCTCACCTGGGCTTTCGAATAGCCGGTTGCTAGAAGACGGCTCGTCATCGCCAAACGGGCTTCACGATAGGACTTCGGGCTGCACTGGCCGGCGCTAAAGGCCACCGACGGTTGGGTCAGGAACAGGGCCACGCCCGTGAACACAATGACAAGCCGCATTCCGTTCATTTCCGGCTCCCAAATTGTGATGCTGCCTCAAAGCGCCTTCACCGCCACCTTAACCGGCTGCTCGATCTCCAGCGGGTTGCGCAGCGGCAGGCCGAAATCCGCGGCCTCGATCTCGAAAACGTCGCCGGCCTGAGTCTTGATGCCGTCGGCAAAGGACAGCGTCGCCGTGCCGAACATGTGCACATGCACGTCGCCCGGCTGGCGGAAGGCCGAATATTTGAAGTGATGATGTTCGAGATTGGCGATTGTGTGCGACATGTTCGCTTCGCCCGACAGGAACGGCTTTTCCCACAGCAAATTGCTGTCGCGATAGATTCGCGATGAGCCCCTGACGTCGGCCGGCAGGTCGCCGATCAGGATTTCCGGCCCGAACGAGGCGTTGCGCAGTTTGGAATGTGCCAGGAACAGATAGTTCACCCGCTCGGTAACATGATCGGAAAACTCGTTCGACAGCGTGAAGCCGACGCGGAACGGCGCGCCGTCGTCGCCGATGACATAGATGCCGGCGATTTCCGGCTCCTCGCCGGCGTCCTGCGCAAAGGCCGGCGACATCAGTGCGGCGCCCGGCGCCACCGCCATGGTGCCGTTGCCCTTGTAGAACCATTCCGGCTGCACGCCGGTCTGGCCCTTGGCCGGCTTGCCGCCTTCGAGCCCCATGCGGAACATCTTCATGGAATCGGTAAGCTGCTCCTCGCCGCCATCGCTGAGCTTCTTGTGCATGGAATCGCGCGTCGCCGCCGAGCCGAGATGGGTCAGGCCGGTGCCGGTCAGATGCAGATGCGCAGGATCGGGATGGTTGATCGGGGACACCAGCCGGCCCTTCTTGTAGACGGCGTCGAGGTCTATCGCTTCACCGAACCCCTTGCGTTCGATCAGCGCGGCGAGGGCCGTTCCGGTGCGCGCGGCTTCCATGGCCAGCGAATAGACGCTGCGGGCGCCGTTGATGATCCTGGTCTTGCCGCCGCCATTGCGGGCGACGACGCGGATGGTCTCGGCGTCGTCGAGGATCTGGGAGATCAGCATGATTAAATCCTCTCTCATGTGCTTGGCCTTGGATGCCTCTTGGCAAACCTTGACCTGCGCGGCTCGGACCTAGCCGCGCCACGGGTTGAACTCTTCGTCCGGATTGCGCTCGCGAACTTGATCCCTCGGGGGACTTCTTATGCCGACAATTTGCCGGCTGCGCCGCGATCGTATGCCTCCTGCTTGCCTCGCCTGAAGCTTGTCAGGCCTTGTTCTTGTTGTAGACGTCGAAGATCACGGCGCCGAGCAGCACCAGGCCTTTGACCACCTGCTGCCAGTCGACATTGACGCCCATGATCGACATGCCGTTGTTCATCACGCCCATGATGAAGCCGCCGACGACCGCCCCGATGACCTGGCCGACGCCGCCCATCGCCGAGGCGCCGCCGATGAACACTGCGGCGATGACGTCGAGCTCCGAGCCGAGACCCGCCGCCGGCACCGCCTGGCCGAGACGAGCCGCGATGATCAGGCCGCCAAGCGCCGACAGCACGCCCATATTGATGAACACCATCAGCGTCAGCCGCTCGGTGTTGATGCCCGACAGCTGCGCCGCCTTGGGATTGCCGCCCATGGCGTAGATGCGCCTCCCGATGGTCATGCGCTTGGTGACGAAGACGAACAGCGTGATCAGCACGCCCATGACCAGCAGCACCACGGGCAGGCCGCGGTAGCTGGCAAACTCATAGACCAGGAACAGCGCCAGCGCGCTGGCGACCAGCGTCTTGACGACGAACAGGGTGAAGGGCTCGGCCTCATAACCATGGCGTTCTCGTTTGCGCCGGGTGCGGACCCCGAAATAGGCATAGGCGAGCACGGCGATCAGCCCCAGCACGACCGTCGTCATGTGCAGGGTCACGCCGCTGCCCATGATGGTCTTGCCGGCTGCGTTCACGACCGGCGGGACGAGCGTCAGTGGGCCGATCACATCCGGGATGAAGCCGGAACTGAGCATCTTGAAGTCGTCGGGAAGCGGACCCACCGACGAGCCGCCGCCAAGCAACGCCTGGCAAATGCCGCGGAAGATCAGCATTCCGGCCAGCGTGACAATGAAGCTCGGTATCCGGTGATAGGCGATCCAATACCCTTGCGCGGCGCCGATCAGGCCACCCGCGACCAGGCAGACGATTGAAACCACCAGGGGATTGCTCAGCGGTCCGAGTTGCCAGATGACCATCATATTTGCCGCCAGCGCGCCAATGAAACCGGCGACCGATCCGACGCTGAGGTCGATATAGCCCGATACGATCACCAGCAGCATGCCCAGCGCCATCACGATGATGAAGGAGTTCTGCTGCACCAGATTGCTGAGGTTGACCGGCTTGAACAACGTCCCCGACGTGGTGAACTGGAAGAACAGCATGATGACGATCAGGGCTATGATCAGTCCGTATTCGCGTAAATTCGTCGCCAGCGCCGAGACGGCGATGCGCGGGCGCTGTTCGTCGGCGACGTTGCCCTGCGGGGCGGGGGCGCTTTCGGTGCTCATGCTGCTTTTCCTTCTCCCCGGACGATGGCGCGCATTATCTTTTCCTGGCTTGCTTCCGCCGCCGGCATTTCGCCCACCATGCGCCCTTCGTTCATGACGTAGATGCGGTCGGTAATCCCTAGCAATTCCGGCATTTCCGACGAGATGACCACGATCGCCTTGCCCTCCGAGGCAAGGCGCGCGATGATCGTGTAGATTTCATACTTGGCGCCGACATCGATGCCGCGTGTCGGCTCGTCGAGGATCAGCACGTCAGGGTCGGCAAACAACCACTTCGACAGCACCACCTTCTGCTGGTTGCCGCCGGAAAGATTGCCGGTCATCTGATAGACGCTTGACGCACGGATATTGGTCTTCTTGCGATAGTCGTTGGCGACCGCAAGTTCGCGCATGTCGTCGATCACGCTGTGGCGCGACACGCCGTCGAGATTGGCCAGCGTAATGTTATGCTTGATATGGTCGATGAGGTTGAGGCCGTAGGTCTTGCGGTCCTCGGTGACATAGGCGATGCCGTGTTGGACCGCCTTGCTTACCGAGGAGACATCGACCGGCTTGCCCTTGAGCAGCACTTCGCCGGTGATGCGGCGGCCATAGGAGCGGCCGAACAGGCTCATGGCGAATTCGGTGCGGCCGGCGCCCATCAGCCCGGCGATGCCGACCACCTCGCCCTTGCGCACATTGATGTCGATGCCCTTGATCACCTGCCGCTCGGCATGGAGCGGGTGATAGACCGACCAGTTTTTCACCTCGAACACGACTTCGCCGATCTTGGGCTCGCGCGGCGGATAGCGGTCGTCTAGCGAACGGCCGACCATCGAGGTGATGATGCGGTCTTCGGAGATATCCTTCTTGGCCAGCGTCTCGATGGTGCGCCCGTCACGGATGACGGTTACCTTGTCGGCGACCCGGTTGATCTCGTTGAGCTTGTGCGAGATCAGGATCGAGGTCATGCCTTGCCGCTTGAATTCGAGCAGAAGATCGAGCAGCGCCTGGCTGTCTCTCTCGCTGAGCGACGCGGTCGGCTCATCGAGGATTAAAAGCTTGACGTCCTTGCTCAGCGCCTTGGCGATCTCGACCAGCTGCTGCTTGCCGACGCCGATATTGGTGATCAGTGTCTTGGGGTCCTCCTTGAGGCCCACCTTCTTCAACAGGGCAGCGGTGCGCGCCTCGTTGGCATCCCAGTCGATGACGCCGTATCGGGCGTTTTCGTTGCCGAGGAAGATATTTTCGGTGATCGACAGCATCGGCACCAGCGCTAGCTCCTGGTGGATGATGACGATGCCCTTGTGTTCGCTGTCATGGATACCTTTGAACTGGCATTCCTGACCCTGAAAAATGATCTGGCCGTCATAGGTGCCGGCGGGATAGACGCCCGACAGGACCTTCATCAGCGTCGACTTGCCGGCGCCGTTCTCGCCAACCACGGCGTGGATCTCGCCTTCTTCGACGCTGAGGTTGACGTTCGACAGCGCCTTCACGCCGGGGAACGTCTTGGTGATGTCGCGCATCTCCAAAATCGTCGTCATCAGGGCAAGCTCCTCCTGTTGCATGTCGCTCCAAAGTGCTTGCGGTTTGAGGCAACGACATGCACGCAAACTAAGTCCGGTAGAAACAATACCGGGGTCGCTTGTGAACGGAAAGGGGTCCTGCGTCGCGCAGGACCCCTGTCTTTATAAACGGATTACTTCAGTTCGTCGGCCTTGATGTAGCCGGAGTCGACGACCAGTGCCTGGTAGTTCGACTTGTCGACCTCATGCGGCGTCAAAAGGATCGAGGGGACGACCTTGACGTCGTTATTGTAGGTCTTTTCATCGAGGCCGTCCGGCTTGCCGCCCGAGAGCACCTTGTCGACGAGTTCGACGGTGGCCTTGGCCAGTTCGCGGGTGTCCTTGAACACGGTCGAGTATTGCTCGCCCGTGATGATCAGCTTGACCGAAGCGGTCTCGGCGTCCTGGCCGGTCACGATCGGCCACGGCTGGGCGTCGGTGCCGTAACCGACGGCGCGCAGCGAAGCGGTGATGCCGCGCGACAGGCCGTCATAGGGCGAAAGAACGCCATCGACGCGGCTGCCGTCCGAGTAGTTGGCCGACAGCAGGTTGTCCATGCGCGCCTGGGCGGTGGCGGCGAGCCAGCGCAGCGTGCCGACCTTGTCCATGCCGGTCTGGCCGGACTTGATCTTGATCGAGCCGTCATCGATCAGCGGCTGCAGCACCGAGATTGCGCCGTTGTAGAAGAAGAAGGCGTTGTTGTCGTCCGGCGAGCCGCCGAACAGTTCGACGTTCCACGGCTTGGTGTTCGGGAAGCGCTCCTTGAGGCCCTTGACCAGCGAGTTCGCCTGGATCACGCCGACGCCGAAATTGTCGAAGGTGGTGTAGTAATCGACATTGGCGGTCTTCTTGATCAGGCGGTCATAGGCGACGACGACGACGCCGGCGTCAGCGGCCTTCTGCAGCGCGTCCGACAGGGTCGTGCCGTCGATCGAAGCGATGATCAGCGCCTTCGGGCCCTTGGTGATTTCGTTTTCCAGCTGGCTGAGCTGGTTGGGGATGTCGTCCTGCGCGTACTGCAGGTCGACCGTGTAGCCGAGAGCTTCGAGCTGGGACTTGACGGCATCGCCGTCATTGATCCAGCGCTGCGAGGTCTTGGTCGGCATCAGCACGCCGACAAGACCCTTGTCGGCTGCGTGCGCCGAGTAGGTCATGGCAGCGATGCCAAGGGCCGCGACGGCGGCCAGTGTCTTGATGATTTTCACGTAAAACTCTCCCTGGTTGATGGACGCGACACCTCGGGGCTTCGCGGGCCGCGCAGTCGGGCGGATGCGCCAAAGCGCCGCCGCCGTCATAATCGATCTCCGGTATCCTCCCAATCGGCCCTCAGTCTTGATTTAAATCGATACGATTTTGCTCGTCATCGACGGTCAAGTCTTGAGGACGCGCGAAAGTGTGACCCTTTGCCATAACTGTCAAATGCGATCTTCGGTGGTTGCTATACCAAAACCGGTATATGACTAGATCGGGCTGGAACAGTGGCGGAAGCGGGAAAAGGCATGGCGGCTTTACGAGGTCCTCAGGGAATTTCAAGCGGTTACGATGAATTGCCGGGCGATGGCGAGACACTTCTGCGTAGCGGCTTGAGCCTGCGTCACATGCGCATGATCGCAGCACTCGACGATCACGGTCGGGTGAGTGCTGCCGCCCAGGTGATGAACATCTCGCAGCCGGCGGCCTCGCGCATGATTTCCGAGATGGAAGCGGTGCTCGAGGTGAAGCTCTGCGAAAGGCTGCCGCGCGGCATCACGCTCACCCCTTACGGCAAGGCGCTGGCCCGGCGCGCGCGCTCGATCCTGCTCGAAATGCGCGAGGCCGACCGCGAAATATCGGAGCTCAAGGCCGGCAAGGGCGGCTCGGTGTTCCTTGGCGCGGTGACGGCGCCGGCGATCGAACTGGCGGTCCCGGCGATCCGCGAGATACGCCGCCTCTATCCGCGCATCGAGATTACCATGCAGGTCGAGACGTCGAATGTGCTGGCGCGCGAACTGATCGCCACGCGCCATGATTTCATCATCGCCCGTGTTCCCGAAGACCTCAATCCGCGCCTGTTCGAATCCCGTGTCATCGGCGTCGAGAAGGCCTGCCTGATCGTGCGTCGCGGCCACCCGCTGAGCAATGGCCATCCTCTTAACAATGGGAGGGCGGTGCGGCTGGAGGACACCGCCGCCTTCGACTGGGTGTTCCAGTCGGGCGGGTCGCCGCTGCGCCAGGCGATGGAGAGCAATTTCCTGAACCGCAACATCGCCCTGCCGGACCGCATCCTCAACACCTCGTCGCTGCTGCTCACACTGGTCATGGTGGCGCAGTCCGACGCCATCGCCCCGGTGTCGATCCAGGTGGCAAAATTCATCCAGAACCCCGACGGTCTCGCCGGCGCCATCGATGTCGTCCAGACCGAGTTTGACATCGAGGTCCGCCCCTACAGCCTGATCACGGTGAAGAACCGCGTCCTGTCGCCGGCAGCCAAGATGCTGCACGATTTTATCTTGCGGGAGGTGGGATAGGAACTGGAGCGGGTAGAGGGAATCGAACCCTCGCGTTCAGCTTGGGAAGCTGACAAGCTACCATTACATCATACCCGCATTGGCCTCTCGATATCATGACGGGCGTGCTTCGGGCAATCGCCCTTGGACAGCTCTTCGGAAACGGCTGTTGGAAACCCCGACCGATTGCGCCAGTCCGCCTGCCTTGATGCGGGCGCAGCAAGTGCGTATTCGTGGGTTTGTACCCCGAATCCGGGCATACCAATCTGGAGGCAGCCCCTTGTCCACAGTGACGCGCTTTCTCGGTGACTCGCCCGTCAGGGTGATCGTCAAGCTGCTGGTCGTGTCGTTCCTCGTCGGCCTGGTCATGAATGCGTTCGGCTGGACGCCGATGGACGTCTTCTACCGCATCCAGGGTTTCTTCATCGATCTGTGGAACCTCGGCTTCAACGCGGTCTATCGCTTCTTGGGCTATATCCTGCTCGGCGCCGCGATCGTCGTGCCGGTGTTCATCCTGCTCAGGCTCGCGAACTACCGGAAGTGAAGCGGAGGCATGATCCCGAAAAGTGGCAACCGGTTTTCGGAAAAGATTGTGCTCAAACCGAAGGCCACTCAGGCAAAGTCCGACGCCACCTCGAACAGGATGGCGTGGCGCGCGGCCAGCGCTGCGACATCGGTCGAATAGCCGCCGCCGATGACACCGCAGACCGGGATGCCCAGCGCGCGGAAATGACCGATCACCATGGCGTCGCGGGCACGCACGCCGTCATCGCTGAGCGATAGCCGGCCGAGCCGGTCCTCGGCATGCACGTCGACGCCGGCATTGTAGAAGACGATGTCCCAGTGCGCCTTGGCCGAGAGCTCCGGCAGGAGGGCGCCCAGCCGCTCGAGATAGGCGCCATCGCCGGTGCCGTCCGGCAGCGCAAAGTCGAGATCGGAGGCAATCTTGCGCACCGGATAATTGCGCTCGCCATGCATGGAGAAGGTGAAGGCGCGTGGTTCGTCTCTCAGTATATCCGCCGTGCCGTCGCCCTGATGCACATCGAGATCGACGATCAGGATTTTTTGGGCGGAACCTTCGGCCAGCAGCACCAGCGAAGCGACGGCGACATCGTTGAAAGTGCAGAAGCCCGCGCCTTGCGCATGCCGCGCATGGTGGCTGCCGCCGGCAGTGTTACAGGCAATGCCGTTGATAAGCGCCAGCCGCGCGGCCAGCACCGTACCACCGGCGGCGAGTTGCGCCCTGAGCGAAACGCGCGGACCCACGGGAAAGCCGATCTCGCGCTCGATCTTTTCAGGCACCGAACACGTGATGACTTGGTCGACATAATCAGCCGCATGGGCGAGCTTCAGCCAGGAGGCCGGCGCCGGCGCCGGCATCGACAGCGCATCGGCGTGGATCAGACCCCTGATATGCAAGGCCTGCATCAGCAGCGGATATTTGCTCATCGGAAAGCGATGATTGACGGCGAAGCCGGCATCGTAGTCGGGGTGGTGGACGATCTGCAGGGGCATGGCTAAAGCAATTCCAGTAAAAGTGTGCAGCGGTTTTCCCGGGAGAAGCGCATAGCGCTTCCCCTTGGGAATTGCTTAAAACCAGTACTCGGATCCGGCGGGCTCGCGCCTGAAGAACATTTCGGTTGGCCGTCACGGCAAGAGTGATTGCGCGGTGGCCGGAAAATGGGGCACATCGGCTGTTCGATCAAGCCGCAATCAGCAAGGCAGCAATCCCCTGGACACGGGTGCAACCCCAGCCGACGCGAGACCCTTCGCCGTCACCAACCGTTCGGTGCTCGCCATCGCCGTGCCGATGACGTTCGCCTATCTGACGACGCCGCTGCTCGGCATCGCCGACACGGCGGTGGTCGGGCAGTTCGGCGATGCCGCCCTGCTCGGCGGCCTGGCGGCTGGGGCGCTGATCTTCGACGTCGTCTTCAGCACCTTCAATTTCCTGCGCTCCGGCACCACCGGCCTCGTCGCCCAGGCGTTCGGGCGCGCCGACGAACTGGAGGAGCAGGCGGTGTTCTGGCGCGCCGTGCTGATCGCGGTCGCCGCCGGCATCGTGCTTGTCGTCCTTGCGCCGCTGATTGCCATCGCCGGCCAGAAATTCATCGGCGGCGAGGCGCGCGTCGGCGAAGCGATGGGCGTCTATATCCACATCAGAATGCTCGCCGCCCCCTTCACGCTGATCAACTACGCCATCCTCGGCTATGTCCTTGGACGCGGCGAGGGCGGGCTTGGGCTGATGCTGCAGGCGGTGCTCAACGGCATCAACATCGTGCTTTGCATCCTGCTCGGCCTGAAGCTTGGCTGGGGCGTCGCCGGCGTGGCCTGGGCGACCGTCACCGGCGAATGTCTGGCCATGCTGCTGGGTCTCGCCATCGTTGTCTGGCGCTTCCGGGCCGCACCCCGCCTGCCGCGGCATCGCCTGCTCGACATGCCCGCTTTCCTGCGCATGCTGTCGCTCAACCGCGATATCATGATCCGCTCGTTCTCGCTGCTCGCCGCTTTCGCGCTGTTCACCCGCCAGGGCGCGCAGTTCGGCACGCTGACGCTGGCCGCCAATGCCGTGCTGATGAACTTCTTCCTCGTCGCCGGCTATTTTCTCGACGGTTTCGCCACCGCGGCCGAACAGTTGGCGGGACGCGCGATCGGCGCACGTGCCGAGACGGCGTTCCGCCGGGCGGTACGTCTGACCTTATTCTGGGGGTTCGGCCTCGCCGGAACCGCCACGCTGATCTTCTGGCTCGGCGGCGCCGGCCTGATTTCTTTGATCACCACGTCGCAGGACGTTCGTGCTGTTGCCGACATCTATCTGCCGTGGGCGGCACTGACACCGTTGAGCGGCGTGCTGGCCTTCCAGATGGACGGCGTCTTCATCGGCGCCACGTGGTCGCGCGACATGCGCAACATGATGCTGGTGTCGTTCCTGGCCTTCAGCGCCGCATTGTTCAGCTTGGCGCCGTCTCTCGGCAATCACGGCCTGTGGGCGGCGCTGCACGTTTTCCTGCTGGTGCGCGGCTTCAGCCTGCTGGCCATCCTGCGGCTCCGGTTGCGCACGGCGTTTTAGAGCGGCCTGGCAGCCCACTGATCGAGCCGGCTGTCGCGCAGTTCGCGCAATGATTTCAGCCGCTCCTTGTCGGCAAATCGCACCATCCCGGCAAGGATGCGCCCCGGCAGCGCCGGCCCGGCATAGATCATGCCGGTGTAGAGCTGGACGAGATCGGCGCCGGCGCGGATTTTCTCCAGCGCGTTCTCGGCCGAATCGACGCCGCCGACGCCGATAATGGCGCGCTCCGGCCCGAGCAATTTGCGCATCTTGGCCAGCACGATGGTCGAACGCTCGAACAGCGGTTTGCCGGAGAGCCCGCCGGTCTCGCTGGTGGCGCTACGCAATCCGGTTCGCGCCAGCGTCGTGTTGGAGACGATGACGCCGTCAATCTGCTTCTCGCTGACTTCGGCGGCGATGTCTTCAAGCTCGGCCTCGACCAGATCGGGCGCGATCTTCAGGAAGAGGGGCGGCTGCGCCGAAGCTGCTGCACGCACCGACATGACCCGAGACAACAGTTCGCCGAGCTGTTCGCGCGCCTGCATGGTGCGCAGGCCGGGCGTGTTGGGCGACGAGATGTTGACGGTGAGATAGCTGGCGTATTTCGCAAAACGGGAAACGCCCAACTCATAGTCACGGACACGATCGGCGCTGTCCTTGTTGGCGCCGATGTTGACGCCGACAATGCCGCCGCGTCCCTGGCGCGCGGCAAGGCGTTTTTCCGCCGCCTCGTGGCCCTCATTGTTGAAGCCCAGGCGGTTGATCACCGCATCATCCTCAGTCAGCCGGAAAATGCGCGGCTTCGGATTGCCGGCCTGCGGCAGCGGCGTCACGGTGCCGACTTCGGCAAAGCCGAAGCCGAGGCCAAGCAGCGCGTCGGGCACCTCGGCGTTCTTGTCGTAGCCTGCGGCCATGCCGAGCGGATTGGGGAAGGCGATGCCACAGAGGCTGAGCTTCAACCTGTCGTCGCGCACCGTCCGCGCGCCGACCGGCAGACCGCATCGCAGCGCCGCGATCGACATGCCATGCGCCGTTTCCGGATCGAAGGTGAACAGCAGTTTCTGGCCGATGCGATCGAACACGATCATTCGGCCTCCAGCGCCGGGAATTGATGGGCGCCGTCGGCCCCGAGCGGCAGTGGCCGCACCCACAGCACGGCGCTCATATCGAGCACGCCATAGAGATGCGGGAACAGCGCGCCGCCCCGCGAGACCTCGTATTTCAGCGCGTCACCGAGCAGCGCCCCGTCGATGGCGATCAGCAGCAAATCCATCTGGCCGGCGAAATGCTTCGCCGCCGTCTCCCTGACCTGATCAGCGGTGGAGAAATGGATGAAGCCGTCGGCGATATCGATCGGAGCGCCGGTGAAACGGCCGTTTTTCTCGGCCTCGCGCCAAAGCGCTTCGGGCGCGATCTTGTAGATAATCTGAGACATGGTTGCGCTATAATCCGAACCGATCATGCGGGGAAGGGCAACTCGTCCGCATTTACGGCGCAAAGCTGTGATAGGTTGCGCATACTGGCTCGTGGAGGATGGAACATGCGTCTGCAGCACATACTGATCCCCGCCGCACTGGTCTCGCTGGTTGCGGCATCGGCCTGGTCCGAAGAGACCGACCGCTACCGGCTGGAAAAATCCGCCAACGGTTATGTCCGCATGGACACCCGGACCGGCGCCATGTCGATCTGCGAGGAGCGCTCCGGCCAGCTCGTCTGCAAGATGGCCGCCGACGAACGCGCCGCCTTCCAGGACGAAGTCGACCGTTTGCAGGCCTCGATGAAAGCAATGGACGAACGCGTCGCCAAGCTCGAGAACTCGCTGTCCGCCCGCCTCGAATCGAAGCTGCCGAGCGAGGAGGATTTCGACAAGACGATGAGCTATATGGAGCGCATGCTGCGCGGCTTCATGGGCATCGTCAAGGAAATGGACAAGGATGACGGCGCCAATCTCAATTCGAAAAAGACCTGAACTGCCCGGCGGGGAAATGCCCCGTCCGGCCATTGCCGCTTGAAACAAAGCGCTTCGCCGCATAATCGTCCGGTCCCGTAAAAGCCGATAATCAATAAGGGATTTGGGGAGGAACATTTGCCGTCGGGCTACACCTTCGTCATTGCCGACGACCATCCGCTGTTCCGCGGCGCCTTGAAAGAGGCGCTTGCCGGCGTCGGCGATGTCGCCGCCATTCACGAGGCCGGCGATTTCGAAAGCGCCAAGGCGCTGGTCGTGGCCCATGAGGATGTCGACCTCGTGCTGCTCGATCTGTCGATGCCGGGCGCCAGCGGCCTGTCCGGTCTGATCGCGCTGCGCGGCATCCACCCGGCGGTGCCGCTGGTGGTGGTGTCGGCCCACGACGACCCGGTGACCATCCGGCGCGCGCTCGATCTCGGCGCATCCGGTTTCATCTCCAAATCGGCCAGCATGGAGGAAATCCGCAGCGCCGTGCAGACGGTGCTGGCAGGCGATATCGCAGCCCCCGTCGGCATCGACCTCGGCGTCGAGCGCGACCCCGAAATATCCGACCTGATCAAGCGGCTGCAGGCGCTGACGCCGCAGCAGACGCGTGTCCTCGGCATGCTGGCCGAAGGCCTGCTCAACAAGCAGATCGCGTACGAACTCAGCGTCTCCGAAGCGACGGTAAAGGCGCATGTCTCGGCCATCCTGCAAAAGCTCGGCGTCGACAGCCGCACCCAGGCGGTGATCCAGCTGTCCAAGATCGGCAGCGATCCGTTGCAGCCAGCAGGCTAAAGCGCATCGCGCTGAACGGATTCATGCGACCCGCTTTAGCTCTTGTTCGATGCATGTCGTGGTCCCAGAACCGGGGCACACTTCTGGGCGACATGCATTGAACCCTACTCGGCCGCCGATGCCAGCGGCCTGACCCTTGCCATCATGGAACGCAGCACGGCCGGCTTCAGCGGCTTGTTGATCACCGGCACGTCCAGGGCGGCGGCAGCGGCACGGACCTCGGTGGAGCGGTCGGCGGTGACCAGCACGGCCGGCAGGTCCGAACCATGGATGTCACGCAGGCGGGCGATGATGTCGAGGCCGCTTCTGCCATCGAGATGATAGTCGGCAAGCACGATGTCGGGACGATCGGCCCTGCCAAAATCCTCCGAACCCGAAAACGTGCCGATGCTGCAGCCCCAGCCCTCGAGCAGAAGCCGCATGCCGTCGAGGATGCGGGCGTCGTTGTCGATGCACATGACGCGCAGGCCGGCCAGCGAATTCGCGGTGCGGGCAGGCGCCTTCGGCTCGACCTCGCGCCGCGGCGCCTCAACCGCCGCAACCGGCAGGATAACGGAAAAGCGCGTACCCTTGCCCGGGTTGGAAAAGATCTGGATCTCGAGCCGCAGCACCCGCGCGATGCGGTCGACGATGGACAGGCCAAGGCCGAGACCTTCGGCCTCGCGCACGCCTTCGTCCAGCCGGGTGAACTCGTTGAAGACCGTGTTCAGCTTGTCGCCGGCAATGCCGATGCCAGTGTCGATCACCTGGATTTCCGCGAGTTCGCCGCGCCGTCGCACGCCGACCAGGATGCGGCCATGGGGGGTGTATTTGATGGCGTTGGAGACCAGATTCTGGATCAGCCGGCGCAGCAGGTTGCGGTCCGTCAACACGCTGAGCGACGAGGCTATGATCGTCAGATCGAGTTTCTTTTCGGCGGCGAGCGGCTGAAAATCATTGCCGATCTGGCGCAGCAGCCCGTCCAGGCGGAAGGCGCTGTCGTCCGGCTTCATTGCGCCGGCGTCGAGGCGCGAAATGTCGAGCACGGCGCCCAGGATCGTCTCGACCGATTCGAGCGAGGATTCGATGTTGACGGCAGCCTTGCCCGCCGGCCCCTTGCCGGCTTTTTCGATCAGCGACGAGCAGTAGAGACGGGCGGCGTTCAAAGGCTGCAGGATGTCGTGGCCGGCGGCGGCGAGGAAGCGCGTCTTGCCCAGATTAGCCTCCTCGGCCAGCATCTGCGCCTGCGCCAGCTCCTCATTGACCCGGGTCAACTCCTCGTTGACTCTAGTCAGTTCGATGGTCCGCGTCTTGACCCGCTGCTCCAGCGATTCATTGGCCCGCTTCAGCGCCAAATCCTGTTCGACGCGTCCTGATATGTCGGCATAGGTGGCGACGATTCCGCCGTCCGGCATCGGGTTGGAGCGCAGTTCGAGGATACGGCCACTGGTCTTCAACTCCATCTGCCATGGGCTGACGAAGCTGGTCAGCCGGTTGAGCATCGCCACGCGCTGGTCGGCCGGAATATCGCCGCGCTCGGCGAGGTGGCGCAGGATGCGGTCGAGCGAGACGCCGACCTGGCCCATCTCGTCGGGCAGGTCGAACAGCGCGCGATATTGTCTGTTCCAGCAGATCAGACGAAAATCGCGGTCGAATACGGTGATGCCCTGCTCCATCTGGTCGAGCGCGATCTGCAGCAGGTCGCGATTGTGCTGCAGCGCTTCGGTGGCGTCGTCGAGCAGGCGAAAGGCGTCCTTGGACTCGCGGTCGTTGCGGCGAAACAGCAGCGACAGGATCAGCCGCGCCGAAGACGAGCCGACCGCGCTCGCCAGCAGCTGCTCGGAAAAGCGGATGACATCCATGCTGGCCTGCTCATTGCCGTGCAGCGAGACGCCATTGCTTTTCTCGAAGGATTGGAAGGAGCGCTCGGTGCGCTCGACGCCGAGGTAGCGCGAGATGGTGTCCTTCAGCACGTTGACGGTGATGGCGGTGCGGAAGCGGCGCAGGCTGGGCATCGGGCCGGATTCGCGCGGCACGAAGATCGACGCCTGGATCCGCTCCAGCGGCACTGACGCGCGCGACAGCGAGCCGAGCACGAAGAACAGCGTGTTGACCGACAGGCTCCAGAGCACGCCGTGGTTCAACGGTTCGGCGACGGTGCCGAACAGAGCCTGCGGCCGCAGCGCCTCGAAACCGAACAACCCCTGCACGACGATGTCCGCGTCGGCTGCCGAGAGCGACGGCAAAAGCAGCGTATAGCCCCAGACGAGGATGCCGGCGACCATGCCAAGGGCCGCGCCGCGGCCATTGGCGCCGCGCCAGATCAGCCCGCCGATCAGCGCCGGCGCGAATTGGGCGATTGCCGCGAACGACATCAGGCCGATCGACGACAGCCGCGCCGAGTTGGTGCTTTCGCGGTAGTAGAGGAAGGCAATGAACAACAGGATGAAGATGGCGCCGCGCCGCACGTTGAGGATCAGCGTCGACCAATCCTCATTCTCCGAGGTCGTGGTCTTGAGCAGGCGGCGCACGAACAGCGGGATGACGAGGTCGTTGGAGATCATGATCGACAGCGCCACGCTTTCGACGATCACCATGGCGGTCGCCGCCGACAGCCCACCGATGAAGGCGGCCATGGCGAGGAAGTCATGGCCGCCGAACAAGGGCAGTGCCAGCACATAGAGGTCACTGGTGGTTTTGGTGCCGACCAGCGCCAGGCCGGCGAAGGCGATCGGCAGCACGAACAGGTTTATCGCTACGAGATAGAGCGGGAACACCCAGGTCGCGGTGCGCAGTTCGGCCTCGCCGCGGTTCTCGACGATGGTGACGTAGAACTGGCGCGGCAGCATGATGATGGCAAAGCCGCTCAGGCAAGTCAGCACCAGCCAGGTGGCGAGCGAGGTGTCGTAGCCCATGGCCTGCCGCACCTGGCTGTTTTCGGCCAGCTTGTCGATCATGTCGCCCGGGCCGCCGAAGATCAGGAAGGTGACCATCAGGCCGATCGCCAGGAAGGCGGCGAGCTTGACCACGGTTTCGACCGCCACCGCCAGCACCAGCCCGTCCTGGTGCTCGGTGGCGTCGGCATGGCGGGTGCCGAACAGCACCGCAAACAGCGCCAAGAGCATGGCCACCACCAGCGAGATGTCGCTGACGAAGGGATCGAAGGAGGGCGGCGATCCCGTATAATGCTCGACCATCAGGCCGACCGAACCGGAGATCGCCTTCAATTGCAGTGCGATATAGGGCACCGCGCCGATGGTGGCGATCAGCGTGGCGATCGCCGAGACGGCAAAGCTCTTGCCATAGCGGGCGCCCAGGAAGTCGGCGATCGAGGTGATCTTCTCGCTCTTGGCCAGCCGCACGATGCGATTGAGCAGCGGAAAGCCGAACACGAACACCAGCACCGGCCCGGTGTAGATGCCCAAAAATTCGAGGCCGCGCTCGGACGACAGGCCGACCGAGCCGAAGAAGGTCCAGGAGGTGCAGTAGATGGCGAGGCTGAGCGCATAGATGAAGGGCCGGGCGCGGCCGGGTCCCAGCGCCGTTGAACGCCGGTCGCCGAGGCTGGCGATGACGAACAGCAGCGTTACATAGGCGACCGCAATGATGACGATGAACCAGCCCTGCACGGCCCGAAAATCCTCCTCGGCCAGCTTTCACCCCGGCCTGCCCAGAGGCAATCACAGCTCTAAGGTCAAGTCCATCGCGGCTTTCCGGCGCATGGCCGCGACGCGGCCCTGTCGAACCGTGACCCAAGGTAAGGAGAAAGCGGTGTTTTCCAGCTTTTGCTTCTGTTGCAACCGCAGGTTTTTGTTATGGTGCGCACGGGCCGACGCCGGAGGGACGGCGGCAGCGCGGTCCGTCATGACAAGGAGGGTCGAATGCTGAAAGAATTCCAGGAATTCATTTCCAAAGGAAATGTGATGGACCTTGCGGTCGGCGTCATCATCGGCGCGGCCTTCAGCAAGATCGTCGATTCTCTTGTCAATGACATCATCATGCCTTTCATCGGCGCACTTGGTGGCGTCGACTTTTCCAACTACTTCATAGGCCTCTCATCAACAGTGCATTCGACCAATCTTGCCGACGCGCGTAAGGAAGGCGCGGTGTTCGCCTACGGCAATTTTATCACCGTGGCGCTGAATTTCGTCATCCTGGCTTTCATCATCTTCCTTATGGTCAAGGCCGTGAACAACATGCGCAAGCGGCTCGAGCGCGAGAAGCCGGCCGCACCTGCGGCTCCGCCGCCGGCTGACGTCGCACTGCTCACCGAGATTCGCGATCTCCTCGCCAGGAAATAGACAAGGCCAGATTTCTGGACCAAAACCCCGGTCGTTCGCGGCCGGGGTTTTCTGTTGCCGCATCTGCTAAGAGCATCCGCCAATGCATGTCGCCCATAAGTGCGCAGCGGTTCTGGATAATGACATGCATCAAAGCGGACATCAAAACGGACCTGTCATGACCCTGATCGATAGCTTGCGCGCCGAAGCGGTGGCCGCCCCCGAAAGCGGCATTGTCGCCGTCGTCAATTACGGCCGTACGCGCGAGGGCATGATCCCGCTCTGGGCCGGTGAAGGCGATTTGCCGACGCCTGCCTTCATTTCGGAAGCCGCCGCCAAGGGGCTAGCCAATGGCGAGACCTTCTATACCTGGCAGAAAGGCATTCCGGAGCTGAGGCAAGCGCTTTCTCGCTACTATGCCAGGCATTTCGGCAAGAGCTTCGCCGAAGAGGAATTCATCGCCACCGGTTCCGGCATGCATGCCATTCAGTTGGCATTAGCCGCGGTCGCCGGCAGCGGCGACGAGGTGGTCTATCTCTCCCCGGCGTGGCCGAATTTCGCCGCCGCCGCCGGTATTTCCGGCGCTACCCCGGTTGCGGTCACGCTCGACCAGTCGGGCAATGGCTGGTCCTGCGATATCGACAAAATTGCGGCTGCGGTGACGCCGCGCACCAAGGCGCTGTTCGTCAACACGCCATCGAACCCCACCGGCTGGACGGCCGATAAGGAAACGCTGCAGGCGATCCTGAATCTCGCCCGCCAAAATGGCCTGTGGATCATCGCCGACGAGATCTATTCGCTGTTCCACTACGGCCACGGCCGTGCGCCGTCCTTCCTCGACATTTCGACCGCGGAAGACCGCATCCTGTTCGTCAACTCCTTTTCCAAGAACTGGGCGATGACCGGCTGGCGCGTCGGCTGGATCAAGACCCATCCCGAGCTGCAGCAGGTGTTCGAGAACCTGATCCAGTATTCGACCTCAGGCGTCGCCCAGTTCATGCAGCGCGGCGCCGTCGCGGCGCTGGACCACGGTGATGCCTTCATCGTCGAGCAGGTGGAGCGCGCCAGGAAAGCGCGCGACCTGGTCTGCGATATTCTCGGCGCAACCGGCAAAGCGCGCTTCACCGTGCCGCAAGGCGCGTTCTATTTGTTTTTCACGGTCGACGGCATCACCGATCCGCGCCGGGCTGCTTTCGACATCGTCGACAAGGCCAATGTCGGCCTGGCGCCGGGCACCGCCTTCGGCCCTGGCGGAGAGGCGTTTTTGCGCCTGTGCTTCCACCGCCGCCTCGACCAACTCGAGGAAGCGGCACACCGGCTGGCGGGATGGATGAGGACGGTTTGAGGTGAATGGGCGGCGGCTTCAGCCGCCCGACTTCGGCACAAGCAGCGGCACAATCCGGTCGCTCTTGGCGACAGTGGGCCGTCCGGCGGAGCCGTAGGGAATGCCCAGCGCATCCCATGTCTCGACCAGCGCGTCCTGCAGTCCCGCAATCAGGGTATCGGTATGGAACGGCGTCGGCGTGATGCGCAGCCGCTCGGTGCCGCGCGGCACGGTCGGATAGTTGATCGGCTGGATGTAGATGCCGTGCACGCCGAGCAGACGGTCGCTGGCCATCTTGCAGAGTTCGGGGTCACCGACCAGCACCGGCACGATGTGTGTCGGCGATTCCATCACCGGCAGGCCGGCTGCAGACAGAACCTCCTTGGTCCGCGACGCTTGGCGCTGTTGCGCATCGCGCTCGGCTTGCGACCGCTTGAGGTGGCGGATGGACGTGGTGGCGGCGGCGGCGATCGCCGGCGGCAGCGCCGTGGTGAAGATGAAGCCCGGCGCATAGGAGCGCACCGCGTCGATGACGGCGCTGTTGCCGGCGATATAGCCGCCCAGCGTGCCGAACGCCTTGGCCAGCGTGCCTTCGATGATGTCGATGCGGTCGGCCAGCCCCTCGCGCTCGGTGATGCCGCCGCCGCGCGGTCCGTACATGCCGACGGCATGGACCTCGTCAATATAGGTCATGGCGTTGTAGCGTTCGGCCAGTTCGACGATCTGCTTGATCGGCGCGATGTCGCCATCCATCGAATAGACGCTCTCGAACACGATCAGCTTGGCGCGTTCGCGGCCCGCCGCCTGTAGCAGGCTTTCGAGATGCGCGACGTCATTGTGACGGAAGATCTTCTTTTCGGCACCCGAGCGCCGCACGCCTTCGATCATCGAGGCATGGTTGAGCTCGTCCGAAATGATCAGGCAATTGGGCAAAAGCCGCGCAATGGTCGAAATCGAGGCCTCGTTGGAGACGAAGCCGGAGGTGAAGACGAGCGCGGCTTCCTTGTCGTGCAGGTCGGCCAGTTCCAGCTCAAGCTCGACCAACGGGTTCGAGGTGCCGGAAATGTTGCGGGTGCCGCCGGCGCCCGAACCCATCTTGCCGGCCGCGTTCTGGAAAGCGGCGATGACATCGGGGTTCTGGCCCATGCCGAGATAGTCGTTGGAGCACCAGACGGTGATTTCCTCGGCGCGGCCGTTGGAACGCCAGATAGCGCGCGGAAACTTGCCGACAATGCGCTCGAGATCGGCGAAAACCCGGTAGCGCCGCTCGGCGTGGAGCTGGTCGATCGCTTCCTCGAAGAACCGCTGATAGTTCATGTCGCCTTCCCAGTTTTGCGCGGGATCATAATCGTTGGCCCATTCGTCGTCCACTGGGCCGTTTTGGTCAAAATGCCACGCCCCAAGCCTGTTCCTAACGATGCCAGATCGTGGCCTATTCCCTTGATGTGGATCAATTTTGTTTCCGTACGATGCCACAGGCCGGTGAGACTGTTACGGATCTAACATTCAGGCGTTTCTAATGGCCTTGCCGCAGGCTTTCCAGTAAGGCGGTGATTGAGACAGTTTCCGACAAATTATGAGTAAAAGAGGACGCGGATGACGGTTTTGGTAACGGGCGGCGCCGGCTATATCGGCAGCCACATGGTCTGGGAACTGCTGGATGCCGGCGAGAGCGTCGTCGTTCTCGACCGCCTTTCCACGGGCTTCGAATGGGCGGTGGCGCCGGAGGCCAAGCTGGTCGTCGGCGATGTCGCCGATAGGGAATTGGTCAGCCAGATCATCCGGGATAACAAGGTCGACGCGATCATCCACTTCGCCGGTTCGATCGTGGTCCCGGAATCGGTTGTCGACCCGCTCGCCTATTACGAGAACAACACCTCGAAGACGCGCACGCTGATCGAAACCGCGGTACGAGAGGGCGTGCCGCATTTCATCTTCTCCTCGACCGCCGCCGTCTATGGCGGCGCCGGCCTGGAGCCGGTGCGCGAGGATGCCCGCCTGGCGCCGGAATCGCCCTACGGCCTGTCCAAGCTGATGAGCGAATGGATGCTGCGCGACGCAGCGCTTGCGCATCCCTTGCGCTACACGGCCCTGCGCTACTTCAACGTCGCCGGCGCCGACCCCAGGGGCCGGACGGGTCAGTCGACGCCTGGCGCCACGCATCTGATCAAGGTCGCCTGCGAGACCGCGCTCGGCAAACGCCCCTTCATGCAGGTGTTCGGCACCGATTATCCGACGCCGGACGGCACCTGCATGCGCGATTATATCCATGTCAGCGACCTGGCCGCGGCGCATCGGCTGGCGCTGCAGCGGCTGCGCGCCGGCGGCGGCAGCCTCGTCGCCAATTGCGGCTACAGCCACGGCTATTCGGTGCTCGAGGTCATCGACAGCGTGCGGCGCGCCTTCGGCCGGGATTTCGAGGTCAAGATGGGCGACCGGCGCCCCGGCGACGCCGCCGCCGTGGTTGCCAATTCGGACCTTGCACGCGCCGAACTCGGCTGGACCCCGCAACGCGACGACCTCGACCAGATCGTCGCCGATGCGCTCGCCTGGGAGCGCATCCTCACCGGCAAGAACTCCGCGCGGGGCTGAGCCGGGCACTTCCGAGGGCTCGCAAGGCGCGCGGCGAAGCGCTATTGAAGGCATTGGCGATGCGGCGTGGAGGCGCTGCGCCGCGAAGAGCTTTGGGGGGTGGCATGAAGATAACGGTGCTTGGAGCCGGTGTTGTCGGCACCGCGGCCGCGTATTATCTGGCCGCCGACGGCCATGAGGTCACCGTTATCGAGCGCCATCCGGCGCCGGCGCGCGGCACCAGCCAGTCCAATGCCGGTCTGGTGTCGCCGGGCGACGCCACCGCCTGGGCCTCGCCGGCGGCGCTGAAGACCTTCCTGCGCGCTCTCTGGAACCATGATCTCGGCATCAAGGTCAGGCTGCGCTTCGATCCTTATTTCCTCGCCTGGAGCCTGCGTTTCCTGCGCCAGTGCACCGTGGCCCGGCTGCGCGCCAACAGCCAGGTCAAACTGCGCCTGGCGCTCTATTCGCGCGACTGCATCAACGCGCTCTCCGACGCCACCGGCATCCACTATGACGAGCGCAAGAAGGGCATTCTTTATTTCTTCCGCTCGCAGCACAGTCTCGACACCGGCACTGACAACTACCAGTTTCTGGCAAAGCATGGCCTGCCGATCGAGATCGTCGGCCGCGACCGGCTGGTCGAACTTGAGCCCGGGCTCGCCGGCGTGAAGGAAAAGATCGCCGGCGGCGTTTATTCGCCAATCGACCAGACCGGCGATTCCAGGATATTCGTCGATGGGCTGGCCGCCTATGCCGCCGAAAAGCTCGGCGTCAGATTCCTGTTCGACACCACGGTCGAGGGGCTCGACATAGAGGGCGACTGGGTACGTGCGGTCATGACATCGGCCGGCCCGGTGACGGGCGACGCCGTCGTCATCGCCATGGGCCCCGAGAGCGGCCTGATCGGTCGCCGCTACGGTATCGACCTGCCCGTCTATCCGGTTAAAGGCTATAGCGCGACCATCCCGCTGGAGGACGAGAGCAAGGGACCGACCATGGGCGGCGCCGACGAGGACCGGCTGGTTGGTTACTCCAGGCTCGGAAACCGCCTGCGCATGTCCTCGACAGCCGAGTTCACCGGCTTCGACCGCAGCTTCAAGCCCAGCGACTTCAAGTCTATGCTGAGCACCGGCAAAGACCTTTTCCCTGGCGCTTTCGACGAGAAGAAGGCGCTGTTGTGGGCAGGTCTGCGGCCGATGATGCCCAACTCGGTGCCGGTCATCGGCAAGGCGAAATACAAGAACCTTTACCTCGACACCGGCCACGGCCATGTCGGCTGGACCATGGCCTGCGGCTCGGGCAAGTTCCTGGCCGACCTCGTCGCCGGCCGCAAGCCGGAGATCGACCCGCAAGGGCTGGTCTACGGGAACTGAGGGAGCTCTAGTCGTCGTGTTGGCATCGAGTCCATTCGCCGTGCACCCATTCGGCAAGCCATCCGCGCTCAAGCTGGCCAATCTGTGCCAAGTTTTCCTGCCTGGCGGTCAAATGGCCGAGACCGATAACTTCGAAATCTCCACAGTCCGCGGGATGATCATGTTCGCCGCAGGTCAGTTGCCACTCACCATCGAAATGATGAACGACCAGCGTCACCGGCCTCTCCGATCGAAAGACGTGCCCACATACAATTGCTCTGGTTTCCAACATTGAGGCCGTCACTGCGCAAAGTTTGACAAATATCGTACGACGATCTGGAAGATGCATCTGGCTGACAGATTCTACAAACCCTGAGTGACGAAATGTCGGGACCGCAAGTCGCTATCGACCTTGGCCGCATCGAGCGCAACGCCCGCACCATCGTCGAGCGCTGCGCGCTGTCCGGCATCAAGGTGTTCGGAGTTACGAAGGGCACATGCGGCATGCCGCAAGTGGCGCGGGCCATGCTGCGCGGCGGTGTTGCCGGCATCGCGGAATCGCGCTTCGAAAACATCCGCCGGCTGCGCGACAGCGGCATCAATGCGCCGGTCATGCTGCTGCGCAGCCCGCCCATGGCGCGCGTCGAGGAGGTCGTGCGCACCGTCGACATCAGCCTGCAGTCGGAACTGACCACCATCCGCGAGATATCGCGCATTGCCGAGCGCATGGGCCGCGTCCACGATATCATGCTGATGATCGATCTCGGCGATCTCCGCGAAGGCATCTGGCCAAGCGACCTGATCCCCACCGTCGAGCAGATCCTGGAATTCAAGGGCGTGCGCATCGCCGGCATCGGCACCAATCTCGGCTGCTTCGGCGCCATAATGCCGACGCCGGAGAACCTTGGCCAACTCGTCGCCCATGCCTACAAGACCGAGCGCCTGTCCGGCAAAAGCCTCGACTTCATTTCCGGCGGCGCCTCGTCGTCGCTGACGCTGCTGCTCGAAGGCAAGCTGCCGCCCGGCATCAACAATCTGCGCGTGGGCGAGGCGATCCTGCAAGGCGGTGTCGAAACCTTTCGCGACGTGCCGTGGCCCGAACTCGAACCCGATGCCTGCCGGCTGACCAGCGACATCATCGAGGTCAAACTCAAGCCTTCGCGGCCGATCGGCACATCCGGCTACGACGCCTTCGGCAACCAGCCGGTCTTCGCCGACGAGGGCGACCGGCTGCGCGCCATCGCCAATATAGGCCGCGAGGACGTGCTGGTCGAAGGGCTGACGCCGATCGCCAAGGGGGTGAGGGTGCTCGGCGCTTCCAGCGACCATCTGCTGCTCGATGTGCAGGATGCCGATCCGCGACCTACCGTCGGCGACCGTGTCGCCTTCCGCATGAATTATGGCGCCATGCTTCTGGCGATGACCTCGGAATATGTCGGGAAGGCGCCGATGCACGACGTCGCGGATTTCTCCGGCCGCAAGATGGTGTCGATCTCGGCCGAACCGGAAGCCGGCGGGATTATCGCCCGCGAGGGAACCGGCGCGCGTCTGGAGGCGATGAATTTCGACGTGGTCGAACTCGCCGACGTCGAGCGGCCGCCCTCGGGCTTGATCCGGCTCGCTGCCGGCGCCGATCGCCGTATCGCCCACAAGGCGCTGACCGCAACGGCGCGCGCGACGCATTCCTTCGGCCTGATCTGGATCGATTCCATCGCCGCCCTGATGCCCGAGTACGAGGAGGCCAAAGACATGCCTGAAGTCTCGGTGCTGGCCCGCGCGCTCGGTCTCGATCACAAGCCCTGCGCACTGCAGCCGCAGCTGTCGCCGGAAAATGTCGTCATCGTCGGCCTGCGCCATGCCGATCCGGCGGAGGCAAGGGTGCTCAAGGATTCGCGTGTCTCGGCCTTCACCATGACCGACATCGACGCCATGGGCATGCGCGACCTCATGCATGAGGCGATCCGCATCGCGACGTCGGGCACGCAGGGCTTTCACGTCAGCTATTCGCCGACGGCGACCGAATTTACCGGCTGGGCTGCGGGCTCGGGCGGGCTGACGGTGCGCGAGACGCATCAGGCAATGGAGGCGATCTCGCTGTCCGGCGGTCTGCTGTCGATGGATGTTTCCGGGCTGACCGCCGGTCTGGAGCCGCGGATCGGCGCCGACGCCATCAACTTCGTCATGTCGGCCTTTGGCAAGCGGATTTTGTGATCAGCCTTGCGCCTCGACTGCCGCGCGCCACGCGGTGACATAGGCCGCCCAGACCGGGTCGGTCTGCGGTTCAGTTCTCTCGCCCTTGCCGTGTGGAACGGACTGATCCGTTGCCAGCAGCGCCGCGCCGATGCTGGTGCCGGTGGCGGCCTCGGAGGCGATGACGATTCGCGCGGTCGCTGCCGCCAGCATGCCGACAAAGAGGCGGTTGCGGGCAAACGGTCCTTCCACGGTGGTCGGGCCGTCGGCGCCGATCAGCTCAAGGCAGGTCGCCGTCATCAGCGCCAGATAGAAGGAGATGGCGGCGAACCGCTCGCCTTTGCTGATGCCCTCGGCACCAAGCCATGCCGCGGCATGGTGCGGGAACGGTCCTGATCCCTGCTGGGTAGAAGGCAAAAGCAGCATCTTTTTTGTCAGAACGGCCAGCACCTCGCTGCCGCTGCAGTCCTGCGGCTTGTCCTTGGTCAGCTGGGAAAACTCACGGCCACCCATGAAACGCGCCGAGGGCACGGGGTCGCCCAGCGCGCTGACATTGACCAGCGTGTCGCGCGCAGCATCGAGCGCAATCTCTCTGCCGCCGACCGCCATCGATACCACCCAGGTGCCGGTCGAGACGACCGAGAAGGGCGGCTCGTCGGACAGAAGATGCGGCAATAGGGAGGCGTTGGAATCGTGCAGGCCACAGAATACCGGGGTCTGCGGATCGAGCCCGGTGCGCGCGGCAAGCGCCGGCAGGATCGGGCCGAGCTGGTCCCTGGCCGGCCGCACCGATGCCATCAGCCTGCGCCAATCCAGCCTGTCGACCATCGAGGAAAAGTCCGCCTCCCAAGGGCTCCACAGATCGGTGTGGCAGCCGAGCGAGGTCACCTCGTTGGCGGCAACGCCGGTCAGGCGCAGCGCCCAGTATTGCGGATACATCAGCATCGCGGCGGCCTTGGCGAATTCGGTGGGGAAACGCTTCTCAAGCCAGAAGAATTGCGCACCGAGATTGAGGCCGACCGGCAGGCGCGGCGTACCGGTTTTGGCGAAGGGCGCTCGGACAGCGTCATACTCCGCCGCCAGCCGGTCGGGGCCGTCGAACTCGTAGTCAAGCACCGGCAGCACCAGCTCGCCCGAGGCGTCAACCAGCACGCCGGTCGCACCATGCGTGGTGATCGAAATCGCGTCGATACGCTGTTCGCGGTCGAGGCTGGCAAGGCTGTTGAGGATAAACGTCCACAGCGCCTCGACATCGTGATGCGGATAGGGCGCTTGTCGCAGCGGCGCGTTCGCCATGCGGCGCAACCCCACCTCGCTCAGCGTGACGAGATCGACCAGCGCCACCTTGGCGTTGGTCTTGCCGATGTCGATGACGGCGATGTGGCGCAGCGCACTCATGCCATATGGAACATTGTTTCCAGGGGGATGGCCACCGGTTGGTTGTCCGGCCTGGTCTCCATGATGTCGGCCATGTGCGCCCACCAGCGCTGCATCACCGGATGCTTCGGCAGGTCGGCCATGCCATGGTCGTCCCGCCGCCACAGCACGCCGAACAGGATGTTGGTGTCTTCATCGAGATGGATCGAATAATCAGAAACGCCGGCCTCTCTCAGCAGCGCCACCAGCGCCGGCCAGATCTCATCGTGGCGCTTTTTGTACTCGGCTTTCATGCCGGGTTTGAGCTGCATCTTGAAGGCGTATTTCTCGGGCATCAGCTGTTACCACGCAGCCGTCGCCAGATGATCGGCAGCGCGATGACGAAGATCAAGAGCAGGCCGATGAAGATCGACATGACGATGCCGGGCACGTTGAGCAGGCCGAGGCCGAAGGTCACCAGCCCCATGATAAAGGCGGCGAGCACGACGCCAACAATGCTGCCGGAGCCGCCCAGAATGCTGACGCCGCCCAGCACCACCATGGTGATGACCTCAAGCTCGTAGCCCTGCGCGATGGACGGCCGCGTCGAGCCGAGCCGCGAGGTGATCAGCACCGAGGCGATGCCGGCCATCAGCCCTGTCAGGCAAAACAGGATGAATTTGATGCGGCCGACGCGAACGCCGGAAAACTGTGCCGCGACCGGATTGTTGCCGATGGCAAAGACACGGCGGCCGAAGCTGGTGCGATGCAGCAGGAACCAGTAGGCGACGGCCGCGAGGAGGAAGAGCACCAGTTCGAACGACACCACCCACCAGACGTAACCCTGGCCGAAGAAGGCGAAGCTCTCGGGATAGCCCTTGTAGGCCTGGTCACCGAGGATGATGAAGGCAATGCCGCGAAACAGGCTCATCGTGCCGATGGTAACGACGATGGACGGCAGGCCGAGCCTCGTCACCAACAGCCCGTTGAAGGCGCCGCAACCGAGCCCGACGACGATGCCGATAGCCACCAGCACCGGCGTGTCGGCGCCGGCCTGTACCGCCATGCCCATCATGGTCGAGGCGAGCGCGATGATGGCGGCGACCGACAGGTCGATCTCGCCCGAAATGATCAGCAGCGCCATGGCGAAGGCGATCAGGCCTTTTTCGGTGAAATTGAAGGTCAGGTCCGACAGCGAATAGGCATCTAGGAAATAGGGTGAGGCGAAACTGTTGATGGCGAAGATGGCGACGGCCACGACGACCAGCAGCGCTTCCCAGGAAAAGATCGCTGAAGAGAGCGGCTTGTCGAGCCGGTCGGGAATGTGGCGCGGGGCGGGGGTGTCGGTCATGCCGCTTCCGCTTTCCTCAGGATGATCCGTCCCTGCTGGCGTTCGCCGCGCGCGTTGAGCACGACGGCCAGGATGATGGCGCTGCCTGAAATCGCCATCTGCCAGAAAGGCGAGATGTTGATGACCGGCAGTGCGTTGGAGATGATGCCGAGGAACAGCGCGCCGAGCACCGCGCCCCCGACCGAGCCGATGCCGCCGGCAATCGAAATGCCGCCGATGACGCAGGCGGCGATGATATTGAGCTCATAGCCATTGGCGACCTCGACCGAGGCGATGACATAACGCGAAATCCAGAGATAACCGGCGAGCCCGCCGATCATGCCGGAAATGCAGAAGACGATGAATTTGGTTCGGCCGACATCGATGCCGGCATAGACCGACGCCGTCGGGTTGACGCCGATGGCATAGATCGAACGGCCAAGCGCGGTTCGCGTCATCACCACGAAGAACAGCGCGATGACCAGTATGGCGATCCAGGACAGAACCGGAATGCCCAGGAAAGCTGCGCGCTGGAAGCCGATGAAGTCCGGGCTCATCTTGTCGGCATTGACCCAGGCGCCGCCGGAGAGGACGAAGGTGGCGCCGCGATAGATGGTGAGCGTGCCCAATGTCACCACGATGGAAGGGATGTTCAGCCGCCACACCAGCAGGCCGTTGATGGCGCCGAGCACCAGTCCGACGGCCAGCGCAATGACGATCAGCAGCGGGATCGGGATCGCCGGATGCGCGGCGTTCAGCATCGCCACCACCATGCCGGTGAAGCACAGGTTGGAGGCCATCGACAGGTCGATCGAGCGGGTCAGGATGACGACCATCTGTCCCAGCGCCAGGATCATCAGGATCGAGGTGTCGTTGAACACCTGGGCGAGATTGCCGGGGTCGGCAAAGGCCGGGAAACGCGTCGAGATCAGAGCAATCAAAACGACGATCGCCGCTGCCAGCCAGATCTCGCGGTATTTAAGGAGAGCCTTCATGCCGCGATCCCCGCTGCCGTCCGGACCAGCGTTTCGGCGTCCAGCCCCTTATTATCGTAGACCGCCGCAACCAGCCCTTCGCGCATGACGACGACGCGGTCGGACATGCCCAGAATCTCCGGCAGTTCCGACGACACCATGATCACCGACAGGCCCTGCGCGACGAGCTCGGCCATGAAGCCGTGCACGGCGGCCTTGGAGCCGATGTCGATGCCCTTGGTCGGCTCGTCCAGGATGATCACCTTGGGCGCCGTCGCCAGCCATTTGGCGATGACGATCTTCTGTTGGTTGCCGCCCGANTCTAACCGCTCGGTGTAGGAGCGGGCGAGCGCGAATTCGTCCGACAATCGCAGCAGGCCGGATTTGGAGGTGCGCTTGAGCGAAGGCAGCGAGACATTCTGGAAGATCGGCAGGCCGATCACCACGCCCTGCTTGCCGCGCTCTTCCGGCACGTAGACGATGCCGGCTTCGATGGAATCCGCCGCCGATTTCGGCGTGATCGTCTTGCCTTCCAGCGTGATCGTTCCACCCGATATGCGGGTGATGCCCGATATCGCCTGCATCACCTCTGACCGCCCGGCGCCGACAAGGCCGTAGAAACCGAGGATCTCGCCCTTGTGCAGTTCGAAGCCGATGTCGTTGAATTCGGTCGGGTGCGAAAGGCCAGCGACCGACAGCACCGGCGCGCCGATCTCGGCCTTGCGTTGCGGAAAGATGTGATCGACCGAGCGGCCGACCATCATGCGCACGATCTGGCTCTGGCCGGTATCCTTGATAAGGCCCTCGCCAACCATCTCG
Source organism: Mesorhizobium sp. LNJC394B00 (assembly GCF_000502555.1). Lineage (NCBI taxonomy): Bacteria > Pseudomonadati > Pseudomonadota > Alphaproteobacteria > Hyphomicrobiales > Phyllobacteriaceae > Mesorhizobium > Mesorhizobium sp. LNJC394B00. The sequence continues at coordinate 428,758 of NZ_AYWH01000005.1, forward strand.
CCGTCGCGGAACACGGTGTAGCGATCGGCGATCCGATAGATCTCGTCGAACTTGTGGCTGATGAACAGGATCGCCTTGCCTTCCTCCTTGAGGAATTCGATCAGCAGGAAAAGCTCCTCGATCTCCTTCATCGAAAGGGCTGCGGTCGGCTCATCCATGATGACGATCTGCGCATCGATCGACATCGCGCGAGCAACCGCTACCAGATGCTTGTTGGCGATGCCGAGGTCTTTCAGCCGCGCATCGGCGTCGATATGGCCGGCATGCATGGTGTCGAGCACTTCGCGCGCGTGTTTTCGCATGGTGCGCCAGTCGATGGTGCCTAGCCGCGTGCGCGGCGCATGGCCGAGAAAAATGTTTTCGGCGACGCTCAGATCGTCGAACAGCACGGTTTCCTGATGAATGGCAGTGACGCCGTGGCCGAAGGCGGCATGCGCGCTGGGCAGGGTGACGGCCTGGCCGTCAATGCTGATCGTGCCGGCGTCCGGCTGGTAGATGCCGGTCATGATCTTGACCAGCGTCGACTTGCCGGCGCCGTTTTCACCGATCAGCGCCGTAACCTGGCCGGGGTAAAGCGACAGGCTGACATTGTGCAGCGCGCGCACGCCGGGAAAGCTTTTGGAGACGCCGGACAGCGTCAGGCGCGGGGCAGGACCCGTGGGCTCCTCCTTCGCAATGCCGTGCTGGGCTGTCGTGTCCATATCCGTATCAAGCCCTGAAACAAGGTCCGTTTAAAGTCGCGGCGGGATTTTGGTCCCGCCGCGCTTGGTCCGAGACGTCCGAGATCAATAGATCTTGGAGAACTTTTCGATGTTGGACTTGTCGAACTGGAAGGGCGGAGCCATCGCAGCCGAGTTGCTGTCGTCGAGCGTGACCTTGCCGACGCGGCCGATCGACAGCGTTGCGCCCGGCTTTGCCTCTTCCTTCTTCACCGCCAGATCATGAGCGAGGTAGACGGCGGAGTAGCCGAGGTCGATCGGATTCCAGAGGGCAACCGCCTGGCTGGAACCGTTGTCGATGAACTTCTTGAACTCCGACGGCAGCGCGAGACCGGTGACATTGACCTTGCCGATCAGGTTCGCGTCGGTGACGACCTGGGCAGCGGCAACGACGCCGACGGTGGTCGGCGCGATGATCGCCTTGAGGTTCGGATAGGATTTCAGCAGGCCCTTGGCTTCGTCGGTGCTCTTGGCCGAATCGTCATCGCCGTAGACGGTGGCGACGAGTTTGATCTTGGGGAATTTTTCCGGCAGGATTTTCTTGGCCGCGTCGATCCAGGCGTTCTGGTTGGTCGCGGTGGACGAAGCCGACAGAATGGCGACTTCGCCGCCTTCCGGCAGATAGTCGGCGGCAAGCTTGATGATGGTCTCGCCGATCAGGCCGGTGTCGGACGGGTTGAGGTGCAGCTGGCGGCCTTCCTTGGCGACGCCCGAATCCCACGAGATGACGGTGATGCCGCGCTCCATCGCCTTCTTCAGCACCGGCACCAGCGCGTCGGCGTCATTGGCCGAAATCGCAATGGCGTTGACCTTCTGCGCGATCAGCGAATTGACCACTTCGATCTGCGCTTCGGCGGTCGCCTTGGTCGGGCCGGTGTAGATGATGTCGACATCGCCGAGTTCCTTGGCCGCCTCTTCGGCGCCCTTGTTGGCGGCGTCGAAGAAGCCGTTGCCGAGCGACTTCACCACCAGCGCGATCTTGACGTTCTCGGCATAGGCGGCATTCACGAACATGGCGGCCGAGAACGCGGCCGTCACCATCAATTTCTTCAGAAAGCTCATCGTATTTCCTCCCTTGAGCGTTGCATTCCATCGTCGCTGCGGTTGGCCTCAGGCCTGCAGCGAGGATTCTTCCTTTGCCGACTTGCGGGCGACGATCATCGTCACACCCGCGGCCTCCAGCATGTTGGCTTCGCGATCCTCGATGCCGTCATCGGTGATGACGGTGGCGATGCGCTTCAGCCCGCACAGGATCAGGCTCGAGCGCTGGCGGAATTTCGATGAGTCGACCAGCACCACCAGTTCGTCGGCCTGGTCGATCAGTTTCTGCTCCGCCTGGATCAGCAGCGGGTCGCCTTCCATCAGGCCAAGCGGCCCCAGCCCTTGAGCGCCCATGAACATGCGGCGCGCGTAGAAATTGCGCGTCACGTCATTGTCGAAGGGCGAGAGGATGATGTTCTGCTCGCGGTAGATGGTGCCGCCCGACAGCATGACGGTGTTCTTCGAATGCTTGAGCAGATGGTCGGCGATGGGGAACGAATTGGTGAAGATCGGCATGCGGCGTCCGGTCAGGAAATGCACCATCTGGAAGGTGGTGGTGCCGCCATTGATGATGATCGGCTCGCCGTCCTTGCACAACTCCACCGCTTCGCGCGCAATCGCGCGCTTCTGCGAAGCGTTAAGCGTTTCGTTGACGGAAAAGGGCCGGCCGGCGAGGCCGATGAACTGCGGTGGCGAGATCGCTTCGGCGCCGCCGCGCACGCGGCGCAGGCGCTTTTGCACATGAAGAGCCGCGATATCGCGCCGGATCGTCGCCTCGGAGGAGTCCGTCAGGTCGACCATCTCCTGCACCGTCACCACAGGCTTTTCCTGGACGGCGGACAGAATGATCCTGTGGCGCTCTTTTTCGTGCATGGTTCCTCCCTGCATGGTCATGAGGCACTAGAAAACCACCAGTGTCAATCATTTCCGCTCATATAATTTCATTGTGCAGTGCAATATGATCGATCTTGATCGTTTATGATTGACAACCGAGATGCTTGCGTAGACATTTCCGGCAAAATGGACCGCGCCTTTTGCGTCCCAGGGAGGATAATCATGCTCGACAAGCGCTCCGGCTCGCGCCTTGCCAACCTTTGGGACGATGCGAAAGCCAAGGGGCTGAGCGAGCCTGAGCTTCTGGTCTATCGCTCCAACACGCTCGGCTCCGACAAGCGTGTCACCAATTATGGCGGCGGCAACACCTCGTCCAAGATCCGGCAGAAGGACCCGCTCTCCGGCGCCGAAGTCGAAGTGCTATGGGTCAAGGGCTCGGGCGGCGACAGCGCCTCGATCAAGCTGGACGGTTTCGCCACGCTCTACATGGACAAACTGCAGGCGCTGAAAGGCCTCTATCGTGGCGTCGCGCATGAGGACGAGATGGTGGGCTATCTTCCCCACTGCACCTTCAACCTCAACCCGCGCGCGGCCTCGATCGACACGCCGCTGCACGCCTATGTGCCGAAGCCGTTCGTCGATCACATGCATCCCGATGCCATTATCGCGATTGCCGCGGCCAAGGATTCCAAGGCGTTGACCAAGGAGATCTTCGGTGACGCCATCGGCTGGCTGCCGTGGAAGCGGCCGGGCTTCGAACTTGGCCTCTGGCTGGAGAAATTCTGCGTCGAACACCCCGAGGCCAAGGGCGTCATCCTCGAAAGCCACGGCTTGTTCACCTGGGGCGACACACCCAAGGAGTGCTATGAGACGACGATCTCGGTCATCAACCAGGCGATCGAATGGTTCGAGCGCCGCTCCGAGGGTCTCGCCATCTTTGGCGGCGAAGTCGTCAAATCGCTCGACGCCGCTGAGCGCCGCGCCATCGCGGCGAGACTGATGCCGAGGATCCGCGGCCTGATTTCGGAGAAGAGCCACAAGCTCGGCCATTTCGACGATTCCGCCGCCGTGCTCGAATTCGTCAACTCCAGGGATTTGCGCCCGCTGGCGGCGCTCGGCACTTCATGCCCGGATCATTTCCTGCGCACAAAAATCCGCCCGCTGGTTATCGAGTTCGACCCAGCGAAGCCCGACGTCGAAGCCGTTATCGCCCGACTCGCCGACGATATTGCTGAGTACCGTGTCGGCTACCGAGCCTATTACGACAGCTGCAAGCATCCGGACTCGCCCCCGATCCGTGACCCCAACGCCGTGGTCTACCTGATGCCCGGCGTCGGCATGTTCACCTTCGCCGGCGACAAGGCCACCGCCCGCATCTCTGGCGAATTCTACGTCAACGCCATCAATGTCATGCGCGGGGCCTCGACCGTTTCGTCCTATGTCGGCCTGCCGGCGCAGGAGGCCTTCGACATCGAATACTGGCTGCTCGAGGATTTGAAGCTGCAGCGCATGCCGAAGCCGAAGTCGCTCGCCGGCCAAATCGCGCTGGTCACCGGCGGCGCCGGCGGCATCGGCCGCGCCACCGCCAATCGCCTGCTGCGCGAAGGCGCCTGCGTCGTGCTGGCCGATATCGACGAGACCGCACTTGCCAACGCCAACGACGAACTGGCGAAAGCCTATGGCAAGGACTTCGTCCGGCCGGTGCTGATCAACGTCACCGCGGAGGAGCAGGTGATTTCCGGCTTCGCCCAGACAGCCGTCGAGTTCGGCGGCATTGATATTCTCGTCTCCAACGCAGGCCTCGCCTCCTCGGCGCCGATCGAGGAGACGACGCTGGCGCTGTGGAACAAGAACATGGACATATTGTCGACCGGCTATTTCCTGGTCTCGCGCGAAGCCTTCCGGCTGTTCCGGGCCCAGAAGATCGGCGGCAATGTCGTCTTCGTCGCCTCCAAGAACGGTCTTGCCGCGTCACCCAATGCCGCCGCCTATTGCACCGCCAAGGCGGCCGAAATCCATCTCGCCCGCTGCCTGGCGCTGGAAGGCGCGGAAGCCCAGATCCGGGTCAACGTCGTCAATCCGGACGCCGTGCTGCGCGGTTCGAAGATCTGGACCGGCGAGTGGAAGGAACAGCGCGCCGCCGCCTACAAGATGTCGACCGACGATCTGGAAGAACACTACCGCTCGCGCTCGATGCTGAAGCGCTCGGTGTTTCCCGAAGACATCGCCGAAGCGATCTATTTCCTGGCGTCCGACATGTCGGCCAAATCCACCGGCAACATCATCAACGTCGACGCCGGCAACGCGCAGAGCTTTACGCGCTGAGTTAAGGGCGGAGCGCTTCTCTTCTCCCCGTCACTATACGGGGAGAAGGTGGCCCGAAGGGCCGGATGAAGGGCAGCGCTGACTGAACGCATTGGGAGGAATAGCACTTGTCCGAAACCATCATCGCCGCCGATCTCGTCTCCAGCCACAACGCCCAGCGCAAACCCGACCTCGAGCGCGACTACGCGTCGCTCGGCGAACGCCTCGACCGCCGCGGCATCGCCATCGATGCCATCCGCGACAAGGTCGAGAAATTCGCCGTCGCCATTCCGTCCTGGGGCGTCGGCACAGGCGGCACGCGGTTTGCCCGCTTTCCCGGCGCCGGCGAGCCGCGCGACATTTTCGACAAGATCGAGGACTGCGCCGTCATCAGCCAACTGACACAGGCGACGCCGACCGTCTCGCTGCATATACCGTGGGACAAGGCCGATCCGAACCGGCTGAAGCAGGCGGCCTCGCGCTTCGGCCTCGGCTTCGACGCCATGAATTCCAACACCTTCTCGGATGCCAGGGACCAAAAACTGTCCTACAAGTTCGGGTCGCTGTCGCATGCCGATGCCGGCACGCGCCGCCAGGCGGTCGAGCACAATCTGGAATGCATCGAGATCGGCAAGACGCTGGGGTCCAGGGCGCTAACAGTGTGGATCGGCGACGGCTCGAATTTCCCCGGCCAGGTCAATTTCGCCAAAGCCTTCGAGCGCTATCTCGACGCGATGAAGGAGATCTATGCCGGACTGCCCGCCGACTGGAAACTGTTCACCGAACACAAAATGTACGAGCCGGCTTTCTACTCCACGGTCGTGCAGGACTGGGGCACCAACTACCTCATATCCAAGGAGCTGGGCGACAAGGCCTACTGCCTGGTCGACCTCGGCCACCATGCGCCCAACGTCAACATCGAGATGATCGTGTCGCGGCTGATCCAGTTCAAGAAACTCGGCGGCTTCCACTTCAACGATTCCAAATATGGCGACGACGATCTCGATGCCGGCTCGATCGATCCCTATCGGCTGTTCCTGGTCTTCAACGAACTGGTCGATGCCGAGCTGTCCGGCGCCGAGGGTTTCGATCCCGCCCACATGCTCGACCAGAGCCACAACGTCACCGATCCGATCGAAAGCCTGATGCTGTCGGCGGTCGAGGTGCAGCGCGCCTATGCGCAGGCGCTGCTGGTCGACCGCAAGGCGCTCGAGGGTTTCCAAGACGGCAATGATGCGCTGATGGCGACGCAGACGCTGAAAGCTGCCTACCGCACCGATGTCGAGCCGATCCTTGCCATGGCGCGGCTGAACACAGGCGGCGCCATCGATCCAGTCGCCGCATATCGCGCGGCGGGCTACCGGGCGAAGGTCGCGGCGGAACGGCCGGCGGTTGTGGGCGGTTCAGGCGGGATTGTTTGAGATTGGCTAATCTCCACCACAGGGGGGAGATCAGCTTGCCTCTGCCGGCAGGCGAACATCAATATGTGTTCGCTCATATTGATGATGGACTCGGCCGCTCCATGTAGCTCTTCTAGGCACCGCACTTGGAGCACCGCCATGCCCTTGACCCGCCGGACGCTGATTGGCGTCACCCTTTCGCTCGCAATTGCGCTCGCGCCATCCGGCGCGCTCCATGCCGCCTCGCCACAACCGGCGAAGGGCGAGCACGGCATGGTCGTCACCGCCCAGCATCTGGCGTCGGAAGCCGGCGTCGAGGTGCTGAAGAAGGGCGGCAATGCCGTCGATGCGGCGGTCGCCGTCGGCTATGCGCTCGCCGTCGTCTACCCTAATGCCGGCAATATCGGCGGTGGCGGGTTCATGACCATCCGCTTCAAGGACGGCAAATCGACCTTCCTCGATTTCCGCGAGCGCGCGCCGCTGGCGGCAACCAAGACCATGTATCTCGACAAGGACGGCAATCCGGTGAAGGGCGCCAGCCTTGATGGCTACCTTGCGGTCGGCGTACCGGGTTCCGTGGCAGGGTTCGAGATGGCTCGTGAAAAATATGGCACGCTGCCACGCCAGGATTTGATGGCGCCGGCAATTGCCTATGCCAAGGATGGCTTCATCCTCGACCAGGGCGACGCTGCTTCATTCGCGAGCAATGCCGCACGGCTGGCGAAGGACCCTGCCGCCGCCGCCATCTTCCTGAAGCCGGACGGCAAACCCTATGGCGCCGGCGAGCGTCTCCTCCAGCCCGATCTTGCAGCCTCGCTCGCCGCCATCTCCGAAAAAGGCGCCGACGCCTTCTACAAAGGCGCCATCGCCGACGCCATCGTCAAGGCGAGCGGCGCCAAGGGCGGCATTCTGGCCAACTCAGACTTCGAGCAATATAAGGTACGCGAGCTGCAACCGGTGAGCTGCACCTATCGGGGCTATGAGATCACGTCCTCGCCGCCGCCAAGCTCCGGCGGCGTCATCATCTGCGAAATCCTCAACGTGCTGGAGGGCTACCCGCTGTCTTATCTCGGCGCCCGCTCGGCCGAGACCGTGCATGTCATGGTCGAGGCGATGCGCTACGCCTATGTGGACCGCAACTCGGCGCTCGGCGATCCCGATTTCGTCGACAATCCGGTCTCGAAACTGCTCGACAAGGGTTACGCCAAGGAGATCCGCGACAAGATCGACCCGTTCCGCGCCGGCGTCTCGCAGGATTTGATGCCGAAGGGCTTCGGCGAGTCGAAGGAAACGACGCACTATTCAATCATCGACGATGACGGCAATGCGGTCGCGGTCACCTATACGCTGAACGGTTCGTTCGGCGCCGGCGTGGTCGCCGACGGCACCGGCATCCTGCTCAACAACGAGATGGATGATTTCACCCAGAAGCCTGGCGTGCCCAACCTCTACGGTCTCGTGCAGGGAGAGGCCAATGCCATCCAGCCGAAGAAGACGCCGCTGTCATCGATGAGCCCGACCATCGTCGCCAAGGACGGCAAGCCGTTCATGGTTATCGGCAGCCCCGGCGGCTCGCGCATCATCACCATCACGCTGGAAGCCATCGTTAACGTCATCGACCACGGCATGAACATCCAGGAGGCGATCGACGCATCGCGCATCCACCATCAATGGCTGCCCGACACGATCTATGTCGAACCGTTCGGCCTGTCGCCCGACACTGAAAAACTGCTGGCCGGCATGGGCTACCACCTCGATCTCGCGGATTCTACCTGGGGTCAGGCGGCCGGCATTCTTGTCGGCGGCAAGAGCCTGGCGGAAATCGAGAAGGGCGGCGGCGCCCGCTACAACGGCGCCATCGACAGCCGCGCCGCATCCGGCGAGGCGATTGGCTACTGATCAAAACAAGAGATTGATCAGAGGACGAGCGTAAGCGTCGACCCGACGAGCATCAGCGCCGCGATCACGACGAACGCCGCGTAGATGCGGGGACGGTCGAGGAGCAGCGCATTGCCCGATATCCAGGCCGCGGTTGCGCCGCCAAGCGCAAACAGGAAGCCGTTCCGGTGACCAAAGGTCATGGAAGCGGCCATCAGCCCGCCAATGATCAGCGCGCCGAAGACGATGATCACGGCAACGGCGTATTTCTCGAAGTCGTTGCCGCCGCCCATGGCCGGGCCGATCGCGTTCAAATTCGTCAGATCGTCCGGATCGAACGGGTTGGTCGATCCATATTCATCTTGACCGACAGGTTCTCGCATCATTCATTCTCCGCTGACCGGCAACAAATCATCAACATCTGCCGAGCGCAACCGGATCGCGCCGTGCCGAAGGCCGCCGATGCGGTCTTCAACACTTTCTGATGCCGACTTGCCACGGTTTTTTTGCGCCGGTTCACAAAATCTACCCTGCTTTCGGGTCCACACGCCTGAATACCTGGAAAATGAATTACCTGGAAAAATCGCTGCGCACGATGCGGTGCCGCTGCAGCTTGTCGTAGAAGGTCTTGCGCGGAATGCCGAGCGCTTCAATCGTGCGCCGGACATCGCCGTCATTGCGGCCAAGCGCCTCGCGGATGACATTGGCTTCATAGCGTTCCAGCCGTTCCGGCAGTGAGCTGGCGTCATCCGGCTCCGCCGGGGCGGAAGGTGGCGCTTGCGCCGCTTCCTCGAGTCCCAGCACGAAACGCTCGGCGAAATGCGCGAGTTCACGCACATTGCCCGGCCAGTCGTGCTGGCTCAGATGGCGGTGCACTGAGGCAGGCACGGCTGGCATTTGCCGGCGGAAGCGGCCGGCTGCACGCTCGGCGAAGTAGAAGAACAGCAGGGCGACGTCGTCGCGGCGTTCGCGCAGCGGCGGGATCGAGATCGTCACCACATTGAGCCGGTAGTAGAGATCCTCGCGGAAGGCGCCGCGCCGGCTGGCGTCGCCGAGATCGACCTTGGCGGCGGCGACGACGCGCAGGTCGACCGGCCGGATTTCATTGGTGCCGAGCGGCGTCACCTCGCGCATTTCCAGCACCCGCAGCATCTGCACCTGGGTCGAGGCCGGCATGCTTTCGATCTCGTCGAGGAACAGCGTGCCGCCGCTCGAATGCTCGATCCGGCCGATGCGCTTCTTCTGTGCGCCGGTGAAGGCGCCGGCCTCATGGCCGAACAGCTCGCTTTCGATGACCGTGTCCGGCAGCGCGCCGCAATTCAGCGCCACGAAATTGCCCCTGGCGCGGCGGCTCCAGCGATGCAGCAGGCTCGCCACCACCTCCTTGCCGGAGCCGGTCTCGCCGGTCACCAGAACGTCGACATCGGTATCGGCGATTTGCCGCAGCGTCCGGCGCAATCGCTCCATCGCCAGCGTCTGCCCGATCAGCGGCAGGCCGTCCTGCGCCTGTTCGGCGCTTTCGCGCAAGGCGCGGTTCTCCATCACCAGCCGGCGCTTTTCCGCCGCCCGTGCCACACTTTGCGCCAGCCGGTCGGCGGCGAAAGGCTTGGTGATGAAGTCGTAGGCGCCATCCTTGATCGCCTTGACCGCAACCGCGATGTCGCCATGCCCGGTGACCAGGATTACCGGAATGTCGGCATCAAGCTGCAAGACGCGGTCGAAGAGCTGCAGGCCGTCAATGCCGGGCATGCGGATGTCGGACACCACCACGCCGGGAAAATTGGCGTCGAGCCCGGCCAGCGCCTCGTTCGCCACCGCAAAGGCCGAGACGGAAAAACCAGCGAGTTCCAGCGTCTGCCGCGTGGCCCTCCGCAATTCGCTATCGTCGTCGATCAATACGACCGGTGCGGTGTCCATCATGCTGCCCTGGCGAGGTGAATGGTAAAGCGCGTGCCGGCCTGGTCGCTCGCCACCTCGATGCGTCCGCCATAGTCGGCGACGATGTCCTGCGAGATGACGAGGCCGAGCCCGAGGCCTTTTTCCTTCGAGGTGTTGAACGGCGTGAACAATGACTTGAGGATGGCAGGCGAAATGCCCGGCCCATTGTCGGCGACGGCAAGCGCCACGCCGTCGGCCGTCTCCTGGGCCGACACCTGCACCCTGGCGCCGTCGCGCCCGTCCAGCGCTTCCAGCGCATTCTGGAACAGGTTGATCAGCACCTGTTCGAGCCGCAGCCGGTTGCCCATCACCTTGAGCGTTACCGGCGGAAGCGTGATATCGAGTGCGTCCAGCCGACCGGCAAAGCGGCTTCTGAGCAGCACCACGGCGCCCTCGATGACGCCGCGCAATTCGACCGGTTCGGCTGCCGTGCGCCCCTTGCGGGCAAAGACCTTCAACTCTTCGGTGATGCCTCCGATGCGCTCGGTCAGCGCGGCAATCGCGCCAAGGTTCTCCTCGGCCGAGGCGGTCTGCTTGCGCTCCAGGAACACACGCGCATTGTCGGCATAGGCGCGGATCGTCGCCACCGGCTGGTTGATCTCATGCGCGACCCCGGCGGCAACCTGGCCGAGGGTAGCAAGACGGTTGGCCTGCACCAATTCCTGCTGCATGACCTGCAGCTTGGCTTCGGTGCTGCGGTGATCGGTGATCTCGGCCTGCAGCCGGTCGCGCGCCAGGCTGAGGTCATGCGTACGCTCGACGACGCGGCGCTCAAGCTCGATGCGCGCTGCCTGTTCGGCAGCGATGCGCATCTGCGCCGACTGACGGCGCCACAGGAGATAGCCGGCCAGCGCCAGCAACGGCACCACGACGCCCAGCGCCAGCAGCCGCATCTCACGCACCGCAGCCGCGATCGGCGCTTCGACCGGCACGAGATAATCGAGCCGCCATGGCGTCGATTGGACCAGTGTCGAAAGCCTGAGATATTCGGCATCGCTGCCGCCCGGTGTTATCGCATGCACCATCGACACGTCAGGGCTCAATGCCTCGGGGCGTGTGATCGGCAAGGGGATCAGCGGCGCGTTGCCGAATTGCTGGCTGCTCCGGATGGCGGCAGCCACCGGGCCGGTCAGCGGCGCGGTGGTCATGAAGCGCCAGGACGGCACGCTGGTGATCAGCACGACGCCGTGGTCGTCGCTGACATAGGCCGGCCGGTTGGCCTCATGCCAGTCGGCTTCAAGCTGGTCGAATTCCATCTTAACGACGACGACGCCGAGCGGTGCCGCCGCATTGCCGACGCGACGCGAAATATAGAGGCCCGGGCGCTTGCTGATGTTGCCCAGCGCAAAATATTCGGCCGTTCTCGATTGCATGGCGCCGGAGAAATAGGCGCGGAAACCATAGTCGTTGCCGACGAAGCTGGTTGTTTCGCGCCAGTTGCTGGAGGCGATCGCAAACCCGTCGACGCCGGTGACGTAAAGCACCGAAGCCTTGGTGCCGGAGACCAGCCCTTCGAGCTTGCGGTTGAGCACGTCGATCGTGACAGCGCCCTTGTTCTGCAGGGCGTCATGCACCTGCTGGTCCTCGGACAAGAGCAGCGGCAGCGCCCGCGGGCTTTCCAGCACGGCGCGCAGCAACGCAACCTTCAGATTGGCATCGGTGCGGCCTTGCGCCGCCAGTGCCGCGACCTCGGCGCGGCGCGCGTAGAGGCCGGCGCCGGTGAGCGCCGTGGCAACGATCACCAGCGCGATCGCCGCAAACAGCAGCCAGGCGCGACGCGCGCGTTTGCCGAGTTGCTCGGGCGTCGGCGACAGGACCGCGGCAGGGCGTTGCAGCATTCCCTATTTGTGCATGATTTCGCACAAAGCACAATTCAGTCATGCGGATGTCCGCACTTGCGTTGAGCGGCAGCAGCCTCGATCCAACAAAATCAACGGCTGCGGTATGCCGCACAGTCTGGCACGGCAGTTGCAGTGACCAATACAGCAGTCGCAAGGCTGCGGAAAACAACTGCCCCGGGAGGTCGAGCTTTCGATCGGGGCGCCATGGAGGACGTCATGCAGCCAGCATTCGCTGCCGCCGAACCGCGCGGCAAGCTACCCTTTTACCGTCATCTCTACGTGCAGGTCCTGACGGCGATCGCCGCCGGCGTGCTGCTCGGTCATTTCTATCCCGAACTCGGTGCTTCGCTGAAGCCGCTCGGAGACGCCTTCATCAAGCTGGTCAAGATGGTGATCGCGCCGGTCATCTTCCTGACGGTGACGACGGGCATTGCCGGCGTTTCCGACCTGAAAAAGGTCGGCCGCGTTGCCGGTAAGGCGATGATCTATTTCCTGGTCTTTTCGACCCTGGCGCTGATCGTCGGCCTGGTCGTCTCCAACGTCGTCCAGCCCGGCGCCGGCATGCACATCAATGCGGCGACGCTCGATCCCTCGAAGGTCGCGACCTTCACCGAGAAGGCGCATGACACGTCCATCGTCGGCTTCCTGCTCAACATCATCCCCGACACCATCACCGGCGCCTTCGCACAAGGCGATATCCTGCAGGTGCTGTTCTTCTCGGTGCTGTTCGGCATCTCTCTCGCTCTGGTCGGTGAGCGCGGCCGCCCGGTCGTCGATTTCCTGCAGGCGTTGACCTCGCCGATCTTCCGCCTGGTCGCCATTCTGATGAAGGCCGCCCCCATCGGCGCGTTCGGCGCCATGGCCTTCACCGTCGGCAAATACGGCATCGGCGCGATCGCCAACCTCGCCTTTCTGATCGGCACCTTCTACCTGACGTCGCTGCTGTTCGTGCTGGTCGTGCTCGGCACCGTCGCCTGGTACAACGGCTTCTCGATCCTCGCTTTGATCCGCTACATCAAGGAAGAGCTGCTTTTGGTGCTCGGCACCTCGTCGTCCGAAGCGGCACTTCCCGGCCTGATGGCCAAGATGGAGCGCGCCGGCTGCAACCGTTCGGTGGTCGGCCTGGTCATCCCGACCGGTTATTCCTTCAACCTCGACGGCACCAACATCTACATGACGCTGGCCGCTTTGTTCATCGCCCAGGCGACCGACACGCCGCTCACCTATGGCGACCAGATCCTGCTGCTGCTCGTCGCCATGCTGAGCTCCAAGGGGGCGGCCGGCATCACCGGCGCCGGCTTCATCACGCTGGCCGCGACGCTCTCGGTCGTGCCTACGGTGCCGGTCGCCGGCATGGCGCTGATCCTCGGCGTCGACCGCTTCATGTCGGAATGCCGGGCGCTGACCAACTTCGTCGGCAATGCAGTGGCGACCATCGTGGTGGCGCGCTGGGAAGGCGAACTCGACCAGACCAAGTTCGCCGCCGCCATGGCCGGCACATTGTCCGAGGAAGCCGACCTCGCGCTGTCGGGCGATCTGCAGCCCGCCTGACCCCTAGGGCGTTCGACCTCAAGGCCGCAGCCGGTTTCGCCGGTTGCGGCTTTCCTTTTCGCCAGCCGGAGCAACGGCTGGTGCTGGCTGGGCCTTCCCGGCTAAAGTGCCGGCGTAAAACCGAAAGGCCGGCGCATGAGCAATCCGTATCCCGAAATCTATCTGGTCCGTCACGGCGAGACGGAGTGGAGCGCTTCGGGAAAACACACCGGCCGTACCGACATACCGTTGACACCAAAGGGCGAGGCGGCCGCGCGCAGCGTGGCGGACCGGCTCAAGGGCCTGTCCTTCAAGGCTGTATGGTCGAGCCCGTCGCAGCGCGCCTTCAGCACCTGCACGCTTGCCGGCTTCGGCGCCACCGCCGTGAAGAAGCCGGACCTGCAGGAATGGGACTATGGCGCCTATGAGGGCGTTAAGACCAAGGAGATTCTTGTGCAGCGTCCCGGCTGGCAATTGTTCCGTGACGGCTGTCCCGACGGCGAGTCGGTAGCGGATGTTGGTGCCAGGGCCGACAGGATCATCGCCGGGCTGCAGGCAATCGAGGGCAATGTGCTGGTGTTTTCAAGCTCGCATTTCCTGCGCGTGCTGGCCGCGCGCTGGCTCGGTCTGCCACCCGAAGGCGGTGCGCACTTCGTACTTGATACCGCGAGCCTCAGCATCCTCGGCTATGAGCACGATCTGAGCGAGCCGGTGATACGCACGTGGAACCAGAAGTAGAGTTTCGCGGCAAGCCTGCCTCTTAACGCGCGAGCACCGCCAATTCCTCCGATGTCAGATGCCGCGCCTTGCCCTTGGCGAGTTCGCCGAGCTGCAAACCGCCGATCGCCACCCGAACCAGCCTCAGCACCTCGATGTCGAATGCCCCGAGCAGGCGGCGGATCTGGCGGTTGCGGCCCTCGTCGAGCACGATTTCCAGCCAGGCAGTGCGGCCGCCGCTGCGCAGCAGTTCGATCGAACTTGCGGTCAGCAGTTCGCCGTCGACGATCGCTCCGTCGCGAAAGCGCGCCAGCATCGCTTCGTCGGGCGCGGTGCCGATCTGCACGTGATAGGTCTTGGCGACATGCGAGGCCGGATCGAGCAGGCCGTTGGCCCAGCGCGTGTCGTTGGTCATCAGCAACAGGCCTTCGCTGGCCTTGTCGAGGCGGCCGACCGGCGACACGAAAGGCAACTCCAGATCCGCCAGGCAGTCATAGACGGTGCCACGATCCTGCGGGTCATCGCGCGTGGTGACCTGTCCGCGCGGCTTATTGATCATCAGGTAGACTTTTGCCTCGCCGACGATCTGCTCGCCGTCGACAGCGATGCGGTCGCGGCCGAGATCGACACGCAGCGACGGATCGCGCACCACCTTGCCGCCAACCCGCACGCGCCCTTCGGCGATCAGCAGCTCGGCCTGCTTGCGCGAACACAGGCCGAGTTTGGAAAGCGCCCGGTTCAGGCTGACGCCTGCCTTGGCGGCCTGGTGTTGGGCGATGTCTGGTGGCCGTGCCATGTCCTGCTTGCCATCCCAATGATCGGCACCGACAAATGCCACGCCCCGCATTGGCTTCGCAACCTGCCGCGGCATCAACATCACGGGTTAGCGGGAGCGGGGCTGTTCTCAAATACGATGTGTCAGGGGGCGGGCTCAACAGCCCGCCATGGAACGCTGCCCCGCGACGGACGTTGTTGCCGACGAGCGATTTGTCGCGAAAGGCGCCGCCATGAAGAAAATCTACCAAAAGCCGACGCTCGTGAAGCGAGGCAGGCTCACCAGCCTGACGGCTCAGATCGTCGCTTCTGGGGTCATTCTGGGTGAATAGTCCCCCCGATAAAGGAAGGGATAAATCGATGAGCGAGCGCGGCGTTGATTTCCTGCAGGGCTGGATCCACGAGCACCTGCCGGGCGAACTGCCTGCCGACAGGGCAACGGCTCGAACCCTGACCACGCGAGCTGCCCTGGATGCTCGGCATTTAGGCCTTGAGGTCAGCGAGATCGAAGAGGAGTTCGGTTCGTTGGAACGGGTGATTTTCGAGGCGCTCGATCAGCCCGATATCTGAGCCCCCGATATGAGCCCATCGCAGGCGAATATCGGCCCATCGCCATCCTGGCGGTGGGCTTTTCGGTGATGGCATCCGTGGGTGCGCAGCCCTATGCGGCCCGCACCGATGACGCGGCCCGTGCCGGCGGCAGTTCGAACACAGTGGCGCCGTTCTCCCGGCCGCGTTCGACATAACCGATGACGCGGAACCATTTGCCGACGTCCGCCCGCTGCAGCCAACTGCGCGAGTGGATGGGAAGGTTGCCGGCCAGCGCCTGAATGTGGCGGATGTGGCGCCTGCAGAAGCGGACCGTCGCGGCGCTGAAGAAACCCTCCTGCGCGGCAAACAGCGTGTCGGCGGCGTCGCTGTTCTCGTGCCAGGCGACGATCGCCACCGTCTTGTCGCCCTCGACCAGCGCGTGCGCCCGGCCTTCCTTCAAATTCATCATCAAATTGTCGTAGGCAACCTTGCTGTCCTTGCCGGCGGCCACATACTCGTCCGACATCCGCGTGGACAGATCACGGAAGACACTTTCGAGGTCGCCGATCGTAGCTGCGCGTGCTCGCATTTCTCCTCCTGCAGCCCCGGCAGGCAGTTTGCCCCAGGGAAAGGGGATCACCAAGCAAATCAAATCCGCCATTTGGCCGATGCGCGCAAAGTGATTTCAGAAGGCGGGTTTATTGCGTTGGCAAATCGCTCCCGTGGAACCGAACTTGCCTCCCCCGAATTGACTCGCGATCGCGTTCGGAGGGGAAGCATGCAAGATCAGCATTTCGATGAGCCGGTTCGCGTGGCGCTCGGCAGGTCCAGAAACATGATCTACAAGGTGGAGCGTGTCGCGCAGGCCGCTGACATCCTCATGAACCGATGGCCCGTGAAGACAGGCGGCTATCACGTCGCCGCCCGCAAAGCCTGCCTTGGCGTTCTGGAAGGCCTTCAAGAGGCGCGCTATGCCCGCGCCGCCTTCGTCAACGCGGCGATCGAGGCCGATATACTGGTCGAGCGCGACCGCGAGGGTTGAGCGGTCCATCGCCTCTTTGTTTGGCGTGAGGTAAACTGGCAGACCGGTCGGGAGCCTTCCATGTGCAACGACTATGAGCAGCATATTCTCTGGGCTGAATATTGCCGGATGCTGGAGTCGCTGGCACTCGAGATCCCGACCCATCAGACCGAACTTGACCTGCCGCGGGTTGATGACATCCATATCAACGATCCAGCCCCGATCATGCGCGCCGCCGGCGACACTGGCGTTGTTGAACTGACGTCGATGACGTTTGGATTTCCGCTGGCCGGCCCGAAAGGCGGACCAGTGTTCAACTTCCGCTCCGAAGGCCGGCAATTCGCCGGCAGCAAACGCTGCCTCGTGCCGGCATCCGCCTTCTTCGAGTTCACGGGCACGAAGTATCCGAAGGCAAAGCATCGCTTCACGCTCAACGGCTCGCCGTTCATGGCCATCGCAGGGCTTTGGCGTGAAGCTGCCGGCAACAAGCCGCCAACCTTCACCATGCTGACAACCGAGCCTGGACCGGATATTGCGCCCTATCACAGTCGGCAGGTCGTGGTGCTTCGGCCCGGCGATTGGGCGGCTTGGCTCAGTCTGACGAAGCCGGAAGCCGAACTGCTGCAGCCGCTTCCAGCCGGCTCGCTGCGCGTGGAGACCGTGCGCCCCGAAAGTTCATAACTCGGTTGCGCAGGCTTGCCGGCACAGCCGGCAGGCCGAGATCAAGCATTTGATGTCTTCAAAGAAAACTGGTGCCCAGAGGCGGAATGGGCAGATCGCTGAAAAAAGACAACAAAATCAACGACGCGGCTGACCGATTTGCACTCGCTGTGTAACACCGGCGTGTAGAAAAGTCTACTATAAGCCTGCGCCTCGGATGCGTTGCTGCCTCAAGAACGCTCAGTTCCCATCTTGAAAGTTACGTGATTCTGACTTACGAGGAAGGTCGCGGCAGATGCCGCCTCGCTCAACGAGCGTGAGCAGGGCTCCCTTGGCCCAGCTTAGAGACAGCGATCCCTGTTCTGTAGTTGCTCGGTCAGCAGGAACATGGTCAACGGCGTTCACACCGCCTCCGGATGACCGAACGGCCCGTCTCGTCAAGTCCTAACTCAGCATGAGTCGGGCTGGCGAACGGCATTTAGATGCTCGTCGGCGGCTCGACTCCAAGTTCAAAGGAGTCAGCAACAATGGTACCGACTGTACCGAATCAATTACCCAATACGCGAGCCGTCCTCGGACACAATCAACCTCCCGAAAGTTCGGTTGCAAAGCAACTTAACGGCATTGAAAGGGCTATCGGAACCTACGAGGACCTCCGCAATGACGGCCTTCGCCTCTGCATCGTACAGGCCACGTCTGTGGCCCAAGAAATCAGACAAGGGGGGCCGCGTGCGTGGGCGGATTTCATTAACGAGCCGAAGTGGGGCGACAACGCGCCACCATCCAATGGTAAGAAATATCTCTACCATGTTTTTCGTTGGATTTTTGGTCTGGGAGGCGCCGCGGCCAAGAATGCCAGCCTTTATAGTCGCGCGGTGCAGGCGCTGCTCAACGAAGGCGTCGAGGTTGAGGAGCTTGAAGAGCATTTGAAGCGAAGTACACTCAAGAAACTCGCTGCAACTGGTGCCTCGTCGAAGCGAGAAAAAAAGAAGATTGTCGGCCACCGTACGCGACCGAGCAAGCCTAATAGTCCATCTAACAAAGCTACCTGCCAATCCAAACTGGATAGCAAGATTGCAAACAAACCAGAGGCATCAAAAGCCGATACGCCGACGACGACGCGGGCGCACTACGATGGCTCCATCAAGGTGGAGTTCGTTGGCAACACGCAGCCCTTTCTTGGTTTGGAAAGGAACAAGGATTTCATTTTGCGGGCTCGGGTTATCAGCCTTGGGAATCCCTTCAAGATTGCTATCAACGAGGCCTTCCTTGACCCAGACCCTCGCGACTAGGTCATCACGGTCAGCCGAGCCGTTTTTCCGCAGGCAAACTTGTCGACGTCGATCATTTCGGACGGTCCGAAATTGCAGTTAAGACGTTCTTCAAAGGCCGGTCGAGCTAAAGCTCCGCCGGCCTCTTTTTAACCTGCCTCTCGTCGCGATGTCTTGGCAACGCGCCGAGGTCGCCGGTAAAGGCTCATTGCCAGCCACGGCCCAATCCCAATTGTCGAACATCGAACAGTCACGCCACGCGCGGAATCGCCACGCATAGCCAACCTGTTCTTCACCCTTTCGGATGTCGGTTCCACTGGACCCGCACATGGCTGTGTTTGTCGGTGGGAGGCGATTGGGGCTGCCTGAGGAGGCTACGGCAACACGGTATTGGAGGCAGGCCACCGACCCCCACTACCCACGAAGACACCTCACACGGGAGGACAACCCCATCACAACCAACCAACCCAAGGAGGAGACGATGGCTATAGAGCTGACACCGAAAATGATCGAGGACCTAACGTACGGATACACCTCAATGGTAGAAGAGCGAATGGTGTGCGGCGCGACAGCGACGCTGCTCACCTTCCAGTTCAACCACCTCAGCGGCTCGACATCGACCGTCAACAAGAAGATGCAGGAAACGGTGGAGAAGGTCTATTCGCAAATTCTGACACGCTGTTTTAAGAAGCCTAAGAACATACCGACGATCAAAATGCCGTTTTGGATTTGTACGCCCGACTATCCAGTTTTTAAGCGCCACAAAGACAACTTTCGCACCATCGTGAACAATGACGGGCGGCATATCCACGTCATCGCTGTAATGCCTCCCGACACACGCATGACTCAGACGCTCGACGACCATTTTCATCACGAGCAGTTCCGCTATTCAGGCTATAAACCTCGCCCACTTTGGTGCCTGGATTCGCAGCCAATTACGCACGATCTTTCATTCGTAGTCGACTACGGTCGTAAGGGCATCAAGACCCCTCGTGTGGGGTTCGACGGGCAGTTCATCCTTCCGCGTACTCACTCGGAAATGGAGTCGCTTCGAGCCGACAAGACCGAGCGGGAATTCCTCAAAGACCTCAACTTTTAAAACTTGGCCAGCCCTGGATGCTGCCAGCATCCAGGGCTGGCTTTCACGTCGCACTAGACGCAGGTAGCCGTTCTATCCGGCACCCTTACCCAATGCACTATTCACAACTGGACTTCTCTTCGCGGAGGATGCCGCCGCCCGATCCCTCGGATGATGGCGCGTAAAGGGCTGAAGCGAGGCGGCAACAAGCCCCTCGCGTAACCCAACCTTCCCGGAGAGAACTTATGAAAAAGGATGCTTCAGCGTCCCGGCGGAGCCATGCGCTCGCCGTGCGCCAGCCGATTGCCAAGGGCAGTTCAAACAGGAGAGCAGATAAGGCTGTTCGCCCTGTCGGCCCCTGCAATCCCACTACAATCGAACTGTGTGCAGGAGCTGGCGGGCAAGCCATCGGCGTCGCCCGCGCGGGTTTCGACCATCTGGCGTTGGTGGAATTCGATGCTGCCTGCTGTTCGACGTTGTGGGCAAACCGGCCGCTTTGGGATGTATTTCACTGCGACATCGCCAAGTTCGACGGTCGCCGCTACCTGGACAAGGTCGACTTGCTTGCAGCCGGTCTGCCCTGCCTGCCGTTCACCGTCGCGGGCAAGCAGGAAGGAGAGCTCGACGAGCGCAACATGTTCCCCGACGCCTTGCGCCTGATCGGAGAGATGCGACCCAAAGCCATCATGATCGAGAATGTCGGGGTTCTTGGCGCCTCGCTTCGAAACATATCGCGAGCAATTGCGGAACCAGCTCGGCCTGCTCGGCTACGCGGTCGACTGGCGCCTGTTCAATGCTGCTGACTTCGGGGTGCCGCAGGCCCGGCAGAGAGTGTTCATCGTGGCAATGCTGAGGCGGTATTCATCGGCCTTTGCATGGCCAGAGCCTGCTGCCAAACCTCCAATATGGTTGGGCCGATGCCAAGGCTTGGCGGTCGAACGCTACCGGCCCGGCTCCCACCATCGTCGGTGGCTCAAAGAAGCACGGTGGACCGGACCTTGGCCCTACGCGCACTCGGCAGGCGTGGGAAAAGCTCGGCGTGAACGGCAAGTCCGTTGCCGATGCCGCACCAGAGCGTGGCTTTGTCGGCTTCCCTCGCCTGACCGTCGCCATGGTTGCCCGCCTGCAAGGCTTTCCTGATGGCTGGAAGTTCAGCGGTGGCAAGACTGCCGCCTATCGCCAAGTAGGCAACGCCTTGCCTCCGCAGCTGGCGCAGGCCATGGCGAAGAGCATCCGCACGGCGCTCAGGGCAGCAGATAACGGCCCCTCAACAACCTTCGCTGTTCTCATCTAACGCAATGCAGTCAGCCGCGTCCTGTAGAACCGCCGGCCTTTGACGCGGCTTCGACCTTAGCGTCGCCGGTAGAGGCTTTTTTTCCCAGCGTTTGGTGGTCTTAGCGGGTGCCTCCACCCATCGGATAACCGGTAACGGCAAATCGGGCGCCAACGCTATGTCCCGCATCCAGCGAATACCAATTCTTCTGCGGGTCTATTTTTGCGCCAGCCTTGGAACGCGATGAACGGTCTACAATCCGTCACACCTAAAGGAAGGAACATAGAGTGAAGATAATCACAAAAAGCGCCGAGCTGGTGATGTGGCTCGCGGACGACATTCTGTTGAGAGAGCCGTTGGCAGACGTCCCTGTCGGCATAGTGGAACTCTACAAGGGCCTGATCGCGATGTTCATCGAGTTCGGAGACATGCGAAACGATGACTTTTATGAGGACGCCGTATCGAGGTGGCTTCGCGAGGCGTCAGCCAAGCCGGAGACGATGCGTTGCAATCAGCACACCGTCGAAATGATCTCCTGCCTGATAGTGGCGGTGGCGAGATGCGAGTTCAGCGTCTCGCTTGAGACATTCATTGATCATCTTACCGAGGGGTCCGTTCTGCTGAAGCACTTGAGGTTCAGGAAATCGAAGAGTCAAACCAAGATAGAGAGTTTGCCATCGCTTCATGGGATGGGCATCAAAATCGACGTTACACTAAGAGCGACGCCCGAAGAGGACATGCAAGTGGTTTACAGGTGGATCACTGATCGTCGGGCAAGTGTCCCAGCATTGCGCGTTAAAAGCTCATCAGATCGGGCACAACGCCGATCACTGAACTGAAACTACGCGTATCCACCTTTAGGGTGTCGACGCTAAGATGTTGATTTAATTAACATAATTCTTGACAGTTGCCTATTGGCTCGCTATACTGAGCCGGGTTCGGAAGACCGATTTTGGTACCGAGGCAGCTGAAAAGGTGGGTTTTTGAACACTATCGCCACAGGGCGTCGAGCCCGACAATTACCGCCTCCGGCTTGGCGCCGACACCACTGTTCATCATCTGAAAACACAACCAAGGGCCCCATCTCGGGGCCCTTTTCTTTGGGAGACCCTCAATGACCAACGCAGCTGTTTCTGCCGGTACTG
This sequence comes from Mesorhizobium sp. LNJC394B00, assembly GCF_000502555.1. Taxonomy (NCBI): domain Bacteria; kingdom Pseudomonadati; phylum Pseudomonadota; class Alphaproteobacteria; order Hyphomicrobiales; family Phyllobacteriaceae; genus Mesorhizobium; species Mesorhizobium sp. LNJC394B00. The sequence goes on from NZ_AYWH01000005.1 coordinate 450,713, forward strand.
CAACCGCCTCGCCAGCGTTAATCGTCCTAGGACTCGATGACGGCGGCAAAGCCCATGCCTCCTGGTTTGGCGAGGACGAAACCGACGTTGCCGAAAAGGCGGCGGGTATGATGGGCATGGCGGCACTTAGGGCCTCAACCGACGAGTTGCGCGACCTGGCGGGTAAGCTCCCACAGGGCAGGGTGTTTGCCAGCGGTAAGGCTTTCGTGCCCTTTGTGAAGGCTGCGACATTCGACAAAATCGCGACCCACCTGCCAAGTACCTACAAGTGGCCGATCAGAGCCGCCAAGCCTGCTGCTGAGAAACTGAAGCCCGGCAAAAAGGCATCCAGCACCGGAATCCAGGAGAGCGGGCCGAAACGCCCCGAACCATCGCGGCCGACCGATTGGGCGAAGATAGAAGTGGGAAGCTTGGTCTTGGCCACGGAAGGCGCCTACCAAGGGTGGTTCGAGGCACAGGTGGTAAGGATCAGCCCTGACGGCGTCTACAGCCTGCGCTGGCGCGATTGGCTCGACGTTCCAGTGTTCACGCGCAAGCTGATCCATATCGCGCTGTTGCATCCCGAACATACCGACTGACCCAAGCTGGGCGTGTGGCCAAAGGCCGCCGCCCACCGTTCCCAAAACTCACAGCAGAAAAAATGGTCCCGACAAGGGCCATGATGAGAAGGATTCGCACATGAGTTTGCAATGCAGCTTTGGTGAGACGTGCCCGCTTGGAAGTAGGCAGCAACGCATCGCGCAGCTGAATGATTGCCTGCGCACCGCCGCACAAGGCGGACGGATTGTGATGACGGCCGGAATCGCGGCCCTGAGTGCTGCCGACATTACCGACACGGTCGCGGCGGTTGCTGCCTTCGACGCCTTCAATGACGACAATGACCCTCACGGCGAGCACGACTGCGCTGTGCTGGAAATCGACGGTAGGACAGTAATCTGGAAGATCGACTACTACGACCAGTCGATGACCTTCGCCTCAGACGACCCAGCCGAGCCAGCTATCACGACCCGCGTACTCACAATCAGGCTGGGCGAGGAGTACTGAGATGCTTGTTCGTGGGATTTCCCGGCGAGCTCTGTTAGGCGCCTTGCCGTTTGCATTTGTCGACCATGCGACGCCCTCGGTGGGCGGGGCTGCGGAATATCATGGCTGTGCGGCTGCCCCTCACTGTCAGGACGTATCGCCTGCGCTGGTGAAGGCGATCTGCTCGCACTGCGCCGCCTACTCGGAGCTTCGGCAAATTGCTCGCCAAGCCGATGCTGTCGTGGCGGGTCGCCCCATCACGCGCGATGAATTCGACCGTTTGGATTCGGCGAGCGATGTAGAAAGAGAGTTTCTGCTGGCCCTTTGCGCGTACCCGGCTGCAAACGATGCCGAGCGCCACGACAAGGCGACCTACCTGCTCGGAATATTCGAAGGCGACGAGCCGGAGCCGGAGCTGGTCAAAGCGATCCTCAGGTCGATGGTCGGCAGGCTGATCGTACGATTGACCCTGCTGCTCAGTCGGCATTACGAGGTCAACATGGCTGACGCCAAGCGCTTTTGCGATCTGGAACAGCATTTGAATAGTGGGGTTACACTTACCGTTCTCGAGCCCACTTACGTACTGCTGATTACAAGCGGCTGATCAAAGGTTGTGCTTTGGCGCTGCAATACACGCCTGCATTGCAAAGGCCAAAAATGGCCGAACTCGACCCCCCGGTTGACGCCTCGATGGGTGTTTTTGAGGCCGCATACGGGCCGCCAGCACGCGCCGACGCGCTGGCGGCCCAATGCCTCGACCAAAGGTGGCCTCGCGCTTTGTAGGTATCAGCAAAAGCCCACCGGTTTAGTCGCCGACACCGCGCGAGCCGCCACCCGTCGCTGCAAAATTCCCAAGCGTTGAGATCCTTCAATCAAGTAGGCTACCCAGTCCCTTGGTTGGTCCGTTAAGCCAGCTTCTGGGAGACTTGCCCGCAAATGATGGCGGATAGCAGAGGCCCCCCTGACTTCCCTATATACACATGGCAGCTATCAACCGCAGCTATTCTGAGGCTGGGAGTTGGTACACTCCCTGTGTATTGAGGAGAGTTGCCAGCCCGGTAATGATCTGCGGCATAACAAACGGCTTGGTGATCATCAGGCTGTTGGGCACTCCAGACGGCCAATCGTCCGCACCATCGCCGCTCATGTATATCACTGGCATAGTAGGATTGGCGCCTCGGAGGTGCCGGCCCACATCCCACCCGGTCGGGCCGTCTCCAAGTCTGATATCTGTCAGCAGAGCCGCAACTCGCTCCGGCTCACGATCAAAAGTCACAATGGCCCTTTAAGACGGCGATCACCTCGAACCCGGCCTGGCGGAGAGAGTTCTCGACGTCTAAGAGGATCATGCTCTCATCCTCCACGATCAAGACGGAACCCGACGGCATTGCAAGCCTGCCCCCCGTGAGTAATTCCTCAGCAATTCAACGGCGAGGCCTCGAATGTTCCTCGCATAATAACATATGTTAATCTGGGGGATAGCAGGCTGTGATCCGGAGTGCGCGGCTTCGAACGCTATGGCCCCTCACAAAAACAGCCACTTAGGTCGGAACTTATATCAAATGTTATAGTTAGGAAGGGGTCTCTGAGCGGTTGGGAAGGATCCTAGGCGGCATGATGTCTGAGCCCGAGCGTCGCCTTGTCCAAAGGCTTATCGACGAGACCAACATAACGGAGGCGCAAGCCTTGGAGTTGATAGCGCTGCTGGGAGGGAATTGGTCCTCTCTGATGCGGGAAGCCAAAGGGATCAAGCACGATCTAACGTCGCCAGCCCAACCGCCATCGAAATTAGCGCCCACAGCAAATTGGTGGGCTACCCGAACGGGTTCTTGATGGCACAGGCTCCTTCTTCAAACATCTTGATCCGCAAGCTCCAGACCATCTCGGAACTCGCACAATCAGATATTGGCATTCTGGGGAACATTTCGATTCAGGAGAAGGAATATCAGCCCAATGAAGACATTTTGCGCGAGGGCGAGAAGCCGAGCCTTTCCTTCGTCGTTCTTGACGGCTTGATAGGGTCGACCAAACTAACCGGGGAGGGCAAGCGTCAGATATCCTCCTTTTTTGTTCCGGGCGACATTCCCGACCTGCATGGTTTGCATTTGTCGGTCATGGATTGCACGTTCACCCCTCTGATGCCCTCTCGAGTGGGCTTCATGCGGCACGACGATCTTCGCGCCATTTGCGACCAGCACTCTTCGATAACGAGAGTGTTTTGGCGCTCCACTGTGATCGATGCGGCGATCTATCGAGAGTGGGTCACCAACGTCGGAAGGCGCGACGCCTACTCTCGTATGGCTCACATTCTTTGCGAACTTATTGTCCGCCTTCGCTCGGTCGGTCGCATTGAAGATCATGTGGCCTATCTCCCCATAACGCAGGCTGCACTTGGCGACGCACTTGGCCTCTCCTCCGTGCACGTGAACCGAGTGCTTCAGGACCTTCGACGCGACGGTCTGATATCTACCCTTGGCTCGCGTTTTCATGCGCCCGACTGGGCAGGGCTCGTTCGCGCCGCAGATTTTGACTCTACCTATCTGCATCATAGGGCTGCGCAGACGGGTGCCGGTTTCTGAGAATGCTGGGTCGCTCATGATGCATTAAGCCAACCCCTCGCGATCCTTGAAACCGAATCTGCTGTAGAACCCGCACTCCTCCAACAGGAATGTCGAATGTCGATCACTGCTTGAGAACTGGACCGCAGACTTACCTAGCGACGGCATGGCTTCCCAAAGCTACGACTTGAACCCGCCGAAAGCTGGACGTTGTTTGACGTCTTCACTGGGTAATACCCCCGCAGCGCGTGGGCGTCTGGCTAACTATCTGGACGAGGAATATTCCCGGCATCTTCAGCCTTCTGGCCGTGTCGACCTGAGGCGAGGGTTCCCTAGGGTAACCTCTAAAGTACGACTGCCCTGAAACACGTGCGGAGCGCCGGATAGTGTCCAAATTTCGCAAAGCCAATGCACCGGCGCTGCTTAGCCATAGTGGAGACGCGGCTTCGGCAACGTTCCTGTAAATTGAACCCCAATTCGGTCGTTCCTGCGCCACCGCAGGACTGCTTGGTAGGCAACGCCGTCGGTCGGCACGTAAAGCACAAACCGCTCAGGGACACGCGCTTCCACCGGGACTTTGAGCTCAGCTCCGCCACTGTTTTGGTTCCGAATGGTGCAACTGATCTCGGAGTTTGTAATTCCGCTGATGATTGAGGCGCCTTTAAGCACCCGCTGCCTCCGTTCGCGGCGATGCTCTTCATCAACCATGTGACCTCCATCGGTCACCCCCCGGCCCTATGGTAAGCCCACCGGCGAACAACTGTCCATCTGGGGCGTCGCTCGGTAGCCGGACGGCATAGATGCCCGTTGCGCTGGTGAATTCGCCGGCCGCCAACGCGAAAACAGACCCGAGTGGTCCCGTTGCGTATAGCGTTGTTAATCCGGCAGCAGCATCTCCTCTTCATCGGCCGCGGCCTCGAACAGCAGCCGGAAGTCGTTACCCAGCATCTTGCCATCCATCGCAGATAGGCAAGCCTCGGCCGCCAGCCGCCACTTGGGGCCACGATTGGACCATTTTAGGAGCTCCTCAGCGGCGGCATCAACCCGGTTGACACCAAGGCGAAGCCCCGGGCGCTCGGTCTTCACATAAACTGGAGGGTTGAACCAACGGTGGGGCATCACGCTTCTCGAGCGTTGAAGGCGATGAACAGTCCCCAAACGGAGGCTGAATCGACGATCATTTCGACTAACTGGCAGTCAGTTTCGAGAAGATCGCGGCCGGCGCTCGGGCACCGCTGCAATGGTCGCCTTGACGGAAGTATGTTGCCGGGTTGTGAGCCCAACAGGACCTCGCGGACCAGCTCCTTGGCCGTTTGCTGCGTAGGCCGAACAGGTGCTTGAATGTCCATCCCATCCTCCCAGAGAGATAGAACCTCATCAGCTATTCTGTGGGTCACTTTCCGAAAAAGGCAAGAGTCGGAAACGTACAAAGCAGGTTCCCGCAAACACCGCATTTGCTCGAGGCATGTGAATGCAAATCCAAGGATTTTACGCCGTGCTCGCCACAGCAAGGATGGACAAAGCGGAGGAGTTCTATACCCGGCTATTCGAGCGGAGGCCTGATGATCGCCCCATGGACGGGTTGATCCAATGGCGCAACATCGCAGGCGCCAACTTGCAAATCTTCCAGGATAAGGAAAATGCTGGGTCCGGCAGACTGACTATTGTGGTCCCCAAAATGGACAAAGCCCGAAGGTCGCTTGAAGAAAGTGGCGTGACGCTCACAGGTGAATCGGAGGGTGACTACGGGAAGATTGCCCAGATCGCAGACCCTGACGGCAATCGTATCACTCTTGCAGAGCCCCCATCGCGGCCTTACAACACATGAAGGATTTCGACTCCCCTGTTTGGCAAACCAGCTCATCGGGTTACGATGGACGACGCGAATTCCTCGCCTGCCTACAATGGCTACATTCCGCGACAGGCGCTGATTTGCACCTCACCGTGTCAGCTGCCTGACGCGACCTTAAGGAGAGAGGACTCGCCTCCTCTCCCAAGTTCTCACGGACGAACGCGGATAACCGTCTTTCCCGTGCGTCGCTTGGTCGAGTTGAAGGTCGCGACGGCATCGTCCAGGCTCGAGACTTTGCCGATGTTCGTCCGCAGTCGTCCATCCCGGATTCGTTGAACTATCTCAGAAAGCTGGGCTCGATCAGCCTCGACGACAAAGTCAATCGCCAGGCCGTCTGCAGGTCGAATATCCGTTGGTCCGACGGCTGTCACAAGCGTTCCTCCGGCCCGGACCAGCGTTGCGGACCGCTTCTGGATGTCGCCGCCAATGACATCGAACACCAGATCGACACCGCCGACGTCTTCCAGCGTGTCATTTCCGAGGTCGACGAATTCATTTGCACCGAAGTCGAGCGCCTTCTGGCAGTCGGCGGCGCGTCCGGTGCCGATGACATAGGCTCCGGCCTCCCTTGCAAGCTGCGCCACCATCGAACCGACGGCACCGGCAGCGCCATGCGCGAGAACGCTCTGCCCCGCCTGAAGGCGGCCGTGCTGGAACAGCCCCTGCCAGGCGGTCAGGCCGGAGATCGGCAGGCTCGCGCCCACCGTGAAGTCGACGTCGCCGGGCAGTGGCGCGAGATTGCGTGCCTCCATGGCAACATACTCGGCGAGGGTGCCGTCGCGATGCCAGTCGGCGAGGCCGAACACTCGCTGACCGATTGAAAGCCCCGTGGTGCCGTAGCCGAGCGCAGTGACCACACCAGCCAGCTCGTGGCCGAGGATCGAAGAGGTCCTGTCACGGAAGGCTCGGTCGGCCCACGTCGAGGGCCACTCCAGTTCGGTGTTGACGAATCCTGCCGCATGAACCTGTACGACCACGTCGTTAATTGCCGCCTGAGGCTCGGGCAGTTCCACCAACTTCATCCCGGCCGTTCCTGCAGTCCGGTCCGTCGCTACGATTGCTTTCATGGGGATTGTCTCCTCACCGTTGGGGTAAATTGCGGGCGCGGAGGGTCTTTCGACGTCGCGCAGAGTTGGCGTCGGCTCATCGTTGGCGACCGCGAGCGGAAGCTAAGCAATCTCGTCGGATTGTTCCAGCACGGGTAAACTTGCAGTCGTGAACACCTATGCCCTCGCAATCTCACACACTTCAAGCATGTGGAACAAAAGCAGATCAAACACGTTGTGCCGTTCCCAACATGGAGAGCGTCATGCAAACTTCACCCCGAGCCAAAAGCGAAACTATCAGCAAGGATCCTGACGAATGGACGACTGGTGACGAGCCAATGACTCCGTCGCAAGCTTCCTACTTGAAAACATTATGTGAGCAGGCGGGCGACGACAGAAGCTACGCTGAAGATCTAAGCAAAGCCGAGGCCTCGAAGCGAATCGACGCGCTAAGGAGTGAGCTCAAGCTCTAAAGGCGCTGGGAGACCTACGACAGGAGATCGCCAGCTTAGCGGTATTTGGCCTGTGATCTGGACGGTCCTAATGGTGAAGGTGGTAGAGTTTGCTAACGATCTTCCATTCTCCTGCGATCTTGAGCAGGGAAAGATAGTCGGTGAACCTTGTGGTTCCAAATTCGTCCTCAACCTTCACAGTGGCTGCATCGCCCGTAATGTCGAGCGATGCGACTGTCCAGTTGGGGCTGGTGTTCGGCGGCAAGCCCGCACCCATCACCTCGCCGACATAGGCATCGACACTCAGCCATTCGACCGCGCCCTGGAAGTTACCGATGATTGATGCGCGTGGGTGGAAGGCTGCCCGCAGCCCTTCTTCGGCACCGGTGGACATGGCCAAAACGTAACCTTCGATGGTAGCGGTAATAAGACTTTCATCGGTCTGTGACATCGAGGCTTCTCCACGCCAGTGTTTGCAGCGGTCAGAGCATGGAGGGACCGATCCTTGCTGACAACAGGCAAACGGTTTTTCGGACCAGTTGGGTCCGTTTCCTTTGTTGCTTTCGCGGTTACTTCGGGCGACGCCTCGCGCCAAAGGCCGCCAGAAGATCAGGTCGAGTTGAGGTGTGTCGCAAGTTCCCTACTTCCGAAACGAGTCGCCGCCCAATGGGTAGACGCGACTTCACCATTTCAACCGCTCGTTCTGTTCAACAACGAGGGCCGTGTGTTGCGGCTGCTTTGATCGGAACGCAAGCGTCCGGAGTTTGAAAAACCAACTCTCTTGTCGGTCGAGTAAACAACTTTACCGACACCGTGGGAGAGCGATGCGCGCAAGCCTTCGTGTGGGAAAAGGCCAGCAGTGCTGCAGCTGATGCCTTCCCTTCTGCGATGGAGCGCGCCTGAGAAGCCGCACCAGCGGCGCGCCGGTTGTGAACGTGAAGGCAGCCGGCGCGTTCAGCGAGCGCCGTCCCGTTCAGCGAGCGCCGTCCCGTTCACCTGCCTTTCTTTGACGGCCCTGTGTTCAGCTTCCCACGGCAACGCGTGGAAGTCGGGCTTGTGCCCCGCTTCACGGTAGGCAGCCTGAGTGAGGAAACTTGCTTTGTCCCGCTCCACAACGCAAACAAACGGCGGATTCCCCGGGCACCTATAAACGCCTACAGCTTTTTTCATGCAACAGGTGTGCGACGGCTGCTCGAAGATGTCGTCCTTCATTGCGATGACAGAACAAGAGCGAGGATAGCAGCGGTCCGGCATCACTGAAGGTGCGGGAATTCGTAAAAATCGTACAACTCTTTTCATTGCAGAGAGAGTTTCGGCGGGCTTATTAATGTGGCGTTTACCATTGCTTTGAGGGAGGCTGCGATGGTTGCAAAGCTCATAGATATCGCTCAAGCGGCCACTACGGCCACCTTGCTGATGCGCAAGAAGTCCATGGCGGAATCCGCCACATTTAGCCGGGACATGGATCAATCGCGCAGGGCCATCCGAGCCTCACGCGAGCGCCTTCGTCAACGTCATCGCGATGACGTGGCGCGAGGCTGGGAAGATGCCGACCCGTCTACTGTTGCCGTCTCCGCGTTTCAAGCCGACGTTCTCCGCTCTGCATTCCGAGGCCTAGATGTTTAGTCCCAAGGTTTGATGGGTTGGATCGTCAGCAAGTAGCCGCTGCCCGCCAGCGGCCCAGCAGCCGTCTGCGGGGACTTTGCAGCGGGCGCGCTGGGCCTGACCGGTGGGGCGGTGTGGAATCCGCCGGCTGGCGAACATATGCGCCTCCTGCCAACGCCAGCGAAACATCCAAACGAACGAGGTGATCTAACCGCGATCTCGCCATCCAAGGCCNCGGCTGGCGAACATATGCGCCTCCTGCCAACGCCAGCGAAACATCCAAACGAACGAGGTGATCTAACCGCGATCTCGCCATCCAAGGCCGACACATAGGCCGATAGCAAAGGCCTATAATAGCTGAGAGAACGAAAATGGCCGACGCCATGGTTGGGGAACCCAGGTGGGTAGGCGCCGGCCACAAGCGGAACAGGCCCGCCGCGCCACACACATGGCTGATTTGTCATCACGTGGTTATGGTGTGATCGCGTAGAGCTAGACCAGCGGAACCTAGTAAACGAGTAAGCGATCCTCGACGCGATCGTTCATCGCCACGACGACTTGGGAAAGTTGACGGTTGCAGCCCTCTGCCATGTCGAGCTCAAGTCATGAACATCGGCCCTCCGATCATGAGCAGGCATGCGCCCATCCTACCATATCGCGCTCCCGGTTTCGCAAGGCGCAGCAGCAAGGGGGAGGCGACCAGAGCCGATGTGAAGGGGACTAGCCAAGCTAATATTCGCTTGCGCTAATTTAAATGTGCCGTAACGTCATGCTCAGCCTTTTTGGGTAGGAGCAACGGTGGGGAGTATGATGAGAGTAGCTGTGTTTTGCGCGGCGATCGTGATCGCTGGGACTGGTGTCGCTGAGGCCAAGGAGAAGAAGGTGGTGGTGAGTGACGCCACGGACCTTTGCTCTACGAAGCACTCTGCCAAGAAGCAGGTGCTCGAACTGGACTGCAGGCCGACCGGAACCGCCAAATTGCCGGCCGGTGGAATGCCGGAAAAGCCGCGCCTCGGATACGACACCGATCCGTGGCTGGTTAAAGGCCTTTAGACACCAGGCGACGGCAACACAGCGCGGCTAACGGGAATGTGCGCTGGCGGTGAAGCCTTCTTTGTTCTCTCGTCGGTGGAACATTGTCGCTTGGAAACGCTTCGGACGGTGCACTGCCCCATCAGTGCAACGTTCCCTTCCTTGTTTGCACTGGCCGGCTGCTGAAAGGTGGCCGGCTTTTTTGCATATAACCGCGACCTGATGTTTGAGGCTTGTTGATTGGAGAGCAGCGAGTGGCCGCTGCTGGCTTAGCGTCCAGGATTGGAATCTGTAAAGGCGAGATCACCAAGGCAGGGAGGACCAGACTAAATAACGGTTTCGTCTGTTAGCCGCGACGCCGGCGATAATTGAATTCAGAAGGGCGTCGGCCCGGCTGCCCAACATCAGGGTGCACAGACAGCCGGGCCAAGGCTGGAAAGAGGTTCCGCTCCCGCCCAGCCGGGATCGATCAACGCCATACCGCAGTCTGTGGTCTTCGCCGTCGATATCAGGCATCCGCGGGTAGNCCGCCCAGCCGGGATCGATCAACGCCATACCGCAGTCTGTGGTCTTCGCCGTCGATATCAGGCATCCGCGGGTAGAGCGGCTCGATGCCATCGAAGCAGAACTGCGCCAGGTGTGCGCGGCGGAGGCAGAAGCTCAGCATTGCACGGTAACGATCAGTCGGTCGTTCGACATGCCGGGGGAGGCATTCTCTGCCGATATGGTCAAAACCGTCGAGGAGGCCGCCAATACCCTACAGCTGCCGCACAAACAGATGATCTCGGGTGCATTCCATGACGCGCTGTTCCTCGCCCGGGTGGCGCCTGCCGTGATGATCTTTGTGCCGTGCCGTGACGGGCTGAGCCACAACGAGGCGGAATATGTGGAGCCTGCCCACGCGGTTACCGGCGCGCGGGTTCTGCTTCAAGCGGCCACCGTCGCCGCCTCTT
>NZ_AYWH01000006.1:0-274391 GCF_000502555.1 Mesorhizobium sp. LNJC394B00
GCTCTCCTTGCAAAGGGCCGAAAGTGTAACCCATGTCTCCGGAATGAACTGTCACCCATCTCTCGGGAAGGGCAGCCCTGCGGGCTTCGGGTGGCAGGCCACCCGGAACCGCATCTGGGCGTAGGAGTGTCGCCCGAAGCTACGAAGTAGCGTAGGGGGACCGGAACGAAGCAGGATGCCCTCCGAAGCTTCAGCGAAGGGGCCACCACTAGGCAACAAGGCCTTGCCTGATCTGGTTTACCTCTTCGATCGGGACTGGATGCCCGGTGAGGAAGCCCTGCATCAAATTTACCCCCAGGCGCTGCAGCAATATGTACTGCTCCTCCGTTTCGACGCCCTCGGCGAGCACGACATGGCCGAGATTGCGAAGCAGTCCGACCATGTCCCGCAAAAGGCTCAAGCCACGAGACGTCTGGCAGTCGTGGAGGAAGCTGCGATCGATCTTGACCACGTCGAACTTGAAACGGCGCAGCCATGTCAGGCCGGCAAATCCCGTTCCGAAGTCGTCCAGCCAGATCTGAACGCCGAGTTTTCGCAACCGCTCCACGTTTCTTACCGCTTGCGCCTCCAGAAAGATGTCACTGCCTTCGGTGATTTCGATGGCCAGTTTCTGGGGCGCAAGGCCGTGCCTGCCAAGGATTTCGGTGATCCGGAGCGAAAAGTTGGGAGCCTTGAGCTGAAGAACGGAGACGTTCACCGTCACGACCGAGCCCAATCCGTATTCCGTCATGTCACCGCAGGCTCGATCGATCAGCCACGTACCCAGTTCCACGATCGCTCCGGTCTGCTCGGCAACGGGTATGAATACGGACGGACTGATCATGGTGCCGTCGAAGTCGCATACCCGCATCAGACTCTCGTGGCCCAGCACGCGTCCCGACGCCAGCTCGCGAATTGGCTGGTAGGCGACAGAAACGAGCTGGTTGGAAACTGCCACCTTCAGCAGTTCTGAAAGATTTTCGCCCGAGCGATCCTGGCTGGTGGCGTGTGGGTCGTAAATCGTGAACGTAGCCCGACCGGCAAACTTGGACGCGTAGAGTGCGCGGTCAGCTTCCTGCAGCAGGATTCTAAGCTCTATGCTCTGATCGGCGCGCGTCAACGACGCTCCGGCACTGATCGTGACGATGTTGAGCTTGTCGCCCCGGTCAGGGTGATAGATATCCAAATCCTCTACAGCGCGACAGAATTTCTTCGTTATCTCATGAAGGTGAGCCCGCCCGGTGACCTTGCAGAGAATGACGAATTCTTCTCCGCCATAGCGGGCCGCGATGGCGTTGTTGGCAGCCGCCATCTCGGAGAGGACATGGGCGAGTTTGATCAGGCAATCGTCGCCGGCCTGATGACCAAGTCCGTCATTGAACCTTTTGAAGTAGTCGACGTCGATCAGAATGAGCCCTATCTCGTCGTCGTCCGCGGCCCAGTCTTCGCGCAGCTCCGAGAATTCTCGAATGATCGCCCTGCGGTTCTTCATTCCCGTGAGCGGATCGGTGTCGGCGATTTCGGTTAGCTTTTGCCCCTTCTTGATAGCAGCCTGCTCCTGGAACTGCGCCCGAAGCGCGTGCAGGAAAGTCTGGTACCGCTCCAGGCTCAGCCGCCACGAAAGATAAAGCGACAAGACGAGGCAGTTCACGAAATAGGCCGACAGCACGATGCGGCCGGCGATGTCGGCCTGAAGGGAGAACATCGCGGCGTACACAAAGCTTGCGGCGACCGTCGCGGAGGCAAGGGCTGAAAGCCAAAAACGGAAGTTGAAGAACAGATTCGCACCCAGGATGAACACTGTGCCAAAAACCATGAAATGGGAGAGGGCATCCTGATGCTCTGTTCCAACAGCGGAGACGAGCCACCCAAGGGCACCGGAGACAATCGCCAGCGCTGCTACAAGGTGCAAGGTGGCAAGGGCAAAGCCCCGTCGGGCGACAAATTCGACAAGCGCCAGGGAAGTGATCCCTAGCGTAACGCGCGTCAAAACAAGCCGGCCGGCGACATCCGGAAAGAGAAACCAATCGAAAAGGCCATAGGCCACATAGCTGAATACAGCAGCCGCAATACCCCATCGCACAAGGCTGCGATTCTCATCGGCATCCTTCTGCAGGAACAGTGTCACGAGTTCCGGATCGGCGGAATGCCACCGCGGACGTCCAATCGCTGCCGCCACCTTCTGGGCAACGTCCTCGCTCAGTTGCATCGCAACGCTCCTCCGCGATCTGCAGTAGCGAATGCAACAGCCGACGTCGCCTGCGGTTGGGGAATGAAGACGTCCCTGTCCGCAAGAAAAGTCAGATGTCGCTAACCGAGGGTAAACGGGCGGTTCGGATTTAGCCAGTTTGCAGGATTGATGGCCGTTCCGTTGATTAAAGTTTTACTTAAATTTTATTAAAATTGTTAGCATTGGTTGGCGGCGCACCTATGCTGCTGGCCGGGGACCGGGGCGGTAAACCGGAGAGTAAACGGCATGCCTATCAAGCCAAAACTGCAGCTCGACCAATACAGCCTGGTCACCACCAGGCTGATGAAGAAACATGTTGCGACCTCCGAAGAGGCAGCTGACTCCGACGAGTTGAGGGACAGCACGGCCCAGCTCGCCCTGATACTGGACCTTGCTCATCAAGCCTTTGCGCGACACAAACCGGCCGCCCCCATTGTCCATCGTTTGGCGGGGCGACTCCACAAGCTCCGCCGGCAGGTTGCTCCCGCGGTTTGGCAGAAACTCGTTCCTTTGGCTCAGCAGCATCGGGTTGCGGAATATTTGCTCCAGGACCCGTTCACGCGGTGGTCGGTCGAAAAACCGCGCGGGTATTCGGGCGATGCAGGCCTGCTGGATATTTACTACAAGCATCCGATCGCCGACGAGATCGTGGCCTCGTCGACCTTACTTGGTCGGCAAATCTATGCGTACACCAGTGAAGCTGCCAGTTCGGTGGCGGGGCGCGAGCGGCGGGATATTCTGGCCAGGACCGTGGACGAGACAGCCAGCAGTGTGGAAAAGGCTGAGGTGCTGGCGATTGCATGCGGCCACCTCAGGGAAGCCGAACGCTCCGACGCGTTGGCCAGGCATAAACTGCAACGTTGGATCGGCCTGGATCAGGACCCCGTCAGCGTAGCCACGGTGAACCACGACTTTGCCGGCACGGCAGTCGAGGCAGTCCAGGGTTCCGTACGCGGCATCCTGCGCCGCGCCTACGCCCTTGGCACATTCGATCTCGTCTACGCATCGGGGCTTTACGATTACCTGCCCCGTGCCATCGGCGTCCGCCTGCTTCAAAGAGCCATGGAACTCGTCAAGCCCGGTGGCGAATTCCTGTTTGCCAATTTCAGCGACGAGATAACGACGGATGGTTACATGGAGACTTTCATGGATTGGCCGCTCATCCTACGTTCGGCCGACGATATGTGGGACATCATCAATGCCGCGCTCGGCGGGAGTCCTTTCGACGCGAAAGTCTACTATGGCTCGAACCGGAATATCGTTTACGGCAAGGTGAGGAAGGGCGATCTCTAACTAGGCGCGGGAATCGCGCGCGCATCCCCGTAACAAGGTAGGTCTGCCATGACGAGGCCATGCCTTCGCCGGCTTTCCGGCGACGGGCGAGCAGGTCGTCCGGGCTGCGGGCGGCCTACGCCGTGTTCGTTCTGCTTGCCGCCATACAGATGTGGCGGCGGTTCCAGCAGCACGACGGTGCTGCCCGCTCGGCGGGCTGCGTCTGGCCGTGTTGCTGGCACTGCCGCTGATCGCCAGGCTGTCGGTCGTGCAATGCAACGCGACTGGCCGGCCTGATCAGGCCTCGAAATAGCGGGCACGATCGAGATCGGCGATGAGCCCCGGCCCGGTCGGCTGCCATCCCAGCGCAGTGCGGGTCTGCTCACTTGACGCCGACAAGTCCCTGCCGATGAAATGCCCGAGAAAGCCGAAATGCGCAGCCGCGTCCTCGGGGCCTATGGAAACGACCGGCAGGCCGAGCCGGCGGCCGATGATCTCGGCGATCTCTTTGCTCGCCACGCCCTGTTCGGCAACCGCATGATAGCTGACGCCGCCCGTCCCCTTCTCCACCGCCAGCCTGTACAGGGTGGCGGCGTCGAACCGGTGCACCGCCGCCCAGCAATTTGCGCCGTCGCCGACATAGGCCGAGACGCCCTTTTCACGCGCAATGGCAATCAGCATCGGCACGAAACCGTGATCGCCCTCGCCATGGACGGTCGGCGCCAGCCGCACCGTCGATGCGCGCACCCCGCGCGCTGCGAGCGCCACGGCCGTTGCTTCCGAAGCGCGCGGCATGGCGGCCGATGGAGGCGCGGGTTTGTCGTCTTCGGTTGCCGGCCTTCCCTGCGCAAAACCGGCGAGGCCGGAGGTGACAAGCAGCGGCCGCTCGGAACCCTCGAGCGCCGCGCCGAGCGTTTCGATGGCGCGCTGGTCAACTGCGCAACTGGCGGCGAATCTCGAAAAGTCGTGGTTGAAGGCCGTGTGGATGACGCCATCCGATTGGGCAGCGCCGCTGCGCAGGCTGTCGAAATCCTCGATATCGCCGCGATGCGCCTCGGCACCCGCGGCCACGATCGACTCCGCACCTGCTTCCGACCGCGCGAGGCCAAGCACCTGATGGCCCGCCCCGAGCAATTCCCGCACAACAGCCGAACCGACAAAACCGGTAGCCCCGGTAACGAACACACGCATGATGATTTCTCCTTGGTTTTTGTCGAGGCCGTACAGGCAGCCCGTTGCGAAGGAGATAGAAGTTTGAGATCATACGATCTATACTGTAAAATCCGAGATATCTTCGCAATCGTCCGAGAACGCTCATGGATCCGCTGTCAGACGTGCTGTCGCTACTGAAGCCGCGCAATTACCTGTCGGCTGGGCTGGAAACCGGTGGCGACTGGGCGATCCAGTTTCCTGACCAGCAGGCCGCCATCAAATGCGGCGCCGTGGTGTCCGGCCGATGCTGGCTGTCGGTCGAGGGCGTCCCTGACGCGGTGCGGCTGGACGTGGGCGACTGCTTCCTGTTGCCGCGCGGCCGGCCTTTCCGCCTTGCCAGCGATCTCGGCCTGCCGACGGTCGATGCGCGAACGATCTTTTCACCGGCGCGGACCGGCGGCATCACCGTCCATAATGGCGGCGGCGATTTCCTCCTGGTCAGCAGTCGCTTCACGCTGTCCGGCGACCATGCCGGCATCCTCTTGCGGATGCTGCCGCCCATCGTCCACATCCGCGGCGAGAGCGACCATTCGGCGCTTCGCTGGCCGGTGGAGCGGATGATGCAGGAATTGCGCCAGCGGCGTCCCGGCGGCTTTCTCATCGTCGAGCACCTCGCCCACATGATCCTGATCGAGGCCTTGCGCCTGCATATGACCGCGCAAGGCAATGTCGGCTGGCTGTTCGCGCTGACCGACAGGCAGATCGGCGCGGCGATCGGCGCCATGCACGAGGACCCGGCGCATGGCTGGACATTGCAGCAACTGGCGGAGCGCGCCGGCATGTCGCGATCGACTTTTGCGCTCAGATTCAAGCAGACGGTCGGGGCCTCACCCCTGGATTACCTGACGCGCTGGCGCATGATGCTGGCCGGCGACAGGCTGATGCATTCCGGCGATCCGGTTTCCGTCATCGCGCTGGCGCTCGGCTACGAATCCGAAAGCGCCTTCAGCACGGCATTCAAGCGCGTCATGGGCTGTTCGCCGCGGCAGTACAGCCGCCGGGAGCCGGACCTGACTGCGCAGGCCGAACGCGAAGCCGCCTGAGGTGGCGATCCGAGCGCCTTGATCACCTTGCCCTTAGAGGCTGTAGCGCGAACGAAACTCGGTGAACGACATCGCCAGATTGTTCTCGTCCACATGGCCGGTGATTCCGTCCACACTGCGCGAGTCGAGTTGTAGCGGGCGAGCCAGAGCGGACAATTGCCGAAGCCGCTCGGATTTCCCAGCGCGCTTCGACCGCTGCGGCCCTTCTGCTCAAATCGATCCCTTGCTTGCTCCATGGCATGCGCTTGACAATCGACTGATTCGCAACCCTTCGGGGATATAAGTATTCCAGTTAACTTAGGGATAATCGGCAGGAGGAACTAGATTTCAGACGCTCAATTGGCACGAGCAAAATCGCGTTTTTCATGCTTTCAGAATGACTTGCTCGCGTGCTGGCGGTTAACCGGCACCAACTTCTCCGATTTCCTTGCCTCTACGGCTGGGTAGCGCAATAGGGTTAATTGCGCGATTGCTAATATGCCTATATCTTAGGCGGCGCGGGGGGCCTCATATCTTCCCGCAGTGGCCGGTGCGGTGAAGCCCCACAAGCATGCCCAACCTGCACCGGCCATTCCCTATGGCTGGGTATGGTGTTCCCGCTCGGCAATCTTTTCCAAGAGCTTCCGTGAAGCCTCTAGGACGCGTCGCGTTTCGGCGATGGTCGATTGCAGGGAGTCCAGTTGGCTCTCCGCTCGGAGCTGGCTACGGCGGGCGCTTTCAATGAACTGGTGGTCAGGTTCCCACCG
This sequence comes from Mesorhizobium sp. LNJC394B00, assembly GCF_000502555.1. Classification (NCBI taxonomy): domain Bacteria; kingdom Pseudomonadati; phylum Pseudomonadota; class Alphaproteobacteria; order Hyphomicrobiales; family Phyllobacteriaceae; genus Mesorhizobium; species Mesorhizobium sp. LNJC394B00. The sequence continues at coordinate 6,483 of NZ_AYWH01000006.1, forward strand.
GTCTTTCATCGGGCCTAGCCTCTCTACAGACGAACGAACTTGTCGAGATGCAGGCGTATCCGCTGGCCCTCAGCATAGGACAGCGCAAACGGTTCAATCACGAATGATCGGGTAATTTCCTGGTCTTCCTTGGCCACAGGAACGGACCATCCGCCGCCGGCTTCGACCACTTCCACGCAAGGCAATGCTTTGCGGATTGGACCCACGTTTCCACCACAGCCTCTATACGAAAAGCAATGGTAACCTCGAGTTTTATACTCCCGTCGAAAGCGGGTTTTCAACAACAAAGATGGTCTGAATCATACCATTCGGGTCAGCGGATAGCGGCTGCCGAGGTAGCGTCTCCAAGGCCGAGAAAACCGCCATCCGCGCGCAACAGCGGGTTTCCATAGTCACGGCTACATCCGAAGAATCGACCGCATAGATTCAGGAATGTGTGTTGTCGTCACGGTTCCATACAATTTAGAAGGCCATTCCCCTACGGCAGGGTAGCGCCAAAATGAAAGGATAAGCGGGCGGGCAAGTTGAAGGCGTACTGATGCCGGATCGGGCTTTGGTCCAGCAAAACCCTTTCAGCCTGGCGTCTCGGAAAGGTGCGCGGCAATGGCGCTCAGAAAAACCTTGCCGAACTCCTTGAGCTTGGCCGCACCGACGCCATTCACTTCGGCGAAATCGTCGAGGTCTTGCGGACGACGCTCGGCCATGTCGATCAGTGTACGATCCGAAAACACCACATAGGCCGGCACCTGGCGTTCCTTGGCCAGCCGCAGCCGCAGCGTCTTCAGCGTCGCGAGCAGCGACGCATCGACATTTTCGCTCTGGGGGCTCTGCCCGGCGCGAGCCGCGCGGCGCGCGGCGCGCGTGCGCATCTCGACCCGATACTGGAACGGCACCTCGCCCCGGCCCAGTGCGTGGCCCTTGTCCGCGATGGCCAACCCGCCATGGCCGGCCGGGTCCGGCATCAGGAAACCGTTCGCGACCAGCTGGCGAATCATAGATTGCCAAAAGTCCTTCTTGTGCGCGGCGCCATTGCCGAAGGCTGCCAGCCTGTGATGCCCCCTTGCCGCGATCTTTTCAGTCTCGTGGCCGATCAGGATGTCGATGACATGGCCGGCGCCGAAGCGCTCGCCACTCTGCGCCACCGCCGCCAGGATGAGGCGCGCCCCGGCGGTGCCGTCGGCGCGCGGCGCCTGTTCCAGGCAATTGTCGCAATTGCCGCAAGGGACCGCCTCTTCACCGAAATAACCGAGCAGCACCTGGCGGCGGCACTCGGCCGTCTCACAATAGCCGATCAGCGTATCGAGCCGGCCATGCGAGCGGCGCTTGTGTTCGACAGCGGCGTCCTCGTCGTCGATGAACATGCGGCGCATGCGGATGTCGCCAAGGCCGTAAAGCATATGCGCCTCCGCCGCCCGGCCGTCGCGACCGGCGCGGCCGATTTCCTGGTAATAGGCTTCGAGGCTGCCCGGCAGGTCGGTGTGGAAGACATACGCGACATCAGGCTTGTCGATCCCCATGCCGAAGGCGATGGTCGCCACCATGACGACGCCCGACAGCGTCATGAAGGCGTTTTGATTCGCATCGCGCGCCTCCTTGCTCATCCCGGCGTGATAGGCGAGCGCGGTCACGCCGTTCTTTTCGAGAAACGCCGCCATCTCTTCGGTCTTCTTGCGCGAGAGGCAATAGACGATGCCGCTGCGTCCCTGATGGCGCCCGATGAAATTGAGCAACTGCCGCTTGCTGTCCTGCTTGGGCTCGATGGCAAGCTTGATGTTGGGCCGGTCGAAGCCAAGCACCTGCGTTTCGACACGCCCGCCAAACAGCCGCGTCTCGATGTCAGCGCGCGTCGTCTCGTCCGCCGTCGCCGTCACCGCAATGATCGGTACGTCGGGAAAGATGCCACGCAGCTGCGACAGGTCTTCATATTCGCGCCGGAACGCCGGCCCCCACTGCGAAATGCAATGCGCCTCGTCGATGGCGATCAGGCTGACATCGAGCCTGGCAAGCGCATCCAGCATCCGCTCGGTCATCAGCCGTTCCGGCGCGAGGTAGAGCAGCCGCGTCTGGCCCGACGCGACGCGGCGCCATGCCGCGACATTGGCATCACGGTCGATCGAGGAATTGATCGTATCGGCGGCGACGCCGGCGAGGCGCAGTGCCGCGACCTGATCCTGCATCAGCGCCACTAGCGGCGAAACGACAATGGTCAGCCCACCCTTGACCAGCGCCGGAACCTGGTAGCACAGCGATTTGCCGGCACCCGTTGGCATGACGGCCAGCACATGGCGGCCGCCAAGCAGCGCCTCCATCACCGCGGCCTGTCCGGGACGGAAATCGTCGAAGCCGAACACGTCCTTGAGGACGCGCCGTTTGGGATCGTGCGTCGGCACGCTTGTCGTCGATATCTGCATCACTGATGTTTTTGCGATCGGCCGCCCGAAGCAGCGGCGTGGACAGAACGATTAGCGCAGCCCCTGCGTGACCACAACAAGCAGCAGCAACACCCCACCGGCGATCGACCTGATTGGCATCGTTAAACCTATCTTCACCATGTTGCGGCACCGTCCAACCCTGCGGCGATGTTTCGAGTACCGCTGCGCCACGAGCGCACAGGCAACAGCCCGCGCCTCCCCAGGAGGCGCGGGTTTCCTGTTTCTGGAATTGCCGAAAAAGGTTCAGGCCAGGAAATCGGCGCGGTGCGGGGTAAAGCTGTCGACCAGGCGCCCGGCCTCCAGCGCCTTGACGCCGTGCACCAGATTGGACGGCACGATGAAGCTGCCGCCGGTCTCGATGGTCGCGGTGCGGCCGTCGATGGTCACCTCGAAGCGACCTTCGGCGACATAGCTGGCCTGGACATGCGGGTGCGAATGCAGTGCGCCGACGCCGCCCTTGTCGAAGCCGAACTCGACCATCATCAGCTCATCGGTGGAGACGAGAACGCGGCGTCTGTTGCCGTCCGGCGTCGGCGTCCAGGCGCTCTCGCCGGGCTGTGCGAAAATCTTGGCTTCAATCATGACCATCTCCTCATCGCGCCAGCCAGCCGCCGTCCACGGGAACCACCGCGCCATGCATATAGTCGGACGCTGGCGCCAGCAGGAACACGGCGGCATCGCCTATGTCTTCCGGCCCGCCCCAACGTCCCGCCGGAATGCGCGCCAGGATGGCAGCACTGCGGTCGGGATCGGCGCGCAACCCCTCGGTGTTGTTGGTTTCGATATAGCCGGGCGCAATCGCGTTGACGTTGATGCCTTTTGCCGCCCATTCGCAGGCCAGCAGCCGGGTTATGCCGAGCGCGCCATGTTTCGACGCGGTGTAGGAGGCGACGCGGATGCCGCCCTGGAAACTCAGCACCGAGGCGATGTTGACGATCTTGCCGCGCCGCCTCGGGTCGGTCAGCACGCGCCTGGCAAAACCCTGGCTGAGAAAGAACAGCGTCTTCAGATTGACGTCGATGACGTCGTCCCAGTCGGCCTCGGAGAAATCGGCCGCATCGGCGCGGCGGATGATGCCGGCATTGTTGACCAGCCCGTCGATCGGGCCGGTCTTTTCCCAGACCTGGTCGAGCATCGCCTTGGCGGCCGCATGGTCGGCCAGATCGCACCGCACCGCCTCGAACTGGCCACCGGCTTCCGCGACTTGTCTTTCCGTGTCGTCCATCGCCGAGCGGCCGACACCGATGACGGTGCCGCCGGCGCGCGCGATCGAGCCGGCGATGCCCTGGCCGATGCCGGTGTTCGCGCCGGTGACCAGGATACGCTTGCCGGCCAGGCTGAAGGAGGAAGGGCCGCTCAACGCAATTCACCCAGCGGCACCGGGTCGACATCGGTGTAGTCGACATTGTCGCCGGCCATCGCCCAGATGAAGGCATAGTTCGAGGTGCCGGCCCCCGAATGGATCGACCAGCCCGGCGACAGCACCGCCTCCTCGTTGGCCATCACCAGATGCCGCGTTTCGTCCGGCTCGCCCATGAAATGGAAGACGCGCGCCGTCTCCGGCAGATCGAAATAGAGATAGGCCTCCATGCGCCGGTCATGCACATGGCAAGGCATGGTGTTCCACACCGAGCCCGGTGCCAGCTGCGTCATACCGACCACCAGTTGGCAGGTCTTGACGCCATCGGCATGGATGAACTGGAAGATGGAGCGTTCGTTGCAGGTTTCCTTGCTGCCGAGATTGAGGCGCTTGGCATCGCCAATGCGGATCAGCCGGTTGGGATGGGTGTGATGCGCAGGCGCGCTGAGCAGATAGAATTTGGCCAGTGCGCCCTCATCGGCCGATGCGAACGAAACGTCGGTGCTGCCCATGCCGAGATAGAGCATGTCGCGCGCCTGCAACTGGTGGGTCTCGCCATTTGCCGTCACCGAGCCGGCGCCGCCGATATTGACGATGATCAGTTCGCGGCGGTCGAGAAAATTCTTGGTCCCCGTCGGCTTGATCGCTTCCAGCGGCAGCGCTGTCCCTTCCGGCACGGCGCCGCCGACGATCATGCGGTCATAATGGGCATAGGTCAGGCTGACGCGTCCCGGCTGGAACAGGTCGTCAATATGGAAGTTGTGCCGCAGTTCGTCGGTGCCCATGGAAGCCGCGGCGACCGGGTCGATGGCGAAACGCGAGGTGAAATCGGTATGCGGGTGACTTTGAGTCATTGCTGCTCCAGCTGAATGAATGGCTATTTGGTTGCCGACGCCTTGACCGAGTCGGCGTAGTAGACCTGGCGGGCGTGCAGCCGCTCGCGGTAGCGCTCTTGGCTGGCGGTGAGATGAGCGCGCATCGCCTCGCGCGCAGCTTCGGCGTCGCCCGAGGTGATCGCATTCAGGATCACCAGATGCTCGCGCTGCAGCCCGCGCTGATAGCTGTCGGATTGCACAAGTTCCGTCGACCAGGGCGAGGTCACGTCGCAGGGAATGGCGCGGCGTCCGAGCACATCGAGCATCTCGACATAGAACGGGTTGTTGGTGGCGCTGGCGATTGCCCGGTGGAAGGCGAGATCGGCCGGACCGGTCGGCTCGCTGTTGAGAAGCAGCCGTTCGAATTCGAAGAACGCTTCCTGGATCGCTGCTTCCTGCGCGGCGTTGCGGCGAATGGCGGCGAGCCCGGCCGATTCGATTTCGACGGCCAGGCGCACTTCGAGCACATTGAGCGCGATGGAATCCTTGCTGCCCATGTCGGCGGCGAGCGCGCCGAACATCGTTGAGATGTGCTCGGTGACGAACACGCCTGCGCCCTGGCGCGCCTCGACCAGCCCGTCGGCGGCGAGCTTGGCCAGCGCTTCGCGGATGACGGTGCGGCTGACGCCGAAGGTCTCGGTCAGCTGGCCCTCGGTCGGCAATTTGTGGCCGGGCAGGATCTCGCCCGCCTGCAACTGCTTGCGGATCGCCGCAACGACGGTCTCCGACAGTTTGGGTTTTCTCTCGACCCTGAGATCAACAGCGCTATCCGATGCCATATCGCACCCCTGTTTGAAGACGCCTATTTGAACACGCTCGGCAACCAGAGCGAAATCGCCGGAATATAGGTCACCAGCCCCAGAACCACGATGCCCGCGCCATAGAACGGCCAGATCGAGCGCATCGCTTCCCAGACCGTAATCTTGCCGACGGCACAGGCGACGAACTGCACCGTGCCGACCGGTGGCGTGTTGAGGCCAATGCCGAGATTGAGGATGGTGATGACGCCGAAATGCACGGGGTCGACGCCGTAATGGGTGACCAGCGGCAGGAAGATCGGCGTGCAGATGATGATCATCGGCCCCATGTCCATGAAGGTGCCGAGCAGCAGCATCAAGACGTTGAGCAGAAGCAGCACCACCAGCGGATCGGTGGAGATGGCGTTCATGCCTGCGATCAGCAACACCGGCACTTTGAGATAGGCCATCAGCCAGCTGAACGAGGCCGCCGTGCCGATGATCAGCAGCACCATTGAGGTCGTGCGCACCGCGCCCTTTGTGGCATGGACGAAATCGCCCCAGGCCATCGACCGGTAGACGAAGACGGTGACCAGCAAAGCGTAGATGATGGCGATGCAGGAGCTTTCCGTCGCCGTGAAAATGCCCGAGCGAACGCCGCCGAAGATGATCCCGATGAGCAGAAGTCCGGGGATGGCGATGACCGCCAGCTGGCCGACACGCGAGAAGCCGGGAAAAGCCTCGACCGGGTAGCCGCGGCTGCGGGCGACGAAATAGGCGGTGACCATCAGCGAAGCGGCGAACAGCAGACCCGGCAGGATACCGGCGGTGAACAGGTCGGCGATCGAAATCTTGCCGCCGCCGGCGATCGAATAGATGATCATGTTCTGCGACGGCGGCAGAAGCAGCGCGATCAGCGCCGCCATCGAGGTGACGTTGACGGCATAGTCGGCTCCGTAGCCGCGCGCTTTCATCTGCGGGATCATCAGCCCGCCGACGGCAGCGGCTTCCGCCACCGCCGAGCCGGAAATGCCGCCGAACAACGTCGCGGCGATGATGTTGACCTGACCGAGCCCACCGCGGACATGACCGACCAGCGAGCCGGCAAAGGAAACGATGCGCTGCGCGATGCCGCCGCGCACCATCAGGTCGCCGGCAAAGATGAAGAACGGGATCGCCATCAGCGAGAACGCCGACATGCCCGACTTCAATTGCTGGAACACCACCAGGGGCGGCAGGCCGAGATAAAGCACGGTGGCGAAGGACGCCGCACCCAGGCAAAAGGCGATCGGCGTGCCGGCAAACATCAAAAGCGTGAAGACGCCAAACAGGATCCAGAGTTCCATCTAGGCCTCCTGCACGGCCGGCATTTCCGGCACTTCTTCGAGATTGATATCCTTGTCGATGTCGGCGCCGGACCAGCGCAGCGCGATGCGTTCGGCCGAGAACAGGCAGATCAGAAAGCCGCCGGCAACCAGCGGCAGATAGTCGAAACCGCCGGGAAGTTCGAGCGCCGGGATGACAGTGTGCCAGGTCAGCCCGACCAGCTTGCAGCCGTACCAGACCATGCCGAAGCCGAAGCCGAACGCGATCAGGTCGGACAGGGTGCGCAGCGCCCATTTGCTGCCCTTGGGCAGGATATAGAGCAGCACGTCGAAGCCCATATGGTAATTCTCGCGCACGCCGACGGCAGCGCCCAGGAAGATGAACCAGTTCATCAGCATGATGGCGGTGACTTCGGTCCAGCTCGGTGACGCGTTGAGCACGAAGCGGGAAAACACCTGGTAGGCAACAAGCGCGGTCATGGCGACCATCCCGATGCCCGCGAGATAGAGCGCACCGTCGCAAATCTTCGAAAGCACCGCGCTGAAGCGCGGTGGCGCTCCGCTCCTGGCCGTTCCCGCAGTCATCCGATCCTCCCGGTCTTTCCGTCCCCTAAAAGCGATTGGCGGGGCGGCGCCATGCCGCCCCGCCAGAAAATCACTTGGTCGCCTGGATGCGCGTCGCGAGGTCCTTGAGCTCCGGCGTCTTCAGATACTTGTCGTAGACCGGCTTCATCGCATCGATCAGCGGCTGCTTGTCGATCTCGCTGACCTTGACGCCGGCCTTCTCGACGATCTCTCGCGACTTCTTCTCCTGCGCGTCCCACAATTCGCGCATCTTGACGACGCTATCCTTGGCCGCCTGCTTGACGATCGCCTGGTCTTCCGGCGTCAGTCTGTCCCAGCTCGATTTCGACATCACCAGCACTTCCGGCACGATCTGGTGCTGGTCGACGGTATAGTGCTTGGCGACTTCGTAGTGCTTGGCGGATTCGAAGCTGGGCCAGTTGTTCTCGGCGCCGTCGATGACGCCGGTTTCGAGCGCCGAATAGACCTCGCCATAGGCCATCGGCGTGGCGTTTGCGCCAAGCGCGTTGACCATGTCGACGAACACGTCGGACTGGATGACGCGGAACTTCATGCCTTTCAGATCGGCGATCGAGGTGATGTCCTTCTTGGTGTTGTAGAAGGAACGGGCGCCGGAATCGTAGAAGGCAAGGCCGACCAGATCATGCGTCTCGAAGGCCTTGAGGATCTCGTCGCCGATCGGCCCGTCCATGACATGGCGCATGTGCTCGACCGAACGGAACATGTAGGGCAGCGACGGCACCGCGGTTTCCGGCACGATGCCGTTGAACGGACCCATCGAGACGCGGTTCAGATCGATGACACCGGTCTGCGTCTGCTCGATCGTGTCTTTTTCCTCGCCGAGCTGCGCCGAATGATAGACCTCGACCGAATAGCGGCCGGCGGTGCGCTCCTTGATGAGCTCGCCGAGATATTTGACCGCCTCGACGGTCGGATACCCGTCCGGATGGGTGTCGGCCGAGCGCAGTACGGTCTGGGCGCCGGCAACGCCGATCATCAGCGAGCCGAAGGCGAATGTGGCTGCCATCAGTTTTGAAAAATGCAACATGACTGTCTTCCTCCCTTTTAAAATTCCACGCGCCCGGCTCACAGCCGGTACGCCTTCTTGGCAAGCGTGTAGGCAAGCTCCCGCGCCAGCTCATGCGCCTCGTCCTCACGCAGCCGGTGCTCGGCGACGAGACGGGCGAGAAAGGCGCAGTCAACCCGGCGCGCCACATCGTGACGGGCGGGAATCGACGGAAAGGCACGGGTGTCATCGTTGAAGCCGACGGTGTTGTAGAAGCCGGCGGTCTCGGTGGTCATCTCGCGGAACCGGCGCATGCCTTCCGGACTGTCGTGGAACCACCAGGCCGGCCCGAGCTTCAACGCCGGATAGACGCCGGCCAGCGGCGCCAGTTCGCGCGCGTAGCTGGTCTCGTCGAGCGTGAACAGGATGATGGAGAGGTCGCGCTCCAGCCCGACGCAGTCGAGCAAGGGTTTGAGCGCCGCGGCATAGTCGGTGCGGGTCGGAATATCGAAGCCTTTGTCGCGGCCGAATTTTTGGAAAACACCAGGCGAGTGGTTGCGCCAGGAGCCGGGATGGATCTGCATGACCAGCCCGTCGTCGCGGCTCATCTTGGCCATTTCGGTCAGCATCTGGGCGCGAAACAGCTTGCGCTCGCGCTCGTCGTCCGAGCCGCGGCGGATGCGGTTGAACAGCTCTTCCGCCGCCGCATCGGAAAGATTGGCGGTCTCGGCCGTCGGATGGCCGTGGTCCGACGAGGTTGCGCCGAAGCTTTTGAAGAAGGCGCGGCGCTGGCGATGCGCGTCGAGATAGCCGGCCCATGTGCCGGTGTCGCAGCCGGCGATCTCGCCCAGACGATCGAGATTGGCCGAAAATCCTTCGAAGTCGGGATCGACGACGGCATCCGGCCTGTAGGCAGTGATGACGCGGCCCTGCCAGCCGCTGTCGCGGATCGTCTTGTGCCATTGGAGATCGTCGAGTGCGCCCTCGGTCGTCGCGATGACCTCGATGTTGAAGCGCTCGAACAGCGCGCGTGGGCGATAATCGTCGCGCTGCAAAAGCGCCGCGATGGTGTCGTAATGGCGGCTAGCGGTGCTGGCGTTGAGCGGCTCTTCGATGCCGAACAGATGCTCGAGCACATGGTCGAGCCACAACCGCGTCGGCGTGCCGCGGAAGAGGTAATAGTGCTCGGCGAAGCGCCGCCAGATCGCCCTGGGATCGGTCTCGACCGGCGAGCCGTCGAGGGTCGGGACGCCGAGATCTTCCAGCCGCACGCCCTGGCTGAACAGCATACGGAAAATGTAGTGGTCGGGCACCACCAGCAATTGCGCGGGATCGGGGAATGGCTCGTTGAGCGCATACCAACGCGGATCGGTGTGGCCGTGCGGGCTGATGATCGGCAGGTCCTTGATGCCGGCATGGAGATCGCGCGCGATCGACAGCGCGCGCCCTTCGGCGGCAAAAAGCAGATCCGGATCGGTCAGTCCCGCCACGTCGTTCCTCCCAGGGGCGATATCGGTAGGATTGGAAAGAAATAATGTCAACATACAAAAACTGGATTGTTGTATGATGACTTTTAACCGGCGTCAGGTCATTGTGCGGCGGAAGAGCGGATGTTACGCCGCTAGCAGATCCCGCCCCGCACACCATCCAGCGACAAGCCGCGCCCAACAAGCCAAGCCATGACCAGCAGACGCCTTTCCAACGCAACAGTGCAATCCTTGCCGGCCTCGGTCGCGGTCCCCCCCTATGATCGCGCCAGTGTCGCCCCAGGCATCGTCCATCTCGGCGTTGGAGCCTTCCACCGTGCCCATCAGGCCGCCTATGTCGATGACTGCCTAGCGGCCGGCGAGACCGGCTGGGGCATTGTCGGCGTCTCGCTGCGCAGCCCCGACACGCGCGATGCGCTGACGCCACAGGACGGGCTCTACACGCTGGCGGTGCGCGGCAGCGATGGCGAAGCGCTGCACATTATCGGCTCGATCCAGTCGATGCTGGTCGCGCCGGAAGACCCCGGCGCGGTGCTGGCCGCGCTGACCGACCCGCGCACCCGCATCGTCACCCTGACCATCACCGAAAAGGCCTATCTCAGGGCCGCCGACGGCAGCCTCGACGAAAACCATCCCGATATCGTCCACGATCTGGGCAATCCCGGATCTCCCAGGACAGCGCATGGATTCCTGGCGGAAGCGCTGGTGCGACGCCGGGCCGCCGGCACGCCGCCCTTCACCGTGCTTTGCTGCGACAACCTGCCGGCCAATGGCGCCACGCTGCACCGGCTGCTGGTCGGGTTTGCAAAACTGCGCGATGCCGGCGCTGCTGCTTCAGGCGACGCTGCCCTCGCCGGTCATATAGCCGATGACGTTGCATTCCCATCGAGCATGGTCGACCGCATCGTGCCGGCAACCACCGATGCCGACCGGGCGCGCATCGCGGTCGAACTCGGCCTCGAGGACGCCTGGCCGGTGATGACCGAACCGTTCCGGCAATGGGTGATCGAAAACAGGTTTCCAGCCGGCCGCCCGGCCTGGGAGAAATTCGGCGTCACCATGGTCGAGGATGTCCGGCCGTTCGAGGACATGAAGCTTCGGCTGCTCAACGGCGCCCATTCGGGCATCGCCTATATCGGCCTGCTCAGCGGCCACGTCACCGTCGACCGCGCCTTCGCGGATCCCGCGATCCGCGCGTTCGTCGACCGGCTCTGGGCCGAGGCCATCCCGACATTGCCTGGGGATGCCGGGCTCGACACGTCAGCCTATACGGCCGAACTTGCCGAACGTTTCTCCAACACCGCGCTGGCCCACCGCACCGCGCAGATCGCCAATGACGGCAGCCAGAAATTGCCGCAGCGCATTGTCGCTACCGCCATCGAGTGCATCCAGGCCGGCCTGGTCCCGGAGCATCTGACGCTGGTGATCGCCGCCTGGATCGCCGCCTGCGAGGCGCGCGGCAAGGACCTGCCGGAAGCCCACTTTACCGATCCGCTCGACGCGGCGCTGGCGGCGCTCGACGAACGACGGATGCTGGAACGAGTAGCGGCGGTGTTCGACTGGGCCGGCTTCGCCAGCGGCAAGCCCGAGCGGCAGACGCTGATCGAACTGGTCGCCGCTCATCGCGAGCATATCCTGCAAGGCGGGATCGTGCTTGCGCTCTCAGCGCTCGGCATACCGGAGCCGACAAACGTAGGCTGAAGCTGGTCCGGAACCGCCCATTTCAAGCCTATTGTCCCGCCGGAGCGTCCAGCCTCTGCCGCGACGAATACTCCGTGCCTTGCGAATTCCAGAACAGTCGCACTGCCTTGCCGACCAGGTTTTCGGCAGGAACGAAGCCGACACTGAGCCGGCTATCGGAGGAATTATCCCTGTTGTCGCCAAGCACGAAATAGTGGCCTTCGGGCACGTCGAACACCCGCGTGTTGTCGGTTATTGAATTGTCCGTAAGACTGATGACGGAATAGGAAACGCCGTTGGGGAGGGTTTCACGTTGCAGTCTGGCGCTTTGGGGAGAGTCCTCGGAGCTGTACGGACCAACATCCTCGAGTTTGACCGCCACACCATTGATGCGAAGGATTCCGTCGACCATCTGGATTTTGTCGCCCGGCAGTCCAACGACCCGCTTGACGTAGTCGATGCTCGGATCCGCTGGAAATTTGAACACCACAATATCTCCGCGCTTCGGCTCGGCGGCAAAGATCCGGCCTTCGAAGGGCAGCAGCCCAAGAGGAACACTGTAGCGGCTGTAACCATAGGCAAACTTCGAGACGAAGAAATAGTCGCCGAGTTCCAGCGTTGGTGTCATGCTGCCTGCCGGGGTCGAAAACGGCTGGAAGAGGAATGTGCGGATCGCTAACGCGGCTCCGTAGGAGGTCAGCACGGCCAACAGCAGCACCGAAAGGCCGTGTGAATACCACCGGTTCGGTCTGTATCGTGACGCGAAAGGCACGACGAGCGCTACCCACAGGACCATGAGACCTAAACTGGAGAGATCCACCAGCCAGGCGAGATCGACCCCCGGCAGAACCGGGAATCCCACATATGTCAGCGCAATGCTTATGGCGCTGATCACCACCAGGCTGGCAACCGCCGGCCGGCCGGCGCCGATCCAAAGGAACCCGCCGAACGGACCGCCAAAGGCCGCGATCAGCGCCGTCGTCCACCGGGATCGCGAGGCCGCTTCCGGTTGCGTTGTCTGTTCCGTCATCGGCCACCCCAAATCGATAGACAGCCGGACTGTCGAACAACCAGAAAGCAGGGGCAAGCCCCGATCCGACTGTACCGCCGCAGCCAAATCGCGGTTCCGCCGGCGCCATCGCCTGATACAAGCTCATCTCGCCCTGACTGGCAGCCGGCATGCCGCCACCCGATCTGATCATGCTGGCTGCCCGCCCTGAAATCCCGCCAAGGCCCTGCGCCTATGCGAGACGATCCAGGATGGCGGCCGCAACAAAAAAGCCGGGCTGAGCCCGGCCTTTTCTTCAAGTCATTCTGCGGCTTACGCCGGCAGCAGCGCGCCTTCGAGCGTGGTAAGCTGGCTAAGGAACTGCTCCGCCTTGCTGCGGCTCTGGTCGTCCTTGGCGTCGGCGGCGTCTTCCTTGGCTTCCTGGATGCGGCGGGCGAGATCGGCGCGGTCGATATCGCCGACGGCGACCGCCGATTCGGCGAGCAGCGTGCAGCCGGCAGGGACGATGTCGGCAAAGCCGCCGAACACCACATAGCGCTCTTCCTTGCCGCCGGCGGTCTTCAGCGTGACGACGCCCGGCTTGATCGTGGTCATGACTGGCGCATGGTGCGCCATGACTGTCATTTCACCTTCGGCGCCTGGAATGACGACGGACTCGACCTGCTCGGAAACCAGGAGGCGCTCCGGCGAGACCAGTTCGAACTTGAAAGCTTCAGCCATGTCAATTTAGTGAGTAGGGAATAGTGAGTAGGGAGTAGGGAGAGGACAGCTGTCCTGATCACCCGGCCGCTATTCACTACTGACTACTGACTACTCCCTATTGCCTTGATTACGCTGCTTCTGCCGCCAGGCGCTGAGCCTTCTCGACCGCTTCGTCGATGCCGCCGACCATGTAGAAGGCGGCTTCCGGCAGGTGATCGTAGTCGCCGTTGCAGAGGCCCTTGAAGCCCTTGATCGTGTCGGCGAGGTCGACCAGCTTGCCCGGCGCACCCGTAAACACTTCGGCGACGAAGAACGGCTGCGACAGGAAGCGCTCGATCTTGCGGGCGCGGGCCACCGTCTGCTTGTCCTCTTCCGACAGCTCATCCATGCCAAGGATGGCGATAATGTCCTGCAGCGACTTATAGCGCTGGAGGATCGACTGCACCTGGCGGGCGACGGCATAGTGCTCCTCGCCGACGACCAGCGGATCGAGCATGCGCGAGGTCGAGTCGAGCGGATCGACGGCGGGGTAGATGCCCTTTTCCGAGATCGCGCGGTTGAGCACGGTCGTCGCGTCAAGGTGAGCGAACGAGGTCGCCGGCGCCGGGTCGGTCAAATCGTCGGCCGGCACGTAGATGGCCTGCACCGAGGTGATCGAACCCTTGGTCGTCGTGGTGATGCGTTCCTGCAGCGCACCCATGTCGGTGGCCAGCGTCGGCTGATAGCCCACGGCCGACGGAATACGGCCGAGCAGCGCCGACACTTCTGAACCAGCCTGAGTGAAGCGGAAGATGTTGTCGACGAAGAACAGCACGTCCTGGCCCTGGTCGCGGAAATATTCGGCGACTGTCAGGCCGGTCAGGCCGACGCGGGCACGCGCGCCCGGCGGTTCGTTCATCTGGCCATAGACCAGTGCCGCCTTGGAGCCTTCGCCGCCGCCCTTCTTGTTGACGCCGGACTCGATGAACTCGTGATAAAGATCGTTGCCCTCGCGGGTGCGCTCGCCGACGCCGGCGAAGACCGAGAAGCCGCCATGCGCCTTGGCGACGTTGTTGATCAGCTCCTGGATCAGAACCGTCTTGCCGACGCCGGCGCCGCCGAACAGGCCGATCTTGCCTCCGCGGGCGTAGGGCGCCAGAAGGTCGAGCACCTTGATGCCGGTGATCAGGATCTGCGCTTCCGTCGACTGTTCGACATAGGTAGGCGCCGGCTGGTGGATGGCGCGCATCTCGATGCCGTCGACCGGGCCTTCTTCGTCGACCGGCTCGCCGATGACGTTGATGATGCGGCCGAGCATGCCCGGGCCGACCGGAACGGTGATCGGCGCGCCGGTGTCATAGACGTCCTGGCCGCGAACCAGGCCTTCGGTGGAATCCATGGCGATACAGCGCACGGTGTTTTCGCCCAGATGCTGGGCAACTTCGAGCACCAGGCGGTTGCCGACATTGGAGGTTTCGATGGCGTTCAAAATGGCCGGCAGATGATCGCCGAACTGCACGTCGACGACGGCGCCGATGACCTGGCGAACCTTGCCGATGGCGCCGGTCTTCTTGACGGCAACGCTCGTCGTCTTCACTGCCGGGGCCGCGGCCTTGGCGGGCGCGGCCGCCTTCTTGGCCGGAGCGGCCTTCGCCGCTGCTGCCGGAGCCTTTGCGGCCGCCTTGGGAGCCGTCTTCGCGGGGGTCGCTGCTTTCGCCATCGTCTTTACCCTTCTCGTCCTTTGTTTCTCACGCTCCATCAGAAGGTCGATGACCTCCTGGCGGTCGCGCCTAGAGCGCTTCGGCGCCCGAAATGATTTCGATCAGTTCCTTGGTGATCTGCGCCTGGCGCTGGCGGTTATAGGTGATCGACAGTTTGTTGATCATGTCGCCGGCGTTGCGCGTTGCATTGTCCATGGCGCTCATTTTGGCGCCCATCTCGCCGGCTGCGTTTTCGAGCAGCGCGCGGAAGACCTGGACCGAGATGTTGCGCGGAATGAGGTCGGTGAGGATCTCGCCCGGCTCCGGCTCGTATTCGTAGACGGCATTGCCACCGGCGGTCGCTTCGGCGGGAGCGGAAGCCACGCCGGCAGGAATGATCTGCTGCGCGGTCGGAATCTGGCTGATCACCGACTTGAACTGCGAATAAAACAGCGTGCAGATATCGAAGCCGCCTTCGCCGAACAGATGGATGATCTTACGGGCGATCGCATCGGCATTGACGAAGCCGAGCTTCTTGACATCGCGCAGGTCGACGCGGTCGATGATCAGCGAGGCATAGTCTCGGCGCAGGATGTCGAAACCCTTCTTGCCGACGCAGATGATCTTGACCTGCTTGCCGTCGGCCAGAAGCCGGCGGATATGGTCGCGGGCCAGACGTGCGATCTGCGAGTTGAAGCCGCCGCACAGGCCGCGCTCGGCGGTGCAGACGACGAGCAGATGCACATCGTCCTTGCCGGTGCCGGTCATCAGCGCCGGGGCATCGCCGCCGCCGCCGATCGCCTGCGTGATATTGGCCAGCACCGCACCCATCCGCTCGGAATAGGGACGCGCCGCTTCCGCCGCTTCCTGCGCGCGGCGCAGCTTCGCCGCGGCGACCATCTGCATCGCCTTGGTGATCTTCTGCGTCGCCTTGACCGAGGCGATACGGTTACGAAGGTCTTTTAATGAAGGCATGCTTCAAACCTGATCCCGAGCGTCCGGCTTCTTCTCAAGCGAAGGTCTTGGCGAAGGCGTCGATCTCGGCCTTCAGCTTGGCGCGCAGATCGTCCGACAGCGCCTTTTCCTTGCGGATGCCGTCCAGCACGTCCTTGCCGGCCGAGCGCATATGGCTGAGCAGACCATGCTCGAACTTGCCGACCTGGTTCAGCGCCAGCTTGTCGAGATAGCCGTTGACGCCGGCGAAGATCACCGTGACCTGCTCCTCGACCTTGAGCGGCGAGAACTGCGGCTGCTTCAACAGTTCGGTCAGGCGCGAGCCGCGGTTGAGCAGGCGCTGCGTGGCGGCGTCGAGATCGGAGCCGAACTGCGCGAACGCAGCCATTTCGCGGTACTGCGCCAGCTCTCCCTTGATCGAGCCGGCGACCTGCTTCATTGCCTTGATCTGCGCCGACGAACCGACGCGCGACACCGACAGGCCGACGTTGACCGCCGGACGGATGCCCTGGAAGAACAGGTTGGTTTCGAGGAAGATCTGGCCGTCGGTGATCGAGATCACGTTGGTCGGGATGTAGGCCGACACGTCGTTGGCCTGCGTCTCGATGATCGGCAGCGCGGTCAGCGAACCGCCACCCAGATCGTCGTTGAGCTTGGCGGCGCGCTCGAGCAGGCGCGAATGCAGGTAGAACACGTCGCCCGGATAGGCTTCGCGACCCGGCGGGCGGCGCAGCAAGAGCGACATCTGGCGATAGGCGACGGCCTGCTTCGACAGATCGTCATAGCTGATCAGCGCATGCATGCCGTTGTCGCGGAAATATTCGCCCATGGTGGCACCGGTGAACGGCGCCAGGAACTGCATCGGCGCCGGATCGGAAGCGGTGGCGGCGACGATGATCGAATATTCAAGCGCGCCGCGCTCTTCGAGAACCTTCACGAACTGCGCGACCGTCGAGCGCTTCTGCCCGATGGCGACGTAGACGCAGTAGAGCTTTTCCTTTTCCGGTCCGTTGTCGTGCACGGCCTTCTGGTTGAGCATCGTGTCGAGGATGATCGCGGTTTTGCCGGTCTGGCGATCGCCGATGACCAGCTCGCGCTGGCCGCGACCGACCGGGATCAATGCATCGATGGCCTTGAGGCCGGTCGACATCGGCTCGTTGACCGACTTGCGCGGGATGATGCCTGGTGCCTTGACGTCCACGCGCTTGCGTTCGGTCGCCTTGATCGGGCCCTTGCCGTCGATCGGATTCCCGAGCGCGTCGACGACGCGGCCGAGCAGGCCCATGCCGACAGGCGTATCGACGATGGCGCCGGTGCGCTTGACGATGTCGCCTTCCTTGATGTCGCGGTCGGCGCCAAAGATGACGACGCCGACATTGTCGGCTTCGAGGTTGAGCGCCATGCCGCGGATGCCGCCGGGGAACTCGACCATTTCGCCGGCCTGGACATTGTCGAGGCCGTAGACGCGAGCGATACCGTCACCCACGGACAGCACCTGGCCGACTTCGGAGACCTCGGCCTCCTTGCCGAAATTCTTGATCTGGTCTTTGAGAATTGCGGAAATTTCCGCGGCGCGGATGTCCATCAGCCGACCTCTTTCAGTGCAAGCTTGAGCGAATTGAGTTTGGTTTTGAGCGACGTATCGATCTGGCGCGAGCCCATCTTGACCACCAGCCCGCCGAGCAGCGACGGATCGACGGTAACAGTGATGGCCACGTCCTTGCCGGCGACGCCTTTCAGCGCGACCTTGAGTTCGGTCTGCTGGGCAGCCGTCAGTTCATGCGCCGAAGTGACCTCGGCTGATGTCTCACCGCGCTGTTCGGCAGAGATCCGGCGAAAAGCCTTGATCATGCCGGGCACCGCGAAGAGCCGGCGGTTGCGGGCGACGACGCGCAGAAAATTGCCGGTCAGGCCGGTGATGCCGGCCTTGTCGGCGATCGACGCGATTGCCTTGGCCTGGTCCTCGCTGGAGAACACCGGGCTGTTGATGAGGCGCGTCAGGTCGGCGCTGTCATCCAGCATCTTGGCGAAACTGTTGAGGTCGGCCTCGACCTTGGCCACCGAATTCGATTGCAGCGCAAGTTCGAACAGCGAACCCGCGTAGCGTTCTGCGACACCTGAGATTGGCGATGACGATTGAGCCACGGACCGTCTTTTCTCTTGTCTGAGGGGCCGCAGATTGTTGGCGCGAGCAAAAACTCTGGCTAAATCTTTGACCTTACTAAGTTTTTCCAAGCACGGAGGCGCGGCTTCCGCTATCCCCGGCCGAAAGTCGATTGCCGTCTAGCACAGGCATTTTAAGACCGCAATGCGTCGTCCCGCATGCTTTTCGGGCACTATTGTCGCATCCGGCCGCAGAGTTCAACCGAAGCCTTTGGATTGGCTGCCGATTCAGGGCAGAAAGCCGAAGACGAAGGCAAGCGGCAACGCGGCCAGGACGAGTTCGACGACGATCGACGCCCAGTTGAAAGGCGTGTTGGCGCCGTCCGACATAATCGACAGCAAACGGCCAAAAGCGGTGAACAGCCAGGAAAAGCCGAGTGCCATATAGAGCCACGGCTGCGCCAACAGAATGCAGCACAGGCTGACGCCGAGATAGAAGCCCGACATGCGGCCGCGCCCTTCCGCGATTGCCGCTGCCCTTTCGGGCCGGACCTGCAGCCGCAGAATCCGAAATGCCAGCCCTGGCGCGAGGAAAAACAGCAGACCGAGCGCCAAGGTGACGACGGCGCTGGACCAAGCCAGCCATTCGCCCTGGCTGGTCGGCCACGGAAACGCGAATTCCATCTTGCTTTCATCCCCTCACAGCAATGCCGGATGCATTGAATGTCGCTGCAAAAAGAAGTCAAGCGCGCGGCAGTTTCGGCGCGCAATTCGTGAAGGAGCGGAAGGCTGTTTAGGCCGCGCACGCGTCCGGCCAGCATCGTGGCCAACCTGTATTGTCAGGCGACGCCTCCCTCCTATCTGCAGGACCGGTTTTGCACAGCCAAAGGCCCCGACACCGGTCGCCTTTATTTCCTGACCGGGCACCTCAATCTGGCCGGCACGGAAGCAGATCGATGGAAGCTGAAAGTGGCCGGCAGCGGCAATGTCGCCGTGGCTGCCCAGCCCTGATCCTTGTTTTGACCCTTCAGGGCAGCATGAATGCGACCGCCGCCTCAGCATGGATGCGCGTGGTGTCGAACACCGGAATGTCGAAATCGCGCTCGCCAATCAACATGGTGATCTCGGTGCAGCCCATGATGACGCCATCGATCTTCTCATCGCGCCGCAGACGGGCGACCTCGTCGATATAGGCCGCCTTCGATGCCGCGTTGACGATGCCCCGGCAAAGCTCGTCGTAGATTACCTGGTGCACCATGTCGCGCCCGGCCTGGTCCGGCACCACGGGCTGCAGCCCGTATTTCTCCCTCAGCCGGCCCTTGTAGAAATCCTGCTCCATGGTGAAGCGGGTCGCCAGCAGCGCCGGCCGCTTGACGCCGGCGCCCTTGACCGCGACGGCCGTGGCGTCGGCAATGTGGATAAGCGGGATCGACACCGCCGCCTGCACCCGGTCGGCGAGCTTGTGCATGGTGTTGGTGCAGATTAAAAGCCCCTCTGCGCCGCCCGCCTCCAGCTTGCGCGCCGCATCCGCCAGCAGCACGCCCGCACTGTCCCAGTCGCCATGATGCTGCCGGTCGGCGATTTCGGCGAAGTCGAAGGAATAGAGCAACAGCTTTGCCGAATGCAGCCCGCTCAGCCGCTCGCGCACGATCTCGTTGAGCAGGCGATAATAGATCGCCGTCGATTCCCAGCTCATGCCGCCGATGAGGCCAAGGGTTTTCATGCGCTGAGCCTCCAGCAGGACCGAACGATCTCTCTCACAGAAAAGCTTTACGGGTCGATGTCAACCTTAACGCGCGCCGTACCACGCTCTTCGGCCCGCCTCCACCAACATCACCGCGCGCCCGATTCGGTCATCCTCGCATTGGCGCCGAGATGATGCAGGCTTTGTATCGTGTGCCTTGAACTCCAGGCAACCGGCGGATCGGGCAGATCGAGATCGAACTGTGCCCGCCCGAGCAGCGAATTGACGATCTTGGCGCTGCGCCAAGCCATCAGGCTGAGCTGCGGCTCGGCTATGCCATGGCTGAGCCGGCCGGCATTGAGCGCGTAGATCCGGCGGTCGTCGGGCCCGTCCCATTCGACCTCGAAGCTGGCGTTGAGCCTGTAATGACCGCGCTCGTCCAGCGCGATCCTGTTCATGAGCGGCGCCATGCAATCAGGAATGGCAAAGGCATAGCCGGTGGCCAGAACCACCGCATCCACGGTGCGCGTCTCGATGGCGCCGTCGAAGCCGTTGCGCATGATCAGCCGGTATTCGCTGCCTTCCCGCGTCACGTTCAGCACTTCGCGGTGCGGCGTCATGTTGACCGCCGTCGTTTCCTCCGAGAGGTGCCGCAGCGTGTAAAGCTGGCGATAGATCGCCTTCAGTGTGCTCGTCGATGCGCCGTCACCGGCAAGCAGTTGCTGTTCCAGGATCGTCTCACGCCGCCCTTGCGGCAGCCGATGGAAGCTTTCGACATAGCCCGGCGTGAAGAGTTCGTCGGTGAAAGGCGAGTCGTCCAGTGGCAGGAAATTCGGCCGCATCGAAATCCACTCGATTTCGCGGCCGGCGAAGCGGTCGGAGGAGATCAGATGCAGAAGCACTTCGGCGCCGCTCTGGCCACCGCCGATCACGGCGACACGGTGTCCGCTCAGGCGATCGAGGCGGTTGGCGGCCTGGGCGTTGTGGAAGCATTGATCGGAGGCCGCCGCCCGCGCCCAGGCGGGGATGTTGGGCACCAGCCCGACGGCAATGGCGAGATTGCGCGCGTTCACCTGCTCGCGGCCGATACGCAGCCTGAAATTCGTTCCGTCGAAGTCGATCCGGTCGACGGCGCTGGCGAAGCGCAGCGAAGACAAGTTCTCACCGACCCATCCGAGATAGCGGGCGAATTCCGGCCGCGGGATGGCTGAGAAATCCGCGTTGAGGAATTCATAGAACCGCTTCTGCGCGACCAGATAGGACATGAACGACCATGGGCTGGTCGGATGCGTCGCGGTGACGAGATCCTTGAGGAAGGATGTCTGCAGTTCGACGCCCGGCAGCATCATGCCCGGGTGCCATTCGAGCCGCGTCGCCCGATCGAAGAAGCGCGCTTCGACGCCGTCCACCGCATCGAGATGGGCGGCGAGGCTGAGATTGAACGGCCCGATGCCGATGCCTGCGAGGTCAAGCGTATGGGTCATGGCGAACTCCTTATGGAGCTGGCTGGGCTGATGGGAGATCGCCGGGCTGACTCGGGGTTAAGCGGATTGTCGAGCGGTGTGCCAAGGTCAGGCAGAGGGCGTTCGCCGCTGTCGCCGTAGCCGATGGCGAAGCGCACCTTGTTGATGGCGATGCGTGGGATCTTCGGAGCAAACAGATCGAAGAGCGCGAACCGTTCCGACAGCTCAGGGTTCTGCGCCTGGTAGCGCCGGATGGCGGCGGCCAGGATGGCGTAGAAAGTCCTCTCGTCGAAGCGGTCATAGGCGGCCAGCGCCTCGGATAGGAAGCGCAGAACGCTGACGATGTGTCCCGTTTGCAGATGCTGGAGAAGATGTGCCGGTGGCCGACGCTTCAGCGTCGACAGGATTTTGGGGTCGAGGCCGGCCAGTTCGGGAAACGGCTGGTCGACGAGATCGAGGTCGCCCTGGAAATCCTTGACCGCCACGCCGAGAGGCGTCGCTCCGTCGAGGATGATGGTGACGTTCTGGCCATGGGCGATGAAGCCGACGCCGTAACGGCACATGAAGTGGTAGAGCGGCACGAAGGCCGTGGAGAACAGGCGATCGAGCCATGCCTCCGGACCAAGGCCGGACTGCTCCATCAGGGCGCTGGCGATCGGCCTGCCATGCGCGTCGCGCTGCGGCAGGGCGCCCATCATCATCGGCCGCTGGCCCGCTGTCAGATCCTTTTCGGGGCTTTCGCGCCATATGGCGCCCAGCATCTCGCAAAACTGATAGGGCGCGCCTTCAACGCCGGTATAGTGCGGATGCGGATAGAAGGCGCCGGCGACTTCCTGCAAGACCTTGACGTCCTTGAGCACCGGGTCCGCGGCCGCCACCGTGGCCAGCCAGCGCGACAGATCGGCGCCGATCGCCATGTATTTGCCCGGCACGCCGCGCCACGCTGAGGTGTTGAGGATGGTCAGCGGCAGCTTGACATGCAGCGCCTCGGGCCGTGCCACATTGGCAAGCGTGCGCAGCGACTGCAAGGGCAGGAACGCGTCGCCGAACTGGCCAAGCGGCACCAGCCGGCCGGCAGCGATCTCGCTACCATATTGCGAGGCGATCATCGCCTGCCACTGCCAGGGGTGGACCGGCAGCAGCCTATGCGTCGATCGCGAGATCCCGGCGGCGCTGAAAGCCGCTTCGAGCCTTGCGCGCTCGTAGTCGCCGAGTGCGGCCTGCAGCAGCGCCTCTTCGTCGAGCCCGCAGTCAAGCGCCAGCAGGCAGCGATCGCTGGCGGCGGCAAGCCAGAAGAGCTGGAATGCGGTGGCCGATTCTGGCGCGTAGCGCTCGAAGTCGTCCCGTCCCCAGCCGAGCCGGCCCTTGTTGGCGGGCGCCTTCGGATGGCCGTCGAGCAATGCCTGCAACTCGGTATCCGGCAGCGCGGCTAGTTCGGCGGCTGGTCGATTGCCGCGGGCTTTGGCGATCCGCATGTCGGCCATCAGCGTGTTGTAAAGCTCCTTCGCATAGGTGCAGAATGTTGCCGGCGGCATGCCGAGCGTCTCGCGCGCGTCGGCGAAGAAGGCGACCGCATCGTCGACCGGCAGCTCGATGCCGGCATCGCGGGTCAGCGTCTCCGGACGGACGGCGATCTGACCCCACAGGCGCCGCGTCGCGGCAAAGCGATAGGTCAAGCCGGGGCCGAGCGTCAGTTTCCATCGGCCGGGCGAAAGCTCGCGGGGCGACAGGCACTCCTCGAAGGTCAGTTCGGAAATGGCCTTGGCGACGGCATCGCGGTTGATCGCGGCCCAGCGTGTCGCCTCGCCCGCTTTGGCAATCGGTTGCTGCACCGTCACATCGGCACCTCGCGGAAGAAGCGTTCCCGCTCGCAGCAGACCAGTGCCGCGCGCTTGTGCGGGAAGTCGAACTCCTTGACTTTGTCGTAGGCGGCGCCGGCGCAATAGCTCAGCATCTTCTGGTGCGCTGCGCGTGGCTCGCCGACGACGCGCTGCGTGCGCGGCTCGTCGAGGAACAGATAGTGGGTGACGGAACGGAACAGAGCCAGCGTCTTCGGCCGGCCGAGATGGCGCGTATTGCCGATCAGCCCATGCCAGCCGCGGTCCCAGTCGAGCGGCTCGTAATAGGGCCCGAGCCGGTCCTCCTTGGCCCAGTAGAACTCGAAATAGCCGGTCGGCTCGCCGTCGAAGCTGGCGATGACGCCGAAAATATGCGGATCGCTTTCCTGCTCGGCGAGATATTTGTCGAGCTCCTCATGGCCCCGGGCAAGCTCCCAGAAGAAGGCGATACGGCCATCGTTCATCCAGCGATGGAAGAGGTCGAGATCGGTCCGGCGGTCGATCGGCCGCAACGACACGGTGAGACCGATCTCGGCAATCCAGCGTTCGTACATCGGGCCGCAGGGGCGCGGTTGGCGCAATGGCGGCAGCCGGTCTTCCGGGCCGATAGCGGTCGTCAATGCCGGATAGGTGACATGCGAGGCCTGGCTGCGCCACAGCAGCGGCAGCTGGCGGAGGACCGAGCGATGGATGACGGCGCGTTCCGGTTCACCCGGAACCGTCTCGGTGGCCAGCGCCGAAACCGGCCACAGCGTCTTGGCCGCCGGCAGGAAGGCGCGGTCGAAGGAAGGATGCAGGCGCAGCGCGGCGTCGACGAGACCTGCAAGGATTTGCGGTTGGTCGAGGCGGCCGCCAGTGAACGCGACATCGTCGATGAGCAGGCGGCCATCCGCGATGGAGATGCGGGCCTGTCCCACCGCTGTTCCCTCAGCGTTGACCAGGCTGACATGGCCATCGCCGGCACGGATGGCGAGCGGCTCCGCGGCCGAGGCCAGATGCTGCCATCCTTCGTTGCCGGCGACGGTGGCGGGTGACCAGTTCTTCGCAGCCTCGATGTTCATGCGTATTCTCTCACATGCAGGGGGTTGGGAAGCTCGACGTAACCTGCCAGCGGATCGGTCACCTCGGTGTTCTCATTGATGTCGCGCAGCGCGATCAGGAAATTGCCCTTGGCAGCCAGCGTCGGCGCGTTGAGCAAATAGTCGACGCAGGACCGGTCAGCCATCGGCGTGGCAGCCAGCCGCTCGAGCGAGCGGCGGAATATCGCCAGCAGATCGTCTTCGTTGGTGAGGCCAGCGGCGGCAAGGGCTGCGACGGCGGCGAAAGCGCCATTGACGACCAGATAGTAGCCGAACAGCTTCGCAGCCGCTTCCGCTGGGAAGACATGATCGCCCGCCTGACCAGCCTCGGGCACGAATTCGCGCAGCCTGGGCAGGAATTCCTCGACATACCCGGTGCCCTGGCAGTCGCGAAAATAGAGCGCATTCGGCCAGCCGCCGGCGAGGCCGACGACGAGGTTCTGCTGATGGGCGCCGAACAGCAGGCCGAATTCCGAGAAGGCAACGATAAACGGCTCGATGGCGGCATGAAGGAAACGCTCGAACCACAAACGCGCCGTTTCCTCGACAGGTCGCTTCTCGTCGCGGGCGATACGGTGGACCAGGTCGGACAGATGGCTTTCGGTACGGCCGGGATGGCGCTCGCAAAGCGCGCCGAGAACGGCAGCCGGCGGATTGCCCGTGCCGCGAAACGGATTTTCGCGAAACGAGACGATGGTATCCGTCATCAGCCGGCCGTCTTCGTCACGCAGGCCGAACCAGGCGGGCTCACCCAGCACCGTCATGGTCGGGCAGCGCCGCTGCAAGGCATAGCCGAGCTTGCCCTTGACCAGCCGGTGCACCGAAAGGCCGCGCCGGCACTCATGCTCCTCGACGATGCGCCTGGAATTGGTCAGGCGCAGGCTGAGCGAGAATTTCAGCATCCACTCGGCTTCAGCTGAATGAACCGTGCGCAGCGAGGTCGTGGCCCGCCACGCTGGTCCGCCGAGCCCAACATCAACGATACGGCCGGCGCGAAACAGGCGCTCGACGGGGTCTTCCAGCACGAGCCGTACGGCCTGCCACGGATGCATCGGAACGAGAACCTTGCCCTGTTGCTTGCCAGCCCGAGCAAGCAGCTGCGGATCGCTGGCGGCAAGCCCGCGGACCATCTCGGTGACATCTAGCGGCTCGACGCTGCCCCCAGTGAGGATGGTCGGGTCGACGGCCCACCAGCGCAGTTTGAACGCATTGCAGTATTCATGCCCGAAGCGCGCGGAATCCGTGTGCGTGAACTCTTCGCGACTCATCGGCGCCGGATGCACGGCATGGCCGAAGCGCAGGGCGCTTTCGGCATCGATGAAATCAGGATCGCCTTCGGAGAAGGGCCGCGACGATCCACGCGCCGCAGTCGCGTCAGCGATTGCGGCGATGCTGGCCAGGCTGCGGCGCAGGAAGGTCAGTCGGCTTTTCGCTGTCGCCCGGCCGGCAATGTCGGGATCCGCCAGGATCAGCGCCAAAAGGCTGAAAAGGTCGATCTCGGTCGCTTCGCCATCGGCCCCCTCGTTACTAATATCGAGGCGCCAGAGCGGCATCGCTAAATCGTGGTAACCGACCTTCGAGCGATGCCGCGCTTCGACGAGCACCGCCGCGCGCGAGGCAGGGAAATTCAGACGCAGCACGGCTGCCTGCGGCCGAAACAGCGCGGTTTGCCTGGCGTCGACGAATTCCCAGCCATTCCATTCCCGCAGCAACGCGTTGAGTAACGGGCTTAATGCAGAGGAAGATTCTGGTCCTACTTGTTCCATGTGCATCTCGATAAATCCTAATAATACTGCAGATTACATCTATAAGTCGTCGTCTTTAAACATTTATGTTGATTAACTATTATAAACAAGAAATAAGCTTGGTCTTATGACGACCGGTATGAAAAATCGATCTTCGCTTCTGCGCCGCCTGGCGATCGCGGTCTCGGCAATCGGCTTCGGCCAGTCGGCCTTCGTATCGCTCGTTCCCCTGGTGATGGAGCGGCTGAGGCTCGACACGTTTGCCATCGGCGCGGCAACTGCTGTCGGCGCGGCGGCCTTTCTGGTCGGCTCGCCGCTGTGGGGTCGCATGGGCGAGCGGCTTGGCCATGCCAGGCTGCTGCGCTTGCTCGGCCTCGCCATGCTGGCCGGCCAGGCGGTGTTCGCCATTCTGCTGATAGCCGGCACGGGAGCCGCGCTGGGCATCGCTTTGCTGATGCTTTCGCGAACCGTGTACGGTTTTGCCGCGTCCGGCGTCATGCCGACGGCGCAGGTCTGGGCCAGCCGCTCGGTTGCCGATGACAGGCGACAGGCCGCGCTGGGACTGCTTGGCGCCGGCGTCAGCATGGGGCGGCTGGCCGGCGCGCTGGCGGCAACGGCTGCCGTCCTGTCGCCGCTGCTGCCGCCCATCCTGTTCCTGTTCAGCCCGCTGTTGCTGTGGCTCGCGCCGGGCAAAGGGGAAGCCGGCGGACGGAGCGACGGCAAGGCAGCCGACGTCGGCCGTGGAATATCGCCCTTCGATCGCCGCGCTCTGCCTTGCCTGGCGATGGGCTTGTGCCTGACGCTCGGCTTCGGACAGGTGCAGATGATGCTCGGCCCGATGGCCCAGCAGCGTTTTGGCCTTGGTGCGACGCAGGCCACGACGGTGACCGGCCTGGCCCTGATGCTGGTCGCCATCGTCATGGTTTTGGTCCAGGGACTGCTCATGGCGCGCCTGCGGCTGGCGGAGCGCAACAGCGTCGTCGTCGGCTGTCTCATGGTTTGCGTCGGCATGACGGCGCTGGCCGTCACGGCCAGCCATGTTGCCTCGGCAGCGTCTCTGGTGGTGGCGGCGGCCGGCATTGCCCTGGCGACACCCGGCTACACCGCCTGGCTGATGAAGCGCCTGGAGCCCGGCGAGCAGGGCGCGGCGGCCGGCTGGCTCACCAGCACCCATGTACTCGGCCAGAGCATCGGCGCATTGGCCGGCGGCTTTGCCTTCACGCTCTGGCCCTTTGCGCCGCTGGCCGACTGCGCGGCGCTGGCGCTGGCCGCTGCCTGTCTCGCTGCCATGGTTCGCAAGCACTAGCCAAACCGCGCTCATTCGGCGACCTCCGGCAGCGGCTGCATCGGAGTACCCGGCTGGGCTTTTGCGGCATCGGCGAAATGGGCATTCAGCATGCGATAGGTCGCCACCACGGCGACGCCCGACAGCACTGTCGCCAGGGTGAACAGCGCGGAGTAGCCGAGCATGTCGGCGAGGCGGCCGGCCAGCATGGAGCCGACGAGATAGACGATAAGCTGGGCGCAGGACAGGATGGTGAAATCGGTGCCGGGTTGGTCCGACGACGTGACGGACATGAACAGGCTGTAGAGCGCCACGATCTCCATGTAGCGCACCAGCGTCTGCAGGAACGAGGCGCCGAAGATCGGCCAGAAGCCGGCGATAGCGCCGAAAGCGTGCAGCGCGAAGATCAGGAAGCAGATGGTTCGCAGCGCGCCGAGCAGGCCGAGCACCGAGGCGGCGCCCCTGTTGTGCAGCAGCCACGCCGCCAGCGCCGAGCCGCCGAGCCCGACGGTGAGCGCGGCACCCCCCGAGAGATAACCGATGATGTCGAGCGGCACGCCGGCATCGACGAGATAGGAGCCTTCCATCGACTTCACCAGCCCCTCGCTGGCGCGGTAGATGAGCGCGATCCACAGGATCTGGCGCGCCTCCGGCCGGCGCAGGAAACGCAGGATCGAGGGGCGGTCCATGGACGCCTGCGGCGCGCTGGCGACGGGATCGGTCTCGCGCATGGCGAAGGCGGCGACCAGCGGGATGATGGACAGCGCGGCCACCATGGCCACCATGGTTTGCCAGCCGGCATGATGATAAGCCAACAGGCCGAGCGTGCCGCCGAGAACGACGCCGAGCGCGACGGCGCCGCCCTGGATCGCATTGCCGATCGGCCTGTCCTTCGGGTCGAGATATTTGGCCGCGTAGCCGTCGGTGGCGATGTCCTGGGTCGACATCAACAGGCTCACGACAAGGCCGACGGCAAAGATACCGGCGACATCGGTCGGCTCGATCCAAAGCATGGCGGCGATGCCGGCGATGACGCCGATCTGGGTGATGATGACCCAGCCGGCGCGATGGGCGCGGGCCACTGGCCGAAAGCGATCGACCAGCGGCGCCCACAGGAATTTCAGCACCAGCGGCAGCATCAGCAGCGCCATCATGCCGATGGCGGTGCGCGACACGCCTTGCTCGCGCAGGATCGGCGGGATCGCCGCGGCAAACAGATAGCTCGGGATGGCCTGCGCCAGATAAAGGCAGGCGAGAACGACGAAAAGCCGCAGGCGCGAAAGCCCGGCGGGCGCCGGCCGGTCTGCGTCGGCGCTCATTTGACATAGTCCTTCGGTGCGTAACCGTTCAGGAAGGCGCCGGCCTCCGCCCGGCTGCGGGTGACGAGCACTGGAAAGCCGAACAGGCTTTGCCAGACGCGCTGCATGTTCTCGTCGGCGGCGGGGCGCACCAGCGCACAGGCGCGGCAGGCTTTTTCGAGCTGCTCGCGTTCCGCCTTGTACCAGAGGTTTTGCGCCTTGCGCTGGGCGTCGCTCAGCGCGATCTCGATGCGGATATCGACCAGGAGCACGAACGGCTCCCGTTCCTGCGAAAGGCGGCCGAGCGCCTCGATATAGCGCGCGCCATCCGCCGGATCGGCTGGCGCTTCTGCCAGCAGCGAGACTAATGCACCGTTTCGTTGGAGAGACACCGCCACCGCCGCCCCTCAGAATGTGATCTGGTAGGACAACGCAACCGAACGTCCCAGACCCGGAACGTCGGCGCCGCGGGTCGCCGATGCGGAAGGGTTGATGTAGTAGGTGTCGAACACATTGCGCACGGCAAGGTTCAGCACGCTTTCATTGCCGAACGTCTTCGAGACGGCGAGATTGACCAGTGCTGCACCGTCCAGTTCCTGGGTGGCGATGCGGTCGCGTCCGGAAAACAGCTCCAACTCGCTGCGCAGGGTCAGCTCGTTCTCGAAACGGGTGGTGAGATAGACCAGGCCCTTGTAGGTCGAGGGGACACGGTTGTTCGGCAGATACTCGTTCGCTTCGATGTGGCCGTCGCGATCCGCGTCGTATTTGCCTTCGACATAGCCGACCGATCCGCCCAGCGTGAACATGCCGCTGAGGTCTGCCTCGAGATTGGCTTCGACGCCCCAGATACGTTCCTTCTGCTGCGATACCCGGTTGTTGACGATGTCGTAGCTGACGCCGTTGTCCGAGGTCGACAGATAGGTGCTGACGCCGCCGCGATAGTCGCCCCAATCGCCGCGCAGACCGGCTTCCCAGGTGTTCACCAGCTGGGGTTCAGGCGCGATATCGGCATAGCTGATCGCGTAATCCGGCGCGTTGGTGCACGGCAGCAGCGGCCGGATGGCGGTGCCATAGGCGTCGCAGGTTTCGGCGTTGGAGTTCAACCCGGCCCGGCGGGTGAAGCCGCCAATGTCGGTCAGGCTGTAGCCTTGCGAGAAATTGCCGAAAAGCTGCATCCTTTCGGTCAGATCGTAGACGGCGCCGGCGTTGAAGGTGACGGCGTCGTAGTCGAACGAGCCGCCGGTCACCCGGATCGCCGGCAGGCCGATAATGTTGCGGCCGAGCAGAACGGCAGCGGCAGGCCGGGTGAAGTCTTCAACATTGAGATAAAACTGGTCGTAGCGCGCGCCGCCGCTGATGCGAAAGCGATCCGTCACCGGAATTTCGCCTTGCGCAAACAAGGCAACCGAGTTCTGGGTCGTGGGCGAGATGGCGTCCTGACCGTTGGTCAGCTGCTGATCGGTGGCATCGAAGACGTAGTCGGCGCCCCAGGTCAGCGTGCTGCCCTGAGTGATAAAGTCCATCGGCGTGTTGACGGTCAGGTTGACGCCGCTGCGCCGCGATTGCAGCGCCGTCTGGTTGAAGTCGGCGGTCGGGTCCGTACCCGGCGGCAGGATCACCGGCCGCGTCGGGTTCGTCGGTAAATACACCTGGCTGTTGACGGCCGAGAATTTGGTAAAGGGCGACTGCTTGAAGATGTCGTTGTAGAACGCCTTGACCTCGAGGTTTCCGAGCGCGAAGTCGCTGTCGGTGTATTTGGCGGTCAGATATTTCGAATCTTCCTTCAGCGGCTTGCCTTCATAGGGATCGCCGAAATCCGGGGAGACGGGATTGGTCGTGTAATCGGTGAACCAGTCCGGCTTCTGGTTGGCATAGGTCCAGTCGACGCTGGCCTCGAAGCGCCTGGAATCGAACTGGTAGCCGGCCACGCCGAAGAGATTGCCCCTGCCGGTGCGGTCGCCGCCGCCTTGCCCAAGCATGGCGTCGGAAGCCACCTCGTTGCCGTGGCCGTCATAGGTGCGGCGCGACAGATCACCGGACGCCGAGAAGAAATAGTCGAAATCGCCTTTCTTGCCCTCGACTGAGACACTGGTGCTTGGCCCGGCCGACTTGCCGGGGTTTTCGGTGAAGGCGGTGACGCCGGTGCGCACCGTCACCTTCGGCTTGTCGCTGTCGCCGCGCTTGGTGATGAAGTTGATCGTGCCGCCGGTGGCGCCGGCGCCATAAAGGCTGGACGCGCCATTGATGACTTCGATGCGCTCGACCGAATTCAGGTCGATCATCGACAGGATGCGTGAGACGTCCCGCAGCGGTGTGTTGCGCGGCACACCGTCGACCATGATGAGAACGCTGCGCCCGCGGAAGGTTTCCGAAGCGCCGGAAATGGTCTGGTTGCGTGGCGCGTAGCCGGGGACGATGCGGCTGATCAGGGTCGCGGCGTCGATATTTTCCTGCGCGGCTTCCTCGACCTGTTCCTGTTCCACGACCTGGACAGACTGAGCGACGCTGGAAATCGACCTTTCATTGCGGCCGGTGACCAGTATCTGATCGAGCACGATGGCTCCCTGCTGGTCCGTCGGAGCGGCTTCCTGGGCAAATGCCGCGCCTGCCATAATCGACGAACCCAAAGCCGATGACCAAAGAAGCGTACTGAAAAATCTGCGCATGCTGTCCCCATCCATGCCCTGGTCCCCAGCGCCAGAGCGGAAAGGCCCAGTTATAATTCATGATAAAACTAGTCAACATTTATTTTGTGGCTTTTCAAATCAGGATTAGTCAGCGAACGGATGGGAGCCGGGTACATGAACGGCGCGCACTTTAGCCGGCACTAAGATGCTGAGTTTTCTTGACAAACGGCTTACGGGCGGCCGGCGGCGGCGTCAGCCTTTGTGCTTACAAGAAGCTCTGCGGATCGATGTCGACCTGCACGCGGACCGAGCCGCGCTGCATCGGCCCTTCGGCCAGCATGGTGCGGATGAAGCCTTGGATGTCGGCGCGCTTTTCACCCTGGATCAGCAAACGGAAACGATGGCGCCCACCGAGCAGCGACAGCGGCGCCTCGGCCGGACCGAGCACGAACAGGTCGCTGGCCTGGGGTGCTGCACGGCGCAGGCCGCGCGCGTGGCCTTCGGCCTCGGCCCGCGTCACCGCACTGACGATGACGCCGGCAAGCCTGCCGAAGGGCGGCAGGGCTGCCCGTTCGCGCTCAGTGATCTCGCGTTCGTAAAAGGCCTCGGCATCGCCCGAGACGATCGCCCGCATCACCGGATGGTCCGGCTGGAAAGTCTGCAGCAGGCCGAGGCTCTTCTTGCCGGTGCGGCCGGCGCGTCCAGTCACCTGGCTGAGCAATTGGAAGGTGCGCTCAGCGGCGCGCGGATCGCCATTGGCGAGGCCGAGATCGGCATCGACGACGCCGACCAGCGTCATGTTGGGAAAGTTATGGCCCTTGGCGACCAGCTGCGTGCCGATGACGATGTCGGCCTCGCCATTGGCGATGGCCTCGAGCTCCAGCCGCAGCCGGCGCACCCCGCCCATCAAATCGGATGACAGGACGATCGTGCGCGAGTCGGGGAAATGCGCCACGACTTCTTCAGCTATCCGCTCGACGCCAGGCCCGCAGGCGACCAGATGGTCGAGCGTGCCGCATTCCGGACAAGCCTCCGGCCGCTTCTCATTGTGCCCGCAATGATGGCAGACGAGTTGGCCGCGAAAGCGGTGCTCGACCAGCCAGGCCGAACAAACCGGGCAGCCGAAGCGGTGGCCGCAGACACGGCACAGCGTCAGCGGCGCGTAGCCGCGCCGGTTGAGGAACAGCAGCGACTGTTCCTTCTTCTCCAGCGTACGTTGCATCTCACCGATCAGCAGCGGCGACAGAAACCCCCCGCGCGCCGGCGGCGCGCGGCGCATGTCGATCGATTTGAGATGCGGAAGCGCCGCCTCCGCGAAGCGGGCAGAGAGAACCGCTCTATCGTATTTACCTTGGCTCGCATTGACCCGGCTTTCGACCGACGGCGTCGCCGACGCCAGCACCACCGGGAAGCCGCTGATATGGCCGCGCACCACCGCCATGTCGCGGGCATTGTAGAAGACACGGTCCTCCTGCTTGTAGGCGGGGTCGTGTTCCTCGTCGACGACGATCAGCCCGAGCTCGCGGAACGGCAGGAACAGCGCCGAGCGTGCGCCGGCGACGACGCGCACGCCGCCTTCCGCCACCTGTCGCCAGACCTTTTCGCGCATTCGGGGCGGCAGGTCGGAATGCCATTCCGCCGGCTTGGCGCCGAAGCGCTGCTGAAAGCGTTCGAGGAAGGCATGCGTCAGCGCGATCTCCGGCAAAAGGATCAACACCTGCTTGCCCCGGTCGAGGGCTGCCGCCACCGCCTCGAAATAAACTTCCGTCTTGCCCGAGCCGGTGACGCCGTCGAGCAGCGTGACGTTGAAAGCAGCGGCCGCGACATTGGCGCGCAGCATGGCGGCCGCGTATGCCTGGTCCGGCATCAGCTCCGGCATGGCGTAGGAGGGATCGGGCGCGGCGACCACCGGTCGAGGCGGGATCATCGCCGTCTCGAACACGCCTTGCGCCTTGAGTCCCTCGATAACCGTCGACGACACGCCCGCCGCATGCGCCAGGCCGGATCGCGTCCAGGCAAGCCCCCCTTCCGCCGTCTCCAGCACGCGCGTCCTGGCATCCGTCATCCGGTCCGGCATGACGAGGGTTCGCTGCAGGCCCTCGATCCACGGTTCTGGATCGAACGCCTCCGGCGCGCGCAACAGCATGCGCGCCACCATGCCGGGCGGCGACAGCGTGTACTGCGCCAGCCAGTCGACAAAGCGGCGCATGCCGCGGTCGATCGGCGGGCAGTCGAAGACCTGTTCGATCGGGCGCAGCTTTTTGGCGTCGATATTCTCGACCGCACCATCCCAGACGATGCCGGCAACCTGGCGCGGACCGAGCGGCACGCGCACGATCGAGCCCGGCACCACGCGCATGCCGGCGGGCACAGCGTAGGTGTAGGGCCGTTCGGCCGGCATCGGCACCAGCACCGGCGCGGCTGCGACAAAGGGCGAATCTTCGATCATCGGGCGTGACCTTGCCCCGACTTTGGTCTAGATCAAAGGGCAACCCCGAATGTGCATGGCATGCACATGGAAATCTTTCAGGAGACCCCCATGAAATTTTTTGTCGACACCGCTGACATCAAGGACATCAAGGAACTGAACGACCTGGGGCTGCTCGACGGCGTGACCACCAATCCCTCGCTGATCCTGAAATCCGGCGGCAAGATCGCCGAGGTCACCAAGCAAATCTGCGACATCGTCAAGGGCCCGGTTTCGGCCGAGGTTGTTGCGGTCGAATACAAGGACATGATGGCCGAGGCCAACATCCTGGCCAAGATCGCCGACAATGTCTGCATCAAGGTGCCGCTGACGCTCGACGGCCTGCGCGCCTGCAAGACGATCCGCACCGAGATGAACCGCATGGTCAATGTAACGCTGTGCTTCTCGGCCAACCAGGCGCTGCTGGCGGCCAAGGCCGGCGCCTCGTTCATCTCGCCCTTCGTCGGCCGCGTCGACGATACCGGCGCGGACGGCATGGAACTGATCCAGGAGATCCGGCAGATCTACGACAATTACGATTTCGACACCGAGATCCTCGTCGCTTCGGTTCGCACCGTGAACCACGTCAAGCAGGCAGCCCTGATCGGCGCCGATGTCGTTACCGCGCCGGCCGCGACGCTGAAGGCGCTGGTCAAGCACCCGTTGACCGACAAGGGCCTGGATCAGTTCGCTGCCGACTGGGCCAAGACCGGCCAGAAGATCGGCTGAGATCGGGTTCGATACAAACAAAAAGGCCGGGAAACCGGCCTTTATGTTGCGGACTGCTAAAAGTCTAGTTGGCAGCGCCAGGGAATGCTCAGGCCTTCTTGCCGTGCCTGACCAAGTCCTGGGCGACCGACAGGCTCACCATTTCAGCCAGCTCACGCGCGGCGCGGTTCTCGGCGTCGAGCTGTGCCCGGTAGGAGGCGAACTCCTGCGTCGGCTTGTCGAAGGATGATGGGATCGACCGTTTGCCGGTTGCGATCACCACGCCGGTCCTGGCATCGGTCAGCACATAGTTCGCCGTCAGCGTCACCGTGCCTGCCGTCGGCTCGTCTTCGTCGGTCTGGATCTGCACCACCGCGGCCGATTCGACCAGTTCGGTGACGCCGAGATCGAGCATGTAGACCGGCGCCGGCGGCTCGCCGGCGCCTTGGCCAAAGGCAAAGATCAGATTGTTGCGGACCTGCTGGGCGTAGCGTGTCTTGACCGGCTTGACCGCGACCGACGCCAGTTCCGCCGAAGCGCTGACCGTGGAGCCGGCGCTCAGCGGCGCGCTGGAATAGAGCGGCCTGACCGTACAGGCCGAAACCAGCGCCATCGAAGCGACCATGCCGTACAGCGCTGCGCGGCGCAGCAAGCGCGCCGTCTTTTCCAGATCAGGCCCCATCCTTCTGAAGTCAAACAACGACATTGACGATCCTCTGCGGCACGATGATCACCTTGCGGGGCGCCTTACCTTCCAGCGCTTTCTGCACGAAGTCGAGAGCCAGAACCGCTTTTTCGATCGCACCTTGGTCCGCGTCGCGGGCAATTGTCAAATAGCCGCGCATCTTGCCGTTGACCTGGACCGGCAGCACAACCTCGTTGTCGACGACCAGCGCCGGATCGTAGACCGGCCAAGGCCGTTCGGCGACCAGATCAGTGCCGCCCAGCGTGTGCCAGCACTCTTCGGCCAGATGCGGCATGACCGGCGCGACCACATGCACCAGGATCTCCACCGCCTCGCGGCAGGCGCCTTTCAGCGCCGCATCGGCCTTGCCCTCGGCAACGTCGTTGAGCGGCGTGTTCAAGGCATTGGCAAGTTCGTAGATGCGGGCGATGGCCCGGTTGAAGCCGAGCTTCTCGATATCCTCGCCGATAGCCTTCAGGATCTTGTGCGCGGCCTTGGAAACGGCGCCCGCCTCGCCCTCCGGCGCCGCCTGCGGCTTGGCGCCGTCAAGCGTCTCGGCGGCAATGGACACCAGGCGCCAGACACGCTGGATGAAGCGATGTGCGCCGGCGGCGCCATCGTCCGTCCACTCGACGTCGCGCTCGGGCGGCGAATCCGACAGCATGAACCAGCGTGCGGTGTCGGCGCCGTAGCCGTCGGTGATGTCTTCCGGGCTTACCGTATTCTTCTTCGACTTCGACATCTTTTCGAGCGAGCCGATCGCCGCCTCTTCGCCGGTGGCGATCTCGATGGCGCGGCGCTTGCCGCCGACATCCTCGATCCTGACCTCAGCCGGCGACAGCCAGCGGCCATTGCTCGACGCACCGCCGACGCGGTAGGTCTCATGCACCACCATGCCTTGCGTGAACAGGCCCTTGAACGGCTCGGCCAGGTCGAGATGCCCGGTCGCGCGCATGGCGCGGGTGAAGAAGCGCGAATAGAGCAGATGGAGGATCGCGTGCTCGATGCCGCCAATATACTGGTCGACGGCCAGCCAGTCATCGGCAGCCTTCGGCTCCGTCGGCTCATTGGCCCAGGGCGCTGTAAAGCGCGCGAAATACCAGGACGAATCGACGAACGTGTCCATCGTGTCGGTCTCGCGGCGCGCATCCTTGCCGCATTGCGGACACTTCACATGCCGCCAGGTCGGGTGGCGGTCGAGCGGATTGCCGGGACGGTCGAACTCGATGTCGTCGGGCAGCTTGACCGGCAGGTCGGCTTTCGGCACCGGAACCACGCCGCAATCCTCGCAATGGATCATGGGGATCGGACAGCCCCAGTAGCGCTGGCGCGAAATGCCCCAGTCGCGCAAGCGGAAGTTCACCTTGCGCTCCGCCATTGGCCGCCCGCCTATGGTTTTCTGCTCCAGGAGCTTTGCCACCTCGTCGAACGCCTGCTCCGGCTTCATGCCGTCGAGGAAACGCGAATTGATCATCACGCCGTCATCGACATAGGCGTCTTCCGTGACCTGGAAGGTTTTGGCGTCGGCATCTTCCGGCATCACCACCGGGATCACCGGCAGGCCGTATCTGTTGGCGAAATCGAGGTCGCGCTGGTCGCCCGACGGGCAGCCGAATATGGCGCCGGTGCCGTATTCCATCAAAACGAAATTCGCGACGTAGACCGGCAGGGTCCACGAGTCGTCGAACGGATGCACGACGCGGATGCCGGTGTCGAAACCTTTCTTCTCGGCCGTCTCCAGTGCGGCCACCGACGTGCCCATATGTCTGATTTCTTCGATGAACTTGGCCAGTTCGACATTGCTCTCGGCGGCCTTCCTGGCCAGCGGATGATCGGCGGCGACCGCCATGAAGGAGGCGCCGAAAATGGTGTCGGGCCTGGTCGTGTAGACTTCCAGCTCGCTCGTGTCGCCACCAATCTTGCTAGAACTTGGCTCTGCCAGCGGCCAGCGGACCAGCAGCCCTTCCGAGCGGCCGATCCAGTTCTGCTGCATCAGCTTGACCTTTTCCGGCCACTCGCCGAGACCGTTCAGCGAATCCAGCAAGTCCTGCGCGTAATCGGTGATCTTGAAGAACCACTGCGTCAACTCACGCTGTTCGACCAGCGCGCCCGAGCGCCAGCCGCGCCCGTCGATGACCTGCTCGTTGGCGAGCACCGTCATATCCTCCGGGTCCCAGTTGACCTTGGAGGATTTGCGCGTCACCAGCCCCTTCTCGACGAAATCGAGGAACAGCATCTGCTGGCGGTGGTAATAGTCGACGTCGCAGGTGGCGAACTCGCGCGCCCAGTCCAGCGACAGGCCCATCATCTTGAGCTGCTCGCGCATGGCGGCGATGTTGGCGTAGGTCCATTCCTTGGGATGGACCTTGTTCTGCATCGCCGCGTTTTCGGCCGGCATGCCGAAAGCGTCCCAGCCCATCGGGTGCAGCACGTTGAAACCCTTGGCCCGCTTGTAGCGCGCCACCACGTCGCCCATCGTGTAGTTGCGGGTGTGGCCGATATGGATCTTCCCCGAGGGATAGGGGAACATCTCCAGCACGTAGTATTTCGGCTTCGGATCGTCGTTATGCGCTTCGAACAGCTTCTTTTCGGCCCAGGCCTTCTGCCATTTGGGCTCTGACGCGCGCGGATTGTATCGTTCGGTTGCCATCGGATGATTTTCACTTAAAAGCAGGCGCAGACCGCCGGACAAGGCCCGGTGGCCGAGGTAAATGTCGTCGCGGTGTTCACCATGGATTGCCGGACCCGTCAACTGCGGCGAGCCGGCCAAGACGATTAAAGACAGGCAGGATATGGGCATGGCCAGCGCCGTCGAACAGTTTTTCGCCGTCAAGACGAGGATCGCTGCCGCCGAGCGCGAGGCCGGCCGTGACGCCGGTTCGGTGACGCTGGTTGCGGTGTCGAAGACTTTTGAGACCGACGTCATCCGCCCGGTCATCGAGGCTGGCCAGCGCGTCTTCGGCGAAAACCGCGTGCAGGAAGCGCAAGGCAAATGGCCGGCCTTGAAAGCGGAATTCCCTAATATCGAACTGCATCTGATCGGCCCGCTGCAGTCGAACAAGGCGAGGGAAGCCGTCGCTCTCGCCGACGTCATCGAGACCGTCGACCGCGAAAAGCTCGCCGCCGAGCTCGCCAAGGAAATCGTGCGCCAGGGCCGCACGCCAAAGCTTTATGTCCAGGTCAATACCGGTTCGGAGCCGCAAAAGGCCGGCATCGAGCCGCGCGACGCCGTCGCCTTCGTCGCCCGCTGCCGCGATGTCCATGGCCTCGCCATCGAAGGCCTGATGTGCATCCCGCCGGCCGACGAAAACCCCGGCCCGCATTTCGCCTTGCTGGAAAAGCTCGGCAAAGAGGCCGGAGTCGCAAAACTGTCGATGGGCATGTCCGGCGACTTCGAGACCGCCATAGCCTTCGGCGCCACCAGCGTCCGCGTCGGCTCGGCGA
This sequence comes from Mesorhizobium sp. LNJC394B00, assembly GCF_000502555.1. Classification (NCBI taxonomy): domain Bacteria; kingdom Pseudomonadati; phylum Pseudomonadota; class Alphaproteobacteria; order Hyphomicrobiales; family Phyllobacteriaceae; genus Mesorhizobium; species Mesorhizobium sp. LNJC394B00. The sequence goes on from NZ_AYWH01000006.1 coordinate 44,740, forward strand.
TTTTCGGCGGCCGATAAACCTCGGTGATCTCGCCGCCCTAACAGTAGCATTGTTGCTGCATCGCTGCAGCGATGCTATATCTAGCCAAGCTAGCTAGGTACCTTCCATGAACTGGCATCTGCAGGACGCAAAAAACAATCTCTCGAAGCTGGTTCAGCAGGCTCGTGAAAAGGGCCCGCAGACCATCACCTTGCGTGGAAAGCCCGCTGCTGTCGTGTTGGCCGCTGAAGAATACGAAAGGCTCGTCGGCTCTAAGCCCTCACTTGCGGAATACCTTCTTTCCGGTCCCGAATGGGACGACGACTTCGTCGAAGAGGTCAATCGCCGCTCCAAGGGGCCCGGCCGAGACGTGGACCTCTGATGTTTCTTCTGGACACGAACGTCGTGTCGGATGCGCGAAAGCGAGGGGGGCCAGTGGCGGATTGGATAATCAAGCAAGAGCGCCAGTCTCTGTTTCTAAGCGTCATCACGCTCGGTGAAATCGCACGCGGAATCGAAATGAAGCGGCGAAACGACCCCGACACTGCAAACCATTTAGCAACGTGGTTCCACGGTCTGCGCCACAGCTACGAAAACCGAATTCTCGGCATAGACGAGAACATCGCTGCCCAATGGGGTCGCATCTCCGCGATCCGCACGCGCGGCGACGCAGATGGGCTTATAGCCGCGACGGCGCTCTTCCACGATCTCATACTGGTCACACGCAACGTCGCCGATTTCGACGATACTGCCGTCACAATGTTCAACCCTTGGGAAGCCTGACCCGCCTGTGTTGATCCGGTGTTGGGTCGGCCGCAGGTTGTGCCAGAGCCGGCCCATCATTGTGCCACCACTGGAAACGAAACGCACCGTTCCTATTTGCTTGGCGTCATCACCAATCTGCTGGAGCCGCCACCATGCGCTACAATCAACTCGGAAATACGGGGATGTTCGTCTCCGAACTGTGCCTCGGCACCATGACCTTCGGCGCCGCCGGCGAGAATGCCCAATGGGGCCTGATCGCCAGCCTCGACCAGAAGGGCGTCAACGACATCGTTGCCCGTTCCATCGCCGCCGGCGTCAATTTCTTCGACACGGCCGACGTCTATTCATTCGGCCAGTCCGAACGCCTGCTTGGCCAGTCGCTCAAGGATCTTGGCGTCAAACGCTCGGACGTCGTCATTGCCACCAAGGTGCATGGCGCCATGGGCCAGGGCCCGAACGAGCGCGGCTCTTCGCGCGGCCACATCATGGATTCGGTCGAGGGCAGCCTGGAGCGGCTGCAGCTAGACCATATCGATCTCTACCAGCTGCACGGCACCGACACCGTGACGCCAGTCGACGAGACGCTGCGGGCGCTCGACGATCTCGTTGCCAGCGGTAAGGTCCGCTATGTCGGCGTCTCCAACTGGGCGGCCTGGCGCATCGCCAAGGCGCTGGGCGTTGCCGAGCGCAAGGGATTTTCCCGCTTCGAGACCATCCAGTCCTATTACTCGATCGCCGGCCGCGACCTCGAGCGCGAGATCGTGCCGCTCATCAACGAGGAAAAGCTCGGCCTGATGGTCTGGTCGCCAATGGCCGGCGGCCTGCTGTCGGGCAAATACGGCCCCGGCGCGCCCAGCAATGGCGAAGGCCGCCGCGCCGCCTTCAACTTCCCGCCGGTCGATGAGGACCGCGCCTGGGCGGCTGTCGCCGTGATGCGCGAGATCGCCCAGAAGCACGGCGTCAGCGTCGCCACGGTGGCGCTCGGCTATGTCCTGGCCAAACCTTTCNATGCGCGAGATCGCCCAGAAGCACGGCGTCAGCGTCGCCACGGTGGCGCTCGGCTATGTCCTGGCCAAACCTTTCGTCATGAGCGTCATCATCGGCGCCAGCCGCATGGAGCAGCTCGAGCAGAACCTTGCCGCGGCCGAGGTGAAGCTCGACGCCGACGATCTCGCCAGACTGGATGAGGTCAGCGCGCTGCCGGCCGAATATCCCGGCTGGATGCTGGAGCGTCAGGGCGCCGGTCGCCGCCCGGCGCCGTTCACCCCGAAGAAATAGTCACCGCTGTCGCCTGATGCTTGGGGGGTCATCTGGCTCCCCAACGTCTTTTCAGCTCATCCGCACGCTCTCGACCAGAAAGTCGAGAAACGCCCGCACCCGTGCGGGCAAATGCCGGCCCTGGCCGACATAGACGGCGTGGGTAGGCTCCCCGTCGCCCGGATTGAAATCCTCCAGCAGCGCCGTCAGCCGCCCCGCCGCGATGTCATCGGCCACATGCCAGTGTGCCAGCCGGGCGATGCCGGCGCCGCCGACCGCCATCAACCGCATCGACTCGCCATCGCCGACCAGCGTGTTTCCGGTGATCGGCACCATGACGGCGTTCCCGGTTGCATCGACAAACGACCAGCCATCGACATGCCGGACAAAGCCGAAAGCCATGCGATTGTGCCGGTCGAGATCTGCTGGAACCAGCGGCGTGCCATGTGCCTTGAGATAGGACGGTGCGGCAACGACTGTCATCCGGCTTTGCCCGAGCTTGCGCGCCACCAGCCGCGACTCGCCGAGCGGCCCGGCACGGATGGCGACGTCGGCACGTTCAGCCATCAGATCGATGACGCTGTCGGTCAGCACCAGATCGACCGAAATCCCGGGGTAGCGTTCGAGGAAATCAGGCAGCAGCGGGATCAGCCGATGCACCCCGAAGGGCACATAGGAGTTGACGCGCAGCCGTCCGCGCGGCGCGGCACCCACGGCGGCCTCGCGCTCGGCCGCCGCCATATCGGCCAGGATGCGCACCCCGCTGTCATAGAACGCCGTCCCTTCCGGCGTCAGCTGCAGCTTGCGCGTGGTGCGGGTGACCAGCCGCGCGCCGAGCCTTGCCTCCAGTCGCGCGATCAGCTTGCTCACCGCCGACGGTGTCATACGCAGCGAACGAGCCGCAGCCGAGAAGCTGCCCGCCTCGACGACGCGGACGAACACTTCGATCTCGCCGGAACGGTTGATATCGGGTCTGGCCATCTGTGAATCTATTTCACAGGAAATATGCCCAAGGCAAGTCTGGTTCACAAGACATGGCAACACGATCTCTGCGGTCGGGGCGCGGGTCTGGACAGCGCGCTCGTTCGAGTTCGAACTGGAAACCGCCATGCCTCTTGCCCTCTACGCCCTCGCTGCCGGCGCCTTCGGCATCGGTGTCACCGAATTCGTCATCATGGGGCTGCTGATCGATGTCAGCAAAGATCTCGGTCTCGATCTCGGCCGCCGGCCAGTTGATTTCGGGCTACGCGTTGGGCGTCGTCATCGGCGCGCCGCTTTTGACCATCGCCACCGGCAACTGGCCCCGCAAGACCGTCCTTCTGGCCCTTATGGCGATCTTCACGCTCGGCAACCTCGCCTGTGCGATCGCCCCCGACTACTGGACGCTGATGGGCGCCCGCATCATCACCGCCTTTGCCCATGGCACTTTCTTTGGCGTCGGCTCGGTGGTCGCCACCGGCCTGGTCGCGCCCAACAAGAAAGCCTCGGCGATCGCGCTGATGTTCACCGGCCTGACTATCGCCAACATCCTCGGCGTGCCCTTCGGCACCTGGCTCGGCCAGACCTTCGGCTGGCGCACCACCTTCTGGGCCGTAACCGTGGTCGGCTTGGCAGCCTTTGCCGTCATCCTGCTTCTGGTGCCGCGCAGCAAGGAAGCGCCCGAGAAGACCAATCTGCGCGCCGACCTCGCCGTGCTGCGCCGCACGCCGGTGCTGCTCGGCCTCGCCACCACCGTGCTCGGCTACGCCGGCGTCTTCGCCGTCTTCACCTACATCGCCCCGCTGCTCACCGAGNCCGAGATCACCGGTTTTGGGGAAGCCGCCGTGTCGCCGATCCTGCTCGTCTTCGGCGGCGGTCTTATCGCCGGCAATCTGCTTGGCGGCAAGGTCGCCGACCGCTGGTTGGCCACCATGACCTTCGCCGTCCACAGCCAAATCCTGCCGTCATCTATGTCGGCCTGCTTGGTGCCGCCGCCTTCGCCACCGTGGCGCCGCTGCAGATGTGGGTGCTGGAAAAGGCGCAAGGCGCGGGCCAGAGCCTCGCCTCCTCCTTCAACATCGCCGCCTTCAACCTCGGCAATGCCGCCGGCGCTTGGCTTGGCGGCGCGGTGATTGCCCATGACCTCGGCCTCGGCTCACTAACCTGGATCGCCGCTTTGCTGCCGGTCGCGGCTCTTGGCGTCGCTGCCCTGGCGCTGCGCCTCGATCGCGCCCCCACAATCGGGGTGCCGGTCTGCGCCCAGTCATGAGCATCACGCGCAATCCTTCTTCGACATCATCAAGGAGCATAAAATGGATTATCGACGTCTCGGCGCATCGGGCCTGAAAGTGCCCGCACTCTCTTTCGGCGCCGGCACTTTCGGCGGCTCCGGGCCGCTGTTCGGGGCCTGGGGCAACAGCGATGCCAAGGAAGCGCGGCGGCTGATCGACATCTGCCTCGAGGCCGGCGTCAATCTGTTCGACACCGCCGATGTCTATTCGAACGGCGCCTCCGAGGAAGTGCTTGGCGAAGCCATCAAAGGCCGCCGCGACGCGGTGCTGATCTCGACCAAGACTTCGCTGCCGATGGGCGACAGACCGGCCGACTACGGCTCGTCGCGCTCGCGGCTGATCAAAGCCGTCGACGCCGCCCTGAAGCGCATGGGCACCGATTACATCGACCTGTTGCAGCTGCACGCCTTCGATGCCGGCACGCCGATCGAGGAGGTGTTGTCGACGCTGGACGACCTCGTGCGCGCCGGCAAGCTGCGCTATGTCGGCGTCTCCAACTTCTCCGGCTGGCAGGTGATGAAATCGCTGGCGGAAGCTGACAAGCATGCTTATCCGCGCTACGCCGCGCATCAGGTCTACTACTCGCTGGTCGGTCGCGACTATGAATGGGAGCTGATGCCGCTCGGTATCGACCAGGGCATCGGCGCGCTGGTGTGGAGCCCGCTCGGCTGGGGCCGCCTGACCGGCAAGATCCGCCGCGGCCAGCCCCTGCCGGAAAAGAGCCGGCTGCACGACACCGCCGATTTCGGCCCGCCGGTCGCGGACCAACATCTCTACCGGGTCATGGATGCGCTTGATGCGATGGCTGAAGAGACCGGCAAGACCGTGCCGCAGATCGCCATCAACTGGCTGTTGCGGCGCCCGACCGTGTCCTCGGTCATCATCGGCGCCCGCAACGAGGAACAGCTGCGCCAGAACCTCGGCGCCGTCGGCTGGGCATTGACGCCGGAGCAGGTCAAAAAGCTCGACGCCGCAAGCGAAGTGACCGCGCCCTACCCGTACTTCCCCTATCACCGCCAGGAAGGTTTCGCCCGACTGAACCCGCCTGCGGTGTGATCGCACGACGTTGAAGCTGCCAATCTCCCCCCTTGCGGGGGAGATCAGCTATACTGCCGCTCAGTGCAGCACGAACTCCCCATCCACCTTCCGCCATTCGTTCGGCGCGATCAGCTTCTGGTGCGTGTAGCTGATCGAATGCAGCGGCCCGTCGAGCCTGGCCTTCCAGAACTCGATGAACTTGATCAGCACCGGAAACTTCGGCGCCAGATCGTAATCCTGCCAGATGAAGCTCTGCAGCAGATGCGGGTGGTCGGGAAAATGGTACAGAATCTTGGCCGTGGTCAGGCCATACCCCTTGAGCATCAGGTCCATTTCGGAATGATCGCGCATGACAGCCCCTTGGCCTAGTTGATTCTCCATTCCTCCCAACACCGAATTGTGCGCGCCGTTCCTTAACTGTCTATGATTTTCCTGATCCCAGTCGGGTTTTATGCACGAAAACATGCAGTTAGCAGCGACCGCTGCCGAGTGCTGATACAACCGAAACGGGAGCTGCGGCATCGCGCCACGCGAATCCAACGTCTAATGTTGCCGTCAGCGCGGAACTGTTAATAATGCCGCCGAATTCGCGGCTGCGTCGCCGTGATCCTGGCTGTGGTCAAGCCGGCGGGGTGGTTTGGGAGGAAAGTGAAGACATGTCCGAGGTGAAGATCCACCGCGTCCAGCCGGCGTGGAAGAAGAATGCGCTGATCGACAATGACACCTACCTCAAATGGTATGCTGACAGCGTGAAGAATCCGGACAAGTTCTGGGGCAAGCACGGCAAGCGCATCGACTGGTTCAAGCCGTTCAGCAAGGTCAAGAACACCTCCTTCGAGGGCAAGGTCTCGATCAAATGGTTCGAGGACGGCGAAACCAACGTCTCCTACAACTGCATCGACCGCCATTTGAAGAAGCGCGGCAACCAGACAGCCATCATCTGGGAAGGCGACAATCCCTACGACGACAAGAAGATCACCTATAACGAGCTCTACGAGCATGTCTGCCGGCTCGCCAATGTGATGAAGAAGCACGGCGTCAGGAAGGGCGACCGCGTCACCATCTACATGCCGATGATCCCGGAAGCGGCCTACGCGATGCTGGCTTGCACCCGCATCGGCGCCATCCACTCGATCGTCTTCGGCGGCTTTTCACCGGACGCGCTGGCCGGCCGCATCGATGACTGCAAGTCGACCTTCGTCATCACCGCCGACGAAGGCCTGCGCGGCGGCAAGCCGATCCCGCTGAAGGAAAACACCGACAGAGCGATCGAAATCGCCGCCAAGGCCGGCACCAAGGTCGATAAGGTGGTCGTCGTTCGTCGCACCGGCGGCAAGACCGGCTGGGTCCAGGGACGCGACATCTGGTACCATGACGAGATCGCCACGGTGAAAGGCGACTGCAAGCCGGAGAAGATGAAGGCCGAGGATCCGCTGTTCATCCTCTATACCTCAGGCTCGACCGGCAAGCCGAAGGGCGTGCTGCACACCACCGCCGGCTATCTCGTCTATGTCTCGATGACCCACCAATATGTCTTCGACTACCATGATGGCGATATCTACTGGTGCACCGCCGATGTCGGTTGGGTCACCGGCCACAGCTACATCGTCTATGGCCCGCTCGCCAACGGCGCCACCACGCTGATGTTCGAGGGCGTGCCGAACTACCCCTCGCAGTCGCGCTTCTGGGAAGTCATCGACAAGCACAAGGTCAACATCTTCTACACCGCGCCGACGGCACTGCGCGCGCTGATGGGCGCCGGCGACGAACCGGTGAAGAAGACCTCGCGCAAGTCGCTGCGCGTGCTGGGCTCGGTCGGCGAACCGATCAATCCGGAAGCTTGGGAGTGGTATTTCAACATCGTCGGCAACGGCAAGGTGCCGATCGTCGACACATGGTGGCAGACCGAGACCGGCGGCATCCTGATCACGCCGCTGCCCGGCGCCACCGACCTCAAGGCCGGTTCGGCGACGCGGCCCTTCTTCGGCATCAAGCCGCAGCTGGTCAACGGCGAAGGCAAGGTGCTGGAAGGGGCGGCCGACGGCAATCTCTGCATCGCCGATTCCTGGCCCGGCCAGATGCGCACGGTCTATGGCGATCACGACCGCTTCGTGCAGACCTATTTCTCCACCTACAAGGGCAAATACTTCACCGGAGACGGCTGTCGCCGCGACGCCGATGGCTATTACTGGATCACCGGCCGCGTTGACGACGTCATCAACGTTTCCGGCCACCGCATGGGAACGGCCGAGGTCGAATCGGCGCTCGTCAGCCATGAGAAGGTGTCGGAAGCAGCTGTCGTCGGCTATCCCCACGACATCAAGGGCCAGGGCATCTACAGCTACGTTACCTTGATGAAAGGCGTGGAGCCGAGCGAGGAACTGCGCAAGGAGCTCGTGGCCCATGTCCGCAGGGAGATCGGCGCAATCGCCTCGCCCGACAAGCTGCAGTTCGCGCCCGGACTGCCGAAAACCCGCTCCGGCAAGATCATGCGCCGTATCCTGCGCAAGATCGCAGAGGACGATTTTTCCGCGCTCGGCGATACCTCGACACTGGCCGATCCGGCCGTGGTCGATGATCTGATCGCCAACCGCCAGAACAAGAAGGGCTGAGGGGATTTGATGGCTGCACTGGGCGCAGTCACGGAGCTCTGGCGTTACCCTGCAAGTTCGCTTGCCGGCGAACGCCAGGACGCCATTTCGGTCGGCCTTGAAACCATCGACGGCGACCGGCTGTTCGGCCTTGTCGATGTCTCGGACAATGAGATCGCGCGGCCCGACCGCGACGCCAAGTGGCACAAGGTGCCGCGCATCCGCACCCGGCTGAGCAAGGACCGCAAGCTGGAGATCGCCGTTCCCGACGGCGACTGGCTGGCAGTGCCGGGTGTGGAATGCGACCAAGCCATCTCGGCCTATCTCGGCTTCGCCGCCTCGATCCGGCCGTTCAGCCAGGACAACGCTCCCGGCTACACCGGCCCGCTGACCGCGGCGCGCTACCGCAAAGCGCCGATCCATCTCTTGACCACCGCATCGCTGGCCCGGCTCAAGGCGCTGCACCCCGAAGGCATTCCCGATCCGCGCCGCTTCCGCCCCAACATCGTCGTCGACATGGCGGCGGTCGAAGGCTCGTTTCCCGAGACCGAATGGATTGGCCGCAAGCTTGCCATCGGCGACCTGCTGGTGACCGTCTCGGAGCCGTGCCGCCGCTGCGGCTTCACCATCATCAGCCAGGACGGCTTCGACCACGATCCCGGCATCCTGCGCAATCTGGTCCGCCACAACGCCCATAATCTCGGCGTCTATTGCACTGTGGACAGGCCTGCCCGTGTCGAGATCGGCGCGCCGATGCGGTTCGTGTAGGCCTCTACCGCGAGGCAGCGAATCGCAGACCTTGGAAAGCGTGGGGTTCGGCCCCGAATCCTATCCCTACCGATACAGATCCGCCCGTGTCGGCGGCAGCCCGCTCGGGCCGCGTGCCCGTTTGGTGACGACGGTCTGAAAAATCTGCGCCGAGGCGCGCTCGAAGGTGATCGAGCAGCCGGTGAGATAAAGCAGCCACAGCCGTGCCTTGGCCTCGCCGACTTCGGCGACCGCCTCGTCGAAGCGAGCCTGTAGCCGCTGGGCCCACAGCCGGCAGGTGCGCGCATAGTGCTCGCGCAGATTCTCGACGTCGTAGACCAGGAAGCCATGCGCCTCCAGATTGCCCAGCGTCATGCCGATCGTGTCGAGTTCCCCGCCGGGGAAAATGTATTTGAGCAGCGCCTTGAACTCCGGCCCCTTGCGCAAGGTTTTCTTCAAGTCGCCCTTGCTTCGCCTGGTGATGGCGTGGTGCAGATAGATGCCGCCGGGCTTCAGCAAGCGATGGATGGTCTTGAAATAGCTGGCGTGGTTGGCGAGGCCGAGATGCTCGAACATGCCGATCGACGATATCTTGTCGAAGGAGCCTTTGAGTTCCGCATAGGATTTGATCTCGATGGTGATGCGGTCCTGCAGCCCTTCGGCGCGGATGCGCTCGCGGGCGAGATCGGTCTGCGCCTGCGACAGCGACACGCCATGGCCGACGACGCCGTAATTTTTGGCCGCATGGATCAGCATGGCGCCCCAGCCGCAGCCGATGTCGAGCAGCTTTTCGCCCGATTTCAGCCTGAGCTTGCGGCAGATATGGTCGAGCTTGTCGGCCTGCGCCTGGTCGATGCCATTGGCGAAATCCGTAAAGTAGCCGCAGCTGTAGACCATGCGCTCGTCGAGGAAGAGCCGGTAAAAGGCATTCGAAATGTCGTAGTGATGCTGGATCGCCTCCTGGCTCGACCCGCTGACATAGGGGTTGCGACCCGACAGATCGGTGCGTGCACTCATCTGCTTGCGTGACAGGAGCACCGCCGGCAGGTCGCGCAGGATCGCCAGCTTCGGCAGCGACTTGAGCTTGGTCCTGAGCTTGCCTTGCGACGGCAGTGCATAAAAATCGAAAATCGTCCCGTCTTCGATGTCTATCGTCTTGGAAATCCACATCTCGATCAGCGTCGACAGTGATGGCCGCTTCACCACCTGCCAGACGATGTCCTGGTCGTTGATAGTGAGCACGGGCCCGGTGGCGGGACCGATCCGCTCGCCGGTCCACAGCTTGACCGCAAAACCCGGCTTCAGCGTTTCGATCACCGTTCGCACGATGCGCGCGGCCTTCTCGGCTGCCTCCATGGCAATCCTCCCGAGTCCTGACAATCCACCTTGCATGGATTTTGCCCGCCCGCGCGGCTCTTCGCAACCCGGCGCAAAAGGCGGCTCGCCAGCTATTTCAAATCGGCATCTTGTTTTTTGCTGCAACGCACCCCATCATCTGTACGTGTTCAACAAATCGAAAGGAGGTGATCCGATGTCGAGTGATTTCGTTTTCCAGAACGTGGCCTCAGCGGATTGCACTTTCGGGAAGCAGTCTTCCCGTTAAGGCGCGATAAGCGCGGCGGGTGACCTCGGTCGCCGCCATTGGCCGCGCCACGGACGGAAACACGGAAGGCCGCCGGCTTCGTCAAGAAGCGGCGGCCTTTTCCATTTCCGGATTGTGTGTCGAAGCGGATCAGAATCCGGTCACGCCAGCATCCGCGCGCTCACCGTCTTGTCGACGCCGTGATAGGGCGGGTTGAACAGATTGCCTTCCTGCTCGTAGGTCCAGACCTTGAACAGCGAAAGTTGGTGCGGGCCGAAGCTGTGCAGCAGCGGGACATCCGTGGCATCACGACCGCGCGCGATGACGACGCGGCCTATCCTCGGACGATTATGACGCGGGTCGAACGTGTACCATTTGCCGTCGAGGAACACTTCCATCCAGGCCGAAAAATCCATCGGCGCCGGGTCGGCCGGTACGCCGATGTCGCCGAGATAACCGTTCACATAGCGGGCCGGGATGTTCATGCAGCGGCAGAGCGTGATCGCCAGATGGGCGAAGTCGCGGCATACACCAACCTGCTCCTCATGCGCTTGGGCTGCGGTGCGCGTCGACCGCGCATAGCCATAGCCGAAGGACAGCCGGTTGTGGACATAGTCGACGATCGCCTGCACCCGCGCCCAGCCGGAGGGAACATGGCCGAAAAGCTGCCAGGCCAGACTGCTCAGATGATCGGTCTCGCAATAGCGGCTGCCGAGGAGGTAGCCGAGCACATCGTCCGGCAGTTCCGCCACCGGCACTTCCCTGGCCAGCGTGTTGACCGCGTCAGGCTCCCCGCTGTCCTCGACGGCTGCGTCATAGAGAATGCGGAAACTGCCGGCGGGTGCGGTGAAGCGGCGGCAGGTATTGCCGAACAGATCGTGATAGACCTTGCTCGGCACCGAAGGCGACGTCAGCACGCGCGTCTGCCGTTTGATGTCGGCCTGACGATCCCTGTGGATATCAAGCAGCGAGATGACCGGCGTGGCGCCGACGCATTCAATGGCGATTTCGTAGCCGAGCCGGATCAGCACAATGATTGCCCCTTCGATCCCGTGGAAAACAGTATGCTCAAAACGCCAGAGGCGGGACCATGGTTCCCTGGAACTATCGAAAAGGCTCTCCCGCAGCTTCCCAGGCAGGCGTGGCGACGTTACGGTCGCACGACATGTTTTGACCCTCCCGAAACGATCCCTAACCCCGTGGAAAACCTGATGTTTGCAGGCAGAAAATTCGCCGCGTTCCTGTTCGATATGGATGGCACGGTGCTCAATTCGATCGCCTCGGCCGAGCGCGTCTGGGCGGCGTGGGCGCTTAAGCAAGGTCTCGACGTCGAAGCCTTCCTGCCGACGATCCACGGCGTGCGGGCCGTCGAGACCATCACCAGCCTGGCGCTTCCCGGCGTCGACCCTGTTCATGAGGCGTTTGTGCTGTTGCAGGCCGAGTCGGACGATGTCGAAGGCGTGCTGCCGATCGCCGGCGCCGTGCCGTTCCTCAACGCTTTGCCGCCAGAGCGCTGGGCGATCGTCACCTCGGCGCCGCGCCCGTTGGCGCTGCTGCGCATGCGGGCCGCCGGCATCCCGGTTCCCGCCTTGGTGGTTGCGGCCGAGGATGTGTCGCACGGCAAACCGGCGCCCGACTGTTTCCTGCTGGCGGCAAAACGGCTCGGCGTCGATATCGGCGACTGTCTGGTCTTCGAGGACGCACCGGCCGGTATCGCTGCGGCGGAAGCAGCGGGCGCGTCGGTGATGGTGATCAGCGCCACTCACCAGTATCCAACGACGACTCAGCACAATTCGATTAGCGGCTACGAAACCGTCTCTATCGCCATCGATGACAGCGGCTGGATGACGCTGGGAGCACAGCGCAGCGCGGCCTGAGGAACTGGAGGACTGGAGGACTGGAGGACTGGAGGACTGGAGGACTGGAGGACTGGAGGACTGGAGGACTGGAGGACTGGAGGACTGGAGGACTGGAGGACTGGAGGACTGGAGGACTGGAGGACTGGAGGACTGGAGGACTGCTATGCGCCTTTTTCTTCAACTCTTCAGTTCACCAGTTCCCCAGTTCTTCCGTTCCTGAACCCCTAGAAATCGCTAGCCAGTCCCTTCACTTCCCAGTCGCCGTAGCGGCCGGGTTCCTTGCCGCCGCGGCCGCCGATTTCCTTCGGCAACGCAGCTTCCTTCTGGCGATACGCTTCACGGCGCGCCTCGGCTTCAGCCAGCGCTCGGCTGGCCGCCGGCGTCAGGTCCTTCTCCCGGTCGGCATCAGCTTTGCTGGGTTGGTCGGTCATGCGATAGTCCGGGCGGATTGAAACGAAGGGCGGCATTTCCCATCATATAGCCATGAGTTCACCCCGATCGACCTTTTTTTGCCACGGCCGCACAGGGAGCAGATGATGAGCACGCTACGCACCACCATGCTTCTGGCCGCGATGACGGCGCTGTTCATGGGCGTCGGTTTTCTGATCGGCGGCACCGGCGGCATGATGATCGCCTTCCTGGTCGCCGCGGGCACCAATCTGTTCAGCTACTGGAATGCCGACAAGATGGTGCTGTCGATGAACCACGCCGTCGAGGTCGATGCCAGGAACGCCCCCGAATTCCACGCCATCGTCGAGGCGCTGGCCAAGCAGGCCGGCCTGCCGATGCCCAAGACCTATCTGATCGACAATCCGCAGCCGAACGCCTTCGCCACCGGCCGCAATCCCGAGAACTCCGCGGTCGCGGCCTCGACCGGGCTGCTGGAGCGCCTTTCGCATGAGGAGGTGGCGGCAGTCATGGCGCATGAGCTGGCCCACATCCAGCATCGCGACACGCTGACCATGACCATTGTCGCAACACTCGCCGGCGCCATCTCGATGCTCGGCAATTTCGCCTTCTTCTTCGGCGGCAGCCGCGACAACAACAACCCGTTCGGCTTTGTTGGCGTGCTGGTGGCGATGCTTGTCGCGCCCTTCGCCGCCATGATCGTGCAGATGGCGGTCAGCCGCACCCGCGAATACGAGGCCGACCGGCGCGGCGCCGAAATCGTTGGAAATCCGCTTTGGCTGGCATCGGCGCTTGACAAGATCGCCCGCGGCGCCGAACGCATCCGCAACCCGGATGCCGAACGCAATCCCGCGACCGCGCATCTCTTCATCATCAATCCTCTTCACGGCGAGCGCATGGACAGCCTGTTTTCGACCCACCCGAACACCGACAACCGCATCGCCGCGCTGCAGGCGATGGCGCGCGACATGGCAGGCCGCCAGCCGGCGCCGCGCCAGGCGCCGACGCCAGAGCCGATCGAAGAATTGCCGGCCGATGCCGAGCAAGGTCCGTGGGGCAAGGCAGCACGGCCCACGCCGCCGACCAAACCGGCCAAGCCGAAAGCCAATCCGTGGGGCCGCAACCCGACCGGACCCAAAGGTCCGTGGTCGTGAGCGGCGCCAGACCCCGGCTCGCACATTCAGGCGTTCGCGAAAACAGCTCGGACGAATTCGTCGCCGGCCTCGCCGCGCGCAAGGCAGCGGCGCGGCTCCTGGCCGCCGTTATCGACGCCAAAACGCCGCTCGACGGGCTGACGGACCACGAGAACGGCCATCCGCAATACAAGGTGCTCGACCTGCGCGACCGCGGCCTGGTGCGCGCCATACTGGTGACCGCGCTGCGCTACCGCATGACCATTGCCGGGCTCCTCGCCCGCCGCCTTGAAAAGCCGCTGCCGCCCAACGCCACAGCTTTGTTGCACATCCTGCATGTTGCGGCGGCGCAGATCCTGTTCCTCGACATCCCCGACAGCGCCGCCGTCGATTTGGCTGTGACCCACGCCAAGTCGGACCCACGCACGCAGCGCTTTTCCGGCCTCGTCAACGGCGTGCTGCGCACTTTGGCGCGCGCCAAGGAGGCCGAACTGCCTGCCGCTCTTGCCGCCACCGATGAGGCGCCAAAATGGTTCTCCGACCGGCTGAAGGCCGCCTATGGCGCCGAGATGACCAGACAGATCCTGGCGGCGCATCGCGTTGAGGCGCCGGTGGATTTCACGGTCAAGGCCGATCCCGAATCGTGGGCCGAAAAGCTCGGCGGCATCGTGCTGCCGACCGGCACGGTGCGAGTGGAAAAGCTCAGCGCCTCCGTCACCGAACTGCCGGGCTTCAGCGAAGGCGCATGGTGGGTCCAGGACGCCGCCGCCAGTTTTCCGGCGCGGCTGTTCGGCGATGTCAAAGAATTACGCGTCGCCGACCTCTGCGCCGCCCCCGGCGGCAAGACCGCTCAGCTTATCCTTGCCGGCGCCAAAGTCACCGCCTTGGACACCTCGAAGAACCGGCTGGCGCGGCTGACGCAGAACCTCGAACGGCTTGGGCTGTCCGCCGAGATCGTGCAGGCCGATCTGCTGAAATACCAGCCGGCGGAGCTTCTCGACGCCGTCCTGCTCGACGCGCCCTGCTCTTCCACCGGCACGGTTCGGCGCCACCCGGACGTGCCATGGACCAAGACGGCAGCCGACGTCGAAAAGCTGGCCGATCTGCAAGCAAAGCTGCTCGCCCGCGCCGTCACTTTGGTCAAACCGGGCGGCCGGATTGTTTTTTCCAACTGTTCGCTGGACCCGATCGAAGGCGAGGATCTGTATCGCGTCTTTCTGGCCGGCAACAAAACCGTCGCCGACGATCCACTGCAGCCCGGCGAAATCGCCGGCATCGACGCCTTCCTGACCCCGCAAGGCACGCTGCGCACCACACCCGCCGATCTTGACCTTGGTTCGCCAGGGGTTTCCGGCCTGGACGGCTTCTTCGCCGCCCGCATGCGACGTGTCGCCTAGGATTTTGTCGGCAGAGCCGCAGCCCTTCGTGACTTCGTCATCCACGGGCGGAGCAAGGAGCGTAGCGACGCAGCGCAGACCCGAGGATGCCATGCCGCGACACATGAGCGCCGCTACGACGCAGAATCTGCTCCGCTGCAACCCACGGCCAAGGTCACGGAATGGATCCCAGGGCCTCCGCGACGGAGCTTCGCTCCTGCTTCGCCCTGGGATGACGAAGTGCGAATGCCTCGACTAATCCCGAACGGCTGCGCCCCCTAAAGCATGTCGTCCAGGGACCAGTGCTTCCCCCACCTTGCATCGATCTCATCATCGACATTCTGGTAGCGGATATCGGTGGAGAGCCGGATACGCCCCTCCGCGCTCTGGTTGGTCGTCGAGGCGTGGATCATGTAGGGCGAGTGGAGGACGACATCGCCGGCCTCGAAATCCGCGATCAGCCAGCGTGTATCGAACCGCTCCGCCATGTCGGGCAGGTCCTTCGACACCCAGCCGCCCTCGCTCATGTTCCGGTTGTAGGCGCTGATGCGCTCCTGCGGGCTCAGCCCGGCATTTTCCCTGGCGAACCGGGCCTCCATGTCGAGGCCGATGGCGTGCGATCCCTCGAGATAGACCAGGCCGCCCATGTCGACGGGAACGTCGCCGATCGGGATCCAGGCCGTGACGATGCGGCTGGTGCCGCCGCGCAGATAGACGAGGTCGTAATGCGCCGGCGTCGCCACAGTGGTGCCCGGTTGGGTGAAACGCATGATCTTGCGCTTGTGCAAATAGGACAGCCCGCCGACGAACGCATCCATCAGCCGAGCCATCAGGGGCTGTGCGCAGAACCCTTCATAGGCGGTGGAGCGAACTAGCGCCATCAACCGGCGATCGGCGAGCTGACGGTCGAACGTGCCGGCGGCCGCCGCCAGGCCAAGCGCGGGATCGGACCCGGGCTGCAGCAAGCCGGTGTCGGCCAGATATGAAAACACCCAGCCGCGAAAATCGATGACGTCGCGGCGCGGCAGCATACTTTTCAGCCAGACATAGCCTTGCTCGGCAAGGAGGCCGCGAATGGCATCGATGCCGACCCCGGCGTCGGTTGGCACGAGATGACCCAACCGGTTCGGCGCCATCGATAATGTCTTGCCGTTGGCGTTCAGATCGATTGACGCAACAGGACTCCGTCGTTGCGTGCCACCTGTTGAGCTTGACATTTCAGCCACCTGCGATTTTCCATCCTTAGCTGGAAATGCCATACTGTTCGCACGCTCGCCCATGGACGGAACGAAGCCATGGACTTTTCGCTCATGAACGATCACCCTTACGCGCTCTACAGATCCGCACCGGCCGCGGCCGGCGGCCTGTCGGTTACAGGGATTGGTCGGCATCGCGTCACGCAGGCGATCCAAGCGCGCAAATTGCCGGAATTCGCCGTGGTGCTGATTGAGGATGGTCAAGGCTGGCTTGAAACCATGACAGCCGGCATGCAGACGATCCGAGCGCCGGCCCTGTTCTGGCTGCTTCCCGGGAGGATGCATTCCTACGGGCCGGATGCATCGGGATGGCTCGAACGCTGGGCGCTCTTCGACGGCGCCTTGATACGCGATTTCACCCGGCTGCGGCTGATCGCCGAGGACGCCCCTGTCGTCCCCTTGCGCGACCTCGGCAAAATGCAGCGGCTGTTCGACAGGCTGCATGGTGAGCTGTCGCTCGATACGATGCTGAGCCAGGCAGAAGCCGCCGCCACGATGCATCGCATCGTCGTGCGTGCTGCCCGCCAGGCAATGGATTGGAACAACCGTCAACGAAACCCCAGCCTCCAGGATGCCGCTGACATGCAGCCCATCATCGACGAATTGCGCCGCTGCGCGTGCGACCCGGTGGATCTCGATGCCTTCGCCGCGAAATTCTCGATGTCGCCGGCAACCTTGCGGCGCAGATTTGCGCGGGCAGCCGGCATGTCGCCCAAGGCCTTCCAACTGCGCACGAGGCTCGACCGCGCCAAACAGATGCTGGCCGCCTCCGATTCGCCCATCGAGTCCATTGCGGCCGCCGTCGGCATCCACGACGCCTTCTATTTCTCCCGTCTGTTTCGCGACCGCGAAAGCTGTTCGCCCAGCGAATTTCGGTCTCGCCACAACCGCAAGTGAGTGCCGGATTACCAGGCTTAACCCCGCGAAGCACTTGATTTTTTCGGGGTGGGTCGGTGGCCGGCAGCGTGAGGCGCTTCACGTCGGCGGAATTCGACTTCGCATAAGTTCTTGAATCATATAAGCTTGTGCTGGGGTACCGGAACATGATGCCGAAACCTGCGACGCGGTTTTCGGACGACAGCATGCTCTATCTCCAGGCGACGAGGAGGGGTTTTGGCACTGGCTGCCGGCAGCACGACACGTCTGTGGACGCTTGTCGCTAAGGAGTTTTGGCGCAAGACGCGCCGGCGCCTTCGCGCGGGGCCAGTTTATCGCTGGCGCTATTCCGGGCGCACGCCCGAACGCGTCCTGATTGCACCGCCCGACCTCAGGCTCGCCGATCCGCAGATCGCGCTCGAGATTTATTATGGCCGCTATCCGCTGTCGGGACATCTGGTCGAGACCGGCGGCAAGTCACCATTCCAGATCGACGTCGCCAACCGCGGCTGGGTGAAGACGCTGCACGGTTTCCGTTGGCTGCGCCATATGCGCGCCGCCGGCACCGAGCTGGCCGCCGCCAATGCACGCGCGCTTGTCTCCGACTGGATCGCCATGCATGGCAACCAGATTTCCGGCATAGCCTGGGAGCCCGGCACCACCGCCAAGCGAGTCATTGCCTGGTTGCAACACTCCTCGGTTGTCCTACAAGGGGCCGAATTTCCGTTCTATCGCGCCTTCCTGAAATCGCTCGCCGTGCAGATCCGCTATCTCCGCTCGATGGCGCGCGAAATGCCGGACGGCAAGGACAGGCTGCGCGCTCGCATCGCGCTTGCCTTCGCCGCGCTGTCGCTGCCGGCGCCGGCCTCGGCACTGCGCGGCGCCACCCGCAACCTGGCGGAAGAACTCGACCGGCAGATCCTTCCCGATGGCGGCCATATTTCGCGCAACCCGATGGCGGTGCTCGAACTGCTCGCCGATCTCCTGCCGCTGCGCCAGACCTATGCCAACCAGGCCGAAACGCCACCGGCCGCCCTGATGGGCGCCATCGACCGCATGCTGCCGGCGCTCCGTTTCTTCCGCCATCAGGATGGCAGCCTCGCCCGCTTCAACGGCATGGGCGCGACCATCCACGACCGCATTGCCACCATCTTGCGCCACGACGACACCGCCGGTGCGCCACTGCTGCATGCGCCGCATTCCGGCTATGAGCGCCTGTCGATGGGCGGCGTGACGGTGATTGCCGATACCGGCCCGTCGCCGGCCGTCGATGTGTCCAACGCCGCGCATGCCGGATGCCTGGCCTTCGAACTCTCGTCCGGTCGCCAGCATTATATCGTCAATGCCGGCATCGACACCTATGGCGCCGCCGAGTTCCGGCCGCTGGCCCGTGCCACCGCGGCGCATTCGACCGCCACCATCAACGACACCTCGTCGGCGCGGTTTTCCCATTCGCTGCGCGTCAACGACCTGCTCGGCTCACCCTTGCTCGGCGGCCCGCAGCATGTGCCTTGCAAGCGCATCGACCAGAAGGGCACGCAAGGCTTCATCGCCCGCCATGACGGCTATATGCAGCGCTTTGGCTTCCTGCATGAGCGCGAGCTGAAACTGTCGAGCGAGGGCAATGTGCTCGCCGGCAGGGATCGCTTCCTCCGCCCAGGCGGTGCGGCGATCCGCAACAATGGCCGCGACTTCGTCGTGGTGCGCTTCCACATCCACCCTGACATCAACCTTTTGCAGGACGAGCATGACCGCCTGGTGCTGACCGCCGACCAGGCCGACACCTGGGTGTTCACCTGCACCGAAGTGGTGCCGGAGGTCGAGGAATCGATCTATTTCGCCGGCCTTGGCGGCCCGCGCCGCAGCCGCCAGATCGTGCTCGCCTTCAAGGCCTCGGAGATCGCCGAGGTGCATTGGCAGCTCACGCGCACCGGCATCGCCGGCTATCCCGAGAACAGCTGAGCGTCGTTGCCGGCGCCGGCTTGATCGAGCTTCCGGCTTGATTTCCTGACCTCATGTGCTACGGCCCGGCAACGCTCTCCAATCAGCCCTGAAAGGCCGCCAGCCCATGGCCGTCGCCGCCAAGAACATTCCGGCACCCGACCTCGTTCCGGTCCGCCGCGCCCTGCTTTCCGTCTTCGACAAGACCGGCCTGATCGACTTCGCCAAAGGGCTGGTCGCGGCCGGCGTCGAGCTGGTGTCGACCGGAGGCACGGCAAAGGCGATCGCCGAAGCTGGCCTTGCCGTGCGCGACGTTTCCGAACTGACCGGCTTTCCCGAGATCATGGACGGCCGCGTCAAGACGCTGCACCCGTCGGTGCACGGCGCGCTGCTCGGCGTGCGCGACGATCCCGAACACGCCAAGGCGATGCACGATCACCGCATCGAGCCGATCGATCTGCTCGTCTGCAATCTCTACCCGTTCGAGGAGGTCCGCCGTTCCGGCGCCGACTATGCCGCTGTTGTCGAGAACATCGACATTGGCGGCCCGGCGATGATCCGCGCTTCGGCCAAGAATCACGCCTATGTCGCCATCGTCACCGATCCCGGCGACTACGCCTCGGTGCTGAACGCGCTGGAGATGAACATCGGCTCGCTGTCGCTGGATTTCCGCCAGAAGCTGGCGGCCAAGGCCTTTGCCCGCACCGCCAGCTATGATGCGGCGATCTCCGGCTGGTTCGCCGAAACGCTTGAGATCGAGCACCCGACCTGGCGCACCTTCGGCGGCAGGCTGGAAAGCGTCATGCGCTATGGCGAGAACCCGCATCAAAGCGCCGGCTTCTACGTCAATGGCGACAAGCGGCCCGGGGTCGCCACGGCTCGCCAGTTGCAGGGCAAGCAGCTGTCCTACAACAACATCAACGACACCGATGCCGCCTTCGAGCTGGTCGGCGAGTTCGATCCGAACCGCTGTGCAGCGGTCGCCATCATCAAGCACGCCAATCCATGCGGCGTCGCCGAGAGCGCTTCACTGGCTGCTGCCTATGCGAGAGCGCTGGCCTGCGACCCGGTTTCGGCCTTTGGCGGTATCGTCGCCATGAACCGCATCCTCGATGCCGAAGCGGCTCAGGAGATCGTAAAAACCTTCACCGAGGTGATCATTGCGCCGAACGCGTCGGAGGACGCTGTCCGCATCGTCGCCGCCAAAAAGAATTTGCGACTGCTGGTCACCGGCGGTCTGCCCGATCCGCACGCCGGCGGCATCACTGTGAAATCCGTCGCTGGCGGCATGCTCGTCCAGGGCCGCGACAACGCGGTGGTCGACGATCTCGAACTGAAGGTGGTGACCAGGCGCGCGCCGACGGCGGCCGAGATGGCCGACCTCAAATTCGCTTTCCGCATCGCTAAGCACGTCAAGTCGAACGCCATCGTTTACGCCAAGGACGGCGCCACGGTCGGCATCGGCGCCGGGCAGATGAGCCGCGTCGATTCCTCGCGCATCGCCGCACGCAAGGCGCTCGACGCGGCGGAAGCAGCTGGCCTCGCGGAGCCGTTGACCAAGGGCTCGGTGGTCGCCTCCGACGCTTTCTTCCCTTTCGCCGACGGGCTCATATCCGCGATCGAAGCCGGCGCCACGGCGGTGATCCAGCCCGGCGGCTCGATGCGCGACGACGACGTTATCGCCGCTGCCGACGCGCATGGCATCGCCATGGTGTTTACCGGCGTGAGGCATTTCAGGCATTGAGCGCCTCTGCCTTTTCCCACAAGGGGAGAAGGAAAAGTGCGGCGCTATTCCACCGGCTGATCCGCCGGGTACGGCGTCTTGATTAATATCGCTATGCCGACGCCGAGAAACAGTACGATTGTCGCCATGCCGAGCCGATCGGAGCCGCTGACCAAGCCAACTGTTGCCACCATGAACGGCGCCAGAAAACTGGTCGCCCGTCCGGCCAGCGCATAGATGCCGAAATAGCGGCCGGACTCGGCTGCGGTGACGCTGCGCGCCATGTAGGAACGCGACGAGGCTTGCACCGGTCCGAAGGCAACCCCGATCAGCAAACCATAGAGAATGTAAGCCTTTTCCGCCGCCGTGCCGAACAGACCGCCTGAGTCGGCGGTGGGAAGCTGCACAACGCCGAGCAGCGTGAAACCCGGCCCGGTCGAGACGATGCCGATCGTGGCGATGCTGAGCAGTACAAGCGAGATCATCACAATGACCTTCGAGCCGAGCCGGGTATCCAGAAAAGCCGCGCCCCAGCAGCCAAATATGGCGACGACATTGAGGATGATCCCGAACATCCCGACCTCTGTGATCGACCAGCCGAACATCTTGGCGGCGAAGGCCGCGCCCAGCGCCAGAAGCGCATTGACGCCGTCCTGGTAGATCATGCGGGCGATCAGAAAGCGGAAGATGCCTTTGCGCTGGCGCACTTCAGTCAGCGTCGACTTCAGCTCCGACAGGCCTTCCCGTACCGCCGGCCCTATCGGAATGCCTTTGATGGCATCCGGCGTGAAGAAGAACATCGGCAGGATGAACAGGAAATACCAGCCGGCCGAGAGCGGCCCGGTGGCCCGCGCGTCCTCGCCGAGTTTCGGGTCGAGCCCGAAGAGCGGGTCGAGACCGAGAATCGTCTTGCCGGTCTCCGGCGTGCCCGCCATCACCGCAACGACGAAGATCAGCGCGATCATTCCGCCGAGGTAGCCAAGCCCCCAGGCGATGTTGGAAATCCTTCCGATCTCGCTCTTCGGCACCAGGCGCGGCATCATCGAATCGTTGAAAACGGTCGAGAATTCGGCGGCCACCGAAGCCAGCGAGAACAAGGCCACGATCAGAAAAAGGTTTGATCCGGGTGCCGCGAACCAAAGCAGACAGAGACTGGCGATCTTGATCGCGGCGAAGAACGCGATCCAGGGCTTGCGCGGGCCGGTCTGGTCGGCAATCGAGCCAAGGATCGGCGACAAAACAGCGATGACCAACCCGGCGGCAGCAATGCCATAGCCCCATACAGCCAAGCCCGTATCTGGATCGCTCGCCATACGCGAGACGAAATAAGGGCCGAAGATGAAAGTGGTGACGACGGTGAAGAACGGCTGCGCCGCCCAGTCGAAGAACATCCACCCCCAGATGCCACGCCCGGATGCCCGCTGCGCTGTTTCTACTGCCGCCATGATGATTCCCCCGGCACCGCCCGTGTCGGGCGCCATGTCTGCATGTTTCGAATGCTCATGCAAACCGCGAAAGATTCGCGCTGCCCCTCACCTGGATGTCGCCGCTGTCTACCTGCATAGAGACGCGAAGAAAGGCGCCGCGCCCCTACCTCCCCCTTGTGGGGAGGTCGGACCGAAGGTCCGGGTGGGGGTCGGTGCCGCCCCNTCGGTGCCGCACCCCCACCCCGCTGCTTCGCAGCGACCCTCCCCACAAGGGGGAGGGTAAAGTCCCGAGCCTCACATCCCCGTCAGATCGCTCATCAGCCCCGAAGCCACCGACAGCCTGGACACGGTGATATCCCCGCCTTCGGTCAGCGCCTGCAGCCGCTCGCGGATGCGCGCCACGCGCTCGCCGCCGGCTTCCAGCCAGGCCGCCACAGGATCCGCCGTCCCGGCATGACCGGCGAGAGCCGCCACCGCAATGCCGCGCCGCGCCGCGCCGATCGTGTCGGTGGCGCGCGACAGCGCCAGCTGGTCGTAATAGTCCGACGGCGTGATTGAACGCGCCGCCTCTTCGACGCGCGGAATGCGGAAGGCATCGCTGACGGCGAAGAACACCTTGGCCGAGGCGACGACGTCGGCATTGGCCGTGCGCGCCGTCAGTGCGATGTCGGGGATCAGTCCCGCCACATCGGCCATTGCCAACTGCCCGGCGAGCTTTTCCGGGGCGCCGGCCTTGAACAGGCCATACCGCCTCTCCTCGACCCGCTCGCGCGAGAAGGCCGGCAGCAGCGAGAGCAGCTTCGGCTCCAGCGCCATGCGCGCCTCTTGCAGTTCGGCAATGCGCTGGCCGAGCGCTGCGGTGCCGGCATCGTTCTTCAGATACCAGCCGCTGGTCACGAAGATAAGCCGGCTGACGGACTGGTAGAGATCGAGCTGCGCCTGGCCGTCGATGTGGCTGTCCAGCGCATCGATCTCCCGATAGAGCGCCGGCAACGCGAAGCCGTCGCGCACCACGGCGAAGGTGCGCACCACGTCGGCCGCGCTGCACCCCGTGGCTTCCTGCAGCCGGTTGACGAATGACGGTCCGCCGCGATTGACGAGATCGTTGGCGACGACGCGGGCGATGATTTCGCGGCGCAGCCGGTGGCCATGGATCTCGGCCGCATATTTCTTCGTCATCCGGTCAGGGAAATAGCCCATCAGGTCGCGGTCGAAATGCGCGTCGTCAGGCACGTCGCTGGCGACGATGTCGGAAAACAGCACGATCTTGGCATAGGCGAGCAGCACGCCAAGCTCCGCCCGGGTCAGCGGCTCGCCACGCGCCTCGCGCTCGGCAAGGGCGGCCGGCGACGGCAGCGTCTCGACAGCGCGGTCGAGCAGGCCCCGAGCCTCCAGCGCCGCCATGAACCGGCTCTGGTGCGCGATGTCAGCAAGGCCGCGCTTGCGGGCGATGGAAAGCGCCAGCGTCTGTTCGTAATTGTTGGACAGCACGAGGCCGGCGACCTCGTCGGTCATCTCGGCCAGCAGCTTGTTGCGCGCCGGCCGGGTCAGCGATCCCTTGCGCATGGCGGACGCCAGCGCGATCTTGATGTTGACCTCGACGTCGGAGCAGTTGACGCCGCCGGAATTGTCGATGGCATCGGAGTTGCAGCGACCGCCATTCATGCCGAATTCGATGCGGGCACGCTGCGTGACGCCGAGATTGGCGCCCTCACCGATCACTTTGGCCCGCACATCGAGCGCGGTGATGCGGATGGCGTCATTGGCGCGGTCGCCGACTTCGGCATTGGTTTCGCCCGAGGCCCGTAAATACGTGCCGATGCCGCCGAACCACAGAAGGTCGACGTTCGCCTTGAGGATGGCGGTCATGATCTCGGCCGGTGTCGCGGTGGTCTTGGCGAGGCCAATCGCCGCCGCCGCTGCCGCAGGCAGCGTGATCGACTTCTGGCTGCGCGAGACGATGACGCCGCCTTCCGACAGTTTGGTCTTGTCATAGTCCTGCCAGGACGAACGCGGCAGCGCGAACATGCGCTCGCGCTCGGCCATCGACGCCACTCTGTCTGGATCGGGATCGATGAAGATGTCGCGATGGTCGAAGGCGGCGATCAGCCTGGTCTGCGGCGACAGCAGCATGCCGTTGCCGAACACGTCGCCCGACATGTCGCCGACGCCGACGACGGTGAACGGGGTGGCCTGGATGTCGCGGTTGATCTCGCGGAAATGCCGCTTGACCGCTTCCCAGGCGCCTTTGGCGGTGATGCCCATCTTCTTGTGGTCGTAACCGGCCGAGCCGCCGCTGGCGAAGGCGTCGTCGAGCCAGAAGCCGTGGCTTTCGCTGATGGCGTTGGCGGTGTCGGAAAAGGTCGCCGTGCCCTTGTCGGCGGCGACGACGAAATAGGGATCGTCGGGGTCGCGCCTGACAACGCCGGCCGGCGGGATGACACCGTCCAGCCCGATATTGTCGGTAATCGACAACAGGCTGGAAACGAAATTCTTGTAGGCCGAGGTGCCGGCCTCGAAGATGGCGTCGCGGCCGGCGCTCATCGGCAGCTTCTTCGGATAGAAGCCGCCCTTGGCGCCGACCGGCACTATGACGGCGTTCTTGACCTGCTGCGCCTTGACCAGGCCGAGCACCTCGGTGCGGTAATCCTGGGCGCGGTCTGACCAGCGCAGGCCGCCGCGCGCAACCGGGCCGAAGCGCAGATGCACGCCTTCGACCTCGGACCCATAGACGAAGATCTCGCGCCACGGCCGCGGCGCCGGCAGGCCATCGACCGCTTGCGAGTCCAGCTTGATCGCCAGTGACTGGCCCCGCGCCTTCGTTCCCGCAACGAAATGATTGGTGCGCAACGAGGCTTCGATCAGGTTGAGATAGCGGCGGATGATGGTGTCGTCATCGATGTTAGGGACTTCCTCCAGCGCGTCCTTGATCTTGGCCTTGAGGTGCTTGGCGGCGACGACGCCTTCCGTCTCGGCGGTCGGGCCGAGACGAGCGACGAACAGTGCATGCAGGCCGCGCGCAATGTCGGGATAGCGGTTGAGCGCGGCCGCGATGAAATCCTGGCTCTGCGGGATACCGGCTTGCTGCAGGTAGCGGCCATAGGCGCGCAGAATGCTGACTTCGCCCGACCACAGGCCGGCGGTCTGGGCAAGCCCGTTATAGCTGTCATTGTCGATGTCGCCGCGCCAGACCGACAGGAACGCGTCCTCGAACAGCGCGCCGCCATCGCTGAGGTCGATCGGCTTGCCGTAGCTGTTCTCCAGCTCCATGTCGTGGACGAAGACGGTGTCGCCGCCGTCCTCGCCAACCTCGAAGGTGCGCTCGCTGATGACGCGGAAGCCGATGTTTTCCAGCACCGGCACGCGACGCGACAGCGCTACCGGGCTGCCGTGGTGGTAGATCTTCAGCGCTGCCTGATGCGGTTTCTGCTCGGCATGGCGGTAATAGTCGATGGCGATCGGGTTGGCGGTGCTGATGCCGGCGATGCGCCCCGCATCCTTCAGCGCGATGGCCGCGCTGAAGGAATCGCGATAGCTCTCAGGCAGACGCGCGGCGATCGCCTTCAGCGATGGATCGCCGCCGACGGCTTCCGCGGCTTCGGCCAGCGCGTCGTCCCAGGTTCGCACGATATCGCGGATCGCCGCTTCGATCGCCGCCTGCTCGACCTTCGGCGTCTTGCCACCCGAGCGGCCGATGATGAAATGCACACGCGCCAGCCCGCCCTCCGGAAACGCCGGATAATAAGCCGACAAACGGCCCTCGAAGACGGTCTTGAGATAGGTGCCGATCTTCTCGCGCACGACGCTGTCATAGCGGTCGCGCGGCACGAAGACGAGGATCGAGACGAAGCGGTCGAACTGGTCGGCGCGCACCAGCGCCCGCACCCGCGGCCGCTCGACCAGGCCGAGAATGGCGGCGGCGTGCTTTTTCAGGACCGGCACCGGGACCTGGAACAACTCGTCGCGCGGATAGCTCTCCAGAACGTTGATCAGTGCCTTGCCGGAATGGTCGTGCCGGTCGAAGCCGGACTTGGCGATGATGGTCTCGGCCTTTGACCTCAGATACGGGATTTTCATCACCGAGCGCGTGTAGGCAGTCGAGGTGAACAGGCCGACCATGCGCAATTCACCGGCAAGCGTGCCCTTGGCGGTATAGGTTTTGACGCCGATATAATCGAGATAGATGCGGCGGTGCACCAGCGACTTGGCGTTGGCCTTGGTGACGATTAGCGGCTCCGGCCCATGCAGGAAGGCGCGGATTTCAGGCGTCGTCGTCACCGCCTCGGTGCCGCGCCTGAGCACCAACACATCCGGGTCGGCGAGGATGCCGAGACCGGGTTTGTCGGCGCGCTCCAGATTGCCGCTCTCCGCGCCGCCGGAATATTTGAACTCGCGCATGCCAAGGAAAGTGAAATTGTCGTCGCGCAGCCATTCCAGGAAGGCGATGGCCTCGGCAACGCTCTTCTTGTCGAGCGGCACGGCGGAATAGCGGAATTCGGAAATCGCCTGGTCGAGACGGGCGAGCATCGGCTTCCAGTCGCTGACGGCGGCGCGCACCTGGTTGAGCATCTTGCGCAGGCGGTCGGCCAGCGCGTCGGCCTGCTCCGCCGTCAGGCGCGGAATATGGACATGGACGACGCTCAGGCGGTCGTGATTGCCATCGTCCTTGAGGGCGCTGCCGTCGCCGAGGATCTCGTCGACGCCGGCCTTGCCGTGACGCACGACGATGACCGGATGGGTGACCAAAGTCGGTTCGCCGGCAGTTTCTGTGATCTCGCCGAGGATCGAATCGAACAGGAACGGCATGTTGTCGTTGACGACGGTGATGATCGTCATCGGGCGGCCCTCGCGGGAGACGCCCGACCCGGCATCGACGGCGACGACACTTTGGCCCTTCTTGTGGGCGGCGACCGCACGTCCTGCCAGGTCGGCGGCGCGCTCCAGGTCGGCGGCGTCATAGGCGGCAATGTCTTCGGCCGGCGCGCGGGCCAGCAGATAGTCGGCGAGCCTGGCCGGCTTCCCGTCGGGTTTCACCCCGGCAGTGGCTGTTTTCCTCGGCTTAGCTGCGGATTTCACGCTCGCCATGTTGTCCTCCCGTCACATGCTTTTACGACTATGGTAGCAGATGACCGCTGTTTGGCGACAAAGGTTTGACGGCTCGATAAGAATTACAGGAATTCGACGGTCAGGCGGCGGTGAACCAGGAGGGAGACCCCATGTCCGGCAAAATCAGCGCACTTGACCTCGGTATCGCGGAACTGAGCGAGGCGACAAAAGCCTATTTCGCCAAATGCGAGGAAAAGCTCGGCCTGGTTCCCAACGTGCTTCTTGCCTATGCCTTCGACGAGAAGAAGCTGCGCGCCTTTACCGACACCTACAATGATCTGATGCTGGGTGAATCCGGCCTGTCGAAGCTGGAGCGGGAGATGATCGCGGTCGTCGTCTCCTCGATCAACCATTGCTATTATTGCCTGACCGCGCATGGCGCGGCGGTGCGCCAGCTCTCCGGCGATCCGGCTTTCGGCGAGATGACGGTGATGAACTTCCGCGCTGCCAATCTTTCACCGAAACAGACGGCGATGCTCGAATTCGCCGTCAAGCTGACGGAAGAGCCGGCAAAGATCGTCGAGGCGGACAGGGAAACACTGCGCAACGCCGGCTTCACCAACCGCGACATCTGGGACATCGCCTCGACCGCCGCCTTCTTCAACATGTCGAACCGCGTGGCGGCGGCCATCGACATGCGGCCGAACGACGAATACCACGCCATGGCGAGGTGAAAGTTTCCTTCTCCTCGTAGGAGAGGTCAACGCGCCGCGATGGCACCGGCAGCGCCGGCCATCGTCGTGGCGCTGATTCGGTTGGCGATCTTCATGGCGCGCCTGCTTTTGAGCAGCTTGCGCGCCTGTGAGGCCGCGACGACCCAGGCGAGATCGATGGCGATCAGAACCACCGCCATCGTCGCCGTCAGTTCGACCCAGCCGATGACACTCACCGAAGCGAGGTCGATGATCGTCGGCAGCAGCGCCAGATAGAACATCATGATCTTGGGATTGCCGAGCGTCACCGCCATGCCGGCAAAGAACAGTTTTGCCGGCGAATCCTCGCGCGGCATCTCGCCTTCTTTTGCGTCGACAGGTGCGGTCCACATCTTGAAGGCGAGGTAGGCGAGGTAAGCGACGCCGATCCATTTCACGACGACGAAGGCGAAATGGAAGGTCTGCGCCACGACCGCCAGCCCGAACACCGCCAGCGACAGCCAGATGCCCTCGCCGATCCACATGGCGAGCAGGAACGGGAATACGTCGCGAAAGCCTTTCGAGATGACGCGGGCGACAAGGGCTGCGATCGACGGGCCGGGCGAACCGGCGGCGACGAACAAAGCGGCAGCGAAGATCAGGAGCGAGGTGAGGTGCATGACGGAGCCTTCGAGCGTTGGATGGCGAAGAATATCCGATCGGTGGCGATTTGGCACCCTGCAGCCTAGTGGGCCAGCCGACGCGGCAAATTTCGGCGGTCAGACCTTGCCCGCGCTGGTGGTTTGAGAAAGGATCGCGGCCATGAAATCAATCGTCATCCACGCGGCAAAAGACCTTCGCATCGAAGAGACCGATCCCGGCGCGCCTGGCGCCGGACAGGTCGAAATATCGGTCGAGGCCGGCGGCATCTGCGGCTCGGACCTGCACTATTACAATCATGGCGGCTTCGGCGTGGTGCGCCTGCGCGAGCCGATGATCCTCGGCCATGAGGTCGCCGGCACGGTGAAGGCACTTGGCGCCGGCGTTTCCAGCCTTGTCGTCGGCGACCGCGTTGCGATTTCGCCCAGCCGGCCCTGCAATGCGTGCCGGTACTGCCTGCAGGGCGTGCAGAACCAATGCCTCAACATGCGATTCTACGGCAGCGCCATGCCGATGCCACATATACAGGGCGCCTTCCGCCAGTGCCTCGCCGCCGAGGCCTGGCAGTGCCACAAGATCGCCGACCATGTCTCCATCAACGAAGCCGCCTTTGCCGAGCCGTTCGCGGTAACGCTGCATGCCGTCAACCGCGCCGGCTCGCTGCTCGGCAAGCGGGTCTTGGTCACCGGCTGCGGGCCGATCGGTGCGCTCAGCATCCTTGCCGCACGTGTCCACGGCGCGCGTGAGATCGTCGTCACCGATGTCATGGACGCGGTTCTGGCCAAGGCCAACGAGATCGGCGCCGACCGCACCATCAATGTCGCCACAGATGCCGACAAGCTCGCTGGCTACAATGTCGAGAAGGGCAGTTTCGACGTCATGTTCGAATGCTCCGGCAATGAGCGCGCGGTGCGAGCCGGGCTCGATGTGCTGAAGCCGCGCGGGGTGCTCGTGCAGCTCGGCCTAGGCGGCGACATGTCGCTGCCTCAGAATCTCATCGTCGCCAAGGAGATCGAAATGCGCGGCTCCTTCCGTTTCCACGACGAGTTCGCGCTGGCCGTCGATCTGATCAACAACCGTCGCGTCGACGTTAAGCCGCTGCTGACCGGCATCTATCCAATGGACGAGGCGGTTGCGGCTTTCGAGATCGCCGGCGACCGCAACAAATCGATGAAGGTACAGATCGCCTTCGCCTGAGCAGGGCGAGACACCCTATGAACCTTGCCCGCTCGGCATCTTGCCGCTAGAAGAACCGTCCCGACATTCATTTCGAGCTTCATTTTGCCTCAGTAACCGCCGGTCTCGCCAACTCCCCTGATCACACTTGGCAGGGCGCCGCATTAAGCGGTGCCTGCTCCATTTCACGTGTTCCTCAGGCGGCGGTTCGAGACCGGTTTGGCACTGCTGAACCGTTGTCGCGCGCTTTGCCGCCCGTGACAGCTGATTTCCGACATAGCTAGCTCTCGCCACGCCGTGCCCGCATGGGCATCTCGCCATTGCCGACCTGAAGAACTTCCACACTGGAAGGTCTTCCGGCTTGTCCCAACATCTCGCTATCCACTGGGCAATCACGCCCGAAATCGCGCCTCGACCCCTGGTCCACTGCAACCGCTGCAGCGCCGTGAAAGCCTATCGCTGCAGCGACAAATTCCGCGTCAACGCCAATGGCAAGCGAATCGACGTGTGGCTGATCTATCGCTGCATCGACTGCGACAATTCGTGGAATTGCGGCATTTTCGAACGCTGCAACCGCCGCGACATCGAACCCGCGCTGCTGGCAGCGCTCGAAAGCAACGATCCGGCCCTCGCCCGCCGCCATGCCTTCGATGTCGTGGCTTTGCGAAACCGGGTCGGCCGCGTCGAGGAGTTTCCCGATGTCGCCGTTCACAAACACCGGCTCGGCGGCGAAGGCCGACCCGCAGCCGCGCTTGAAATCAGGCTTGGGCTGGAAATGCCGACATCGCTGCGGCTCGACCGCTTGCTCGCCGGCGAACTCGGCATCTCGCGGTCGCGGCTTCAGGCGCTGGAGGAGAAGCGATTGCTGGTTGTCGTTCCCGACGGGACCAAAGCTTTGCGCAAGCCGGCCCGCGACGGCACGGCGATTCGCATTGCCCTGGCCGACGAGCCGGATCGTGAAGCCATCATTTCGGCTGCCATGGGTGAATGACAAGAGGGGCGAAGCACCGGTGCTTCGCCCCTCTTGAATCTAGACAATCAGGCGATTACGCCGCGCCCACAACCTTGGCCGACTTCTCGAAGCGCTTGCGCTCGTTCGGGTCGAGATAGAGCTTGCGCAGGCGGATGGTCTTCGGCGTCACCTCGACCAGCTCGTCGTCCTGGATCCAGGCCAGCGCGCGCTCCAGCGTCATGCGGATCGGCGGCGTCAGCTTGACCGCCTCATCCTTGCCGGCGGCGCGGATGTTGGTCAGCTTCTTGCCCTTCAGCACGTTCACTTCGAGGTCGTTGTCACGGCTATGGATGCCGATGATCATGCCCTGATAGACCTTGACGCCCGGGTCGATGACCATCGGGCCGCGGTCTTCGAGGTTCCACATGGCATAGGCCACTGCCTCGCCCTGTTCGTTGGAGATCAGCACGCCGTTGGTGCGGCCCGGCAGTTCGCCCTTGTAGGGCTGGTAGGCGTGGAACAGCCGGTTCATCACGGCGGTGCCGCGCGTGTCGGTCAACAGTTCCGACTGGTAGCCGATCAGTCCGCGCGTCGGCGCGTGGAAGACGATGCGCTGACGGTTGCCGCCCGAAGGCCGCAGCTCGACCATCTCGGCCTTGCGCTCCGACATCTTCTGCACAACGATGCCGGCGTGCTCCTCGTCGACGTCGATGACGACTTCCTCGACCGGCTCCAGCAATTCACCGTTCTCGCCCTTCTGCATGACGACGCGCGGACGCGACACGGCGATTTCAAAGCCTTCGCGGCGCATCGTCTCGATCAGCACGGCCAGCTGCAATTCGCCGCGGCCGGAAACGAAGAACGAATCCTTGTCGGGCGATTCCTCGATCTTGAGCGCGACATTGCCTTCGGCTTCTCGCAGCAGGCGGTCGCGGATGACGCGGCTGGTCACCTTGTCGCCTTCAGTGCCGGCGAGCGGCGAATCATTGACCAGGAAAGACATGGTCACGGTCGGCGGATCGATCGGTTGCGCATGCAACGCCTCGGTCACCGCCAGGTCGCAGAACGTGTCGGCGACAGTGCCCTTCGACAGGCCGGCAATTGCCACGATGTCACCCGCCTGCGCCTCTTCGATCGGCTGGCGCTCGAGGCCACGGAACGCGAGGATCTTGGAGATGCGCCCGGTTTCGATCTGCGTGCCGTCATGGTGGAGCACCTTGACCGCCTGGTTGGACTTCAGCGTGCCGCTCTCGATACGGCCGGTAATGATGCGGCCGAGGAACGGATTGGCTTCCAGGATGGTGCCGATCATGCGGAACGGGCCGGGATGAACGGTCGGCTCCGGCACATGCTTGATGACGAGGTCGAACAGCGGCGCCAGGCCCTGGTCCTTCGGGCCTTCCGGATTTTCCGAGACCCAGCCATCGCGGCCAGAACCGTAGAGGATCGGGAAGTCGAGCTGCTCGTCGGTGGCGTCAAGCGCTGCAAACAGGTCGAACACCTCGTTGACCACTTCGACGTGGCGGGCGTCCGGACGGTCGATCTTGTTGATGACGACGATCGGCTTCAGGCCGACCTTGAGCGCCTTGCCGACGACGAACTTGGTCTGCGGCATGGGGCCTTCGGCGGCGTCGACCAGCACGATCGCCGAATCCACCATCGACAGGATGCGCTCGACCTCACCGCCGAAATCGGCGTGGCCGGGCGTGTCGACGATGTTGATGCGGGTGTCCTTCCAGTCGACCGAGGTCGCCTTAGCCAGGATGGTGATGCCGCGTTCCTTTTCGAGGTCGTTGGAATCCATGGCGCGCTCGGCGACGCGCTGATTGTCGCGGAAGGAACCGGATTGCCGCAGCAATTGGTCGACGAGGGTGGTTTTTCCATGGTCGACGTGCGCGATGATCGCGATATTACGAATTTTCATTTTGTGGTCTCGGGAGCGTTGCAGGCAGCAGGCCAAAAGGCGCCGCCTATTTCGGTTGGGCGGCTCATACAGGGTTTTTCGCAATTGCGAAAGAGGAGGCGCACCACCAAATACTCATCAAATCTTAAGCATCTCGGTGTGAGATGGTTTTGTTAACCAAGGCGGGAACCTTTCTGGGCCCGGGTAGTTCGAAATTCATGACCGACAAACTCAACCGATTTTGGCCCCTCATCGCTTCGGTCGCATTCGCTGCCATGCTGGCGGCCAATGCCGCTCAATCGGCCGCCACGGTGAAGGAAGCCAATCCGGCTTCGTCGTCCGACCGGACGGCCGAGCAGATGTTTGCCGACGCCCCTGATGGCGTCGACCCAATGGTCACTGGCCCGGTCAGCGCCTCTTTCAAGCAGAGGCAGCAGGTTGCAGGTTGCGACAGCGCGGTGTGGCCGAAGATTCCGACGGTTTGCTACCCGGACTGACGGTTGCCCATTCCAAGCGTAGCGATCCTTCGCGCCGTCCCTACAGGCTTACGCCGACCGCACCGGATCGAGCGTCACCTTGTAAAGCTCGATGTCGTCGCGATCCATCAGCCGCACGGTCAGCTGCTCTGTCGCCCCTGAAATGTCCACCAGGCCAAAGAACTGCAGGCCGGCCGAGGGTGGCAGGTTCTGGCCCTGTTCGGTGGTCGGCGCCTTGATGAATTTCAGCTCCGGGCCGAAGGTCATGTCGAAATCATTGGGACCGAAGGTACCGGCGTGGATCGGGCCCGAGACGAATTCCCAGAAAGGATTGAAATCCTGGAACCGCGCCTTGTCGGGGTTGTAATAGTGCGCCGCCGTGTAGTGGACATCGGCGGTCAACCAGACCGTGTTGGTGATGCCGGCAGTCTTGATGTAGCGCAACAGGTCGGCGATCTCGAGCTCGCGGCCTTTGGGCAGGCCATTGTCGCCATTGCTGATGGCTTCCGCGCCGACCTTCTTGGCGCCGTCGTCCCAGACGACGAGGCCGAGCGGCATGTCGGCGGCAATGATCTTCCAGGTCGCCCTGGAATTCGTCAGCTCGCGCTTCAGCCATTTCGTCTGCTGTTCGCCCAGCATGCGTGACTGCGGCGTCATGTCCTCCTGCATGTCGGGGCCGTTCGGGCCGCGATAGGAGCGCATGTCGAGGAAGAACACGTCGAGCAGTGGCCCATGCGCGATCTTGCGGTAGACGCGGCCGGGCTCGGACGGCTCGTAGCGGATCGTCGTCATCTCATGGAAGGCGCGCGCCGCACGCGCCGCGAGCACATGGATGGATTTTTCGGTGTAGCGGCTGTCGGCGCCGAGATTCTTCGAATCCGACCAGTTGTTCAGCACCTCGTGATCGTCCCACTGGTAGAAGGTCGGGCAGATGGCGCTCAAGGCCAGAACGTTTTTGTCCATCATGTTGTATTTCCACTGGTCGCGGTACTCATCCAGCGTCTCGGCCACCTTGCGCTTGCCGTCGATCAGGACGACGTTTTTCCACTTGCCGCCGCCAGGCAGGTCTACCTCGTCCTTCATGGCGCCATCGGCATAGATGGTGTCGCCGGAATGCAGGAAGAAATCCGGCGTGTGCCTGGCGATGGTGGCGTAGGTTTTCATGCCGGTCTCATCGATTCCCCAGCCCTGGCCGGCCGTGTCGCCCGACCAGGCGAATTTTATGTCGCGCTTCGAGGCGGGTGCTGTGCGGAAACGGCCGACGATCGGTTCGGAAACGGCGTTGATATCCGACAGGTCGGCGGCAGTCATCCGGTAGAAGATATCCTGGTCGGAGGCGAGGTCGGTAAGCAGGCGCTTGACCGTGAAGTCGCTGGCCGGCGAGGTATCGAGCGGCGCCAGCCGCGTCGCATTGGCGAAGTTTTCCGTCGACGACACTTCGAACATGACGCGCGAAGGCCGGTCGGTGCGCGTCCACACCATGCCGCTCGAGGCATCGACATCGCCGGACTGGACGCCATGGGTGAAGGCCGGGCGCTGGCTGGCGCGCGAATAATAGGGCAAAGCGAGCCCCGATGCGCCGAGCAGACCGGCGGCGCTGGCAGAGGTGACGAAAGCGCGGCGGGTCAACGA
The DNA here is from genome assembly GCF_000502555.1 of Mesorhizobium sp. LNJC394B00. Lineage (NCBI taxonomy): Bacteria > Pseudomonadati > Pseudomonadota > Alphaproteobacteria > Hyphomicrobiales > Phyllobacteriaceae > Mesorhizobium > Mesorhizobium sp. LNJC394B00. The sequence goes on from NZ_AYWH01000006.1 coordinate 79,505, forward strand.
GATCTTGTTCATGGCTGTCTCCTGATGGCTTCGAACGGTGCCAGCAAGCTCCAGCTTCAATGTTTCAGCCACATCTCGGGAAGATGAAACTTTGATAACAATCGACAGGTGATCTCCGCCCTTGAGGGGGGAGATGTCGCCGAAGGCGACAGAAGGGGGTCGCCTCGCTTGGAGCGCCGACCTCTGCGCAAGAGGCTGAGTCCGGTCGCACGGACCCCCTCTGGCCGCTTCGCGGCCATCTCCCCCCCCTCAGGGGGGAGATTAGTACCGCGCCTTACGCCGCTTGCGGCTCCGGATCGAAAGCCGGCCTGCTCGTATTGATCAGCAGCGACAGACACGCAGCCACGATCGCCGTCATGCCGGCGATCAGGAAGGCCAGTTCGTAATTGCCCTGCAATTCGCGCATGGTGCCGCCGAAGGCGGCGGCGGTGGCGGCGCCGACTTGGTGGCCGGCTACGATCCAGCCGAACACGATCGGGCCGCTGCGGTCACCGAAGGCCTCGTTGGCGAGCCTGAGCGTCGGCGGCACGGTGGCGATCCAGTCGAGACCGTAGAGCACCGCGAAGATGATCAGGCTGGTCGCCGAGAAGCCGGAATAGGGCAGATAGATCAGCGCCAGGCCGCGAATGCCGTAGTAGACGCCGAGCAGCTTGCGCGGGTCGAAACGGTCGGTGAGCCAGCCCGAGAGCGTCGTCCCGATCAGGTCGAAAATGCCCATAAGCGACAGCAGGCCCGCGGCCTGTACCTCGGGGATGCCCATGTCGCCGCAGAAGGAGATCAGATGCGTGCCGACCAGCCCGTTGGTGGTGAAGCCGCAGATGAAGAACGTGGCGAACAGATACCAGAAGACGCGGGTGCGGGCAGCGCGGCGTAGCGTGTTCAGCGTATGCGCCAGGAAATTGCCTTGCGATGCCGGCGATACCGGCGGCACGTCATCCGCCCCGGCGCCATAGCGCACCATGCCGATCGAAGCGGGACGCTCCGGAACCAACAGCCAGACCAGCGGCAGAAGACAGGCGGTGGCGATCGAGACGGCGATAGCGACGGGCTGCCAGCCGCCCGACTGGGCGAGCGATGCCAGCAGCGGCAGGAACACCAACAGGCCGGTGGCGCTGGAGGCCGACATCAGCCCCATCACCAAGCCGCGATTGGTCTTGAACCAGCGGTTGACGATGGTGGCGCCGAGCACGGTGGCGACCGCGCCGGAGCCGATGCCGGAAAACACGCCCCAGGTGAGGAACAGGTGCCAGGGCTCGGTCATCAGTAGGCTGAGCGCGGTCGAGCCCGACATGATCACAAGCGAGGCAAGCAGCGTGCGGCGCAAGCCGATACGCTCCATCAATGCGGCGGCAAACGGCCCGGTCAGGCCGTAAAGGAAGATGCCGATCGCAGCGGCAATCGAAACCGTATCGCGCCCCCAGCCGAAGCTTTTATCCAACGGCAGCATCATCACCGAGGGTGCGGAACGAAGCCCGGCCGCGATCAACAGGCAAAGGAAGATGACGCCAACCACGACGAAAGCGTAGCGCTGGCCAAAGGGACGGGATTGAGCTATCATGTTACTGACCGGTACGTTGCAGGGTGAGGACACGTATACGTACCGATCGGTAACACGTCAATCGAGTCATACCATGCCAACGGACAAAAATATTGAACTGACCATCAAGGACGGTCATGCAGCCGCACCGCCCAAGGCTGCCAAGAAAATCCTCGACGTGGCCTACGACCTGTTCTACCGCCGCGGCATCCGGGCGATCGGCGTCGACGAGATCGTCAAGCGCGCCGGCGTCACCAAGCCCAGCCTGTACCGCAGCTTTCCCTCCAAGGACGAGCTCGCCGCTTCCTATCTCAGGCAATATGACCGTGAGTATTGGGAGCGTTTCGACGAAGCCGTGGCTGCCCATCCCGGCGACCCGCGGGCACAGCTCAGGGCTTTCCTGACTCGCGTCGGCAAGCGCACGCAAAGGCCGGACTATCGCGGCTGCGGCATGACCAACGCGGCGGTGGAATATCCCGAACATGGCCATCCGGCGCGCGTCGTCAGCGAGGCCAACAAGCAGGAGTTGCGCCACCGCCTGCGCGCGATGGCCGCAGCGATGGGCGCTAAAGACCCTGAGACGCTCGGCGACGGCCTGCTGCTGTTGATCGAAGGCGCCTATATCAGTGGCCAGCTCTTCGGCCTCGGCGGCCCGGCGGCAGCGGTCGCCCGCAACGCCGACCTGCTGATCGAGGCGAGCTTGAAGAAATAGACCTCTTGCGATCCATTCCAACCGCAAGCAATATCGCTGTCATGTCAGCGATCAAAACAGAATCGCAGGTAACGACTTGAACATTGCTCAGACGATTTTGGACGATCTCAAAAAAATGTTCGGGATCAATTACATGAAGCGGGGCGACCTGGCGTTGATCTCGCACGAGGAAAAGAGGGATATTGCCACGGTCTTCGACCTGAACGAGCACAGGGTCAAGGAGGCCGTTCTGCGCAGAGTGCTTTTTCTGTTTTTGGTCGCATCGGTTGCGATGTATGTTGGGATGTATTTCGACGGCAAGGCACACGGCATTACCCAAACGGCGCGCATTCTGATCGCGTCGATAAGCGCAGTCGCTTTGGTATTTTTATACCTGGATGTTTTTGTTCCCGTCGTCCTGCTTGCCGCCTGCGCGTCACTCCTCGCAATCTGCTGGATGGACTACCAGGCGTTCGTTGCAGCCGCTTCGTTTTCCGCTTTGTACGCGCTATATTTTTTTGCGAGGCTCAGAGCCCGATAGCGAAATAACCACAGGGATTATTCGCCATGCGCGCTCTTCTGCTCTCGCTTGCCCTTGCCGGCCTCTGCCAGGTCGCCCATGCCGACGGAATATCCAGCGTCTACACCGACCTCGACTCGCAAAAGGATTGCGTCACCTATGCGCAGGCCGAGGAAGGCGATGGCGACTGGGCCGAACTCGCCTGCTCCGGCTATCGCGGCTATCCCGTGCTGATCGCCTACGACGATGCGCGTGAATCGCTATTCTACGGGTTTCCGCCCGGCGGCGAGATGACCTCGGTCTGGGAGAGCTTTTCCGGCTTCAACTCGTCCGGCGCCAAGGTCGAATGGCGCATCGAGACCAAGGGCGACGTTGCCGTTCCCTTTGCCGTGATCCACCGCCGCTCGATCAGCAATCCCGAGGATGAGAACAAGCCGACCGAAGTGCTGCTCGTCGCCAAGGTCGCCCAGATGGAAGCCCGCGACGGCTGCACCATCGGCCTCGTGCTCGCCACCGGCAACCCTCAGGCCAACGACCAGGCGCGCAAGCTGGCGGACGAAAAGGCGAAGAGTTTCGCCTGTGGCAAGGACAAGCACACCGTCATCGGCAACGTGCCGGCGTTTGGTCGGGTGGATAACTAGCCACGTGGGTGCAAGGCACCCCCCTCTGCCCTGCCGGGCATCTCCCCCTCAAGGGGGGAGATTGGCAGCTTCGCTGGCGGCGCTTTTCTTTCGGCGCTGAAAATTGACGAAAGCCGTTGCGACATCCGATCTCCCCCCTTGAGGGGGAGATGGCCGGCAGGCCAGAGGGGGGTGCCTCGCGCTGGCGTTTGCCGCTTACTTGAACGAGACGCAGGCCTCTCTCGGCGCTACTTCGCCGCCTTCGCCCGTGCGATCGCGTCGACGATCATCTTCTTGGCGTATTTCGAATCGTGCCAGCCTTCGATCTTGACCCATTTGCCGGGCTCGAGATCCTTGTAGTGCTCGAAGAAGTGCTGGACCTGGTCGCGGGTGATCTCGGGCAGCTGCGTGTATTCGGTGACGTTTTCGTAGCGCAGCGTCAGCTTCGGCGAGGGCACGGCAATGACCTTCTCGTCCTGGCCGGCATTGTCTTCCATCACCAGCACGCCGATCGGCCGCACATTGATGACGCAGCCCGGCACCAGCGCGCGCGTGTTGCAGACCAGAACGTCGATCGGGTCGCCGTCGCCCGACAGCGTGTGCGGCACGAAACCGTAATTGCCGGGGTAGCGCATCGACGTATGCAGGAAACGGTCGACGAACAGCGTGCCGGCCTCCTTGTCCATCTCGTACTTGATCGGCTCGCCGCCGATCGGCACCTCGATGATGACGTTGATGTCCTCGGGCGGGTTCTTTCCGATGGCAATGGCTTCGATTCGCATGGCTTAAATCCCTCTCTCGATGTCCAAGATCGATAGCGGGCGGCGCGGCATGGTGCAATGCGGCGATTGGTGCGAAGCGCTAACGGAAGCGCACGGTTTATGATGATTTGTAACCGAGGCCGGTCATTCCCAGACGAAGGCGACCTTCTTGAGCGCCCTCTGCTCGAAAATCTCGACGCCTTCGGCGACGTCACGGCCACCCGCGCCGGCATAGAAGGAAAGTGCGTTCTGGTTGTCTTCCAGCGCCCACACCACCATTCCCTTCAGCCCGTGGTCGGCAAGCCGCGCCCGCGCCGCCTTGAACAGCCGGCTGCCGAGCCCGATGCCCTGATATTCCGGACGCAGGTAAAGTTCGTAGATTTCGCCCTGTTGCTTCAGCTCGCGGGCGCGGTTCTTGCCGATCGTGGCATAGCCGGCGATGGTGCCGCCGATCTCGATCACCAGAACGGTGGCGGCGCGGCGGATGGCGTTGGCCCACCAGTCGGCGCCGCGGCGGTTGATCATCGAGGTCAGCGAGCGATGCGGGATGATGCCGGAATAGGCGCCCTCCCAAGCCTGCTGGTGCACGTCGGCAATGGCGCCGGCGTCGCGCGGTTCGGCTTTCCTGATGTCGATGCTCAGCGTATTCATGATTTGTTAACCATAAACCCGCATCGGCCATTTGCAAGAGTCGAGGTCAGCCCGCCGACCGCTTTCTCACAGCGGATCGCGACGCTGCTGACAATGGGCAAAGCCTGCCTGGAAAACGCACCCAGCCGGCGCGATCAGGCGTCCGTCCGGGTAGCGCTTGCTGGCTTTTCAGATCTCGACCAGATGATCGTCCAGTTCATTGGCGTCGCCCGACGTCACCGGGAAATGCTCGGCCAGCACCGCGCCGACCTGCCCGATCGCCTTGACGAAGCCGTCGGCGAGCCGGTCGTGACCGGCATGCTGCAGGAGATCGCGCACCACGCCGTCCCAGACATGCTGGCCGACCTTGCTGTCGATGCCCGAATCGGCGACCACTTCGGCATAACGCTCGGCGATCGACACGAAGACCAACACGCCGGTGCGCGCCGTGGTGCGGTGGACATTGCGGGCGAGGAACTGCCTGAGCGCATTGTGATGTGCCGCCTGATAACGCTGCCGGCGCGGCACCAGATGGATGCGCAAGCCCGGCAGCGCCCACAAAAGCACCAACACCGAGGCCAGTGCCAGCAGTTGGACAATGACGAAATGCGGCAGCCGGATCGACAGCCACCAGGCTTCCAGCCCATAAGCGACGGCGAGGCTGGCAATCAGCATGCCTGATGTCGCCATGAAGGCGGCGGGAAAGAAATAGCCGTCGCTGGCATGCGCAACGACGCAGTAGATCTCGCCGTCGGTTTTGGCCTCGGCCGCGCGGATCGCGGTGGCGATGCGCTCATGGTCCTGTGGGCTGATCGGTCGTGTTGCCATCTTCTCTCACCAGCTCCCTGAAGACCCGCCACCGCCGGACGAACCGCCGCCGCCTGAAAACCCGCCGCCGCTGCTTGAGCCCGAAGACCAGCTGCTGCCCGAACTTCCCGATGACCATCCGCTGCCCGACGACGAACTTGTTGTCCAGCTGCTGGAGCCCGAGGACGATCCGCTCGGCCCCTGGCCGTAGCGAAAGGTCATGCCCAGCCATTTATACACGCCCGGCGACAGCTTGGTGCCGAAGATCGGCGGCAGGAAGGCCATCGCCAGGCCGCCGAAGAACATCGCCGCCCACAGGATCAGGAAGACCGCGACGACGGGATCGATGGGCGTGCTGCGGTCGGCCGGGTTGCGCTTGCCGCGCGCCTCCAGCTCTTCCGGGTTGCCTTCCAGCACCATGACCATGTCGTCGACGGCCTTGGAAATGCCGCCGGAGAAATCACCGGCGCGGAACGCCGGCACCATGTCGTTTTCGATGATCAGTTTGGTGTGCAGGTCGGTCAGCGTGCCTTCCAGCCCGTAGCCGACCTCGATGCGCATCTTGTGGTCGTTCTTGGCCACCAGCAGAAGCACGCCGTTGTTTTCGCCGGCCTGCCCGAGTTTCCAGAAGCGGAACAGCCGGTTGGCGTAGGGTTCGATCTCCTCGCCGTCGAGGCTGTTGATCGTGGCGACGACGATCTGGTCGGAGCCTTTGGTCTCGAAATCCGCGAGCTTCTGCGTCAGTGCCGCCTTGGTCGCGGCGTCGATAATACCGGCATTGTCGACCACCCGCCCGGTGAGTGCCGGCAGGTCTGCCGCCAAAGCTACAAACAGCATGGTGAGCATCGTCAACAGCGCGATGCCGATCGTCGCGGCTGCGCGGCCAGGTCTTGGCGGATTGAAGACGCGTACTGTCATGCCGTCACCAGTTCCCCTCAACCACCATGACTGTCCTCAATCACCATGATCATGTCGTCGACCGCTTTGGAAATACCGCCGGAGAAATCCCCGGCGCGGAAGGCCGGCACCATGCCTTCAATGATCCGTGTGGCGTGCTGGTTGGTGAGCGTGGCTTCCAGCCCGTAGCCGACCTCGATGCGCATCTTGCGGTCGTTCACGGCCACCAGCAGAAGCACGCCATTGTTCTTGGCCTTCTGGCCGAGCTTCCAAGCGTTGAACAGCCGGGTGGCGTAAGGCTCGATCTCCTCGCCGTCGAGGCTGGGAACCGTCGCGACGACGATCTGGTCGGAGCCTTTGGTCTCGAAATCGGCCAGTCTTTGGGTGAGCGCCGCCTCGGTCGCGGCATCGATGATGCCTGCATTGTCGACGACACGACCGGTGAGGGCGGGCAGTTCCGCCGCCAGCGCCGCGAAGCTGACGAGCAAGACCAGCAAGGCAGCGCCGGTCATCGTGGCGAAGCGGCCATGCCAGGGATTGGCGATGCGTGTTGTCATCTCGTCACCAGCTTCCCGAGGAGCCGCCGCCGCCGGACGAACCGCCGCCGCCGGAAAAGCCGCCACCACCGCTTGAACCCGACGACCAGCCGCCCCCGCCCGAAGACCAGCCGCCGCTGGACGACCGCCGGCCCGGCTCGAATGTCATGCCGAGCCAGCGATAGCGGCCGGGACCGAGTTTTTGGCCGAAGATCGGCGGCAGGATGGAGGCGGCCATGCTGCCGAAGAAGATGATTGCCCAGATGCTGATGAAGACGCCGAAGAACAGATTGTCGGTATTGATGGGCGGCTTCTGGTTGCGCTCGCCGCGCGCCTCCAATTCCTCCGGATTGCCTTCCAGCACCATCACCATGTCGTCGACGGCCTTGGAAATGCCCCCGGAGAAATCGCCGGCGCGGAACGCCGGCACCACGTCGTTTTCGATGATCAGCTTGGTGTGCAAATCGGTCAGCGTGCCTTCCAGCCCATAGCCGACCTCGATGCGCATCTTGCGGTCGTTCGGCGCCACCAGCAGCAGCACGCCGTTATTTTCCTTGGCCTGGCCGAGCTTCCAGAAGCGAAACAGCCGGTTGGCGTAAGGCTCGATCTCCTCGCCGTCGAGGCTGGGGATGGTGGCGACGACGATCTGGTCGGAGCCTTTTGTCTCGAAGTCGGCGAGTTTCTGGGTGAGCGCGGCTTTGGTTCCCGCGTCGATAATGCCGGCGTTATCGACGACGCGGCCGGTCAGCGCGGGGAGGTCGGCGGCGAAGGCGGTGAGGGGCAGGAAGACGGCCAGAAAGGCGAGAAGAACACCAAGGTTGGCGTTCCTTCGCGTCCCCCTCTGTCCTGCCGGACATCTCCCCCTCGAGGGGGGAGATTGGCAATCTCGCTGCCGACGCTCAGCCGGCAACGCTGATATTTGGCGCAAGGACAGAAGACAGCTGATCTCCCCCCTTGAGGGGGAGATGTCCGGCAGGACAGAGGGGGGTGTGAAGGAACGCAAGGCTGGCAAAGGCCAAGCTCACCCAGACGTCATCACCCGCCCTGCTTCGTGCCGAAATCGACCTTCGGCGGCTGCATCTTGTCTTCTTCGACGGTGAAGTTGGCGAAGGGCTCGTTGCTGCGGAACCAGAAGGTTGCCCATAGCACCGACGGAAAGGTCCTCAGCGTCAGATTGTAATCCTTGACCGCCAGGATGTAGTCGCGCCGCGCCACGGCGATACGGTTCTCGGTGCCTTCGAGTTGCGCCTGCAGCGCCAGGAAATTCTGGTTGGCCTTGAGGTCGGGATAGGCCTCCGACACCGCGATCAGCCGCGACAGCGCGCTGGTCAGCCCTGATTGCGCATCCTGGAACTTCTTGAGCGCTTCGGGGTCCTTCAGCGTTTCCGGCGTCACCGTGATCTGCGTCGCCTTGGCGCGCGCTTCGACCACCGCATCGAGCGTGTCCTTTTCATGCGAGGCATAGCCCTTCACCGTCTCGACCAAATTGGGAATGAGGTCGGACCGACGCTGATACTGGTTCAGCACCTCGCTCCATGCCGCCTTGGCGTTTTCCTCCGCCGTCGGGATGGTGTTGAAGCCGCAGCCGGCGAGCAGAGGCAGCACGACGGCCATCATCAGCACGGCCGGCAGACTGCGGAAAGGGAAGGCAAGGCGCTGGGCAAACATGGTGAGGTCCCTCGACAGAAGTTGCATGCGAAGCATTAGCACAATCCGCGCTCAAGAAAATGTCTGCCGCTGGCGCGCATTCCTGGCGCGCATTCATGCGCCGGCGAGGCCCTGTGATTGATCGCGCGAACACGGTATGGTTGCCGGCAAACAGGACAGGATCATGGCGGAACGCCACGACGATGACAGCGAATCGCGCCGCATTATCGAGCGCGTGGCGAACGAGGGCGGCCTTGGCGGCGCATCGCTGGTGTCACGGGCAGCGAAAGGCGCGCGCGATCATGTTACCGCAGCGGAGGCCGACCGATCCGATCCGATCGAGGTCTGGGGCACCCGCATCGGTCGCGCACTTGGGCTCATCGTCGCCCTCGGCCTTTTGATCTGGCTCGTGTACTACGTCTCCCGGGGCAGCTAGAGCATGATCCTGAAAAGTGGGAACCGGTTTTCTCGGACAAACGGGAACCGTTTTGTCCGGAGATCATCCTCCAACCAAAGAGATAGATCAGGATGACGATTCAACGAAAAATTATCCGTATCTAGGATTTTCCATGAACCGCGAAAAAGCCGACGCGCCGCGCGCGGTCATCGTCATTTCCAGCCATGTCGCCCGCGGCTCGGTCGGCAACCGCGCCGCCGTGTTTGCGCTGGAGACGCTGGGCTTTCCCGTGTGGGCGGTACCGACGGTCATCTTGCCCTGGCATCCGGGCCATGGCCGCGCCACGCGCATCGTGCCGCCGCTCGACCAGTTCAAGGCGCTGATGGCCGATCTCGAGCGCGCGCCCTGGCTGGGTGAGGTCGGCGCGGTGCTGTCGGGCTATCTTGGCGAGGCCGGCCAGGCCGAGGCCGTCGCCTCGCTGGTTGCGGCGGTCAAGGCCAAGACGCCGGACGCGATTTATATATGCGATCCGGTGATGGGCGATTCCGGCGGGCTCTATGTGCCCGAGCCGACGGCCGCCGCGATGCGCGACCGGCTGATGCCGATCGCCGACATCGCCACCCCCAACCGCTATGAGCTGGAGTGGATGGCCGGCGCGCCTTTGCCCGATCTGAAATCGGTGATCTCGGCCGCCCTCCATGCCGGACCGTCAACAATGCTGGTGACGTCGGCACAGTCGATGATGACCGGCGGCACCGGCAATCTGCTGCTTGACGGCACCCAGGCGCTGCTGGCCGAACACCGCCTCATCGACAAGCCGCCGAATGGCCTCGGTGACCTGACTGCGGCCGTCTACCTCGCCCGCATCCTGTCGGGGCAGCCGCCGATCAAGGCGCTGCAATCGACCACCGCCGCCGTCTACGAAATCCTGGCGCGAACCGCCAAGCGTGGCGGCGACGAGTTGCAGCTTGAAACCGATGCCCAGAGCCTGTCGCATCCGATGGCGATGGTGCAACTGCGCCACCTCACGCATCCGGGGCGGGACCGCCGGGCGTGACCTCGACCGTGGTCGTCGGCGTCGACGGCTGCAAGGCCGGCTGGATCGCCGTCCGCCGCGATCTGGATGCCGCGCCGTCAGTCCGCGTCTTTCCCAGCTTTGCGACCCTGCTCGACGCCTTGCCCGCCGATGCGACAGTGGTCGTCGACATGCCGATCGGCCTGCCGGACGTCTCGAAAAGAGGCGGGCGCGGGCCGGAGACCTTGGTACGGCCAATGCTCGGAGCACGGCAATCCAGCGTCTTCTCTATCCCGTCCCGCCCGGCCCTCTACGCCGACACCAGCGGCTTCACCACGGTCGAGGCCTGGTATGAGGCACATCGGCGCGCCAGCGAGGTGGCCAAGGCGACCTCCGATCCGCCACGCGGCGTCTCGATCCAGGCCTTCGGCATCTTTGCCAAGATACGCGAGATCGACGCGCTGCTGATCGCACGTCCGCAACTGCGCCGCCGCGTCTTCGAATCGCATCCCGAAGTGGCCTTCTGCCGGCTGAACGGCGAAAAACCGATGACACTGCCGAAGAAGATCAAGGGCGCCGTCAATCCGGCCGGGATGGAAGAACGCAAGGCACTGCTCTGCCGGCACGGCTATACCAGAGCTTTCCTTGACCAGCCGCCGCAACGCGGTGCTGCCGCCGACGATTTCCTCGACGCCGCAGCGATGATGCTGATTGCCGGACGCATTGCCGGCGGGGAGGCAACGCCGTTTCCCGACCCGCCGCTTGCCGACCGTTTCGGCATTCCCCTGGCGATCTGGGCGTGAGGCAAGCGGCGCCATGCGTGCGGCATGGCGATTTGCGACGAAGCCATCCGCAATTCGGCATTGCCCGCGACGGGCATTTGCCGTTAGAGCCTTTCTAACTTGAAATGAGCTGCCGTCGCTAACCCCGAAAGGCTTCATCCCTAGCCCATGCCCCATCTCCCCGAACATCTTTGGACCGGCTACCGCAACTTCATGAATGGCCGCTATCTCACCGAGAGCGGACGCTATCGCGAGCTTGCCCGCGAGGGGCAGGCGCCCGAAACCATGATCGTTGCCTGCTGCGATTCCCGCTCTGCCCCCGAGGCGATCTTCGACGCCGGTCCGGGCGAACTGTTCGTCCTGCGCAATGTCGGCAATCTGGTGCCGCCCTATGCGCCGGACGGCGAGTTCCACTCGACCTCGGCCGCGCTCGAATTCGCCGTGCAGAGCCTGAAGGTGAAAAACATCGTGGTGATGGGCCATGGCCGCTGCGGCGGCATCCGCGCCGCGCTCGACACCAATTCGGCGCCGCTGTCGCCCGGCGACTTCATCGGCAAATGGATGAGCCTGATCGCGCCGGCGGCCGAAACCGTTTCGTCCAGCACGTTCATGACGACAACCGAACGGCAGACGGCGCTGGAGCGGATTTCCATCCGCTATTCGATCGCCAATCTCAGGACCTTCCCTTGCGTCTCCATCCTCGAAGGCAAGGGGCGGCTGTCGCTGCATGGCGCCTGGTTCGACATCTCGACCGGCGAGCTCTGGGTGATGAACAAGGACACCGGCGACTTCGAGCGGCCGGATTTGACGTAGACCCATGATCCCGAAAAGTGGGAACCGGTTTTCGGATAAGGGCATGGTCAAATAAGAGGAGGCAAGAATGCGGGTTTGGCCTGCGATCGCTTTCGCCGTAGCGGCGCTGCTGATTTCGCTCGTCCCTGCCCGCTCCGATGACGGCGCCATTATCGACCGCTGGTATTCGGCGCTGCTGGTCGCCGATCGCACCGAATTGTCGGACCTGCTCGCCGACGATGTCCGCATCAAGCTCGACGATCTCGGCGTCGTACAGTCGAAGCAGGAGTTCATCGCGTCGATCGACGAATGGAAGGGCGCGGTCGCCGGCGCCGCAATCCGGCATCGCGTCGAAAAGAGCGAGGCCGGCGTCACAACTGTCATCGCCTGCTATGATTTCCCCAACAATGACATGCTGATGCAGGAGACGTTCGCCGTCACCGGCAACCGCATCACCGCCAGTTCGCAAGCGGCGATCGCGGAAAATTGCGACGGCTTCTGACGCGGGCTTGAACGGCCGCGCTGTTGCGCCGCGCCAGTCATCGCCCTACATCGGTCAGCAAGCTCCGCCAATCATCGAAAGATCCCCCATGCCGTCCACGAAAACCGTCGATCTCGCCGCCCATCCGCTGACCAAATGGCAAGGGCCGCTCGGCCTGCCGGATTTTGCCAGCATCGGCGACGACGATTTCTCCTCGGTGTTCGACGCGGCGCTGAAGGCACATGAGGCCGAAATCGATGCGATCGCCGGCAACAAGGATGCGCCGACCATCGAGAATACGCTGGCAGCCCTCGAGCTCGCCGGTGAGCCGCTCGACCATGTCTCGTCGATCTTCTGGTGCCGGGCCGGCGCCCACACCAACGATGCGATCCAGGCGCTGGAGCGCGATATCTCGCCAAAAATGTCGAGGCATTTCTCGGCGATCTCGATGAACGAGAAATTGTTTGCCCGCGTCGACGATCTCTACCAGCGCCGTGAGACGCTCAAACTCGACGCCGAGACGCTGCGGGTGCTGGAGAAGACCTGGAAAGGCTTTGTGCGATCGGGCGCAAAACTCGACGCCGACGGCAAGAAGCGGCTGGCCAACATCAGCGAGGAGCTGTCCTCGCTCGGCACGACCTTCGGCCAGAACGTGCTGGCCGACGAGCGCGACTGGGCGCTTTTCCTCGACGAGGCTGATCTTGCGGGCCTGCCGGACTTCGTGAAGAGTTCGATGGCCGAAGCCGCCGAGACGCGCGGCCAGAAAGGCCGCTACGCAGTCACCTTGTCGCGCTCTATCTATGAGCCGTTCACGACCTTCTCCGAACGCCGCGACCTGCGCGAGAGCGCCTTCCGCGCTTTCACCATGCGCGGCCAGAATGGCGGCGCCAGCGACAACACCGCAGTGGTGCGCGACATGCTGAAACTGCGCGCCGAAAAGGCCAGGCTGCTAGGCTATGCCTCGTTCGCCGCGCTGAAACTCGACGACACCATGGCCAAGACGCCGAAGGCGGTGCACGACCTCCTCGACCCGGTCTGGGAGAAAGCGCTGGAGAAGGCCGCCGCCGACCAGAAGGAGCTGGAGCGGCTGGCGACCAAGGCAGGCAGCAACGAAAAATTCGCCGCCTGGGACTGGCGCTTCTACCAGGAGAAATTGCGCGCCGAAAAATTCGCCTTCGACGAGGCGGAACTGAAACCCTATCTGCAACTCGACCGCATCATCGACGCCTGCTTCGACGTCGCCACAAAACTGTTCGGCATCACTTTCGAGGAGAAGAAGGGCATCGCCGCCTGGCATCCCGACGCGCGCGTCTTCGTGGTGAAGAACGCCGATGGCAGCGAGCGCGGCCTGTTCCTCGCCGACTATTTCGCCCGGTCCTCGAAGCGCTCCGGCGCGTGGATGAGCGCGCTGAAGTCGGGCTACAAGCTTGGCGATGGCTCCAAGCCGGTGATCTACAATATCATGAACTTCGCCAAGCCGCCGGCCGGGGAAGCAGCGCTGTTGTCGGTCGATGAGGCCAAGACCCTGTTCCACGAGTTCGGCCATGCTTTGCACGGCATGCTGACCGACGTCACCTGGCCGTCGGTGGCGGGCACCTCGGTTTCCCGCGATTTCGTCGAACTGCCTTCGCAGCTCTACGAGCACTGGCTGACCGTGCCCGCAGTGCTGGAAAAGCATGCGCTGCATGTTAAGACCGGCAAGCCGATGCCGAAGTCGCTGCTCGACAAGATGCTGGCCGCCCGCACGTTCGGCGCCGGTTTCGCCACGGTCGAGTTCACAGCGTCGGCGCTGATCGACATGGCGTATCACGCGCGGCCGGATGCGCCGGCGGAACCGCTGCGTTTCGAAGCCGAAACGCTGGAAAAGCTTGATATGCCCGACACCATCGCCATGCGTCATCGCACCCCGCATTTCGGCCATATCTTCTCCGGCGACGGTTATTCAGCCGGCTACTATTCCTACATGTGGTCGGAAGTGCTCGACGCCGACGCCTTCGCCGCCTTCGAGGAGACCGGCGATCCCTTCAACCCGGCGCTGGCGGAACGGCTTCGGAAGAATATCTATGCCGCTGGCGGGTCGAAGGATCCGGAGGAGCTGTACACGGCGTTCCGCGGCAAGATGCCTTCGCCGGAAGCGATGATGGTGAAGCGGGGATTGCTATAGCGCCGCCTTATCTCCCCCCTCGAGGGGGAGATCACCAGCGCCAAGGATCCGCCACCCGTGGCCACACCGGCCGCGTCAGCTTCCTGTAATCCGTCACCGCCGGATTGCTCGGATACGAGCTCGGCGCCGAGACATAGATGATCTCCGCCGCGATCGGTTCAAAGCCGGCGTAGAAATGGTTGGTTGACTTGATCAGCAATATGTCCTTCGACAACGGATCGACACCGATGTTGGAGAAGACATCCGGCTCGAAGGTCTGCGTGCGGTTGGTGTTGAGGATGATGTCGATTTCGGTGCCTTCGAGCCGCACCAGCGCCGTCGGTCCGAGCGTCACCCGGCTCGGCCCGAAGCTCTGCCAGCCCTCGGGGACGGCTTTCAACACCTTGACGCGCGCATCGATCGGTTCGCCGGCCAGCGGCCCGGCCTTGCCGCCGAAGCGCAGGTCGATGACGGCGCCTTCGCCTGCCGCCTGGCAAAAGGTGACAGCGATCGGGTCCCAGATCGTCGCCACGCCAAAATTGTCCACGCCCTGTTCCAGCATGGCGCGCAGCACGACCGTACCGTCGCCGGCGACGCCACCGCCGGGATTGTCCCAGATGTCGGCAATCACAACCGGCTTGCCGGGATTTTCCTTGCGCACGGCCAGTGCCCGCGCGATGCCGTCCTCGGTGTTCAGCATCGTCATCGCCGTCCTTTCGCGGATGGCGTAAAGCTCGTGCCCTAGCCTCTCCGCCAGCGCATCGCCCTTGGCCTTGTCATTGTCAGTGACGACCAGGATGCGCGTGCCCATTTCCGGCACGTCCGCGGCCATGAAGCCATGGATGACCGAGACCGACAGCACGCCGTCCTTGCCGTGCAGCGCCTTGATGCGGTCGACGAAGGAGCGCATCGGCTCGCGGCTGGTCGGCAGCACCTGGATCATGCGGCAGTCGAACGTCGAGATCACCGGCTTGATCTCGTCGCGCGCCGCCGCCAATCCAAGCTCGACGACATGTTCGCCGCGCTCATAGAAGTCGGTGTGCGGGAATTCGAGGAAATAGGCCATGACATTGCATGCCGCGACGCGCTTCGGCGTCAGGTGGCTGTGCGGGTCGAGCTCGACCGCGATCACCACGTCGGGCCCGACGATTGCGCGAACCCGTTCCAGCAGATCGCCTTCGCAATCGTCATAGCCTTGCGCCACCATGGCGCCGTGCAGGCCGAGGATGACGGCGTCGACCGGCAAGGCTGCCTTCAACTGGCCGAGAATCTCGTCGCGCAACGACTCATAGGTCTGCCGCTGCACCAGCCCGCCCGGCTCCGCCCAGGTGGCGGTGCCTTCGATGACGGTCAGCCCTTCGGCAGCCGCACGCCGGCGCAGCGCGACCATCGGCGAGGAGCACAAGGTCGGCGTGTCTGGATGCTTGCCCGGCCCGGCATAGAACGCCATCTCGAACGACGCCCGGTCGGTCGGCACCGGCGAGAAGGTGTTGGTTTCGGTCGCCAGCGAGGCGGTGAAGATGCGCATGAAAGCTCCGTTGTGAATGGCGCCGTTATTTGACCGCCCCGAGCGCCAGCCCGCGGACGAGATAGCGCTGCAGCCAGATGAACAGGATTGCCACCGGCAGCGTCGCCAGCAGCGTCGCCGCCATTACATGGTGCCATTCGATCGTGTAGCGGCCGGCGACCAGCGAGAACACCTGGATAGGCAGCGTGTAACTTTCCTGGCTGCGCAGCATTGTGAGCGCAACGACGAACTCATTCCATGCGTTGATGAAGGTGAAGATGGCGGTCACCGCTATTGCCGGCAGGCAAAGCGGCAGAAACACTTTTCGCAAGGTCAGCCATCGGCCGGCGCCTTCCATCCACGCTGCTTCCTCGAGATCGCGCGGGATGGTGTCGAAATAGCTTTGCAGCATCCACACGGTGAAGGCGACGTTGAAAGCCATGTAGATGACGCCGAGCGCGGTCGTGGATTCGATCAGACCCCAGGCCGCCATCAGCCGGAACAGGCCGAGCACCAGCACGATCGGCGAGATCATCTGCGAGATCAGCAGGAACTGGCGGAAGGCGCCATAGCCGGCAAAGCGAAACCGCGACATGGCATAGGCGGCCGGCACCGAGATCAGGATGGCGCCGACGGTGGCGATAACAGAGACATAGAGCGAATTGGCCAGCGCCTGGCCAAAGCCGGTCGCCACCCACATGTCGGCAAAATTCGACCAGTGGAATTCGCTTGGCCACCAGGTCGGCGACAGCACCTCCTGCCGCGGCTTGACCGCGGTCAAAAACATTACCGCGAAGGGGAAGATCGTCACCACGAGCAGCGGCGAAAGCAGCAGCCAGGTGATGATCGTACGCTTCAGCTTGGGCGTCATGTGCGCTGCTCCCGCATGGCGAGGCGCACATAGATCATGGTGAAGATCAAAAGGATGGCGAACATCAGCAGCGACACTGCCGATGCTTCCCCCAGTTTGCCGATGCGGAAGGCCAGCTTGTAGAGATGGGTGACCAATATGTCGGTCGAGTTGGCCGGCCCGCCCTGCGTCATCACCCAGATGATCGGGAAGGAATTGAAGACGTAGATGGTGTTGAGCACGATGGCGATGTTGATGAACGGCTTCAGCAGCGGAAAGGTGATCTCGCGGAACTGCTGCAGCGGCGTCGCCCCCTCCAGGGCCGCCGCCTCGTAGAGGTCGTCGGGGATCGACGACAGGCCGCCGAGGAAGATGGTCGTGGTGAACGGTACCGTCACCAATATGCCGATCAGCACCTGCATCGGGAATGCCGTCTCGGCGCGCGCCAGCCACTGGATGTTTTCATGGATCAGGCCAAGCCCGATCAGCGCCGAGTTCAGCATCCCGCTTTCGCCGTTGAGCGCCCAGCGCCAGACCACTGCCGTCATCGTCAGCGACACCGCCCAGGGCAGCATGATGATGACGCGGGCAATGCCGCGGCCGTAGAAATCGGTGTTGAGGATCATCGCCACGGGGACGGACAACAGCAGCGCGCCGCCGACCACCAGCACGGTCCACAGGCCGGTGCGCCAGAGTGCCGCCAGAAAATCGGGATCGGCGAGGAAGGCGGAATAATTGGCGAAATCGTTGAAGTCCCGCAGCTGCCCAAAACGGCTGACATCATGCGTTGATATCTGGATCAGGTCCCAGACCGGCCAGAAGATGACGACTGCGGCCAGAAACAGGCTGGGCAAGGTCAATAAATAGGGCAGGTAACGATTTTGCATCGGCCGGATTCGTACCGTGTTGGACATAAGTGGCGCTGGCGCGCCAGCTCGGATCAATCTCGCATATCGGTCTAAGGCAGCGCTTCAGGGTTTGAATTTCCTGCGACGTTTGCGCTGCCCCTCACCTGCCTGCCCATCCTCCGCAACGGTTGCGGAAGGGGCCTTTCCTCTCCCCCGTCGATCGGGGGAGAGGTGTCGAGCGGAGCTCGACGGAGTGGGGGTCGACGGAGTGGATGTCGACCCTTGGGGCGCAAGGCGAGGTGATGTTTGCCCCTATTGCCCTTCCTATGTCCGTCGCGGCGGTTGCCAGGTGGTTCCCCCACTCCGTCTCGGCTTCGCCGAGCCACCTCTCCCCCCTCCGGAGGGAGAGGAAAGTGTGGCGCGCCCCGATCTCTGGGCCGCGCCGGGCGCAGGGAGATACGCCCTATTTCTTAATCACGGCGTTGGCCTTGGCAGCCGCTTCCTTCAAGCCTGCCTCGGGGTCGCCGCCGAGATAGATTTTCTGCATGGCATCCGAGGTGATCTGGGCGACTTCTTCCCAGCCGGGGATGACCGGTGCAAAGCGAGCGTCGGGCAGCAGTGCGGTGAACGCGGCGAGGTCGGCATTGTTGACGTAATAGTCCATCTTGGCCTCTTCCTTGTTCACCGGCAGGAAGCCTTCCCCTTGCGTGAACTTGGCGCGCTGTTCGGTGGTGAACAGGAAGTCGAGCAGCTTCCAGGCCTCATCCTTGTTCTTGGAATTCTTGAACATGATGATGGAATCGGTGACGCCGTACGTGCCGCGCGCGCCGGTCGGTCCGGCGGGGATAGCGGCCACGCCATATTTCAGGTTCGGCGCCTCGTCCTTGATCTGGTTGGACAGGAAGGGTGCGGTGATCATCATGCCGACCTTGCCCTGCTTGAACAGGTTCTGGACGTCCTCGCGGTTGTTGGAGGTGACGCCGGGTTCCGTCAGGCCTTCGTCGATCATCGACTTGTAGAGCTTGGCGGCTTCGAGCGCGCCCGGCGTGCCGAGGCCCGACGTGCCATCCTTGTTGAGAATCTCGGTGCCTTGCGACCACATCGCATAGTAGTAATAGACGTCGGTCTCGATCTCCTTGCCCTGCAGGCCGAAGCCGAACGTGCCGGTGCCCAGCGCCTTGATCTTGCGCGCATCCTCCTGCAACTCGGTCCAGGTTGCCGGCGGGTTGGCGATTCCGGCCTTCTCGAACAATTCCTTGTTGTAGTACATGGCGCGCGCCGAAGCCGCGATCGGCAGGCCATAGGTCTTGCCCTCCATGATCGACGGCGACAGGAAGGTGTCGATGAAGCGATCCTTGAAGTCAGGCTTGATGTAGCCGTCGAGCGGCTCGGCGACATCCTGCTGGACGAAATCGATCAGCCAGCGGGTGCCGATGATCGACAGGTCGGCATTGGTGCCGGCCGTGATGTCGGTGGTCAGCTTCTGCAGCAGCACGTCCCACGGCACAACTTCGAACTTGACGGTGATACCCGGGTTGGCTGCCTCGAATTCCTTTTTCACCGCTTCGAAATACGGGCCGGTCTTGGCGCTGTATTCGGCGACGGTTACGCGCACCTCGCCGGCATCTGCCTGTGCGGTGAGCGCCAGCAGGCTCATTCCGGCCATCAGGCCGACAGTCCATTTTGCAAGCTTCATTCGATCTCTCCCATTTGATTGCGCCTGCGCTCTTGCGGCTTCCAGGCGACCAAGGCTTTATGTGACTTTCCTACATTATCCATCATTTGACGCTGTGCAAGCGGATTATCCTGTTGCTTAATTACATTTCTTAAAATAGCGTTTTCCGATTATCGTAGATCCCAGGAGGCGCGCAGCGTGGTTTCAAAGGCCGAATTCGCAGGCAAGACCGTGCTGGTGACCGGCGCCGGCGGCGGGCTCGGCTCGGCTATTGTGGCGCTGCTGGCCGAACGAGGCGCGCGCGTCGTCGGCTGCGACCAGTCGCAAGACCAGCTCGGCAGTCCGCATCTGGCGTCGCGCCACGTCTTCGACCTTCTCGACCGGATCTCCACCGATGCCGCGATCACGGCGATCCTCGAGAAAGACGGCGTGCCCGACATCCTGATCAACAATGCCGGCTGGACGCGCGCCGAGACTCTTGCAGCGCTGACCCCCGACAAGATCACGCATGAGCTCGACCTCAATCTGACCGGGGTGATGCTGTTCGCCGATCCACTGATCAAGGCGATGGCCGCGCGCGGTTCGGGCAGCGTCGTCTTCATCTCTTCCGTCAACGCCATCGCCCACTTCGGCAACCCGGCCTATGCCGCAGCCAAGGCCGGCATCAATGCCTATGCCAAAGCGATCGCTGTGGAACTCGGCCGCAACGGGCTGCGCGCCAATGTCGTCTGCCCCGGCTCGATCCGCACCGCCGCCTGGGACCATCGCCTGGCCAAGAACCCGGATGTTCTCGGCAAGCTCAAGCGGCTCTATCCGCTCGGCCGCATCGTCGACGCCACGGAAGTGGCCGAAGCGGTGGCCTTCCTTGTTTCGGATCGCGCATCGGGGATAACCGGCGCGGTGGTGCCGGTCGACGCCGGACTGACCGCCGGCTTCCTGCCCTTCATCGACGACATACTGGGAGCGTAGCCATGACCGACGTTGAGTTCCGCGACCTGTCGAAATCCTTCGGACGCCATAAGATTCTCGAAAACATCAGCCTCGACATCAAGAGCGGCGAATTCGTCGTGCTGGTCGGCCCTTCCGGCTGCGGCAAGTCGACCTTGCTGCGCATGCTGGCCGGGCTGGAGCCGATCACCTCAGGCGACCTCTTGATCGGCGGCGTGCGCGCCAACGCTTTGCCGCCACAGCAGCGCAATGTTGCGATGGTCTTTCAGTCCTATGCGCTGTTTCCGCATCTGAAAGCGGCCGACAACATCGGCTTCGGCCCAAAGATCCGCGGCGAAAGCCGCACGGCAATCGACGACAAGGTGAAAAAGGCCTCCGGCGTCCTCAACCTGTTCTCCTATCTCGACCGCTATCCCCGGGAGCTGTCGGGCGGCCAGCGCCAGCGCGTCGCCATGGGCCGCGCCATCGTGCGCGAACCCTCGGTGTTCCTGTTCGACGAGCCGCTCAGCAATCTCGACGCGCAACTGCGCGTGCAGATGCGCACCGAGATCAAGGCGCTGCACCAGCGGCTGAAATCGACCATCGTCTATGTCACCCACGACCAGATCGAGGCCATGACCATGGCCGACCGCATCGTGGTGATGGACCGCGGCAAGATCCAGCAGGTCGGCGCACCGCTGGAGCTCTACGACCGTCCCGCCAACAAATTCGTCGCCTCCTTCATCGGCTCGCCGTCGATGAGTTTTGTCTCCGGCGCCCTGAAGACGACGCCCGAGAAAAGCTGGTTCGAATCGGCCGGCGGAGGGCGACTGGCGCTCGGCAGCAAGACGGTGCCGGCTGGCAGCACGGTCGAGGCCGGCATACGGCCCGAACACTTCGTCATCGGCGAGGCTGTCGACGCGATGGCGATCAAGGTCGATGTCGTCGAGCCGACCGGCTCGGAAACCCATGTCTATGGCGCCATCGGCGCTGACACGGTGCGCGCCGTGTTCCGCGATCGGATACAGGTCAAGCCGGGTGAGATGCTGCCGGTCTCGGTCGCGCCTGCAAACATCCATCTGTTCGACACGGCGACAGGCCTGCCGCTATGAGAGCGCCGGCATGAAAACGAAAACACCACGATGAAGACGACAACCCAGAAATGAAAACGCCGGCCGACATCATCACGCGCCTGCAGCTGATGTCGCAGGACGGCACCAAATCGGACCGCCGCCTGGCCGGCCTCGTGCTGACCGATCTCGACTTCGCCTCCAAGGCGGCAATCTCGGAAATTGCCGCGCGCGTCGGCGTCAGCGAGCCGACGGTCACCCGTTTCTGCCGCAATCTCGGCTGCGAGGGTCTGCGCGATTTCAAATTCTACCTGGCGCAGGCGATCGCCATTGGCGGCCAGTATCTGTCGCCCGAACCGCTGAACCGCGACGCGCGCGAGCAGCGCATTGCGTCGGCCATCACCGAAGCGGCAATCGCCGCCATCCAGCGCGCCAGCGAAAACCTCGACATGAAGACGCTGGTGGGCGTGGCCGCGCGCATCGTCAGTTCGGGCAATGTGCTGTGCATCGGCTCCGGCGGCATTTCCTCGATGATGGCGACCGAGATGCAGAACCGGCTGTTTCGGCTGGGCGTGCCGGTGCTGGCGCAGATCGACGGGCAATTGCAGCGCATGTATGCCGCGGTCGCCACATCGGAGACGACGCTGATCGCGTTCTCGGTGTCCGGCTATGCGCGCTCGGTGATCGACGCCGTTCAGGTGGCCCAGCAATATGGCGCCAGCACCATCGCCGTAACCCCGCCGGAATCAGCGCTCGCCAAGGCCGCCGATACCGTTATCCAGTTCCAGTCGCTGGAAGACGGCAACATCTACAAGCCGACCTCGTCGCGCTATGCGCTGCTGTCGATCGTCGACATGATCGTCACCTCCGTGGCCGAAACGCGCGGACCCAGGGTTCTCGAAAACCTGCGCCGCATCAAGCAGAGCGTGAACACGCTGAAGGTCGACGATCCAAAGTTGCCGCTGGGGGATTGAGGATTATCCGGCGGCCAGTGCCTCGATGCTCTTCACCAGCGTCGATGGTTCGCCAACCACACGCACCGTCTTCAGCCGCGCCGTGCCGCCTGCAATGACCGACACGACCGATGCCGGAACGCCCAGCGCCTTGGCCACCAGCCGTTCCAGCGCCGCATTGGCCGCGCCATTCTCCGGCACGGCGCGCACGCGCGCCTTCAAATGGCTGCGCCCGTCGGCCGATTTTTCGGCGCCTCCGAGCCTGTCCACGGAAGACTTCGGCGTCAGCCGGATAAACAGGTCGATGCCGTCGGCGCGCAAGCGGAATGGCGCGTTCATGCCATCGTCGGGTTCACAGGACCAGCGGCGCTATCGTGGTGAGAATGAGCTGCCTGAGGAAGAACAGGAGCAGAAGCAGGATGATCGGCGAGATGTCGACGCCGCCAAGGTCGGGCATGAACCGACGGATTGGACGCAGCGCCGGCTCGGTCAGCCGGTAGAGCATGTTGCCGATGCTGCCGACGAACTGATTGCGCGAGTTGACGACGTTGAACGCATAGAGCCAGGAAAAGATCGCCGAGGCGATGATGACCCACCAGTACAGGTCCAGCGCCATGACGATTGTTTGAATGAGGGCGAGCATGCCGGTCTCCGATTGTTGCCGACATGTAGCCATTGAGCGCGAAACCGGCAAGGGCCGGTCGCCTACAAGCATCGGGCACAAGGGATTTCGGCAAAACCCCGCCTTGACAGGAAACCGCAGCCTTCGATAAATGCGCCATCCGCTGGACGGGGCTGTAGCTCAGCTGGGAGAGCGCGTCGTTCGCAATGACGAGGTCAGGAGTTCGATCCTCCTCAGCTCCACCAGCGGAATTTTCCTGCCTGTCGACACATCTAAGTTCCGAGACGTCTCGTCAAAGCCCCGCCTTCGCTGCGAGATAGGGCGCCAGGGCAAGCGAGTAGCTGGCGGTCAGATGATGACTGTCCCGCCAGACGATGATGTTGCCGACAACTGCCGGGCATAGTTGCGGCCCGCAAATGGCATCGAGCATATCGATGGCGCGCACATTTTTCTGTCCTTCCGCGGCCAGCGCCAACACGTTGCTCCGCTCAATATCGCTCAGTTTGGTGACGCATTTCGTTGGGGTCGAACTCAGGCATTCGCCCGGGTCGAATTTCATATAGGGCGTGTTGCGGATGGCAACGATTTGCGAGCCGGCGTCCGTCAGCCCGCCCCAGAGACTTCGCAGCCCCTCGATCATCACGTCTTGCTGAACCGCTCCGTAATTGGACTGGCTGGTGAAGATCAGATCCGGTTTCAGCTTTAGGATCTCGGCCAGCACCTTTTCGTGCCACTGCGCGCATAAGACGTTGGGTTTGCCATCCGCCGTGATGGCCACGCGGGTGAATGGGCAGGCGGATTTTGTAAAGGTAACCAGTTTGAAGTTGCGGTCCTTTGCGATCTTGTCCAGTGCCGGCACCCACTGGGCTGCATGAGAATCTCCCACCAGAACCATTGTTTTCGCACCCGTGGGATCGCCTAGAGAGCATCGTTTGGGCTCCGAGCTTTCCTCCTGGTGGCACTTCCTTGCATACACGACCGGCACGTCCCGCCTCAGCCGGGCCAGCGGCGGCAGAAGGTTCACACCGTCCGGGACCACGGCGCCGGAGACGAGAGCGGCGGGCCCAGGGTAGGAAGGCGTGCCGATCAGCGCGGTGTCGATGCGTTCGGTCTTCAGAAAGAGCAGCAGGCTGCCGGATGCGGCCACGCATGTGAGAACCGCCGCGGTGCCGTATCCCAGCGGCTTCCACCAGGCGCCGCCCCGAGCTTGCCGGTAGCGCTGCTCAACATATCGATAGGACAGATCCGATAGAAGCAGGGTCGCCGCAATCAGGCCGAAACCGCCGGCAAGGGTCAGCGAATGACCCTGCGCCTGGGAGATGGTGATCAGCGGCCAATGCCATAGATAGACCGAGTAGGAGCGATCGCCGATGAAACGAAGTGGCAACGAATCGAGCCCACGAAACCGGCCGACTTCAACCTCGCCAGCCAGGATGACCAGCACTGTGGCCAAGGTCGGCAACAACGCACTGACGCCGGGAAATGGAGTTGCAGCGGAAAACAGCAAGGCGGACGCAACGATGCCCAGGATGCCGGCGATCGCCAGCCACTGTCTAGTGAGTGCCGCCAGTCGAAACTGGTGTTCGGTCAGCACCAGCAGACCACCCAGCGCCAATTCCCACAGGCGGGTATGGCTGACGAAATAGGCCTGGGCCGGATCCGTCGCCGTCAAAACGACAGAGGCAACAAGTGATGCCGCGAAAATGAGCGACAACGCCCCGATCAAGCAGGCCCTCAGCGGAAGGTCACGGCGGCGCGCCAGCCAGATCACGCCGATCATCACCAACGGCCAGGCGATGTAGAACTGCTCTTCGATGGAAAGCGACCAGTAGTGTTGCACCGGGCTCGGCAAGGTGTCGGCCTCGAGATAGCTGACCGCAATCGAGGCCAGCCGCCAGTTCTCGACATAAAGAGCGCTCGCCACGATCTGGTTGCCCATTTCCTCCCAGCGCGCCTTTGAGATGAAAAGCAGCGTGCCCAGCAATGCCACCAGCAGCACCAGGGTTGCTGCCGGCAACAACCGTCGCACCCGTCGCGAGTAGAATTCGATCAGTGAAATCCGGCCGCCGCGCAGCGCCATCTGCGCCAGCAGGCCCGTGATCAGATAGCCAGAGATGACGAAAAAGACGTCGACGCCGACATATCCGCCAGGCAGCACATCCGGCCATATGTGATAGACCACGACAAGCGCGACCGCCAAGCCGCGCAGCCCCTGTATTTCGGGTCGAAACCGACGGTTCTGATCGATTGTCACCGGATATCCCCAACAGTCTCAGCCGGCCTGGATCAACCGGCAGTCCGCGCCACGATCTTCATAAGGGCAGAGTGCCGTGAGGCAAGAGCCGATCGCAGCAGTTCATTCCCTTTCCGTCTCCAGTCCGCTCACCAGCGTGTCGACGAAACCCAGCAGCTCACTTTCGAGGTCGGTGGACGCCAGGCCAATGAAACGGTCTTCGAGCGAGATGGCGACGATCCCATGCACGGCGGAGAACAGCGTGCGCGCGCGGGCCAAAAGCTCCGGCGTTGCCGCCGCCGGGAGCAGCTGGGCCAGCGGCTCAACCAGATGCTGGACCAGCACCGCATGTTCGGCCAGATGCCATTCGGGCACCGCCACGCCTGGCGCCATACGGTGCTCGAACAGCGCCTTCCACGCCATGCGGTTGTCGCGGGCGAAGCCGAGATAGGCCTTGGCCAGCGCCTTCAGCCTTGCCCTAGGCTCGGCGACGCCGGTCGCCTCTTGCTGCAGGGCCGCCCCCAGCCTGGCCAGTGTGATCGAATTGACGTGCAGGATGAGCTCGTCCAGGTCGGCGAAGGCGGTGTAGAGCGCGCCCAGCGCGCAGCCGGCATCGGCCGTGATGTCGCGCGCACGCAGACCGGCGAGCCCCGAGGACTGGATGCGCGCTTGCGCGGCCTCGATCAGCCTGCCTTTGAGGTCCTCGCGTTTGGCGTCCCGTTTTGCGGTCATTAACCTTCTCTTATGCGCAATCATGAACACCGTTCATTTTCTCCTTGAACGCCGTTCACAATGTGCTACTTTGCCTCATGAACAACGTTCATAGAGGAGAAACGGAAATGTTGAAACAGTTTTTTGCTCTCGTTCGCGGCCGAAGCTACGAAGCCGCCGAGGCGGTCGTCGACCGCAACGCGCTGATAATCCTGCGCCAGCAGATCCGCGATTGCGCCGACGCTATCGCGGCCGCCCGCCGGGCGGTTGCAATTGCCATCGCCCAGAACGAACAGGAAGTCGCGCAGTACAAGAAGCTTGTCCTCCGCATCGACGATTTGGAGAAGCGCACGATCGCCGCGATCGAGCAGGGACAGAATGAACTGGCCCGCGAAGCCGCCGAAACCATCGCCATGCTGGAAGCCGAACGCGACGCCTCCGCCGAGGCGCAGAAAAGCTTCGGCACCGAGATCGAGCGTCTCAAGCGGATTATCCGCGTCTCCGAAATGCGCCTGCGCGAATTGCAGCGCGGCCAGCGCATCGTTGCCGCGGTCGACTCGACCCAGCGCCTGCGAGAAAGCGCGCCCGGCTCCAGCCTGTCGGCGCTCAGGGACGCCGAGGAGACGCTGCTGCGCCTGCGCACCAGGCAAAAGCAGATCGACGCCACCGCGGCCGCCATGGCCGAGATGGAACAGTCGGGCGATCCTGCCGCGGTCTCAGAAAAGCTTGCGGCCGCCGGCTGCGGCGCGCCGCTGAGAAGCAGCGCCGACGCCGTGCTCGAACGGCTCACGAAGACCATGACCAAGCCGGCCTGATCGTACCCGGCCTGATTGTTATCCAGTCTGATTGTATCCGGCCTGATTGTATCCAGCCTGAAACAGACCCACGCCCAACCAACCTGACCTTGAAACGAAAGGACCATATCGATGACCCCGAACACCTATTCCCCCAAGGACTCAAGCGCCTGGAAGACCTTCACCATGGCCAGTTTCGCCGTTGCCGCCACGATGATGGCCGGCGGCATCTACTTCATGGAGGCGAGCTTCGCCGCCAAGGGGTTTTATGCGATGGCCGCCATCATGCTCGTGCACACCTCGATCACCATCACCAAGACGCTGCGCGACTCGGAAGAGGCAAGCCGCTTCATCAACCGGCTGGAAGACGCCAAGGCCGAGAAGTTGCTGATGGAAGTCAGCCGCAGTAACGAAGTGTAACCGGGTTCCCGCTAAACAAGGCTCAACGCGCAAGACCGCTGATCAATCCAGCCAGGATTTTAATCGGTCTTGCCCAATGGAAGTCGCCGCTATGGAAATCGCCCCGATCAATCGTCCGACAGCTCATCTGATGACATCCAGGCGCTTTGCGCCCTTGTTCTGGACGCAGTTCCTGTCCGCCTTCAACGATAATTTCCTCAAGAACACGCTGGTGTTCCTTATTCTGTTCACGCTGGCGGCGGACCAGGCGGCATCACTTGTCACCTTGGCGGGCGCCGTCTTCATGGCCCCCTTCCTGCTCCTGTCGGCGCTCGGCGGCGAGCTCGCCGACCGCTTCGACAAGGCTCTCATAGCCAAGCGTCTGAAATTCGCCGAGATCGCCGCGGCGGGTGTCTCCGTCGTCGGCATCGCCCTGTCGTCCATTCCCGTGCTGATGACGGCGCTGTTGATGTTCGGCGTTATCTCGGCGCTGTTCGGACCGATCAAATACGGCATCCTGCCCGATCACCTCGAACGCAAGGAACTGCCCAAGGCCAACGCCTGGATCGAGTCAGCTACGTTTGCCGCGATTCTCGGCGGCACCATAGCCGGCGGCGTCGTTTCCGCCGATGGCATCGGCGTCGCGGTGTTCGGACCGATCATGATGGCGCTCGCCGTCGGTTGCTGGCTCGTCAGCCGCTACATCCCGTCGACCGGTTCGGCGGCGCCCGACCTTGTCATCGACAAGAACATCTTCCGCTCGACCTGGCGCCAGGTCGCCGAATTGCGCACCGACACGCGCATCTGGCGCGCCGGCCTGATGACGTCGTGGTTTTGGCTGATCGGCGCCATCGTGCTCTCGCTCCTGCCGGTGCTGATCAAGGATTCGCTCGGCGGCAACGAAATGGCCGTCACCGTCTACCTCGCCGTGTTCGCCGTCTCGATCGCCATCGGTTCGGCCATCGCCGCCTGGATGTCGCAGGGCCGCATCGTGCTGTTGCCGGCACCGGTCGGCACGGCGCTGCTCGCCCTGTTCGGCCTGCATCTCGCCTGGACCATCTCCGGCATGACGCCGTCGCCCCAGGCGGAAACCCTTGGCGCATTCTTCGCCGGCCCAAACACGGTCCGCGTCGCCATCGACCTCGCCGGCATGGCCATTGCAGCCGCTTTCCTGGTGGTGCCGACCTTCGCCGCCGTGCAGGCCTGGTCGCCCGAAGCGCGGCGCGCCCGGGTTGTCGCCGCCGTCAGTATCGTCAATGCCGGCTTCATGACTGGCGGCGGCATCATCATGGCCCTGATCCAGACAAAGGTCTCGACCGGCGGCATCCTGTTCGGCCTCGCCGCGGCCAATGCGATTGCCGCCTGGCTGATGCTGAAATATTTGCCGACGAACCCCTTCCGTGACTTCGTCTCCATCCTGTTCCGCGCTTTCCTGCGCCTCGAAGTCGAGGGCATGGAAAACCTCAAGGCGGCCGGCAAGGCACCGATCCTGGCGCTCAACCATGTCAGCTTTCTCGACGGTCCGCTCGCCTTGACGCTGACCGATGAGGAGCCGGTCTTCGCCATCGACTACACCATTGCCCAGGCTTGGTGGATGAAGCCGTTCATGAAACTTGCCCGCGCTTTGCCGCTCAACCCGGCCAAGCCGATGTCGACCCGCACGCTGATCAAGATCGTGCAGGGCGGCGATCCGCTGGTGATCTTCCCGGAGGGACGCATCACGGTGACCGGCGGCCTGATGAAGGTCTATGACGGCGCCGCCATGGTTGCCGACAAGACCGGCTCGATGGTTGTGCCGGTGCGCATCGACGGGCTGGAGAAGACCTACTTCTCGCGGTTGAGCTCGCAGCATGTGCGCCGCCGCCTGTTCCCGAAGGTCAAGGTGACCATTCTGGAACCGGTCAAGCTCGAGGTGCCGCAAGAGCTGAAGGGCCGCAAGCGCCGCGCCGCGGCGGGTTCCGCGCTCTACCAGGTGATGTCGGATCTCGTTTTCCGCACCCAGGACATCGACAAGACCGTACTGGAAAAGATCATCGAGACGGCGAACGAACGCGGCATGAAACAGCTCGCAGTTCAGGATCCGGTCACCGGTTCTCTCAGCTACAGCAAGCTGCTCACGGCTGCCGCCGTGCTTGGTGAGAAGTTCCAGAACCTTTATGCCGACCAGCAGACGCTGGGCATCATGCTGCCCAACGCCAACGGCTCTTGCGCGACGCTGCTCGGCGTCATGTCCGCCGGCAAGGTTCCGGCGATGATGAACTTCACCGCAGGTGCTGCCAATATTCTGTCCGCCTGCAAGGCCGCCGAAGTCCGCACCGTGCTGACGTCCCGCGCGTTCGTCGAACAGGCAAAGCTCGGCGCCGTGGTCGAGGAACTCGGTCGCTCGGTCGACATCGTGTGGCTCGACGATCTCAGAAAGACCATCAGTCTCAAGGATAAGCTGCTCGGCTTGCTGCGCAAGTCGACGCCGCGCGCGAAACGCAAGCCCGGCGATGCGGCGGTGATCTTGTTCACCTCGGGTTCGGAAGGCACGCCGAAGGGCGTCGTTCTGACCCACCGCAACATCCTGGCCAACGCCGCCCAGGCGGCGTCGCGTATCGACTTCCATTCGGGCGACAAGGTGTTCAACGTGCTGCCGATCTTCCACTCCTTCGGCATGACCGCGGGCACGGTGCTGCCGTTGATCTCCGGCGTGCCGGTCTATTTCTACCCCTCGCCGCTGCACTACCGCCTCGTGCCGGAACTGATCTACGGCTCGAACGCGACGATCATCTTCGGCACCGACACCTTCCTCTCCGGCTATGCCCGCACCGCGCACCCCTACGACTTCCGCTCGATACGCTATTGTTTTGCCGGCGCAGAGCCGGTCAAGACAGCGACGCGCATGACCTATATGGAGAAGTTCGGCCTACGCATCCTCGAGGGCTACGGCGTCACCGAGACGGCGCCGGTGATCTCCATCAACACGCCGATGTACAATCGCTCCGGAACCGTCGGCAAGATCATGCCCGGCATGGAATACCGCCTCGATCCGGTCCCCGGCGTCGACGAAGGCGGCCGGCTGTTCGTGCGCGGCCCCAATGTCATGGCCGGTTATCTCCGGGCCGAGAAGCCCGGCGTGCTCGAACCGCTGGAGGACGGCTGGCATGATACGGGCGACGTCGTCGCTATCGACGAAGGCGGCTTCATCACCATTCGCGGCCGCGCCAAGCGCTTCGCCAAGATCGGCGGCGAGATGATCTCGCTCGCCGCTGTCGAAGCGCTGGCCGGCGAATTGTGGAAGGGCTCGCTGTCGGCGGTCGCCACGGTGCCCGACGCGCGCAAGGGCGAAAAGCTGATCCTCATCACTGAGGCATCCGGCGCCACACGAGCGGAATTCCTCGCCTACGCCAAGGCCAACGGCGCCATGGACCTGATGGTCCCGGCCGAAGTGCGGGTGGTCTCAAAGGTACCGGTCCTTGGCTCCGGCAAGCTCGACTTCGCCGCCGTGACAAAAATGGTGCGCGACGAAGAGGCCTTGAAGACCAAGGCCGCCTGACCCGGCTACGGCAACGGGCCGACGCAAGAGCCGGCCCGTTCAGTATGATCAACCCTTCGCCTGCCGCTGCGAAATCAGCATCGCCATGCGCTGGACTGCCCGCAGCTCCATTTCCACGCCCGGCGATGAGGCAAGCGTCGGCATGTTGAGCGCCACCACGGTCAGCGGATCGAGCGTCGCCAGCAGTACATGGGTCGCCTCATATTTCTCGAACAGCCATGCCAGCTGCTCGCGTATATCCTGGTCGACTGGCGCCCCCGGCTGCGCATCGGCGAGCGAGCGCACGGGCTCCTGCTCCAGTGCACGGGCCAGCACCTTCAGGTCGAAATCGCCGAGGTCCCCTGCCGGCAGGATCAGCGCGCCGTCGACAAGGATATGGCTCTGCAGGCCGCGCAGGAAGCGCGCCGAATCGGTGAGGTCGCCCTCGGCCATATGCTTCAGCAACGAGTCGCGGCGCTTCTCGGCGGTGAGGCTGACGCTGTCATTGTAGATGACTGCCAGCAGCGTCGCCGAAAGCACGATCACCACGCCCTGCACGCTGCCGCGCCAGCCGAGATCGTCGATGCCGCCCAGCGCCAGCCCGGCGAAAACCGAGCTCAGCGTAATCACGGTAAAGGCGCCGATCGTGTCGCGATGGCCGAGGCTGGCGCGCCCGAGGCCGATCGTAAGCCAGCACAGGAACAGGATGGCGATGCCGCCAAGCCGAACCGGCACTTCGAACAGGCCGGGCCGGTAGTCGGTGACCATGAACGGAATGATCAACAGCAGCGACAGCGCCATGCGCTCGACCGTGCGGTTTTCGGCCGCCGACAGGCTGTCGCGATCGCGCGTCATCACCAGCCAGCCGATGGCGAGAAAACCTCCGAACTGGAAGGCAAGTAGTACCGCCATCCGCCATGGCTCGGCAAAGCGTTCCGAGATCGGCGCCAGCAGTAGCAACAGCAGGGCGCCGCCGGCGGCAAAGAACTTTAGCGCAAACGGCGCATGCCGGCGCAACAGCCCCTCGGTCAGCAGCAGTGCGGCCAGCGGCAGCAGGCCCGCCGCCGCGATGGTGACGAAGCGGAAGAGTGCGAGGCCGGTAGTCCAGTCGAGGATTCGGCAGGCGAGCAGCACCGCCAGCACCCGCAAACCGAACAGAAAACGCCGCGACAGCGGATCGCCGGTGTCGCGCCCGCCGACGACCGATATCACGATCAGCAGCCCGAACAGCGCCGCCAGCGAGGTGATGGTGTCGGCCACGAGCGTGCCATCGAGGTTCATCGGTCAGCGCCCATCAGCTCACACCCAGGCATCATCACGGATGAAGCCATCAGCGTGTCCATGGTCTCAGCACATTCCATTGGCGGCTGCTATCCGCCCAGTGTACCACCGGCAAAACCAGCCGCTGCAGCGTGGCCGCCGCACCTGCTACCGCAAGGGCGGCAAGCGAGCCGCGCGGAACCGCGTCGGCGAGATAGGTGCGCGCCGACTGAAAGCTCATCTGTCCGATCTGCAGCACATCATCGCCGCGCGTGTAGTCGAGCTCTTTGTGGCAGAACTCGTTAAAGGTCTCGACGCGGTGCTTGGCCGCCTCGTCGAAGGTCTTCTTCAGATCGTCCGAGCCGCCCGTATAGGCGTTGGTGATGACGAAGCGCTCTTCGTCGAAACCAGCTTCGGGGCCGACACCGAAGACATGGCGATGGCGCGCCATGATCTGCCGCGCCAGAAGCACATGGGTAAGCGAGCGGCGCGCGCCGGCATGCGGTCCTGGGAACACATTGCTGAACGCCTCCGCGACCATGCCGACGACAGCGGGTACCTGGGTGACATTGGAAATCCAGATCGGCCGCAGTTGATTGCGCAAAAACATCAGGAAGCAGGTTAGGCCGTAGAGGATCCAGCTCAGCCCGCGGCTGCGCTCGTCGGGATCGATCATGACCAGACCGAGGTGCAAGACTTCATAGGGCTTGCCGGCGAGCGATATCTCCATCAGCGCCAGCGAGTTGAAGGCGATCGGCTGCCGGTCGCTGCGCCGGTAGACAATGGTGATGATGGAATGTTCCAGCCGGCTGCGGTCGCCGGAAAACACGCCATAGGTCAGGCTGCCGAACTTCAGTGTCTTGGACGCTACCAGCCGCAGATCGCTGCTCAGCTGCTCCAGTTCGGCAGCCTTCATCCAGCGCCCGGGCCGCTCCACGACGCGCGTCTCGTAGTCGGCGGATACGCGCATGCGCACATCCATGAACCGACCCGGCAGCAGCTGCAGAACCGCCTTGAGCACTATTTTTCCCCGTGGCAAGAACGCCGACCGTATAGTGGCCGCCGTCCACCTAAGACGCGGTAAACCCGAGACGGCAGTTCTTGGTTGTACTCAACAAAGTAAAAGAACAGCTGCCAGCCAGTGCGGGCTCAGCTTTCCGCAGTAACCAGATGGCCGCCGCCGACATCGTTCAGCGCCAGCTTCAGCGGCGCCTCCCCGATCCTGCGGGTGGCGCTCGGGATTTCCTGGTCGAGGCGCGCGAAGCGCGTTCTGCGCTGCGCCGGATCGGGCACCGGCACCGCTTCGATCAGCCGCCTCGTATAGGGATGGAGCGGGTTGGAAAACACCTGGTCGCGCGTGCCCATCTCGACGATCTGGCCGAGATACATGACGGCAACGCGGTCGGAAATGTTCTCGACCACCGCCATGTCGTGCGAGATGAAGAGATAGGCGACGCCGAATTCGCGCTGCAATTCCTTCAGGAGATCGAGCACGCGCGCCTGCACCGAGACGTCGAGCGCCGAGACGCTTTCGTCGGCGATGATCAGTTTTGGTCGTAGCGCCAGCGCTCGGGCGATGCAGACGCGCTGGCGCTGGCCACCGGAGAATTCGTGCGGGTAAAGCTCCATCTGGTCGGCCGACAGGCCGACGCGCTCGAACAGCGCCGCGACCCGTTCCCGGCGCTCGTCCTTCGAGGCGATGCCATGAATCACCAGCGGCTCGGCGACGAGCTCGCCGACGCGCATGCGCGGATCGAGCGAAGCGAAGGGATCCTGGAAAATCATCTGGACGTCACGGCGCACCGCCTTGCGCTCGTCGCGGCCAAGACCGGAGAGATTGCGCCCGCCAATGACGATGTCGCCGCTATACGGCGCCAGTCCGGCCAGCGCCTTGGCGGTCGTCGACTTGCCGCAGCCGGATTCGCCGACCAGAGCAAGCGTTTCGTTGGGCGCGATCGAGAAGCTGACGCCCTCGACGGCGTGGACGCGGCGGGTGACCTGGCCAAAGATGCCGCCACGCAGATCGAAGCGGACATGCAGGTCGTTGATCTCGGCGACATTGGCCGGTTTCAAGACGTCAATCGCATCCCTGGATTTCTGTCGACCGACGCCACTGCCGATGCGCGGCACGGCAGCCAGCAGTTCGCGCGTATAGTCGGCCTGCGGCTGGACAAAAATATCCGATGTCGTGCCTTCTTCGACCATGCGGCCGTCGCGCATGACGATGACCCGGTCGGCCATTTCGGCAACCACGCCCATATCGTGGGTGATCAGGATGACGCTGGTGCCATGCTGGCGCTGCAGGTCGCGCAACAGCTCCAGCACTTCGCCTTGCACGGTGACGTCGAGCGCCGTCGTCGGTTCGTCGGCGATCAGCACGTCGGGCTCGAGCGCCAGCGCCATGGCGATCATCACCCGCTGGCGCATGCCGCCGGAGAGTTCGTGCGGAAACTGCTTTAACCGGCTTTCCGCCTCCGAAATGCGCACCGCCTTCAACGCCTCGATGGCGCGCCGGCGGGCTTGCGCCGACGACAGGCTGGTATGCGCCTCGATTGATTCGGTGAGTTGCCGGCCGATCGACAGAACCGGGTTGAGCGAGGTCATCGGCTCCTGGAAGATCATGGCGATGCGGTCGCCGCGAATGCGCCGCATCTGGCGTTCGTCGAGGGTTGCTAGGTCGGTGTCGCCCCGATTCCCATCCCGAAGACGGATCATGCCTGACGATATGCGCGCCGCCGGCTGCGGCAAAAGCTGCATGATCGCCAGCGCGGTCATCGACTTGCCGGAGCCGGATTCGCCGGCAATGCAGAGCGTCTCGCCGCGCGCCAGCGTCAGCGACAGGTTGGAGACGACATCGCGCTCGCCGTCCTCGCCGCGCACGCTGACGGAGAGGTTGGCGATGGAGAGGATGGGGTTGTCGGCGAGGGTCATTGTGGGTGGAGCCCTGCGACGGATTGGTTCCGTCGCACCATTCGCACAAACCTTGGCGCTGACCCCCACCCGGACCTCCGGTCCGACCTCCCCACAAGGGGGAGGTAGGGTGGCAGCGCTTTACCCTCCCCCTTGTGGGGAGGGTCGCTGCGAAGCAGCGGGGTGGGGGTGCGGCGCCGACGTACCGTCATTCAAACACGCAACGCGGAAAATAGAACGACACCACCCAGTTCGGCATGTCGACGATCTCGCTGATGCGCAGGTCCCCGCACACCGAGGCCAGCATATAGGCCTCGACCGGATCGATCTGATACCGCCCAGCAAGCAGATCGACCATCTGCGCCACCGCCTCCTTGGCGCCGGTCATCAGGTCCGGCCCGATACCCGTCGTCACCTCATAGCCCTTGGCGTCGAGATGGCGCGTCACCGGACCGGCGGTGGTGAAGCGCGGCGTCTTCAGCCTGGCGTCCTTGACAAGGTCGAGCTTGAGCACGACGTCCATCGGGCTCTCGATCGCCGTGCCGCAGACCTCGCCATCGCCTTGTGCGGCGTGCGTATCGCCGACCGAGAACAGCGCGCCGGCCACCTCAACCGGCAGATAGAGCGTCGTGCCGGCAGCGAGATCGCGGATGTCGAGATTGCCGCCGACCCGCCGTGGCGGCACCACCGAGTGAAGCCCCATCTCAGCCGGCGCATTGCCGATGGTGCCGGCGAACGGCTTCAGTGGTACGCGCGCGTTTTTCCCGAACAGCGCCGGTTCGAGCGCGGCTGCATCGTATTTCCAGATGTTCAGCGCCGGTTCCGTGAAGTCGTCGGCGAGCAGGCCGAAACCGGGAATGTTCGCCGTCCAACCGAAGCCGGACGGTTTGAACATCTCGATCGTCACCTTGAGCGCGTCACCCGGCTCGGCGCCCTCGACGAAGATCGGCCCGGTCACCGGGTTGACCCCGGCGAAGTCGAGCTTGACGATTTCGGCGACCGTGCTGTCGGCGTTCAGCTGGCCGCCGGCGGCATCGAGGCACTGGAACTCGATGGTCGCGCCGGGCGCCACCCGCTCGGCCGGGATAAAGGAATTGTCCCAGCCGAAATGGTGATGGCGCCCATGGATGGTGTAGTCGCAGCTATTGCACATCTTTTACGTACACATTGTCATAGTTGATCGGGATATGGACCGGGTCGACATAGAGGTTGTCGGCGCCGCCCATTCGGGCGGATTTCATGGTGAAGCGCTGTTCGTTGAAGACCGGCGCCCAGGGCGCGTCTTCCATCACCTTGTCGTAGATGGCGCTCCACATCTTGTCGCGTTCGCCGGCCTTTGCCGGGTCGACCACAGAATCCGCCTCGGCCGCCTTGGCGTCGAGGTCCTTATTGCAGTACCACGACCAGTTCCAGCCGCCCGGCACCGCGCCGGCGCAGCCGAGGATCGGGCCGTAGAAATTCGACGGATCGGGGAAGTCGGCGATCCAGGCCATGCCGCCCGACCAGATCATCGGCGCGCCGGCCTTGTCACCGCCGGCGGCGATGACATTGGCCTGCGCCAGCGACTGGATGCTGGCCTTGATGCCGATGGCCGCCAGGTCCTGCTGGATCGCCTGGGCAATGCGCGGGTTGGGATCGGTGTTCATGGCGAACAGCTGCGTGTCGAAACCATCGGGATGACCGGCCTCGGCCAGCAGCGCCTTGGCCTTGGCTACGTCATAGGGATAACCTTTGTATTCCTTGTCGTAGCCCGGCATCGACGGCGGCAGCGGCTGATTGGCCGGCACGGCGCGGCCGTTGATGATCTGGATGATGCGCGCCTTGTTGAGCGCCATGTTGACGGCCTGACGCACCTTAACATTGTCGAACGGCGCCATGGTGGTGTTCATGGTGACGTAGCCGGTGTGCAGCTGACCGCCTTCGACGACACGCGCCTTCTGCTCGGGATCGGCCATCACCTCCTGGAACTTGGCCGGCGGAATGCCGTCGCCGGGAACATCGATCTCGCCCTTCTGCAAGCGCAGCAGCGCCACGATCGGCTCCTGGCCGATCTCGAAGGTGATCTTGTCGAGATGCGGCAGGCCCTTGTGCCAGTAATCCGCATTGCGCTCGAAGACGATGCGCTGTCCCAGCGTCCACTCGGCGAGCTTGAAGGCGCCGGTGCCGACCGGATGCTTGCCGAAATCGGCGCCATATTTCTCGACCTCTTCCTTCGGCACGACATGGGCGAAATTGATGGCCATGACGTGCAGGAAGGTGGCGTCGGGCCGGGTCAGTTCGAACTTGACCGTGTAGGGGTCGATGACGGTGACACCGGACAGGCCTTCGGCCTTGCCGGCGGCGACATCGTCATAGCCCTTGATCGAGCCGAAGAAGCCGGCGCCGGGGCTCTGCGTCTTCGGATTGGTGACGCGGTCGAGCGAATATTTCACGTCGTCGGCCGTCATCTCGCGGCCATTGTGGAATTTCACGCCATGGCGCAGCTTGAAGGTGAAGGTCTGGCCGTCGGGCGAAATCTCGTAGCTTTCTGCCAGATCGGGCTTCAAATTGGTGGTGCCCGGCTCGTAATCCATCAGCCCATCGAACAGGCTCTTGATCATCGACCAGTTCTGCCAGTCATAGCCGATCGCCGGATCGAGGGTCGCAACATCGTCCTTGTAGGTGATGGTGATGGCGCCGCCTTGCTTGGCGTTGGGATCGACCGTGTCTTCGGCGCGGACGCTTGTCATGCCGAGCATGAGGGCCAAGGCCGATGCCGCGACTGTGGATGCGAGAAACTTTTTCATTGTTGTG
Source organism: Mesorhizobium sp. LNJC394B00 (assembly GCF_000502555.1). Lineage (NCBI taxonomy): Bacteria > Pseudomonadati > Pseudomonadota > Alphaproteobacteria > Hyphomicrobiales > Phyllobacteriaceae > Mesorhizobium > Mesorhizobium sp. LNJC394B00. Next base: position 116,830 of record NZ_AYWH01000006.1, read on the forward strand.
TTCCCTTTCTCTGTTTCATTTTCATCTGAGCTTGATGCGGGGATCGATGAACGGCGCGATGATGTCGGCGAGCAGATTGCCGAGCACGATGGCGAAGGCCGAGACCAGCGTGACGCCCATGATGATCGGAATGTCGACGCGCTGGATCGCCTGCCACGCCAGCTGACCGATGCCGGGCCAGCCGAACACGCTTTCGACGACGACGATGCCGCCCATGAAGATGCCGATGTCGATGCCTATCATGGCGATGACCGGCAGGATGGCATTCGGCAGTGCGTGGCGGAATATGATGGCGCTGCGCGCCAGGCCTTTGGCCCGCGCCGTGCGGACATAATCCTGGCGCAGGACGTCAATCATCGACGAGCGCATCATGCGCGCGTACCAGCCGGCGCCGAGTATGCCCATCGTCAGCGACGGCAGCACCAGATGGCGCCAGGTGCCATAGCCGCCGATCGGGAACCAGCTGAGACGCACGGCAAAGACGTAGAGCAGCAACAGGCCGACGACGAATTGCGGCGCCGAGACGCCGACGAAGGAGGCCACCATCAGGGTCTGGTCGGTGGCGGAGCCGCGCTTGACGGCGGCGATCAGCCCCATCGAGAGCCCGATCAGCAATTCGCAAAGGATGGCGCCGACCATCAAAAGCAGGCTGGCCGGCAGCCGCGAGACGATGAGTTCGGTGACCTCCGAGCGCTGGATGTAGGAGCGGCCGAGATCGCCGCTGAGTAGCTTCGTCAGATAGTGCCAGTACTGGACCACGAAAGGCTGGTCGAGGCCGAGTTGCTGGCGGATGTTTTCCACCGTCTGCGGCGTGGCACTGCGGCCGGCGATCTGCCGCACCGGGTCGGCCGGCAAGAGGTAGAGCAGCGCAAAAGTGATCAGCGAGACGCCAAGCAGGATGAGCAGCGACTGGATCAGCCGGCGGCCGAGATAGGCGATCATGACCGGCCCCCCATTATTCCCGGCCCCTTTGCGTCGGATCGAGGATGTCGCGCAACGCGTCGCCGATCAGATTGAAGGCCAGCGCCAACGCGAGGATTGCGGCGCCGGGGAAGAACACCAGCCAGGGCGCGGCCTGGAAATAGGTCTGGTTCTCGAAAATGATGTTGCCCCACGACGCGGTCGGCGGCTGCACACCGATGCCGAGGAAGGAAAGCGTCGCCTCGAGCAGAACCGTGGTCGAGATGCCGAGCGTGCCCCAGACGATGATGGTCGGCAGCAGATGCGGCAGGATGTGGCGAAATAGGATGCGCGGCGCACTCGCCCCGATGCTGCGCTCGGCATCGATGAACTCGCGCTCGGCCAGCGATGAGGTCTCGGTGTAGATGACACGCGCCGTCTGCACCCAGTTGACCAGCGCGATGACCATGGCGACGATCCACAGACTCGGCTGAAACACTGCCGCCAGGCAGATGGCGAGCAGCAGCGCCGGGAACGCCATCATCAGATCGGTGAAGCGCATCAGCGCACTGCCGATCCAGCCGCGGAAATAGCCTGCGGTGACGCCCACCAAAGTGCCGATCAAAAGCGCCACGCCATTGGCGACGATGCCGATGATCAGCGAGGTGCGGGCGCCGTAGAGGATGCGGGTCAAGAGGTCACGTCCGAGCAGGTCGGTGCCGAGCCAATACTGGGCGCTGGGCGGCAGCGGCGAGCCCTCGATGGTCAGGCCGTCGAACATCTGCTCGTTGGGATCGTAGCCGGTCAGCCGGGGCGCCAGCACGGCGCCGGCGACAACAATGGCGACGATGACCAGCCCGAGCAGCGCCAGGCGGCGTTTGACCAGCCGACGCCAGACGCCGGCGCGCGGTTTTGCCGGCATGCGTACCGGGAGATCAGGCGCGATGGGACTGGTCATCGCCGCCTTCCTCATCCGTCATTGCCACGATCCTGCGCGCGGCATCCTCGACGCTGATCTGCCAGCTCATCGCCAGCGATCGCAGTTGTGCATAGGCACGCTCGTCATCGCTGCCTTTCGACAGCGCCGTCACCGCGCGCACAATGGTCTGGCGCTCGGCGACGCGCTGGCGCAGCGACGCTATCTCGCCGGCTAAATGCTTGCGTGCCTCGAAGCTCTGCCTTGCGATCAGCAATGCGCTGTACACACCGGCATTGCCGACCGGCTTCAGCAGCTGCGCATCGGCCTTGTGCGACAGCGCCCATTCGATACGCCCCGGCGCCTCGGAACCGATCAGCGCCACCAGCGGCATCGGCGCCTCACCGGCTTCCCACGGGAACTGCTCGTCGAAACCGAGATCGGCATCGAAGAAGACGAAATCGGCGGCGAGAGCTTCCGGCGGCAATTCCGGCCAGCAGTCGATCGTAGCCAGGCCGATGGCCGACAATTGCCTGGTGATGGCCTGCACCGTCGGATGCGGGCGATGCAGGATGAAAGCCCGCGCGCCGCCGAGATTGGGGATGCGCGTCCGCGTCATGACACCACCCTCAGACGCGGACGGCCGAATGTCTTGGCGGGGTCGTAGCGCGACAGATATGGATCCGGCGCGACCTCATCCTCCTGGCTGACGACCTCGAAGAAGCCATCGGCGATCCGGCCGATGATCACCGGCAGCGTCGCGTGCTGGGAGTGGGCGTCGATGGCGATCGGCCCGAGCCGGGTGGAGAAGCGCCGCTCGGCGAAGGCTTTGGAAAATTCCGCCGGGCCGGCATCAGTGTCGCGCGACAGCACGTCGGCCATCACCTGCACCGAGGCATAGGCGGAGGCCTCGAAGGACGAAGCGAAGGCAGCCGGCCGGGGCGCGAAATAGGGCCCGACCGACAGATGCCCTTTCCCTGTATCGCCGATCGCCGGCAACTCGCCTTCGGTGAGGTTGCAGGAGATGACGGGGCAGTTTTCCGGCCTGAATGCCGCATCCTCATCGCCCAGCTCGCGGTAAGCCGCCAGGAAGGCGTAGGATGAGGTGCCGATCAGATTGTTGAGGATGAAGCTCGGCCTCGTCGCCCGGATTTCCGCGATCAGCCGCGACACGTCGGTCTCGCCGATGCGCAGATAGCGCTCGCCCAGCACTTTGCCGCCGGCATCCGCGATCAGGTCGCGCGCCACGCGGTTCATCTCCCAGCCCCAAATGTAGTTCGAGCCGAGCAGGAAGCCGTTGGCGCCGAAACGCGGCACGACATGCGCCATCAGCGGAACCAGATGCTGGTTGGGGCAGGCGTGCATGTAGACGACATGCTCGTTGGCCTCGAACCCTTCATAGGGGCAGGCATACCAGAGCATGCCGCCGGCCTTCTCCAGCACCGGGATGGTTTCCTTGCGGCTCCACGAGGTGACGCAACCGACGACATGGCGCGCGCTGCTGGTCCTGAAAATGTCCTCGCACAAAGTCGCGTAGCGATCGGCATTACTTTGCGGATCGCGCTCGACCGGAACCAGTTCGATGCCATAGCTCCGATCGGCATTGATGTCGGCGATGGCGCGCATGGCGCCCATCCGGCACGCATCGGAGACCAGCTGGTAGCTGCCCGAACGGGAATACAGGATGCCGATCTCGATACGCCGTTTCAAACCGATCCTCAGAAATGACAATGCCCCGCAGCCAGCGCCGGAGGGCGAGGCATACGAGGCATATTTGCCGCCCGGCGACCAAGGCCGGTATTTTGCGTTAGCGTATTCGGTCCGGCGGGTCAGTCAAGCGGGAAAGTACGTGGTCATGGGATCGGCCTTGTCCGGCTGCTTCTAGTTCCGCAGCGTGAACATCAAAGGCGCCACGACAGCCGTACCGGCCTTCTCAGGCGGTGGCGCGGGCACCGTCGCACCCTGCAGAATGCCGAGCGCGGCGCGATCGAGATCGGCGTCCCCCGAAGATCGTGTCAGCCGGACGGAGGTCACCTTGCCCGAAGCGCTGACGACGAAGGTCACATTTGCGGTACCCACGGCGCGCCGCGACCTTGCCGCGCTCGGGTAGCGCTTGTGCCGATTGATCCATCCGATCAGCTGGGAGTTCCATTTGCTTGCACTGACTGATGATCCTCTCGATTGCGAAGCCTTCGGCGCCGACGCCTTCGCCGCTGCCTTTTGATCGACACTGGCGGTCACGACCGCTTTCGCCGGCGCGGCCTTTTCCTTCTTCTCTTTCGGTTTCGGCTTGGGTTTTTCGGCAGCCTTCTTCGCCTTCTCGATCGGCTTGGCCTCCACCGGCTTGGTCTCCGCCGGCTTGGTCTGGGGCAGCGGAATGACCACATCCGGCGCTATGGTCGGGACGATGTCGGGCACCACCTCATCCAGCGGCGGCGCTTGATCGGGCTGCTCGGCCGCTGCCGTCTCGATCGGAGCGGCGGGTTGAACCGCTTCCGTCTTCTCGGTGACCGGCTCCGGCTGACCGGGCTCGGGCTCTACGACGGGCTTCAGTTCGGCAACCGCCTCCTCGATCTGGTTCGGCGGCTCGGGCGTCACCACGTCGGCCGCTGAGTCCACCCGCACCGCCGGCGCCACCATCATCGGCGACAGCTCGATAGCCACAGCCGGCGGCGGGCCGCCATCGGCCATGTTGGCCAGGCTGAAGCTCTGGACGGCATAGACGATCGCGACATGCGCGCCGACAATGACAATGGCCGCAGCCGCCCACAAGCCAATTTCGCGCACGCCGGCGCGCGGCGCCGCGGGGGCGGCGGCGGCCAGTTGCGTCACGGGGCGGCGCCCGGGTGCGCCGCGGATGCGTCCGCCGGCACCGTCTCCAGCCCCACCAGCGCGATCTTCAGATAACCGGCGCCGCGCAGCAGGTTCATCACCTCCATCAGCTCGCCATAACCGACCGCCTTGTCGGCACGCAGGAAGATGCGGGTCTGCTTGTCGCCCTTGGTTCTGCCGTCGAGCACCGCGGCGAAAGCCTGGCGCGGCACGCTGTCATTGCCGATCGCCAGCGTCAGATCGTCCTTCAGCGTCAGGAACAGCGGCGTTTCCGGCCGCGGCGCCGGTCTCGCGGTCGAACCCGGCAGATCTACATTGACGTCGACTGTCGCCAACGGGGCAGCGACCATGAAGATGATCAGCAGCACCAGGATGACGTCGATGAACGGCGTCACGTTGATCTCGTGGCTTTCCTCGAGATCGCCGTCGACAGTCTCGCGAATTCTAGCCGCCATGGCCCATCACTCCGCCGCCAGCGCGGGCGCCTGCGGCACCGTGCGGAAATCGAGATCGCGGCTGACCAGCCGTTCGACCCCGGCCGAGGCATCGGCAAGGAGCTGCCGGTAGCCGGCTATCGACCGCGCAAAGACGTTGTAGATGACCACCGCGGGAATGGCCGCGACCAGGCCCATCGCCGTGGCGAGCAGCGCCTCGGCGATGCCGGGCGCGACGACCGCGAGGTTGGTGGTCTGCGCCTGCGAGATGCCGATGAAGGCGTTCATGATGCCCCAGACGGTGCCGAACAAGCCCACGAAGGGCGCCGTCGAGCCGATCGTCGCCAGCACGCCAGTGCCGCGCGACATGCGCCGCGCCGCCGCCGCTTCGATGCGCGACAGGCGCGACGTCACGCGTTCCTTCAGCCCGTCGCCGGTGACATGGCCGAGCGCACCGGCCGAAAGGGCAGTCTCTTCCTCGGCCGCCCGCACCAAAAGCGCACCGGGGCCGCCACTGTTGCCAAGCGCGCGCCCGGCCTGGCGCAGCGTGGCGGCATTGCCGATGGCGCGCGCAGCGCGACGGGCGCCGAGCTTGCCGAAGAGAATCTCCAGCGATTTGGCCAGCCACACCGTCCAGGTGACCAGCGAGGCGAAGGCCAACCCGATCATCACCGCCTTGACGATGATGTCGGCGGCCATGAACATGCCCCAGGGCGACAGATCGTGCGGCAGCGTCAGCGATATTGCCGAAGGCTCGGCCTGCGCGGATGCACCGGGCTGGGTTGCCGGCTGTGGCGCGGTCGGCGCCGCCTGCCCGGCAGTTGGCGAAGCCGGCGCGACAGGCGCAGCCGGTGCGGGCCGTTCGACTGCGACCGGGGAAGGCTGGGCCGCCGACCGGGCAGCTGCAGCGGGTTCCGTCGTCACCCTGGGCTGCGTGTTTGGCTGCTCTTGCGCAGCAGCGCTGCCGGCCGACAGCATGACCGCGGCCAGCGCCGCCAACAAACCATTTCTGGACACGCTTCGTCCTCGCTTCGTCATTGCACGTACCGATCGGCTGGTCGGTGACGGAATGTCGACCCCGAAAATCCAGCCACTGGTTCTGGCTTCTCTCAAACGCGGCACAGCCGCTGGAAACAATTCAGGCGGCCGAGTGCCCTGCTTGACTATAAAACATGAGTTTGCCAGTCAACAAACAAGATGGCTTTTTTGGCCAACGATTATCGGCGCGATGTCTCAGCGGCACATCGTCTTGGCGTCGGTCTACCTGGTGTCGTCGCACTGAGGGATGGACGGCCGCAGGGTTGCTGGGCCACGATACCGGGCAGCAATTGAGGCAGGCTGCGATGATCAAGGCGATACCGTTCGATTTCCCCTATGACGGCCGGCTGGTGCCGGCAAACACCGCGCTGCTGGTCATCGACCTGCAGGAGGATTTCCTCTCGCCGACCGGCTATTTCGCCAGGAAGGGTTATGACCCCGCGCCGCTGCGCGCCATCCTGCCGACAGTTAACCGACTGATATCAGCGGCACGCGCGGCCGGCCTCACCATCATTCACACCAGGCAGGGATATCGCGGCGACATGGCCGACATGACGCCGTACGAGAGATGGCGCCGCAAGCGGGCGGGTCTCGAAGGCACCGACGTGCTGCTGCGCTCCGGCCCCGGCTTTCAGATCGTCGCCGACATCGACGTCGCGCCGCACGACATCATCGTCGACAAGACCTGCAACAGCGCCTTCACCTACACCGACCTGGAACTTGTGCTGCGCGCACGCGGCATCACCCATCTGATCTTTTCCGGCTGCACGACCGATGTCTGCGTGCACACGACGCTGCGCGAGGCCTGCGACCGCAATTTCCAGTGCCTGACCATCGCCGATGCCTGCGCCAGCGGCGACCAATACGCGCATGACGCGGCGCTGCATATGGTGACGGTGGAGGACGGGGTATTTGGTACGCTGACGGAATCTGACGCGGTGCTGGAGGCGCTGGCAGTGCTGAGTGGTGATTAGACGCTGGCGGGACAGCACCCCTCTGCCCTGCCGGGCAGAGGGGGGTGTGAAGGAACGCTACGAAATAGCTTTCATTCCACCCGCAAATTCACCCTGCGTGAATATCCGACCCGCCCCGCGAGGCAAACGCGCCGGGCTGCGGCACCTCCGCCTCCCGGCCTGCCAGCGAGTTGCGCAAGAGCGCGATCGTCTCGCGGCCGACGCTGGCGATCTCGCGCGGCCGGTCGACACCGACGATCATGAACTCGCTGATGCCCAGCGCCGCATAGGGCAGCAGCGACAGGGCGATCTGCGCCGGTGGTCCGGAAAGTTCGACCGCCTTGTGGGCGACGGTAGAGGCGCCACCCTCCGAGCGGACCCGGACCGGAAGCGCAAAACGCAGCTTGCCGGCGCGGCCATGCTCGGCGGCGGCGCTGCGCGCCCGTTCCATCAGCTGGCGGATCTCGTCGAGCGAACCAGCCGTGAGTTCAAACACGTCGGCATGGCGGCCGGCGACCTTGAGCGCGGTGCCGGACTGGCCACCCATGCGGATGATCACGTCGACGCCATGCGGCCCCTTGCGCGGCACATAGCCACCCTTGATGCTGTAGAATGCACCTTCATGGTCGAAGGGCCGGTCGTTCGACCACAGCCGCTTCAGCAGCACCAGATATTCGTCGATGCGCTGCCAGACCACGGTGTGGCCGACCGGACGCGTCTCGGCATCGTCGTCATCCAGCGGCTCGCTCAGCATCCTCAGCGCCAGCCGGCCGCCGCTCCTGGCGTCGAGCGCCGCCAGTTGCCGCGCCGCAACGGCTGGCGCGATCACGCCGGCCCAGTGCGTCAGCACCACTTCCAGCGACGAGGTGCGGTCCAGCGCCTGGGCGGCGATGTCCATATTGGTCAACAGCCCGGCCGGGTCGTCGACGACGATGTTCTGGAAGCCGGAATCCTCGATCAGCGACAGCTTGGTCGCCGTCTCGACGAAATCATAGAAGAACGGTACGGCCGAACCGGCATCGGCGGCATGCGTTTTACCGGGAACATGCGTGAACTCGATCGGCATTGCCATCTCCTCCATCACGTTGGACGTATGTCGCCCCCGGTTTTGAGACGACGACATGCGTAAAAACAAGCATCAGCGCCAAAGCGCGTCCGCGTTCGGTTCATCAACTCCGGTCACTCACTGAAAGCGCTAGGTCGCCACCCTTTCGGCCTGATCGGTCAGGGAATCAAGCCGAGCACGACTGCCCCGGTGAACACGAACGCAAGGGCAAAGACGAGATAGGCGAAAGCGCCGGCATAGGCCGGGCGGAAAGCCTGGCTATTGGCCAGCCTCTGGCTGGTGCGGTCCGTCTCGGCGTTCTGGATATAGGACATATCGACCTCCGTCTTGCGGATTAATCTATAAAATCAGTAGACTTTGTCGAGTGCTATTTTTTGGCGATATGTAGAATGATTTTCTCAGTATTCCTTATTATTTGGTTTGGGATTGCTGGGAGACCCCTGCTGGCGACAAGCGAGCGACAAGCTTGGCCGACATCTGCATAGGCGATAGCATCGCCATTCCGGCGTAAATGCGGATCATTTCGATCGGGAACGGGGAACAGAACATGGGTACAAGACTAGCCGGCAAGATTGCAATCATCTCGGGCGGCGCGACCGGAATGGGCGGAGCGGCCTCGGAATTGTTCGCCGCCGAAGGCGCCAAGGTGGCGATCATCGACCGCAATGGCGAGGCGGCGGCAGCCACTGCGGCGGCGATACGCGCGCGGGGACATATCGCCGAACACTGGGTGGCCGACGTCTCGGACGAGGCGCAGGTCGAGGCCGCAGTGAAGGCGGCGACTGCCAGGCTCGGCCCGGCCACGGTGTTGTTCAACCATGCTGGCACCATCGTGATAAAGCCGTTCCTGGAGACGACAGTGCAGGAATGGGACTGGCTGCATGCGGTCAATGTCCGCTCGATGTTCCTGATGACGCGCGCCGTGCTCCCGGGCATGATCGCTGCCGGTGGCGGTTCGATCGTCTGCACCTCGTCGATCTCGGCTGTGGCGGCCACACCCATGGAGGTGCTCTACGACACCACCAAGGGCGCCTGCCACATGTTCGCGCGCGCCATCGCAGTCGAATTCCGCGACCGCAACATACGCTGCAACGCCGTCTGTCCCGGCTTCATCCGCACGCCGCACGGCCTGCGCGAGGTCGCCGATCTCGGCAAGCTCGGCGTCGACGTATCGGACGCCGCATTGGCCGCGCAGCAGGGCCGCATCGGTGAGCCTGAGGAAGTGGCCAAGGCAGCGCTGTACCTCGCCAGCGATGAGTCCAGCTTCGTCAATGGCACGCATCTGTTTGTCGATAATGGTTTTACGGCGATGTGAGTATCCCAGGCTTGGCGCCCTTCCTCTCCCCCGTCGATCGGGGGAGAGGTGTCGAGCGCAGCTCGACGGAGTGGGGGTCGACCCTTGGCGCAAGGAAGATTCATGCGCACCCGTTGGCAACAGTGGCGAGGTGGTTCCCCGCTCCGTCGCTGCTTCGCAGCGCCACCTCTTCCCCCGGAGGGAGAGGAAGGGCGCCAAGTCCTACTCGCTTACCGCTCTTCTCGTCGAAACGGCTTCAGCAGCGCCGACGGCGCAACCGCGTTGCGTGACATCACGGCCATCGCGACGATGGTGAAAATGAACGGCAGCATCAAGAACGTCTCATAGGGAATATGCCCGAGGCCGCTCGCCTGCATGCGCAATTGTAGCGCATCGACGAAGGCGAACAGCAGCGCCGCGCCCGCAGAGCGCCACGGGTCCCAGCGGCCGAACACGACCAGCGCGATCGCCACCCAGCCACGGCCCGACACGACACCAAAGGTGAAGGCGTTGAACTGTGCCATGGTGAGGAAGGCGCCCGCAAGCCCCATCAGCGCACCGCCGAGGATGACCGCCTGGAAGCGCGTGGCGATGACGCTGACCCCAGCGGAATCAGCGGCGCGCGGGTTCTCGCCGACCATCCGCACCGACAGCCCCCAAGGCGTGCGGTAGAGCACGAAAGCAGCGAGCGGGATGGCAATGATTGCCAAGTAGACCAGCGCGAACTGGTTGAAAACCGCTGACCCCAGAACCGGAATATCCGACAGCAGCGGGATCGGCACCGTCTGAAAACCCTTGATGCTGGGCGGCACCGATTGCTGGCCGAAGGTCAGACGGTAGAGGAAATAGGCAAGGCCGGACGAGAACAAAGTAACGCCGATGCCGCAGACATGCTGGCTGAGGCCGAGCGCCACGGTGAACAGCGCATGGAGCGCACTCATCGCCATGCCGGTCAACACCGCGGCCAGCACGCCGAGCCACAGGCTGCCGCTGAGGCTGGCGGCGGTGAAGCCGGTCATCGCGCAGAGCAGCATGATGCCTTCGATACCGAGATTGAGCACGCCGGCCCGCTCGGAGAACATCTCGCCCAGCGTGGCAAATGCCAGCGGCGTGGCGATGCGGATAATGGCGGCGAGGAAGCCGACCTGAAAGATCTGTTCGAACACCGCGCTCATAAGGCGGCACCGACGCGGCGGATGCGATAGGCCGTGAACAGCAGCGCCACCAGCATGGCGAGCAGCGCCGTGCCCTGGATGACATCGCTGAGGAACGCCGGTACGCCGGTGGCGCGCGACATCGCTTCGGCGCCGGTCATCACGGCGGCCAGGAAGATCGCCGCCGGTACGACGCCGAGCGGATTGAGCCTGGCCAGCATGGCAACGACGATGCCGGAATAGCCATAGCCCGGCGAAATGTCGCTCATCACCTGGAAATGCACGCCGCCGACCTCGCCGACGCCGGCAAGCCCGGCCAGCGCGCCCGACAGCAGCGCCGTCGAGATCAGCACCCGCTCGACATGTATGCCGCCATAGCGGGCGGCTTCCGGGCTTTCGCCGGTGACCCTGATCCGGAAGCCGAGCGTGGTGCGCACGATCAGGAACCAGATCAACGGGGCCGCGATCAACGCGGCGATGACACCCAGATGCAGCCTTGTGCCTTCGAGCAGCACCGGGAAATTCGCCGAATCCTCGATCGGCGGCGAGATCGGATAGCCGCTGAACGAGTCCTTCCACGGCCCCTCGATCAGCGCCATCAGCGCATAGTAGATGACCGAGTTGAGCAGCAGCGAGCTGACGACGTCATCCACCTTGAATTTGACCCTGAGCGTCGCGGGCACCAGCGCTACCGCGGCACCGGCAGCAGCGCCCGCCAGCGCCATCGACAGGATCGCCAGCGCGCCCGGCATTGGGATGGCGCCGACGAAGCAGCTGGCCACGGCGCCGGCCAGCAATTGGCCCTCGGCGCCGATGTTCCAGAATTTGGCCCGGAAGGCGACGGCCACAGCCAGCCCGGTGAAGATCATCGGGGCGGCGCGCACCAGCGTTTCGGTGATGGCATAGCTGTCGCCGAACGAGGCCGACAGCATCACGCCATAGGCCTCAAGCACGCCGGCGCCTGCCAGCGCGATGAGGCCGCTGCACAGGACCAGCGCTGCGCCGATGGCCAGCAGCGGCAAAGCGAGATTGAACCAGGCGGGGGTGGAACTGCGGGCTTCGAGGCGGAACATCAGCTATGCCCCTCCGCCGCCCAGACGGTCGCGCCGCCCTTCATCCGCCTGCCGGCACCTTCTCCCCGAATAGACACGGGGAGAAGGGATCCGGGCCCTATGCAACTCCCCTCTTGCAGCTTTGGTGATTGGCGAAACCATGGGTGAGAGCCCCTCTCCCCGTCTCTATACGGGGAGAGGATGCCGGCAGGCAGGTGAGGGGCAGCGCTGACGCTTAAAGTCAGCCAAAAGCGGGCAGTATTATTTGAGGTTTCTGCGAGGAACCGAGTGAGAAAGTCCATCTAGGCTCTGCCCTCTGCCCCGGTCATCAGCAGCCCAAGCCGCGCGATGTTCGCATCGGCGCTGTCCAGCGTGCCGGCGATGCGGCCCTCATACATCACCGCGATGCGGTCGCAGAGCACCAGCAGCTCTTCGAGATCCTCGCCGATGACGATGATCCCGCAGCCCTTGGCACGCATGTCGAGGAATTTTTCGTGGATGAAGCGGGCGGCACCGATGTCGAGGCCGCGCGTCGGCTGCGAGACGATCAGCACCTTCGGGTCGAAAGCCAGTTCGCGCGCCAGCAGCGCCTTCTGCAGATTGCCGCCCGACAGCGCGCCGGCGCGGGTCATCGGCCCGGGGCACCTGATGTCATAGGCCTTGATCTGTTCTTCGGCGAAGGCGCGGATCGCATCTGGCTTGAGCAGGCCCCGGCTGCTGAAAGCCGCAGTACCAATGCGCGGCAACACCATGGAATCGGCGAGCGGCAGATTGGTGACCAGCCCGGTCGTCATACGGTCTTCCGGGATGCGGCCAAGGCCGAGCGCCTGCACCTCGCGCGGGGAGAACCGCGTCACAGGTTTGCCGGCTATCGTCATCACGCCGGCGTCGGGCGCGCGCGTGCCGGAAATCACCTCGGCCAGTGCCCGCTGGCCATTGCCGGAGACCCCGGCAATGCCGAGGATTTCGCCCGCGCGAACGGCAAGCGATACATCGCGCAGCGGCGTCCCCGAATGCCGTGAGGTGGAAATACCGTCGAGCGTCAGCACCGCCGCGCCTGGGGTCGAAGGTCCTCTTGCCGGCGGCACGATCTCATGGCCGCACATCAGCTGCGCCATTTCTGCCGATGTCGTGTTCGCCGGATCGTCGACACGGCCGGCAACGCGGCCGTGCCGCAACACGGTGCAGCGATGGGTGAGCGCCCGCACCTCGTTCAATTTATGCGAGATGAAGATGATGCCGAGCCCCTGCGCCGCCATCGAGCGCAGCGCCGAAAACAGCCCGTCGACCTCGCTCGGCGCCAACACCGCCGTCGGCTCGTCGAGGATCAACAGCCTGGCGCCGCGAAACAGCGCCTTGACGATTTCGAGCCGCTGCTGCTCGCCGACCGACAGCGCGGAGACAGGCAGGTTGGGGTCCAGCGTCAGCCCATACTGACGGCTGATGTCGGACAACCGGGCAAGTCCGCCGGCGCGGTCGATGCGGCCGGATTTGCCGGGAATGCCAATCAGAAGGTTTTCCAGGACCGTCAGCCTTGGCGCCAAATGAAAATGCTGGTGCACCATGCCGATGCCGGCGGCCAGCGCATCGGCCGAACTGGTGATCCGCACGGTCTTGCCCTGGATAAGAATTTCGCCGGCATCGGGCGCATAGGCGCCGAACAGCACATTCATCAGCGTCGTCTTGCCGGCGCCGTTTTCGCCCAGCAGGCCGAGGATCTCACCTGGGGCGACGCTTAGATCGACAGCCTCATTCGCCTTGACGGCGCCGAAGCTCTTGGTGATGCCGCGCATTTCGATGAGAGGGGCGGACAAGGATGCTCCTGCGGAGATACCCCTCCCCCTCGAGGGGAGGGTGCCGAGCGAAGCGAGGCGGGTGGGGTCACCTCAACTGCCTCAACCCATGACTTAGCAGGATGGAGCACTTCGCGGAGGACCCCACCCGGCCCTGCGGGCCACCCTCCCCTCAAGGGGGAGGGTACGCCGAGCTAATCCGAAACCGGCGTGTTCTCATCCACATCCACCCGGAAATTGCCTTCCAGGATCTCGGCCTTCTTCTTCTCGACCAGATCCTTCACATCCGCCGGCAGCGTCTTGTCGAATTTATGGTAGGGCGCCAGGAACGACCCGCCCTTGGCCATGCGCGAGAAATCGCCATAATCCTGCGCGGTGAAGACACCGGCCTTGACCAGCTTGATCGCCTGCTCGACCGTCGGATACATGTCCCAGACCGGCCCGGTTATGACCGTGTCGGGGCCGAGGCTCGACTGGTCGGACATGTTGGAGATGGCGAGGATCTTCTTGTCCACCGCCGCCTCGATGACGCCGAAGCGCTCGGCATAGATGACATCGACGCCGGCATCGATCTGGGCGACCGCCGCTTCCTTGGCCTTGGGCGGATCGAAGAACGAGCCAATGAAGGCGACCTTCTTCTTGATGTTGGGATTGACCTCCTTGGCGCCGGCAAAGAAGGCGTTGACCAGCCGGTTCACTTCCGGAATGCCCATGGCCGCCACCGCGCCGATCGTGCCCGACTTCGACATCTTGCCGGCGATCATGCCGGACAGATAGGCCGGCTCGTGGATCCAGTTGTCGAAGACGCCGAAATTGGGCTCGGCCGGGCCGGCGCCCGAGCCGAACAGCCATGCCGTCTTCGGGAACTGCTTTGCCGTGCGGCGCGATTCACGCTCGGCGGCGAAGGCGTCGCCCAGCACCAGCTGGTACCCGCCTTGCGCATATTCGCGCATGACGCGGCTGAAATCGGCGGTCTGCACCTTTTCCGACCATTTGTATTCGATGCCGAGTTCCTTCTCGGCCTTCTGCAGGGCGACGTGGATCTGGTTGTCCCACGGCTCCTCGATCGGCGTGGCGAAGATCGCCGCCACCTTCAGCTTCTTGTCCTTGGCGAGGGCTGCACCCGGCAGCATGGCTGCGGCCAGGCCAAGTGCGCCGAGTTCCAGCACGTCGCGCCGCGACAGGCCGGTCGATTGCGATTTGTTTTTCCGGTTTTCCATCTAGTGCCCCTCTGTTTGACAGCCGTGTCGAGCCGACTGTTCCGAAATCAGACGCGGAACTATGGAACGGGTGCGGACTTTTGTCCACATGGTCAAATTTGGCGGGACTGCTGCCGGGCTCACGCCTTTTAGCGCAGCGCTTCCTCGCCGCCGGCTACGGTGATGACGCCGACGATGATCAGCCCGGTCAGCAACAGCCGAACGCCGGCGCTGACGCCGAACGTGTTGAGCATGGTCAGAAGCAGCACCAGGAACAGCGCCGCGCCCCAGACACCGGGAACATTGGCCTTGCCACCGGCGACCGAGGTGCCGCCGATGACGACGACGGCGATCGAGGCCAGCAGGTACTCGTTGCCGATATCGACATTGGCGCCGCGGAAATAGCCGGCGAGCAGCGCCCCGTCCATGCCGCCGAGCGCGCCCGACAGCGTGTAAGTCAGGAAGCGGGTGCGGCCGACATTGACGCCGGCAAGCCACGCGGCGCGGATGTTCTGGCCGATCGCCAGCACCGAGCGGCCATAGATCATGCGCTGCAAGGCGATGGCCGCACCGATGCTGAACAATACGGTAAGGATCGCCAGCACTGGAATGCCCAGGATTTGCCAGTTGGCAAAATCGGCAAAGCCGGGCGGCGGCTTGATCTGCAGGCCACGCCCATAGCTGATGTCGATCGACTGGATGATGAAGCTGGCCGACAGAGTGGCGATGATCGGCGGGATCCTCAGCGCCCAGATCAGGAGATAGTTGACGGCACCGATGGCGGCGCCGCAGGCGAGCGCGGCGAGCAGCCCGACCACGATCATGGAATCGCTGCCGCCCATGACCTTCATGGCGACGGCACTGGCGAGCCCGATATTGGCCGGCAGCGACAGGTCGACATTGCCTGGCCCGAGCGTGATGACGAACATTTGGCCGACTCCGACGATGACGGTGAACACCGCCAGCGACAGTGCCGCCGTGACCATGCCACCGCCGCCATAGCCGCCGGTGAAAGCGATGGTCGCCAGCCAGACGAACATCGCGCCGATGAACGACCATATCCAGGGTTTGGCGGCCAGCGATTTAACCAGCGTCATCGCTACCTCTCCCTGCGGCTGATCAGGACGCGGGCTGCCAGCACGATGATCAGGATGGCGCCGTTGGCGGCGACCTGCCAATCCGGCGGAATGTGCATGAAGGTGAGCAGAGGCGATGCCGCCAGCGCCAGTGTCAGCGCGCCGAGCACGGCGCCGATCGGCGACACCCGGCCGCCGACGAACTCGCCGCCGCCGAGAATGACGCCGGCGATCGCCAGCAGCGTGTAGCCATTGCCGATATTGGCGTCGGCCGAGGTGGTGATGCCGATCAGCGCCATGCCGGACAGAACGCCGAATAGGCCGGTCAGCGCAAACAGCACGATCTTGGTTCGAAGCAGCGACCAGCCAGCGCGCCTGAGCGCCGCCGGATTGCCGCCGGATCCCCGCAGGATGACGCCATAGGAGGTGCGCATCAGCCCAAAATGCACCACCGCTGCGATCGCCAGCGCGGCGATGATAGGGAACGGAATGAAGGGCGGCTTGAAGGCCATCAGCGACAAGAGCCAGTCCGGCGCCTTGCCACCGGGCTTGGGCAGCACCAGAATGGCAAGCCCCTGCCAGACGAAGCTCATGCCCAGCGTCACCACGATCGACGGCAGATTGCGCAGATGGATCAGTGCGCCGAGCAGCGCATAAACGCCTATGGAGCCGAGCAGGATGATCACGCCGAGCAGCGGCGCGTCCTTCAGCCAGGTCGCGGTGACGCAGCCGACAAAGCCGACAAAGGTGCCGATCGACAGATCGAGCTCATTGCCGGCGATGACGAACATCTGGGCGATCGTCGCCAGCGCGATCGGAATAGCGAGGTTCAACATCAGGCTGAAGCCGAAATAGCTGATGGCGCGTGGGTTGAGCCAGGCGATGGCGATAACCACCAGCGCCAGCGACAGCGCCGGCAACAGGCTGCGCAGCAGGCGCGCGCGGGCCGCGCTGCTGCGCGGCGAGGACGTAGGGCCGGGAGCGACTGCCGTCATCTCAGGCCGCGTCGCCGAATGAGGACTGGATGATCTTTTCCTCGGTCAGCTCGTCGCGCGTGAGATTGGCGACGATGCGGCCGTTCTTGAAGACATGGATGTGGTCGCAATTGTCGAGCTCTTCGGTCTCGGTGGTGTACCAGAGGAAGGTCCGGCCCTTGGCCGCCTCCTCGCGCACGAGATCGTAGACCTCAAGCTTGGTGCCGATGTCCACGCCGCGCATCGGATCGTCCATCAGCACGATCTGCGCATCGGAACCCAGTGCGCGGGCAAACAGCGCCTTCTGCTGGTTGCCGCCGGACAGCGAGAAGATGTTGTTGGTCATGTCAGGCGTGCGGATGCCGATCTTCTGCTTCCAAAACTCAGCAAGCTCGGCCTCGCGCTGCGGCGAGATCAGCAACCCTTTGCGCAGCCGCGCCAGCGAGCGGATGCCGATGTTTTCGGCAATAGACCATTGCGGGAAAATGCCGTCCGATTGGCGGTCTCCGGCCACCAGCGCCACCGGGGCGGTCACCTCGATATCAAGCCTTCTACGCGTCGCGGCGGCAAAGATCGCCAGCAACAGGTCGGTCTGGCCATGGCCGGCAAGCCCGGCAAGCCCGATGATCTCGCCGGCGCGGGCGACAAGCTCCTTGCCGTCCTGCTGCCGCTCGGGCCGCGCCCGCACCCTGAGCGGGCCCGCCGCCGGCCTGGCGGCGATCTCCGCCGCGATCTTCTCGCGCGCTTCCGCGCCGCCCATGGTGGCCACCAGCCGGTCGCGGTCGAACGCTTTTGCAACGTCCGTGGCGACCACCTTGCCGTCGCGCATCACCACGATGCGGTCAGCATTCTGCAGCACCTCGCCCAGCACATGCGAGATCAGGATGCAGCTGCCCCCGGTGGCGACGAAACGGCGCACGAAGGCAAGCAGCTGGCCCGCAGTATGCGCGTCCAGCGAAGAGGTCGGCTCGTCGAGGATGACCAGGTCGAGCGGATCGCGCGTCACCGTGAAGGCGCGCGCCACCTCGACCATCTGCCGCCGGCCGATGGAGAGATCGCCGGCAATGTCGTCCGCCGAGATGCCGTGATCCGGAAAGATTTCGTCCAGCTTGGCGGCAATGAGAGCAGCCGCCTTGCGTCGCCAGCCGAAGCCGGTGAGCGCCGGATGGTTGATGCGCGTATTCTCCGCGATACTGAGGTTAGGGCAGAGCGACAGTTCCTGGAACACGCAGCGTATGCCGAGTTTCAGCGCGCGCGCCACCGAGTAGTCGGTTTCGGCATTGCCACGCACCGCGATCTCACCGCCATCGGGCTGCAGCGTACCGGCCACCATATGCATCAGCGTCGACTTGCCGGCGCCGTTGTGGCCGACCAGCCCGACGCATTCGCCTGATGCGACATGAAAATCGACGCCGTTAAGCGCCCGAACGGCGCCGAAATGTTTTTCGGCGCCGTTCAGCCTGATGATGTCCAAATGGGCGGCGCCGATTTGTTTTTCGGCGCCGCCCAGTCTGATGATGTCCGTATTGGCCTCAGGCATGCTCAACGATATCCGGTCGGTCATGCCGCTGGCAATGAATGCAATGCATCACTTGATATTGGCTTTGATCGCCGCGATTGCGTCTTCCTGGCTGTATTCGTGGGTGGCGACGCCGCCCTCCTTGATTTTCGGCAGCTCGGTCTCGAAATTGTCCTGGGTAAAGGCGAGATACGGCACCAAAAGGTCATGCGGAANCCTTGATTTTCGGCAGCTCGGTCTCGAAATTGTCCTGGGTAAAGGCGAGATACGGCACCAAAAGGTCATGCGGAATGTCCGTGCGGCCGTCGAGCACCTGCTGCGCCACCCAGAAGGCCAGCGACGACACGCCGGGCGCGATCGAGGCCGACCAGGTCTGGTAGCCGTCCTTGTCCTTCTGCTCCTTCCACCATTTCAGCTCGTCCTGGCGGTTGCCCATGATGATGGTCGGACGCGGCTTGCCTGCGGCGGCAAAGGCTTGTGCCGCGCCATAACCGTCACCGCCCTGGTCGACGATGCCGACGATGTCGGGCAACGAAGGCAGGATCGTCGCGACCGCCTTCTGCGCCGTCGTCTGGTCCCAGTCGCCGGTCACCGAACCGACGATCTTGAACTCGGGATGGGCGGCGACGCCTTCGAGGATGCCGGCATGGATGGCATCGTCGATCGAGGTGCCGGCAAGGCCGCGGATTTCCAGCAAATTGCCGCCCTTGGGCTGGAACTTGGCCATCTGCTCGACTTCCTGCTTGCCCATGTCCTTGAAGTCGACGACGACGCGGTAGGCGCAAGGTTCGGTGACCGTCCCGTCGAAGGAGACGACGACGATGCCGGCATCGCAGGCCTGCTTGATGGCGCCGTTCAGCGCATCCGGCGATGCGGCATTGATGACGATGGCGTCATAACCCTGCAGGATCAGGTTCTGCACCTGGGCAGCCTGCGTCGGCACTTCCTTGTCGGCGGTGGTGAAGATGTCGGCGGCGCCGACGATCTTGTCCTCCACCGCCTTTTTGGTGACGATGCCGTAGCTGTCGAGCATCGCCTGGCGCCACGAATTGCCGGCGTAATTGTTGGAGAAGGCGATCTTCTTGCCGCTGGTGTCGGCAAGCGCCGTGCCCGAGGCGAGCATCGCCGCCAGAGCGCTCAGGACGAGCAGTGTCTTCATGTCATAATCCTCCCATGGATTGTCGGCCCGCCGACTGTTGCAGATGGTTTTGGCGTTGTCTGCCTGTTTTTTATCTATTGTCAGACAAATGCAGATGAGCTCGCTTGTCAACTGCGATCGGTTACGCTTTGGCGATCAACTTCAGGTGCGATGATTGAAAAGCCTTCGCCTGCTGGTTTAGGGAAGGGCCCAGGAGACCATGCATGGCAGCGACGCCGACCCTTCCCCCCAGTGCACCCAAAAGAATGGGCGCGCCCGGAATTCCGGCGCGCTGGACGTCAAGCGCCAAGAGCGGCGTAGGTGCCGCGCTTTCAACGGCGAGCCGCGTCTGGTTCACGCTCAGCCATGGCATCGTCAATGAAGTCTACTATCGGCCTCGACAGCGCCTGCACGCGCGACATGGGACTGCTGGTCACCGGTCCCGGCGGCTGGTTTTCCGAGGAGAAGCGTGACGCCACACATGCCATCGAGCCGTTCGAGGACGGCGTGCCCGCCTACCGGCTGGTCAACGCGACGGCCTGTTACCGGGTCGAAAAGCGCATCCTGGCGGATCCGGCGCGCCCGGCCTTGCTGCAGGAAACCAGCTTCACGGCACTCGAGGGCGTGGCCACGGACTACCGCGTCTACGCCCTGCTGGCGCCGCATCTGGTCAATGCCGGCATGGCCAACACCGCCTGGATCGGCGAGCACAAGGGCAAGCCGATGCTGTTTGCGTCCGGGCGCGGCGTCTGCCTGGCGCTTGCCTCCTCGCTGCCCTGGGGCGACTGCTCGGCCGGCTATGCAGGCTTTTCCGACGGCTGGCAGCAGCTCAGCCGCGCCGGCCGGCTCGATCCGGCCTGCCAAAGCGCGGAGGACGGCAATGTCGCGCTGACCGGCGAGATCGGCTTTTCCTTACGCAACAGCAAAGCCTTGCTTGCGCTTGGGTTTGGGGCAACGCCGGATGAAGCGGCCGAAAACGCCGCCGCCAGCCTGAAACGCGGGTTTGAGCCGGCGGCAAAGGTCTATGTCGCGAAATGGCGGAAATGGCAGGCAGGCCTGACGGCGCTCGACCACTATGATGCATCCGGCCTCAACACCTACCGCGTCAGCACAGCGGTGCTGGCGACACACCTGTCGCTGGCGAGGCCCGGTGCGGCCGTCGCCAGCCTGTCGATCCCCTGGGGGTTCAGCAAGGGCGACGACGACCTTGGCGGATATCATCTGGTCTGGCCGCGCGACCTCGTAGAAACTGCGGGCGGCTTCCTCGCCGCCGGCGATCCGGCGCAGGCGCTTGAGATCCTCGCCTATCTCCGTTCCATCCAGCAGCCGGACGGCCACTGGCCACAAAATGTGTGGCTCGACGGCTCGCTCTATTGGCCGGGCATCCAGATGGACGAATGCGCCTTCCCGCTGCTGCTTGCCGATGCGCTGCACCGCGCCGGCCACCTGCCGCGCGCAAAGCTCGCCGCCTTCATGCCGATGGTCGAGAAAGCAGCGTCCTATATCGTGCGCAATGGCCCCGTCACCGGGCAGGACCGCTGGGAAGAGGACGCGGGCTACAGCCCATTCACGCTCGCCGTCGAAATATCGGCACTGCTTGGCGCCGCCGATCTGTTCGACGTCAACGGCAAACCCGAGCCGGCTAACTATTTGCGCGAGGTCGCAGATTGCTGGAACGACCAGATCGAGCGCTGGACCTATGTCAGCGGCACACCGGAGTGCCACGAGGCTGGCGTCGACGGGTACTACATCCGCATCGCGCCGGCCGACGCTTCAGGCGCCGCATCGCCGAAGGACGGCTTCGTACCGATCAAGAACCGTCCGCCGGGCGATACCGACAAGCCGGCCGAAGCGATTGTCAGCCCGGACGCGCTGGCGCTGGTCCGCTTCGGCCTCAGGGCCGCGGACGATCCGCGCATCGTCGGCACGGTCAGGATCATCGACGCGCAACTGCGCTGCGACCTGCCGCAAGGGCCTCTATGGTACCGCTACACCAGCGACGGTTATGGCGAACACGCCGACGGCGCCCCCTTCGACGGCAACGGCCAGGGCCGACCCTGGCCGTTGCTGGCCGGCGAACGCGCCCACTACGAGCTGGCCGCCGGCCGCAAGGACAAGGCGGCAAGCCTGCTCAGGACATTCGAGGCTTCGGCTGGTGTGGGCGGTCTGCTGCCGGAACAGGTCTGGGACGGCGCCGACATACCGGAGCGCGAATTGTGGCTGGGCAAGCCGTCGGGCAGCGCCATGCCGCTGGTCTGGGCGCATTCGGAACACATCAAGCTGTTGCGCTCGCTCCGCGACGGCGCCGTCTTCGACATGCCGCCGCAAGGCGTCAAGCGCTATGTCAGGGACAAGACCGGCTCGCCGCTGAGGATATGGCGCTTCAACAACAGGCTGCGCACCATGGAAGCCGGCAAGACGCTGCGGGTTGAACTGCTGCAGCCGGCACTGATCCGCTGGAGCGGCGACCAGTGGCAGACCAGCCATGAAATCAACACGTCCGTGAATGTCTTTGGCGTCCATATGGCGGATCTGCCGGTGACCGATATTCCGCGAGGTAATACGATCGTCTTCACTTTTTTCTGGCCCGACGGCGACCGTTGGGAGAATGTCGACTTCACCGTCGGCATTGAGAACTAACTCGCCAGCAATTTTCTTTCCTCAAGCGACTAGGACAACACCATGCAGATCGGAATGATGGGACTGGGCAGGATGGGCGCCAACATGGTGCGCCGCCTGATGCGCGACGGCCATCAATGCGTCGTCTACGACATCAACCCGGCAAGCGTTGCCGCCCTGGTTGCCGATGGCGCCATCGGCGCCGCATCGATGGAGGAGTTCGTCGGCAAGCTTTCCAAGCCGCGCAGCGCCTGGCTGATGCTGCCGGCGGCGATCACCGGCAAGATCGCCGACCAGGTGGCAGCATTGATGGAGCCCGGCGACATCATTATCGACGGCGGCAATTCCTATTATCACGACGCTGTCGACCAGGCGGCCGAGCTTGCGGCCAAGGGCCTGCACTATGTCGATGTCGGCACCAGCGGCGGCGTTTGGGGCTTGGAGCGCGGCTACTGCCTGATGATCGGCGGCCCCGATACGGCGGTCAAACACCTCGATCCGATCTTCGCCACGCTGGCGCCCGGCGCCGATGCCGGCGCCACGCCCGACAAGGCGGGCGGGACCGCACCCTTTGGCTACCTGCATTGCGGACCGAGCGGCGCCGGCCATTTCGTCAAGATGATCCACAACGGCATCGAATATGGCGTCATGGCCGCCTACGCCGAAGGCATGAACATCCTGAAATCGGCCAATGCCGGCAAAAGACAGCGCACTGCCGACGCCGAGACCAGCCCTTTGGAAAACCCGCAATACTATCAGTTCGACATCGACCTGCCGCAGGTGGCCGAGGTCTGGCGCCATGGCAGTGTGATCGGCTCCTGGCTGCTCGACCTCACCGCCGGCGCTCTGAAGAGCGACCCGGCATTGGCCCAGTTCGGCGGCCGCGTCTCCGATTCCGGTGAAGGCCGCTGGACGCTGAAGGCGGCGATCGACACCGGCGTGCCGGCGCCGGTTCTGTCCTCGGCTTTGTTCGACCGCTTCTCCTCGCAGGGCGAATCCGAATTCGCCGACAAGCTGCTGTCGGCCATGCGCTATGCCTTTGGCGGCCATGTCGAAAAGCCGAAGGCCGGCAAGTGAAGGCCGCAGGGGAGACTCGCAAGATGAGCCCGGAACGGTCCGACACGCTGGTGCTCTTCGGAGCAACCGGCGACCTTGCCCACAAGAAGATATTTCCGGCCCTCTACCAGATGGTAGCCAAGGGGACGCTGACCGAGCCGGTGATCGGCGTCGCCTTCGATGCCTGGGACATCAACCAATTGCAGGCGAGGGCCCGCGACGGCATCGTCAACGCTCTCGGCAAGATCGACGAAAAGATCTTCGCCAAATTCGCCAGTCTGCTGCGCTATGTCAGCGGCGACTACCGCGACGGCGCGACCTTCGAGAAGCTGAAGACGGCGCTCGGCTCGGCGCAGCGGCCGCTTCACTATATGGCGGTGCCGCCGACCATGTTCGAGACCGTCGTCCAGGGGCTGGAGCAATCCGGTACCGCGCATGGCGCGCGGCTGATGGTGGAAAAGCCGTTCGGCCACGATCTCCAATCGGCGCGCTGGCTGAACCGCGTGCTGCATCTGGTGTTCGAAGAGCAGNAGAGCAGTCGATCTTCCGCATCGACCACTATCTCGGCAAGGAGGCGATCCAGAACCTGCTCTATTTCCGCTTTGCCAATTCCTTTCTCGAGCCGATCTGGAACCGCAACTTCGTCGAAAGCGTACAGATCACCATGGCCGAGGACTTCGGCGTTGAAGGCCGTGGCAAATTCTATGACGATGTCGGCGCTATCCGCGACGTGATCGAGAACCATCTGCTCAACATCCTTTTGCTGCTCGCCATGGAACCGCCGGTCGGCCGCTCGGCCGACGATCTGATCGACGAGAAGGTGCAGGTGCTGCGCGCCATCCGCACGCTGACCAAGGACGACGTCGTGCGCGGCCAGTTCACAGGCTATCTCGCTGAACCCGGCGTGAAGCCGAACTCGCCGGTCGAAACCTTTGCCGCGGTGCGCTTCATGGTCGACACCTGGCGCTGGCAGGACGTGCCCTTCTTCATCCGCACCGGCAAGAACATGCCGGTGCATGTGACCGAAGTGATCGTGCGGCTGAAGCGGCCGCCGCTGGACGTCTTCGATCCGATCAAGCCCAGCGACGCCAATTACGTGCGCTTCCGCATCGACCCGCAGGTGGCGATCTCGATCGGCGCGCAACGCAAGGCACCCGGCGACGACATGGTCGGCGAGCAGGTCGAACTCACCGCGCTCGACGATTCGAAGGGCGACATGCCGCCCTATGAGCGGCTGATCGGCGATGCCATGAACGGCAATGGCCAATTGTTCACCCGCCAGGATGCCAGCGAGCTTGCCTGGCGCATTGTCGGCCCGGTGCTCGGCGACACCACGCCGCCGCATATGTATGAGCCGAAGACCTGGGGGCCTGCCGACGCCATGGCCAGCTTCGGGCCGCCCAACGGCTGGATCAATCCGAGTTGAGCAACTCCACGAAAAGTGCGAGCGGTCTTTCCGTCCGGAATTGCGTAAAACAAAGAGTTGGAGCGTTCCCCGTTTCCCTGAAACGGGGAACGCGCCAAGTGAGCGGAGGAAACGACATGGCCAAGGCAGCCAAGGCAGCCAGGCCCGCGAAGGCCAAGGCCGAACCGATCGTACTGACGATCGATGTCGGCGGCTCGCATGTGAAAATCCTCACCAGCGCAGGCGGCGAGATGCGCCGGGCCGATTCCGGACCGGACCTGACGCCGCAGCAAATGGTCGCCACGGTGAAGACGCTGGCCGAAGGGCTGGCCTATGACGTGATCTCGATGGGCTATCCCGGCCCGGTCAGGCACAACAGGCCTTCGCTCGATCCCGCCAACCTCGGCAAGGGCTGGGACGGCTACGATTTTGCTGCCGCCTTCGGCAAGCCGGTCAAGGTCGTCAACGACGCGCTGCTGCAGGCGATCGGCAGCTACGATGGCGGGCGCATGCTGTTCCTCGGCCTCGGCACCGGCCTGGGCGCGGCGATGATCCTCAACAATGTCGGCCAGCCGATGGAACTGGCGCATCTGCCGTACCGCAAGGGCGGCAGTTTCGAAGATTATGTCGGCGAGCGCGGCCTGGAGAAATACGGCAAGAAAAAATGGCGCAAATACGTTTTCGACGTCGTCGGGCGGCTGCGTGCGGCGCTGCAGCCGGATTATGTCGTCATCGGCGGCGGCAATGTCGACAGACTGGATGAATTGCCCGCCACATCCAGGCGCGGCGACAATACGCGCGCTTTCGAGGGCGGTTTTCGACTATGGCGCGACAAGGCGCTGATCGTCTGATAGTATTAAAATTCAGTATAGTTGTTCAAAATGACGTGTGGCGCGATACGAAGTCATTGCGTTACGCAGATTTGGCGATTAGATCGGTGGCACCGGATGGAATCATCTGGCGCAACCGCACATATGCGGCAAGACAAATGACTAGAGCGGATTTCCGGCTCCGCTGGGACCACTCTGGGAGTTTCCGCCACCCCCCTAGCGACGGAGAGATAAATTGGCCGACGACAGCAACGACTCTGACAAGGACATCGACCTGCTCGAGCTTACCGCCCATATCGTGTCCGCTTACGTCGAGAAGAACCGCTTGCCCGTTGCCGGCCTGAGCGATCTCATCGCCAGCGTTGCGGCGTCGATCGGCGGGCTCAGCCAGCCGCCGGCCCCAGTGGCGGCGCCGCAGATCCCGGCCGTCAATCCCAAGCGGTCGGTGACGCCGGATTACATCATCTGCCTCGAGGACGGCAAAAAATTCAAATCGCTGAAGCGCCATCTCGGCGTCCATTTCAACCTGACGCCGGAAGCCTATCGTACCAAATGGGGCCTGCCGGCCGACTATCCGATGGTTGCCCCCAACTACGCGGCGTCGCGCTCCGAGCTGGCCAAGTCGATCGGCCTCGGCCGCAAGGCTGCAGTGGCCGCGCCGGCGAAAGCCAAGGGTCGGAAGGCCAAAGTTCCGGCCTGAGTGGGATCAGCGCCTCGGCCCTGAGCCAATCGTTTGGACGACTGGAACAGAAGCCTGCCGGCGAATGAGCCTTGGCAGGCTTCGTGCTTTTGTGGCTTGGATACACCACAGAGATTGCTTTGGGGGAGCAGCGATGAATTACGCCAGAATGGTGATCGAGAAAGAGGCGCCGGAGGAATACGGCTACGATCGCATTCGGTTCAATCTCTCCGAAAGCTCGATCGCCGATCAGAAACTCTCCGACGTCGGCCTGTCGCTGCCGGATCTCACGCTGTTCTACGGCGAGCATCGCGGCGACAAGGAGTTGCGGGCGCTGATCGCGGCGCAAGACAAAGGCATCTCCGCTGACGATGTTCTGGTGACCGCCGGTGCGGCGGGCGCGCTCTTCATCATTTCGACCTCGCTTCTGTCGGAGCGCGACCATCTTGTCGTCGTCCGGCCGAACTACGCCACCAACATCGAGACCCCCAAGGCGATCGGCTGCGCCATCTCCTATGTCGATCTCGATTTCGACGCAGGCTTTGCCATCGATTTCGGCCGCGTCGCCGCCAGCATGCAACCGAACACCAAGCTGATCAGCGTCACCTGCCCGCACAACCCGACCGGCACGATGATGGGCCGGGCCGATCTCGACGCGCTGATTGCGCTGGCCGAAGCGAGCGGCTGCCATCTGCTGGTCGACGAGACCTATCGCGACCTCTCCTATGGACAGCGCCTGCCGGCGGCGGCTTCTCTCAGCCCCAAGGCGATCAGTGTCTCGTCGCTGTCGAAAGCCTTCGGCATTCCCGGCATCCGCATTGGCTGGCTGATCACCAGCGATGCTGAACTGCAGGAGCGCTTCCTCGCCGCCAAGGAGCAGATCGGCATTTGCGGCAGCGTGATCGACGAAGGAATTGCGCGCGGCATGCTGGAGCGCCGCGACGCTTTCTTGGCCGCGCTGCTGCCCGAGATGGCGAAACGCCGCGACATCGTGCAAGCCTGGATTGACCGCGAGCCGCTGGTCGACTGGGTGCGGCCACAAGGCGGCGTCGTTGGATTTCCAAGGCTCGTTGTCAGTCCAGACTTCGACCTCGACCGTTTCTACGTCAATCTGCTGGAAAGCCACGGCACCTATGTCGGTCCCGGCCACTGGTTTGATATGCCCAAGCGCTTCTTCCGCGTCGGTTTCGGCTGGCCGAAAGAGGCGGAATTACAGGGCGGCCTCGACGCCATCACCGCCGCGCTGAGGCAGTAACGTCCGCGTGCAATCGGGCGAGCGGCTGGAAAACCGCTTGATCCAGGCCCGATTTTCACGCATACGCGCCCCGAACTTTGATAAGTTTAATTGGCCGGAACAGCGCCCATTTCCGGGAAGTGCCCCGCCGGCCGTTGCAAGCAACGGGGCCTGTATCCATGACATCCCATTCCCATACACCGCCTGACCGGCGTTACGCCGCCTTCCGCCATCGCTCCTTCCTGAGCTATTGGGCGGCGCGTTTCCTGACCACCTTCGCCACCATGATCGTGTCCGTCGCCGTCGGCTGGCAGATCTATGATCTGACGCGCGATCCCTTCGATCTCGGCATTGTCGGCATCGTCCAGTTCCTGCCGTCGCTGCTGCTGGTGCTGGTCACCGGCGTTGTCGCCGACCGTTTCGGCCGCCGCCTGATCATGGCGCTGGCGACGGTAGTCGAGGCAGGTTGTGCGCTTGTCCTGTTGTACTTCACGCTGCGCGGTCTCGTCAGCCCGCTGCCGATCTTCATCGTGCTGGCTATGTTCGGCCTGGCGCGCGCTTTTTATGGGCCGGCCTCGTCGTCGCTGTTCGCCAACCTTGTTCCGCCGGAAGATTTCGGCAATGCGATCGCCTGGAACTCGTCCGCCTGGCAAACGGCGACCATTGTCGGCCCGGTCGCCGGCGGCCTGCTCTATGGCGTCTCGGCCGAAGCCGCTTACGCCGTTGCCTCCGTGCTGATGCTGGTGGCCGGTCTGCTGATCTTCACCATTCCGAAACCGGCCCAGCAGAGCGCCACCGACAAGCCGACGATGGAGACGCTGTTTGCCGGCTTCCGATACATCTGGAGCGAGAAGATCGTCCTGGGCGCCATCTCGCTCGACCTCTTCGCCGTGCTTCTGTCCGGTGCCTCGGCGCTGCTGCCGGTCTATGCCCGCGATATTCTGGAACTCGGCCCGTGGGGCCTCGGCCTGCTGCGCTCGGCGCCCGGCATCGGCGCCATCTGTGTCGCGGTCTGGCTTGCCGGGCATCCGCTGCGCGACAATGCCGGCAAGATCATGCTCGGCTTTGTCGCCGGGTTCGGCGCCTTCACCGTGCTGTTCGGCGTCTCGACCATCACCTGGCTGTCGATCCTGGCCCTTGCCGGCCTCGGCGCCACCGACATGTTCAGCGTCTATATCAGGGAGACGCTGATCCAGCTGTGGACACCCGACGAGGTGCGCGGCCGCGTCAACGCCGTCAACCAGGTCTTCGTCGGCGCCTCCAACGAAGTCGGCGAGTTCCGCGCCGGCACCATGGCGGCGCTGATCGGCACCGTGCCGGCGGTGGTGATCGGCGGCGTCGGTGCGATTGCCGTCGCCGGACTGTGGGCGGTGCTGTTTCCGCAACTGCGAAGGGTGCGGCATCTCAACAGCCGCAACTGATCGAGTAAGCCGCAGGATCCGGCGCTCGGTCCAAATCAGCTTGCGCCGATGACGGCTGAGATGGGCCGGAAGCGGATGGGCCGGTTCTGGGCGAACTAGCCAGAAGGCGGGGCAGCCACAGGGTGGACATTTCAGTCCATATGGAAAATGATTATGTTGCCATGCACAATACTGCAGTGCTCTGGTCTCGACGAGAAACCTTAAATATAGAAGAAAACCACCCGACCTCCGGGTCCAGCTAGCGGGGACGCAAATGGACACTTCAGGGAATCGGCAATCGCATCGCGACGCAAGCGGGCGACCCAGCCGATCGGTCGGCTGGCTGGCCCGCTCCGCCGTCCCAGTGGCATTCCTGCTCGGCATGGCTTTCAGCAGCAACGCGTTTGCGCAGGACCAGCAACTGCCGGTGGTGACGGCGGCCAAGCCGGTGGTGCGTGAAATCGTCGAAGACGACGAGTTCGTCGGGCGCTTCGAAGCCGTCGACGAGGTCGCCATCCGTTCGCGCGTCAGCGGCTATCTGGACAAGATCAGCTTCCAGGACGGCGCACTGGTCAACAAGGGCGACCTGCTCTTCACCATCGACCAGCGTCCGTACCAGGCGGCCTACGATGCCGCCAAGTCGCAAGTGGACGTCGCCAAGTCCCTGCTCGAATTCTCCAAGATGCAGCTGGATCGCGCCGATGAGCTCGCCAAGACCGGCAATATCTCGGCCGCGACGGTCGACGACCGCCGGCGGGAATACCTTTCGGCGCAGGCGCAGATGCAGGGCGCGACGGCGGCGCTGACGACGGCCAACCTGAACCTGGAGTTCACCGAGATCAAGGCGCCCTTGTCCGGCCGCATCGACCGCCGGCTGGTGTCGGTCGGCAACCTCGTGCAGCCGGATTCCACCTTGCTGACAACCATCGTAACGCGCGATCCGATCGACTTCTATTTCGACGTCGATGAGCGCCTGTATTTCAGCTACGCCCGCGACGCGAAGGAGCGCGGCGGCAGCATGCAGGAAGGCGCCGGCGGGCTCGAGGTGGTGGTTCGCGTCGCCGACCGCGCGGAGGCGGTATTCAAGGGCAAGCTCGATTTTGCCGAGAACCGGATCGACAACGCGACCGGCACCATGCGGGTGCGTGCAAGGTTTGCCAACGCCGACGGCGTTCTCCAGCCAGGCATGTTCGGGCGCATCAACGTGCCGGGGTCGCTGCCGCATAGCGGCGTCCTGGTGCCCGACGAGGCGGTCGGCGCCGATCAGGATCGCCGCATCGTGTACCTGGTGGATGAGGCTGGGATGGTGTCGGCGAAGCCCGTGCGCACCGGCCCGCTTCTCGACGGCTACCGGGTGATCCGCGCGGGCCTGACCGGCGACGAGACGATCATCGTCAACGGGCTGATGCACGCCAGGCCCGGCACCAAGGTGAAGGTCGAGATGGTGACGTTGCCGCCCAAGGTCGAGACCGCCGGGTTGCAGCAATGAGGTTCGCCCATTTCTTCGTCGACCGTCCGATCTTCGCATCGGTGGTTTCGATAGTCCTCCTGATCCTCGGCGGGATTGCTTATACCCAGCTGCCGATCGCGCAATATCCCGAGATCGCGCCGCCGACCATCGTCGTTCGCGCCCAGTACCCGGGCGCCGACGCCGAGACGGTCGCAGCGACGGTGGCAACGCCGATCGAGCAGGAGATCAACGGCGTCGAGGGCATGCTTTACATGTCGTCCTATTCGTCCGGCGACGGAGCGATGGCGCTGACCATCACCTTCAAGCTGGGCACCGATCTCGACCAGGCGCAGGTGCTGGTGCAGAACCGCGTCTCGGTCGCCGAGCCGCGCCTGCCCGAAGAAGTCCGCCGCCTCGGCATCACCACCATCAAGAGCTCGCCCGACCTGATGATGGTCGTGCACATGCTGTCCCCCGACAATACCTACGACCAGCTCTACGTCTCGAACTACGCCCGCTCGCGGGTGCGCGACATACTGCTCAGGTTGGACGGCGTCGGCGACCTCATCATCTTTGGCGAACGCGAATATTCGCTGCGCATCTGGCTCGATCCGGAAAAACTGTCCGCCCTGGGGATGACCTCGGGCGATGTGGTGCAGGCGCTGCGCGACCAGAACGTCCAGGTGTCGGGCGGCTCCATCGGCGCGCCGCCGACCAATACCGGCACGGCGTTCCAGTACACGGTCACCACGCAAGGCCGCTTCAACGACGCACGCGACTTCCGATACGTGATCGTCAAATCGGCCGAAGACGGCCGCCTGATCCAGCTGCAGGACGTGGCGCGCATCGAGCTCGGCGCCAAGGATTACGTCACCAACTCCTATCTCAACGGCAAACCGGCGGTGGCGCTCGCCATCTTCCAGCGGCCAGGCACCAATGCGCTCGCCGCAGCCGCGGAGATCCAGGACAAGATGAAGGAGCTTTCCCAGGACTTCCCGAAGGGGTTGAGCTACGACATCGTCTACAATCCGACCGAGTTCGTCGCCGAGTCGATCCAGGAGGTCTACAAGACGATCCTCGAGGCGATGGTGCTGGTCATCATCGTCATCATCGTCTTCCTGCAATCGTGGCGGATGGCGATCGTGCCGATCGTGGCGATCCCCGTGTCGCTGATCGGCACGCTGGCGGTGCTTTACGCCGCCGGCTTCTCCCTCAACATGCTGACGCTGTTCGGCCTCGTGCTGGCCATCGGCATCGTCGTCGACGATGCGATCGTCGTGGTCGAGAACGTCGAGCGCAATATCGCCAGCGGGCTGGCGCCCAATCCGGCGTCGCATCTGACCATGGACGAAGTCGGAAC
This sequence comes from Mesorhizobium sp. LNJC394B00, assembly GCF_000502555.1. NCBI lineage: Bacteria > Pseudomonadati > Pseudomonadota > Alphaproteobacteria > Hyphomicrobiales > Phyllobacteriaceae > Mesorhizobium > Mesorhizobium sp. LNJC394B00. The sequence continues at coordinate 148,201 of NZ_AYWH01000006.1, forward strand.
GGCGGTCATCGCGATCTCGCTGGTGCTGATAGCGGTGTTCGTGCCGACAGCCTTCATTCCCGGCATTTCCGGGCAGTTCTACCTGCAGTTTGCGATCACCATCGCGGTGTCGACGGCGATCTCGGCATTCAATTCGCTGACGCTCTCGCCGGCCTTGGCCGCGCTGCTGTTCAAGCCGCACCACACTGCTGCGGCGCCGCCGCGCTTTTTCCTGGCGCGGTTCGGACGGGCGCTCGCCGACGGCTTCAATCGGGGCTTCGACAAGGTCGCCCATTGGTATTCGAGCATCGTGCGCGTGCTGGTCGGCTCGCGAATAGCGATCGCCGCCACGCTGGCCGTTTTCGCGGCCCTCATCTACGCCACGGTCTATATGGTTCAGACGGTGCCGCGCGGTTTCATTCCGTCGCTCGACCAGGGCTATGCGATCGTCGTCGTCCAGTTGCCGGACGGCGCCTCGCTATCGCGGACCGATGCCGTCATCCAGCAGGCGTCGCAGATCATCCAGAAAACACCGGGCGTCGACTACGCGGTCGCCTTCGCCGGCTTCTCCGGCGCGACCTTCACCAACGCCAGCAACGCGGGCGTGATCTTCGCCAGGTTCAAGCCGTTTGACGAGCGACTGGAAGCCGGCCAGTCGGCGACCCAGGTCATCGGCAATCTGTTCGGCAGCCTGCAAAGCATCAAGGAAGCCTTCATAATCGCACTGCCGCCGCCGCCGATCCGCGGCGTCGGCAATGCCGGCGGCTTCAAGCTGCAGATCCAGGAGCGCAACAGCGCCGACATGCGGCAGATATTGGCGCTTGCCTATGAAATTGCCGGCAAGGCCAACAAGACGGCGGGGCTGACCGGCGTGTTCACCACTTTCTCCGCGTCCAGCCCGCAATTCTTCCTGGCGATCGATCGCGACAAGGCGCGCATCCTGAACGTGCCGATCCCCAACATCTTCGAGACGCTGTCGATCAATCTGGGCACCGCCTACGTCAACGACTTCAACGCTTTCGGGCGCGTCTACCAGGTGCGCGCGCAGGCCGACCAGGCGTTCCGCCTCGATCGCGCCGACATCTTGAAACTGAAGGTGCGCTCGGCGACCGGCGCGCTGGTTCCGCTGGGCACGTTGATCGAGATCCGCGACGTCACCGGCCCGGCGCTGGTCCAGCGCTACAACATGTACGTCTCGGTGCCGCTGCAGGGCAACGCCGCGCCCGGCGTTTCCACCGGCGATGCGCTTGCCAAGATGGAAGCGATCACGGCACAGACGTTGCCGGCCGGTACCTCCTACGAATGGACCGAACTCGCCTATCAGGAGCGTAACACCGGCAATGCCGCTGTCTATATCTTCGGACTGTCGGTGCTGTTCGTGTTCCTGGCGCTGGCGGCGCAATATGAAAGCTGGGTGCTGCCGTTCGCCATCGTGCTGGTGGTGCCGCTCGGCGTGCTCGCGGCGTTGCTCGGCGTGTCGTTCCGAGGGCTGGACAACAACATCCTCGTGCAGATCGGCCTCATCGTGCTGATCGGGCTTGCCGCCAAGAACGCGATCCTGATCGTCGAGTTCGCGCGGCAGGCCCAGGAACGCGGCCTGTCGGCCGCCGAGGCTGCCGTCGAAGCGTGCCGGCTCAGGCTGCGGCCGATCCTGATGACCGCCTTCTCGTTCATCCTCGGCGTCGTGCCGCTGATGATCGCGACGGGCCCGGGCGCGGAAATGCGCCAGTCGCTCGGCACCGCGGTGTTCTCCGGCATGCTGGGCGTCACTTTCGTCGGCCTGTTCCTGACGCCGGTGTTCTACGTCACGCTCAGGTCGCTGTTCTCACGGCGCAAGCCGCATGCCGAGGCCGAGTCTTCGGCACCGGCAGAGGTGCCGTCCGAGACGGCCGCCGAGTAGTGTTACACGGGCAGTTCGTGGCGCTGCCGACTATTTCGTTTTGGTGTTGAATTCACGGTTTGCAGCATAGTCGATAGTGAAGGTGCCCGCAGGAGCGCGAACGCCCTGCTTCACGTTGGATATGGTGACTGTCGAGGTAAGGCCCCTCTCGTCAGTCAGGGTCCATCTGCGTAGATCGAGCGATTCCCTGTCAAACACCATAGTGATATTCGAATTGCCGAAGGCCGACTTGTCGGCCAGCCTGATGATCACCTGGGCGCCATCGTCCCTGATACTTTTGAGGCGATTGCCGGAAAAGTCGACCTGATTGTCGAGGAGCAGCTTGAGCGGCGTCTTCGAGAGAGCATAAAGCCGCGATGTCTTGAGCTTCTTGTTATAGACCACCAAGGATTTTCCATCTGCAATTACGCTGACCCCTGATTGGCCTGCATAGTTGAACCGGATCTTGCCCGGCCGCTGGAGGAAAAATTTCCCTTTGGTCCTTTCCGCTCTTGGGCCCGACTGGACAAAGTCCCCGGACATGGACTTTACCGATGAGAAGTGATCGGCAATCGTCTTCGCTTCTACAGGTGCGGCCAAGGCCGCGGTCGAAAGTTCGGCGTTTATCGCGACAGCGCTGACAACGGCTAACCAGAAAGCCAGCAGTCTTTTGCTGTTATATGCCATTCAGTTATCCTACCCCGAGCAGGCGCGTGATCGAAAGAGATCACGCGCCTTTGAGATCAGTAGCCGTCCGGGCACTGAGCAACGTAAACTCGACCGTTCCGACCGCGATATCTGCACTGGCCGGCTTCGCTGGCGTGCCCGATGACCGCCCCGGCCAGCGCTCCGACCGCCCCGCCAACAACCGCCCCTTTTACCGGGTCGCCGGCCACTGCTGCGCCTACAGCTGCGCCACCCAAACCACCGACGGCAGCGCCTTGTTCGGTGCGGGAGCATGCCGCGAGCGGAATGAGTAGGCTCAAAATGAGCAGCGTCTTCTTCATTGGTTCTCTCCTGGGGCCGTTATTAGCCGAAGCTTAAATGCGCCACGGAGTTTTTCGATCCATCGGAGTGTTTGGGGCGCAATCCAAATCTGCGGGAACGGGCTAAGGTCCCGGATCCATCGTACACGCCTCCCAGAGGTAAGTCGTCTTTGGCAAGCTCGGCCGTTCAGAGTAGTTGGATTTTGCTCTATCCCTCAGTAGGCTTGCCGAAGATCAGGCTCAAAAATTCGCTCAGCCAGCGCTTGAGGTGCATATCCCAGATCAGCCGGCCGCCGAGATGGTCGCGGCCGGGCTGCGCGCCGGGCAATTCGAAACGGTGCGCGCCGCGCACCACCCAGCGCTGCATCATCAACCGGGTCAGTTCGCCATGGAACTGGATGCCCCAGGCATTGTCGCCATAGCGAAAAGCCTGGTTGGGGTAGGTTTCCGCCGTCGCCAGCAGCGTCGCATCCCTGGGCAGCGAAAAGCCTTCGCGGTGAAACTGGTAGACCATGTCGGGCCAAGGCAGCAGTTTCTAGATCGGAAGAGCACACGTCTGANCCAGCCCCTCGCCATGCCCCTCGACCTTGCCGCCGAGATGATTGGCCAGCATCTGCGCGCCAAGGCAGATGCCGAGGAAGGGCCGGTTCTCCTTTAGCGGAACATTGAGCCAGTTGGTCTCGCGGCGGACGAACTCATCTTCGTCATTGGCGCTCATCGGCCCGCCGAACACCACGGCGCCGGCGTGTCCCTCCAGCGTCTCCGGCAGGCTGTCGCCGAGAGGCGGCCGGCGGATGTCGAGGTCGAAACCTTCCTCGAGCAGCATGTGGCCAACCCGGCCGGGGCTCGAAGTCTCCTGATGCAGCACGATCAGGATTTTTGGTTTCGAGCTCGGTCTGGGCGGCATGGAAAGGCGGAATCCTATTCGTCGCTCGACGTTCCGCTGGCGCCGGGCGCGGCGGCCGCCGCCTTGCGGCGCGCCTCGACGCGGTCGTGGCGCTCGACGCCGATCAGTTCGGCGACGCGCCAGACGGTGTTGTCCTCCAACTCGTGCAGTTCGCCATCGGCATAGACGATTTCCCACATCAGGCCGATGAAAGCCTTGCGCGCCTCGGCGTCGAGATGGCGCTTCAAGACGCTGGTGAAGGCATAGAGGTCGATCGCCTCATTGTCGGCGCGCTCGCCGGCGGCAGCCAGTGCATCGAGTTCGTCGCCGCTGATCGAATAGCTCTGCGCCAGCACCTGCTTGAACCGCTCCCACTCGACATCCTGGCGCACGCCGTCGGCATTCATCACATGATAGAGCAAAGCCGACGCCGCAACGCGCGGATCGTCCGCATTGGCGCGAGCCCCAGCCCCGGAGGGCAGGTCTTTCAGAAAGGCCAGGACGCGTTCGAACATGGTGCTCACTTCACATTATTGGAGCATGATCTTTTCCAAAAACCGGTATCCACTTTTTGGGATCATGCTTCAGGGATCAAAACAGGCGGAAGCGGCGCGGTGACTTCTCCGCTTCGTCATCGGGGTCGACGCCGGGGTCGTCGGGCAGCCGCGCCAGTTCCTCGGCAGGTTCGACGGGTTCGGCGTCGTTTGGTATTGCGGCGAAAGCGGCGGCGGTGACCGGCGTGACCTGGTCATCGCCCACAGCGGGCTTCGGCTCGGTCGGCGCCTCGCTGATCGTCTTGGCAACGGCGGGATGATCGATCACTTCGGCTTCCTTTGCCGGCTTGGCGGGNGTGCGCGCCAGGCGAAAGCGTCGAGCTTGCCGCTGACCGGCGATACCGGCGCCCAGCGTTCGGAGACGACGCCGTCGGCGACCCAGGCCGGATCGCGCGGCGCCCTGACCGCCTTGGACAGCAATTGCCTGATCTTGCCCTGGTCGCCGGTCTCTGCCTCCTCGATATCGGCCAGCAGCAGGTAAGCGCCTTCCCGGCGATCCATGCGGATCGCCGCTTCCGCCTCCCGGCGGGCGGTGGAAAAATCCTGCGCATCGAGCGCGGCGCGCGCCACCGTCATCGACGATTCGGCATTGTTGCGCTTCAGCTCCTGCAGCTTCTTCGCCCGGTTGAGACGATCGACCACGGCATCTCCCGGCCTTGCATGGGTGTAGAGCTCGGCGATCTCGGGATGCGGCTCCGCCTTCCAGGCTGCCTCAAGGATCTTCGAGCCTTTGCGCACATCGTTCTGTTTGAACAGAAGATTGGCGGCTGCAACCGCGGCCGGTGCGAAATCGGGCGCGAGCTTGTTGGCCTCGAGTGCCGCTGTCTTGGCTGCATTGGGGTCGCTGTCGGTCAGCGCCTGCGCCTTGGCGGTCAACAGCACGGCGCGGCGGCGATTGGCGGCGTCGCGTTCGATCTGCCTGGTCGACTTCTGCGCCTCCACCAGCTTCAGCGCGCCGTCCCAGTCGCCGCGCCCGGTCAGATCCTCCAGCGTCGATTCGGCGGCCCAAGCCAGTTGCGGCGCGACGGAAGCGGCGCGCCCGGCATAGTGACGCGCCGCGTTGCGGTCGCCGAGCCGCTCGGCTTCGAGATAGAGCCCGCGCAGGCCAAGCAGCCGCATTTCGGGATCGTCGAGCATCGCCTCGAATTTTTCGCGCGCGCCCTCATGGTCGCCTTCGAGCAGCGAGGCTTGCGCTTCGAGCAGCTGGATCAGCGGCTCCTGGTCGGAGCGGATCAGTTTGGCGGCTTCCTTGGACTTCTTGCGGGCCAGCGCGCCATCGCCGGCGCCGGCTGCGATCATGCCGGTCGACAGCGCCTGATAGCCACGGTCGCGGCGGCGGACGCGGAAATAGCGCGAGATCGTGTATGGGCTGTTCCACAGCGACTTGATCAGCCACCAGACGATCATCACCGCTGCGACGACGGCAACGATCGCCACCGCAGCCACCATCAGGCTGACCTGGTATTGGTAACCGTTGAAGGTGACGACCATCTCGCCGGGACGATCGGCCAGCCAGGCAAAGCCAAGACCGAGCGCGAAGACGGCGCCGAGAAAGATGAGAATGCGGATCATCGTGTCGTCCTCATGCCTTCATCGCACCTGCAATCAGCGCGTCGACCTGCGTCTCGACGTCGATGCGCGCCTTCAGTTTGCCGGCAAAGTCGGCGCCGGCGGCCTTGACCGCATCCGGCAGCGTTGCGTATTCGCTGAGCGCCTTGGCGTAGTCGCCCTGATTGACCGCCACTTCGATGCGCGCCACGGTTTCCGGCGCGCCGGCGCCTTCGACGGCGCCGATCGGCCGAACCTTGACCAGCGATTCGGCGCTCGACAAAAGGTTCTGGAAGAAGCCGGCATTTTCATCGACCGGCGTCGCCGCCGCGACCATCGCATTGGCCGCGGCGTCGGCCTCGCCGGCGATCTCGGTGCGGGTTGGGACGCCCTTTTCAGCGTAGGGGCGCAGCGCCGCAATCTGCGGTGCATCGGGCGAGATCGCTGCGAAGGTCTCCAACTCGGCGGCGAACGGCGCGCCGCGGTCAAGCGCCGCCTTCAAGGCCGAAGCGGCGATGGCCATCGCGATCTTTGGCTGCGAGGCCTGCGCATCGACCTTGCCGGCGAGTTGCGTCACCGACTGCTCCAGCGCGGCGATCTTGCCTTCCTGCGCCTTGGCTGCCTCGCCGGCCGATTTCACCAGCGCGTCGAGGCCCGCCAGTCTTTCATTGAGCGGCGCGAGATCGACGGGCGCTGCACCACCGGCCTGGCCAAGGGCGGCGACCGCGGTCTCGATCTGCTTGACCTTGTCGCCAAGCGAGGCAAGCCCGGCATTGTCGCCGGCGCCGCCCCTTTCGACCGCCGATTTCAGCGATGCGACATCGGCCTTGACCTGATCCAGCGCCGAAGACAGCCCGTCGACCTTGGCCGTTGCGGCGCCATTGCCGCTGGCTTCCCTGAGGTCGGCGATTTCGCGCTTCAGCGAAGCGATCTCGCCATTGACGCCGTCGAGCGAGACCGTGCCCGCCCCTGAGCCCGGAGCGCCAAGCACGCCGGCAAACTGCAGCCCGCCGGCGGCAGCCAGCGCGATGACACCGCCGATGATGCCGGCGGCAATGCCGCTCGTGCGCTTCGGTTGCGCGGCCATAGGCTGGTTCCCGGCTGTCCTTGGGGTTTCCTTGGGTGCACCCGGCTTGGGCGAGGCATCCTCGAAACTGTAGTCGGAGGTTCTGGCGCGCGGTGGCGCATCCGAAGCGGTGGGGTAAGGCTGCTCCGCCTGGGTGGACGCCTTGGCATCGGCGCTTTCGGGAGCGGCCTGCGCCGCGGCGTCGGAGTGCTCCCACGGCTCGAGATCGGCTTGATCGGCATGAACGGGCTCGTCAGGCGTCTCCGGCTGCGCATTGGCCATGGCAGCCGCATCCTCGGCCGCAACCGATTCTGCCGGGGCCCCAACGTCGTCCGAGTTGGCGACATCCGTCTTGGCGGCATCCGCATCGGCAATGCGCGAGACAGCGCCGGGTTCGAGTTCGATGGTCACCGGCTCGCGGCGGCTTTTCGAATGTCGCATCTTCGGCGTCTTGACCATGCCTGGGCTCCGCAATCCTGCTTCGTCTGGGCGCCCGACGGCGCGTGATGGTTTGAAAAATGGTCTAGCACATCATCATCAGGTGAAAAGGGGCGGCGTGATGACACGGCGCTCAGTCGCCGCGGTGCAACAGCTCAAGCAGCGCCTCCTCCTGCGGTTCCCGCGCAATGCGTATTTTTTTGCCGGCGGCATTGTCAAACGCCGCTGCCACGCGCTCGGAGAGCGCAAAAGCCTGCATGTTTTCAAAGAGATCGCGCAGTTCCGCCCGGCGGGCCAAGGCCTGCAACGCTGCCGCCGCCTTGGCTGAATAGAGCAGCACCGCGTCGACCGCCTGATCGGACAGGCGTGTACGGATTTCAGCATCGGAATAATCGAGCGAAATCGTGTCGTAGGTTTCGACGGTGCGGACCTCGACGCCGGCCTTTCGCAGCCGCGCCTCGAATGCCGGAAACCGCACGCGCCCTGTGAGATAGACGACCGCCTTGCCGGAAAGGCCGGCAGCAATCGCCTCGGCCAGCCGCTCGGCGTCGCCCGCCCCTTCGCTGACCGACAAGAACCCTGTCGAACGTGCCGCTTCAGCCGTCCTGCGTCCGACGGCATGGCAAGGCAAGGCGGCGAGCGCACGAATGAGTTCTTTCGGCGCATGCCGCACCGCATTTGCGCTGGTCACAGCGACGGCCACGGCATTGTCGCTCGCAGCATCGGCGCCAACCCGCAGTGTCACCGTTTCGGTCAGCGGCAGAAGGAGCGGCTCAAATCCCAATTCCTGCAGCCGCCGCATGGTTCGCGACGCCCCAGGTTGCGGCCGCGTCACCAGGACACGCATATCAGACCCAGCCGTCGAAGAAGGTTTCGCCCGCTTTGACCCGCACCATCCTGGCCGCGTCCGTGCCGATGTCAGCGGCATCCAGCGCCAAGCCTTCGGCTTTGACCTCATGCGATTGCGTGCCATCGGGCGAAATGATCAGCCCGGCGAAAACCAGCCTGCCGCCCGAGATCGTCGCATAGCCGGCGATCGGCGTGCGGCAGGAGCCGTCGAGCGCCGCCAGGAAGGCGCGCTCACAGGCCAGCGCCTGGCCTGTCGGCACATCATGGATGGCCACCAGCATCTTTTCGACCTCGCTGTCGCCGATGCGGGTTTCGATGCCGATTGCGCCTTGTCCCGGCGCCGGCGGAAAGGCATCGAGCGGCATCAGATCGGTGACGACATGGCCGAGCCCGAGCCGCTTCAGCCCGGCATAGGCGAGGATCGTGCCTTCGGCGACGCCTTCCTCCAGCTTGCGCAGCCTGGTCTGCACATTGCCGCGGAACATGACCACGTCTAGGTCCGGCCGCATGCGCCGGATCAGCGCCTGGCGCCTGAGCGAAGACGACCCGACCTTGGCGCCTTGCGGCAAATCAACAATGCGCTTCACCGCCTTTCCGATGAAGGCGTCCCGCGCATCCTCGCGCGGCAGGAAGGCGGACAGCTCCAGCCCGTCCGGCAGCACTGTCGGCATATCCTTGGAGGAATGCACGGCGATATCGATCGTGCCGGCCAGCAGCGCCTCTTCGATTTCCTTGGTGAACAGGCCCTTGCCGCCGGCTTCCGACAGCGGCCGGTCCTGGATGCGGTCGCCGCTGGTCGAAATGACGACGACCTCGAAGGCTTCCGCCGGCATGCCGTGCGCTTCCATCAGCCGCGCCTGCGTTTCATGCGCCTGGGCGAGCGCCAGCGGGCTGCCGCGTGTTCCGATTTTCAAAGTTTGCATGGCGCGCGGTCCGTGATAACCCCCGGCTGGCTTTGCGTTGCCGGCGCTCTCCCTAGCGAGGCCCGCCTCTACTAACTAGGAAAGTCCGGCGACACAATCTCTGGAGATAGCGACGAATTGATCCGCGTTCTGGGCATTGAGACGAGTTGCGACGAGACCGCCGCCAGCGTGGTGACGCTGGACGGCGATTCCGTGCCGGTGATTGCGTCCAACATCGTGCTCAGCCAGATCGAGGAGCACGCCGCCTTCGGCGGCGTCGTGCCGGAGATCGCCGCGCGCGCCCATGTCGAGGCGCTGGACGGCATTGTCGAGGCCGCTCTTGCGGATTCGGGCGTAGCCCTGGCCGACATCGACGCCATTGCCGCCACTGCGGGCCCCGGCCTGGTCGGCGGGCTGATCGTCGGCCTGATGACGGCCAAGGCGATTGCAGCGGCCGCCGGCAAGCCGCTGATCGCCATCAACCATCTCGAAGGCCACGCACTGACCGCAAGGCTGACCGACGGGCTCGACTTTCCCTATTTGCTGCTGCTGGTTTCCGGCGGCCACACCCAGATCGTCGCCGTGCGCGGCGTCGGCGACTACCAGCGCTGGGCGACGACCATCGACGACGCGCTCGGCGAAGCTTTCGACAAGACGGCCAAAATGCTCGGCCTGCCCTATCCCGGCGGCCCGAACGTCGAAAAGGCGGCAATGTCGGGCGATGCGACGCGCTTTGCCTTTCCGCGGCCGATGAGGGGCTCGGCGCAGCCCGATTTCTCCTTCTCCGGCCTCAAGACCGCCGTGCGCCAGGCGGCGACCGCCATCCAGCCGCTAAGCGAGCAGGATGTCGCCGACATCTGCGCTTCGTTCCAGGCGGCGGTAGCCGACGTACTTGGCGACCGCGTGGCCCGCGCGCTGGCCCGCTTCCGCGACGAATTTCCGGACAAGGCCGAGCCGGCGCTGGTCGTTGCCGGTGGCGTCGCCGCCAACAGAGCGATCAAGGCGACGCTGCAGAAGCAGTGCGCCGAGGCCGGCTTCGCCTTTGTCGCGCCGCCGCTCAAACTGTGCACCGACAACGCGGCGATGATCGCCTGGGCCGGCATCGAGCGGTTGCGGGCAGGCCTGTCTCAAGAGAACGGCTTCGATTTCGTGCCGCGTTCGCGCTGGCCGCTGGACAGCATTTCGGCCCCGATGGTCGGCTCCGGCCGGCGCGGAGCAAAAGCATGAGCGCCGGCAACACAAGCGGCAGGGACAGAACCGGCTGGCGCGTCGCCGTGCTCGGCGGCGGCGCCTGGGGCACGGCGCTGGCGCTGGCGATGCTGCGCGCCGGTCACGATGTCCGGCTCTACGCCCGCGACGAAGAGACTGTTTCCGCGATCCGCCGCGGCGAGAACCCGCGTTATCTCCCCGGCATCGCCATTGAAACAGGCATTGCGGCGACGAGCGATATCGGCACGGCCCTGACCGATGCCGATTGCGCGCTGGCCGTGGCGCCGGCGCAGGCGCTGCGCGCCATGCTGACGACGGCAAAGCCCCATATGCCGAAAGGCATCCCGCTGGTTCTCTGCGCCAAAGGCATCGAGCGCGACACCGGCGCGCTGCTGTCGGCGATCGTTGGTGAGATCCTGCCCGAAACTCCGGTTTCGGCCTTGTCCGGTCCGAGCTTTGCCGCCGATGTGGCCAGGGGTCTGCCGACCGCTGTCGTGGTTGCTGCCCCCGACGACGCCTTGGCGGCCGAGCTTGCCGCGCGCTTTTCGGCGCAGAATCTGCGCTGCTATTCCAGCGACGATTTGATCGGCGTCGAGATTGGTGGCGCTTTGAAGAATGTCTTCGCCATTGCCGCTGGCGCCGTCACCGGCGCTGGGCTCGGCGCCAGCGCGCAGGCCGCCATGGTGACACGCGGCTTCGTCGAACTGCGCCGCATCGGGGCATCCTTCGGCGCCAAGCCGGAGACGCTGATGGGGCTTTCCGGCCTCGGCGACCTTTTGCTCACCTGCTCTTCGGCCCAGTCGCGCAATTTCGCCTATGGGCTGGCGCTGGGGCAAGGCAAGCCCTTGGCCGGACTGCCGCTCGCCGAAGGCGTGCCGACGGCGGCGATCGCCGCCCGCATCGCCACCGAGCGCGACATCGACGCGCCGATCATCGCTGCGGTGTCGGCGATACTGGACGGCACGATCACCATTCGGCAGGCTGTCACGGCATTGATGACCCGGCCGCTGAAGACCGAAACCGGTATTTAATTGTAAACTCCCGTGAACAGCTCGGCATTGTCCCCGCCAGGCACGATGCGGTTTTCATAGTCACCTTCCGGCAGCAGCAGTGCCTCGGCTGGACCGTTGCGCAGGACAACGTCGCTGGTACCTGCCTCCAAGGATAGGGGCGAAGAATGCGAGGTGCCGTTTATCTCGACCTCGCCGTCTGCAAGCTCCCCGCTGGTCGTGTACAGGCTGTATCGTCCGGCGACAGGCACCTTGAAAACGACCGGACGACCGGAATAGAGGCGACGACCAGCCATTCTGATGTTGGGAGCGATCTGGACGTAGCTGTCGCGGATGAGAGGCGCGATGACGGTATCGATCAAATCCATGCGATATGACCAGAGGACCATCTTGGGCGGGGAATCCGAGAGAACTTTGTAGGCTTCCGATTGCCTGCCTTCCTGCAATGTTTTCAAGACATAATGCTGGTCGAGCCAGAGTGTGGAGGGCTCCTGTCGATTGGGCAGCATGGCGATGCCGTCGAAATACTTCTCATCCGGTGCGAGCAAAGATTCCGCGCGCGAGACCAGTTCAAGCTGGGTCTGATTGTTGAGGCGTAGGTAAACGACATTGCTCGCGTAGCTCATGGCGATGGCTGTGATCAGCACCGCGAGGACAGGAACCCGGTAGCGCGCGTGGGTTGCGGTGCTGTCGAGAAGCTCCAACGACCAGAGCGCAACGAACGGCAACGCCATGATGAAGACATAAGGCCAGGGCTGGTCGTGCGTGAATACCAGCACCGTGATGACGAGTGAAAAGATCAGCGCAATTCGCCTTCGACCATCGAGTTTCATGATCCGCATCAGTGACAGGGCCATACCGGAGAAACAGATCCCGTAAAGAAGGGCGTTCCGCGCCAGTGTCTGTAACACGAACTGCCTCAGTCCCCCATAGTCACCGCCTCCACGCGTCGCAATCTCGACCGGGCCAAGTATAAGGTTTTTGGCCGCGAGAACAGGGGCTCCTCCACCGAAGATCAAGCAATAGACGATTATCGGAACGGCCCATCCAAGCACGAGCCACCCTCCGCGAACCGCCCCTGTTGCGTAGCGTCTCATCAAGGCTGCGTCAGCAACAAGGCCGATGCCGAGCGCAACGTTGAAGTAGACCGATTTCTGAGTGATGACGAAGGCAAGGCCACTTAGCATGCCGGCGGCAACAAGCTGCCTTGCCCTCAACCCAGGTGCGCGCAGGACAACCAGCAACGCCGCCACGGCGAAGAACACTGCCGGCGGTTCGGCGATGGTACGAAAGATGCGCTCCATGAAATTCGAAAAGCACAGGAGAACGAGGACGATCGTCAAAGCGCGCACGCGATCCTCGCCCAGAGCGCGAGCGCATGCGTAGATCAAAGAGATCGTCCCGCAGGCCAGCAATGCAGTCTGCATGCGGCCAGCAAGCAGAATCGACGTGGCACTCCAGCCGATCAGATGAGCAATCTCATAAAAAGCCGCATAGCCGACCGCCTTGGGATGCCAGATCGTATCGAACAGGCCGTTGGAGAAATATTTCGCCCATCCGAGTTGGACGAATTCATCCATGACGAAGCGGATGTTCCAAGCCAGAACGAACAGCAAGATGATCTTGAGTGCGATCAGGATATGCAGAAAAGTTGTTGTTGGGCGCTGCCCGAGAGCGAACAGCTTGTTTGGTCCCGGCTCCTGCGTATTCAAGACAACCCCCTCGATCGTGCCCAGGCAGACCAACGCCAGGCGTGCTGCCTCGCTGGGCACAACGCCCTTCATCCTCAGACAACAACTTCGAGGCCGGCAGCTCCGCTTGGCGAAGCATGGTTCCACCGCAGTTAATTTTCCGACACTGTGCGGAACTGAAGCCGTCGCGCTTCGGATTCTTGCAGCGCTCCGCTCCAGCCTGTCTATACGTAGCGGACTTTAGCCGCTGTTAGCCTTTTGCTTGCTAAGAAGCGTTACGTTCAGACACGGCAACCTGCCTCTGCGACAATGCGGAGGCTTGAAAGGACATCGCGTGCTACAACCCAAGATGGCATCGGGCCTCGTCTGCCCAGTCTGCTATTCCAGGCTTGGCACAAGCCCGGCTGCCCTGACCTGCGAATCTTGCCCTGCCGCCTATCCCGTGCACAAAGGCGTTCCGTTCTTTGTCGAGTCGCCGGTGAGGGAGGGCTTCGACGCTAGCTTCCATGAAGAGGCGTATGACGGTACCAGCACGCGCGCCCGAATGTACAATTCGCTGAAGCAGGTCATCACCAGCGAATATTCACCTCACGACACGCTGAATTCGTTTCTTGCGTCGATACCTCAGGGCTCGATGGTCGTGGAGTTCGGCTCCGGCGCACGGCGCGTCCGCCCCGATGTCCTCAACATTGACCTGTTCCCCACCCCGAACGTCGATCTGGTTGCTAATGTCGAGCACACGCCGCTTGCGAGCGATTCCATTGACGTCGTCATTCTGGACAGCGTGATCGAGCATGTTCCCAATCCGGCAGCGGTCGTCGATGAAGTGTTCCGTGTCCTGAAGCCGGGCGGAACGCTGCTCTGCATCAACCCTTTCTTGTTCCCCTATCACGGCTATCCCGCCCACTACTGCAACTTCACAAAGGATGGGATCGAGCAGCTTCTGCAGCGGTTCGCAAGGGTGGAGGTCCAGACGCATCAAGGACCGACAAGCGCGATCGTCAACATCCTTTCGGAATATATCGGCGTCGTTATCGGTCGAGAGAACCGAACCCGCTACATGATAGCGAAAGCCGCAATCCTGACGCTGACATTCCCGTTGAAGTTTATCGATAAATTTCTGGTCGATCGCCCGGAGAGTCACCGGATCGCCAGCATGCTCAGCACCATCGCGACCAAATAGCGTGTCGTTGATCCGCGCTTACCGCCCGTGACACGCCGGGATCCACCCATCTGCTACCAGCTGAGCAGTTCACAATAATTCGGCCGGTCCGGTGATGCCGATACTCTCTTTGCCGTCGGGAAATGCCGCTTTGCCATGGCCGCGAAGTCCGAACGCGAAAACAAGACGACATGCTTGTCTCCGGTAATGTGCCGGTCCGCAAGAAGCGACAAGGTGGCGCGTATTCCACCAGGCTCGATGTCCTTGAGGATGATCTTCCGGCAGGCCCAGCGTTCGCAACTGTTGGCCAGCGATTTGAAGAACGCCTCGCGCCGATCCACCGGTACATGATGAATGACGTCGGAAATCGTGACGACATCGTAAGACCCTTGCACGCTGGAAAGGTCCGTCGCGGGCAGAAGTTCGACCTTCGCCCGATTTGCGTTGCTTAGAAACGCACCGATCGAAGGGGCGAGATCGCACATCGTAATCCTCAGGTCGGGGCGCTGATCGAGCAGCCGGTCGACGAGCGCTCCATCGCCGCCGCCGATATCCAAAACCTTCGCGCCGTTCGGCAATTCGCGATCGAGAAAATCCGCGATTACATTGAGATTGACGAAAACACGACGGTAGACGTCTCCGACCGGCTTGAAATGGCGGCCAAGAGCCCTGCGTATGATCTGACCTGGCGGTAACATTCTTATTCCTCGTTTCCCGCAAATTGCTGTGTGGCTGGGCGAGACGATGCCGTCGGCGCGGTGGCGGGCCGCAGATTGAACCGTGACAAGATCGCCAGGTGCGCAACGACAACGTTCCAGATGAGCAATGCGACGGTGGCGATCGGAGACGCAATCGCAACACCAAGGCCAAGCCAGGAACAGAGAAGCACCATCATGGCTACCGAGATCGGGTAGGCCGCAGCCACGCCTGCCGCAAAACGCGCAAATGCCTTGAAGCGTAGCGGTTTGCCGAAGGTGAACCAGCTGTGCAGAGCGTAGCCGGTCGGCGTCACCGCCAGGAATGAAATCATGATGCCCAGCAGGTAGTGCCTGCCCAGCTGATCGACCGTAATCATGATGACATTGTGCGCAATTGCGCATATCGCTCCCACCACAATGTACCGCCATCCCCGTTCCAGAAGCGGTCTTTCGCTCTGGTCCACTGGGATGTCGGCGATCCTGACAGAGCTGGACATTGCCTCAGAAAGCTCCTGTCAGTTTCGCGCGAAGCCGGCACATGACACGCTCACGCAGCCGCGAATCGCGCAAATAGCGCCTCAATCCCGTCGGCCCGAGCGACAGCATAATACGAGCGGCTCGAAGCAAGGCCTTCAAGTCGCCGGCTGACGCAGCCGCCAGCGACACATTAACGCTGATCGATGCCCGAGCAGCAGATTCGATCCGGCGCCGGCTGCGCGCCGAAAGCCGGTCCAAATGGCGCTCCAGGACAGTCTGCATTTGCGAACGGAATTCGTTCGCATCGCGCGATCCGGTTACGGTCAGCGAATCGCCATGAACCCGGAAGGCCGTGGTTATCTCCTGGTGATAAATGACGGGTCCGGCAACGGCGAGCTTCGCCCATATATCCCAATCAGCTGTATACCAGAGCCTCTCATCCATACCCCCGCATGCCAGCCACGCATTCCGACGAAATATCGGAGCAGGCACGGACACGAAATTCTGTACGAGAAGCCGTTCCAGCAAGAAGTCGGATTCGAGCACCTTGTCGCTCGGCAAGGGACAGTTCCAGCATCCCATTCCCCGGCCGTGGCGGTCGACGATCGCAGTCGGGGCCAAGTGAAGCGCTGCTTCGGGCAGGTCCTCGAGCCAGCGTCGCGTGGCCTCGATGCGCCCGGGCAACCAAAGGTCGTCTTGGTGGAGTATGCAGACATAGTCGGCGGCGGCCAGCTCAACGCCCAGATTGGTCTTCGCCTGCCAGGGCGCTAGATCCTTTCGCCGCAGCAGCCGGAAGGCCGGCCGGTGGAGAAATCGCTCGACAATGGCGGAAGTAGCGTTTGTCGGGCTGCTGTCGATGATGATTATCTCCAGGCCATCGCTCGGCTCTGCAGCAAGCGAGTCAAGTGTCGCTCCAATCCATGCCGCCCCGTCATGGACCGGCATGACAACCGACAGAAAAGGCTTTGCGGCCGAGCCGCTTGCCGCTTGAATTTCCGCTCGCAAGGCTGCTGGAGGGCTAGAGCTCACGTCTGCTACTCAACGTATCAAGCAGCAATTTGAGCACGAAGCCGGACAGCACCATCGACATGCCGGCCACGCAGATGGTGGTGACTACAAAGGTCAGGTGCACCGATTGCTCCATGGGGCCGCCAATAAGAATCCAATGTAGCGCGAGTGAACCATCGGCCGCGAAGCCGGTTGCCGCGAGTACGCCACCGGAAAAAACCAGCCATTCCAAAGGCCGGCCGCGCGTCAGCCATGGCACAATTCGACCGCTGTAGACCGGGTGGTAGATGGCGATTGCCACCTTTGCCAGCATACCGAACAGGATCGCTGAAAGGCCAATCAACGTCGCCATGGCCGAAAGCGCGACGAAGTGAATTCCAAAGTACCATCCGCCGATGCGAACAGGCCCAGCCGCGAGAACGGCAAGGCCGGCAATGCCAGCGATCAACAAGGTCAGCCCAGGCACGAGATACATGGTATCGGGCGCATGGGCTATGATCAGCCGCAGATGTCGCCAACCGTCCCGGAAGGAACGCAGATGCGGCGCGCGGTTGCGCTTGTCGGGGTAGAGCTTGATCGGCACTTCACGAATGGCGAGCCCGGCGCGATGCGCATTGATGATCATTTCCGAAGCGAATTCCATCCCTGGCGAGCGCGCGCCGATTTTTAGAAATGCCTCGCGCGTGAAACCGCGCATGCCGCAATGGAAGTCGCGGACCGGAGAGTTGTGCAAACAGCGAGCGATGGTGGAAAGGACAGGATTGCCGAGGTAGCGATGCAACGATGGCATGGCGCCCGGCTGGATCCCGCCGGCGAACCGGTCGCCCATCACAAGTTCCGCACCCTGTTCCAACGCATCGACGAAATCGCCGAGCTGGCTCCAATCGTAGGAATCATCGGCATCCGCCATGATGAGATATTTGCCTTCGGCCGCTTCGACCGCGGCACTGATTGCCGCGCCATAGCCCTTTACCGGCTGATGAACGACCCGCGCTCCCAGCTTTTGCGCAATCTCCACCGACTTGTCCGCGGATCCATTGTCGCCAACGACGACTTCCCCCTTGATGCCGCGCATCGAGAAGGCATTGAAGGCTTTGCGAATGCAAATGCCGAGCGTCAGTTCCTCGTTCAGGCAAGGAATGATTGCAGAGACGAGAACACGCTCGGTCCCCATGCCGGCCGTGAAAGCAAGCGCGACGTCGTCGATCCGAACCGTCGTGTTGCGCGCGATGCTCTCCATTGCGACCTCTATTCAGGCGTTCTGAGCAGACCAGCCCATTTCACAATTGACTTGCTGGAGTGTTGCGTATCGAAAATTGATTATTTTTGAATTTACGAAATACTCGGTAGTGGATTTATAGGCGGCGGCAAGCAAAGCTGGTGCGCTGTTGTGGTGCGCGACGCAGCCTGTCGCCTTCGTCCACTCTTTCGGCGAAGCGGGTTGCGTTTGTGATTTTCATCAACCCAGGACTGTCAACTATTTCAACGCCTTGGCTTGAGCCATAGCGGAGATTCAATGCGTCGAGAGATCGTCATTTGGCATTGACCCGAAGCCAGCATAAAAGCAAAACCGCGATTTCGGCAGTTCAAGCGAGCTGTTGTCGCAATCCCAAAACGGAGTTTTAAAAATGCTGTTTGCGTTGATTTGCAAGGACAAGCCGGGCAGCCTGCAGGTGCGGGTCGATACGCGGCCGGTCCACGTCGCCTTTCTCGAACGCCTGAACGCCGACAACAAACTGGCCTTTGCCGGCCCGTTCCTCGACGCCGAGGGCAAGCCCAATGGCAGCCTCGTCGTCGTGGAAGCGCCCGACCTCGCCGGTGCGCAGGCGCTGTCGGCTGCCGACCCCTACGCCAAGGCCGGGCTGTTCGAAAGTGTCGAAATCCGCCAGTGGAACTGGACCTTCAACAAGCCGGCGGCTAGTTAGTTCCGGCGGCGCCTAGAGCGATCCCAGGAAAAGTGTGTAACGGTTTTCCGTCCGGAATTGCGCAAAAATAGTAGTTGGAGCAAAGACATGAACTACTGGCTGTTCAAATCCGAACCTTCGGTCTTCTCCTTCGAGGCGCTGAAGGCCAAGGGCAAGGCCGGCACGCAGTGGGACGGCGTGCGCAACTATGCAGCGCGCAACAACATGAAGGCGATGCAGATCGGCGATCTCGGCTTCTTCTATCACTCCAATGAAGGGCTGAACGTCGTCGGCATTGCCGAAGTCTGCGGGCTTGCCCATCCCGACAGCACCACCGACGATCCGCGCTGGGAATGCGTCGACATCCGCGCCTTCAAGGACGTGCCGAACCCGCCGACGCTGGAGCAGGTCAAGGCCAATCCGAAGCTTGCCGAGATGGCGCTGGTGCGGCTTGGACGGCTTTCCGTACAGCCGGTGACGCCGGCCGAATGGAAGGAAGTCTGCCGCATGGGCGGCCTGACGCCGGCTCCGTGACGGTCCTTACGCCGAACAGCGCGAAAAAGTTCATTCTCGACAACACGGCGCTTATGTCGCCGCCGCATGTGCCGGAGATTGTCCTCAATCTGGCCGACGAAGCGCATGACCTCTGGCAGCGCACGGAGAACGAGCTGATCGAAATCGGCCTGCCGCCACCGTTCTGGGCCTTTGCCTGGGCCGGCGGTCAGGGCCTTGCCCGCTACGTGCTGGACAATCCGTCGGATGTGCGGGGCAAACGCGTGCTCGACTTCGCCTCCGGCTCCGGCCTTGTCGCCATCGCCGCCGCCAAGGCGGGTGCGGCGCACGTGATCGCCGCCGACATCGACCCGTTCTGCGAAACGGCGATCCGCCTCAACGCAGAGGCCAATGGCGTTGCCATCGACTTTTGCGGCACGGACTGCATCGGCACCGACGCCGGCTGGGACGTGGTACTGGCGGGCGACGTCTTCTACGACAAATCCTTCGCCGACACGCTGATGCCGTGGTTTTCGACACTGAAGGCGCGCGGCGCTGACATCCTCGTCGGCGATCCGGGCCGCTCCTACATGCCGAAGGCGGGACTGGAGCCGCTCGCCGTCTACGAAGTGGCGGTGACGCGGGCGCTGGAGGACGCCCTTGTCAAGCGCACCACGGTGTGGCGCTTCGCTTGACGGCATTGCCGAACAGGCGTTCCATCGCGCATTGATTTGAAGAATACGCATGTCGTTATCCCAGAACCGTCAGGCTTTGGGCTGCATGCTTGAGGGGAGGACTTTATGGATTTTTCAGTGGTGAACTGGCTGGCGGTGGTTGTCGCGGCCGTCGCGGCGTGGCTGTTTGGCGCGGTCTGGTACACGGTCCTCAGCAAGCCTTGGATGAGGGCGGCCAGGATCGATCCGTCAACGTCAAAGAAATCAATATTGCCCTTCATCATCTCCTTCATCGCCGAGCTGATCATGGCGCTGGTCTTGGCCTTGGTCGTCGGCGCGATGACGGGCGGCGAGCCGGTCCTTGTCGCAGGGCTGGTCTTCGGCTTCGTCCTCTGGCTGGGTTTCGTCGCCACGACGCTGACGGCCAACCATAGCTATGAGAATTTCGGCTGGGACCTGACCCTGATCGACGGCGGCCACTGGCTCGGCGTGCTGTTGATCATCGGCGCGGTGATCGGCTGGTTCGGGACGCCGGTCGCCGGCTGAGGCCTGCAGAAGTCGTCAGGTCTGCGTCCTGGCGACTTCGTCGAGGATCCATTCGCGGAAAGCGATGATGCGCGGATCGTTGGCAGTGCTCTCGGGATAGACCAGGAAGTAGCCGAACTCCGGCCCCACGCGCAGACCGAGTTCAAAGGGCTGCACCAGCCTTCCCTGGGAAAGGTCGTTTGCCACCATGGCGAACTCGGCGAGCGCCACGGCATTGCCGTCGAGCGCCGCCTGCACGGCATCGGTAGAGGTTCCAAACACGATAGTCCGGCTGTCGTCGAAATCGTTGATGCCGGCCGCCGCCATCCACATGCGCCAGTTCGGCCATGTCACGCCTTGGCGCGACCATTCGATATGGGCAAGCGTGTGGTTGAAGAGGTCGCGCGGTTCGCGCAGCGACGGGCCGGAGGTCAGCAGGCTCGGGCTGCACACCGGAATGAGGATGTTGTCGAACAGGCGATGGGCGCGAAGCCCCGGATACTTGCCGACCCCGAACCGGATGCCGACATCGACGTCGTCGAGTTCGAAATCGCGCACTTCGTAGCCGATGTCGAACCTCAGCTCGATACTGGGCTGAAGTTTGCGAAAATCGTCGACGCGCCGCATCAGCCATTTTGACGCGAACTGCGCGTCGAGCGTTACCTTCAGCAATGCCGTGCCGCGCGTCAGCTTGCGCGCCCGCGACACCGCCCGGTTGAGCAGGTCGAGCGCATCGATCGAGGCCTCGAACAGCACCGTACCTGCCTCGGTCAACCGGATGGTACGACTGGTTCGCGTGAACAGCACCAGCCCGAGCTGATCCTCGATTTCCTTGATCTGGTGGCTGACCGCCGCCGGCGTCAGCCCGAGCTCGTCGGCAGCGCGGGTGAAATTGAGGTGGCGGGCGGCGGCTTCCAGAGTCCTCAGCGCGCGCGTTCCGGGCAACAGACGGGACATCAACGTATCCTCAAATAAAACTTGACGATCTGAAAAGAACTACTCGTTTCTCTCATGGATTTCAATGCGGCATGATGCATCCATCGAAACACCATCAAGCCGGATTTGATATCCGGCGGAACACGGGAGCGCATCATGTCCATCTTCGTTTTGAACTCGCCAGCAGCTCGCTCGAACTGGTTGCATGCCGTAACGGACTGGCTTCGCCAGGCGAAAGTCGCCATCAACCTGCCGCGCCAGGACGTGGAGGATCTGTCGGATCGCCAGTTGCGCGACGTCGGCGCGCAGCGCAAGGACGTGACGCGGGCCGTGGACCGGGAACTCGGCCGGCTTGGATTGCTGGACACTGGGTGGCAGAAGCCGAGAAGGCGTTAGGCAATGGTGAGTAGTGAGTAGTGAGTAGTGAAGGATTGAAACGACGCCGAGACCATCCTACTCCCTACTCCCTACTCCCTACTCCCTACTCCCTACTCCCTACTCCCTACTCCCTACTCCCTACTCCCTACTCCCTACTCCCTACCTCACCACCCTCACCACCGTCCGGTCCGACACCAGCGGCAACAGCCGCGCCATTGTCCGCGCTGTCACCGCCACGCAGCCTTGCGTCGGTGTGAAGCCTGGGCGCGCCAGATGGAAGAAGATGGCGCTGCCACGGCCGCGCCGGCGCGGCGCCATGTTCCAGTCGAGCACCAGGCAGGCGTCATAGAGGCGGTCGTCGCGCCGCATTCGCTCATGGCTGGCGCCATAGGGGATTTTCACCGGCCGGTTGTAGTTGCGGTCGTCCGGCACCTCGCACCAGCCGAGATCGGCGCCGATCGGCGCCATCGCCAGCCGGGTTTTGCGGCCGGCCGCGAAATGATCGCCCCGAAAATATCCTGACAAAATCCGCATCTCGCCAAGCGGCGTCGCACCGTCGCCTTCGCGCTTGTTGGCTGAGATGCCGCCGCGTCCGAGCGCGCAGGCAAACACCTTGCTGCCGGCCTGCAATATCCCCTGGCTGGGGTTGCCCGGCCTCGCCCGAACCACCAGCACACGCAGCCCTTTCGGCAAAATTGCGCCGGCTGCATTGCGATCGCGTTTTTTCTTGTATGATCGTGTCACGGAACAAATCACTGTGATCGGACTGTTGCGCCGGTCAGCTTCCGCATAAATGGGGGGCGGTCAACTGAAAATTCTTTTCAAAACAATGGATTGATCCATGACATCACGTACCATTCTGATCGTTGACGACGATGACGACCTGCGCGGAACCCTCGTCGAGCAACTGGCCCTTTACGAAGAATTCGACGTCTTGCAGGAAGCGACCGCCGCCAAAGGCGTCGCCGCGGCGCGCGGCGGGCTCATCGACCTACTCATCATGGATGTCGGGCTGCCCGACATGGATGGCCGCGAGGCGGTGAAGATCCTGCGCAAGGGCGGCTACAAGGCGCCGATCATCATGCTGACCGGCCACGATACCGATTCCGACACGATTCTGGGCCTCGAGGCGGGCGCCAACGACTATGTCACCAAGCCGTTCCGCTTCGCCGTGCTGCTCGCCCGCATACGCGCACAACTGCGCCAGCACGAGCAGAGCGAGGACGCCACCTTTTCGGTCGGGCCCTACACGTTCAAGCCCAGCCAGAAGCTTCTGATCGACCAGCGCGGCGGCAAGGTGCGGCTGACCGAGAAGGAAGCCTCGATCATCAAATATCTCTATCGAGCCGACCAGAAGGTGGTCACGCGCGACGTCCTGCTTGAGGAAGTGTGGGGCTACAATTCCGGCGTCACCACGCACACGCTCGAAACTCACGTCTACCGGCTGCGCCAGAAGATCGAGCGCGATCCTTCCAATGCTGAAATTCTTGTGACAGAAAGCGGCGGCTACAAGCTGGTTCCTTAAACTTTTCATTGTTCAATAGGCGGTCGGGGCGGGACTGTTTCGGGGAGGATCCGGCTGGGGGAGCCTGGATCGGCCCGCTGCGCAGATTGAAGTGTTAGAGCGTCCTTTGCGCGTTCAATTGGACGCGCGGCGCTCTAAGGGAGGGATTGGACTGACCGTTCGGGGACGCAGCTAGAGATGGCGCTGGATGACGACATCCGCATCCTGTCCGCCGTGAAGCTCTTTGAGGGTTTCACGCAGGAACAGCTGCGCCTGCTCGCCTTCGGCGCCGAAGCCACCCATCTGCAGGCCGACCGCAAGCTGTACCGCGAGGATGACGAAGCCGACTCGGCCTATATCGTGGTCAGTGGCCGCATCGTGCTCTACCGGGAGCATGATGGCGACCGCATCCCGATCGGCACCGCCGGCCCCGGCACGATCCTCAGCGAACTGGCGCTGATCGCCGACTCAAGACGGCTGACCAGCGCCTCGGCCGAGACCGATTCGGAAGTGATAAGGTTGAGCCGCAAGATGTTTCGCCGCATCCTGGAGGAATATCCCGAGGTGGCGGTGAAACTGCACCAGCGCATCCTCGATGATTTCCAGGCCATGATCGCCCGCATCGAGAAGCTGGCCCCAAGGTTTGGCGGGTAGGTCCCCGCGACCGCGCTCACGCTTGGGTGTGTCGAGATTCAGGTCAGGCCGAGTCGAAAATGGCTGATACCGAGAACCGGAGCGGAGCGTACTCAAAGTACGCGAGCACCGGAAGCGCAGGTATCGGCCATTTGCAGGCCGGCCTCACCTGAATATCGGCCCGCCTAATCCAGGTCGAACCGCGCAATCACCGGCACATGGTCCGAGGGCCGCTCCCAGCCACGCGCCTCTCGCAGGATCTCATAGCCGGCAAAGCTCGGCACCAGGTTCGGTGACGACCAGACATGGTCGAGCCGGCGGCCGCGGTTCGAGGCTTCCCAGTCCCGCGCGCGATAGCTCCACCAGGTGTAGAGCTTCTGCTCTGGCGGCACGTCGAGCCGCATCAGGTCGACCCAGTCGCCGGCGATCCGCATCGCGTCGAAATTTTGCGTCTCGACCGGCGTGTGGCTGACGACGTTGAGCAATTGCTTGTGCGACCAGACATCGTGCTCCTGCGGAGCGATGTTGAGGTCGCCGACCAGGATCGAGGCCGACACCTCGTCATGCGCGGCGCGGATGGCGTTCATCTCGGCAACGAAATCGAGCTTGTGGCGGAACTTGCGGTTGATCTCCGGATCGGGCTCGTCGCCGCCGGCCGGCACGTAGAAATTGTGGACCAGGATTGCCTTGCCGCCGGCCTGCACCTTGACCGACAGATGCCGGCTGTCATCGATCTCGCAGAAGCGCCGTTTCTCGACAATCTCGATCGGCCGCCGCGCCACCGTCGCAACGCCGTGATAGCCCTTCTGGCCATGGAATGCGATGTGCTCGTAGCCGGCCTTGCGGAACGCCTTTTCCGGAAACAGCTCGTCGGGAACCTTCGTCTCCTGCAGGCAAAGCACATCGGGCGCCTGCTCCGTCAGCAGCCGCTCGACGATCGGCATGCGCAGGCGCACGGAGTTGATGTTCCAGGTGGCGATGGAGAAGGGCATGCGGCGGTCCGAACAAGGTCGCCGATCTACTGCCAGCCTAGCGCCACAAACACAAGCCAGCCTTTGCGGGCGGCGGCTCTGATTCAGGTCAGGCCGAGTCGAATGGCGGTCTCCGAGAACCGGAGCGGAGCGTACTTAAACCACGTGAGCACCGGAAGCGCAGGAGATCGCCATTGGCAGGCCGGCCTCACCGCATCTAGCGCTGGTTGGTGTTCAGCTCGCGGTTCGCCGCATAGTCGATGGCAAAGGTGTCCGCAGGGAAGCTGACGCCTTCCTTGGTGTTGTAGATCATCACCGTGGTGTCCTTGCCCTGCGCGTCGGTGATGGTCCACTGGCGCAGATCATAGGATTTCGGATCGAACATCATAGTGATCTTCGAATTGCCGAACACCGACTTGTCGGCAAGCTGGATGGTGGTGAGGTCGCTCTCTTCCTTGATCGATTTCACGCGGCCCCCCGAGAGGTCGATCTTGGTGTCGAGCAACAGCTTCAGCGGCGTCTTCGACAACGGATAGAGATCGGACGTTTTCAGCCGCTTGTTGAGGATGACCACCGACTTGCCGTCGGAAATCACCCGGAAATTCGACTTGCCGTCATAGTTGAAGCGAATCTTGCCTGGCCGCTCAAGGAAGAACTTGCCGCCGGTCTGCTGGTTGTTGGGGCCGAACTGGACGAACTCGCCGCTCATCGATTTGACCGAGGAGAAATGGTCGGCGATCTTTTGCGCCGTCGGCGGCACCGCCGCCTGCGCCGAGGCCAGGAGCTGGAACCCCGGCACGACGTTGATGGCCGCGGCGCCGGCAAGCATCAGGCCAAGGCCGAGCAACTGGCGACGGTTTGGAGCGAAATCGCTGATCGCGGAAAGATCGTTTTTCATGCCGGTCACTCTCGTGTGGTGTGTGTCTCGTTGCAGTCCGTGGACCCCCAGTTAGACTTAAGTTTGGCGGGCCGGACAGCGCTCAGTCGCTGTAACGCGCCAAAAGGTTCAAGGTTGCCGCCGGGCCGTATCGGCTGATCAGAACTTGTCGTCCTCGGTCGGCACCAGGATTTCGCGTTTGCCGGCATGGTTGGCCGGGCCGACAATGCCTTCCTTCTCCATCTTCTCGATGATCGAGGCGGCGCGGTTGTAGCCGATGCCGAGCCGGCGCTGGATATAGCTGGTCGACGCCTTGCCGTCGCGCAGCACGACCGAGACCGCCTGGTCGTAGGGATCGTCGGAATCCTCGAAATTGCTGTTGCCGCCACCGCCAGCGCCGCCCTTGCCCGACGGCTCGTCATCGTCCTCGCCGTCATCCTCGGTGATGGCGTCGAGATATTCGGGCACGCCCTGCAGCTTCAGATGGGCGACGATCTTCTCGACCTCGTCGTCGGCGACGAACGGGCCGTGCACGCGCTGGATGCGGCCGCCTCCGGCCATGTACAGCATGTCGCCCATGCCGAGCAGCTGCTCGGCGCCCTGCTCGCCCAGAATGGTGCGGCTGTCGATCTTCGACGTCACCTGGAAGGAGATACGGGTCGGGAAATTGGCCTTGATGGTGCCGGTGATGACGTCGACCGACGGACGCT
Organism: Mesorhizobium sp. LNJC394B00; assembly: GCF_000502555.1. NCBI lineage: Bacteria > Pseudomonadati > Pseudomonadota > Alphaproteobacteria > Hyphomicrobiales > Phyllobacteriaceae > Mesorhizobium > Mesorhizobium sp. LNJC394B00. Next base: position 174,147 of record NZ_AYWH01000006.1, read on the forward strand.
GCGTCGCCATGATGACATGGATGCCGGCCGCGCGCGCCATTTGTGCCAGGCGCTGCACCGCGCCTTCGATGTCCTTGCCGGCGACCATCATCAAATCGGCCATCTCGTCGATGATGACCACTATGTAGGGCATTGGCTCGAGATCGAGGTTCTCGGTCTCGTAGATCGCCTCGCCGGTCTGGCGGTCGAAGCCGGTCTGCACGGTGCGCGAGATTTTTTCGCCCTTCTTTTCAGCCAACTGCACGCGCGCGTTGAAGCCGTCGATGTTGCGCACGCCGACCTTGGACATCTTGCGGTAGCGGTCCTCCATCTCGCGCACGGTCCATTTCAACGCCACCACCGCCTTCTTCGGGTCGGTGACCACCGGCGTCAGAAGGTGCGGGATGCCGTCATAGACCGAAAGTTCCAGCATCTTCGGGTCGATCATGATCAGCCGGCAGTCCTGCGGCGTCAGCTTGTAGAGCAGCGACAGGATCATGGTGTTGATGGCGACGGACTTGCCGGAGCCGGTGGTGCCGGCGACCAGCACATGCGGCATCTTGGCGATGTCGACGATCACCGCCTCGCCATTGATGGTCTTGCCCAGCGCCAGCGCCAGCTTGGACTTGGTCGTCTCGAAATCGCGGCTGGCCAGGATCTCCCGGAGATAGACGGTCTCGCGCTTGGCATTCGGCAATTCGATGCCGATGGCGTTGCGGCCGGGCACCACGGCGACGCGGCAGGCAATGGCGCTCATCGAGCGGGCGATGTCGTCGGACAGGCCGATGACGCGCGACGATTTGATGCCGGGCGCCGGTTCCAGTTCATAGAGCGTGACCACCGGGCCGGGCCGTACCGCGATAATCTCGCCCTTGACGCCGAAATCCTCCAGAACGCCTTCGAGCAGGCGCGCATTCTGCTCCAGCGCGTCCTTGGACAGGCTGGCGTCGCGCACCACGTTCTTCGGCTCCGACAGGAAATGCAGCGACGGCATTTCGAATGTTTCCGAGCCGATCAGCGAGGTCTGCGCCTCGCGCTGGACGCGCGCGCCGGGAGCGGGACGCGGCGCAGGTGCGGCGACGCGGGTCGCCGCATCTGACCGGAAGTTTTGCACCTTGGCGTTCGGCGCGGCACGGCGCTGGACCGGCTCGTCGTCGAGTTCGACCTCCTCGTCGCCATTGTCGAAACCGGCATCGAGGACGTCGTCATCGTCCGGATCGACGGAAACGCTGCGGTCATTGACCATGGCGGCGAAGAATTCCGGCTCGACGCGGGCGCGGCCATCCGGGCTCATCCGCGCTTCGGCGAATTCCGCCGATTCGACCCGTTCGGCGGCGCGGCGCCATGCGGTGGAGCGCTGCTCCATCTCCGGCTCGAACTCGTCGCGCTCCTGCTGGCGGCGCACAGCCCGGCGATGCATCCAGGCGCGGAAAGACAGCCACCAGTGGGTAACGGCGCCGAGCGCCAGTATCCCCTCGTCGCCCTCGTCCTCGTCTTCGTCGAAGAGCAGATCGTCCTCTCGGGGATCGGGCTCCGCGGTGCGCTCCATGACGGCAAAGCCGTTCTTGCGCGCAATCAGCGCCGAGCCATAGGCAAACAGCCACAGCGCCGGCGCAATGAGCACCATGGCAATGATGCTGGCAACGATGCCGGTCGGGTAGCCGCCAATGACCACGCCCGGAATATTGAGCACCATGTCGCCGAACACACCGCCGAGGCCGGTCGGCAACGGCCACGTCTTGGGCGGCACCACGCAGCCGGCCATCGCCGCCGCGAGCAGCGCGAAGCCGAACCACGCAAGGCCGCGCTTCGGCAGCCTGTCGACGCCGCGCGCCGAAAACAGGAGAAAGCCCCAGATCACCGCCGGCACCAGGGCGGCGACCGCGGCAAGGCCGAAGAACTGCATGGCGAGGTCGGAGAATACCGCGCCCGCATAACCCATGGCGTTGGTGACGATGTTGGCGGTGGCGTGCGAGAAGCTGGGATCGGCGACGTTCCAGGTCGCCAGCGCCGCGACGCCAAAGGCGACCAGCGCAAACAGGCCGGCGCCGACCAGCCGCCCGACCTGGCGCCGCGCGAATGCCTGGATGCCGTGCCCCGTATCGGTCAGCGCGAGCGGTGCTGAAGCCCCTGAACGCATGCTTCGTTCCCCGTCTGTCATGGACTGGCCGGGCGCATGACGCACTCCGGCAGATTCGGATGTCAGACTATCGGGGGGAAGGTTAAGGCCGCATTAACTATACGCACCCAGAGCCACGGATCTTGCTCACTCCACTGTAGGCAGTCTCAACAGTTCAGAACCAATCCGGTCGACGTCTCCCCGCCGGCGGCCATCACTAGAACGTGATTGCGCAGGGACCGAGGCCTGCCAGCACGGTTGCCAAAAAGAGAGGCCCGGAATGACCCGGGCCTCAAAGCGTGAACTCCTTTCGGGAGCGTCACGACGGGATGGGAGAATGCGGGGCGGCCGAGCCGCCCCGCAAGGCTTACGAGTGGTAGGCCGCTTCGCCATGCGAAGTCAGGTCGAGGCCTTCGCGCTCGGCGTCGGCTGTCGGACGCAGACCGATGATCAAGTCGACGACCTTGTAGAGGATTGCGCTGCCGATGCCCGACCACAGCAGGGTTACCAGGACGCCTTTGCCCTGCGCCAGGAGCTGCGTGGCCGTGCCGGCATAGCCGGCGGCGAAGTCGGCCGTCGAATAGTCGACGATGCCGGCGCCGCCGAGGGCGGGATTGACCAGAATGCCAGTGCCTAGCGCACCGATGATGCCACCGACGCAGTGGACGCCGAAGACATCGAGGCTGTCATCATAGTCGAACGTGTTCTTCACCACCGAGACGAAGAAGTAGCAGACGAAGGTGGCAACGATGCCAAGCACGATAGCGCCCATCGGGCCGGCAAAACCTGCAGCCGGCGTAATCGCGACGAGGCCGGTGACCGCGCCCGAAACAGCGCCGAGCATGGAGGCTTTGCCGCGCAGCAGCGATTCAAGCACGATCCAGGCCACTGCCGCCGCCGCCGTGGCGACGAAGGTGTTGATCATCGCCAGCACCGCATAGGCGTTCGCTTCGAGGTTCGAACCGGCGTTGAAGCCGAACCAGCCGACCCACAGCAATGAAGCGCCGACCATGGTCAGCGTCATCGAGTGCGGCGCCATGATGTCCTTCTTGTAGCCGATGCGCTTGCCGATCATCAGCGCGCCGACGAGACCGGCAATGCCCGCATTGATGTGAACGACCGTGCCGCCGGCGAAGTCGATGGCGCCGAAGCTGAAGATCAGGCCGGACGGGTCGGCATAGGCGCTCGGGCCGCCCCAGAACCAGACCATGTGCGCGATCGGGAAGTAGATTAACGTCACCCATAGGATAACGAAAAGGATCAAGGCGGAGAATTTGACGCGTTCGGCGAATGCGCCGACGATCAGGGCGGGCGTGATGCAGGCGAAGGTCATCTGGAAGACGACGAACACCAGTTCAGGAATGGCGACGCCCTTGCTGAAGGTTTCCGAAAGCGTTGATACGTTGACGCCGGAGAGAAACATCTTCGAAAGGCCGCCGACGAAGGCGTTGCCCGGGGTGAAGGCGAGGCTGTAGCCGTAGAAGACCCAGATGATCATGACCACGCTGGTGATGGTGAAGACCTGCATCAGCACCGACAGCATGTTCTTGGTACGAACCAGGCCGCCGTAGAAAAGCGCAAGGCCGGGAATGGTCATCAACAGCACCAGCACGGTGGAAATCATCATCCACGTGGTGTCGCCCTTGTCGACGGTAAAAGCCGGCGCTGCTGGCGCTGCCGCCGCGACGGCGGGAGCCGCCTCCTGCGCGAAGGCAGCAACCGTGCCCAATGCTCCGAGCGCTAAGGAGCCCAGCAGCGCGGAGCGCGCCACTGACTTCAAGGTGGAAGGTATATTCATTGAACTCTCCATTGGAATACGTGTTCGCCGCTCAAAGTGCGTCGGTGTCTGTTTCGCCGGTACGGATGCGCACCGCCTGATCGATGCCGAAGACGAAGATCTTGCCGTCGCCGATCTGGCCGGTCTTGGCCGCCGCCGTGATGGCTTCGACGGCCTTGTCGACCAGGTCTGTGCTAACCGCGACTTCGATCTTGATTTTCGGCAGGAAACTGACCGCGTATTCCGCCCCGCGATAGATTTCCGTGTGTCCCTTCTGACGCCCGTAGCCTTTGACTTCGGTGACGGTCAGGCCCTGGATGCCGACGGCGGTGAGCGCTTCGCGCACCTCGTCGAGCTTGAACGGCTTGATGATTGCCATCACGATTTTCATAAGGTTTCACCCTTTGCTGTTGCGGTCCCCCGCGTTTGCACACCTTCACCGATCCCAAAAAGCCCGGAGAGTGCCCAACAGGATTCAAGCTCCGTGCCAGTTGCGGAAGCAGGGTGTTAACTCATTGTAAATAAACGGATCGCTCGAGTCCCGGCGCCACGGTGCGCACTGTCAACGGACAGTCACTGATTAAAAAGTAGGCAATTTTTCGAAAATGCCTATTCCGCAGGCGGCCGCTTCAGCCGGATCAGGCCTTCCTGGGCAACCGAGGCGATCAGGGTGCCGTCGCGGGCAAACAGCGAGCCGCGGGTGAAGCCGCGCGACCCCTGCGTCGACGGGCTGTCCTGCGTGTACAGGATCCAGTCATCGAGCGGATGGCTGCGATGGAACCACATCGCATGGTCGAGGCTCGCCGCCTGGATGTCGCGGTCGAAAATGGCGCGGCCGTGCGCAAAGGTCGAGGTGTCGAGCAGCGTCATGTCGGAGAGGTAAGCAAGCACCGCCGCCTGGATGCCGCGGTCGGCCGGCACCGGGCCGGTGGTGCGGATCCAGATGTTCTGCTGCGGCTCCAGCTTTTCGCGGCTGGTGTAATGCTTCAGCATCACCGGCTTCATCTCGATCGGCCGGTCACGCTCCCAGTAGCGCTTGATGCCGTCCGGCACCGCCTCGCCGAACTTGCCCAGCAATTCGCGCTGCGACAACAGGCTGTCGGGCGGCGGCACGTCGCGCGGCATCGGCAGCTGATGCTCAAGGCCAACCTCGTCCTGCTGGAACGAGGCTTCCAGCGAAAAGATCGCCTGGCCGTGCTGGATCGCCACCACGCGCCGCGTGGTGAAGGAGCCGCCATCGCGGATGCGGTCGACCTCGTAGACGATCGGCACCTTGGTGTCGCCGGGCCGCATGAAATAGCCGTGCAGCGAATGCACGTGGCGCTCGGGCTCGACGGTGCGCTGCGCGGCGACCAGCGCCTGGGCGATGGTCTGGCCGCCGAAAACGCGCTGCCAGTCGAGCTTGGGGCTGCGACCACGGTACAGATTGTGTTCCAGCTGCTCGAGGTCGAGAATGCTGAGAAGCTCGTCCATGGCCGCCGTCATGCTTCGTGACCTCGCCGTAAGATGCTATGGCGGTTTCCGACAGGAATGGCGGGCAGTCAAGGCCGGAATGCCCCAGTGGGCGGGGATGGTCGAGACTTCGAAAGGAATTGACATGGCGAACCGCAACCCGGACGCAAAAACCCCGCTCGACGTGCTGGTCGCTGGCGCCGGCTATGTCGGCCTCGCCGCCGCCGTGTCGCTGAAACAGGCGCGGCCGGGCCTCGCCGTGGCGGTCGTTGATGCTGCCCCCGCCGGCGTCTGGCAGAAGGACCGCCGCGCCTCGGCGATCGCCGCCGCCGCCTGCCGCATGCTCGACCAGCTCGGCGTCTGGCAGGAAATCGTCGGGCAATCGCAGGCGATCACCGAGATGATCGTCACCGATTCGCGCACCGCCGATCCGGTGCGTCCGGTGTTTCTCACCTTCGATGGCGAGGTCGCGCCGGGCGAACCGTTCGCCCACATGGTCGCCAACAAGGACCTGAACAGCGCCTTGCGCCGCCGCGCGCAAAAGCTCGGCATCGACATCATCGAAGGTGTCGCGGTCGCATCGTTCGACGGCAATGGCGCCGGCATCACCGTGCATCTGGCCGACGGCGCGGCGATTGAGGCGCGGCTGCTGGTCGCCGCCGACGGCGTCAATTCCAAATTGCGCGACATGGCCGGCATCAAGACGGTGAAATGGGAATATGGCCAGTCCGGCATCGTCTGCACGGTGGCGCATGAGCGCCCGCACAATGGCCGCGCCGAAGAGCATTTTCTGCCGGCCGGCCCGTTTGCAACGCTGCCGCTCAAGCCGACCGAGGACGGCACCAACCGTTCGTCGCTGGTCTGGGTCGAACGTTCCGAGGATGCCGAAAAGCTGGTCTCGGGCGACGACCTCGTCTTCGAGCAGGAGCTTGAATTGCGCTTCGGCCTGAAGCTCGGCGAAATCCGCGTCACCGACAAGCCGCGCGCCTGGCCGCTCGGCCTGACCATCGCGCGCGCCTTTGTCGCCCCGCGCATCGCGCTTGCCGGCGACGCCGCGCACGGCATCCACCCGATCGCCGGCCAGGGCCTCAATCTCGGCTTCAAGGATGTGGCGGCCCTTGCTGAAGTGGTGGTCGAGGCCGATCGCTTGGGACAGGATATCGGCGCGCTCGACGTGCTCGAGCGCTACCAGCAATGGCGCCGCTTCGACACGGTGCAGATGGGCGTCACCACAGATGTGCTGAACCGGCTGTTTTCCAACGACATCGGCCCGCTGCGCCAGCTCCGCGACATAGGCCTCGGCCTTGTCGAACGGATGCCCAGGCTGAAGGAGTTCTTCATCCGCCAGGCGTCGGGGTTGTCCAACGGCACACCACGGCTGCTCAAGGGTGAGGCGATTTAGGCCGGGAATGAGTGCCGCTTTGTCATAGACGCGGCTCGGCTCCTGACATCAGCCGCGCAATGTTGGCGCGGTGGCGCACGATCACGTAGATGCCGCCGGCGATGACCAGCAACCGGTAGGGCAATGGTTGTTCCATGCCGCCGACGAGGGCGATCGCGGTGAGCGCCGCCAGCATCGAACTCAGGGACACAATTCGGGAAACTGCCAACACCACGGCAAATGCCGTCGCCGCGCCTAGACCCACAGGCCAGGACATCGCCAACAAAACACCCAACCCCGTCGCAGCCGATTTGCCGCCGGTGAAATTCAGCCAGATCGAACGGCTATGCCCAAGCAAAACAGCGAGTCCGGCCAGGCATACAACCCAAGGAGCCCAAACGGGCATATCAGATATTGCCGACGGCGGCGTTGCGGAAGACCAGAAACAAAACCAACGGGCAAAGATGACCGCTGCCGCCCCTTTCAGCACGTCCACCAGAAGCACCACCAATGCTGGCCATTTCCCGAGTGTGCGCAATACATTTGTCGCACCGGTGGACTTGGAGCCGTGCTCCCGGATATCGATGCCCTTAAGCAGTTTCCCCGCCAGGTAGCCGGCAGGCGTAGAGCCGATAAGGTAAGCGGCAGCCGATCCTACCACGCTCGCTATCCAGAATGACATGCGCCCGGGCTGTTTCTCAGTTGACCTCAAACCCCAGCTTCTGCCGCAGTCGCAGCATGCGTTGGTCGGCGACCTTGAAACTCTGCTCGCCGCTCTTGGCAACACGATCCAGCATCTGCAGCAGGTCTTCGCGCTCATGCGGATCGAGGCGCTCGCGCAGGAAGGGCGCCAGCTTGTCGATGACGATCGTCGTGTCGTCGATCTGCGCCGCGGCCCATTTGGCGTAGACGACGGCTTCATCGGTCTTCTTCTGGTTGTCCGCAATCTGCGAGATCACCTCGCGGATAACCGTTTCGCGCTTCGGCAGGATCGGACCATGCTCCGCCGCGATTGCCATGATCAGCGTTGCTGCCGCCACCACCGGATCGTCGATCGCCGTCAGCGGCGACAGCGCCGCCTGCTTGCGCAGCTTCTTGCGCCTTATGTTGCCCTGGACGCGGCCGACGACGTCGGCGACCTCGCGCGCGGCTTCGTTCATAGCCTTCATGCGATACCACCAGAACGCCCCGGCTCCCAGCACGCCGAGAATAGCAATCAGGAAAGGCATGTCGAATTCCCCCGAAAATTGCGGCGACGATAGGAGAACTCCGGCGTTGCTTCAACACGCAAGAATTGTATCTGATGAGAAAACAGAGCTGGCCCCCTAATCATCCAGACGCCGAGATCGGACGTCCTGTGTTCAGGTCGCTCGTCACGGGCGCTAATGATGCAACCGCTTGGCGATAACGCCGACTTCGCATCCACCCCACTCCACCTGCAAGATATTTCACATACTGATATTTCGTTCGCCATCATTGACATGCCACAAATCCCGCCGTATTCAACCCCGCCAGAGATTTCATCTTATGAAATTTCTTGCAAAGCTGATGCGACGAGGCTTTCATCGTCGGGGAACCCGGAGGAGAGAATGAACAGGATTGGGCTGGTGGGCGCGCTGAGCGCCGCCGTGATGACGTTGACCCTGGCGATGCCAGCGTCGGCAGAGAGCAAGTTTCAGTGCAAGCCGGATGAGACCTACGTAATGAACGTCATGGTCTCCGCGCATCCCTATTGGGTGCCGGTCTATCAGGGCTTCAAGCAGGCGGCTGCGGCGATGGGCTGCAAGACAGTGTTTTCGGGCACGCCGGACTATGACATCGCCAAGCAGATCGCTTCCTTCGAACAGGATCTGATCAAGAAGCCGGCCGGCGTGCTGCTTCACCCGATGCAGGCCGATCCGTTCATCGAGCCGATCAACCGCGCCATCGAGAACGGCACCACCGTCGTCACCTTCGCCGCCGACTCGCCAAAATCCAAGCGCGTCTCCTACATCACCTCGGACAATCTGGCGGAAGCCAAGTTTGCCGCCGAGGAGATCGTCAAGCAGGTCGGCGACGATGCCGAATATGGCGTGCTTGAGAACCCCGGCCAGAGCAACCACGATCTGCGCGTCACCGCCTTCATCGACTATCTCGCCAAGAACTATCCGAAGATGAAGCTGGTCGGACGCCAGGCCTCCAATCAGGACGCCAATGTCGCCAACAAGGCGGTGGCCTCGATGCTGCAAGCCAACCCGAACCTCAAGGCGCTTTGGATTCCGGAAGCCGGTTCGGCCGAAGGCGCGGTCGCGGCCGTTCTCGAAGCCAAGGCCAAGGTGCTGATCATGCACGCCGACATCACCCCGGCGACGCTGGAGCAGATCAAGGCCGGCAACATCCACATGGCGCTGAGCCCGAACCAGGGCATGCAGGGTTATCTCGGCTTCGTCGCCACCTTCATGGCGGCGCATCCGGAGCTGATCGACCCGTTCAACGACTACAAGACGTCGGGCCACAACCCGATGAGCATCCCCTTCGCCGATAACGGCTTTGCCGTCATCACCAAGGAGAATGCCGACTCGTTCGACCTGAACAAGTACATGCAGGGCCGCGATCCCAGCTAATCGCGTCCATCAGGCAATCGCGCCATCCGGCGCGGTTGCCTTATCCCTCCCTGAGCAGGTGAGCACACAAGTGGAAATCCCGGCCCTCCTCAAAATATCCGGCCTCAGCAAATCGTTCGGCCCTGTCCGTGCGTTGCGCGATGTCGGGTTCGAGCTGCGCGCCGGCGAAATTCACGCCATTGCCGGCGAGAACGGCGCCGGCAAGTCGACGTTGATGAAGGTGATCGACGGCATACTGCCGCCCGACAGCGGCGACATCCAGATCGACGGCCGCTCCGTTTCGGTCCCCTCGCCGCTGGCGGCGCAAAAGCTCGGCATCGGCTTCGTGCATCAGGAGATCGCGCTCTGCCCCGATGTCTCGGTGGCGGAAAACATCTTCATGTCGATCACCAACGCCAGCAAGGCTTTGCTGATGAATTACCGTGACCTCGAGAAACGCGCGACAGCCATCCTGGCGCGACTTGGCAACCTCGATCCGACCGCGATGGCGCGGAGCCTGTCGATCTCCCAGCAGCAGCTGGTCGAAATCGCCAAGGCGCTGACGCTCGATTGCCGCATCCTCATCTTCGACGAGCCGACGGCAGCGCTGACCGAGCGCGAGGCCAAGAAACTGTTCGAGATCATCCACCAGCTTGCCGGCGAAGGCATCGGCGTCATCTACATCTCGCACCGCATGGCCGAAATCTTCGAATACTGCGATCGCGTCACGGTGCTGCGCGACGGCCGGTACATCACCACGCTCGACATATCGGCGACGACGCCCGAACAGGTGGTGGCGTCCATGGTCGGCCGCGTCATCGACAGCCTCTATCCCGAGAAGCTGCGCGACGACGAGCGGTCTGAGGAGATCCTGCTCGAGGTTAACAAGCTCTCGGAAGCAACCACCTTCCGCGACATCAGCTTCCAGTTGCGCAAGGGCGAAATCCTCGGCATTGGCGGCCTGATCGGCGCCGGTCGCAGCGAGATCGTTCGGGGTATCTGCCGGCTGGAGGGTCAGGTGACCGGCAATGTCAGCCTGCATGGCAAGCCGCTGTCGCTGACCCATTATGGCGACAGCATCGCCGCCGGCATCGTCTACCTCTCCGAGGACCGCAAGGGTGACGGGCTGTTCCTCGACATGTCGATCGCCGCCAACATCTCGGCGCTGGCGGTGGATCGGATCTCGACGCGCTTCGGCCTCATCAACGACCGCCGCGAGAAGCAGCGGGCGGAAACCATCGGCAGGCAGCTGTCGCTGAAATGCGGCCATGTCGGCCAGCCGGTTTCGACGCTCTCGGGTGGCAACCAGCAGAAGGTGGCGATCGCCAAGATGCTGTCGGTCGACCCGAAAGTGATCTTCCTCGACGAGCCGACGCGCGGCGTCGATGTCGGCGCCAAGGCCGAAATCCACCGGATCCTGCGCAAGCTGGCGCGCGACGGCGTCGGCATCGTGGTCATCTCGTCGGAACTGCCGGAACTGATCGGTGTCTGCGACCGGGTGCTGATCATACGCGAGGGACGCATCACCGGCGAGGTCACCGGCGCGGAAATGACCGAAGAAAACATCATGGTCCTGGCATCGCTTGCCGATGACGGCCGGCAACGGAGCGCCGCATGAGCATCGTGGGGGAAAGCATGGACAGCGTGACGCCGCCGGCCCGCATCGGGTTCGGTGAAAGGCTCGGCGGCCTGATCAGGATGCGCGAGACCGGCCTGATCCTCATCATCGCCGTGCTGTTTATCATTATGTCGTTCGCATCGCCCTATTTCCTGACCTGGGACAATATGCGGGCGATGGCGATGGCCTTCGCGGTCGAAGGCATTGTCGTGGTCGGCATGACGATCCTGCTGATCTCCGGCGGCATCGACCTCTCGGTCGGCTCGGTCACCGCACTCGCCATGGTCATTGCCGGCCTGCTCTTCCTCGGCGGCGTCGACCCCTGGCTGGCATCATTGATTGCAATAGCGGCCTGTGCAGGCATCGGCGCCTTCATGGGCTTCTTCGTCACCCGAGTGGGACTGCACCACTTCATCGTCTCGCTGGCGGTAATGGTGATCGCGCGCGGGCTCTGCTTGCTTGGCACCGGCGGCCGGCCGCTCGGGCTCTACACACTGCCGCCCGAGTTCAAATTCATCGGCCAGGGCGCCATTGGCGGCATTCCGGTCGTCATCATCATCTTCATCGTCTTCGTCATCCTGTCCGACTTCATGCTGCGCCGCACGACGATGTTCCGCAAAGTCTTCTACACCGGCAGCAATGAGAAGGCGGCCGCCTATTCCGGCATCCGTACCAAGAAGGTCGTGTTCCTGACGACGACGCTCTGCTCGACCCTGTGCGGCTTTGCCGGCGTGATCTACATGGCCCGTTTCGGCTCGGCCCAGCCGACCTTCGGCTCCGGCATGGAACTAAACGTCATCGCCGCCGCGGTGATCGGCGGCGCCAGCCTGACCGGCGGCTCCGGCACCATTCTCGGCGCCATCCTCGGCACCATCCTGCTCTCCGTCGTTTCAAGCTCGCTCGCTCTGCTCGACGTGTCCGTCTATTGGCAGGACATCATCCGCGGGTCCATTCTGCTGACGGCGGTCACCGCCGATTACTACTTCAACAAGCCGCGGGGCTGAGATGGCGGACGGCAGGGAAGATTTCGAGGCGATCCGGCAGATCCACACCGTTCTGGTGCTGCACTTCGTCGACGGCATGAAGCAGAACGACATTGCGGCGGCGCTCAACCTTTCGGCGTCGAAAGTCAATCGGCTGATCGCGCAAGGGCGCAAGCTCGGCATGCTGAGGATCGCGGTCGAGAGCCCGTTCCAGCGCCTCGTCGACATCGAAAAGCAGCTGATCGAGGTCGCGCAACTGGCAGCCGCGATCGTGACGCCGACCGTGGCCGGCAGTCCCGACAGCACGCTGCAGCAGGTGGGGCGCGCGGCGGCCAACCAGTTGCTCGAGACTTTGCGCGACGGCGACGTCATCGCCATTACCGGCGGCAAGGCGATCAGCGCGCTGGTCGAAAACCTGCAGCCCGAGCGCGCCTTCGACGTCACCGTCGTGCCGCTGACCGGCGGCGTCCAGGGCAAGCACTATACCGACGTCAACCATCTGGCGACGCGGCTGGCCGAACGCCTCGGCGGCACCAGCATGCTCTTGCATGCGCCGCTCTTTGCCGAAAGCCGCGAGCAGCGCGATCTCCTGCTGGACATGGCCTCGGTGCGCGAAATCTTCGATCTGGCGCGCAAGGCGGCGATCGCGCTGGTCGGCGTCGGCTCGATCCAGACGCCGGGGTCGAGCTATTACGACCTCCACCCGGGCCTCGATCCCGACCGCGAAAAACTCGCCGCCAGCGGCGCAGTCGGCGAGTTCCTTGCGCATCTGATCCGCGACGACGGCACGCTGGCCGACTATCCGCCCAACGACCGCCTGGTGGCGCTGGCGCCTTCGGAGCTCGGTCGTTGCCGGTCGGTGATGGGCGTCGCTAGCGGCGCCGAAAAGGTCTGGCCGATCCGCGCAGCGCTTCGCGGCAACTATCTCAAATCACTGGTCGTCGACGAAGAGACGGCCAATGCAGTCCTGAGCAATGCGGGGAGCATACGCAATGTCGCCTGAAATGTTGACGCGCACCATTGGCGCGTCGGGAATATCCGCCTCCGCAATCGGCCTTGGCACCTGGGCCATTGGCGGCTGGATGTGGGGCGGCACCGACGAGGCGCAGTCGATCGACACCATCCGCGCCTCGATCGACGAAGGCGTTTCGCTGATCGACACCGCGCCGGCCTACGGCAAGGGGCTGTCCGAGGAAATCGTCGGCAAGGCGATAAAGGGTCGCCGTGACAAGGTCGTCCTTGCCACCAAGCTTGGGCTGGTCTGGCATACCAAGAAGGGCAACCACTTCTTCGACTATGACGGCGCGCCGGTGCATCGCTATCTCGGTGCCGACTCTGTCGTCTACGAAGTCGAGCAGAGCCTGCGCCGCCTCGGCACCGACCATATCGACCACTACATCACCCACTGGCAGGATCCGACCACGCCGGTCACTGAAACGATGGAAGCGCTCGACCGCCTCAAGACCCAGGGCAAGATCCGCTCCATCGGCGCCAGCAATGTCAGCGTCGCCGATGTGAAGGCCTATCTCGCGGCCGGCCAACTCGATGCGGTCCAGCAGGAATACAGCATGGTTGCGCGTGACATGGAACAGGATCTCTTGCCCTTCTGCGCCGGGAACAACGTGTCGGTGCTCAGCTATTCCTCCCTGGCGCTCGGTCTGCTCTCGAGCAAGATCGGTCCCGACCGCGTCTTTACCGGCGACGACCAGCGCAAGGACAATCCGCGCTTCTCGCTCGCCAACCGCCGCAAGGTGGCAGCGCTGATGGAAGCGATCAGGCCGAGTGCCGAGGCGCACGGCGCCAGCGAGGCGCAGGTGGTCATCGCCTGGACGCTGCAGCAGCCCGGCATCACCTTCTCACTCTGCGGCGCGCGCAGCCCGCAGCAAGCCAGGGAAAACGCGCAGGCCGGCCGCATCAAATTGTCGGGACAGGAGATCAACCAGATCAGTGAGGCCGCCAGCCGCCATCTGACCAATCTCGACGCCTGACCGCCACCAGTAACCCGAACCAAGTTGAGCTGCCGTCCACCGGACGGCAGAACGGCCCAACCTTGCCCGGCAAAGCCATGCCTGATCAGAGAACCGTCATCCTCGACACGATCCGCCGCAACGGCGCGTTCGATGTCGTCGTCATGGGCGGCGGCATAAACGGCATCGGCGTTTTCCGCGAACTGGCGCTGCAGGGTCTCCGAGTTCTGCTGGTCGAACGCAACGATTTCTGTTCGGGCTGCAGTGCGGCACCCTCGCGCATGATCCATGGCGGCCTGCGCTATCTCGAGAATGGCGAGTTCGGCCTGGTGCAGGAATCGTTGCGCGAACGCGACGCGCTGCTGGCCAATGCGCCGCATATGGTGCGGCCGCTGCCGACGACAATTCCGATCCGCTCCGTCTTCTCCGGGCTGATGAACGGCGCGGCAGGCTTTCTCGGCTTTTCGGAAACGCCTTCCAGCCGCGGCGCGCTGGCGATCAAGGCAGGCCTCGCGCTCTACGACTGGACGACGCGCAAGCGCCGGGTGCTGCCGCGCCACAGTTTCCGTGGCGCCAGGGCGACCTTCGCGCAATGGCCGGCGCTCGATCCCAAACTGCGCTTTTCCGCTACCTATTACGACGCCTGGATCAGCTACCCCGAACGGCTCGGCATCGAATTGCTGCTCGATACCGCACGCCTGGCGCCCGACAGCCTCGCGCTCAATCGCGCCGAGATCGCGCGCGCGGGCTCCTCCTTCGAGCTCACCGATACGGTGGGTGGTGAAGGCTTCACCGTGACCGCCAAGGCGATCGTCAATGCGACCGGCGCATGGCTGGATTCGGCGATCGCCCGGCTCGACGCCTCCGAAAAGCCCGCGGCGCCCCTGGTCGAGGGCACCAAGGGCTCGCACCTCATCCTCGACAACGAGCCGCTGTACCAGGCGCTCAGTGGCCACATGATTTTCTTCGAGAATGCCGACGGCCGCGTCTGCATCATGTTTCCCTATCTCGGCAAGGTGCTGGTCGGCTCGACGGACATCCGCGTCAGCGAGGCCGGGCGCGTGCGCTGCGAACCGGCCGAGACCGACTACATATTGGCGGCGGCGCGGTTGGTATTCCCGTCCATTCCGGTCCATGCCGCCGACGTCGTCTTCACCTATAGCGGCATCCGGCCACTGCCGAAGAGCGACCATGCCTTCACCGGCCGAATATCGCGCGGCCATTCCGTACACCGCATTGCCGGCGACATCCCGCAATTCTGCATGATCGGCGGCAAGTGGACGACCTTCCGCGCCTTCGCCGAACAGGCGGCCGATGACGTGCTGGCCGAGCTTGGCCGCGAGCGCATCCGCGGCACGCTGGCGCTACCGATCGGCGGCGGCCTTGGATTCCCCACGGCCCCGGCATCGTTGGCGGCCGAGCTGGCGGGTGAGTTCGCGATCAGCGCCAACCGCGCCGCCTATCTCGCCGATCGCTACGGCAACGGCGCGCGCGCCATCATCCTGTTCTGCCTCGGGCGTCCCGACGATATCAGGCTCGATGACAGGACCGAGACCACGGCGGCCGAGATCGTCTATCTCGCCCGGCATGAGTTCGTGACCTGCCTCTCGGATGTTGTCTTGCGCCGCACGTCGCTTGCCATTGCCGGCGACATCTCGATGGTATCAATCGAAGGGATCGCCGATGCGCTGGCCGCCGAGCGCGGCTGGAGCGATCCGCACCGCGACGAGGAGATAAAAAGTCTCATCGCCGAACTCGACACCTATCACGGCGTCTCGCAAGAGATGCTCGACCAACGCACGATACCAGGAGCAGAACATGAAAGTCAGCACCAAGGCCCGGATGAACCGGATGTTCACCAACGGCAATTGCCTCGACGTGGCGCTCGATCACGGCGTCTGCAATGAACCGGGGTTTCTCGTTGGCCTGGAGGACATGGCGAAGGTCATCGACACACTGATCGCGGCAGGGCCCGACGCGTTGCAGCTGACCTATGGCCAGGCCGACCTCTTGCAGTCGCGGAAAGACAAGGACAAGCCGGCGCTGGTCATGCGCATCGACATGGGCAACCCCTACAATGCCCAGCGCCACCGGGTGATGTGGTCGATGCTGCAGAATTATGACGAGCCGATCATCGGCGCGCTGGAGATGGATGCGGCCTGCGTCGTCGTCAATCTGTTCATGCTGCCCGACGAGCCGGAACTGTTTCGCCAATGCGTCGAAAACATCGCCAAGGTCCGCGCCGCCTGCCAGCGATACGGCATGCCCTTGATGATCGAGCCGCTGGTTATGCTGCCCAACGATATCAGAGGCGGCTATCAGGTCGACGGCGATGCGGAAAAGATCGTGACGCTGGTGCGGCTCGCCGCCGAAATGGGCGCCGACATCATCAAGGCCGACCCCACCGAGCACGCGGAAGATTTCCACCGCGTCGTCGAGGCGGCACGCGTGCCGGTGCTGGTGCGTGGCGGCGGCAAGGACGATCTCAAGACGGTGCTGGCAAAATCGTCAGCCCTGCTCAGACAAGGCGCCAAGGGGCTGGTCTATGGCCGCAACATCTATCAGCATGCCAATCCGAAGGCGGTAGTGAGTGCGTTGATGGCGATGATCCACAACGACGCCGGCGGCGAAGAGGCTTGGGACATCTACAACAATGGCTGATCAAGCCGCCTATCTGCTCGGCCTCGACGCCGGCAACACCATCATCAAGGCGGTGCTGTTCGATCATACCGGGCGGCAGCTCGCCATGCATGCGGTCGCCGGCCGTTCGCACACGCCGCAGCCGGGCTATGTCGAGCGCGACCTCGGCGGCATGTGGGCCGCTGCGCGCGACGCCATACGCGCCTGCATTGCGCAGGCCGGCATCGATGCCCGCGAGATCGCCGCCGTCGGCTGCGCCGGCCATGGCAACGGCCTTTATCTGGTCGACCGTGCCGGCGAACCGCTGATCGGCATCCAGTCGCTCGACACGCGCGCCGCCGGCATGGCGTCGACGCTGGCGGCGCGCAATGCCGAAGCGCTGCACGCGATCTGCCTGCAAAAGCCGTGGCCGGCGCAGACGCCGACCTTGCTGGCCTGGGTCAAGCAGCATGCGCCCGACCTTTATGCCGCAACCGGCACGGCGATGCTGTGCAAGGATTTCATCACTTTCCGCTTGACGGGCGAGCGTGTCAGCGATGTCTCCGACATGTCCGGCTGCGGCCTCGTCCGCATGCCCGAAGGCGTCTATGATTCCGAGCTTCTCGCGCTCTACGGCATTGAGGATGCGCAGGCCAAACTGCCTCGATTGCTCGACAGCGCCGACATCGCCGGCGCGGTCACCGCGCAAGCGGCTGAAGAGACCGGACTGGCGGAAGGCATGCCGGTCATCGCAGGCTATTTCGACGTCGTCGCCAGCGCCATGGGGGCGGGCGTCGTGCGCCCCGGCGAAGCCTCTGTTATCGCCGGCACCTGGTCGGTCAATCAGGTCTTCTCCACTACGCCGGTTGGCGACCCAGATGTTTTCATGGCGGCGCGCTTCGGCCCCAGCCGTTTCGTCAATATCGAATCCAGCGCTACATCGGCCGCCAATCTCGAATGGTATGTGCGCGAATTCGTCGAGCGCGGTGCCCATCATGACGATCCGTTCGGCCACTGCAACGCGGCTGTCGGCGCGGTGACGCCGGCCTGGGACGATCCGATTTTCCACCCGTTTCTCTACGGCTCCGGGCAAGGGGCGGAGTTTCGCGCCGGCTTCTACGGCCTCGCCGGCTGGCACGGGGAAGGCCATTTGTTGCGCGCATTGTTCGAGGGCGTGATGTTCGAGCACCGGCGCCACATCGAAGTCTTGAAAAAAGCCGGCGTCGGCTTCGAAAGAGCCGTGCTATCCGGCGGCGGCTCGCGCAGCGAGCACTGGCCGCAAATCTTCGCCGACGGGCTTGGGGTGCCGATCACCGTGCCTGAGGCGCGCGAGACCGGCGCGCTTGGCGCGGCAATCGGCGCCGGGGTCGCGGCCGGCCTGTTCGCCGACTATGAGGCCGGCGTCGACGCCATGACCCGGTCAAGCGCCGCCTATCGTCCGAACCCGGCCATGCAGGACCATTACAACAGGCGTTATCGCGCCTATTGCGGCCTTGCCGATACGCTGCGATCGTTCTGGGCCGAACAGGCGGCAGAACCGAGTAGAACACCGCCGAGTAAACCACCGCAATGACCCAACGGCTCGATGGCGACTACGACTACATCATCGTCGGCGCAGGCACGGCGGGCTGCGTGCTGGCCAATCGGCTGAGCGAAAACCCGGCGACGCGCGTGCTGCTGCTTGAGGCCGGCGGCAGCGACAATTATCACTGGGTGCATATCCCGGTCGGCTATCTCTATTGCATCGGCAATCCGCGCACCGACTGGATGATGAAGACTGCCCCCGAAGCCGGCCTGAACGGCCGCTCGCTGGTCTATCCCCGCGGCAAGGTGCTGGGCGGCTGCACCTCGGTCAACGGCATGATCTACATGCGCGGCCAGGCGGCGGACTACGATGGCTGGCGGCAGATGGGCAATGTCGGCTGGGGCTGGGACGATGTGCTGCCCTACTTCCTCAAATCCGAGGACCATCATGGCGGCAAGACCAAGCTGCATGGCTCCGGCGGCGAATGGAAAGTGGCGCGGCAACGGCTGTCCTGGCCGATCCTGAACACGGTGCAGGAGGCGGCCAAGGAATTCGGCATCATGCCGCGCGAGGATTTCAATGACGGCGACAATGAGGGGTCCGGCTTCTTCGAAGTCAACCAGAGCAAGGGCGTACGCTGGAACACAGCCAAGGCATTCTTGCGCCCGGCGCTGCGACGGCCCAACCTTCGGCTGGTCGTCAACGCGCATGTCGAGACAGTGCTGCTCGAGGGCAAGCGTGCTATCGGCGTCCGCTACCGCGCCGGCGGCCAAGCCATAGAGGCAAAGGCCAGGAGCGAGGTGCTGCTGACCGCCGGTTCGATCAACACGCCGAAACTGCTGGAGCTTTCCGGGGTCGGCGAGCCGGATCGCCTCGCCGCGCTCGGCATCGATGTGGTTCACGCCAGCCCCGATGTCGGCGAGAACCTTCAGGACCATCTGCAGATCCGCACTGCCTACAAAGTGTCGTCGGCGCTGACGCTCAACACGCTAGCCAACAGCCTGAGCGGCAAGGCGAAGATCGCGCTGCAATATGCCTTTGGCCGCTCGGGACCGATGTCGATGGCGCCGAGCCAGTTCGGCATGTTCTCGAAATCCGATCCGTCGATGGCGACGCCGGACCTGGAGTACCACGTCCAGCCCTTGTCTACCGACCGGCTGGGCGACCCGCTGCACCCGTTCCCGGCAATCACCATGTCGGTCTGCAATCTGCGGCCCGAGAGCGTCGGCTCGGTGCACGCTACGACGCGCGAGCTGGCCGTGCAGCCGGAGATCCGGCTGAACTACCTCTCTACGGCGCGCGACCGCGAGATCGCGCTGCGTTCGGTGCGCCAGGCGCGCAGCATCATGACCGCCAAGGCTCTTGCCGGCTTCCATCCGGAAGAAATCCTGCCTGGTCTCGCCCACCAGTCGGACGAGGACCTGCTGCACCAGATCGGCTCGATCGCGACGACCATCTTCCACCCGGTCGGCACCTGTAGGATGGGTGTCGACGGCCGCGCCGTCGTCAGCCCGGACCTGCGCGTGACCGGTATCGAGGGGCTGCGGATCATCGACGCGTCGATCATGCCGCGCATCGTCTCCGGCAACACCGCCTCGCCAGTGGTGATGATCGCCGAGAAGGCGGCGGATATGATCCGCCGGCCTGCATGACGTCGCCGCCGCCTATGACCCCGGCACGTCGTAGATCGCCCTGACTTCGACGGTGCCGATTTCAGCCAGCGGAATTTTGCCGGCGATCTCCAGCGCCTTGTCGAGAGTGTCGGCTTCGATCATGACGAAACCAAGCAACTGCTCCTTGGTTTCGGCAAACGGACCGTCAGTGATCAGCCGCTTGCCTTGGCGCCGCCGCACCGTCTTCGACGTCTTCACCGATTGCAGCGCCTGCGCGATGATCAGCTTGCCTTGCTGGTCCAATGACCGGTCATAGGCCATCGAATCGGCGTCGAGCTTGGCCAGACGCTCAGGCGTCATGGCATGGAGGTCCTTTTCCTCGCCGTAGACCAGACAGACATATTTCATTTCCAGCTCCCTTGCTGTGACGAACCATAGGTGATCACGGCGCCGGCGGCATCCTTGCCGGCAGCAGCGTGGTCGAGCACGCAGACCGCAATGCCGATCACGGCGACCGCAGCAAGCAGCCGGCCGAAGCCGGAAGGTCGCGAGCACTCGATCTCGTGTAGACGCGCGCTTTTGTCGGCGTCGTTCCAATGGGCAGAAAACAGATTGTTCATCTTGGATCTCCATCCGCCACGAGAATCCGTGGACGCTCGCAGGACGGCCGGCGCCGATGCAAGTCGACATTTTTGCACGCACATTTTTCAGAAAAGATTTGCAGGGCTCGCCGGCGTCGCATCCGGCCGAAACAGCGCGGTGGTCTTCCCCTGCCGCCGCGCTATAGTTGGAGGGAACGCCGCGTGGCCGGCGCTGTCGCTGTAATCAAGGAGAATCTTATGGACCGCACCGCAAACGCCGTCTGGAAAGGCAATCTGAAGGAGGGCACGGGCACGCTCGACAGCCAGAGCGGCACCTTGAAGGGCACGCCCTATTCGTTCAAGGCTCGCTTCGAGGACGAGAGCGGCAAATCCGGCACCAATCCCGAAGAGTTGATCGCGGCGGCACACGCCGGCTGCTACGCCATGCAGCTGTCGCATTTCCTGGCCGAGAACGGCACGCCCGCCACCGAGCTCGACGCCAAGACGGTGGTGACGCTGGTGCCCGGCACCGGCATCACCGGCAGCGCCATCACCCTGATCGGCAAGGTACCGGGCATTGATGCGGCGAAGTTCAAGGAACTGGCCGAGAAGGCCAAGGCGGAGTGCCCGGTTTCGAAGGCGCTGGGGGCCATCGCAGTGTCGCTCGACGCGAAGCTGGGGTGATCCGCCGATTTTGCCCGGGGTAGCGATTCTTCGCGCCCCCCTCTGCCCTGCCGGGCATCTCCCGGGGAGATTGGAAGCTCGGTAGCTGGCACTCTTCTTTCGACGTTCGTGATTGGCGAAGGCCGGCGTGACATCTGATCTCCCCACTTGAGGGGGAGATGGCCGGCAGGCCAGAGGGGGGTGCTGTCCCGCCGACGTCTCGGATACTATTAGGCGCCCAGCGCATCAAGCCGGGCGCGAAGGGCTGCGACTTCCTGCTCCAGAGCCTCCAATCTTGCTTCCAGGTCGGAAGCAGGCAAGGCCGGCGCACTCCGCTGCATCGATAACGCCGCGACGTCCACCGGTCCTGCGAGCAGATGCACAAAACGGTCCTCGCGCTGCCCCGGCCCGCGCGGTATTTCCTGGACGAGCGGCGGTCGGCGGCCGATCAGCATGTCGAGTTCAGCGCGCAGGTCTTCGATCGACGAGAACCGCGCCATGCGCTCAGCTCGCGCCAGCAACTCATGCGCCGTCTGCGGCCCGCGCAGCAAAAGCAGGCCGATCACCGCAGTCTGCGGCCTCGTCAGCGAGAAGCGCTGCGCCATCTGATGCTCATAGCGCTCGACGCGCGAGCCGAACATCTGACGCACCAGCCCCTTCTGCTCGAGCAGCTTCAGCGTCCGATGCACCTCTGTCGGCTCGAGCGCCATCACAGGCTCGCGCGCCGTCTTCTGGTTGGCGGCTACAAGTGCTGCATTCAGCGTCAGCGGATAGACATCCGGCGTCAGCTCCTTCTTCTCGATCAGGCAGCCGAGCACACGGGCTTCGACCGGATTAAGGATTGGAAGCTCTTCGCTCATTGGCTTGAGTATCCTTTCTAGCGCCGGCGAGACAGCGCCCCCCTCTCTGTCCTACCGGATATCTCCCCACGCGGGGGGAGATCGGCAGCTTCGCCGACAGCGCGCCATCCTTCAACCTTGGAGATTGGCGAAAGCCGCGATGACGGCCAATCTCCCCACCCGTGGGGGAGATGTCCGGCAGGACAGAGGGGGGCGCGAAGGATCGCAGCGTCCGAGATTGCCGCGAGCGAACTCGCCTCAACTAAACCCGCCGCTCCACCATCATCTTTTTGATTTCGGCAATCGCCTTGGCCGGGTTGAGCCCCTTCGGGCAGGTCTGGGCGCAGTTCATGATGGTGTGGCAGCGGTAGAGCCGGAATGGGTCTTCGAGATCGTCGAGCCGTTCGCCCGTGGCTTCGTCGCGGCTGTCGATCAGCCAGCGATAGGCCTGCAGCAGCGTCGCCGGGCCGAGATAGCGGTCGCCGTTCCACCAATAGCTCGGGCACGAGGTCGAGCAGCAGGCGCATAGGATGCACTCGTAGAGCCCGTCGAGCTTTTCGCGGTCCTCATGGCTCTGCAGCCATTCCTTGGCTGGCTCTGGCGACACTGTCTTCAGCCATGGCTGGATCGAGGCGTGCTGGGCGTAGAAATTGGTGAGGTCGGGCACCAGATCCTTGACCACCTGCATATGCGGCAGCGGGTAGACTTTGACGGCGCCGGAAATGTCGTCGCAGCCCTTGGTGCAGGCCAGCGTGTTGGAGCCATCGATGTTCATGGCGCAGGAGCCGCAAATGCCTTCGCGGCAGGAGCGGCGCAACGCCAGCGTCGGGTCGATCTTGTTCTTGATCCAGAGCAGCGCATCGAGCACCATCGGCCCGCAATCGTCCATGTCGACGAAATAGGTGTCGATGCGCGGGTTCTCGTCATCGTCGGGCGACCAGCGGTAGATGCGGTATTCCCGCAGGTTGGTGGCGCCCTCCGGCTTCGGCCAGGTCTTGCCCGGCTGCACCTTGGAGTTCTTGGGAAGCGTGAGTTCGACCATTACCTCTGGTCCTTTCGGATGACGGGCTTCGGCACCATGGTCAGTACACCCTGGCCTTCGGCGCGATCTTGGCAAGGCTGATGCCGCCGTCCTTTTCCGCCACCAGCGGCTCGGTGTGCACGGGACGATAGCTGAGGCTCACCTGGCCGTCCTCGCTTAGCCGAGCCAGCGTATGCTTGCGCCAGACAATGTCGTCGCGGGCCGAAAAATCTTCGCGCGCATGCGCGCCGCGGCTCTCCTTGCGCGCCTCGGCGCCGTAGACCGTGGTGATGGCGTTGGCCATCAGATTTTCCAGCTCCAGCGTCTCGACCAGGTCGGAATTCCAGATCATCGAGCGGTCGGAGACTTTCAGGTCCTTGAGCTCGGTCCATATCTGCGAAATGCGCTTGCAGCCGTTTTCGAGCGACTCCTGTGTGCGGAACACGGCGGCGTCTTCCTGCATCGCCTTCTGCATCTTCTCACGCAGAACGGCGGTTGGCGTCGAGCCATTAGCGTGGCGCAGCCGGTCGAAGCGGTCCATGATCTTTTCGACCGAGGCTTCGTTTGGCGAAGGGATCGCCGAATTGCGGTCGATGACCTGGCCGGCGCGGATTGCGGCGGCGCGGCCGAACACCACCAGATCGATCAGCGAGTTCGAGCCCAGCCGGTTGGCGCCGTGCACGGAGGCACAGCCGGCCTCGCCGACCGCCATCAGCCCGGGTGACACCCGGTCAGGATTCTCGACCGTCGGGTTAAGCACCTCGCCCCAGTAATTGGTCGGCACGCCGCCCATATTGTAGTGCACCGTCGGCAGCACCGGGATCGGCTCCTTGGTCAGGTCGACGCCGGCGAAAATCCTGGCCGATTCCGAAATGCCCGGCAGCCGCTCATGCAGCACGGCCGGA
Organism: Mesorhizobium sp. LNJC394B00; assembly: GCF_000502555.1. NCBI lineage: Bacteria > Pseudomonadati > Pseudomonadota > Alphaproteobacteria > Hyphomicrobiales > Phyllobacteriaceae > Mesorhizobium > Mesorhizobium sp. LNJC394B00. The sequence goes on from NZ_AYWH01000006.1 coordinate 197,771, forward strand.
TCGAGATGGTCGAGATGCAGGAAAATATGGTCCTTGTTCTTGCCGACCCCGCGGCCTTCGCGGATCTCCAGCGTCATGCAACGCGAGACGACGTCGCGCGAGGCCAGGTCCTTGGCCGACGGCGCGTAGCGCTCCATGAAGCGCTCGCCCTCGGAATTGACGAGATAGCCGCCCTCGCCGCGCGCGCCTTCGGTGATCAGGCAGCCGGCGCCGTAGATGCCGGTCGGATGAAACTGCACGAACTCCATATCCTGCAGCGGGAAGCCGGCCCGTGCCGCCATGCCGCCGCCGTCGCCTGTACAGGTGTGCGCCGACGTCGCCGAGAAATAGGCGCGGCCATATCCGCCGGTCGCCAGCACCACCATCTTGGCGGAGAAGCGATGGATGGTGCCGTCGTCGAGGTTCCAGGCGACGACGCCGGTGCAGGTGCCGTCCGGTTCCATGATCAGGTCGAGCGCAAAATATTCGATGAAGAACTGTGCATTGTTCTTCAGCGACTGGCCGTAGAGCGTGTGCAGGATGGCGTGACCGGTGCGGTCGGCGGCAGCACAGGTGCGCTGCACCGGCGGGCCGTCGCCATAATTCATCATGTGTCCGCCGAACGGCCGCTGGTAGATCTTGCCCTCTTCGGTGCGCGAGAACGGCACGCCGTAATGCTCGAGCTCGTAGACCGCCGCCGGTGCCTCGCGCACCAGATATTCCATGGCGTCGACGTCGCCCAGCCAGTCCGACCCCTTGACGGTGTCGTACATGTGCCACTGCCAGGAGTCCGGACCCATGTTGGACAGCGACGCGGCAATGCCGCCTTGTGCCGCCACCGTGTGCGAGCGGGTCGGGAACACTTTGGTGATGCAGGCCGTGCGCAGGCCCTGCTCGGCCATGCCGAGCGTGGCGCGCAGGCCGGCGCCGCCGGCGCCGACGACCACCACGTCGAACTTGTGGTCGACAAAGGTATAGCCGGTGGCCGATTTCGCGTCCTTGGCCAAATCAGCCTCCGAATGCCAGTTTGAGCAGGGCGAAGATCGAGGCGACGCCGACCGCTATGGTGAAAAACGTGCTGAGTGCGATCAGCGCCAGCTTCATGCCTTCGGCATGCACGTAATCCTCGATAATGACCTGCATGCCGACACGCATATGGGTGAGACCGGAAACGAGCACCAGCACCAACACCAGCGCCACGAACGGACTGGCGAGCGCCGCCCGCACCTCGGCGAAGCCGGCGCCATTGAGCGCGATCAGGAACCCGACGAAGAACAGTATCAGCGGGATGTTGGCAATGGCCGTCAGCCGCTGTCGCCAGAAATGCCCGGTGCCTTCGCGGGCCGAGCCCAGACCGCGGACCTTGGCCAGCGGCGTGCGCATATCGTTGTTGTTCGTGCCGCTCATCACAAGGTTCCCCGCGCCATGTAGCCGGCGACCCAGATCAGCAGCGTGAGCAGGATGGAACCGGCGAGCGTCGCCCAGGCGATCTTCGATGCCGTGTGTTTCTCCAGCCCGGCGCCGGTGTCCCAGACGAGATGGCGCACGCCGCCCAGCATGTGGTGCATCAGCGCCCAGGTGTAGCCGAACAGGATGAGCCGGCCGAGCCAGGTGCCGAAGGCCCAGTTGATCCAATCGAAAGCGCCTTGCGAACTCGCCGCCGCCATCAGCCACGCGGCGACCAGCAGCGTGCCGAAATACAGCGCCCCGCCAGTGATGCGGTGAATGATCGACATCGTCATGGTGATCGGTGGGCGGTAAATCGTCAGGTGCGGCGAGAGCGGCCGTTCACGTCTGGCGGTTCGGGTGGCTGGTGATTTGCTCATGGCTGCCCCAGTTCGATGTCCGGAGCCGCGGTGGAAAGCGGCACTTACCGCCTCGATATATGACTTCAGACAGCCGGTTTCTAATGCTCTTTTTGCACCGCGTCAAAGCCGGAAAATCGTTTTGAAAACGTCATTTAGTCTGACAAAAGGCTGCTGTTTCGCTTCAATCGATTTGGCCACCGTCGAAAGCCGGCGCACCGTTCGCTGCAGTGCGGCATTTCCTTTGCAATCGACGCCAGGCTATCGTTTGCAGGTCTGTGGTGTCGAGCCCCTCTTCATCACCAGCGCCTCGCGCGCGTCGATCACGATTGCGTCATGCGACGCGGCTTCCTGGTAGCGGCTGGACTGGTTGGCGGGTGATGCGGCAAACTCCTCGGTCGTGCCATCGGGCCTGACAACGCGCAACGCCGTGCCGAGGTTCTGGATGGTGATCACACCGCCATTGCCGCATCTGTAAGTCGCCGTGCCGACAGCAGACCGCGGGGCCGTAAGGTCGGTGACAATCTTGGCTGGCGGTGCGGCAGGTGCTGCAGGAGCCGTTGCGGAAGCCGGGGACGCCACAGGTGGGGCGGACTGCTGAGCCGGCGCGGGCGCGACAGTGGGTGGTACGGTATTCACCGCCGTCGGCGCGCCGTTCTGCGGCACGCAGGCTGCGGCAGTCAGCAAGGGGATCGACAACAGCGTCACCCGAAACGTGCGGCGTAACGCCATATGCTGTCCTCCTGCGCGGCTAACTAGCCGCGATGTTCCACCAAGATCAAGCTCACCCGACATCAGCGTAGTTGTGTGCGTCGCGGCCGATGGTGCGGGCAAGCATGGCCGAATGATGACGCCCGGGTTTTCCATCCCGTCGGATATTAACCATGTTTGGCGAGAGATCGCCGCCGGATGCGCCTGCCCTCTTAACAAAGGTTAAGAAAAGGTTAATTTCCGATCCGATCGGGTCCACAGCAGAGAGGACACCATGCTTTCGAATTCAGGAAGAGCGCGCCTTGCGGCGCTTGTGCTGGCGACAGCCAGTCTCGGCTTCGCCGCCCCGGCAATGGCCTGGTCGCGCCATCATGACCGCGTCTATGCCGATTCCCTGGGCAATCTCGTCATCGACAGCGCCGCCGGCTACAAGCGCATCATTGTCGGCCAAGGCAGGCTGGCCAAGAAATTGTCCGACTACACCAGCGCCGGGCAGCCGGAAGCGGAACCGGAAGTCCTTTATGAAGACGAGGCGGATCACATCTCCAGGCGTGGCTGCTACCAGCCGCCGGTGTTCGTGAAGGGCCGCTCCTATATGTACGGCCTCTCCGATGGCGAAATGCCCAACCTCAGCCCTTGCCGCTGATGCTCCGGCACGGCCGAGAGGCCGTTTAAGCGAGACGCTAACCGACGCTGCCTGTATCCGGGATGAACACCGTTTCCGCCCGCTCATAGGACAATCGCACGCTGTCGCGGCCGTTCTTCTTGGCCTTGTAGAGCGCTTCGTCGGCGCGCCGCATCAGCGGCTCCAGCCCTTCGTCGCCGGTGCGCGCCGCGACGCCGAAGCTCGCGGTCACCCTGGTGCCCGGCGGCAACCCGTCGACACTGCCGGCCGAATAGTGCGTGCGCACGGCTTCGGCAAACAGCCGCGCCGTGGCAAGATCGCTCAGCGACAGAAGCACAGCGAACTCCTCGCCGCCGATGCGGCCGGCAACCGCACGCGTGCCGGCGGCCGCGCGAAGCTTGGCGGCGAAGTCGGCGATCACCTGGTCGCCCGCGGCATGTCCGTATTTGTCGTTGAGCGCCTTGAAGTGATCGAGATCGGCCAGCACCAGCGCGACCGGCACCTTGGTAACAGCGCAATGCTGCAGCACCAGCAAGGCGCGCTCCTCGAAACCCCTGCGGTTGAGCAGGCCAGACAGCGGATCGGTGTGCGTCTCGGTCTTCAGCGCCTTCATCACGTCGAGCGCAGCTGCCGAGAACAGGCAGAGCGCGATCAGCAACGACAGCAGCGCGTGCGTCAAAAGCGCCGTCGTCCAGTAGGACGAGCCATAAAACCCGTCATAGCTGGTGAACGGCCCGTGCGAGATGACGACGAGCAGCGTGCGGCCGATGAAGTTCAGCCCGGACAGCAGCGACAATACGAACAGGATTTTTTCCGTCGGGCCGTTCTTGCGCACGGCGCGCAGCTCGGCGGCGACCAGCAGGCTGAGGCCGCCAAAGCCGAAATTGATCGACAGGATGCGCCAAGTCAAGTCCGGCTGGACGAACAGGAACCAGCAGAATGCCACCATCCCGCCACCCGCCAGAATGCCGATCGCGATATAGGGCACGCGCCTGCCGTAGCGTGAGATGATCGCACCGACGAGGCAACAGGCGGCGAGCGTGAAGCAGAGGTTGGAGACCAGCTTGGTCAGCACCATGCCGCCGGGCAGCGTGAAATACTGCAGCAGGAAGCCGGGCGCGGACACGCAATAGCTCGTGCCGAGCACAGCCAGATAGGGCCGGTGGCGCTGATAGAACCACAGCACGAGGAACGCCGCGCCGAGCGCCAGCGCGATCGTCGGATTGAGCAGCGCTATGAACAGGCCGGTGTCCAAAGGACGGTGACTTCCCGCTTGACGTCAGGGAAGACCTTAGAGCGCAAGCCCCAACAAGCGGTTAAGCCGGGACGAATATGCAAGTCGCCACTGATGAAGCTGCTGCACGGAACCGGGACCTGAGGCAGGCGTTTCGTGACAGCAAACAAGGAGAAGTTATTCATGGCCGACACGATCACGCTGACCGACCACGAAGCAATTCGCTCATGGGCCGCAGGGCGCGCCGGATTTCCGGCGATCGTCGATGTGTCGCCCGAGACCGGAACGCAGCCGTTGCTGAGGCTCGTCTTCGGCCAGCACGCCTATCAGGACCAGGATCAGCCTGAACGCCCGGTCAACGCAGGCGGCTACGAGCTGGTCGAATGGGACGAGTGGTTCAAGATCTTCGACGAGCGCGAACTGGCGCTGGTGGTCGCGGCCGACGAACCCGGCAGCCGGGACGAATTTCATGAAATCATCCGCCGTGCCGGCTAGGGCATATACTCCAAGGGTCTTAGAGCGGCGCGCTTTAAACAAAACCCCGAACGGTTTTGCCGTTCGGGGTTTTGCATACGCTCAGATCAGGCTTGAACCAGTCTGCGCTATTTCCAGTCGCGGATGTCGACGAAATGGCCGGCGATCGCCGCCGCCGCCGCCATGGCCGGCGATACCAGATGGGTGCGGCCCTTGAAGCCCTGCCGGCCTTCGAAATTGCGGTTCGAGGTCGAGGCGCAGCGCTCATGCGGCTTCAGCCGGTCGTCGTTCATGGCCAGGCACATCGAGCAGCCCGGCTCGCGCCAGTCGAAACCGGCGGCAATGAAGATCTTGTCGAGACCCTCGGCCTCCGCCTGTTCCTTGACCAGACCGGAGCCCGGCACGATCATCGCATCGACATGCGCACTCACCGTCTTGCCTTCGACCACCTTGGCCACCGCACGCAGATCCTCGATGCGGCCATTGGTGCAGGAGCCGATGAAGACGCGGTCGAGCGTGATGTCGGTGATCTTCGTGCCCGGCGTCAGCCCCATATAGTCGAGCGCGCGGATCTTTGACGTCCGCTTGTTCTCGTCCGTGATCTCTTCCGGATCGGGAACGACGCCCTGCACCGAAACGACGTCCTCGGGCGAGGAACCCCAGGAGACGATCGGCGGCAGCTTGGCCGCGTCGAGCACGATCACCTTGTCGAAATGCGCGCCCTCGTCGGACTGCAGCGTCTTCCAGTATTCGAGCGCGGCGTCCCACGACGCGCCCTTCGGCGCGCGCGGCTTGCCCTTGACATAGGCGAAGGTGGTTTCGTCGGCCGCGATCAGGCCGGCGCGCGCGCCGCCCTCGATCGACATGTTGCAGATCGTCATGCGGCCTTCCATCGACAGCGCGCGGATCGCCTCACCGGCATATTCGATGACATAGCCGGTGCCGCCGGCGGTGCCGATCTCGCCGATGATGGCGAGGATAATGTCCTTGGCGGTGACGCCTTCCGGCAACTGGCCATCGACACGCACCAGCATGTTCTTGGCCTTGCGCTGGATCAGCGTCTGGGTCGCCAGCACATGCTCGACCTCGGAGGTGCCGATGCCATGTGCCAATGCGCCGAAGGCGCCATGCGTCGAGGTGTGGCTGTCGCCGCAGACGATGGTCATGCCAGGCAGCGTGAAGCCCTGCTCCGGCCCGATGATGTGGACGATGCCCTGGCGGATATCGTTTTCGGAGTAATATTCGACGCCGAAATCCCTAGCGTTCTTGGCCAAGGCCTCGACCTGGATGCGGCTTTCCTCGTTCTTGATGCCGAACTTGCGCTCGGGCGAGGTCGAGACATTGTGATCGACCACGGCCAGCGTCTTTTCCGGATGCCGGACTTTTCTGCCGGTCATGCGCAGACCTTCGAAGGCCTGCGGGCTGGTCACTTCATGGACGAGATGGCGGTCGATGTAGAGCAGACAGGTGCCATCATCCTGGCGGTCGACGACATGGTCGTCGAAAATCTTGTCGTAGAGGGTGCGCGGTGCGCTCATGTGCGTAAATCCGTCGATTTGCAAAAAGGGGAAGGGCAGACGCGCCGAAGCCTTCGGCCCAGCGAAAGCGGCTTAGCTAAGTCGGCTGGTGAGCGCGCCGGAAATGCGCGAAGAGAAACGCGACGGCAGGCGTTTTCTGTCCTGCAGCACGAAACCCTTATAGGCCGGATCGCCAAAAAGCTCTTCCATGGCGTGGCTCATACCAATGTTTTGGCTTTTCGGCAATTGCGGCGTGTTTTCCCTTCTCCCCTTGTTGTGGGAGAAGGCGAAGAGGGCGGCGCTCAAACCACCTCGAATACGAAAGTCTTCACCAGCGCGTCCGCCTCGGCGATCGCATAGCAGCGGAACCATGGGCTTTGCTCGACCGGCTGCCATTTCCCGGCCCGTTCCAACCCGTCGAACACGGCCTGGAAGCCACCGCTGTCGAACACCTGGTCGCGCACGGTGAAGATAGCGTGGCCGCCTTTCCTGGTGATGCGGACAAGCTCGTGCAGGCCGGACGCCGGCGCATGGCTGATGGTGAACACGCCAGTCGAGAAGAAGGCGCGGAAATGCCCGTCTGGCCAGGGCAGCGGCCCGCCGAGCATTGCCTGCTTCAGATCGCCATAGGCATTGCGGCTGCCGGCGATCTTCAGCATGTCGTCGGAGAGGTCGAGCCCGGCAATGTCGTGATAACCCAGCGCCTTCAATGACGGGCCCGACAGGCCGGTGCCGCAGCCGGCGTCGAGCAGCGGGCCTTCACCCACCTTCACATGGCGCGCCACCCAGGCGGTGATCAGGAACGGCAGCAGATAGCCGAGCGAAGCGGTCTCGCCGTCATAGGTCGCGGCCCAGTCTGCATAGGCCTTGGCCAGCCCTTCCGGCGTGTCGGCCGAATAGACGGTACCCAGCGCCGCATTGGCCTTGTCGATCGTCATCGCCTGCATCCTCCGGAATCCTGTCCTCCGCGATCGTAGCCGTGCCCGCGTCGGACTTCTATTCCTGCTGCGCCCGCCGCAGTCGTTGCTCCAGCCCCCGCAGCGCCAGCGACAGGCTGACGGTGAGGATGAGATAGATATAGGCGACGATCGTATAGGTCTCGAAGAAGCGGAACGAGCCGGCGGCGTAGATCTTGCCCATCTGCGTGATGTCGGCGACGCCGAGCACCGAGACCAGCGAGGAATCCTTGACCATGGCGACGAAGTCATTGCCGAGCGGCGGCAGGATGGTGCGGATCGCCTGTGGGAAGACGATCAGCCGGAAGCGCTGCGTGCGCGTCAGCCCGAGCGCCTTGGCAGCCTCGATCTGGCCTTTCTCGACCGACTGGATGCCCGCGCGAAAAACCTCGGAGATGAAGGCGGAATAACCGATGGTCAGCGCCATGATTGCACGCCACAACAGCGACACGTCGCGCACCAAAAGCTCGCCGAGATAGCCGGCGTTTTGCAGCGGCGCGGTCAGCGCATTCCACGCAGCCACGAAGGCCGGCGCGCCGGCGAAGGCGATCCAGAACAACAGCACCAGGATCGGCACGCCGCGGATGATTTCGACATAGAAACGAGCGATCTGCCTGAGCCAACGCGACCCCGACAACCCCATCAGCGCAACGCCGAGCCCGGTGGCGGAAGCCAGCGCGAAGGCGACCACGGTGACAAGAATGGTGATGCCGATGCCTTTGGCGACGGTGGCAAAAACCTGGGCGTAGAGATCGCTGGCGGCAATGGAGAGCGCAGCGACGACGGCGAGCGCGATCGCGGCGGCAAGCCACCAGGGGAAATCGGATTTGAGAGTCGAAGCGGGGGGCGTGGCCATCAGGGCGCTTCACCCTCCCCCTTGTGGGGAGGGTCGGCGAACAAGCTTTGCATCGCAAAGCTGGTGAGCCGGGGTGGGGGTCGTGACAAAGCGCCGGCGCTGGCACCCCCACCCCGCTCCGCTTCGCGGATCGACCCTCCCCACAAGGGGGAGGGTAAGGAGTCGGACATCACTGCCCCATCTTGTAGTCGAGAAACCACTTCTTGTTCAGCGCCTCGATCGTGCCGTCGGCCTTCAGCGCCGCGATCGCCGCGTTGACCGGCTTCACCAGATCCGAGCCCTTCGGGAAGATGAAGCCAAAATCCTCGGTGCCGAGCGGGCCGCCGATCAGCTTGAGCTTGCCGCCGGAGGCATCGACATAGCCTTTGCCGGCGGTGCCGTCGGTCAGGACGACATCGACGTCGCCGGATTTCAGTGCCTGCACCGAAGCGCCGAAGGTCTCGAACTGCTTGATGCGCGGGTTCTGCTCATTGCCGTCGAGCACGCTGTAGACGGCGGTGTAGAACGGCGTCGTTCCGGCCTGCGCGCCGATCAACCCGTCCTTGAAGGCGGCGAAGGTCTTGGCGTCGGTGAAGCGGCTTTCATCGGCGCGCACCAGCATGAACTGCTCCGAACGCATATAGGGGTCGGAGAAATCGACCTTCTCCTTTCGGTCGTCCTTGATGGTGATGCCGGTCATGCCAATGTTGTACTGGTTGTCGGAAACCGCCTGGATCATCGCGTCCCAGGAGGTGTTCTGGTACTCCACCTTGAAGTTCAGCCGCTTGGCGATTTCGTCCATCGCGTCATACTCCCAGCCGATCTGCTTGCCGGTCTTGGCGTCGATGAACTGCAGCGGCGGATAGGCGTTTTCCGTCACCACCACGACCTTCTTGCCGCCGAGATCGGGCAGCGCATCGGCCGCCCATGCAGCGACGGGCACGAGGAAACAGGCCGCGAGGGCGGCCAGCAGCAGCTTCGATTTGGTCATGACACGCTCCAGGATGAGAAGCCCGCTTGCAGCCGGGCTCGCATGAAAATCCAGGCGCGACTTTAGCCGTCCGCAGACGGCTTGCAAGCCGGTCCGGTGCTCAGCGTCCGGTGAAAGCGGATTCCAATGCCTTCAACCAACGCGGTTTTAGAACGCCCCGTGGTCGGAATTATTCCGTGATTGCGCCGCCGGCAAACCAGGCCCCTCCTGGACACGGGAACCCGTCAGATGACGGATCAGGATGGTGACGTAGCCTCACGCAGCTTGGCGACAAATCCGGTCAAGGTCCGGTGCAGCGACTTCAGCTCCTCGACTTCCAGCGGCATGGCGCAGGCAAGGCCTGCGGATACGTCCTTGATGCGGGCGCGCAGCGCCTGGCCCTTGGCAGTCGGTTCGACCAGCACGCGGCGCTCGTCGGCCGGATCGCGACGGCGGGTGACGAGACCAGCCGCTTCCATCCGCTTGAGCAGAGGCGTCAATGTCGCCGAATCCAGCCCCAGCGCCTCGCCGAGTTCGCCGACCGTGCTCGGCGCATGCTGCCACAGCGCCAGCATCGCCAGATATTGCGGATAGGTCAGGCCGAGCGGGTCAAGCAGCGGCCGATAGAGCTTGGTCATCAGCCCGCTCGCCGAATAGAGCGCGAAGCAGAGCTGCTGGTCGAGGCGCGGAACGGCGATCCTCCCGGCGGTGTCCGCCGGGACTTCGCTGGCCCTGGTTTCGGTCTTCGTCGTCATGCTGCCTTTGCCGGAAGCGCCACGGTCGAAAGCGCCACCTCGACATTGCCTTTGATCGCATTGGAATAGGGGCAAATCTGATGCGCGGCCGATACAAGCGCTTCCGCCGCCGCCTGATCAAGGCCTTTGGTCTCGGCGGCCAGTGCGACACCAAGTTTGAAGCCTTCACCATTGGGAAGCAGGCTGACGGTGGCGCTCACCGCCGCATCGTCCAGCGGCAGCTTCTGCTTGCGCGCGACGAAGCGGATGGCGCTTTCGAAGCAGGCGGCATAGCCGACCGCGAACAGCTGCTCGGGATTGGTGGCGCCACCCTGTCCGCCGAGCTCCTTCGGCAAAGCGAGGTCGACCTTCAGCAGGCCGTCGCTGGTCTCGCCGTGGCCGGCGCGGCCGCCGGTGACGCGAGCCTGTGTGGTGTAGAGTGCCATGTCAGTTCTCCATTTTATTTGTACACTATCATTTAGTGTACAAGATAATTCGAGTCAACAGCCATGGCCAAACTCTCGGCCGGCAATCGTTCACAGTCTGGTGAAACGAAAAAAGGCGGCCGAAGCCGCCTTTTCAAAATCCTTGGACCAGGTTTATTCGGCCGGGGTCGCTTCCGCCGCCTTTGCAGCCTCGTCGGCGGCCTTGGCGGCTTCGTCGACGGCCTTCTTCTCGGCAGCTTCCTTGGCGGCCGTCTCGGCGGCCAGCGCCTGGGCAGCGGCAACCTTCTCGGCTTCGATGCGGGCCTTTTCGGCGTTCAGCGCGTCGCGCTCCTCATCGTTCAGCTTGCGGGCGCGCACGCCGGTATTTTCCGAAATACGGGCCGATTTGCCGCGACGGTCGCGCAAATAATAGAGCTTGGCGCGGCGCACCTTGCCGCGGCGCACGATCTCGACGCCCTCGACCATCGGCGAATAGACCGGGAACACGCGCTCGACGCCTTCGCCGTAGGAGATCTTGCGGACGGTGAAATTTTCCTGGAAGCCGGCGCCGGCGCGGGCGATGACGACGCCCTCATAGGCCTGGACGCGGGTGCGGGTGCCTTCGGTCACGCGGACCTGGACGCGCACGGTGTCGCCGGGCTGGAATTCGGGAAGCTTGCGCTTGGCTTCGATCTTGGCGGCCTGTTCGGCCTCGAGCTGACGGATGATATCCATCTCAATAGTCCACTTCTTGTTCTTCCGACAGTCAGAGCGTCCGACACTCGCCTGGCAGTTCCATTGACCGCTCGGCTATGCCCTTTGTCCCCGAGACATCTTGTCTTCGAAACATTGGGCAGGGGCGACTACACCGTCATTGTTGACGGTCCGGGAGATTTTCTCGCCAGTACGGGCGGGCACATACAGCTATTTCACTGACTTGTCACGCCTTGGCCCTTTCTTTTTTGGTCGCATGCCACCACGCAATCGTCCAGTGCAGGGTTGCGTCGGCCCTTCAAGCTTTCTAATCCGGGAGCAGCACACTTGTCCGGCGGCCTCACAATGTCTGTTTTCGACGCAGTCCTGCTCTTCCTCGCGGGTTTTCTGTCAGGCGCCGTCAACGCGGTTGCCGGCGGCGGCACCTTCATAACCTTCGGCGCCATGACGCTGGCCGGCCTGCCGCCGATCGTCGCCAACGCCACGTCCTCGGTAACGCAGTTTCCCGGTTACATCACCTCGACGCTGGCTTACTGGACCGACATCAAGCATTTCTGGCGCGGCGCGCTGCTGCTTTGCCTGATCTCGGCTTTGGGCGCGCTGGCTGGTGCGCTCATCCTGCTGGCGCTCTCAAATCCGTCGTTCCGCGCGCTGGTGCCGTGGCTGCTGCTGGCGGCAACCGCCTTGTTCGCCGCCGGGCCGTGGCTCAAACCAACGCCGAAGCCTGGGCATGAAGCCACGGTCGGCTCTCTGACCGGTTCGCTGGCGCAGTTCGCCACCGCCATCTATGGCGGCTTCTTCGGCGCCGGCATGGGCGTCATGATGCTGGCGACGCTCGGCCTGACGCAATCCGGCGACTATCACCGGCTGAACGCGCTGAAGAACATGCTGGCCGTGGTCATCGCCGCCGTTGCCATACTGGTCTTCGTTTCCGGCGGCGTCGTCGCCTGGCCTCAGGCAATCGTCATGATCCCCGGCGGCGCGCTCGGCGGCTATGCCGGCGTCTGGATCGCCAAGCGCGTGCCGCAAAACGCAGTACGCGGCTTCGTCATCGCCGTCGGCCTGTTTCTCGCCGTCTACTACTTTGCCAAGGGCTGAGCGGCGAGCAAATCAGGCCGCCGCTCCTTCGTCAGCCTCTCGGACTCTGCGCGGCGCCAGGCGGCGATCTTCTTGTGATTGCCGGAAACCAGCACGTCGGGGATCGGCCTGCCTTCGAACTCCTGCGGTCGCGTGTAATGCGGATGTTCGAGCAGACCGTTCTCAAAACTTTCTTCCTCGCCTGATACCGCATTGCCCATCACACCGGGCAACAGCCGGACCACGGCATCGAGCAGCACCAGGGCTGCCGGCTCGCCACCGGAGAGGATGAAATCGCCGATCGAGACTTCCTCCAGCCCACGCGCCTCGATCAATCGCTGGTCTACACCCTCGAAGCGGCCGCAGACGATGACGGCGCCCGGCCCGGCGGCCAGCTCGCGCACCCGCGCCTGCGTCAACGGCTTGCCGCGCGGGCTCATCAGCAATTTTGGCCGCGGATCGCCGGACGGCGAGGTGTGGTCGATCGCCTTGGCCAGCACATCGGCGCGCATCACCATGCCGGCGCCACCGCCGGCCGGCGTGTCGTCGACGGTGTGATGGCGATCGCTGGCGAAGTGGCGGATCTGGATAGCTTCCAGCGACCATGTCCCGACTTCGAGCGCCCGTCCGGCCAGCGACAGGCCTAGCCCGCCCGGAAACATCTCGGGATAGAGCGTCAGCACCGAAGCCTTGAACGTCACCGGTTGCCCCCGGCGTCGCGTGGCCCGCGCGGCCGGCCCTTCGCGTCGAAGTCTTCTTCGCGCGGCGCCTCGCCATCCTCGTCCTCGACCAGCCCGGCCGCCGCCGGATCGACACGGACAAAACCTTCGGCAACCACCACCTGCGGCACGGCGGCCTGCGTGAACGGGATCAGCACGCCTTTGCGCCCGCCAAGCGTGACATCGAGAATGTCGCCGCCGCCGAAATTGTGTACCGCGACCACCTTGCCGACAACCGCATCCGTGTCGTCGCGGACTTCCAGCCCGACGAGATCGGCGTGGTAGAACTCGTCCTCTTCGCCATCGTCCGGCAGCATCGAGCGGTCGACGAACAGCTCCGTGCCGGCCAGCGCCTCGGCGGCGTTGCGGTCGGCAATGCCCTTGAAACGCACCACGACGACAGTGTTTGCCGGCCTTATGTCGATGATCTGGAAGGCGCGGCCGTCCCTGGCATAGAGCGGGCCATAATCCGCCAGCGCCAGCGGCTCGCCGGTGAAGGTTTTCACCCGCAATTCGCCCTTGATGCCGTGGGCGGCGCCGATCACGGCCATTTGCACGGGGTTCTGGGGCTTCGACATGGCTGATATCCTTTGCCCTGCTCTAACGCCCTACCGGCGTCATTTCAATGATCGCCCGTGGCCATTTCAATGACAGGTTCTTCACCGCTTCCTAACCCGGCTGCCTGACAATGGCGGCATGCAGGAATTTCTCATCCCGGCAAAACCCGACCTCCAGGCAGCGCGCGAAAGCTGGCTGAAGATGCTGGCGCGCGAGCGTCGGCTGTCACCGGCGACTGTCGAGGCCTACGAGCGCGACACGCGCCAGTTCCTGCATTTCCTGACCGGACATTGCGGCGGCTCGCCCGGCATTTCCGACATCGCAACCTTACGCCCGGCCGATCTGCGCGGCTTTCTTGCCGCGCGGCGCAACGCTGGCGCTGGCGCCCGCACGCTCGGCCGGGGTCTTGCCGGCATCCGTTCGCTGCTGCGTTTCCTCGAACGGCGCGGCCTCGCCAACGCCGCGGGTGCAGCAGCTTTGCGCGCGCCGCGCCAGCCGAAATCGCTGCCCAAGCCGCTGACCGCCAGCGATGCCAAACATGTCGTGTCGGTGGAAGGCCAGCTGGCTGAAGAGCCCTGGATCGCCGCCCGCAACGCCGCCGTGCTGACGCTGCTTTATGGATCGGGCCTGCGCATTTCCGAAGCGCTGGGCCTCAGCGCCGCCGACCTGGCATCGGAAGCCGACACCGTGCTGCGCGTCACCGGCAAGGGTGGCAAGACACGGCTGGTGCCGGTGCTGCCGGTGGCGCTCAGGGCAATCGCCGAATACCGAAAACTGTGTCCCTACCATCTCGATCCCAAGGGCCTGCTGTTTCGCGGCGCCCGCGGCGGGCCGCTCAACCCGGCCATCGTCCAGCGCGACATGGCCAGGCTGCGCTCGGCGCTGAACCTGCCCGACACCGCGACGCCGCACGCGTTGCGCCATTCCTTCGCCACCCATCTGCTCGGGCGCGGCGGCGACCTGCGCACCATCCAGGAACTGCTCGGCCACGCCAGCCTGTCAACGACGCAGGTCTATACCGGCGTCGACACCGCAAGACTGCTCGAGATTTACGAATCCGCCCATCCCCGCGCGTGACACTGTATAAGTCCAGGACAATTTCCCCACGCCGGTTAACCGTTTCGCCGCTTTTCAGTCCTAGAACCGCACCATGAAACGCGCCCTTGCCATCGCCGACCGCGCCGCCCTTGTGTCGCTGAAGCTGCTCGTCGCGCTCAACGCCCTGTTTTTCCTGTCTTTCCTCATCGTGCTGCTGCTTGCCATGGGCAGGGCGCATGCCGAAGCCCCGGCCTGCGCCGGCGCCGATCTGCTGTCGGCCCTGCAGAAGGAAGACCCCGCCACCTATTCCAGGATCGAGACGGAAGCAGCAGCGACGCTGAACGGCAAGGGCTTGTTGTGGAAGCTGGAGAAATCAGGCGAAAAGCCATCCTTCCTGTTCGGCACCATGCACATGACCGACCCGCGCGTGACCACTCTGCCGCCGGCAGCCAGGAAAGCCTATGACGCCGCCGGCACCATCATCATCGAGACCACCGACGTGCTCGACAAGCAGAAGATGATCGAGGCCATGCTCAAGGAACCCGAGCTGATGATGTTCACCGACAACACGACGTTGTCGTCGCTGTTGTCGCCGGAGGATGCGGCAGTGGTGAACAAAGGGCTCGATGCGCGCGGCATTCCGCCGGCGAGCGTCTCCAAGATGAAGCCGTGGCTGCTGTCGGCCATGGTCGCGCTGCCGGTCTGTGAGGTCGCCCGTCAGGCAGGCGGCGCACCGGTTCTCGACGTCAAGCTGGCGCAGGACGCCAAGGCCTTGGGGAAGCCGGTGGAAGGGTTGGAGACCGCTGCCAGCCAGCTGCGCGCCATGGCCTCGCTGCCGATTGCGTTCCACATCAAAGGGCTGGTCGAGACCCTGAAGCTCGGCGACAAGATAAACGACATCAACGAAACCATGATCGTGCTTTACCAGCGCGGCGACACCGGCACCTTCTGGCCGCTGTTGCGTTCGATCTCGCCCGACGAAGACGACGACGCAGGTTACGCCGAATTCGACCGGACGATGATCACCGGCCGCAACAAGGTCATGGCCGACCATGCCGCACCGATCCTGGCCAAGGGCAATGCCTTCATGGCCGTCGGCGCCATGCATCTTCCCGGCCCCGAAGGCCTGGTCGAGGATTTTCGCAAGGCCGGCTATACCGTCACCGCCGTCGACTGAGCAGCGCCTGTCTTGAATACCGAATCACGTAAGCCCGGCTCTGTGCGGTGCGCAACTGATTCGCAAAGCGGAGGCGGTTGGCCCTATTTTTGGCGGAAAAGGCCAGCTAAGCTCGTTCTACCTCGTTCGTGATTGATTTTGCGGGGGAAATACAGGCCAACAAGCGGTTGCGAATCAGAATTTTCCTGCGTTCGTCAATTTGAAGGCCTAGTATGAACCCGTTCAACGGTTGCGCGTTGAGGGGTGTTGATTGATGCTTTTCATCCACGGAGGACACTTTTATGGCGAACCCTAACGATCCAGCGCCCAGGTCGGGTGGTGGCAGCGGCTGGCTGATTGCGCTGGTCGTCGTCATCCTTGCGATTGTCGCGTACTATGTTTTCGGCAGAAGCGGCGAACATCCTGCGCCCGCAGAGCCGCCGGCAGCCAGCACACCGGCGCCCGCACCTGCACCGGCTGAGCCGATGAAGCCCGCCGAACCGGCTCCCGCACCAGCCCCTGCGCCCGCACCGGCTCCTGCGCCAGCCCCGGCGCCCGCGCCTGCTCCGGCGCCGAGCCCGTAATCTGGCCAACTGATCTGGCATCTTGATTCCAGCCAAGAACGGCCCGCTGAAAAGCGGGCCGTTTTGTTTGGGGCACCTATCGGCGAGCGTCGCGATTCTTCACCGCCCCTCTGTGCTGCCGGACATCTCTCCTCAAGGGGGAGATCGGCTGTCTCACGAACAGCCCAGGTTAGAAACGTGAGAAACTTGAAGGCTCGCGACGCGGCGGTGAAATCCAATCTCCCCCCTTGAGGGGGAGATGGCCGGCAGGCCAGAGGGGGGTGCTGTCCCTCCAGCGTTTCCTTAAATATGGATCGGCTTGAAGAACGTCGCCAGCGCTGCTTCCTTCACCGCTTCCGACATTGTCGGATGCGCGTGGCAGGTGCGGGCGAGGTCTTCGGATGAGCCGCCGAATTCCATCAGCACCGCCGCCTCATGAATCATCTCGCCGGCGCCGAAGGCGATAATGTGGACGCCGAGCACGCGGTCGCTGGCTTTGTCGGCGAGGATCTTCACGAAGCCGTCTGTGTGCAGCATGGCGCGCGCGCGGCCGTTGGCGGTGAACGGGAATTTGCCGGTTTTGTATTCGATGCCGGCCTTCCTCAGCTCTTCCTCTGTCTTGCCGACCGAAGCGATTTCCGGACTGGTGTAGACGACGCTCGGGATGACGTCGTAGTTCACATGGCCGGCCTGGCCGGCAATGGTCTCGGCCACCGCCACGCCTTCGTCCTCGGCTTTGTGCGCCAGCATCGGTCCGGCGATGACATCGCCGATGGCGTAGATGCCGGCGACGTTTGTCCTGAGATGGCTGTCGATCTTGACCCGGCCGCGCTCGTCGACCTCGACGCCGGCTTCCTTCAGTCCAAGGCTATCCGAATATGCGCGGCGTCCGGTCGAGATCAGCACCGCGTCGGCCTCGATGGTCTCGGCCGCACCACCCCTGACCGGTTCGAACGTAACGGCGGCGCCCTTTTTGGCCTTGGTCACCCCTGTCACCTTGGTGCCGAGCTTGAACTCGAAACCCTGCTTGGAAAGCAGGCGCTGGTACTGCTTGGAGACCTCGCCGTCCATGCCGCCCAGGATGGTGTCGAGGAATTCGACCACGGTGACCTTGGCGCCGAGCCGTGCCCAGACCGAGCCGAGCTCCAGACCGATGACCCCACCGCCGACCACCACCAGATGTCCCGGCACTTTCTCCAGCGACAGCGCGCCGGTCGACGACACGATCACCTTCTCGTCGATGTCGACCTTGACGCCGGGAATGCCGGCGACATCGGAGCCCGTGGCGATAACGATGTTTTTCGTCTCGATCTCCTCGACCTTGCCATCCTCAGCCGACACCGACACCTTGCCGGCCGCGACCACCTTCCCGGTGCCGCGGAAACTATCGATCTTGTTTTTCTTGAACAGGAAGGCGACGCCATTGACGTTGGCCGAAACGGTCGCGTCCTTGTGCGCCATCATCTTCTTCAGATTGAGTTTCGGCGCCGGTATCTCGACACCCAGCGCATCGAAGGAATGGCCGGCCTCGGCGAACATCTCCGAGGCATAAAGCAGCGCCTTGGATGGGATGCAGCCGATGTTCAGGCAGGTGCCGCCGAAAGTGGCGTTCTTCTCGACCACCGCGACCTTGAGCCCGAGTTGTGCCGCCTTGATGGCACAGACATAGCCGCCCGGTCCCGACCCGATGATAACGACATCATAAGCCATGTTCGTTTCCCTTAGCTTGGGGCTCAGCGGCCGCCGCTTACATTCAGGATTGCGCCCGTCGTGTAGGACGCTTCATCCGACAAAAGATAGAGAACGGCATGCGCGACTTCATCCGCCGTGCCGGCTCGTTTCATCGGCAGCATGTCGCGGAACCGCTCGACCCGGTCCGGCTGGCCGCCCGAAGCGTGGATCTCGGTGTCGATGATGCCCGGCCGTATCGCATTGACCCGCACGCCTTCGGTCGCGACTTCGCGCGCCAGTCCGAGCGTGAAGGTGTCGATCGCCGCCTTGGACGCGGCATAGTCGACATATTCGCCTGGCGACCCGTGTAGCGACGCAGCCGACGAGATGTTGACGATGGCGCCGCCCTGGCCGCCATGCTTGCTCGACATGCGCCGCACCGCTTCGCGGGCGCACAGAAACGAGCCGATGACATTGATGCGCATCATGCGCTCCAGCCGCGCCAGGCTCATCTCGTCGACACGCGCCTTGACGTCGACGATTCCGGCATTGTTGACCAGGGCGTCGAGCCGGCCATAGGCGCCATCGACGGCTTCGAACACGGCGACGATGTCAGCCTCGACGCCGACATCGCCCTTGACCGCTATCGCTTCACCGCCACCGACCTCGATCTCGGCGACCAGCGCCTGGGCCGCGGCCTCGTTTGCGGCATAGTTGACCGCGACGCGGTAGCCGGCCTTCGCCGCAAGCCGGCAAGTGGCCGCACCAATGCCGCGGCTGCCGCCGGTGACCAGAAGCACTTTTTGCGATGCACTCATTCCTGGCAGCCCTTCAGCAGAAACACATCCCACGGCAGTTTCGAGAAGCCTTTCGGACCGAAGGCGGACGACATCTGCAACGATGGACCCAGATCGGGGAAGATCAGGCTCTGCGGCGCGTCCGTGCTTTCGGCCGCCAGCAGCGCAATATTGCCCTTGTCGTCGGCGCTGTAGACCACGCCCTGCCAGACCGTGCAGCCAGCAAGCTCGTCGCCGGTGACGTCGCCGGTCGGGCATTTGTACATCAGCGAGCCATGCGGTCGCGAAACACCGGAGGTCCACATCACAATGCCGTCGAGCACGATGCCCTTGTCGAGCACCATCTTGAAGGTATTGGTGACGGTGACCGCATCCGTCGTCGGCCGGAAATCAATGCCGGCCTCGCTTTCGGCATCGCCATAGACAGCAAGCGCCAGCGGGCAGGCGGCATGCGCCTCGTAACCCGCTGCGAGAACAGCCAGCCCGGCCATAAATCCGATCATTGGCGAAGCGATGTTTGTCATGAATTGCTCTGGCTGCTCTCGCGGCCGTCGGCGTTTTCGAGCACCTCGAAATCGGTCATCAAGACCAGCGGCTCGCCGGCCGCATCCAGTCCCCAGAAGGAATAATAGTTCCCATCACCGAAGCCAGTGTCGAACATGGCTATATTAAGCGGATTTCCATCAACCGGATTATCCATACGGAACTTGTCGAACGAGCATGCAACGTCAGCAAGATAGCTGTCGAGTTCCTCCTGGTCGGACATCAGCGTCAGAACCGACTTGTCCATGAACGAAGCAACATTATCATCGACAATAAATCCAGACTTCCAGGACGATGTGCCGACGTCGCGGACGAAGGCAGCCAACTCCCACCGCACCGGCAAGCCAGTGCCAAACCGCAATACCGCTGCAGCAACACGGCCTTGCGCCTCAAGCAACGTGACTGGATAGCATCCCGGCCTGACCTTACGGCTAAACACAGGCCGTTCCAGCCCGGTAATCAGTGGATCGCAAGCGATGATTTCGCCGGTCGGTAGCTCAAGCTCACCGATCGCGGTGACGATGATCTTCCGCTCCGCCATTTCGGCTTCGCTGAGAGCGAAGACACCGAGATTGCTGCTCGCCGGCGCCGAATCCCATTCAGTCGATGTCGCCGGCGGAGAGATGGCGGCGGAAGCCGCCGGCCGGGAACGCCTCAATACGCTACCCGCTACTCGACCCAGCTTGAACCCAAACCGCGCCAGCCAGCCGCTCATGACGGATCAGCTCCGATCACAAATCAAGCACCAGCCGTTCCGGATCTTCCAGGCTGTCCTTGACGCGGACCAGGAAGGTCACCGCTTCCTTGCCGTCGACGATGCGGTGATCGTAGCTGAGCGCCAGGTACATCATCGGCCGAATCACGATCTGGCCGCCGACCACGACGGGCCGGTCCTGGATCTTGTGCATGCCAAGAATGCCCGACTGCGGCGCATTGAGGATCGGCGTCGACATCAGCGAACCGTAGACGCCACCGTTGGAAATCGTGAACGTGCCGCCTTGCATGTCGGCGACCGACAGCTTGCCGTCGCGTGCGGCGATGCCCAGCCGGCCGATATCCTTCTCGATTTCGGCAATCGACATCTGGTCGGCGTCGCGCACCACCGGCACGACGAGGCCCTTTTCGGTGCCGACGGCGACGCCGATATGGGCATAGTTCTTGAAGATGATGTCGGTGCCGTCGATCTCGGCATTGACCGAGGGGATCTCCTTCAAGGCGTGGGTGACGGCCTTGGTGAAGAAGCCCATGAAGCCGAGCTTCACGCCGTGCTTCTTCTCGAAGATGTCCTTGTATTTGGTCCGCAGCGCCATGACCGCCGACATGTCGACCTCGTTGAAGGTGGTCAGCATCGCTGCGGTCGACTGCGCTTCCTTCAGCCGGCGCGCAATGGTCTGGCGCAGCTTGGTCATGCGCACGCGTTCTTCGCGCGAAGCATCGTCGCCGGAAGACGGCGCCCTGACCGCGACCGGAGCCGGGGCGGCCTTCGGAATTTCGGCCGGCTGCGACGGCGCGCCCTTGGAAATCGCGTCGAGCACATCGCCCTTCAGCACCTGGCCGCGCTTGCCCGAGCCAGAAACCTGGTCGACCGACAGATTGTTCTCGGCGATCAGCTTTGCGGCAGCTGGCGCCGGCGGCATGGTGCGCGGCTCGACCGGCCCGGCATCGCCGGCAATCTTGGCGGTCTCGGCCGCGGCCTGCTTGGTCGTATGTGCCGCGTCGGGGCTCGACGCCTGCGACACAGCTTGCGGCTTGGTCTCCTGCTTGGACGCCGGGGCGGCGGCAGCGCCTCCAGCCGAGATCGAACCGAGCAGCGCGCCGACGCCAACGGTCTCGCCTTCCTTGGCGGTGATCTCGCCCAGCGTGCCGGCGGCGGCGGCAGGCACCTCCACCGTCACCTTGTCGGTTTCGAGCTCGACCAGCGGCTCGTCGACGGCAATGGCATCGCCGACCTTCTTGAACCACTTGCCGATGGTCGCCTCGGTGACGGATTCGCCGAGAGTGGGAACGCGGATTTCGGTAGCCATTGTGCTGTCCGTTTCTTCTCTGTCTGTTCTATTCGCCGGGTTTTGTTCTATTCGCCGAGCGCGTCTTCGAGCAGGGCAGCGAGCTGTGCCAAATGCTTCGACATCAGACCGGTCGCCGGCGATGCCGCCGCCGGACGTCCGGTATAGCGCACCCGCTGATGCTTGGCGTCGATATGAGCCAGCACCCATTCCAGATACGGATCGATGAACGACCAGGCGCCCATATTCTTGGGTTCCTCCTGGCACCACACCATCTCCGCATTGCGGAAGCGCGACAGCTCGGTGATCAGCGCCTTGGCCGGGAACGGGTAGAGCTGTTCGACGCGCAAGAGATAGATGTCGTTGATGCCGCGCTTCTCGCGTTCCTCGTACAGGTCGTAATAGACCTTGCCCGAGCACAGCACGACGCGGCGGATCTTGGAATCCTTGGTGAGCTTGATCGCCTGGTTCTGCAACAGCTGGGCATCGTCCCACAACAGCCGATGGAACGAGCTTTCGCCCGAAATTTCCGGCAGCGTCGACACTGCCCGCTTGTGGCGCAGCAGCGACTTCGGCGTCATCAGGATCAGCGGCTTGCGGAAGTCCCGCTTCAGCTGCCGGCGCAATATGTGGAAGTAGTTGGCCGGCGTGGTGCAGTTGGCGACTTGCATATTGTCTTCGGCGCAAAGCTGCAGGAAGCGCTCGAGCCGGGCCGAAGAATGCTCCGGACCCTGGCCCTCATAGCCGTGCGGCAACAGGCAGACCAGGCCCGACATGCGCAGCCACTTGCGCTCGCCCGACGAGATGAACTGGTCGAACACCACCTGGGCGCCGTTGGCGAAATCGCCGAACTGCGCTTCCCAGAGCGTCAGCGCCTTCGGCTCGGCCAGGCTGTAGCCATATTCGAAGCCAAGCACCGCCTCTTCCGACAGCATCGAGTTGATGACTTCGTACCCGGCCTGTGCCGCCGACAGATTGTTGAGCGGGATGTAGCGGGTCTCGTCCTTCTGGTCGTAGAGCACGGAATGGCGCTGCGAGAAGGTGCCGCGTTCGGAATCCTGGCCGGAGAGCCGGATCGGATTGCCGTCGAGCAAGATGGCGCCGAAGGCCAGCGCCTCGGCCGTCGACCAGTCGATGCCTTCGCCGGAGTCGATCGCCTGGCGGCGGTTTTCGAGGAAGCGGATGATGGTCTTGTGCGCCTCGAAACCCTTCGGCACCTCGGTCAGTTTCTTGCCGATGTCCTTCAGCACCTTGACCGGCACCGCGGTTTTCCCGCGGCGCTGTTCGTCCTGGTTGTCGGCGGTGCGCAGACCAGACCAGGCGCCGTCCAGCCAGTCGGCCTTGTTGGGCTTGTAGTGCTGGCCGACTTCCCATTCGGATTCCAGATGGGCGCGCCAGTCGGCCTTCATCTTGTCGAGTTCGGCCTGGCTGATATGGCCCTCGGCGATCAGCCGCTCGCCATAGATCTGCACCGTCGTCTTGTGGTTGCGGATGTTGGCGTACATGATCGGCTGGGTGAAAGCCGGCTCGTCGCCCTCATTGTGGCCGAAGCGGCGATAGCAGAACATGTCCACCACCACCGGCTTGTGGAACTTCATGCGGAATTCGATCGCCACCTTGGTGGCGTGCACCACCGCTTCCGGGTCGTCGCCATTGACGTGGAAGATCGGGGCCTCGATCATCTTGGCGACGTCGGACGGATAGGGCGACGAGCGCGAGAAGCGCGGATTGGTGGTGAAGCCGATCTGGTTGTTGATGATGAAATGCAGCGTGCCGGCGACGCGGTGGCCGCGCAGGCCCGATAGGCCGAGGATTTCGGCAATCACACCCTGGCCGGCAAAGGCGGCATCGCCATGCAGAAGCAGCGGCAGCACCTTGGCGCGCTCTTCCAGCGGCACGATCTCCTCGCGGCTGCGGCCGAACAGATAGTCCTGCTTGGCGCGCGCCTTGCCCATCACAACCGGATCGACGATTTCCAGATGCGAGGGATTGGCGGTCAGCGACAGATGAACCTTGTTGCCGTCGAATTCGCGGTCCGACGAGGCGCCGAGATGGTACTTGACGTCGCCCGAGCCCTCGACCTCGTCGGGAGCGGCCGAGCCGCCCTTGAATTCGTGGAAGATGGCGCGATGCGGTTTGGCCATCACCTGGGACAGCACGTTCAGCCGGCCGCGATGCGCCATGCCGAGCACGATCTCCTTCATGCCGAGCTGGCCGCCGCGCTTGATGATCTGCTCCAGCGCCGGGATCAGCCCTTCGCTGCCATCGAGGCCGAAGCGCTTGGTACCCTTGTACTTGACATCGATGAACTGCTCGAAGCCTTCGGCCTCGACCAGCTTCTGCAGGATCGCTTTTTTTCCCGTAGCGGTGAAGGAAATCTCCTTGTCGGCACCCTCGATGCGCGCCTGGATCCAGGCCTTCTCTTCGGGATCGGAAATGTGCATGAACTCGACACCGAGCGTCGAGCAATAGGTGCGGGTCAGGATCTCCAGCATCTGCCGGATGGTGCCGAATTCGAGGCCGAGCACATTGTCGAGGAAGATCGGCCGGTCGTAGTCGGCTGCGGTAAAACCGTAATTTTCCGGCGACAGCTCGTTATAGTCCTCAAGCGGCTTGGCGATGCCGAGCGGGTCGAGATTGGCATGCAGATGGCCGCGCATGCGGAAGGCGCGGATCATCATGATGGCGCGCACCGAATCGCGCGTCGCCTGATGCACGTCGGCATCCGACAGCACGACGCCATTGGTGACCGCCTTGTCCTTGACCTTCTTTTCCAGATGCTTCTCGACGATGCCCCAATTGCCGTCGAGCGCCGACACCAGTTCGCCATTGGCCTGCAGCGGCCAGGAGGGCTTTGCCCAGGAAGCGCCCTTGGCGTTCTTGCGCACATCGCCGGCGTCGTCCTTCAGCCCGGCGAAAAAATCCTGCCATTCGGGGTTTACCGACTCTGGATCATCCTCATAGGACGCGTACAGCGCGTCGATATAGTCGGCATTGCCGCCATAGAGGAAAGAGGTGAGCGAAAATTGGTCGTTGGCCTGATCTTGTCTTGCCATTTTTGTCCGCGNATTGCCGCCATAGAGGAAAGAGGTGAGCGAAAATTGGTCGTTGGCCTGATCTTGTCTTGCCATTTTTGTCCGCGGAGCCTGGCTCCGTCTCCTTTTCAAAAGCGAATAGTGAGTAGCGAATAGCGAGTAGGGATTTTTCCCGGGTCGCGCCGTTACTCTCTTTTCCCTATTCGCTATTCACTACTCGCTACTCACTTGGCCTTGATCGCCTCGACCAGCGTCGTGCCCAGACGCGCCGGCGATGGCGATACTTTAATGCCGGCCGATTCCATCGCCGCGATCTTGTCTTCCGCGCCGCCCTTGCCGCCGGAGATGACCGCGCCCGCATGGCCCATGGTGCGGCCGGCCGGCGCGGTGCGCCCGGCGATGAAGCCCGCCATCGGTTTCCTGCGGCCGCGCTTGGCCTCGTCCTTGAGGAACTGCGCGGCGTCTTCCTCGGCCGAACCGCCGATCTCACCGATCATGATGATCGACTTGGTCTCGTCGTCGGCGAGGAACATTTCGAGCATGTCGATGAATTCGGTGCCTTTGACGGGGTCGCCGCCGATGCCGACGGCAGTGGTCTGGCCGAGGCCGACATTGGTGGTCTGGAACACTGCCTCATAGGTAAGCGTTCCCGAGCGCGAAACAACGCCGACCGAGCCCTTGCGGAAGATGTTGCCGGGCATGATACCGATCTTGCATTCGTCGGGGGTGAGCACGCCGGGGCAGTTCGGGCCGATCAGCCGCGAGGTCGAGCGGTCGAGCCGCGCCTTGACCCTGACCATGTCCATCACCGGAATGCCTTCGGTGATGCAGACGATCAGCGGGATCTCGGCTTCGATGGCTTCGAGGATGGCTTCGGCGGCGCCCGCCGGCGGCACATAGACCACCGAGGCATTGGCGCCGGTCTTTTCCTTGCCCTCGGCAACGGAAGCGAAGATCGGCAGGTTTTCGCCCTTGGCGCCGGTCCAGGTCTCGCCACCCTTCTTGGGATGGATACCGCCCACCATCCTGGTGCCGTGATAGGCCAGCGCCTGTTCGGTGTGGAACGTGCCGGTCTTGCCGGTCAGGCCCTGCACCAGCACCTTGGTGTTCTTGTCGATGAGAATGGACATCGGAGCCCTTTTCTAAAAACCGTTGATCGAGGAAGGCGAGACGCGCCGGTAGACGCCGCTCACCATGTCTTGCCAGCTGTCGCTGCCGGCAGGTTTGAAATGCAATCGCATGCGGTAGGTATCGGCATTGTCGAAAATATATGTGACCCGCGCGGAACCGCGCGGCGACGACCGATCAAGAGTGAGCTCGCTGCCGTTCCATGCGCCTGTGGCCGGCGAGGCCGGCACAAAGCCCATGGAATCGAACTGGTGCATGGTGACGAGGCTGTTTTGCTGATCGAAGCCGAACACTGAGTGCGAGCCGAACGAGACCGTGCCGTCGCGGCGCTGGCGATAGCGCTGCACCACGAACAGGCCGCCGAACTGTGCCTCCGCCAGCACTTCCGATGTCGCCGGTCCACCATCGGCCCATTGTGTTTCCGCCACCTCTTCCTCGCCGCGCCACGCGCCGACCAGCGCCTGCAGGCGCTGGTGATCGGCCGAGAGCGAGGAGAACGCGTTCATGGGTCAGAGCCGCTTCAGGTCGGAGACGGTGAGGTCGCTCTTGGCATTGCCGGTGTTGAGCGTCGTTGCCGGCTCGAACATCAGCACGACCGGCTCGGCGGTCAGCGACCGCGGCCGGTGCTCGACGCCCTTCGGCACGACAATGAAATCGCCCTCGCCGAGCTCGACCGGGCCGTCGCGAAAATCGATGGCGATCTTGCCCCGCAGCACGAGAAAAGCCTCGTCCTCATGCTCGTGCGCATGCCAGTCGAAGGTCTCGCCGAACTTGGCGACCTTGGCCTGGCTGTCATTGACGTCGCCGGCAATATGCGGATCGAAGACCTTCTTGATCTTCGCGTCCGCCGCCTCGACGAGGTTTATCTTGCGCGGAGGCACGGGATCATTCCTCCTTGAAACTTGCGATGCGGATCATTCTGACGTGCCCTGATGATGCGGAGAATTCGTCCCAAAACGGAAAACCCCAGTCAGCTTACCATCTAGCGGTTGGTCGCTTATAGTTCCGACAAAACGGCACTTTCCATCGTCTTTGCCAGAAGTCTTGCACTCTTTGCTTACAAAGAGCCGTACCAGTGTTTGTTCCGGTAGATCATCAAAAATCTGTTCTTTTGGTATTTCGATCAAACCCTGCAATCGGACATAATTATCAAGGTCGGATATCCGAGTCGTAGTTCCAAAAACCTCGCAAACATCCATCACAGGATAATTTCCATCTGTTCTCGCAGATTTTAAGGTCACAAAAGGCTTGGAGAGGTTTCCGGGTCGGTCGCGATTATAAGTCTTTATGCCAAAATCGTTCGAACTGATCGAAAACCCATTCTCCAGAGCCAATTGCTCGCTTCTCATCAAATCGCCGTCAGACGCGATGCAAATTTTCTCATAGAGTACGACTGCATCCGAAATCTCTTCTGCCTGCGACGGAACGGCCAGACAGCCGAACCCGATTGCACACAGAAGGCGGCTGGGTTGCATCCGCTCAGCCCTTCACCGCCGCCACGATCTTCTTGGCTGCGTCATCGAGATCATCGGCCGACACCACGTTCAGGCCGCTGTCGTTGATGATCTTCTTGCCGAGCTCGGCATTGGTGCCTTCAAGACGCACCACCAACGGCACTTCCAGGCCGACTTCCTTGACCGCGGCAATCACGCCCTCGGCGATGATGTCGCACTTCATGATGCCGCCGAAGATGTTGATCAAAATGCCTTTGACCGCCGGATCCCGGGTGATGATCTTGAACGCCGCCGTCACCTTCTCCTTCGACGCGCCACCGCCGACATCGAGGAAGTTGGCGGGTTCGGCGCCATAGAGCTTGATGATGTCCATCGTCGCCATGGCAAGGCCGGCGCCGTTGACCATGCAGCCGATATTGCCGTCGAGCGCGACATAGGCGAGGTCGTATTTCGACGCCTCGATCTCCTTCTCGTCCTCTTCGGTGGTGTCGCGCAATTCCATCAGTTCGGGGTGGCGAAACAGCGCGTTGTTGTCGAACGACACCTTGGCGTCCAGCACGCGCAGGCGGCCGTTTTTCATCACGATCAGCGGGTTGACCTCGAGCAGGCTCATGTCCTTCTCGACAAAGGCCTTGTAGAGGATCGGGAACAGCGTGCCGGCATCCTTGGCGGCATCGCCGTTTAGTCCCAGCGCTTCCACCAATATGTCGACGTCGATGGTCGTCACGCCGGCCAGCGGATCGATGGCGCGGGTGATGATCTTGTCCGGTGTGTCGTGGGCGACGCCTTCAATGTCCATGCCCCCCTCGGTCGAGACGACGAAAGCGATGCGGCCGACCGAGCGGTCGACCAGGATCGACAGATAAAGCTCGCGCTCGATGTCGGCGCCGTCCTCGATATAAAGACGGTTGACCTGCTTGCCGGCGGGGCCGGTCTGCTTGGTCACCAGCGTGTGGCCGAGCATCTCATTGGCGTTGGCAACGACTTCGGCAACCGACTTAGCCAGCCGCACGCCGCCCTTTGCGTCGGGCGACAGTTCCTTGAACTTCCCCTTGCCGCGGCCACCGGCGTGGATCTGGCTCTTCACCACATAGAGCGGGCCGGGCAGCGCTTGTGCCGCGGCTTCCGCCTCGCTTGCCTTGAACACCGGCACGCCTTCGGCCACCGGCGCACCAAACGACTTCAGCAGCGCCTTGCCTTGATATTCATGGATGTTCATCTGGATGGTCTCCGGATCGGCTGCTTTGGGGGATTACTTCGAGGCGAGGTGCGGGGCGATTTTGACGCAAGCCTCGGTCAGGCCCTGCACTGTCGCCACCGAAGCGTCGAACATCTTCTGCTCGGCCTTGTTGAGGTCGATCTCGATGATGCGCTCGACGCCGCCGGCGCCGATGACAACGGGAACGCCGACATAGGTGCCCTTGACGCCATACTGGCCCGAGAGATGCGCCGCGCAAGGCAGCACGCGCTTCTTGTCCTTGAGGTAGGATTCGGCCATCGAGATCGCCGAGGCGGCTGGCGCGTAGAAGGCCGAGCCGGTCTTGAGCAGACCGACGATCTCGGCGCCGCCGTCGCGGGTGCGCTGGACGATCTGGTCGAGCTTTTCCTTCGAGGTCCAGCCCATCTTGATGAGATCGGGCAACGGAATGCCTGACACAGTGGAGTAGCGGATCATCGGCACCATGGAATCGCCGTGGCCGCCGAGCACGAAGGCGGTAACGTCCTCGACCGAGACCTTGAATTCCTCGGCGAGGAAATAGCGGAAGCGCGCGCTGTCGAGCACGCCGGCCATGCCGACGACATGGGTCTTGGGCAGGCCGGAAAACTTCTGCAGCGCCCAGACCATGGCGTCGAGCGGGTTGGTGATGCAGATGACGAAGGCCTTGGGTGCATATTTCTTCAGCCCGGCGCCGACCTGTTCCATGACCTTGAGGTTGATGCCCAGCAGATCGTCGCGGCTCATGCCTGGCTTGCGCGGCACGCCCGCGGTGACGATGCAAACGTCGGCGCCCTCGATGCCGGCATAATCATTGACGCCGGTCAGCCGGGAATCAAAACCGTCGACCGGCGACGACTGCGCGATATCGAGCCCCTTGCCTTGCGGAATGCCCTCGGCAATATCGAACAGCACCACGTCGCCGAGGTCCTTGAGGCCGATCATGTGAGCGAGCGTGCCGCCGATCATGCCGGAGCCGATGAGCGCTATCTTGTTGCGTGCCATGTGAGGAAATTTTCCCTTTGTCTGTGACGACGCCCAAAATCCCTGGCGATCTGTTGACGGCGTCGAGGAAGAGGCCGGAATGCTATGGTCTCAGCTAGATTTCGCCGCATCCAGTAGCCCCGGTGCAAAATATATTCAATCGATTATTTTCGAGTGAATGATTTCAATCGGTTAGAAACATTGGGACTTACGTAAACGTCAAAGTTTATAGGCCAGCTTGGGAGATTTTACACAATGAGCGTGGAAATCAGAAGACTATATCCAGGCGATGACGCCCTTGTGAAGCGCATCGCCGAGGACGTGTTCGACGAGCCGGTCCGGGCAGACAGGCTTGCTGCCTACCTCGCCTCATCATCACATGATCGTGGCATTGGCCGGCGGCGTCGTCGACCAATGCCCCACAATCATCCACCGCCATCCCGACAAGGTCAACGGACTCTACATCGACGAAGTCGGCGTCTCACCCGCCTACCAGCGCCAAGGCATCGCGCGAAAAATGCTCGACGCGATGTTCGCGCTCGGCCGCGAGCAAAGGTTGCGGCGAAGCCTGTGTTGGAACCGAGCCGGACAATGTTCCATCGCGCGGGCTTTATGAAAAACGCAGGGAGGAGCATGGGCAGGCGGAGGCGTTTGTAATGTATGCGTATGACCTTTAGGCGTCGGCGGGACAGCGCCCCCCTCTGCCTTGCCAGGCATCTCCCCCACGAGGGGGGAGATCGGACGTCACGCGACCTTTCGCCAATCTCCAATGGCCGCAGGAATGAGCGGAGCGCCGAAACCGCCAATCTCCCCCCGTGTGTGGGGGAGATGTCCGGCAGGACAGAGGGGGGCGCGACGGATCACTACATAATGACCTCTTCGAACCCTCAGACCTGCACTTCCGCCTTCGCCTTTTGCCGTTCCGCCCAGTCCTCCAGCCAGTCGCGGCTTTGCATCTCGATCAGCCGCGAGGCCGTGCGCTCGAATTCGAACACCTCGTTGCCGCGCCTGGCCGTATAGAGCTCAGGCGGCGAGGCGTCGGCGCTTACCACCAGCCGCGTGTGATGATCGTAGAGCGTGTCTATCAGGAGGATGAAGCGCTTGGCCTCGTTGCGCTTGCCTTCGCCCAGCACCGGCACGTGATCGATGAAGACGGTCGAGAAGCGGCCGGCAATGGCCAGAAAATCGCGCGCGCCGAGCGGCTTTTCGCAGAGGTCGGCGAAGGAAAACCGCGCCGCATTGCCGGCAGCAGCCGGTATTCTCACCTGCCGCCCCTTGAGCGTCAGCGCGGTCTCGGCCGTTGCCGCCCCGTGCGTCATCGCCTGCCAGGCTTCGTCGAGCATACGATCGGCTTCGGCATCCGCCGGCGTGACATAGACAGGCGTGCGGGCGAGCTTTTCCAGCCTGTAGTCCTTGTCGGCATCAAGCGTCAGCACATGGGCGTGGCGCTCGAGAATGCTGATGAAGGGCAGGAAGAGCTGGCGGTTCAGCCCGTCGCGATAAAGGTCCTGCGGCGCGACATTCGAGGTGGCGACCAGAACCACGCCATTGGCGAACAGCGCCGAAAACAGCCGCGACAGGACCATCGCATCGGCAATGTCGGTGACCGAAAACTCATCGAAGCACAGCACCCAGGCCTGTTCGGCAAGCTGAAGCGCGACCGGCGGGATCGGGTCGTCCTCCTTGACGTCGCCGTTCTTGCGCGCCTGCCGGTGCTTCTGGATGCGGTCCTGCACATCGGCCATGAAGTCGTTGAAATGAACGCGGCGCTTGCGCCTGACCGGCAACAGCTCGAAGAACATATCCATCAGCATGGTCTTGCCGCGACCGACGCCGCCATGAATGTAGAGGCCCTTCACGACCTCGCGCGTCTCGCGCTTGCGGGCAAACAGCCAACCGAGCGCGCTCGACTTGTGCGCCAGCCGCTTGACCGAGATCTCGTCGGTCAGCCGGTCGAGCGCGGCGGCGATGCGCTCCTGCGCAGGATCGCGCTCGATGGCGCCGGTTGCGACCAGATGGTCGTAGCGCTGCCTGACGGTCGCATGGGTCTGGAGGCCGTCACGCAGATGCATCGGTCACGTCGCTGTCTAGGGATAGGCAGCCTATCTTGTAAGCGATATCGGCAAGCCGTTGGTAGTCTGGCCGTCGAATTTCGAACCGCCCGAGGAATAGAGCCGCGCCAGCGTGCCGCCATTCTCGTCATAGAGCGTCAGCTGCTTGCCGGCGACGTTCCACGATTTGATGCCGTCGATGGGCGGCGGGCAATGCAGCGGCCCGGCGCGGAAGCCGGCGCCGAATTTGGTCTGCGGCGTCGCCACCTTGCAGCTCTGTCCGGACACGCTGGCGTTCCAAACGCCGGCAACGCTCGCAGCGGTAAGGTCGGAGGCTCCGGCCGGCGCCGATCCGTCCGGCGGCAGCGAGGCGACCTGCGCGCCTGCCGGCGCGGTCGGGAATTGCGATGGGTCGGTGGTGCCCGGCGCTGCCGGGGGCGGCAGTTGGCTTCCGCTCACCGTGCCGGCGGGCGCGGGCTGCAGCGGGGCGGGCTGCTGGTCATCCATCGATGAAAAACGCGAGGTCGAACAGCCGCTCGCAACGAGCGCTGCCAGCGATATGGCCATCAGCCCGCTTCTCGAAAAAATCATTCAAACCTCCGTCGGATCCGGCTGGGGGGAAAGCCGTCCGCACAATCTCACCCCTCACCAAGATGGAGAAGGTGGCGAAATTTCAACCCGATATGGTTAAAATAGGGTTTGCACCACGAATTGTTGTAAATTTGTCGCAAAATGGCTGGCGGACAAAAGGCATGTCTTCGCTCTAGCGCGGTTCCAACCGGTACATTGGTTGCGAAAGCGGCACCGGAGCCCGCAGCAGGTCGGCGCATCGGCGGTCGAGCGCAACTGCCGGCGCAAAACTGACTGAAGCGCTTGAGGCGCAAGGCCTGGCGCGTGAGCGGTTTCGCGCCTTGCGTCCGGGCGAGGTTTGGGACGTTCCCGAGATCGAGCGCGGCTGGGGTCTGCATTTGGCCGTTTACGGCACTGCCATTTTAGCCGATGGTCTATCGCAAC
Source organism: Mesorhizobium sp. LNJC394B00 (assembly GCF_000502555.1). Taxonomy (NCBI): domain Bacteria; kingdom Pseudomonadati; phylum Pseudomonadota; class Alphaproteobacteria; order Hyphomicrobiales; family Phyllobacteriaceae; genus Mesorhizobium; species Mesorhizobium sp. LNJC394B00. The sequence goes on from NZ_AYWH01000006.1 coordinate 229,757, forward strand.
AGGGGGAACAGATGAAATCAATCTTGGCAGTTTTGATCGCGCTGGTAATTTCGACGCCGGCCGCTTTCGCGGGTCAAATCACCGATCGCGCCGCTGAAGCCGAAAAGGCACTGCAGGCGGGTGATGGCGCCGGCGCGCTGGACAAATTCCGCAGCGCCGAGGACGCTCTGTGGCAAGCGATGCCGCTTGGCGTGCAAAATGTGAAGCATATCATGTCGGCCAGCGGGTTCGGCGCCTACGCCGAGCGCCCGAACCATGTCTACAAGCCGGGCGAAGAGATTGTGCTTTATATGGAGCCGGTCGGTTACGGCTACGGCTCGGATGGGCTCGGCAACAACCAGATCGCGCTTTACGTTGACCTTACCGTGCTTTCCCAGTCGGGCGAGAAGCTGGGAACCGTCGAAAAGCTTGGCCGGGTCCAGCTCGCCTCGCGCTCGCATAACCGAGAGATGTTCTTCAAATTAAACGTCTCCCTGGATGGCGTTCCCCCCGGCAAATACCGAGCGGATTTCCTCATGCATGACGAGAACTCGCAAAAGACGGCGCCTTTCACGACCGACTTCGAGATTGCCGAATAGCGCGCCCAGTCGGAGAGAGCCTCGCGGCAAGAGGGAACCAGAGCGCGGCAGATGCGTTCTTAGGCCGCTGCAGTCAATTTGCGAGGCATTGTCCATGATCAAATGGATCATCATTCTTCTCATCGTTGCTGCCGCCGCCAGCCTGCTCGGCATGCCGGCGCTGGCCGGTGCCGCCGCCACCGGCGCGCGCGTGCTGATCGGCATCGTTCTCGTCATCTTCCTGCTGATCGTGCTCTGCGTTTTCGCGGTAACCTAAACGCAGCCCACACTGGTAATTCCCGCCCGTTTCCGCCATATAGCGGCGAAACGTACAGGAATTACCTCAGATCATGGCAGGCACTGCCCCCTTCGCCAAGATGAACGGCATCGGCAACGAAATCATCGTCGCCGACATGCGTGGCCGTGCCGATAGGGTCACGGCGGCGTCGGCTGTCGCGCTGAACGCCGATGCGGCGACTAGGTTCGACCAGATCATGGCGATCCACGATTCGCGCACGCCGGGCACCGCCTTTTACATCGACATCTTGAATTCCGACGGCTCGGGCGCGCAGGCCTGCGGCAACGGCATGCGCTGTGTCGTCCAGGCGCTGGCCGCCGAAACCGGCCAGAAGACTTTCACCTTTGAGACCCGCGCCGGCATCCTCAACGCCGTCGAACATGCCGACGGCACCATCTCGGTCGACATGGGCACGCCGCGCTTCGGCTGGCAGGATATCCCGCTGGCTGAGGAATTCCGCGACACCCGCATGATCGAGTTGCAGATCGGCCCCATCGACGCGCCGGTGCTGCATTCGCCTTCGGCTCTCTCGATGGGCAACCCGCACGCCATCTTCTGGGTCGAAAACGATGTCTGGTCCTACGAACTCGAGCGTTTCGGCCCGCTGCTCGAAAACCATCCGATCTTCCCCGAGCGCGCCAACATCACTATCGCCCAGGTAACGTCGCCGGAGACGATGATCATCCGCACCTGGGAACGCGGCGCCGGCCTGACCAAGGCCTGCGGCTCGGCCGCTTGCGCTTCCGTCGTCGCCGCTGCCCGCACCCGGCGCACCGGCCGCAGCGTTACGCTGATGACGCCCGGCGGCGGCTCGCTGCATGTGGAATGGCGCGACGACGACCACGTCATCCTGACCGGTGCCGCTGAATGGGAATTTTCCGGCAGTTTCGATCCGTCGACCGGCACCTGGGCCCGCGACACCGAAAGCGCGGCCTGATGTCTGCACTTGCCGATACCAAGGGCCTCAACTCCCAAGGCATAGACGTCGTCACCTTCGGCTGCCGTCTCAACACCTATGAATCCGAGGTGATGCGGCGCGAGGCCGAAAGTGCCGGCCTCGGCGCGCTCAAAGGCGGGGCTATCATCTTCAACACCTGCGCCGTCACTTCGGAAGCGGTGCGCCAGGCCAGGCAGTCGATCCGCAAAGCCCGCCGCGAAAACCCGGCGGCGCGGATCATCGTCACCGGCTGCGCCGCGCAGACCGAACCGCAGAATTTTGCCGCCATGGACGAGGTCGACCTCGTGCTCGGCAATGAGGAGAAGCTGAAGGCGAACTCCTATCGCGCGCTGCCGGATTTCGGCGTCAACGACACCGAAAAGGCGCGCGTCAACGACATCTTCTCGGTGCGCGAGACCGCCGGCCACATGGTCGACGCCATTGAGGGCCGGGCGCGTGCTTTCGTCCAGGTGCAGAATGGCTGCGACCATCGCTGCACCTTCTGCATCATCCCCTATGGCCGCGGCAACTCACGCTCGGTGCCGATGGGCGCCGTGGTCGAGCAGGTCAAGCGTCTGGCCGGCAACGGCTATGCCGAGATCGTGCTGACCGGCGTCGACATGACCAGCTTCGGCGCCGACCTGCCGGGCGCGCCGAAGCTGGGAAAGCTGGTGAAGACCATCCTGAAGCAGGTGCCTGATGTGAAGCGGCTGCGGCTGTCCTCAATCGATTCGATCGAGGCGGATGATGATCTGCTCGACGCCATCGCCACCGAACCCAGGCTGATGCCGCATCTGCATCTGTCGCTGCAATCAGGTGACGACATGATCCTGAAGCGCATGAAGCGCAGGCATTTGCGCGACCAGTCGATCCGCTTCTGCGAGGATGTGCGCAAGCTGCGCCCCGAAATCGTCTTCGGCGCCGACATCATCGCCGGCTTCCCGACCGAGACCGAGGAAATGTTTCAGAATTCGATAAAGATCGTCGAGGAATGTGGGCTGACGCACCTGCATGTCTTCCCGTTTTCGCCGCGCGAAGGCACGCCCGCCGCGCGCATGCCGCAGGTCCGCCGCGAATTGGTCAAGCAGCGCGCGGCCCAGCTGCGCGCCGCTGGTGAGGCTGCGTATCGCCGCCATCTGTCGTCGCTCCCGGGAACGCGCCAAACGATCCTTATCGAGCGCGACGGCCTCGGCCGCACCGAAGGGTTCACGCTTGCCGCGCTCGGCACAGGCGCGCCGGGCGAGATCGTCGAGGCAGACATCACCGGCCATGATGGGGCGCGCCTGATAGCCTCGCCCCTCACTGCCTGCGCCGCCTGAGACGATTGAAGCATGGCCGGTTTTTTCAAGAACATATTTTCGTTCGGCAAGAAGGAAGTCGTCGAGGAGCGCATCGACGAAACCGCTCCCCTGCCGCCGATCAAATGGGATGCGCTTGAGGCGCTGAAGCCGGCGGCCGAGCAGGTCGTTCCGGAGTTCTTGAAGCGCGAGGAGCCCGAGCCGCCGACGCCCCACCCTCCCCTCGATGGGGAGGGTCGCCACGAAGTGGCGGGGAGGGGGGAGAGCGCCGACACCGCCGCCACTCACCCCCACCCCCAAGCTTCGCTTGGGACCTCCCCCATCGAGGGGGAGGTAAAGCCTGCGCCGCAGTCGGCGCCAGAAGAACCGAAGCCCGAACCCGCGCCGATCATCCCGCCCGCGCCGGAACCGGTCGTCCCATCCGAGCCGGAACCGTTGCCGGAGCCCGCGCCGGTAGAAGAACCGCAGCCTGAGCCGGAGACACCCGAGCCGCCTGCACCGGAAGAAGTTCCTGCGCCGCCAGCCGTTCCGGAGCCGGCTCCCGAGCCGCAGCCCCAAGAAGTGCCGCCGGTGCCGGCCGAGCCGGAGATCGAACCATCGCGTCCGGAACCGCAGCTGGAGCCCGCTCCCGTCGAAGTGCCGACGCCTGCCGAGACTCCAGCAGAACCGGCCGCCCCGATCGAAGTGCCGCAACCGTCCGCGCCTCCCGCACAGCCTACCTCAGAGGTCAGCGCCGCCCCTCATCCGCCTGCCGGCACCTTCTCCCCGTATAGCCACGGGGAGAAGGACGAGGCGCCCCACCCTCCCCTCGATGGGGAGGGTCGACGCGAAGCGGCGGGGTGGGGTGATGGCGCCGACGCCAGCGCAAATCACCCCCACCCCCAAGCTTCGCTTGGGACCTCCCCCATCGAGGGGGAGGTAAAGCGCACTCCGGTCGAAGCCACACCCGCGCCGGTCGAGGTCCGGGCTGTCACGGCGGGGGTTGCGCCCATGCCTGAACCGGGTTTTCCGCCGACACCACAGCCCACACCGTCAGTCGACAAAGTCACCGTAACCAAAAAGGTCGAGCAGAAAGCCGAGCCGCAAAAGGCGCCCGAACCGGCGCCGCGACGCTCCTGGTTCCAGCGCATGCGCGACGGGCTTGCCCGCTCCTCGAAAGAACTCACCGGCAACATCGCCGGCGTCTTCACCAAGCGAAAGCTCGACGAAGAGACGCTACAGGACCTCGAAGACGTGCTGATCCGCGCCGATCTGGGCATGGAAACAGCCTTGCGCGTCACCGATGCCCTCGCTGCCAGCCGCTACGGCAAGGATGTCTCCGACGCGGATGTCCGCACCATCATGGCGGCCGAGGTGGAGAAGGTGCTGGCCCATGTCGCCATGCCGCTGGAGCTCGACCTCTCGCACAAGCCGCATGTCATTCTGGTGGTCGGCGTCAACGGCACCGGCAAGACCACGACCATCGGCAAGCTCGCCGCCAAACTGACGGATGGTGGCCTGTCGGTGATGCTGGCCGCCGGCGATACCTTTCGCGCTGCAGCCATCGAGCAGCTGAAGATCTGGGGCGAGAGGACGAAGTCGCCGGTCATCGCCTCGAAGATAGGCGCGGATGCCGCCGGCCTCGCCTACGACGCTTTCGAACGCGCCAAGGAGGCCGGCTCCGACGTGCTGATCATCGACACCGCCGGCCGGCTGCAAAACAAGACCGAACTGATGGCGGAGCTGGAAAAAATCGTGCGCGTGCTGGGCAAGCTCGATCCGGAAGCGCCGCATACCGTGCTGCAGACGGTCGACGCCACCACCGGCCAGAATGCGCTCAATCAGGTCGAGATCTTCCGCAATGTCGCCGGCGTCAACGGCCTGGTGATGACCAAGCTGGACGGCACGGCGCGCGGCGGTATTCTGGTCGCGATCGCGGCAAAGCACAAACTGCCGGTCTACTTCATCGGCGTCGGCGAACAGGTCGACGACCTCGAACCATTCTCGGCCGGCGAATTCGCCAGGGCGATCTCCGGCGTAGCGTAACAGGCAATGATCCCGAAGAGCTGACGGCTTTTTGGACAAGATCATGCGTCAGAAGGAAGTCATGAACTCACCCATCCTCGAACGCGACCCGTCCGATCCGCGAAAGAAGAAAGAAAGCGTCAATCCGCTGCTCAAGCTGGTGCTGGAACTCGGGCCGCTGATGGTGTTCTTCTTCGCCAATGCACGCGGCGCCTGGCTGGTGCAGAAATTTCCTGTCCTGGCCGAATTCGGCGGGCCGATCTTCGTCGCCACCGGCCTTTTCATGGCGGCGACGGCGATCGCGCTGATCGCCTCCTGGCTGCTGCTGCGCACCTTGCCGATCATGCCGATGGTCTCGGGCGTCGTCGTCTTCATCTTCGGCGCGCTGACGCTCTATCTGCAGGACGACGTGTTCATCAAGATGAAGCCGACCATCGTCAACACCCTGTTCGGCGGCGTGCTGCTCGGCGGTCTGTATTTCGGCCGATCGCTGCTCGGCTATGTCTTCGATTCGGCCTTTCGCCTCGATGCCGAAGGCTGGCGCAAGCTGACTTTCCGCTGGGGCCTGTTCTTCCTGTTCCTGGCTCTTGCCAATGAAGTGGTGTGGCGGAATTTTTCCACCGACTTCTGGGTTACCTTCAAGGTCTGGGGCATCATGCCGATCACCCTGTTGTTCACCTTCAGCCAGATGCCGCTGATCCTGCACCATTCGATCGAGGATAAGGCCGAGAAGGTGGAAGAAGCCGGCAAGTAGAGCAATTCCAGGAAAAGTGTGAAGCCGTCCGGAATTGCGTCAGAATAAACGGAGACGGCCATGGAATTCGTCACCACGCGCGATGAACTGAGGACGATCTACAAGACCCCGCGGCCGACCGACACCTCGATGCGCAAGGAACTCAGGGCGCTCGACGGCCACTGCCGCTCTTTCATCGGCAAGAGCCCTTTCGTGCTGATCGGTTCTTCCGACGGCGCCGGCAATGCCGACGTGACGCCGAAAGGCGACAGACCGGGCTTTGCCCTTGTCCTCGACGACAGGACCATCGCCATTCCCGACCGGCCCGGCAACAACCGGCTGGACACGCTGGAAAACATCCTGCTCAACCCTTCGGTCGGGCTGCTTTTTCTCATCCCCGGCATGAACGAGACGCTGCGCATCAATGGCGACGCCCGCATAACCGTCGATGCCGGTTTGCGCGAGCGCCTCACCGTCGACGGCAAGCAACCGCAAAGCGTCGTCGTGGTGAGCGTCAAGGCCGCTTACATGCACTGCGCCAAGGCCTTCATGCGCTCCGAATTGTGGAAGCCGGACAGCTGGCACGACCGCGCGACGTTGCCGACGCTCGGTCAGATCCTGTCCGATCAGATGGCGCATGCCGAAACTGCCGACGATTTCGACCGCTCGCTGGACGAAGCCTACAGCAAGACCCTGTGGTAGATTTCGGGTACGATTCGCCATTGCGGTCCTTTGCCGGTTTTCCCTAGCCCTGTTTCCCCGTGATCGAACTCCTCGCCATCTCCGGCAGCCTGCGCGCCGCCTCGACCAATTCGGCGCTGCTGGCGGCGCTGTCCGCGAACGCGCCTTCGGATTGCCGCGTAACTGTCTATGACGGGCTCGGCCTGCTGCCGATCTTCAACCCGGATGACGAAGGCGAGCGCACACCGGCCGAGGCCATGCGGCTGATCGAGGCCGTCACCAGCGCCGATGGCATCATCGTCTCCTGCCCCGAATATGCCCATGGCGTGCCCGGCGGCATGAAAAACGCTCTCGACTGGCTGGTCTCGCGCGACGCCGCAGTCGGCAAGCCCGCCATGCTGGCCCACGCCTCCGCGCGCTCGCTCTATGCCCGCGCCGCGCTGGCCGAGATCATGCGCACCATGTCGTTCGCGCTTTGTGAGAATGCGGTTCTGGAGATTGCCTTGCTCGGCAAGAAACCGCCGGAGATAGAAGCGATCCTGGGAGAGGACGAGAACCTGCGGGCCATGCGCGAAGCGGTGCAGGTTTTCGCGAGTTTTATACGCGCAAACGTTGCCTCGTCATCCTAGGGCGGAGCAAGGAGCGAAGCGACGCGGCGCAGACCCTAGGATGACGAACGAAAGGGTGCGGCGCACCCCAACGTGCCGCTGTGCTACCCCTTCCGCAACGTCTCGACATCGGTCACACCGACATACCAGTCGCGCGCGTTGACCTCTTCGAACACCACCCAGACGTCGTCATTGCTAAGCCCGGTGGCGTCCATGATCGCCGCCGTGACCTTTTTGGCAATGTCGGCCTTCTTGCCAGCGGGATCAGCGGCGATCACTTCCTTGACGATGCGGATGTTGACGAATGGCATGACGTCCTCCCCTTGAATTGTGTCTGATACCGCCGCCGCTGGGCGGCTTCGAAATCCGCTCCGGCGAACCGCTTGGCGGTGGTTCCGCGGCCGCAGCGCTACAGGCGCCGCCGGCAGGCGCAGAAACGCCATCAAGGGCCGCCAGAGAAGCGTTTCCAGCAGCCTCAATACGTCTTCGCCCCGTTCACCATCAGCCGCACCATGTAGAGCGACGTGGTGCCGGCGATGTAGAGGCAGTTCAGCTTGTTGCCGCCGAACACGCAATTGGCGGTCACTTCCGGCACCTTGACCTTGCCGATCAGCGTGCCGTCGGGATCGTAGCAATGGATGCCGTCGGCGGCACTGGTCCAGATGCGGCCGGCCTCGTCGAGCCGGAAGCCGTCGAATAGACCGGCCGTGCAGTCAGCGAACACCTTCCCGCCCGAGACCTTCTTGCCGTGCTTGCCGACGTTGAAGACCCGCATATGCGCGGGGTTCTGCGCGCCATGGGTGCGGCCGGTGTCGACGACATAGAGCTGGCTTTCATCCAGTGAAAAGGCAAGCCCGTTCGGCCGGACCATGTCGGTGATGACGGCCTCGACCTCGCCCGTATCCGGATCGACCCGGTAGACATTGCAAGCGCCGATCTCGCTTTCGGCCTTGTCGCCCTCATAGTCGGTGTCGATGCCGTAGCTCGGATCGGTGAACCAGATCGAGCCGTCGGATTTCACGACCGCGTCATTGGGCGAATTCAGCCGCTTGCCTTTCCATTCGGCCGCGATGGTGGTGACGGAACCGTCATGCTCGGTGCGGCTGACGCGGCGGCCGGAATGCTCGCACGTCACCAGTCGGCCCTGGCGGTCGACGGTGTTGCCGTTGGAATTGCCGGAGGGCTGACGGAAGACGCTGACATTGCCGTCGGTCTCGTCATAGCGCAGCATGCGGTTGTTGGGGATGTCGGACCAGACGACATAGCGGCCGGCGGCGAACCAGGCCGGCCCTTCCGCCCACTGACATCCGGTAAACAGCTTTTCCACCTGGGCGTTGCCGTTGAACAGCCGCGCGAAACGCGGATCCAGAATTTCGTAATAGTCTGCGGTCGCCATGCATTTCCTCCGGGCATCACGTGACGCGCGGATCAAGCCAGCCTGCGGGCGCGATGGCAAGGTGGCGCAGGCGCAATTTGTAAGACAAAAGGTGCCCGGCCGGCATGGCCCGCCAGCCTGTCCGGCCGTTTATGGTGCTGGAGCGCTGTATTAACCCGCTATGCGCCCTGTGCAATGGTGCATTGCAACATCTTCTTTTTGCATCGCACCATTCCTATGTCATGGTGCGAACGACCAAGGGAGGAACAAATTCACCGCTGATATGCGGCACGAAAGGACCCTTGCTATGGCTTTTGACAACCTCTTCTCCCGCGCGCGCACCTCGATGGCCAAGCGCCGCCACTATAACCGCCTCGTCGCGGAAATCGAAAACCTGACGAGCCGCGATCTGGCCGACCTGCGCGCCGACCGCTCGGAAATGCTCTACCAGGTCCACAGGCAGATCTACGGCTGAGCATTTCAGACCTCAGCGGGGCACCGCCCCCTCACCCGGATTGCCAAACCGAATTGCATGAGCAATTCGGGCAATCCGACCTCTCCCCCCGGGGAGAGGAGCTAGCCTGTGCCGATGCTTCCCTCTTCTCCCCCACGGGGAGGAGGGGGCGCGTAGCGGCCCGATGAGGGGGCATGGCGCCAACGTCAGCTCGGTGCCGCGAGCGCCTTTTCAATCTGCGGCAACAGAACATCCCTCGCCGACTCCCCTGTCAGCGGCCCGACATGCTTGTAGGCAATCTTGCCGTCCTTGCCGATGACGAAGGTTTCCGGCACGCCGTAGACGCCCCAGTCGATGGCCGTGCGGCCGGCCTCGTCGACACCTATCGCCTGGAACGGATTGCCGAGATCACCAAGGAACCGGCGCGCGTTTTGCGCTTGGTCCTTGTAGTTTAGCGCGGCCATGACGAAGCGCTTGTCCTGCGACAGCTGCAAGAGCACCGGATGCTCTTCCCGGCACGGCGCGCACCACGATGCAAAGACGTTGACCAGCGTTACCTTGCCGGCGAAGGCTTTCGAATCCAGCCCGGGCAGGTTTGACCCTTCCAGCGCCGGCAGGTTGGTCTGCGGCGCCGGCAGGCCGATCAGCGCCGACGGCACTGCCGCCTCATCGCGTCCCGACAAAAGCTGCGACAGGAACAATCCGGCGAGGCCGAGAAAAACCAGCAGCGGCAACAGCACGATCAGGCGGCGGCGCGGCGACGCCGTCGTTTCGCTTTCCGTGCTCATGGCTTGCTGGCCCCAGTGCTGGCCCCAGTACCGGCTTTGTCCGAGCGACGCCGCACGCCGGCCGCTTCGAGGTCTGCCAGTTCGCGCTTGCGGGTCCGCTGGTCGAGCAGGATCCAGCCGATCAGCCCGGCCAGCACGATCACCGTGATGCCATAGGCGGCCGCGACATAGAGTGCGTGTGCACTCATGCGCTTCGCTCCCCTTCCACCGTCACTTCGTCGTGCTCGATCATGGCCTTCCCATGGCTTTGCGGCTTTCTTAGCTTTGCGGCTGGGGCTTCGCAATTGATCGTCGCGCCGCAGCGGTCATATCAATCCGTTCCATGCCGCAGCGCCAGTGCTGCCGCCACCGGACCCAGCACGGCAAGAAACAGCGTCAGCGCGGCAAGAATGAGGAAGGGCTGCAGGAACGGATCAGGGTCGGCCACCGCGCCGTAGCTCGCCGACACCCCGAAGATCAGCACCGGGATGGTCAGCGGCAGCACCAGCACCGAGATCAGCAGACCGCCACGCGGCAGCGCCACCGCCACCGCCGCCCCGACCGCGCCGATGAAAGTGATCGCCGGCGTGCCGACCAGCAGCGTGAGCGCGGTGGCGCCGATGCTGAGCGGCTCCATGTTCATGAACAGGCTCAGCAGAGGTGCCGCAACCACCAGCGGCNGCGCGGTGGCGCCGATGCTGAGCGGCTCCATGTTCATGAACAGGCTCAGCAGAGGTGCCGCAACCACCAGCGGCAGAACGCTGCCCGCCCAATGCGCCAGGCACTTCACCAGCACCGTCAACGCCAGCATGTGGCGGTCATTGCCCAGCACCAGAAGATCGAGCGACCCGTCTTCGCGATCGGCCTGAAACAGCCGGTCGAGGCCGAGCAGGCAGGCGAGCAGAGCGCCGATCCAAAGGATCGCCGGACCGATGCGGGCGAGCAGCTTCAGGTCCGGTCCGACACCGAAGGGGATGGTGGCGATGACGGCGAGGAAGAAGATGACGCTGGTGAGCGCTCCGCCGCCGGCCCGGATGGAGAGGCGGATGTCGCGCAGGAAGAGGGCTAGCATTGCCAAGCCGCGCCTGCCGTTTGATCGCCATCTTGCCGAAGGTGGCGTTCCTTCACACCCCCCTCTGTCCTCCCGGACATCTCCCCCGCAAGGGGGGAGATTGGCAGCTCCGTTGCTGACGCCTCTTTTTCAATGCCGGTGATTGGCGAAAGCCGGCATGACATCTGATCTCCCCCCCTGCGGGGGAGATGCCCGGCAGGGCAGAGGGGGGTGGGCGGGAATGCCGACATCACCCTGTTGCTCCCATCCTCAATTCCTTCGCCCCATCCAATCCCAGCGGCAAGTGCGTCGCCGCGACAATAATCCCGCCCTCCGCGCAATGCCTCGTCATCAGCCCCGCAAACCGCGCCTCCGAAGCCTTGTCCAGCCCAGCCGTCGGCTCATCCAGCAGCCACAGCGGCTTATGACTGACCAGCAATTTCGCAATCGCCGCGCGCCGCCTTTGCCCGGTCGACAGATAGCCGAAAGGCAGATGGCCGATGCCGCCGAGACCAACCGTCTCCAGCGCCTCTCCGACACCCAACTGCCCATCGCCGTTGAAATCGCGCCAGAAGCGCAGATCCTCCGCCACGCTGAGCGCCGTCTTCATTGCATTGAGGTGGCCGAGATAGTGGACCGCCGAAGCGATCGTCGGAAACCTCTCGCCGCCCTCGATGCGCACATCGCCTTGCGCCTTCGGCAGCAGCCCGGCGATGACCCTGAGCAGCGTCGATTTGCCCGAGCCGTTCGGCCCGGTGACGACCAGCACCTGGCCCTTGTCGAGCGCAAAACCGATGCCGGAAAAGACCGTCTCGCCGCCGCGTTCGCCGCCCAGATTTTCGGCAATCAGCCGCATGCCTGCCCGTCCCGAAAACTTTACCGCGCGATAGCTGCCGCATCGCACAAATTTGCTCCGCAACTGTCTAGAACTATTCCAGAAAATTCTCTATATGCGGGACATCCGTGCCAGCGGTCGGCACGGGAACAGAATTTGCGCCGAACCAGCGCACGCGCCGCCTTGAACGGCTCGGGTTGGCTGGGAACGGACAGCGGAAATGGCCGTACCCGCACCTTTGCGCGTGATTGCATGCCCATCGGCGTCCGTTCCCTTTCAGGCTGAACAGACAAGGACGGACCGCACGTGTCAAAATCCCTCGACAGTTTCAATTGCCGCCGCACCCTCACCGTGGGTGGCGCGGACTATGTCTATTACAATCTGGTCGAGGCCGAGAGGAACGGCCTCACCGGCATTGCCCAGCTGCCTTATTCGATGAAGGTGCTGCTGGAAAACCTTTTGCGCAATGAAGACGGCCGCTCCGTCACCAAGGACTCTATCCAGGCTGTTGCCGGCTGGCTGACCGACAAGGGCACCGCCGGCGTCGAGATCGCCTATCGCCCCGCGCGTGTCCTGATGCAGGATTTCACCGGCGTCCCGGCGGTGGTCGACTTGGCCGCCATGCGCGACGGCCTCAAGGCGCTCGGCGGCGATCCGCAGAAGATCAATCCGCTGGTGCCGGTCGACCTCGTCATCGACCACTCCGTCATCGTCGACGAATTCGGCACGCCACTGGCCTTTGCCAGGAATGTCGAGCTCGAATATGAGCGCAACGAAGAGCGCTATAAATTCCTGAAATGGGGCCAGCAGGCGTTCCGCAATTTTCGCGTCGTGCCGCCCGGCACCGGCATCTGCCATCAGGTCAACCTCGAATATCTCGGTCAGGTCGTCTGGACCAACACGGAAGACGGCGGAACGACCGCCTATCCCGACACCTGCGTCGGCACCGATTCGCACACCACTATGATCAACGGCCTTGGCGTGCTCGGCTGGGGCGTCGGCGGTATCGAGGCCGAGGCGGCGATGCTCGGCCAGCCGGTTTCCATGCTGTTGCCCGAAGTCATCGGCTTCCGCCTTACCGGCAAGCTCAGGGAGGGCATCACCGCCACCGACCTCGTACTGACCGTCACCCAGATGCTGCGCAAGAAGGGCGTCGTCGGCAAGTTCGTCGAGTTCTTCGGCCCGGGCCTGTCCAACATGACGCTGGCCGACCGCGCCACCATCGGCAACATGGCGCCCGAATATGGCGCCACCTGCGGCTTCTTCCCGGTCGACGGCGAGACCATCCGCTACCTCACAATGTCGGGCCGCGAGGAAAGCCGCATCGCCCTGGTCGAGGCCTATTCCAAGGCGCAAGGCATGTGGCGTGACGCCGGCTCGGCCGACCCTGTCTTCACTGACCTGCTCGAACTCGAGCTCGACAGCGTCGTGCCGTCGATGGCAGGTCCCAAGCGCCCCGAAGGCCGCGTTCCGCTCGAAGGCATTCCGGCCGGCTTCGCAAAGGCGATGGAAACCGAGTACAAGAAGGCTGCCGAAATCCACAAGCGCTATGCCGTCGAAGGCACCGACCATGATCTCGGTCATGGCGATGTCGTCATTGCCGCCATCACGTCCTGCACCAACACCTCCAACCCGAGCGTGCTGATCGGCGCCGGCCTTTTGGCGCGCAACGCCAACCGGCTCGGCCTCAAGCAGAAGCCGTGGGTGAAGACCTCGCTGGCGCCGGGCAGCCAGGTGGTCGCCGAATATCTGGAAAAGTCCGGCCTGCAGAAGGAGCTCGACCAGATCGGCTTCAACCTGGTTGGTTTCGGCTGCACCACCTGCATCGGCAATTCCGGCCCGCTGCCGGCGCCGATCTCCAAGACCATCAACGATAAGGGCCTGATCGCCGCCGCAGTGCTCTCCGGCAACCGCAACTTCGAAGGCCGTGTTTCACCTGACGTGCAGGCGAACTATCTGGCGTCGCCGCCGCTGGTGGTAGCCCATGCTTTGGCCGGCACCGTCACCAAGGACCTGACCACCGAGCCACTCGGCGAAGGCCGCGACGGCAAGCCGGTCTATCTCAGGGATATCTGGCCGAGTTCGGCCGAGATCCAGGAGTTCATCGAGAAGAACGTCACACGTGAGCTATTCGCCCGCAAATATGCCGACGTCTTCAAGGGCGACGAATACTGGCAGAACGTCAAGGCGCCGGAAGGCCAGACCTATGCCTGGGACGACAACTCGACCTATGTGCAGAACCCGCCCTATTTCGCCGGCATGACCTCCGGTTTCGGCAAGATCGGCGACATCAAGGGCGCGCGCGTGCTCGGCCTGTTCGGCGACAAGATCACCACCGATCACATCTCACCGGCGGGTTCGATCAAGGCCGCTTCCCCGGCCGGCAAATACCTCACCGACCATGGCGTCGGCGTTGCCGACTTCAACCAGTACGGCACAAGGCGCGGCAACCATGAGGTGATGATGCGCGGCACCTTCGCCAACATCCGCATCCGCAACCACATGCTGGGCGAGAACGGCCGCGAGGGCGGCTACACCATCCACTACCCGTCGAAGGAAGAGGAATCGATCTACGACGCGGCGATGAGATACAAAAAGGAAGGCGTGCCGCTGGTCATCTTCGCCGGCGTCGAATACGGCAACGGCTCCTCGCGCGACTGGGCAGCTAAAGGAACGAATCTCCTCGGTGTCCGTGCCGTCATCGCCCAGTCCTTCGAGCGCATCCATCGCTCCAACCTAGTCGGCATGGGCGTCATCCCCTTCGTCTTCGAGGAAGGCACCTCATGGGCCTCGCTCAACCTCAAGGGTGACGAGCTGGTCGAGATCGACGGCATAAGCACCATCAAGCCACGCCAGACGATGATCGCCAAGGTGACCTATGGCGACGGCACCGTGAAGAACGTGCCGATCATCTGCCGCATCGATACGCTGGACGAACTCGACTACTTCAAGAATGGCGGCATTTTGCAATACGTGCTGCGCGATCTGGCCGCGTAGCGGCCAGGGCTTAGGCAGTAGGGATTGGGCGGTAGCGGGGAACGACATCCCCTACTCCCTACTCCCTACTCCCTACTCCCTACTCCCTACTCCCTACTCCCTACTCCCTACTCCCTACTCCCTACTCCCTACTCCCTACTCCCAGTCTTTCCAAAGCATTGCCCGACCCGATCGAAGCCCCGCCCTGTACGACAGGAGTAAAAACCGGCTGGGCTCAGCAAGATCTGCCCCACGCTCCTGATGCCATGCTCCCGATCGAACCGGGCGGTGAAGTGCTCCCCCTGTGATGCCATACCCATGGTTGCGGCAGCAAAAATTTCACCGCAACGTGACTTCCCGTTGACTGTCGCTTCTGCCACAAATCTGGGCAACCAGAACAAGGCCGGCGTCACCGGCGGGAATCGGAACGATCATGGCACCTCGACAACCTCTGCGGCTTGCGGCTTTTGCGCTGGCCTTCTCGGCGCTTGCCGGGACCGGGTTCGCCGAGGAATCGGGAACGACCCAGACCGACAACCCGCAGATTGACAGGCCCTTGGGCGTGGTCGAGCTGTTCACCAGCCAGGGCTGCAATTCCTGCCCGCCGGCGGACGCTTTCTTTGCCGAGCTGGCGGCCAAGGACAACGTCGTCGCGCTCGCCTACCACGTCAATTACTGGGACTATCTCGGCTGGCAGGACACGCTGAGCAGCAAGGACAATACCGACCGGCAATATGACTATATGCGCGCCTTCGGCACCCGCTCCGTCTACACGCCGCAAGCCGTCATCAATGGTCGCAGCCATGTCAACGGCGCCAGCCGCAAGGAGGTCGACGGCGCGCTTGCCCGCATGGAGAAATCCGGTGAAGGCATGCGGGTCAGCGTCAAGGTCAGCCGCACCAGCGATCGCGTCATGATCGATGCCGGCGACGCCGGTAGCGGCCCGAGCGACGCCCATGTCGTCATCGTCTATTTCGAACCACCGCAGACGGTGACCATCGCCAAGGGCGAGAACACCGGCCGCAGCATGACCTACTGGAACGCCGTCACCGGCATCCAGACCGCCGGCATGTGGCACGGCAAGGCGCAGCGCTACGAATTGCCGATGACCGAGATCGCCAAGAAAGGCGGCTGCGCCGTGCTGCTGCAATCGGTTGGCAAGGACGGCCTGCCGGGGCCTATTCTGGGCGCGGCGTTTATTCACAAGCCTTAAGAGGCTGGTCCATACCTTTTGATATCGGCGGGACAGCACCCCCCTCTGGCCTGCCGGCCATCTCCCCCGCAAGGAGGGAGATTGGCAGCTTCGCCACATCCGCCATCCTGTCCCACGTTTGAGATTGGCGAAAGCAAACGCGAAATCTGATCTCCACCCTTGCGGGGAGATGTCCGGCAGGACAGAGGGGGGTGTGAAGGATCACGACGACAAGTGTCTGGCGCCGCCCAACAAAAAAACCGACGTCAGCTTGCTTCTGACGTCGGTCATTTAGGCTTTGGGATCGTCGCACCCGGTCTCTCCCTGAGGAAAGTCCGAGGTTGGTTCGATCCGACGCAGACCCGTGGGCGGGGGGCTTGGGGTTTACGAGCCGGTGCCGGACCGAACCGTCTCAGGCAACGCCGGTAAATTCGTCGGACATTGGGGCATGAGCGCGGATAAAAAAGGGCGGAAATGTGGCGAGGCATCACCAATTCAAACACCGCGTTTTATAAAAGTGACTGGACGTTGCGAAAACAGCGCGGTCCCGGGATGGTTAGCCGGGCCTTGCAATTCCACGGCGAACACGCCAACTTCTGCAAGCGAGATTCATTTTCAAAGGGATCGCGGGATGACCGATCGCAGCGGTGGGACGGAGGATGGGGACGCATCCGCAATATTGATCCCGCTGCACGAGGCGCGACGCGAACGCCTCGACCAGCCGGTCCGTTTCGACCGGCGTGAACTCGATGAGATCCTGAGGCTGTACGGACGCATGGTCGCCGCCAACGAATGGCGCGACTATGCCATCGATCATCTGTCTGATCGGGCTGTGTTTTCAGTCTTCCGCCGGGCCAGCGAAGTGCCGCTGTTCCAGATCGTCAAGGATCCGAAACTGGCGCGCCGGCAAGGCGCCTTCGCCGTCATCGCCGCCGGCGGCCGAATCCTCAAGCGCGGCCAGGAACTCGGTCGCGTGCTCAACGTCTTCGATGCTAAGCTGAAGATTGTCCAGGCCTAATTGAGAATTGGGGAATTGAAGAATTGAAAAAAGAGGATGTAACGGTCGAAATACCGCCGGGTTTGTTGCTATTCAAATCCTCAATTCTTCAGTTCTTCAACTCCTCAATTCCCGCTCCTCAGGCTCTCACGAAACTTCCGCTCCGGCAGCGAATGCGGATCGGGCGGAACCGTTGCGCCGCCATTCAGCGACAGCTGCATGAACACCGTGTCAAGCCAGCGCCCATGCTTGTAGCCGGAGCCTTCCAGGCGACCGGAATGGCGAAAGCCGAGCTTTTCATGCAGCCGCACCGAGGCGCTGTCTGCATGGCCGTCACCGATCACCGCGACGATCTGGCGAAAGCCCGCCATACGGCAGGCTTCAATCAGCGCCTGCATCAGCAGCAGCCCGACGCCCTGGCCCTTCGCATCAGGCGCGACATAGACGGAATCCTCTACGATGAAGCGGTAGGCCGGGCGCGGCCGGAACGCGCCGGCATAGGCGTAGCCGAGCAGCGCGCCATCTCGTTCCGCCACCAGATAGGGAAAGCCCCCCGCCGTCAGGCTGTCGAAGCGCCCACCCATCTCAGTGCGGCTGGGCGGCTCCAGCTCATAGCTCGCGGTGCCATGCGTCACGGCATCGCCGTAGATCTCGGTGATTCGGCCGAGGTCGCCTTCCAAGGCCGCGCGGATGGAAATAGTGCTCATGATTTATGCAGACGATTCATCTGCCTCCATGACAGCAAAGGCCGGCACAAAAGAAAAGGGCGGCCGTTGGCCGCCCTCTTGATATCAGCTGGTCCAGTTGCCTGATGGGAAGACCGCCTAGCGGCGATCGCCCATGAACTGCAGCAGGAACATGAACAGGTTGATGAAGTCGAGATATAGCCTCAACGCGCCCATGATCGCCTTGCGGCCGGCAACGTCGGCCTGATCGCCTTCGTAGTACATTTCCTTGATGGTCTGCGTGTCATAGGCGGTGAGCCCGGCGAAGATCAGCACGCCGATCGCCGAGATGGCGAAGCCGAGCGCCGACGATTGCAGGAAGATGTTGATCAGCATGGCGATCACCAGGCCGACCACGCCCATGACCAGGAACGAGCCGAACGCCGAAAGGTCGCGCTTGGTCGTGTAGCCGTAGAGCGACAGCGCGCCGAAGGCGGCCGCCGTGGCAAAGAAGGTCTGAGTGATCGAGGCGCCGGTGTAGACCAGGAAGATGGTCGACAGCGACAGGCCGACCAGGCCCGAATAGACCCAGAAGGTGGTTTGCGCCGCGGCCACGCTCATCGACTGGATCCTGAACGACAGGAAGAAGACGGCGGCGAGCGGAGCCAGGATGACCACCCAGCGGAAGGCGCTGGCATAGATCAGCGTGCCGAAAGCGGTCAGCTGTCCGTCGCCGGTGACGGCGAGCTGGAAAGCGCCCCAGGCGGCGACGCCGGTGATGAGGAGGCCAAGCCCCATCAAATTGTAGACCTTGAGCATGTAAGTGCGCAGGCCTTGGTCGATGTCGGCGCGCGCGCCCGGCACGGCCGAAGTCTGGTAGTTGCGAATGGGCTCAGCCATTGGAATCCTCTGTTGCTTCTGCCCCGTACGGTGTCAGGCCCTTTCGGACCTGGGCGCCGCTGGCGGGGCTCCAGCATGCCTGTGGCGAAATATGATGGTTCTTGACGTCAAGAACAAGACCGTAACGGGCTGCAACGCTTGGTGAATCTCCGGAAGCCGGTTTTCTTGGGCTTCCATGACTGCACATTACCAAGATTTAATCGGAAACGGCAGATTCGGCCAACCTTGCCGTTTTGGGCCTAGAGGTCGCGCAGCACCGGCGCCGCCTTGTGCCCGAGCACCCGCCAGGTGCCGGCAAGGCCGATGCCGACCGTGATCACCAGCGCAAACACCAAGGTCGCCACTGCCACCTCCGGCATGAAATGCGACGGCAACGTCATGATGCGGGCAACGATGTACCAGGCGGCGATGCCGCCGGCAGCCAACGCAAACACCGCGGTGGCCAGGCCGATCAGCATGTATTCCAGCGAAAACGCCGCGATCAGCGTGCGCCTCGTGGCGCCCAACGTCTTCAGCACCACGGCATCGTGGATGCGGGCGCGATTTCCCGCGGCGAGCGCGCCGGCCAGCACCAGAACCGAAGCGATCATCGCCACGCCGGCCGCGGCCCGGATCGCCGTGCCGAGCTGGCCGACCAGCCGGTTGACGACGTCGAGCGCGTCCTTGACCCGAACTGTCGTCACCGCCGGGAAGGCGCGGGTGACGGCGTTGAGCAGGCGGGCATCCTCTGCTGCCGTGGCATCCTTTTCGGTCAGCGTCGCCAGCCAGCCATGCGGGGCGCCGGCAAAGGTGCTGGGCGAGAACACCATGACGAAATTGATGCCCATCGTCTCCCATTGCACCTCTCGGAAATTGGCGATCCTGGCCGCTACATTGCGTCCGAGCACATTGACGGTGACGGTATCGCCGAGCTTCAGGCCGAGCGCCTTGCCTTCATCGTTGGAGAACGAGACCAGCGGTTCGCCGCTGTAGTTCTCCGGCCACCAGCTGCCCTCGGTCAATGTCGCATTGGCCGGCTGTTTGGCGTCGTAGGTCAGGCCGCGATCGCCGCGCAGCACCCATGCGCCTTCCGATGGCACATTGGCCTTGTCGACACTAACGCCGTTCAGCGCCATCACCCGGCCGCGCAGCATCGGCACCTTGACCAGCGTTCCCTTCGGCGCCTCTTTGCCGATCAGTGTCGAGAAGGCATCGACCTCGCTATTCTGGATGTCGACGAAGAAGAAATTCGGCGCCCGTTCCGGCAGACTGCCGGAGATCTGCTGCCTGAGATTGCCGTCGATCAGCGCCAGCGTCACCAAAAGCGTCAGCCCGAGGCCCAGCGACAGCACGACGGACGGCGTCAGCGCGCCGGGCCGGTGGATGTTGCCGATGGCGAGCCTGAGCGCGACCGAGCGCACACGCGGGCTTTTGCGCGCCACCCACTGCACCAGCGCACCGACCAGGCGCAACACCAGAAAGGCAAAGACCGTCGCGCCGACGAAGATCAAGGCGATGCGCCGGTCGCCGGAAAACAGGATGGCGAGCGCCGCCAAAGCGAGCGCGATGCCGACCGCCGTGGCAAGATAGGGCAGGCGTGGAAAGCCGCGGCCCTCGAACCCCATTTCGCGAAACAAAGCGGTCGCCGGCACATCGCGGGCGCGGCCGAGCGGCAACAGCGCGAAGGCAAGCGTCACCAGCAGCCCGAACAGCGCGGCAAGAGCCAGCGCACCGGGATAGAAGCCGCCTTTAGCCGGCACCGGAATGACCGACTGGAGCGCAGCGCTGGCAGCAAACGGCATGGCGGCGCCGAGGATGAGGCCAAGCGCGATGCCGAGGCCGGCGATCATCAGGATCTGCACGAGATAGACGGTGAAGACGAAGCCGCCCGAGGCGCCAAGGCTCTTGAAG
Organism: Mesorhizobium sp. LNJC394B00; assembly: GCF_000502555.1. Taxonomy (NCBI): domain Bacteria; kingdom Pseudomonadati; phylum Pseudomonadota; class Alphaproteobacteria; order Hyphomicrobiales; family Phyllobacteriaceae; genus Mesorhizobium; species Mesorhizobium sp. LNJC394B00. The sequence continues at coordinate 249,975 of NZ_AYWH01000006.1, forward strand.
GTGGCGATGACGCCGCGCTTGCCGTCGAGATAGGCGCGCACCGCATTGGCAACGCCGACGCCACCGACGACCAGCGCCGTCAGCCCGACCAGCGTCAGGAATTGCGAGAAGCGCTCGATGTTGGCCGACAGCGCCGGCGCCGCATTGGAACGCGTGCGGATCGACCAGCCGGCTTCAGGGAAATCGCTCGCCGCCCGATCCTGGATGGTCTTGAGATCGGCCTCGCCGGCGCCGGCCGGCAGCCGAACCTTGTAGGCATTCTCGACCAGGCTGCCTGGCTGGATCAGCCCAGAGGCGGCAAGCCCCGCGGTCGAGACCATCAGCCGCGGCGCGAAGCCGAAACCGTCCGACACCGCATCCGGTTCGCTCACCAGCCTGGCCCGCAATTCGAATGTCGCGCTGCCGACCTTCAGCCGGTCACCGATCTTCACATTCAGCCGGTCGAACAACAGGTCGGGCGCGGCGGCGCCAAAGACGCCTGATTTCTCGCCGAACAAATCCTTTCTGCCAAGCCGCGGCGCGGTCTCGATCGCGCCATAGAGCGGATAGGCGTCGTCGACGGCCTTGGCCTCGACCAGCGCCTGGTCGGAGCCGTCATCCAGCCGCGCCATCGAGCGCATATTGGCGCTGTGCGACACAGTGCCGAGGCGGTCGAGGAAGGTGCTTTCGGCTGGCGTCGCATCGCGCTGGTTAAGCTGGAAGCGCAAGTCGCCGCCAAGCAGCGTCTGGCCCTGGTCGGCAACGCCTGCGGTGATCGCCTGCGCCACCGAATTGACCCCGCCGATTGCAGCGACGCCGAGCGCAATGCAGGCAAGGAAGATCAGGAAACCCGACAACCCGCCGCGCATCTCGCGCAGCGAGAAGCGGAACGCGAGCTTCAGCGTCTGCGACAGTGGCATCAGGCCGGCACCTTGACCTGCGCTACCGGCGCATCCTCGATGCGGCCCGAGCGCATCGACACCTGGCGCGAGCAGCGCGCCGCAAGGGCCGGATCGTGCGTGACCAGCACCAGGGTCATGCCGCGCTCGGCCGCCTTGGCGAACAAAAGGTCGGCAACCTGCCGCCCCGTCGCCTGGTCGAGATTGCCGGTCGGCTCGTCGGCGATGAGAATGCGCGGCGACGGCGCCAGCGCGCGGGCGATCGCCACGCGCTGCTGTTCGCCGCCGGACAGCTCGCCCGGATAGTGGGTGACGCGGTCGCTCAAGCCCACCGCTGCCAGCTCGCGCGCCGCGACACCGAACGGATCGGCATGGCCGGCCAGTTCCAGCGGCACCGCGACATTTTCGAGCGCCGTCATGTTGGGAATGAGATGGAACGACTGGAAGACGATGCCGATGTTTCGGCCCCGAAACGATGCGACCTCGTCCTCACTTTTGCCGTTCAGCAATTCGCCGGCGATCCGCACCGTCCCCGAATCGACCTGCTCCAGCCCGGCAAGCACCATCAGCAAGGTCGACTTGCCGGAACCCGAAGGGCCGACAATGCCGGTCGCCTCGCCGCGCGTCACGTCAAGGCTGACGCCTTTCAGCACATGCACGGACGAAGCCCCTTGGCCCAGGGTCAGGGATATGTCTTTCAGCGCGATGACGGCTTCTGTCACAATTAAAGCGTCCTATATCAGGATGAAGGCTCTGCTTGCCGGAAGCCGCCGCCGGAAGAATTCCTCGGGTATATGGGGCCTGCCACATGTCTTTCAAACGCAAGATGTCTTTCAAACGCTTGAATGCCGCAGGGCTCGTCCTTTTCGTCACCCTTTGCGGCGCCATTTCGTCCGTGCGCGCCGAGACGTTCACCATCGTCGGCTTCGGCGACAGCCTGATGGCCGGTTTCGGCCTCGGGCCTGGCGATGGCTTTACCGACAAATTGCAAGCTGCGCTGCGCGCCAAAGGCCATGACGTCACCGTAGCCAACGCCGGCGTTTCAGGCGACACCTCGAGCGGCGGCTTGGCACGGCTTGACTGGTCGGTACCGGATGGGACAAGGCTGGTTATCCTCGAACTCGGCGCCAACGACATGCTGCGCGGCGTCTCGCCCAGCATCACGGAAAAGAACCTGGACGACATGCTGGCGAAGCTGAAAGCGCGCAAGATCGCGGTGCTTTTGGCCGGCATGCGCGCCGCTCCCAATCTCGGCGCCGACTACCAGAACGCCTTCGATGCGATCTATCCAAAGCTTGCCGCGAAATACGATGTGCCGCTCTATCCGTTTTTTCTCGATGGCGTCGCCGGGCAGTCCGGCCTGCAGTTGGAGGATGGCCTGCATCCCAATCCGAAGGGCGTCGCAGCGATGGTCGAGCGCATCCTGCCCGCCGTGGAGAAGGCGATTGCGGCAGTTCAGGGTGGCGGTTGAACGCCGGCGTGACGAGAATAACACGCGGCGATCATTTTGACCGGTGTGGCCAAAAAGGACATATAGCCTCCAAAAGGAGGGTCATATGGCCATTATCATCAAGAGAGAGGACGCTGTTCGCCTCGCGCGAACTTTGAAACAAAAGACCGGGCTGCAGAAGGCCCGGGTCGCCTGTTCGTAAAAATGCCTGCAACCAACAAACCACTTGCCCCGTTTGACTATCGATGATTCGCTAGGGGCACAGTTCGATTCGAGGAAGGGAGGCTCACCATGCCGCGTCTTTTCACCGCCCTCGAAATACCGCGTGACGCCGCTCTTTCGCTGTCCCTGCTCAGGGGCGGCCTGCCCGGAGCCCGCTGGATCGATGTCGAAAACTACCATCTGACGCTGCGCTTCATCGGCGACGTCGAAGGCCATGTCGCCGACGAAATCGCCAACGCACTCGACCGGGTGCACCGCCCATCCTTCTCGCTCACCCTGTCCGGAGTTGGCGCTTTCGGCCAGAAGAAGCCGCACGCCGTCTGGGCCGGCGTCTTCGCCTCGCCCGACCTTTCGGCGCTGCAAGGCGAAATCGACCGCATCTGCCAGCGGCTCGGCCTGCCCGCCGACCCGCGCAAGTTCACCCCGCATGTTACGCTGGCACGCTTGCGCAATTCGAGCCCGCTCGACGTCGCCCAGTACCTGTCGGCGCGCGGCAATTTTTCGACGCTGCCGTTTCGCGTCGGCCGCTTCGTGCTGATGTCGTCGCGCGATTCGGTCGGCGGCGGTCCCTACATTGTCGAGGAGGCGTGGCCGCTCTCCGGCGTCGACGCCCGCGCCACCAACCTCGTCGCCAGCGCCTCCGACGCTTCGCGGATCATGCGGTAGACCGAAGCGAACGCTTCGGCCCCGTCATAATAGGGATCCGGCACGTCGCGGGTTTTGCCCTGCGCAAACTCTGCCAAGAGATGAATACGTTCGCGCGCACCGGCCGGCGCCAACGCCTTGAGGTCGCGGACATTCTGCCGGTCCATGCCGAGGATCAGGTCGAAGCGCGAAAAATCCTCCGGCCTAACCTTGCGTGCCCGCTGCCCTGATATGTCGATGCCGTGGCGGGCCGCAATCGCGATCGAGCGCGGGTCGGGCGCTTCGCCGAGGTTCCAGCCGCCGGTCGCCGCAGAGTCCAGCACGATATCGTCCAGCACCATGTCGCGGCCGCGTTCCGCCAGCACGGCGCGAAACACGCCTTCGGCCAGGGGTGAGCGGCAGATGTTGCCGAGGCAGACGAAGAGTATGGAATTTATCGGCTTTACGCTCATTCGATATGCGCCGTTCGTGCATTTGGAAGCCCAAAACGCAAAGGACTTTTGGGCGACTTGCATTATGGTGAGGGTCAATAACTGGGATAGCACGGGAAATCATCATGACGAGAGAGAAACTCAGCAAGGACGCCATCGCCGCCGCACTGGCCGAACTGCCCGGCTGGTCGCAGGCAGCCGATGGCGCCTCCATCAAGCGCAGCTTCGACTTCAAGAATTTTTCCGAAGCCTTCGCCTTCATGACCCGCGTCGCGCTGGCCGCCGAGAAGATGGACCATCATCCCGACTGGTCGAACGTCTACAAGACTGTCGACGTGACGCTCAACACCCATGATGCCGGTGGTGTCACTGCGCTCGACATCGCGCTGGCCAAGAAGATGAATGGGTATGCTGGCGGCTGAACGCTGGGGCGGCAACGCCAAATCGGCGCCATCCTCTTGCAGTGGACCGGGACTTTCACCACATTTTCCGTGGCGGCCGCGCGCAACGCGTAGCGCGACGGCCGGCAAGGAGAGGATTGATGGCGCAGCAGCCCGGTTTTGATTTCTTCGGCTTCGGCAGCAAGCTCGGCGACGAGAGTGAAGTGCGCGCCAAATTCTGGCGCACGGCCAAGAAGGCCGCCCGGCAGATTCCGTTCATGGAAGAGGTCGTCGCCGGCTATTATTGCGCGCTCGACAGGAAGACGCCTTTGCGTGCCAAGGGCATATTGCTGGCAGCGCTTGGCTATTTCGTGCTGCCGGTCGACGTCATACCCGATTTCGTCTTCGGCCTCGGCTTCACCGACGACATCGCCGTGCTGACCGCCGCGATCTCCACGGTAAGCGCCCATATCACCCCTGCGCACCGCAAGGCCGCCAAGGAGGCGATCGCCGACAAGAGCTGAATCGGCGTCGCGTTGGCAACTTGGTTCAGAAGAAATCCTCCGCTCAAACAGGACGATAGCGGCTGGGCTTCGGGTTCCGCTGCGGCCGTTGGAAAAGTCAAACTCTTGCCGCTTTCGTGGCCTCCAAGTCGCCGCAGGGACATTGCGAAGCCGTTTTTTCAAGAAGCGGCGCGGAAATGGCGGTGGTTTCCATGGGTGAATGTCCTTTTCCGAGGGAAATTCACCGTTTGGTAACCCAGATTAAATCAAAATGAAGCGACGGGCAGGACGCCAAGCCGGCCTGCCCCGCACCATTTGGAATACGGGAAAAGCGATGCGCGGATTGATTGCACTAGTCTCGAGCCTGGTCCTGGTGGCTTTTGCCGCGCCGGCGCTGGCGCAGCAGGCGACCAAGATCGGCCAGCACAATGCCTGGGGCACCTACAGCTACCAGGCGCAGGGCGGCAAGGTCTGCTATGTGCTCACCGTGCCGACCGACAAGCAGCCGCCGACGCTCGATCACGGCGACATGTTCTTCTTCGTCAGCCAGCGGCCGGGCCAGCAAGTGTCCTACGAGCCGCAATTCATCGCCGGCTACACATTCCAGGAAGGCTCCAAGGCCACCGTCACCATCGACAAGAAGACGTTCTCGATGTTCACCCGCGGCAAGTCGGCCTGGGTCGAGAACGCCGCCGAAGAGCCGGTGCTGATCGCCGCCATGAAGACCGGCACCGACATGAAGGTCTCGGCGAAGTCTGGCCGCGGCAATCCGACGACCTATGTGTTTTCGCTGAAAGGCATCTCGGCCGCGCTGACGTCGATCGCCAAGTGCAAGTAGGCTAGCGCGGTTCCCGCCGCATGACTCTCGCCGCAACCTGTGCTATGCGCCGCGCTTCTTTTCGGCACGATGGATGAAATCGGCCGCAATTCGCTTATATTGGCGCTGATATGACCCTTTCCTTCGATCTCACCACTGAGGGCGCACGCGACGCGTTGCGCGCTCGCGCCACGCCCGAGAAGCCGTCGCTGATCGGCCTGACCCGGGCCGAGCTCGGTGAAGCCCTTGTCAGTGCCGGCATCGTGCCCGAGCGCCAGGCGAAAATGCGCGCCCAGCAGCTCTGGCACTGGATGTATGTGCGCGGCGTCTCCGATTTTGCCGGCATGTTCAACATCTCCAAGGATCTGCGCGCCGAACTCGACAAGCATTTTACCGTCGCCCGGCCCGAAATCGTCGAGGAGCAGATTTCCTCCGACGGCACGCGCAAGTGGCTGTTCCGCTTTCCGCCGCGCGGTGCCGGCCGTCCCGTCGAGATCGAGACCGTCTACATCCCCGAAGAAGGCCGCGGCACGCTCTGCATCTCCTCGCAGGTCGGCTGCACGCTGACCTGTTCGTTCTGCCACACCGGCACGCAGAAGCTGGTGCGCAATTTGACGGCGGAAGAGATCCTGGCGCAATTGCTCACCGCCCGCGACCGGCTCGGCGATTTCCCCGACCGCGACACACCCGACGGCGCCATCGTCCCTGCCGAGGGCAGAAAAGTCTCCAACGTCGTCATGATGGGCATGGGCGAGCCGCTCTACAATTTCGAGGCGGTGAAGAAGGCGCTGCTGATTGCCTCCGACGGCGACGGACTGTCGCTGTCGAAGCGCCGCATTACGCTCTCGACCTCCGGCGTGGTGCCCGAGATCTTCCGCACCGGCGAGGAGATAGGGGTCATGCTGGCGATCTCGCTGCACGCCACCAATGACGATCTGCGCGACCTGCTTGTGCCGATCAACAAGAAGTATCCGCTGAAGGAACTGATCGAGGCCTGCCGCGCCTATCCCGGCCTGTCCAACGCCAAGCGCATCACCTTCGAATATGTGATGCTGAAGGACGTCAACGATTCCATCGAGGACGCCAAGGGGCTGATCAAGCTGCTCAAAGGCATTCCGGCCAAGATCAATCTGATCCCGTTCAACCCGTGGCCGGGCACCAACTATCAGTGCTCGGACTGGGAGACGATCGAGAAGTTTGCCGACTACATCAACAATGCCGGCTATGCCTCGCCGATCCGCACGCCGCGCGGCCGCGACATCCTGGCCGCCTGCGGGCAGCTCAAATCCGACTCCGAACGCATGCGCAAGGTCGACCGCCTGGCGCTGGAAGCCATGATGATTGCGGGGCATGGCGAGGCGTGAGCCGCCTCTTCGCCTATATCCTCCGTTTCGCTGTCATCCTGTTCGGCTATGTCGTCGCCTCATTGGCGGCGAGCGCCTTTCTCAACGTGCTGTTCCTGGCTTCCGTCGGTTATATGCCGGACGATGCGCACCCAGCGGCGGCCGCGGCGCTGTATTTTTCGATCCCGTTCGTGGCGCTGTTTGTCGCCTATTTCGCTTTCATACCGGCGGTGGTCGCAATCCTGATCTCCGAGGTCCTCAGCCGCCGCGACTGGCTGTTCTATGCACTCGCGGGCGGCTTGGTGGCCGCGGCCTTCCTCGGCTTCGTCCACCAGAACGTGGATTTCGACGTCACCGAACCGCGCGCCATCGCCGCGGTGATCGGCTGCGGCATGGTCGGCGGCATCTTCTACTGGCTAAGCGCCGGCCGCTGGGCCGGAAGCTGGTGGCAGGCCGCTACTTCGCCTGAGCGGTCAGGATCTTGAGCGCGAAGGCCGAAAACACACCGGCAAAGAGATAGTCGACGACCCGCGTTACGCGCGGGCTGGCCTTCATCGCCGCCGAAAACCTTTCCGCGGCAAACACCATCGGCGCCGTCACAGGGATCGACAGCACGATGAACATGAGGCCGAGGGAGAACAGTTTTCCCGGCGCGTTCGGATCGTGAGCCGAGACGAACTGCGGCAGAAACGTCATGAAGAACAGGATGATCTTCGGGTTGAGCAAATTGACGCCGAGTCCGGCGGCCCAGCTGCGGAACAGCGAAATCTGCGGGCCATTCTTCTTCTGCGGTGAAAACGCCGAGCCCTTGGTCATCGCCTGCCAGGCCAGGAACACCAGATAGACGGCGCCGAAGATTTTCAGCACCAGGAAGGCCATCGGCGAGGCGACGATCAGCGCCGAGATGCCGACCGCCACCAAAGTTGTATGGATCAGCGTTCCGAACAGAGCACCCGCCAGCGAGGCAAAGCCGGCGGCGCGGCCCTGGCTCAGTGTTCGCGAGACGAACAGCGTCATATCCGGCCCCGGCGTGATCGCCAGGATCATGGTGGCGATGGCGAACTGGATCAGTGTTGTGGTGTCGGGAATGAAGGACATCGGTGGCCCCTGGCGAATGATCGTCGGTCTATAACGCAGCCTCCCCGCTCACGCCAGCAACTGACTGGCGTCGCATCTGGTCCAGCGGCTGCGGCGGCCGGCGCCCGTTCATCCCTTGCGCTGGCCGGAAATGCCGTGATACCTCGCCCGCGAAACTCACGCGCGGAACCGCCAAAATGTCCCCAGCAATGCCCAAGACAAAAGACGTCAAGAAGGTCGTGCTCGCCTATTCCGGCGGTCTCGACACCTCCATCATCCTGAAATGGCTGCAGACCGAGCTCGGCGCCGAAGTCGTCACCTTCACCGCCGATCTCGGCCAGGGTGGCGAGCTGGAGCCGGCGCGCCAGAAGGCTGAGATGATGGGCATCAAGGATATCCGCGTCGTCGATGTGCGCGAGGAATTCGTCTCGGATTTCGTCTTCCCGATGTTTCGCGCCAACGCCGTCTATGAAGGCACCTACCTGCTCGGCACCTCGATCGCCCGCCCGTTGATTTCCAAGCACCTGGTCGAGATCGCCCAGGAGGTCGGCGCCGATGCCATTGCGCACGGCGCCACCGGCAAGGGCAACGACCAGGTGCGTTTCGAGCTGTCGGCCTATGCGCTGAATCCCGACATCAAGGTCATCGCGCCGTGGCGCGACTGGTCGTTCAAGTCGCGCACCGACCTGATCAACTTCGCCGAGCAGCACCAGATCCCGGTGGCCAAGGACAAGCGGGGGGAGGCGCCGTTCTCGGTCGACGCCAACCTTCTGCACTCCTCTTCCGAGGGCAAGGTGCTGGAAGACCCGTGGAGCGAGCCGCCGGAATTCGTCCATCAGCGCACCGTCTCGCCGATGGAGGCGCCGGACAAGGTCACCGAGATCGAGATCGAATTCTTGAAGGGCGATCCGATCGCGCTGAACGGCAAGAAGCTGTCGCCGGCCGCCATTCTGACGGCGCTTAACGATCTTGGCCGCGACAATGGCATCGGCCGGCTCGATCTGGTCGAGAACCGCTTCGTCGGCATGAAATCGCGCGGCGTCTACGAGACCCCCGGCGGCACCATCCTGATCGTCGCCCACCGCGCCATCGAATCGATCACGCTCGACCGCGGCGCCGGCCACCTCAAGGACGAGTTCATGCCGCGCTACGCCGAGCTGATCTACAACGGCTTCTGGTTCTCGCCCGAGCGGCTGATGCTCCAGGCGATGATCGACAAGAGCCAGGAAGACGTCGAAGGCACGGTGCGCCTGAAACTCTACAAGGGCAATGTCATGGTCACCGGCCGCAAATCCAAGAAGACGCTCTATTCCGACGCGCTGGTCACCTTCGAGGATGACCGCGGCGCCTACGACCAGAAGGACGCCGCCGGCTTCATCCGCCTCAATGCGCTGCGGCTGAGGACGCTGGCGGCAAGGAGCCGCAAGGGTGAACCAAACTAGTGTTCCAGGAAAACCCGGCGGTCACGCAGGGTTTTTATTTGATACCTCTAATATAAGAGGCCAAGCTGGCTGACATGGTTTCCGTTTGACCTTTTAAAAGCCTCATCTAAATTCCTTCGCGGGACGAGGGATTCCGATCGTGAAAAACGCCATTTTTCTCATGCTTGCGGCGGCCATCGTCTTTACCGGATGCCAGTCCTCGCAGGCGGCCGCGAAACGCGAGCAGGACGGGTGCATCTCCGCAGTCCATTTGTGGAGCATCACGTTCAAGCACGAAATCGCCTCTTTCATGGGCGTCTCGCAGGAGCGCATGCCGGCCCTGTTCTGCCAGCGTATCACCGAAGGCGTACGCAGCGGGGGGATCAGCTACTCCGATTTGAACAGAGTGCAGCTAGACCTGCCGACCGAGATATGGCTGGTCATCAAGGGCAAGTCAAAGGCGGCTGCCAGGGCCGCGCCGGTGCTGCGCAACTCCAAATTCCGGAGCTGCAAAGGTACTGAAGGCGCCTTCGAGGTTCCTATTTCCCAGAAGTGCCCGTTGAGCGGCTACGCACATTATTGAGAGCCCAGTCGCTCAGCCGGCATTTGCGCCAACGATCGAGCAATTCGAGAAAGAGCATGCCCGACTTCGTCCGTAACTGCGTAAAAACAAAGAAATAGAGCGGCGGCAAAGAACTCAGTGCTTTTCCTGCTTGATCTTTTCGGGCCCTTATCTAGCCTCCTCACAATCGATGGGGGCAGCTGACAATGAAGCCGTGGTTTGTGGCCCTGCCTGCAATGGTCGTCATGCTGGCCGGTTGCCAGACTGGGCAGGAGCAAGTGAGACAGGATCCCGAGGCGGCATTCGATCGCTGCGTCAGCAAGGTGGCCATATCGAATATATCGGCCAAACACGAGATCGCCGCTTTTATGGGCGTTTCCCTGGAGCGCATGCCGCCACTGCTGTGCCGCCGCCTTGTCGATGCCATGAAGACCGGCCGGCTGACCTTCTCCGACATAAACCGCCTCCAGTTCGACCAGTCCACGGACATCTGGAAGGTCATAAAAGGCGGGTAGCCGCTCGGCTGCTGAACGGTTTGAACGCCAAAAGCTCCAGTCCTTGCAGAAAAGCCCGGCGCATGGCCGGGCTTTCCGTTCTTCGATCTGGATATTTCTATCAGCCGCCGTCGATCGCGTCGGCGATCTGGGCGATGGCCTGCTGGTAGACGCTGGCGGAATTCCAGCCGGCGATGGCCCCCATATTCGCACTCGCGCTCGCACCCGCCCGCCAGCCATGAGCCTTGAGGAAGTTGGCCGTCGAAGCCAAGGCCGTTGCCTTGTCGCGCAGATTTCCGTTGCCGACGCCATACTTCAGGACATTGCCGGGCAGGAACTGCGTATGGCCGATCTCGCCATGCGCAGCCCCAACCGACGAGGCGCTCAGCGCGCCGCGATCGACCAGCTTCAGCGCCGCAATGGCATGCGGGTAAAAGAAGCCCGGGCGACGGCAATCATAGGCAAGCGTCAGAATGGCGGAGACCGTGTTCTGGTTGCCAAGGGAGGCTCCGAAGCCGGTTTCCATGCCCCAGATGGCCAGCAACACGCCCGGCGACACGCCGTAATTGCTCTCGATCCTGTCGAACATCGCCGCATTCGACTTCTTCAGCGCACGGCCCCTGGAAATGATCGCAGCTCCGCCACGGCGCTTCATGAAGGCGTCCACCGAACCGCTGAACGCCTTGTGGATGGCGCGGTCGACGGAGATTGTCTTTGTCGCGTAGCTGGCACCGGCCAGAGCAGCGAGACCCTTCCCACCAACACCTTCGGACCTGGCCTGCGCGGCAAAGTCCTGCTTCCACGCTTCGAAGCCCGCGCCGGTCTTGCCGCAGCTGGCCGCCGCCTGCGCGCCCGTCGCCAGCGCGAGTACCGCGACCACCGCGGCAGCAATAATCTTTCCCTTGGCAAGCAATGCCATGCTTTCTCTCCTGATTGCCTGAATCACGTCCCGGTTGCGAACTTGCCAGCGAAACGCGCCATTGTCACCGTACCCCCGGCGCTACCCTGGCCAATGCAGCGGAATTTGCTTACGATCAAGTGCTTATTGTGGCCGAAACGCCCGGCGCCGGGCAGGCGAATTCGCTGCTCGGGTAAAAAGAGGTGACGGGGGCATGGAACGGCGGCCCGTGGCGGGCGTTTGGGCGAGGCGCCGCTCCGCACCATATTCCTCCTCTGACGCCATACGCCAACGCCTGACGCATCGAGATCGACATGAAACTGTTCGACTGCCCGCATTGCGGCCACCGCCTCTACTTCGAGAATGCGCAGTGCCTGAATTGCGGGAGTCTCGTGCTTTACGATCCTGAGCATGCGCGCTTTGCCTTGTCTGACGTCGACGGCATCTTCCACTGCACCAATGCGGATGAATGCGCCTGCAACTGGATGGCCGAACCGGGTCATACCTACTGCCGCGCCTGCGTGCTGAACCAGCTGATCCCCGACCTCTCCGTCGACGGCAACCGCCGCCGCTGGATTCGCGTCGAGGCGGCCAAGAAGCGCGCCGTCTATTCGCTGCTCGCCTTCGGCCTTCCGGTCGCGCCCAAGCACAAGCACGGCGACGAAATCGGCCTCGCCTTCGACTTCATTGCCGATCCGATCGGCGGCGGTCCCGGCGGCGAACGCATCCTTACCGGCCACGACAACGGCCTGATCACGCTCAACGTCGCCGAGGCGGACTCGGCCGAGCGCGAGCGGCGTCGCGTCGAGATGGGCGAAAATTACCGCACGCTGCTCGGTCATTTCCGTCATGAGCTTGGCCATTACTACTGGGACCGGCTGATCCGCGACGAGCCGCAACGGCTCGATGCCTTCCGGGCGCTGTTCGGCGACGAACGCCCCGACTACGAGCAGGCGCTGAAGGCCTATTACGCCAATGGCGCTGCGCCCGACTGGCAGCAGAACCACATCTCCGCCTATGCGACGTCGCATCCATGGGAAGACTGGGCCGAGACCTGGGCGCACCATCTCCACATCACCGACACGCTGGAGATGGTGCACGCGCTGAATTTTCCACTCGGCCAGCTTGAGACGATGGAGACCAATGTGCTGCCGCAAGGCGACACCGGCGGCCGGTTGCAGGCGGCGCCCGCGGAACCTGACGCCGTGCCCGAGCCGTTCGAAAAGATTCTCGCCCGCTGGCTGGTACTCTCGGAAGCCTCCAACTCGATCAACCGCTGCATGGGCCTGCCCGACCTTTATCCCTTCGTCATTTCGGACGTGACGGCGCAGAAACTCAGCTTCGTGCATGAGCTTTTGACCGGTTTGCCGAAAGAAACCGGAACAAATCGTGAGCTGGCGTCGGTATTTTAGCCGGAACGCATGCGTTCTGGTTTCGTTTGGTGTCGCGAGGGACCATGAAAGGGAGAGAAACCATGAGACGCATATTGTTTCCGGCCGTCGCCGGGGCGCTTGTCGCGATGTCGGGTGTGGCACTCGCCGATACCGCCGTCTCGGCCGTCACCGATCTTAATGTGCGCGCCGGCCCCGGCCCGCAATATCCTGTGATCGGCGTGCTCGCCGCCGGCCAGTCGGCGACGCTCAATGGCTGCATCGAAAACAGCAAATGGTGCACCATTGCCGAAGCCGGAGGCCAGGGCTGGTCTATTCCGACTATGTCACGGCCGATTTCGGCGGCAACCGGGTCGTTCTGACACGCCGCCCCGCCGACGCCGCCATCACCGTGGTTACACCGCCGCAGGATGATTATCCCGATACCTATACCGGTGCGATTCTGTCCGACGACGGCCCCGTCGACGCCATCGACAGGCCACCGGCGGAAGTCGGCACCTATGTCAGCACGCACCGGCTCGATCCTGTCTATCTCGAGGGCGAGGTGGTGACCGGTGCCACCTTGCCCGACACGGTCGAACTGCGCGAAATCCCCGACTACCGCTACCGCTACGTCTATGTGAATGGCCAGCAGGCGCTGGTCGACCCACAGACACGGCGCATCATGTACGTCGTGCGCTGATTTTGCCTGGAAAGAATGACAAGTGAACTCGTGCCGCCCTCCTGCCGAGGCTGAGGGCGGCAAAAGGGTCGCTGAACAGCAGCAATTGCGCGAGAGCCGACGATCCCCTAGATCATGCGACCCGATGCGTTCGGCAGAGGAACTCGCGTGATATCAGATCCAGCCGCCTTCGAGCGCTATAGCAACACGGCCACCGAAAAGACGAACCTGCCGCGGCTGATAATTGGAACGGCAGTCGTCGTCCTGTTCTGGGTGGCGATCACCCTGGTTGTGGTGCTTGGCGGCACCTATGTCGCGATCGTCTGGCATGTATTGCCGGACGATCCGCGCGGGCCGCTTCAGGGCTTTCTGGCCTCGCCCATCGGCATACTCACCGCACTCACCTCGTTTACCGGCATCTGGCTCGGCCTCTGGCTTGCCATGCGTTTCGTCCATGGCGAGCCGCTCTCGGCGCTTTTCGGCGCCAGTCGCCGCGTGTCCTTGTCGGGCTTCCTCAAGGGCCTGGTCGCGGTGCTGATCACATCGGCGCTTTCCGAAATCCTGCTCTACTGGCTACAGCCCGAAATCGCCCGCGGCACGATCAACCTGTCGACCTGGCTGCTGTTCCTGCTCCCGATCGTGGCGCTGACCCTGCTGCAGACCTCGTCCGAGGAGATGCTGTTTCGCGGCTATCTGCTGCGCGGCCTGGCCAGGCGCTTCGAGAGCCCTTACGTGTGGGCGCTATTGCCCGCTTTGCTGTTCACCTCCTTGCATTGGAGCCCGGGCTCGACCGCCGCCATCAACGCCTGCGTGCTGGCCTCGATCGCCGCCTTCGCCTTGCTGTTGACGCTGGTGGTTTATGTCACCGGCAATCTCGGCGCCGCCTTCGGCGCCCATCTCGGCAACAATCTCACCGGCTTCCTGCTGATCTCGCATCAGGAGAACTACAATTCCTTCGCCCTGTTCAACGCCAAGCCGCTGGAAGGTCCGGACTGGACGACGACGGATGCCGTCATCATCGCCGCCATCGGTATCGTCTGCACCTTGCTGACGATCCTGCTGCTTCTGCACCCGCGCTCGCCGCTGAAGGTTACGGCCGACCCTCGGGATGCAGGGTGAACTAAACAGGGACCGATCCAGAGACCGGGAAGCCGCCCTTGTCTTGACTCTTCGGCCGATTTCCTGTCTACAGCCCCGAAATCCGCGACGAGTATCCCTCCGAGCAAGCCGACCAGGACGCCAAAACCTTTTGAGGTGGGTGCTGTAAACAGATCCTGGAGGCCAACACCCGGCAGCGCTGAGCGCCCCCGGGTGCTTTTTGGTTTTGAGCTTTGCTTGGATGAGCGGCGCGAACGCACTACCTCTCGGGCACCATCGGGGTGCCTGAGAAAAAGGAAACGGAATGTTTGAATCGCTGCAGGAGCGCACAAGAGGCGTGGAGGGCCATCGGCCCGACAGGGATCACCATGAATCCAAGGCGCTCTCGCGCGGCGGGTTGACCAATGTTTGAATCACTTCAGGAGCGCCTTGGCTCCATCCTGAACGGCCTGACCGGCCGCGGCGCGCTGTCGGAGGCTGATGTCTCGGCGGCGTTGCGCGAGGTGCGCCGTGCGCTGCTCGAAGCCGACGTTGCGCTGGAAGTGGTGCGTTCCTTCACCGACAAGGTGCGCGAGAAGGCCGTCGGCGCGGCTGTCGTCAAGTCGATCAAGCCCGGACAGATGGTCGTCAAGATCGTCCATGACGAGTTGGTCGACATGCTCGGCGCCGAGGGCGTCGCCATCGACCTCAATGCGCCGGCGCCGGTCGTCATCATGATGGTCGGCCTGCAGGGCTCCGGCAAGACGACGACCTCCGCCAAGATCGCCAAGCGCCTGACCGAGCGCCAGAACAAGAAGGTTCTGATGGCCTCGCTCGACACGCGGCGGCCCGCGGCACAAGAGCAGCTGCGCCAGCTCGGCGAGCAGGTCAAAGTCGCGACGCTGCCTGTCATTGCCGGCCAGAACCCGGTCGACATCGCCAGGCGCGCCGTCCAGGCAGCCAAGCTCGGCGGTCATGACGTCGTCATCCTCGACACCGCCGGCCGCACCCATATCGATGAGCCGCTGATGGTGGAGATGGCCGACATCAAGAAGATGTCGAGCCCGCACGAAATCCTGCTGGTCGCGGATTCGCTGACCGGCCAGGACGCCGTCAACCTTGCCAAAAGCTTCGATGAGCGCGTCGGCATCACCGGCCTGGTGCTGACTCGCATGGACGGCGACGGCCGTGGCGGTGCCGCGCTTTCGATGCGCGCCGTCACCGGCAAGCCGATCAAGCTGATCGGCACCGGCGAAAAGATGGACGGGCTGGAGGAATTCCACCCCAAGCGTATTGCAGACCGCATCCTCGGCATGGGCGACATCGTCTCGCTGGTCGAAAAGGCCGCCGAACACATCGACGCCGAGCAGGCGGCGGCGATGGCCAAGAAGATGCAGTCGGGCAAGTTCGACCTGAACGACCTTGCCGGCCAGCTTCAGCAAATGTCGAAAATGGGCGGCATGGGCGGCATCATGGGCATGATGCCCGGCATGGGCAAAATGAAGGACCAGATGGCCGCCGCCGGCCTCGACGACAAGATGTTCGGCCGCCAGCTCGCCATCATCTCGTCGATGACCAAGGCCGAGCGCGCCAATCCGGACATGCTGAAACATTCGCGCAAGAAGCGCATCGCCGCCGGCTCAGGCACGGATGCGGCCGAGATCAACAAGCTCTTGAAAATGCATCGCGGCATGGCCGACATGATGAAGGCGATGGGCGGCAAGGGCAAAGGCGGCGGCCTGATGCGCGGCATGATGGGCGGCCTTGCCTCCAAGATGGGCCTCGGCGGCATGATGCCGGGTGGCCCCGGCGGCATGATGGGTGGCGGCATGCCCGACCTATCCAAGATGGATCCCAAGCAGCTCGAAGCCTTGCAGAAGCAGATGCCCGGCCTTGGCGGCATGAGGGGCCTGCCCGCCCCGAGCGGCGGTGGCCTGCCCGGTCTGCCCGGCGGCATGAAGCTTCCCGGCCTTGGCGGCGGTGGTCTGCCCGGCCTCAGCAAGAAGAAGTGAGGACGCTATGAACGAAGAAAAAGACATGGCCGACGCACGCACCATCCTGGCCGGCTATCGCGCCTCGATCGACAACATCGACGCCGCCCTCATTCATATGCTGGCCGAGCGCTTCCGCTGCACCAAGGCGGTCGGCGTGCTCAAGGCCGAGCATGGCCTGCCGCCCGCCGACCCGGCGCGCGAGCAGGAGCAGATCACCCGCCTTCGCCAGCTGGCGAAGGACGCTCATCTCGACCCCGATTTCGCGGAAAAATTCCTCAACTTCGTCGTCCGCGAAGTGATCCGCCATCACGAGCAGATCGCCGCGTCCAACGGCGCAAGCAAAACCGGCTAACAAAGTGCATGTCGCCCAAAAGTGCGCAGCGGTTTTGGGACAACGACCTGCACCAGACAAAGCCATTAACCCAACACTGACATCAGAAATTTTAGGAGAAATGAAATGCCCTTGAAGATCAGACTGGCCCGTGCGGGCTCGAAGAAGCGCCCTTACTACCACGTCGTCATCGCCGACGCCCGTTCGCCGCGTGACGGCCGGTTCATCGAGTCGATCGGCTCGTGGAACCCGCTGCTGCCCAAGGACGGCGAGCGCGTCAAGGTCGACGCCGACCGCGTCAAGCATTGGCTGTCGCACGGCGCTCAGCCGACCGACCGCGTGCTGCGCTTCCTCGATGAGGCCGGCCTCCTCAAGCGCGAAGCCCGCTCCAACCCGAAGAAGGCCGAGCCCGGCAAGAAGGCGCAGGAACGCGCCTCTCTGCTGAAGAAGGCCCAGGAAGACGCCGCCGCCGCTGTTGCCGCCGCTGCTGCAGCCCCGGCCGAAGCGGAAGCCGCCACCGCCGAATAAGCATCGCGTCATCGCATCGACAAAACGGCGGGCCTGTGCCCGCCGTTTTGCTATTGTGCGGCGATGTCATATGGCGTTCGAACGAAAGATGACTGAGCGGACCGTCACGGAAGAGACCCTTTTCGGCGGCGTAGCCGGAACGCTGTTGCGATGCGCCGGCGCCACGACAGGCGTCGTCGTGCTGAGCGGATCGAGCGGCCGCATCGACGTCACCCGCGCCCGGCTCTTTGCCAAGGAAGGAGCATCCGCTCTCGCGCTGCAATGGTTTGGCGGCGAAGGTCAGGTGCCCGGCATTTGCGAGATCCCGCTCGAAACGTTTTTCGCGGCGACCGGCTATCTTGTCCAGATGGGATGCCGGCGCATCGTCTATGTCGGGACCTCGAAAGGCGCCGAGGCCTCCCTGCTTGCGGCGGCTCATGATCCACGCATTAACGTCGTGGTTGCGATCAGCCCGACATCGGTGGTCTGGGGGAATATCGGGCCGGGCCGCGACGGCGTCAGCTGGCCGGAACGATCGTCGTGGACGCTCGAGGGGATTCCTTTGCCGTTCGTCCCAAGCAATCCCGCTTGGAACGCGGAGTATGTCGACGGTCTGGTGTCCTACCGAGGCCTCTTCCAGCGTGCCTTGCAAACCTTCAAGGACGCTGCGGCCGAGGCTGCCATTCCCGCCGAAGCTATTTCAGCCGACATTGTTCTGGTTGCGGGCGGCGACGACGCGCTATGGCCATCGCTGGATTTTGCCCAGTCGATCATTCAGCGTCGCCAGGACATCGCAATGACCACCTGCCTCGTCTCAGTGCCCGACGCCGGCCACCGCATTCTGCTGCCGGGCGAAAACACGCCGCGCTCGGGGCTGCACGCCCATGGCGGCAATGACGACGCCGACACACGCCTGGGCCGCCTGGCTTGGGAGCATATCCGGGGATTGCTGTAGCCATGGTCCAGCTGTCTTGGGCAACAGCGAAACCGGCGATCTATAGCCGCCGGTTTCCGATGTTGGACCTGGCTGTGTTCAATAACCGTCAGGGCAGCTGGCGATATAGGTGCGCCCGTTCCGGCCGCGGTAGCGACATTGACCGCTTTCGCTGGCACGGCCGATCAGCGCGCCGGCCACGGCGCCGACGGCGCCGCCGACGACGGCGCCCTGAACCGGATCATTTGCCACAGCTGCGCCAACCGCCGCGCCGCCGAGGCCGCCGACCGCGGCACCCTTTTCGGTTTGCGAGCACGCGCCCAGCGCGGTCGCCAGTACCAGAATGATCATCGCTTTTTTCATTGTCGTTCCTCTCTCACGCGGATCGCCGTCCTCGCCGCCACGGCTCTAACTCCCAGACGGCTGATTTGATCCCGAAGACGTGAGAGATCCCGGTGCGCGCGCCTGTCACATTCGTAACGACCGCCGCCGAGCTTGTTGAAATGCAGGACGTTTTACCTTTCAGTGGCCTTCTTCAGATTGGCGAGGCCAGCCTCGAAATCCTTGCCGATCAGCGTATCGAAATTCATGAAGAGGCCCATAAGCTTGGCAATGAAGGGCCGGCTGCCACGCATCGCCCAGGTGACTGCGGTGATGTCGCCCGAGGGTTTCAGGGTGAAGTCGACGCTGTTGTTGGCCCGGAACGGCTTCTCGAAGTCGAGCTTCAGCGACACCAGCGAAAATGGCACGGAATTGACGATCTCCATGCGTCCCTTGCCGGCCTTTGCGTTGCCTTCCCAGGCGTAGGCGGCGCCCTTGCCGGCATCAGCGCCCGACAGCGTGCGCTTCATCAGCGGGTCGAGCTTTTCGTAGGGCGACCATTCCGGCCAGTGCTTGAAATTGTTGATCAGCGGAAAGATCGCTTCCGGCGCGGCCTTGATGCTGGCGGTGCGGACGGTGACGAAATCATTCGACCTCGTCGCCGCATAGATGAGCACGGCGGCGATGATGACGACCAGGATGATGAGAATGGTGCTGAGCATGTTTTTCTCCTCGCTTAACGGCTGAACGGGATCAGGGCGCGCACGCTTGGGTCGCGCAGATAGAGACCGCCCCACAGGATGATGCCGAGATAGACGCTAAACAGCGTGTGCGAAAACAACGGGCTGCCGACGCGCATGTTTGTGGCGATGGCACCGCCGAGATAGCCGGTGAGCAGGATGGCGCCGAGCACCGAGGTGCGGGGCAGCGCATAGAGCGCGGTCGAGATCAGCCCGATAATGCCGAGCGTGCGCGCGACATTGACATCGGCCGGCCAGCCGAGCGGCACCATCGTCTGGGTGACGACATCGAGCGGCGGCAGCTTGATGACGCCGTCGAAGATCATGAACAGGATGATGAGGCCGCTGAGCACGCGGCCGGTCCACAGGGCGCCCGACGAGACGGGCATGGTTTGAGAAATACTCACGGGTGTTCCCTCCTAAGCGGTTCGAGCCGTTTGCTGGCTTCGGACCAAGGACGAGCGATGGGGCGGCGATCCTACAGGGTGCGGATTCTTTTTGGGTAGCAGCAAGCAAAAGCCGCTGCGTGGCGATCCTTCACACCCCCCTCTGGCCTGCCGGCCATCTCCCCCGCAAGGGGGGAGATTACACGCTCGACCGCTTCGGCAATGTTCCATGAATGAGCGGAGCATCGAAACCGCCGATCTCCCTCCTTGCGGGGGAGATGCCCGGCAGGGCAGAGGGGGGCGCTGTCCCTCCACCTTGACGGACTATCGACATCCACCAGTCACGGCTATTGATAGGGCTGGGCGAGAGACGAGCGAATGGCCGGCGAGACTGATCTGAAAAAGCTGCTGGCGGCGATGACGCCGGAACTGCTGCCGGACGTCTACGTGTTCGCTACGCTCACACCTGGAATCAGCCGGCAGGCAGGCCTCGATCCCGTGATGGTCTTTCGCGAGCGCGAGGGTGTGACACTGATCGTGACCGAGGACGCGGCACGGGCGGCCGGGCTGACCGCTTCGTTCCGCTGCCGCATGATCACCCTGAACGTCCACTCCTCGCTGGAAGCCGTCGGCTTCCTCGCCGCCATCACCGCCCGGCTGGCCGCCGCCGGCATGGGCGTCAATCCGGTCTCTGCTTTCTATCATGACCATCTGTTCGTGCCCGCTGAGCGGGCCGAGGAAGCGATGGAGTTATTGCGCCAACTGGCCAAGGATAACGCCGGCTGAATATCAAGCTCGACGCACGTAGAGAATATCCGGCAGGCCTTCTTCGTTGGTGGTGCCCACGCCGAACGCCTCGGGGCGAAAGCCATGGCGCTCGTAGAAGCGACGCGCGCCGGTGTTGGCCTGGAAGCAATGCAGTTTAACGATCCGTAGCGCGGCGGTCGCTTGCACCAGCAGCCGGCTGCCGATGCCTTGCCCCATCCAGGCGGGGTCGAGATAGAGCTGTTCCACCCAATCGCCGCTCAGGGCAATGAAGCCGACAATGCCGGTGCCGGCCTCGGCGACCGTCACCTGCTGCCGGGACAGCACGATCTCGCGGGATGACCGGCATCCAGGAGAACGAGCCAAGTGCGGCCCGCATGACAATGGCGATGGTCGCGGCATCCAAAGCCGTGGCGGGGCGCAGCACGATTTTGGTGGGATCGTTCAAAGGCTTTTCTCAACAGAGGTCAGCGCTGCCCTCATCCCCCTGCCGGGACCTTCTCCCCGTGAACGGGGAGAAGGAAGGCTTCGGCCGAAGGCCGAGCCCGCGACTGCGGGCCGCCGGCTTTCCGGCGCCCCGCGGAGGGCCAGCCGCGGCAGCGGCGATACGGCCCGTGAGCGATAAACGGAATCGGCCGAAGGCCGAACCCCGTGAGCGAAAACAAACCAGCCGTCAGGCCGCCTTCTTCTTCGGCTGGATCAGGCCGCGCTCGACCAGAAGCTCGGCGATCTGCACCGCGTTGAGCGCCGCGCCCTTGCGCAGATTGTCGGAGACAATCCACATCGACAGGCCGTTGTCGATGGTCGAATCCTCGCGGATGCGCGAGATGAAGGTGGCGTCCTCGCCGGCCGATTCCAGCGGCGTGATATAGCCGCCATCCTCGCGCTTGTCCAAGACCTGGCAGCCCGGCGCCTCGCGCAGGATGTCGCGTGCCTCGTCGGCGGTGATCGGCTTTTCGAACTCGATGTTGACCGCTTCCGAATGGCCGATGAACACCGGCACGCGCACGCAGGTCGCCGTCAGCTTGATCTTGGGGTCGAGCATCTTCTTGGTCTCGGCGACCATCTTCCACTCTTCCTTGGTCGAGCCGTCGTCGAGGAAGACGTCGATATGCGGAATGACGTTGAAGGCGATGCGCTTGGTGAACTTCTTGACCTCGACGCCATCGGCGACGAACACCGCGCGGGTCTGTGTAAAGAGTTCGTCCATGCCTTCCTTGCCGGCGCCGGATACCGATTGATAGGTGGCGACGACGACGCGCTTGATGGTGGCGACATCGTGCAGCGGCTTCAGCGCCACGACCAGCTGCGCCGTCGAGCAGTTCGGATTGGCGATGATGTTCTTGCGGGTGAACAGCGAGATCGCATCCGGGTTCACTTCCGGCACGATCAGCGGCACGTCCTGGTCGTAGCGGAAGGCCGACGAGTTATCGATGACGACGCAGCCCTGCTTGCCGATCTTCGGCGACCACTCCTTCGAGACGTTGCCGCCGGCCGACATGATGCAGATGTCGGTGTCGGAAAAATCATACTGGTCGAGCGTCTTGACCTTCAGCGAACGGTCGCCGAACGACACTTCGGTGCCCTGGCTGCGCCGCGAGGCCAGCGCCACGACTTCGCTTACCGGAAAGCCGCGCTCTTCCAGTATGTTGAGCATTTCGCGACCCACATTGCCCGTGGCGCCGACTACCGCAACCTTGAAACTCATCAGAAATCTCCTGTCCCTCTCCGCTTGGTTTTTGGAGAAAACCCGCCGGCCAAGCGGGTTTCGTCCCCCGGGCCGGACCCGGGAGAGGGTGGTTAGGCCAAGGGAATCACACCGTTTTGGTGGTGGTTTTGGCCATAGTTTTGCTGGAACGGTAAGACGCGCCAACGCGCCCGGCCCCATGATTGTGGCCGGGGAAGTCGAATGCAAGAAGAGCCATCAGAAGGCCGCGCATCGAAAATGATCCCGTTCGATGCCGGCTTTTACGCGGTTTGCGTCAGGAGTCAATTGCGGCAAGGCACTCGCTTGCCCTGTACAATAGCGGCCGCAAGAAGTACGAACGCCCAAATAGTGTTTGGCTGGCGTGGCGCCAGCCCCGGCATGTGCTGCATGATGAGCCCATGCCCCGAATTCCGAAAGAGTGAGATGTCCAATTTCGAACGTATCGTTCCTGCGCTGGCAGAGGCGCTGGAAAAACGCGGCTATACCGAGCTGACGCCGGTGCAGAAGGCGGTGCTGGAACTCGGCGAGGCCGACGCTCTGGTATCGGCGCAGACCGGCTCCGGCAAGACTGTCGCCTTCGGCCTCGCTTTGGCGCCGACCCTTCTTGGAAGCGCCGAGCGTTTTGACCAGGCTGGCGCACCGCTGGCGCTGGCCGTGGCGCCGACGCGCGAGCTCGCTCTGCAGGTGATGCGCGAATTGCAATGGCTCTACGCGCCGACCGGCGCCACCGTCGCGTCCTGCGTCGGCGGCATGGACATGCGCTCCGAACGGCGCGTGCTGGAGCGCGGCGCCCACATCGTCGTCGGCACGCCCGGCCGCCTGCGCGACCACATCACCCGCAACTCCCTCGACATGTCGGCGCTGAAAGCCGTGGTGCTGGACGAGGCCGACGAGATGCTCGACCTCGGCTTTCGCGAGGACCTCGAATTCATCCTCGATGCCGCACCGGCTCAGCGCCGCACGCTGATGTTTTCGGCCACCGTGCCGCGCTCGATCGCCACGCTGGCGCAAGGCTATCAGCGCGACGCCGTACGCATCTCGGCCGGCGGCGAGGAAAAGCAGCATCTCGATATCGAATACCGGGCGCTGAATGTCGCCTATCCCGACCGCGAGAACGCCATCATCAACGTGCTGCGCTTTTACGAGGCGAAGAACGCGCTGGTGTTCTGCAACACCCGCGCCGCCGTCAATCATCTGACGGCACGCTTCAACAACCGCAATTTTTCCGTCGTCGCACTGTCGGGCGAGCTCAGCCAGAACGAACGCACCCACGCGCTGCAGGCGATGCGCGACGGACGCGCCAAAGTCTGCATCGCCACGGATGTCGCCGCGCGCGGCATCGACCTGCCCAATCTCGAACTGGTCATCCATGCCGATCTGCCGACCAATCCCGAAACGCTGCTGCATCGCAGCGGCCGTACCGGCCGCGCCGGCCGCAAGGGTGTCAGCGCGCTGATCGTGCCCAACGGCGCTCGCAAGCGCACCGAGCGCCTGCTGCAGAATGCAGGGCTGAAGGCGACATGGGCGAGCCCGCCCTCGGCCGACGACGTCATCAAGCGCGACGACGAGCGCATCCTTGCCGATCCAGCCTTCGACGAGCCGGTGGCCGAGGACGAGCGCGGCTTCATCGACGCGCTTCTGGCCAGGCATGGCGCCGAACAGATTGCGGCCGCCTTCGTGCGCCAATGCCGCGCCAGCCGCTCGGCGCCCGAGGAGCTTACGGATGTCGCACCGTTCACGCCTTCGCGTGACAAGCCGGCGGGCGAAAAATTCGAGCGCCGCGATGAAGCGCCAGGCCGGCGCGACGATTTCGGCGACAGTGTCTGGTTCTCGCTGTCGATCGGGCGCAAGCAGAATGCCGAGCCGCGCTGGCTGATCCCGATGCTGTGCCGCACCGGCAACATCTCCAAGCGCGAGATCGGCTCCATCAAGATGCAACAGGATGAGACCTACGTGCAGATCGCGGCCGACTGGGCCGATCGCTTCCTCGCCGCCATCGGCCCCGACAAGAAGCTGCAGGGCAACATCGTGGTGAAGCGCCTGGACGGCACGCCCGACCTGTCGCGGGCCGGCTACCAGGCGCCGAAGCCGGACAAGAAGCCGCATCGCGGCAAGCGCCCGTTCGAGGCGCCGCAAAGCGCACACAAGCCGAAATTCGAGAAGCGGGAACGGCCCGCCGGCGATGCAAAGCCTTGGGCCGGGAAACCGAAATTCGACAAGGCGGGACCGCCTAAGAACAAGAAGCCGAAGAAGCGGCCGGTTTGAGGCTCTTATCGGCCAATTACAAATGCAGGCGCTGCCCCTCATTGCCCTGCCGGCACCTTCTCCCCGTATAGTGACGGGGAGAAGGGAGATGGCCGCAACATCGGCGCTCTTGGCAACGCTGGCAATTGGCGAAATCAGTAGGCGACAGCTGTCCAGCCGATAGATGGGTAACACTTTGAACCGGATACATAGGTGACACTTCTCTCCCCCTATGCG
>NZ_AYWH01000007.1:0-538321 GCF_000502555.1 Mesorhizobium sp. LNJC394B00
GTAATTGATCAGGCTGGTACTGTTGGAAGGCTTGATCAGCCTCGTCACCCCAATCTCCAGCATAGCTCACTGTCACGCGGCCAACGTGCCTCCGTAGCTAACATCTACGTCAGCGTTGAAGAAGTACCCTGCGCCACGGGATGTTTTGACCAGGCGAGGGTTGGCCGCATCAGCCTCCAGCTTTCGGCGCAAGCGCATGATTAGGACATCGATACTTCGATCGTACACCTCTTCTCCACGCACACGGCTCGCGAGCAAAAGCCGTTCTCTGGATAGCACGTTGCGGGGGTTCTCCAGAAATGCGATCAAGAGATTGAACTCACATGCGGTAAGCTTGACCTCGCCACGCTCCGCACAGATCAGTCGCCGCTGCTTCACGCTGAGCTTCCAGGCCCCAAAGCGAAATGAGCGCTGCTCTCTGGTTCGCGGACTAGAAATGCGCTGGCGTAGCGCTACTCGAATGCGGGCCAGGAATTCGCGCATCCCGAAAGGCTTGGGAATGAAATCGGTTGCGCCGAGCTCCAGTGCAACCACTTTTTCCGCCTCATCAAGCCGGTCGCCGCTGATCACTATGATANAAAGCGAAATGAGCGCTGCTCTCTGGTTCGCGGACTAGAAATGCGCTGGCGTAGCGCTACTCGAATGCGGGCCAAGAATTCGCGCATCCCGAAAGGCTTGGGAATGAATCGGTTGCGCCGAGCTCCAGTGCAACCACTTTTTCCGCCTCATCAAGCCGGTCGCCGCTGATCACTATGATAGGAACATCCGATTTTGTCGCCAGATTGCGGACGATCGCAAGTCCATCCTCCCGGCCTAGGTTAAGGTCAACAACCACGAGATCGACTGGCTCACGTGAAAGAACATAGTCAAACTGCTTGCTATCGTGGACTGCGGTTACCTTCAGGGCATGCATCGNCTGGCTCACGTGAAAGAACATAGTCAAACTGCTTGCTATCGTGGACTGCGGTTACCTTCAGGGCATGCATCGTGAGATACTCGGCGATGAGGCGCCGCATTGCGGCATCATCGTCAATGACAAGAACATGTTTCAACGGCACACCTTCAATCTTGAATCCCCTTGTCTAAACCTGTTGCCGAGCAACCCTGGGGCACCGACCCAGAACAGCTGCTCCTTGATACCACTCGCCGTTGCGTGCGGCCAATGTGAGGCCGTGCTCGTCCTGTTCTTTTCATCCCCAGCGAATTGACCGCACCAAGGCAGCCCGTGGCCACCAGACAGGTCCAAGCGCCGACATGACCCTGCCGTGTGGTCCTTCGCTTTTTCGCTTCGAGCTCCCCCGTTGGTGCAGGCCTGCCAATATCACTCAAGTTCGACCTCATGGATGCCAAGTTTCCTGCTATGCCCTTGCATCCTGGTCATCCTGGAGTTTGCGGACCTGGATCATCTCGATATCCTCCGGCTCGTGGATCCAGCTCGGACATGGTTGAGCAGCGCGGCGTTTGGCTTGATCGGAGAGGCGGTCGGCGGAAGAAGACCGTGATTCGCTGCAGCGGCCTTGTGCAAAATAGTGCGTCTCCTGCCAAGCCGGCTTCGTCCAAGGTGGCCGGCGGCCTCAAATGCTGTTCGGCGACCGGCAGGTCGCCGGTTGCGGTGAACGTCCGGGCTAACATTTCAGTTACTGCAACTCCTCCATCTTGAGCGTGTCACTATGCTTGTCCATTGCGCCGTCGGACTCCGTCAATGACGTGCGGTTATCTGCCGATTGAACTGTGCATGATCCACCCTTTGGCGGCGGCGGCCGAACAGCTGAACGAGGCTCGCACCAGGATGGGCTGCGCCGCCACGTCTTCCCAGTTGACCCTCGCCGCCGCGGATTTGCGCCTTCGAGCCAGCTTCGCGGACGAGCTCGCGTCTCAAGCAATGATCTGAGTGTGCAGGGCCGCGCATGGCTGCTCTTTAAGGACCGGCAGCATACCGGCAAAGTTGGGCCGCTTTATCGCCTTAGTCGATTCCCCACGGTGATCCCGAGCCTGAACAAGCCCGCCAAGCTCCCCATTTTGTCCTTGGCTTGGCGCTGACAGAAGTACCATCCATGACGCCAAAGTCGTGGCCCACACTCCAGGAGCAACGGACGGCCGGGACGAGCAAAATCCTGTACAGGAGTCATTGTACCAAGACGCTCCGGATGTCGCTGGCTGATCGGGCCCGCGCCACCCACGCATGCGCAAGATGCTTACCCACGCTGATACGAACACGGTCTTTGCTTCAATTGAAACCGAAAAGCTGAACTTGAACATCACACAGTAACAAACCTCCCCGATAAGCGCGTGCCGGACAGGGCCAGAACCCGTCCGGCGGCTTGGAAAGGTAGGTGATAGGGAATGTTTATTGCAGCTTGGCCGCTGGCCGTCGTCCTGTTGACATCCATGTCACTCCCAGCCGAGCCCGCGCCACTTTCCCCGCGTGAGTTCCGCAGCCTGTCGCGCAAATGCGCTCCCTGGGTTGCGCCGTCCACCCTCGCCGCGATTGCCAAGATTGAAAGTGGCTTTGACACGCTGGTGGCTCATGACAACACCACAGGTGAGCAGCTTCGCTGGATAGACCAGCTAGAAGCCACGCGGGGCATCAAGGAACGCCTCGAAGCACAACATTCTGTCGATGTTGGATTGATGCAGATAAACAGCAAGAACTTTGCCATGCTCAATCTTACGCCGGAAAGGGCTTTCGAGCCCTGCGCCTCGCTTTCGGCTGCCGCCCACTTGCTTGAAAGCCGGTATGCCGGCGGCACCACTGCTGTGGCACAGCAACTGGCGCTTCGCCGTGCCATCTCGGCCTATAACACGGGCGACGTCACGCGTGGCTTCGCCAACGGTTATGTACGCAAGGTCGAGTCGGCCGCAAAGGACATCTCAAGTCTCCTTGAGCGAACGCTGGAGCCGACTGCTCGAGATGTGCCGCACCTTGAGGCACCCGGTCGGAAAGCCGTGCCGCCTCTGCTCCAGCAGAGCCAACAGGCCAATAGAAAGAAGCAGCCCAACCAAGATTCTTGGGACATTTGGGGCTCGTATCAGCCAGACCGCTCCGGGGCCGATCCCTCCGGTCCGACAGGCAGCCAGGCTGCGAAAGCACGGGAACCCGCGAACCCGAACAAACTCGTATTCGATTGAAACATGGAGATGCAATGATGACGCCACTCAAGATACTTCGTGCGCTTAAAACGCGTGTTCCTTCGCCTTTTTCCATGCTGCGCATGGCGGCTGAATATGTACCGGCCGCTGCTGCAGGCGCGGCGTGGACGGTCTTCTACAGCGGGCCAGCCGCGGCTCAGGTGACCGGAGGGACGGATCCTGCCAAGATGGTCCAGAATATCTGCACGTTCATACTTGGCCCCTTTGGACAATCACTGGCCGTGCTCGGGCTCGTAGCCATCGGTATCTCTTGGATGTTCGGTCGTGCTTCACTTGGCCTGGTTGCGGGTGTCGTTGGAGGGATCGTCATCATGTTCGGGGCCAGCTTCCTGGGCAAGGCGCTCATAGGCGGCGGCTGATGAGCGACCGGTTGGAAGTGAGCACCCTCTATGTGGCGGCGACGCGCCCCGCACTGTTTCTGGGGGTGCCGCTGACGCTGGCCGGATTGCTCATGATGTTGGCTGGGCTTGTTATCATTATCCTTCAGAACCCGCTCTACGAAATCGTTCTCGTGCCACTCTGGTTCGGAGCACGGCTGGTTGTTGAGCGTGACTATAACGCGGCAAGCGTCGTGCTGCTCTATTTGCAGACGGCCGGCAGAAGCGTGGACGGGCCGGTCTGGGGAGGCGCAAGCGTCAGCGCCAATCCGATCAGAGTGCCGAAACGCGGAAGAGGAATGGTGTAATGTTCGGCGCCAGCGGCCGGACCGAGAGGTCTGGCGAGATCTACCTTCCGTATGTTGGTCACGTAAGCGATCAGGTTGTCCTTCTGGAAGACGGATCGATCATGGCCATGGCACATGTGAACGGTGTGCCCTTTGATTTGGAAGACGCTGAGATGCGCAACTCGCGCTGCCGCGCGTTCAACACTCTCTTGCGCAACATCGCCGATGACAATGTCTCGATATACGCTCATCTTGTGAGACACAACGATGTGCCGGCGCCGGCGCCGCGCCAGTTTCAAAGTGCATTCGCTGGCAGTCTGAGCGAGGCCTACGAGCGTCGTGTGCTGTCGGGAAAGCTCTTTCGCAACGATCACTTCCTCACTTTGATCGTGTCCCCCCGCACCGCAATCGGCAAGATCGGCTTGCGGATTGCCAAGTCCCGCAGACGGAATGAGCACGATCTAGCCACCCAAATGCGGAGCCTGGAAGACCTCTGGCACATCACTGCTGGCGCACTCGGCGGTTACGGTCTGCGCCGGTTGGGCATTCGTGAGAAAGGCAACGTGCTCTTCACGGAAATCGGCGAGGCGCTTCGGCTCATGATGACTTGCCGGTTTCTTCCGGTTCCGATGGTTACCGGCTCACTTGGCGCCTCCATCTACACTGACCAGGTCATCTGCGGGAAGCGGGCGCTTGAGATTCGAAGGCCCGGGGATAGCTCCGTCGGATCATTGTTTTCGTTCCGTGAATATCCGGCGACGACGCGGCCGGGCATGCTAAATTCCTTGCTGTCCGCCAACTTCCCGCTTGTCCTGAGCCAGAGCTTTTCCTTCCTCACTCGCCCACAAGCTCATGCCAAACTAAGCCTTAAGTCCAGCCAGATGACGAGTGCCGGCGACAAGGCTCTCACCCAGATCAATGAACTTGCCGAGGCAGAGGACGCACTGGCAAGCAACGAATTCGTGATGGGTTCGCATCATCTGAGCCTGTGCGTCTATGCCGACAGCCTCAATAGCCTTGCAGATCGCGCAGCAAGTGCCCGCGCACGGCTGGCCGACGCGGGCGCCGTTATCGTCCAAGAGGGCATCGGCATGGAGGCCGCATATTGGTCCCAACTTCCGGGGAACAACAGGTGGCGCACGCGCCCGGGGGCGATCACCTCACACAATTTTGCCGGGCTCGTCTCATTTGAGAACTTCCCAAGCGGTTCCAGTTCCGGCCACTGGGGCAATGCTGTTGCGCGCTTTCGCACAAACGGTGGAACTTCTTTCGACTACATCCCCCATGAGAATGACGTCGGCATGACGGCAATATTCGGGCCCGTTGGCAAAGGCAAGACGACGCTGATGACCTTTGTCCTCGCGATGCTTGAGCAAAGCTTGGTCGATCGCAATGGTGCGATCGTCTTCTTCGACAAGGATCGGGGTGGTGAACTGCTGGTGCGAGCCACGGGAGGGACATATCTTGCGTTGCGCAGAGGCGCTCCGAGCGGCTTGGCCCCTCTGCGTGGACTGGACAACACCTCCGCCTCCCGGGACTTTCTGCGCGAGTGGTTGATGGCCCTGATCGAGAGTGACGGCCGTGGTCCGATCTCGCCGGAGGAAAGCCGTCGGCTGGAACGCGGCATTGTTCGTCAGCTTTCGTTCGAACCCCCTATGCGCTCACTTGCGGGCCTGCGCGAGTTCCTATTGCACAGCCCCTCCGAGGGCGCAGGAGCACGGCTGCAGCGGTGGTGTAGAGGGGGGGCGCTTGGATGGGCCTTTGACGGCGACGTGGACGAAGTAAGGCTGGATGCCTCCATTACGGGCTTCGACATGACGCAGCTCCTGGAATATGAGGAGGTCTGTGCACCGGCCGCCGCATACCTTCTGCATCGAGTGGGCGCTATCGTCGATGGTCGTCGGTTCGTCATGAGCTGCGACGAATTTCGATTCTATCTACTCAACCCCCAATTCTCGGCCGTTATCGACAAGTTCTTGCTCACGGTCCGCAAAAACAACGGCATGTTGATACTCGCAACGCAGCAGCCTGAACACGTTCTGGAATCGCCTCTCGGAGCTAGTCTCGTTGCGCAATGTATGACGAAAATTTTCTACCCATCACCGACGGCGGACCGCTCTGCGTATGTCGATGGCTTGAAGTGCACTGCGCAGGAGTTCGAGGCAATCCGCCAGGGAATGGCAATCGGCAGCCGCAAGTTTTTGCTCAAGCGCGATAGCGGGAGTATTGTTTGCGAATTCGATCTTGGGCAGATGCGCGAGTACGTAGCCGTACTCTCGGGGCGGGCCAACACAGTGCGCTTTGCCGACCAGCTTCGTAACCAGCACGGAGACGCCCCAAGTGGGTGGCTCGACAAGTTCATGGCCCGGTACCACGAAGTTCAAGACTGACGGAGGAATATTCATGAAATTTGCCAAACTTGCAGTAACGACCCTTGCTGCTTCCCTTCTGCTTCACGGACAGGCCCGTTCGCAATTTATCGTCAGCGACCCTGTAACAGAAACACAAGCGACCTTAACAGCGCTTTCCAATGCGGCGATCCTTGAGAGGTCAATCGAGACGCTCGCTACCACGATTGAAATGGTGACAATTCTAACGTCGTCATTCGCTGTCACGGGACTGCTAAGCTCACTTAACCAAGGAAATCACTACCCGTCGAGCAATAAGCTGGAGGAGCAGATGTTTGATGCTCGGGCGCCAGCTTCGATTATGGCCCGTAACATTGCGAAGGACCCAAATCGGATAGTCAACGGCACCGATTCAGAAGCGAAACTGTTACAGGGACAAATCGCCGGGGCCGCCAATGCCGCAGCTATTGCAGCCGACACTTTGGGCATGATGGACAAGCGCCTTAAGGATAACGCCGGCACGCTTGGTCAGCTTTCCCGCTCGGGAAATATTATGCAGGCCACCGTGACCAACGGTCTGGTCCTCAAGCAGATTCACGATGCGATGATCCAAAATGTCCAGGCCACGAGTCTGCTGACAATGGCCACTGCACAAGGGAGCCTTCACGCCGTGGAGGAGGCCGCCACGCAGCGTCGCGAACATCAGGACACCGCTAATATGTTTAGCATCCTCCCGTAAACCACACAGAGTTCATCAGGCTCAGCTGCGCTGATCAGGGACACATCAGGCTCACGCCATGAATTTTAAAATTCCCGCGCCATTCACGACTATACACACGATCTTTCATGGGGCCTTCACGTCCGGGCTGCACAAAGTGCTTGAAAACGTCCAAGCGGCGGTCAGTGCGCCTCTGGTTGCGTGTGTCACGCTCTGGATAATAATCCAAGGCTGTCTGGTCATGCGTGGTCAAGTCGATGCGCGCGGGGGTATCTCGCGCGTAATCATGGTGTCGATTGTCGTCGCCCTTATCTTAGGGCAGGCCAACTATCAGCAGTACATTGAAGCGCTCTTCGACGACACGATTCCGAGGTTGGCTCACGACATCAGTGGCAGCGACTTGCCCTTCATCGGAATCCCCCAGAAGCTCGATCTTATGTT
Source organism: Mesorhizobium sp. LNJC394B00 (assembly GCF_000502555.1). Lineage (NCBI taxonomy): Bacteria > Pseudomonadati > Pseudomonadota > Alphaproteobacteria > Hyphomicrobiales > Phyllobacteriaceae > Mesorhizobium > Mesorhizobium sp. LNJC394B00. Next base: position 7,322 of record NZ_AYWH01000007.1, read on the forward strand.
TGCTTCAAGCCAGTATGTCTTTCAGCTGATTGCTTCCGAAATTGGGCCTATGAACGGCCAGGACATACTTGCTTTCGAGGGAGCGCAATGGATTTTCTACGGCGCGCTGTGGACAGCGTTCGAGATCTACGATGCCGTTGGAATTCTGACGAAGGTGCTCTTGACGATCGGCCCCCTGGTCCTTGTAGGCTACCTTTTTGATCACACTCGAGACATAGCCACCAGATGGATCGGCCAACTGCTCTCGTACGGGCTGCTGCTTCTCCTCCTCAACATCGTTGCAACGATAGTAATCGCTGCCGAAGCAGTCTCGCTGGCAGCCATGCTTTTGATGATCAAATTCTCGGGCACGACAGCAGCCAAGATCATCGGGCTTTACGAGCTCGACATGCTTTTCCTAGCTGGTGACGCTCTGATCGTCGCGCTTCCGACGATCGCCAGCAGCATCGCCGGCGGCTCTTGGGGAGGTGCGAACCGACCTCTTAACAGCCTCAATCGCCACTTTGCCAAAACGGCGGGTGCTTAATCAATCGACAAGCTCGGTGCCAAAAACATGAAATATTGCCTACTTCTGTCAATCCTCGCTTTGGCCGCCTGCAAGACGAGCCATGGGCTTGCGACATGCGCGGGTGCCCCATTCCAACTGAACGTGGGACAATGGGAAACCACCCCTGAGGATCTTCAGGTCGAATGCGCGGAAGAGCCAAAGTGAAAGTTCCTGAACATGCCCTTCTGGTGGAGAGAGAAACGCTAGCCGCCCACTATAAGAAGGTGGAAGCGTTTCAAACTTCACGAGCGAAGTCTGCGCGGCGCCTGTCAAAGGCCCTGATAGCCTTTGCCGCAGCGGCGGTCCTAGGAAATGTTGCCCAGGCATTTACCATTGCTGCCATGGTCCCGTTGGCCAAGCTCGTACCTGTGTTCCTCTGGGTCCGGCCGGATGGGACCGTCGACAGCGAAGTGTCAGTCTCTCGACTGCCGGCAACCCAAGACCGAGCCGTCATAAATGCTTCGCTGTGGGAATATGTACGCCTGCGCGAGGGGTACACAGCAGATACAGCCCAATACGCCTATGACCTCGTATCCAGTTTCAGCGCGCCGGCTGTGCGACAGCAATATCAAGATTTCTTCAACTATCCCAATCCCACCTCGCCGCAAGTCACGGTCGGCAAACGCGGCAAGCTCGAGGTCGGGCATATTTCTTCAAACGACATCAGTCCGGACGTTCAACAGATCCGTTACAAACGTTCGCTTGTTGTCGATGGGCAGATGCCGATAGTGACCACCTGGACAGCTACCATCCGCTACGAGCGCTTGACGGGTCTGCCTGGGCAATCGAGGCTCACCAATCCGGCAGGTCTACTCGTCACTTCCTATCAAAGCTCGGAAGATAGCGTATCGAACCTGGGCTATGTGCAGCCATGACAAAAAGAGCGTTTCTCGCGCTGGTCTGTTCACTCTTCTTAACGATGGAAGCGTCCGCGGAAGACACACCACTTGCCGGCAAGCACGATGCGCGCATGCGCTACCTGGCTTACCGTCCTGACGAAGTGGTGCGCCTGTCTACCGCAGTGGGGGCAACGCTGGTTGTCACATTCGCGGCCAACGAGACAGTCGCAGCCGTGGCCGTTTCCAATAGCAAAGACCTGGCTGCCCTCCCGCGCGCCAACTATCTCTTTTTTAAGGCTAGCCGGATGCTCCCGCCGCAGCCGGTCGTCGTGCTGGCCGAGAGTGAGTCCGGTACACGGAGATACGTCTTCAGTATTTCAACGAGAGCGATGCCAAAACTCGATGAGCAGCAACCTGACCTATACTACAGCGTGCAGTTCACCTATCCTGCTGATGAGGCTGCTGCTCAGAGAAAGGACGCAGAAAGGCGCTCGATTCTTGGTCAGGCCCGGGCGAAAGTGCTGCGCGACGAGAGAGTTCAGGATTTGTTGAATCGGCCCGCCGCAACTACCAGTCCGGACGAAAGCAATTTTCACTACGTCGCAAAGGGCGATCGATCGCTGGCGCCGCTGGAAGTTTTCGATAATGGCTTTACCACTGTATTTGGCTTCGCAAGCAATTCCCGCATACCCTCCCTCTACATTATCAATCCCGACGGCAAGGAAGCCGCTGCCAATTACACGGTCAAAGGAGACTATGTTGAAGTATCCGCAGTCGCCCGGGAATGGCGTCTGAGAGATGGCAATACGGTCTTGTCCATTTTCAACAGGGCTTATGACCCTGTGGGACGAGCGCCAGGGACCGGTACAGTGACACCCGACGTGTGGCGCGTTTTGAAAGGCCCGGCCGATGAATGAAACCGGCCCACAGTCGGGACAAGATGTCCATGCCTCAGGATCGATGGTCTCGGAGCCGGCCCGCCGGCATGTTTCGGGATTGCAGAAGTTGGCCGTCGCTGCTCTCGTTCTCATCTCATCTCTATCGCTCATCTGGCTCGGCGGTCGTCCCAGCACACAAGACGAGCCAACTCAGCCAAAACCTCCAATTGTCGCCGACGCCGAGCCATTCCGCCCCGTGCCGATTGAGATTGCTCCCGAAGCTCCAGCACCCGTACAGGCGGCGCAGGCAGGAGATCCTGCGCCATCCACGCCGCCTCCGGCGCCAGCTGATCCGCCGCCGGAGGAAACACCAATTTTCGCCTACAGTGGCAGCGGTCAAATGCCCAACGACGGTCAGCGGAGCGAAGACAACCATAGGGATGCTCCCGCGACCTCGCATGAGATTTCAGACGCTGGCGATCTGACGGGCCGATTGAAGCCAGATATACAGGAGCCAAGCCGGGCCACACTTTTGCCGCACCCTGATCTCGTGATTACCCAAGGAACGATAATTCCCTGCATTTTGCAAACGGCAGTCGACACAAATTTACCGGGTTATGTGAAGTGCGTCTTACCTAAAGACGTCCGCGGCGCCACCAACAACGTGGTGCTTTTGGATCGCGGGACGACCGTGATTGGCGAGATCCAGCGTGGTCTCCAACAGGGGGATGCGCGTGTCTTCGTGCTGTGGACGCGCATCGAAACGCCTGACCATGCCCTCGTTTCGCTAGCGTCGCCGGGCGCTGACGAGCTCGGCCGCTCCGGAATGCCTGGCACGGTGGATAATCACTTCTGGCAGCGCTTTGGCGGAGCAATGCTCATGAGCGTCATTCAAGGCGCGTTTCAGGCCGCCGGTCAATACGCTGGCAGCTCAGGTGGAGGAAGCGGCATCAACAGCTTCCAGAGCAACGCCGGACAAGCCGTTGACACGACCCTTAGAGCAACGATCAACGTTCCGCCAACTCTGAAGAAAAACCAGGGAGATGCTGTATCCATCTTTGTGGCTCGGGACCTCGATTTCTCAGATGTATACGATCTTAGACCGATCGCCGTGGCGCCAGCCCCCCAACATCGCCAACGCCGGAGAGACAACAATGCGACCGGAGGCTGACCCTCAATTGCGTTTGCTTCTCAACCCTGTTTTGAAATGGCTTGAGGAGCCAAGGACCGAAGAGGTCGCTATCAACCGGCCTGGGGAAGCCTTTGTCCGACAGGCCGGCGTTTTCACGAAACATCCGCTACCGCTATCTTATGACGATCTGGAGGACATCGCGATCCTCGCTGGAGCGCTGCGCAAGCAAGATGTCGGACCGCAAAGCCCCCTCTGTGCGACTGAGCTGCCGAACGGAGAGCGGCTGCAGATCTGTTTGCCGCCCGCTGTTCCCTCAGGAACAATAAGCCTGACGATACGGCGTCCCTCAAGTCGTGTGACCGAACTCAAGGAAGTTTCTTCTCGCTACGAATACTCGCGTTGGAATCAATGGCGGTCACGAAAGGAGCGCCAAGAGCGGCAGGACGAAACGATTCTTCAGCACTACGACCATGGTGACTTGGAGCAATTTTTGCGAGCATGCGTTTGCGGGCGGCTCACGATGCTGCTTTGCGGACCTACTGGAAGCGGCAAAACGACAATGAGCAAGACTTTGATCAACGCTATACCCCCGCAAGAGAGGCTGATAAGTATCGAGGACACGCTCGAACTTGCAATCCCGCACGAGAACCATGTCCGATTACTCTATCCGAAGGACCGAGCAAGCGTAGGTGCGGTGACAGCCGAGCAACTGTTGCAAGCCAGCTTGCGCATGCGCCCTGATCGAATATTGCTTGGCGAGATGCGCGATGATGCTGCTTGGGCCTACCTTAGCGAAGTCGTCTCCGGCCATGCGGGATCAATATCAACGATTCATGGGGCGGATCCGGTCCAAGGCTTTAAAAAGCTCTTTTCACTCGTCAAGAGCAGCCCGCAAGGAGCTGCTGTGGAAGACCACACGCTTCTTGACCTGCTGTCGGCTGCCATTGACGTCATTGTGCCGTTCAGTACCCACGGCGACGTGTATGAGGTGGGGGAGGTGTGGCTCGCCGCCGATGCCCGGCGACGCGGAGAGACAGTAGCCGACCTTCTTAACAAGCACTAAGGCTAGAGCTAGAGCACGTCGGGGATCGGTAAGTCGTTTGTGATACGATGGCGTAATTTGTTCAGATTGAACGTCCACTTTGATTTGAAGGAGGTGGATAATGGGAGGAGGACTGGGCGTAGACCTTCGGTCACAAGTCTGAAGTCTTCGGGCGCCCTGTCGGCGCGGCAAGTCGCGGCACGATTCGACTGGGTGTATCGAGCGCGTCCGCTGAATTGCGCGGGCGACGCTCACCGATCTGGTGCCGATGCCTGCTTCAAAAGCGGCATCGACACCCGGCAGGTCGTACCCTTGATTTAGCTAGCCGCGCTCAATGAATGTCTTCAAAGCCGCCGAACGTGGTTCGGAATGACCGGTGGTAAATCGGGAAGTGCCATATAGGGAATCTCCTGGTATTGCCTCCAGGGGGTCCTCTCAATGAACAAAGCCGCAACCTGCCCTTGCGACCTCAGCTGGAGTTTGCGACGCAACCCATAGGAGGATCGATGCGCAGAGAAATCGCAGGCAGAGTCGGTGGCATTGTGGGCTGGCCGACCGACGGTTTCAGCCCGTCAACAGGTCTTCACGTGTTCCATCCCCGACTATTGCAGGCGTGCGGCTTGCATGCTCCCGCGATCACCCATCGGAAAGAGCGTTACGAACACTACGAAGAGTTGCGCGACTTCCGCTGTCGCCCCGGTCTTACAGCGGACGGTGACCTGTCCGACCTTGATAGGACGTGAAATGCGAACGCTGCTCATTGATCATCATGTGGATCTTACGCGCGCTGTGCGAGTTGCGCTCGGGGATAGCGGTTTTGCCGTTGATGTAGTTGGCAACCTGGAACAGGCGTCGAGGGCATTTTGTTGCGCAACCTATGAAATTCTCCTGCTGGAGTTGGCTCTGCCAGATGGCGATGGCTTGGGCTGGCTGAGACAGCTAAGGAGCAACGGGCATTCAGTTCCAACCCTCATTATGAGTAGCATCAACGATCTCGAGAAGCGGATTGCAATTTTCAACGGTGGCGCGGACGACTTTCTGCTCAAGCCCGTCTCTTTCGATGAGCTCATCGCCAGAATGAGAGCCATTCTGCGCCGGTCGACACAGGTGACCGACCCCATCGTTGTATTGGGCAATCTCAATTTCGATCCGATCGGCCGACAGGTCTCGGTCTCGGGTCATCCTCTGAAGATCGCACGCCGCGAACTATGTATTTTAGAGCATCTGCTTATCCGTGCAGGCCGCATCGTGCCTCGTGCGCAGTTGGAAGATCACCTCTATTCGTTCAACGACGAGGTATCTGCCAACGCGCTTGAAGTCGGAATCTATCGCTTACGTGGACACCTGAGTAGGTCAGGTGCAACGCCACGTATCACGACTATGCGCGGCATTGGTTACATTCTTGAGTTGACTGAGGCGGCATCCGCATAGTTGGTCTAAATTGAAAGAACAGACTGCCTGCCCGTCGTCAGGTTGAGCTTGTGGCCATAATGGACATCGCGGCCGCCCTTGACGATGGTGTCGGCATGCGGTTCGAACGGCTCTGTCGCAAACCTTTTTGTAAGCGAGCATGGCAAGAAAAACGCCTCAGCTGTGGAGGAGCACGTGATGTTCAAGGGCCGCCATTTCGACCAGTCGGTGATCCTGCTGTGCGTGCGCTGGTACCTGGCCTACACTCTGAGCCTGCGCGATCTGGAAGAGATGATGGCCGAACGCGTTGAAGGTCGACCACTCCACTGTGCATCGCTGGGTCGCCCACTTCTCGCCGCAGCTGCTGGAGCGCTTCAACCGGCGCAAGCGTGTGGTCGGCAGCAAGTGGCATTGGACGAGACGTACATCAAGGTCCGCGGCCATGTATCTCTACCGCGCTATCGACATCCTCGGCGATACGGTCGAGTTCTTCTTTAGCGAAAACCGTAACCTGGTGGCGGCCCAACGCTTCCTCCGCAAGGTGCTGACGCGCCATGGCCGGCCGGAGCGCATCGTCATCGACGGCAGCCAGACCAATTACGAAGCAATCCTTTCCTGCGACGCTGAAAGCCGGCTGCGGCAGCGATCGCGGCGACCGCTGAAGCCGATCCGCTCCGCAATCGCCGGCATCTCAACAATCGGATCGAACAGGATCACCGGCGTATCAAGCCGCATTCGATCCATGCTCGGCTTCAAGTCGCATGCGAACGACGTGGTCATCCTCTCCGGCATCGAGATGATCCACATGATGGGCCAGCGACAGGCGAGGTATGCCTACAAGTCTGTCGATCGCTGTTTCGATCTCCTCGCTGCCTGACGGACAGGCCGAAATGGCCGTTCACAACCCCATTTCCAGGTTTGCGACAGAGCCTTTTGTCGGCGTTGCCGGCTTCGAAGGGCCGGTGCGCGCCCAGCGGATCAAGATCACCCACGGCCACCTTGCTGCGGCCACTCGCCGAGTACGAAGCGGTGGCCGGAGGAAGCTGGTGATGACGACCCTAGATCATGACCTGCTGATCGCAATCCTGGATCGGCTGAAGTTGACGGCGATCCGCGACCAGCTCGACACGCTCATGTCGAGCAAGATCGCGCAGTTCCCGTTTGTCCGCGAACTCGACGGCTTCGGCTTCGACGCGCAGCCATCGGTCTGCTTCAGCCAAACGTATTCATAGTATGGGACAGGCTGCTATGTCCGCCACCCACGCCTGCTCCGAGGCCCTCCAGGGCAATGGTCTGAGACCTGGGCTCAAGCCCTTCGGCGAGGAGGATGAGACGCCGCTGGAGCTCGGGTGCAAGCGCTGCCACGCCTCGCTCCGAGGCCCCACAAGGCCGAAGCGCAGTCGCCGGGGTCACGAGGTCTCACGACGACGAGACGCTGCTGGAGCCCGGTTGCAAGGGCTGCCACAGTTGGCGTGAACCTGAATCCGCCTTTCTTGAGGCGTTGCGACTATCATCGCGGCGACACGCAGCTCTTGATTTGTGTGCGAAATCCTCAGCAGATCCATCGGGCTGAGCCGCTCAGCAATATCAACGAGAATGTCCAGCGGCAGATCAAGGATACTCAGAGGAGGAAACGCTCTTGAGGCTCAGAGCGCGTCTGCTCCACTATAGATCAGGATGATTCACCGGGTCCTTCAACGCCAGCCGCCGGTTCCGATGAGAGAATTGTCCCTGATATCACGCTCGATGGAGTTAAATGCCGAGATGGGCGCCTTGCCACGCTCCTCAATGCCCCTCATGATTCACCGCCTATAGCTACCAACTGAATGAATCATCGTGATTGTCGCGCAGCGGAATCCTCAAGGATCGGGCAGTTCGTAGGGGGCGCCGGTTTGACCAGGTTGAGCCCGCGAATTGCTCGATCAGACAAGATCCTAATTCTCGACGATGCGGTGAGGCTCGAACGAGATCCTCGGGACGCACTCCAAGGTTTCGATCATGTTCGGCACACAAGGAGAGGGCGGCATGCTGCCGCCCTGTCCGCTGTAAGCTGATAGGGGCTGGATTAAAAATCCATACCGCCCATCCCGCCCATGCCGCCCATACCGCCGCCGCCCATGCCGCCAGGCATGCCGCCGCCAGCCGACTCCTTCTTGGGAGCCTCCGCGATCATGGCTTCGGTGGTGACGAGCAGGCCGGCGACCGANCCGCCGCCAGCCGACTCCTTCTTGGGAGCCTCCGCGATCATGGCTTCGGTGGTGACGAGCAGGCCGGCGACCGAGGCCGCGTCCTGGAGGGCAGTGCGCACGACCTTGACCGGATCGACGATACCCATGGCGATCATGTCGCCATATTCGCCGGTCTGGGCGTTGTAGCCGTAGGTCGCGCCCTTGTTGTCGAGGATCTTGCCGGCGACGATCGAAGCTTCAGCACCTGCGTTCGANGCGATCTGACGGGCCGGAGCCTGCAGTGCACGACGAACGATGTTGATGCCGGCAGCCTGGTCGGCATTGACGCCGGTGACCTTGATGTTGGCCGAAGCGCGCAGGAGAGCGACGCCGCCGCCTGCAACGATGCCTTCTTCCACGGCCGCGCGGGTCGCGTTGAGGGCGTCGTCGACGCGGTCCTTCTTTTCCTTGACTTCGACTTCCGTCGCGCCGCCGACGCGGATCACCGCGACGCCGCCCGCGAGCTTCGCCAGACGTTCCTGCAGCTTCTCCTTGTCGTAGTCCGACGTGGTCTCTTCGATCTGCTGCTTGATCTGGGCAACGCGGCCCTGGATCTCGNGCTTCTCCTTGTCGTAGTCCGACGTGGTCTCTTCGATCTGCTGCTTGATCTGGGCAACGCGGCCCTGGATCTCGTCCTTCTTGCCGGCGCCGTCGACAATGGTGGTGTTCTCCTTGGAGATCGACACCTTCTTGGCGCGGCCGAGCATGTTGAGGCCGACATTCTCGAGCTTGNATGGTGGTGTTCTCCTTGGAGATCGACACCTTCTTGGCGCGGCCGAGCATGTTGAGGCCGACATTCTCGAGCTTGATGCCGAGGTCTTCCGAAATGACCTGGCCACCGGTGAGGATGGCGATGTCTTCCAGCATGGCCTTGCGGCGATCACCGAAGCCCGGCGCCTTGACGGCGGCGATCTTCAGGCCACCGCGCAGCTTGTTGACGACCAGCGTGGCCAGAGCCTCGCCTTCGACGTCTTCCGAGATGATGAGCAGCGGCTTGGAGGTCTGCACGACGGCTTCGAGAACCGGCAGCATGGCCTGGAGGTTGGACAGCTTCTTCTCGTNAGCGGCTTGGAGGTCTGCACGACGGCTTCGAGAACCGGCAGCATGGCCTGGAGGTTGGACAGCTTCTTCTCGTGCAGGAGGATGTAGACGTCCTCGAGCTCGGCAACCATCTTGTCGGCGTTGGTGACGAAGTAGGGCGAGAGATAGCCGCGGTCGAACTGCATGCCTTCGACGACTTCCAGCTCGGTCTCGGCGGTCTTGGCTTCTTCAACCGTGATGACGCCTTCATTGCCGACCTTCTGCATCGCTTCGGCGATCATGGCGCCGACCGACTCGTCGCCATTGCCGGCGATCGTGCCGACCTGGGCAACTTCCTCGGAGGTCTTGATCTTCTTGGCAGCGTTGCCGAGAGCCGCGACCACTTCGGTCACGGCCAGGTCGATGCCGCGCTTCAGATCCATCGGGTTCATGCCGGCGGCAACCGCCTTGTTACCTTCCTGGACGATCGACTGCGCCAGGACGGTCGCGGTCGTGGTGCCATCACCGGCGATGTCGTTGGTCTTCGAAGCAACTTCGCGGATCATCTGCGCGCCCATGTTTTCGAACTTGTCGGAAAGTTCGATTTCCTTGGCGACGGTGACGCCGTCCTTGGTGATGCGCGGTGCGCCGAACGACTTGTCGATGACGACGTTGCGGCCCTTGGGACCGAGGGTCACCTTCACCGCGTCGGCGAGGATGTTGATGCCGTGAAGCATGCGCTCGCGCGCGTCGCGGGAGAATTTTACGTCTTTGGCAGCCATTTTTTAGCTCCTGGCAGGGGCTTGCGATCAAGCCCGAAATTCAGTTGACGGTGAGGCCGATAATCAGCCGATGATGCCCATAATGTCGGATTCCTTCATGATCAGAAGGTCTTCGCCATTGAGCTTGACTTCGGTGCCCGACCACTTGCCGAACAGGATGCGGTCGCCGGCCTTGACGTCCAGCGGGACCAGCTTGCCGGCTTCGTCGCGAGCGCCGGAGCCGACGGCGATGATCTCGCCTTCCTGCGGCTTTTCCTTTGCCGTATCCGGGATGATGATCCCGCCGGCGGTCTTGGATTCGGATTCGACCCGGCGTACGACCACGCGGTCATGAAGCGGGCGGAACTTCGACTTTGCCATTTTTTCTTCCTCGAATGAGAACGGTGAGAGCTGTTCCTCGATCCGGCGGTGCCGGATGTGCGTTAGCACTCACCTGGGGAGAGTGCTAACGTGCGCTGAAATAAGCGCGTGGCTTTCGAGAGTCAAGGCGAACGGTGAGCACAATTGTGCCAATTGGAGCCGTGCCGCGATCCGACGGCAGACCCTACCGGCGCCGCGGCGATATAAGCACCAGAAGCGGGCATCGTTCCGCCAGCCCATAACCCCCTGTCGGTGCGAGGCGGACACGGCCGAAAAACCGGCTCGCCTCTTCGACCAGCGTCGCCGCCGGGGCGAAACTGTAGACAGTCTGCGAATTCGCATAGACATCGATGGTGCCGATGACCGGCATCTCCCATCCGGTCGTCGCGGCAAGGGCCTCCCGGTCGGCAAACAGCGCATCGAAGGCGTCGAGGATCGCCCGCACCGGAATGGCGCGGTCGGGATCGCCGCCGGCACAAGCCATGGCAATGCGCCATTTGAGTTCGTGGAAGGTCGCGACACCACCGGACAGCGTCAGCGCCCGGACCTCCTGCAGATCGTCCGGCACCTGAGGGCTTGCATAGGCGCGCAATGCAGCCCGCCCATCGGACTTCAGCACACGCGCGATCTCGGCAAGCAGCGCCTGCCGTGCAACCGAGGAGTCCAGCGCCGACAGGCAGCCGTCGCCGATCACCGCCCCGGCGCTTTCGTCGCCCAGCGGCAACTCCAGCCAGTTGCCGATCACCGCCTTGCGTGAGGCGGTATCGCCCGGCCAGATGCCCGATATCATGGCAGTGGACTCGTCGATCGCGAGCATGGTCCTTCCGAGGCCGGCAAGCTCCGGCGTGACCCCGAGCAGCACCACATCGACCGATTGCAGGCTAAGTTCGCGCTCATAGGCGGCGACAGCTTCCGGGGGCGGACACAGCGGCGACCCGAGAAGCCGCCAATGACGGCGAATTGCGTCCCAATGCTCAGTCATGCGGAACGGTTTGGGGAAAGGCTGGACATATTTCCTTCCAGGCTGTTGGTTGCCTTGCGAGTTACCTCATGCAGGAAAGGCCATGGCCCGCATTGCCGTCATAACGCATGAATTTGACCGCTTCCAGAGCCGGCGGGGCCTCCTGCTGCGCCAGGACAGCCCCTACATGCTGTTCGACGTCCTGGCGGAGCTGAAACGGCGCGGTCACTCCGTGCAGATCATGCGTGGACCCTCGGCAAGTCATAACGCCGATATTGCCGTCCTGCATGTCGACGCGACAGTGACGCCATCGGACTATGTCGACTACGCGCGCGGATTTCCGATTTGTCTCAATCTTGGTGCAACCGACATTTCCAAGCGCCGCATCAGCGGTGCGATCCTCGAGGAGGGTGCCAACTGGAGCGGCCAGGTCATCGTCAAGAGCAACCTCAATCATTGGGGGACGCCCGAGGAGCAGCTCAACCGAAAATCCGTTCGCGCCGGCAAGGCAGTGCCTTTCCCGGGCGCGCAGACCTTCGACCGCTATCAGGTGCATGCCTCGCTGGCCGATGTGGCGCCGGAGATTTTCAGGCGTGCCGACCTGATCGTGGAAAAATTCATTCCCGAAATCGAGCCCGACGGGTTTGCGGCGCGGTTCTGGATATTCTGCGGCGATCGGGAGCGCTGCACCCGCTATGTCTCGCCGCAGCGCCTGGTCAAGGGCGACGACACCATCCGCCGGGAGCCGGTTGCGGTTCCCGACGAATTGCGCGCCTTGCGTCGGAAGCTGGGCTTCGACTATGGCAAATTCGACTTTGTCCTGCATGAGGGCAGGGCGGTGCTGCTCGATGCCAACAAGACCCCAGGTCGCGCCAGGAACCTGTCGAAGATTGTTGCCGCCGGCACCGCCAACCTGGCCGACGGCTTCGAAAACCTCATCCACCAGACCGGACGGGGTCGAATCGGGCGCTAGAGAAACAACCCCAGCTGCGTATGGATGATCGACCGGTAGTCCTCGATGGTGTGGCGGCTTTCCTCCTGGTTCTGGGTCAGCGCCATGCGCACGACGCCGCCGGCCAGTTGGAAGATCAGGAAAACCATACGGCCGAACTCATTGCGTCGCTCTGGCGCGAGAAAGGGGCCGACATGGTCGCAGAACATCGTCGCCTGGCGCCGGGTTTCGGCGATGTCGAGATTCTTCAGCGCCTTGTCAGCCTGGATGGCGTTTTGCAGGTCCTGAATGGCGGGGTCGCCGGCGACGCGCTCATAGTAGTCGTCGAGCAGCCGGTCGGCCGCAGCGATAACGTCGCTCAGCCCGCCGACGTCGGCAACGATCGCGGCAAGCCGGGCGCGGCTCACTTCGGAGAATCGCTCGTAGAGCATCGCCAGGATCGCCGACTTGTTGGGGAAGTAATGATAGACGGTGGCGATCGGCCCGCCGGCCTGTGCGCCGACTTCCTTCATGGTGACGGCGTCGATGCCTTTCTCGCCGATCAGCCGCATGGTCGTCGACAGGATGGCGTCGATGCGCTCGCGGCTGCGCTCCTGTTTGGGCCTGCGCCTCGGTTCGGTCGTCATCTGCACTGCTTCGTTCATGCCGCCATCCTCTCGATCGCCCAGACCATTCGATCGCCAAGACCATCCCCAGCCTTGTTGGTGCCAAGTCCCGCTACTGATTGACAAACGAATATGATCGAGTATCAGTTTCTAAATGCTGACAGACTGTCAGTTTTTTTGCCGTCAGGCAAGGACGTTGGGAGGCGACCGTGACTTCTGCTGGTAACGCGGATGCCGGGAACGGCGACTGGCTGGTCGGCAACCCCACTGGGGCGCAACTCGCCTCGGCATTGTGGATCGGCTCGGTCGGCCTGCTCATTCTCGGGCTGCAGCCGGTGCTTCTCGGCGCGCTCTACACCGAAGGGCATGTCAGCGGTGACGAACTCGCGCTGGTCGCCACGGCGGAGATGATCGCCATCGGCATCGGATCGGCGGCCATCGCCATGATGCTGTCCGCCCACAATATGCGCTTGAAAAGTGCCGTCCTTCTGCTCTTGCTGGCGCTGGCGAACGGGGCGACCGCCTATGCGCTGACCTCGACCTCGCTGATTGCCGCCCGCGCGGTGGCAGGCCTCGCCGAGGGTGGGCTGGTGGCGGTCGCCACGGAACTGATCGCCCGTTCACGCCGGGCCGAGCGCATCGGCGGCTTCTTCGTCACCCTTCAGACCCTGGCGCAATGCGCCCTTGCCCTGCTGCTGGCGCTTTACGTCATCCCGGCCGCCGGATCGGCGGGCGGCTTCATCGTTCTTGCCGTCGTCTGCATCGCCTCGGTGGCCGTCGCCTTCATCGTCCCGGATAGCTATGCCGACCTGCCCAAGGAGGAACAGTTCAGCAATGTGCTGACCGTTCCTTCGCTTGCCGCTTTGCTGAGCGTCTTCTGCTACTTCATGTTCTTCGGCTCGGTCTGGGCGTTTCTCGAGCCACTTGGCGCACAATACGGCATCGATGGCCGCACCGTCGGCCTGATCGTCTCGGCCAACCTCGCATTGCAGGTGCTGGGCGCAATGACGGCTACCGTCTTCGAGGCGCGCATCGATTACCGCTTCGCCATCGTGGCGATCGGCGTGGTCGCCGTCGCCAGTTCCGTGATGCTCGCCGGCAGCCCCGGCCTGACGGTTTTCTGGGTCGCGGCCTTGATCATGGGCCTCATCCTTCTGTTCATCGTGCCCTATCAGATCCGGCTGGCGATCACCGCCGACGAGACGCGCACGGCCGTGCTTCTGGTGCCGGCGGCCCAGCTTTTCGGTCTGGCGATCGGCCCGGTCGCGNCGACGAGACGCGCACGGCCGTGCTTCTGGTGCCGGCGGCCCAGCTTTTCGGTCTGGCGATCGGCCCGGTCGCGGCATCGCTGCTGATCGACGGCAAGGATTTTCGGCCGGTGCCGGAATTTGCCGCCGCCAGTGCTGCGGCCAGCGTTGTGCTGCTCGGCCTGTTCGTCCTGATCGCACGGCGCCGCCGCGCCATCGCCTGAGACACGACCGGGGGAGCATCTCCTCGATACTTGACTAAGTCAAATAAATGACCGATCGTTGATGGGGCAGGAGGCTTCCCATGACGATCCATCATCAACCCGGCAAGGAACGCATCGACGCGGTGCGGGCTTTCAACCGCTTCTACACCCGCCAGATAGGTCTGCTCGACGAAGGCCTGCTGAAAAGCGCCTTCTCGCTGACCGAGGCGCGGGTGCTCTACGAACTGGCGCATCGCGATGGCCTGACCGCCAGCGATCTCATCCGCGATCTCGGCCTCGACGCCGGTTATGTCAGCCGGCTCCTGAAGAAGTTCGAGCACCTGCAGCTGATTGCGCGCGCGCCGCTGGCGTCGGATGCGCGGCAGTCGTCGATCACGCTGACGCCGGTGGGGCGGCAGGCCTTCGCGCCGCTGAACCGGGCTTCGCACGACCAGGTCGCGGCCTTGCTGGAGCGGCTTCCTGCTGCCGAACAGGACCGGCTGGTCAAGGCCATGCAGACGGTGCAGCAACTCCTGGGCGACAGCCCGGAGACCAAAGTGCCGTATATGCTGCGCCCCTTGCAGGTCGGCGACATCGGCTGGGTGGTGCGCCGCCAAGGACAGATCTACGCACAGGAATATGGCTGGGACGAAACCTACGAGGCGCTGGTCGCCGAAATCCTCGGCGCCTTCGTAAAATCCTTCGATCCAGAATGGGAACGCAGCTGGATTGCCGAGCGGCAAGAGGAGGTAGTCGGCTCGGTCTTCGTCGTGCGCAAGTCCGACGAGGTGGCAAAATTGCGCCTGCTCTATGTCGAGCCTTCGGCGCGCGGCCTCGGCATCGGCAAACGGCTGGTCGAGGAGTGCATCGGCTTCGCCCGCGCCAGGGGCTACAAGACGCTGACCCTGTGGACCAACGACATTTTGACCGCCGCCCGGCACATCTATGAGAGTGCGGGCTTCAGGCTGGTGGACGAAGAGCGCCATCACGCCTTCGGCAAGGATCTGGTCGGCCAGAACTGGAAGCTGGAGCTGTAGCGCCTTTTCACCGGAAGAAGGCAAGATCGCGCGCAAACGCTCTCACACTCTAACCGGAATCCATATCTCCAGCCCGCCATTGCCACTGCGCGGATCGAACTCCGGGCCGTAGCGTTCGAATTCGGGGCCGTCGGCTATATCGTGCCCCGAGGCCGGCAGCCATTTGTTCCAGATCGTGTTGACGGTGCGGCGGATCGTGGAGATGTGCTCGGCATGGGTGAACACGGCGTATTTCTGCGCCGGCACCCGCACCCGCGAAAGCTCCTTCGGCAGGTCCGAGAAATCCGAAACTTCGACGCCGGCGATATAGTCGAAATTGCCGGCATCGTCGCCGTTGACGCAGACGCCATAGGCGACGTCGCCGGTCTCGCCCGGAATGTTGCCGATATAGGGACCGAAGCGCTGCCACTGCATCGGAATAGCCGCGCTGGTTTCGCAGCTGTAGCGCTCGCCGAGGCCGGCAATGAGGAAGGGATGGCCGGTCTCGAAGCGCGGCGGCGGCAGTGAGGCGAGGAAGGACTGGTCCATCAGGATCGGCTCCACCAGGTCGAGATTGCTGAGGCTGCCCTGCGCGCGCACCAGTTCCGGCGTCGTGCCGAACTGATCGCGGAAGGCGCGGGTGAAGGCTTCGTGCGAGGCGTAGCCGGCATCGAGCGCGACCGCGAGGATGTCGGGCGCGCCGGAAGCCAGCTTGCGCGCCGCTTCGGTCAGCCGGCGCGCGCGCATATAGCCCATCACCGAACGGCCGGTGGCGGCGCCAAAGGCGCGCGTCACATGAAAGCGCGAGACGCCGCTGCTTTGCGCGACATCTTCAAGCGAGATCGCTTCCGGCAGATGGCTCTCGACAAACCACAGCGCTTTCTCGGTCGGGTTCATAGGTCTCCTCGCATTTGGCGGCACATTTTGTCGGCTTTTTGCGAGGCCAGTTTGATCGAAATTGCGCCTGTCGTAAAATCGAAGGGCGCTGGTCGACTGTGGCAGGTCACCATCGTGGAAAGCCGTTGCTGGGCGGCCTCGGCCTGGCTCGCTGGGACAATATCTGGGCGCGCTAGGTGCGGGCACCACCCTTGCCTATGCGCTGTGGAACCACCGCCGGCTCGATGCCTTCGCCGCCGGCGAAATGCCGCCGAAAGCCTAGGTGTGCCGGTGGCGAGGACGCGCAAGACGACCTTTCTTCTCACGGCGTTCTCGACGGCAATTCACGTCTCGGTCGGGAAGTCATCCGCAACCGTCATTGCCTGTGCCATGACCGCATCTGCATGGCTGCCATCCCTCTTTTTCGGCTCTGGCGCAATGCGGCGCCTTGAATGGTAAGCACGCTTATAATATATACCGCTCATGGTTTCCGACGGCATAGATAGATTGGGCTTTTTGATCCACGACGTGCAGCGCCTCATGCGCAAGCGCTTCGAGGCGCGCGCCAGCGGTCTTGGCCTTTCCTCGGCACAATGGCGGCTTCTGGTTCGCGTCGCCAAGGAGGCCGGCGTCGCCCAGGCTCGCCTCGCCGAACTTCTCGAAATCGAGCCGATCAGCGTTTCACGCCTCGTCGACCGGATGGAGGAGGGCGGCTGGATCGAGCGGCGCTCCGACGCAACTGACCGGCGCGTGCGCATGATCTTCCCGACAGCCAAGGCGAACGCGGCCTATGCCGAGGTCAAAAGCCTTGCTGGCGAAGTTTATGAGGAATCGCTGGTCGGCGTTTCGCCGGACGACCGCCGCGTCCTTATCCGGGCGCTGGACACCATCGTGCAAAACCTGGCGGACGGCGAGACGTCGTCCTTGAAGAGTACGGAAGGGGCAGCAGCATGAACGCGGCAGCCAAACTAGACGAGAATGTTACCAAGATCGAGACGCCGGCACAGCCGGCTGCCGAAGCGCCTGCACAGCCGGCTGCCGAAGCGCCTGCACAGCCGGCCGCAGCACCTGTCGCGGTGGCTCCCCCGGTTCAACCCGCTCCGGCTCCGGTCAAGAAGCGCCGCATCGGCCGCTTGCTGCTGATGGTCGCCCTGCCGGCCGCGCTGGCCATTGGTGGCGGTTATGTCTGGGTGACCGGCGGCCGCTATCAGGAAACCGAGAACGCCAATTTGCAGCAGGCCAAGGTGTCGATCGCCTCGGACACGGCCGGCCGCATCGTTCAGGTCGGCATCTCGGACAATCAGCAGGTCAAGCAGGGCGATGTGCTGTTTGCCGTCGACCCCGAGCCCTACCGGATCGCGTTGGCGCAGGCCGACGCGGCGGTCGCAGTCGCACGCGTCGGTATCGAACAGCTGCGCGCCGCCTACAGCCAGGCGCTGGCGCAGGAAAAGTCCGATGCCAGCCAGGTCGACTACGCGCAGTCGCAGTATGACCGCGCCGCCGACCTTGCCCAGAAGGGCATCAACGCCAAATCGTCGCTGGACGAGGCCAAGAACGATCTCGACAAGGCCAGGCAGCAACTGGCCGTTGCCGAGCAAGGCATCATCAGCGCCAAGGCGGCTCTCGCCGGCAATCCCGATATCGAGACCGACAAGCATCCGACGGTGATGGCCGCACTCGCCGCGCGCGACAAGGCCGCCTACGATCTGGCGCAGACCACGGTCAAGGCGCCGGCCGACGGCGTCATCAGCCAGGCCTCCTCGTTCAAGATCGGCCAGTATGTCGGTTCCGGCACGCCGCTGTTTGCGTTGGTCGAGACCGGCGACACCTGGATCGATGCCAATTTCAAGGAAACCCAGCTTACCCACATGAAGCCTGGCCAGAAGGCCGAGATCGTCGTCGACACCTATCCGGGCAGAACTTTCGAGGCCACCGTCAAGGCGATCGGCGCCGGCACCGGCGCGGAGTTTTCGCTGTTGCCTGCTCAAAACGCCACCGGCAACTGGGTCAAGGTCACGCAGCGCATTCCGGTGCGCCTGGAGCTGACCGATGCCGACGCCAAAATGGCGCTGCGCACCGGTATGAGCGCCTCGGTTACGGTGGACACCGGCGTTGCTCGCGGGTTCCCCGCTATCTTCGGCCACGCCACCGCAGGCGAAGCGCAATAGACTGTGAATGGACCGTGATCTCGAAAAGCAGGATCACGGCCCGGCAGAACGCCCGCCGCAGGCGAGGTGAAGTTGAGATGACAGGATCGGCCCGACGGCAGGTTGAACGAGGGGTGGATTGGACCGGGCCGCATCGCGGCCTGCCCAGAACCTGGACCATCTCGGCGCCCATCCTTCGGACCTTGGATTTCCGGGCGGCAAGCGCCTGATGTGTCGAGACCTTCGATCGATGTAACCCCCACATCGATAGATCGCGTCCCACCGCGATGAGGGTCTCTTCACCAGAGAAGGCCTCGCCGCCCGGAAACCTAATGTACACGTTTTTGTTACCTGTCGGAAGTTCCGCATCATGACCACACCAGAACCTTTCAAGGAAGTGCCGCATCGCGGCCTGATCACCGTGGCGCTGATGCTGGCGACGGTCATGCAGGCGCTCGACACCACGATCGCCAATGTCGCGCTGCCGACCATGACCGGCGACCTCGGCGCGTCGCCCGACAACATCAACTGGGTGTTGACCTCCTACATCGTTGCCGCCGCGATCATGACGCCGGTGACCGGCTGGCTGGCCGACCGCTTCGGCCGCAAGGAACTGTTCCTGGCGGCGGTTGTCGGCTTCACCGTGTTCTCGATGCTGTGCGGCATTGCCTGGAGCCTGGAGAGCATTGTGTTCTTCCGGCTGATGCAGGGCGTGTTCGGCGCGGCCATCGTGCCGCTGTCGCAGACCTTCCTGCTCGACATCAACCCCAGGGAACGCCACGGCCAGGCGATGGCCATCTGGGGCGCCGGCATCATGCTGGGGCCGATCCTGGGTCCGACGCTGGGCGGTTGGCTGACCGAGAATTTCAACTGGCGCTGGGTGTTCTTCATCAATTTGCCGGTCGGCATCATCGCCTTCCTCGGCATGGCAGCCTATTTGCCGGTCGTTGCCCGGCGGATCCGCAGCTTCGATTTCTTCGGTTTCGCCATGATTTCGCTCGGCGTCGGCGCGCTGCAGCTGCTGCTCGACCGCGGCGGCGAGGTCGACTGGTTTTCCTCGGTCGAAATCTGGATCGAGCTTGCTCTTTCGATCACCGGCTTCTGGGTTTTCATCATCCATACACTGACGGCGGAACGTCCTTTCATCGACCCCAAGATCTTCCTCGACCGCAATTTCGTCACCGGTCTGGCTTTCATCTTCGTCATGGGCGTGCTGATCCTGGCCTCGATGTCGCTGCTGCCGCCGATGCTGTCGACCATCTTCGGCTATCCGACCGTCACCATCGGCGTCGTCCTGGGGCCGCGCGGTGTCGGCACGATGATTTCGATGCTTGTCGTTGGACGGCTCATGAGCAGGATCGACGCCCGCATCCTCGTCGTCATCGGGTTTCTGCTCACCGCGCAGTCGCTCTACACCATGTCCTCCTTCACGCCGCAGATGGACAATTGGCTGATCCTCAGCTCCGGCGTCATCCAGGGCCTGGGCATGGGCATGGTGTTCGTGCCGCTGTCCACGGTGGCCTTCGCCACGCTGGACGTGCGCTTCCGCACCGACGCCACGGCCCTGTTCAGCCTGGTTCGAAATCTCGGTTCGTCGATCGGCGTGTCGGTGGTGACGGTTCTCATGGTGCGCAACACGCAGGTCAATCACACCGAATTGTCGGCCTTCATCAACCCATTCAACTCCAATTTGTGGGCGCTCTCGCCGGCGGCAGCAGGCGGCGATCCGACGGCACTTTCGCAGGTGGACCGCATGGTCAACATCCAGGCGATGATGATCTCCTATGTCAACGACTTCAAACTACTGATGGTGATGACGCTGGTTGCCATTCCGTTTGTCTTCCTGCTGCGCAAGCCGAAGACCGCTCCGGCCGGCGCCGCCACGCCTGCCGCGCATATGGATTGAGGCGGGCACTGTAGCGCTGGCAGCAAGTCGGTTTAGCCCTAATGATCTGGGGTGCAAGAACGTGGCCGCTGCTCAGATTATCGTCAAAACCCTTATGCGCAAGAGAATATCGATAATGGCCCCTTGGAAGTTGATTTGAAATGAGATTTCCGCCTTCGGTATCCGGTTGCTGACGCCTCCAATTCCGTTACAGTTCATCTTGAATTAGCACATCTGTAACATTGTCAGTCGACTTTCAGTTCGCAGGAGAGAGGCCCTTTCTAGTTTCAGGCGCCAAGCCGGAGGAGGTCTGTTTGGTCACGAAGTCATCCAGAAGATCCGCCGCGACGCGCGCGCCGGTGGGCCTAGCCGCGTTGGCAAGACTGGCTGACGTCTCCTACGACACGCTCGAGGGAGAACTTCGCACGACCATTGCGGCTCTCGAAGGGCAGACCCTGCGCTTCGAGACTGCGATCGAGAATATTTCGCAAGGCATCTGCCTTTTCGATGCGGATGAACGGTTGATCCTGAGCAACCGGCGCTATGCGGAAATCTACCGCATAGCGCCCGAGGAATTGCGGCCTGGCGTGACACTGAGCGAAATCGTCGAGCGCCGCGTCGCCGCCGGCACGGCGGCGACGGCCGCCGACACCTATCTCGCGACGGCTCGCTCGATCAATTCGGGCAAGGCTTCGCGGCTCTGGACCGCCAAACTTGTCGATGGTCGCACAATCCAGATCCGTAACCAGCCGATGCCCGATGGCAGTTGGATCGCCACGCATGAGGACATCACTGAACTCCTCGCCAATCGGCAGATCGTCGACGAGCGCATTTCGCTGCAGGCGCTGATCGACTGGGTGCCCGATTATCTCTGGGTCAAGGATACGCAAAGCCGTTTCGTCGTGGTCAACAGCGCCCTTGCGACCGATAGTGGGCGCAACAAGACCAGCGACATGATCGGTTTGACCGATTTTGATCTCCACCCCCCGGAAGTTGCGCGGAAATTTCGCCTGGTCGAGCAGCGCCTGCTCAAGAGCGGACAACCGATGATCGATGCGGAAGAGTTCGTCGTCGATGCGTCGGGGAACGACAAATGGCTTTCGTCGACGAAGGTGCCGTTGCGCAATCGCCAAAATGAAATCTTCGGCCTGGTTGGCATCGCCCACGACATCACCGCCCGCAAACAGGCGGATGTCCTTCGCAGCGGGCAGGCGCAGATCCTCGAAATGATTGCCACGAGCGCGCCGCTGGAGGACGTGCTCGACCGCCTCATGCGCTTCGTCGAGGCTCAGTTGGAGGGGATATTCGGTTCCGTCCTGCTGCTCGACAAGGACGGCATTCATTTGCGTCACGGTGCGGCGCCGGGCCTGGCGAAAGCCTATACGAGCGCCATCGATGGGGCGGCCATCGGTCCCAAGGTGGGATCCTGCGGAACCGCCATCTACCGGCGGGAACCGGTCATTGTTACCGATATTCTGCAGGATCCGCTTTGGGACGATTACCGCGAACTGGCGGCACCCCATGGCTATCGTTCGTGCTGGTCAACCCCGATCCTGTCGCATCGGGGCGTCGTGTTGGGCGCCTTTGCCATGTATTCGATGACCGTGCGCGAACCCACCCATGCCGAGACCCGCCTGATCGAATTCACCACACACATTGCCGGCATCGCGATCGAGCGCAAATTGGCGGAAGACCAGATCCACTTCATGGCCAACCATGATGCGCTGACCGGCCTGCCCAATCGCGCTTTGCTGGAGGATCGGCTTTCCCAGGCGGTCCTCTACGCGCAGCGATACAATCGCTGGATGACGGTGGTGTTCATCGATCTCGACAATTTCAAACTGGTGAACGATACGTTTGGCCACAATGCCGGCGACGAACTCCTCAAGACCGTCGCCAGCCGTTTGGTTGGATGCGTGAAGGCCACCGACACCGTCGTGCGGCTTGGCGGCGACGAATTTGTCATCGTCCTGTTCGACCAAACCACCAATGTCGATGTGGTCTCGGAAACCCTGCAGACGATCAGGGATGCGATCGCGGAACCGGTTCTTGTCGGAGAGCATCGGCTGAGAACGACGGCCAGCATCGGCATCGCAAATTACCCGAAGGACGGGACCAGCCCGGATACGCTGTTGGCCAATGCCGACGCCGCCATGTATCGCGCCAAGGAATTCGGCCGCGACAATTTCCAGTTCTATGCCCCGGAGTTCAACTCAACTGCACATGAAAAATTCCTGCTTCAGGAGGAATTGCGAAACGCGCTCGCCCGGTCGGAATTCGCTCTGCACTATCAGCCACAGGTGGATCTGCGATCGGGGCAGGTTTTCGCCGTCGAAGCGCTGGTGCGCTGGAACCACCCGACGCGAGGCCTGGTTTCGCCGGCGATGTTCATCCCGACCGCCGAGGAGACCGGGCTGATCGTGCCGCTCGGCGACTGGATCCTGCACGAAGCCTGCCGGCAGAACAAAGCCTGGCAGCGCGCCGGTCTGTCGCCCGTAACCGTCTGCGTCAACGTGTCGGCGCGGCAGTTCCGGGAGAAGAACCTGATCGACCGCGTCGTCAACGCGTTGAAGGAAAGCGGCCTGGAGGCGAGGTATCTCGAGCTCGAAGTGACGGAAAGCCTGATCATGCAGGATTTCGAGCTGGCGGTCGCAACGATGAACGGACTGCAAAAGCTCGGCGTGCAGATATCGATCGACGATTTCGGAACAGGCTATTCCAGTCTCAGCGCCCTCAAGACGTTTCCGGTGGCGCGGCTGAAGATCGACAAGTCCTTCATCAACGATCTCGCGACCGACGAGAACGATCAGGCGGTCACTGGCGCCGTGATTTCCCTGGGGCAGAAGTTGAACCTTCGGGTGCTGGCCGAAGGTGTCGAAACGGAAGACCAGGTCGCCTTCCTGCGCAAGAACAATTGTGACGAGGTGCAGGGCAATTATTTCAGCAAACCCCTGTCGCCTGGGGATATCGGCGAGCTGATCGCGAAAGGCTGACGGCTGGGTCGCGCCGTGACCGCTGGCTGCTATTTTCCGAGCACCAGGCTCCAGTAGCGGATGGCGCTGTCGCGCCCGTCGCGTACATAGGCGAGGCCGAAGCGGCTGAAATCCGGATCGAGCATGTTGCGGCGGTGGCCGGCCGAATGCATCCAGATGTCGAACAGCTTCTGCTGGTCGAAGCGGCCCTCGGCGATGTTCTCGGCAGCAGCGCCCCGCACGCCATTGTCTTTCATCCGCGACGCGAAATCCTTGCCCCAGCCGGTCGTGTGGCTCATGCGTTCGCGCGAGGCCATATAGCCGGCCTGCTGCAGAGCGGCCTGCTCGAGCTGGGCGTCCGGCACCAGCGCCGGCAGTCCGGCCGAAGCTCGGATGCCGGCCAGCGCCGCGGTGGCCGAGGACGACACACCGGCGCCTTCGCCGGTCGGCACCGAGACCGTGCTGCAAGCAGCGAGGCCAGCCATGGCTGCAAGGCCGATCAGCAGTAGGCGCCTGTTTGATTTTGGACTTGCTTCGCCAGAGCGGGTTTGCGCGAGCGGATGATTGGTGGTGCAGATCATTGTCATGCCTGCCTGACTTAGCGGCGATCATGGCTTTTGCCGGGCAGGGCTGCGAAAATCTCAATCGCAGGCCTCCGTGCAGGTTCGGCCGGCCGATTCGAATGGGAAGGTCGGCGGCCGATGTAGTCTCGGCGCGCTGCGTCCGATCAGCGTTGCGCGTCGGTCGCCATTTTAAGCGCCAGCGCGGCAAGCACCGTGCCCATCATCCAGCGCTGGATGACCATCCATAGCGGCCGTCCGGCAAGAAAGGTGGCGATCGAACCGGCCGTTACCGCGATGATGGCATTGACGGTCAGGCTGATCGAGATCTGCGTGGCGCCGAGCACCAGAAGCTGCGACAGCACATGGCCGTTGCCCAGCGAGATGAACTGCGGCAGCAGCGACAGATAAAGCACCGCCACCTTGGGATTGAGGAGATTGGTCATTAGACCCATGGCGAACAGCTTGCGGGGCCTGTCCTTCGGCAGTTCGCGCACCTGGAATGGTGAGCGCCCGCCGGGCCGCACCGCTTGCCAGGCGAGCCATAGCAGATAGAGCGCGCCGGCAATGCGCAGTGCGTCGTAGGCAAACGGCACGGCAAGCAGCAGCGCGGTGATGCCCAGTGCAGCCGATACGACATAGAACAGAAAGCCGACCGCCACGCCGCCGAGCGAGATCAGCCCGGCCTTGGGGCCTTGCGACAGCGAGCGCGAGATCAGGTAGATCATGTTCGGCCCGGGCGTCAGCACCATGCCGAGGCAGACCAGCGCGAAGGCGAGATGGTTGGCGGTTTCGGGCACGAGCGATCTCCGGGAAGCGGTGACGATACCCATCACGCGTTTTGACTCACCGCAAGAGCATGATGGCCGGAGCCTTTGCGCCAGCGTCGAAAATGACGAAAGCGGCGAAGCCGCCAATTTCCCCCGCAAGGTGGGGAAGATCAGCAGCTTCAACCCTCAGCTCACCACGCGCAAGTTCGAGAGCTCGTTGGCGATTTCCTTGAAATTGTCGGACAGCGTGGCGCCGGTCGCGTTCCAGAACAGTTTTGCAGGCTTGCTCGGGTCGGTCGGATCCTTGCGGAAGCGAGAGTCCGACGAGCACGTCTTCAGTGCCTCCATCGCGCTCTTGTCGCCGGCGTCGGTCGTCGACATGTCGAGCGCCACCGTCATCACCATGATGTTGGCCGCCTTGGCGTTGTTGCACAGCGTCGCCATCTGCTCGTTGAGCGCGGCGGTGTAGTTGCTCGACGAATAGTTGAGCTGGCCGATGGCGCTCGACGTGCCGCCGAACAGGCGGGTGACCGCAGTGCCGTTGTAGCCGACGCCGGTATAGCCATAGGCGGCATAGGTCGACTTGTTGCCGGCGGGATCGCTGCTGGGCACCGCATAGGTGTTCTCGCCGTCAGTGAGCACGATGACCACCTTGTCGTTGCCGCGCTCCGTCTCAGGACGTCCTCCTGTGAAAGGCTCCGTGCTGGAGACGGTGCGCCAGCCCCAGGCCATGCCTTCCGGCACATTGGTGAAGCCGTTCGGCGCCATCAGGTCGATCGCAGCCTTGATCTTGGTCAGCCCGGCGGTGTTGGAGACGTCGGTCAGCGGCGTGATCGGTGTCGTCGTGCAGCTGTAGTTAGGACCTGCACCCGTCCCCAGCACCGGAGCATTGATCGGCCGTGGCTGGAAATACTTGGCCATGTTGGACTGCCTGGTCTTGGCGGTGGTGCTCGCCGGATCGTCGTTCCACCAGCTGTTGGCTGCGCCATAGGTCTTGGGGGCCACCTCGTCGGGGTCCTGCGTTATGTACCAATGATTGCCCGGCTCATCCGGCGCAAACATCGGCACGAACATGGTCGCGGGATCGCCGACGCCGGTGCCGGTGTTGTTCGGTCCGCCGGAGGCCGGCGCGTCGTTGACATTATAGGGATAGGGCCGCACTTCGACGCAGCCCTGCCAGCTGGCGAACGGTCCATATGTGTCGTTGTAGTCGTATTCGTTGTGGCTGTCCGAGCATGTATGATTGGGGCGATATTTGTCGCAGACCACGCGTTTGCTGCCGACGATGCGCTCGTGGCTGGTGACCACCTTCATGTCGCGGTAGAGCGAGAAGCGGGTCAGCATCTGCCCCTCCTGCTCACCCCAGCCAATGCCTTTCTTGTACCAGATGCCGCCGATCTTCTGGGCATATTTGTCGGCTGCGTTAAGCGTGGACCAGGCGAAATTCTCATTGTGGATGGGCGACAGCCCGTAGGCGTCGATCCACGACGCGTTGTCGTTGCTGGCGCCGACATTGACCGAGGCGGCGAACGGCACAAGGCTGAACTGGACCGGCTTGTCGATCTGCTTGATCATCGCGGCCTGCAAGGCAAGCGTGTCGACGAGCTGCTTGGCGGCTTGCTTGAGAAGGTCGATGCGCTTTTGTCCGGCACCCGTGCCCGTGTTCGACATCGACCCCGAATTGTCGAGCACCATGGCCACTTCCAGCGTGTTCTTCAGCCGGACTTGCGAACACACGGAGTAGGTGACGTTTTCCGACGTCCTGCCGATCAGCATCGCCGCTGCCGGCAGGAAATAGGGCTTGTAGACCAGGCTGGCGCACAGCTTGACGATGCCGCCGCCGGTCGTGCTGCTGGGCAGCGTAACGCTGAGCGTCGTGTCGGCGGGATCGACGTCGTTGAGGTTTGCCTTGAAGAAGTCGAGCGCATAGGCCCGCAACTGGTCGTCGGTGGCGCCTTCCACCAGCCGGCGCGCGGTGGCGAAGTTGGCGGCGTCGAGTGCGTTGACCACCCTTTGCTTCTCGCTGACCACGCCGGTGTAGTCGACAGCCATTGCCACGCCGCCCATCAGTGGCACCATCGCCACAACGGTCATCAGAGCGTAATTGCCGCGGCGGTCACGCCAGAAGTCACGCCGGAATGTGCGCCAGAGTTCACGCATGTGATGTAAGCGGCCCCGCCTGCGGATTCTTCAATGCCGCCACAGTTTCACAAAACGTTAAAGGACGGGTTTGGGAAACTGCTCGATTGCGCGGATAGCGCTTCACCAGGCGCTAACCAAATGCGCCAGCTGCCGAACGCAAAACGCCCCGCCGAGGCGGAGCGCCTTGTTCGAAAGATCGCGCCGATCAGCTGACGATGCGCAGGTTCGACAGTTCGTCGGCGATTTCCTTGAAACTTTGCGACAAGGTGGCGCCGGTCGCGTTCCAGTACAGCTTCGCCGGTTTGCTCGGGTCGGTCGGATCCTTGCGGAAGCGCGAATCCGAGGAGCATTTCTTGAGCGCATCTATGGCAGTCTTTTCCGCCGGCTTGGAACTAACAAGGTCGAGCGAGACGGTCATCAAGAGAATGTTCGAATTCTTCGCATTGGCGCAAAGGGTTTGCATCTGCTCGTCAAGCGCGGCCGTGTAGTTGGTCGCCGTATAGGTTGTCTTGGCGACGGTCGTGTTGACGAACAGGCGGGTCGCAGGCTCCACTGGCTTCGGAAAATTAGGGCCGGTGTAGCCATAGGCGGCGTAGGTCGATCCATTCTTGGCGTAGTTGCTGGTCATGTCGTTGCTGGGGCCGATGCTATAGGTGTTTGCGCCGTCGGTCAGGACGATGATCACTTTGTCGTTGCCTCTTTCGGTGTTCGGCCGGCCTTGCGTAAAAGGCTCGTTGCTCGACACCGTCCGCCAGCCCCAGGCCAGCCCTTCCGGCACGTTGGTGTTGCCCGTCGGGGCCATGGCATTGATGGCATCCGTCAGGATTTTCTTGCCATCGGTGGTGGTTATGTCCTGCAACGGCGTGATCGCGGCGGTCGTGCATGCCGAATTGGGTCCATCATCGGCCGCAGCGGCTGCTGCGTCCCAGGGCTTTGTCAGAAAATACTTGCGCATATCCGCCTGGCGTTTGGGGACAGTCAGCGTGTCGGAATAATCGATCCACCAATTGTTGGCGTAACCCCACGTCGATGTGCTGGTGCGAGTTGTGTCGGTCCAGAAATTGCCAGCTTCGTCCGGCGCGAACATCGGCACGAACATGGTGGCGGGCGTGCCAGTGGTCGGCGACGTGTCGTCGTCATTATAGGGATACGGCCTCGCCTCCACGCAGCCCTTCCAGGCTTCGTATTTGGCGACGACGGAGGTCTTGCAAGTGCCGTTCGAGTTTTTCTTCGTACAGGTCGTTGCCATCATGTCCTGATAGAGGGTGAAACGCGTCATCTCCTTGTCTTTGTCAGTGCCCCAGCCCGTGCCGCGCTGGTAGTAAACGCTGCCTACTTTTTCGATCCATTTGGTGGCATTTGCCGCCGCTGTCATCGTCGACCAATCGAAGTTCTGATGATGGATCGGGGAAATGCCGGTCGTGTCCAGCCACGTCGGCAATGGAGCCGGGGGGATCGGAGCGCCGACATTGACCGACGCAGAAAACGGGACCAGCGAGAACTGCACCGGCTTGGTCACCTGTTTCATTTGTGCGGCCTGGAGCGCCATTGTATTGACAAGCTCGGTCGCGGCCTTCTTGAGCAAATCTATTCGCGGCTGGCCGGTGCCGGAGCCGTTGATGCTCATGGAGCCGGAATTGTCGAGCACGAGAGACACTTCCAGCGTGTTCTTGAGGCGGATCTCGGAGCAAGCGGAGGTTTTGGCATCGGTGGACGTTCTTCCGATCAGCATGGCCGCCACCGGCAGGAAATAGGGGTGGAACGTCAAACTGGCGCACAGCTTCAGCGTGCCGCCACCTGCGTTGTTGTTGGGCAGCGTCACCGTCAGGGCCGTATTGGCCGAGCTGACCTTTCCGAGATTGGCTTCGAAGAAATCCTTCGCATAGGCCTTGACTGCCGTGTCGGTCGCCCCGGTGACGAT
The DNA here is from genome assembly GCF_000502555.1 of Mesorhizobium sp. LNJC394B00. NCBI lineage: Bacteria > Pseudomonadati > Pseudomonadota > Alphaproteobacteria > Hyphomicrobiales > Phyllobacteriaceae > Mesorhizobium > Mesorhizobium sp. LNJC394B00. The sequence continues at coordinate 35,817 of NZ_AYWH01000007.1, forward strand.
CTGCTGTGCCGTGGCAATCCCGGCGGCATCCAGCGCGTTCAGCATGTTCTGCTTCTGGCGCAGGAGATCGGTGTAGTCAATTGCAAGCGCCAGCGCGCCCATCAAGGGCACCATGGTGATCACTGTCATCAAGGCATAGTTGCCGCGTCTGTCGTTCAGAAATCTGCGGATCATGCCTTCAGCACCCCTGCCAGGACCCAATATCGGTCCGAAGATGCCCACAAAATCGTTAAATTTCAGGTTGCTGAAATACATTCAACATCGGCCCATCTTTTCAAGGCTCGTTAACCACTCGGCCCTGGTGATCAGCGGTGCGACATTGTTTCGATCGACCGAAGCTCGGAGAAGGGTGGTTCCTGCCCGTTGCAACCCTTTGATCAGCCCGTTGCGCAACAGCCTCGCAAGTGCCGAAAAGCTGGTGACAGGATGAAACGCTTCGGTTAATGCGGGGCCGGTTGCGGCGGACCGTCGGCTGCAGCTCTCGCAATGATCGTCACAGCAGGAAAACGGCATGGCGGATTCGCCTGACATCATCGGCTCGCTCGCGGATTTGTCGGGCGCCTACTCGGCCATCCTGTGCGATGTCTGGGGGGTGATCCACAATGGCGAATGGCATTTTCCGGCGGCTGCCGAAGCGCTCGCCGCCGCGCGTGCGGCAAAGGTCCCGGTCGTCCTGATCACCAATTCGCCGCGCCGCAATGCCGATGTGGTGGCGCAGATGAATGCGATCGGCGTTCCCGCGGCCGCCTACGATCGCGTCGTCACCTCAGGCGATGTGACCCGCGACCTTATCGCCGAAGGCCCGCGAACAATCTTCCATATCGGCGCCGACCGCGACTTCACCCTCTATGACGGCCTCGACGTCGAGCTCGTCGAGGAGTTCGAGGCTTCCGGCGTGGTCTGCACCGGGCTGTTCGACGACGAGGTGGAAACGCCTGAGGACTACGCCGATCTGCTGCGCCGGCTGCGCGCCAGGAACCTGCCTTTCATCTGCGCCAATCCCGACATCGTGGTCGAACGCGGCGAGCGCATGATCTGGTGCGCCGGCGCCTTGGCGCGTGACTATGCCCAGCTTGGCGGTCGCACGCTGATCGCCGGAAAACCCTATGCGCCAGTCTATGACGTAGCGCTGCGGGAGGTTGCCGTGCTTCTCGGCCGCGACGTCGCGCGCTCCGAGGTGCTGGCCATCGGCGACGGCATGATGACCGACGTCAAGGGCGCCGCCGACAACGGCATCGATGTTCTTTACGTCTCAGGCGGCATTCACGCGCGCGACTATGGCGATCCCATGCAGCCGGACCCCGCCAGGCTTGCAGCCTTTCTGCAAAAGCACGGCTACCGGCCGGTCGCCGTCATTCCAAGACTGCGGTAGGATTGCTGCATGAGAGCAGCTTTCGAACACATTTCAGCAACCGCGCCGCTGCCGCCGCATTTTCGCCGCGGCGTGGTGGCGATCGGCAATTTCGACGGCGTCCATCGCGGCCACCAGGCGGTGCTCGATCGCGCGCTTGCCGAAGCCAGGCGGCGCGGCGTGCCGGCGCTGGTGCTGACCTTCGAGCCGCATCCGCGCAAGGTATTCAGGCCCGATATGCCGCTGTTCGTGTTGACGCCGCCGCCGATGAAGGCGCGGCTGTTGTCGCATCTGGGCTTTGCGGCACTCGTCGAACAGCCGTTCACGCGCGCCTTTGCCGGCCTGTCTGCAGAAGCTTTCGTGACCGACGTGCTGGAAAGGAATCTCGGCATCACCCATGCCGTCACCGGCTTCGATTTCCACTTTGGCAAGGACCGGCAAGGCGGCCCGGCCTTTCTGATGGTCGCAGGCGAGCGCCACGGGTTCGGGGTCACCCTGGTCGACGCTTTTCGCGACGAGGGCGCCGAGGTGGTGTCGTCGAGTCGTATCCGCGCGCTGCTCTGCGAGGGCGAGGTGGCCGAAGCCGCCGGCCTGCTCGGCTATCGCTTCACTGTCGAAAGCGAAGTCATCGGTGGCCAGCAACTCGGCCGCACGCTCGGCTTCCCGACAGCCAACATGAGGCTTTCTCCGGAAGCGACTCTCAAGGAAGGGATTTATGCCGTCCGCTTCCGCCGCGCCGATGGCACGCTTTATGACGGTGTGGCCAGCTTCGGCCGCCGTCCGACCGTCGACGACAATGGCGCGCCGCTGCTCGAAACCTTCGTCTTCGACTTTGCCGGCGATCTCTATGGTGAGATCTGCGACGTATCGTTCTTCGGCTTTATGCGCCCCGAGGTGAAGTTCGATGGGCTCGATGCGCTGGTGGCACAAATGAAGCGCGACGAGGCGGAGGCGCGCGCGCTGCTGGCCGGCGTCAGGCCGCTTTCGCAGTTGGACAGCGCGATCGCTTTTTGAGCTTCCGGCCGCTCACTTCTTCAACGCCAGTCCAACGGCGATGAAGGTCCAGCCCTGGAAGATCAGGTCGATGGCCAGGAACAGGCCGAGCACCCACAGACTGTTGACCGGCCAGCCCATGGCGATGGTCAGGCCCGCCAGCACGCTGATCAGGCCCGCCGCGACGACCCAGCCCCAGCCATTCTCCGGCCGGTGGCTGTAGCCGACCCAGGCCCTGAGCGCGCCTGAAGCGACCAGCGCAACCGCCAGCAGGAAAGTCAGCACCGTCGATGCCAGCAGCGGATTATCGAAGGCAAAGAAGCCGGCAATCGCATAGAGCAGGCCGCTGAGCAGCCAATAGAAGAAGCGGCTCCAGCTTTTCACGCCGAAGGCGTGCACGATCTCGATGATGCCGGCCATCAGCATCAGCCATCCCACGACATAGACCGAGGCGACGGTGGCGATGAACAGATTGCCGAAGGCAATGCCGCCGAAGATGAGCAGCAGCACGCCGAGCGCGACGAACCATCCCATTTGTCTCGTGTCCGGCCGATCGCGTCTTTCAGGGTGTCACCGTGCAGGGTCATAGCCGCATCTCCTCGAAATCGCCTGGCACCTTGCCGGGAGGTTAGCCCCGGCTGTAACGGACGTCCAGCCGATGGCGACGGCTACCAAACAAACAAAGCGTCGGTGGCGCGGCTTGAGGTTCGCGCGTACGTGTCAACTTATGGCAGCCCACCCAGTCACAAGGATGAGGACAAGCGTGACGAGCGCTCCAGAGACGTAGACGATCGTTCTGACACTGCCACCCTTGGCGGCATTGCCGCCGCGTAGGTAAACCCCCAGGTGAAGCAGGCGTATCGCCACATGAACCCAGACAATGGTCGCCAACGTGGCCGACCCAACGCCAACCATCATGGCCAGCACCGCCGGGACGACAAAAGGCGCCAGCGCCTCGACCGAGTTCATATGCACGCGGTCGATCCTGTAGAGGAGATTGGCGTCGTCGGCCGGGATCACCGGACCGGAAAGCGCTCCGGCAAATCCCTTGGACGAACCCGAGTAAACCGCCAGCGCGACTGACAAAAGACAGAGGATCAGTACACCGAGGATGCTTAGCCAATAGGGCTCCATAGTTGTGCTCCTTCAGGTCACTTTGCCGGCAAAAAGATCTTGGAATCGCCTGAGATACAGCGGCCAGCCTTGATCGCCGTCGATTCCAAAGCGCACGCCTTCCCAGCCTTCGCCATGACGTTCGAGATTGCGATGCTCGATCTCGACGCGGGTCCGGCTATTCGTCTCCGCCGTAAACCGGACTTCCCACTCGCTGGTCCTGTCCGGATTGGTCTCGATCTGCCATTGAGGGCTGATATCCCAACTCAGAAGCAGTCGGCTGGGCGGCTCGTAGGCCAGCACCCGTGCCCAGCGGCACTCGCTGCCATCCACACTGCGGTCGTAGACGTGACCGCCAACGCGGGGTTCGAAGATCGTCTCGGCGATCGGCACCGCAAGCAGGTTATGCTCTTTGGGTTTGAAACTGCCGAAGTCCTCGGTGAAAACCTTGAAGGCATGCGCGATCGGAGCCTCGACAAGGATGGAGTGCCTCACCGGCGGTTGATGCGTGCTCATTCCTGCTCCTTCAAGCGCTGTTCGATGACCACTTTGTAGGCCTCCAAGGTCTTGCTCCAGAACCGGTCGAGTTCGGCGCGCAGGCTGGCCAAGCCTTCCGGATCGACCCGGTAGATGCGTTGCTTGCCTAGCCGTGTGTTGGCCACGAGGCCGGCGTCCTTGAGCACCTTCAGGTGCTGCGAGACCGCCGGCCGGGTGACAGGAAGCGCACGAGCCAATTCCCCGACCGAACAGGGTTGTTCGACCAGCAGTTCGAAGATCGTGCGCCTGGTCGGGTCGCCAAGCGCTGTCCATCTGTTCATGTTAGCCTGCACTAACGCGAGTTTAGGCAACCTCGCTATTTCTGTCAACTCGCCACAGGCCCGGCGGCGCCCTGTTCAAACGGGCCACAGCATAAAAAACAGGGTCGCAGTTGCCGCCACTCTACAGATTTTAAGTCAAATTTTACCGAACCGGCGCCATGGCGTTGGCTGCCGGGTGTTCTCTCCGTTGGTTTCGCGTATGTGGTGATGATGCGTATTGTCTGGTCGATTCCACTTTTTCTCGCCTCGGCGCTGCTCACTGTGTCCATCGCCAATGCGGGCGAGGGCACCTTCGGCGGGCTGTCCGGAGACTGGTACCTGACGCTTGGCGCCACCGGCATGGTCGCGCCGAAATTCGAGGGCTCCAACAGCTATCTGCTCAGCGCATCGCCAATCATCTCGCTGGGCAAGGCCGGCCCGGCCGCGCGCTTTACCTCGCGCAACGACAACATCTCGCTGGCGCTGGTCGACGATGGCGGCGTCCGCGCCGGCCTGACCGGAAAATTCCTGTTTTCCCGCGACAGCAAGGATGAGCTCAAGGGCCTCGACCCGGTGCGCTGGGGCGGTGAGGTCGGCGGCTTCTTCGAAATCTATCCGACGGACTGGCTGCGCGCCCGCGCCGAACTGCGCCATGGCATTCGTGCCCATGATGGCTTTGTCGCCGACATCGCCGCCGATGCTTTCTACGACGTGACGCCGACTGTCAGAATTTCGGGCGGACCACGCGTGTCCTTTGCCTCGTCGGGCTATTTCGACTCTTATTATGGTGTCAACGCCAAGGAGGCTGCGGCCTCGGGCCTGAGCGAATACCATCCTGGCGGCGGCCTGAAATCGACCGGCCTTGGTGGCGCCATCACCTGGAAGGTGACCGATCCGATGACCGCCAGCCTGTTCGGCGAATATGCGCGCCTGATGGGCCCGGCCGCCGATTCCAGCCTGGTCCAGGAGCGCGGCGACCGTAACCAGTTCACGGTCGGCGTCTCGACCACCTATCGCTTCGACTTCGCGATGTAAGTGAATCGAACAAGAGACGCTTTATTCCTGCGGCTTTCTCCGCTAAAAGCCCGGCAATGACGAGCTTTTCACGCCTTCGCGCGCTGACGATACGAATTACAGGCCCGGTGTTCCGGGCGGCCTGAGCGCCGCCGGAGCCGCCGGGAGTTTTGCGCGCCCCCTCGCGCTTTTCCAAATCATGATAGTTCACGCCCGAGCTTTTACGCCCGCCGGGCAATGCACATGGCAGACCAATGACCGACACTGTTGAAACGATCGACTATTCCAAGACGCTTTACCTGCCGCAGACGGATTTCCCGATGCGCGCCGGCTTGCCGGAAAAGGAACCGCTGCTGGTCAAGCGCTGGCAGGATATGGACCTTTACGCCAAGCTGCGCGAGGCGGCCGCCGGCCGCGAAAAATACGTGCTGCATGACGGCCCGCCCTACGCCAACGGCAACATCCATATCGGCCACGCGCTGAACAAGATCCTCAAGGACGTCATCACCCGCTCGTTCCAGATGCGCGGCTATGACTCCAATTACGTGCCCGGCTGGGACTGCCACGGCCTGCCGATCGAATGGAAGATCGAGGAACAGTACCGCGCCAAGGGCAAGAACAAGGACGAGGTGCCGGTCAACGAATTTCGCAAGGAATGCCGCGACTTCGCCGCGAACTGGATCACGGTGCAGGGTGGCGAGTTCCAGCGGCTCGGCGTCGTCGGCGACTTCAAGAACCCCTATACGACGATGGCTTTCCACTCGGAGTCGCGCATCGCCGGGGAGTTGTTGAAGTTCGCCATGTCGGGCCAGCTCTATCGCGGCTCCAAGCCGGTAATGTGGAGCGTCGTCGAGCGCACCGCACTGGCCGAGGCCGAGATCGAATACCATGATTATGAGAGCGACACGATCTGGGTGAAGTTCCCGATCGTCGGCGCTGGATCAGGAAGAACTGTCACGACACCCGAGTTGGGTGGCGCTTGGGAAGCTATCAAGGAACTGAGGGATGCCCACGTCGTCATCTGGACGACAACCCCGTGGACGATCCCCGGCAACCGTGCCGTCAACTATTCGTCACGGATCGGCTACGGCCTTTATGAAGTTACCGCAGCCGAAAATTCGTTCGGTCCACAGCCCGGTGAAAAGCTGATCTTTGCAGATGCGCTTGCCGAAGACTCTTCGGCCAAGGCCAAGGTCACCTTGAATCGCCTTCGCAGCGTTTCGGTCGAAGAGCTTGGAAGCCTTACACTTTCACATCCCTTCGAAGGTCTCGGCGGCGGCTACGAATTCGCCGTGCCGATGCTGGCCGGCGATCATGTCACCGACGACGCCGGCACCGGCTTCGTCCACACCGCGCCCGGCCATGGCCGCGAGGACTTTGATGCCTGGATGGATGCGGCATCGGATTTGCGCGCACGCGGCATCGACCCTGCCATCCCCTTCACTGTAGATGATGCCGGCTTCTTCACCAGGGACGCGCCGGGTTTTGGCCCGGATCGCGAAGGCGGGGCGGCGCGCGTCATCGACGACAACGGCAAGAAGGGCAATGCCAACCAGGCGGTCATCGACGAACTGATCAAGCGCAACGCGCTGTTCGCGCGCGGCCGGCTGAAGCACAGCTATCCGCACTCGTGGCGGTCGAAGAAGCCGATCATCTTCCGCAACACGCCGCAATGGTTCGTCTATATGGACAAGGACCTCGGCGACGGCACGACGCTGCGCAGCCGTGCGCTGAAGGCGATCGATGACACACGCTTCGTGCCGGCGGCCGGCCAGAACCGTATCCGCGCCATGATCGAGGAACGCCCGGATTGGGTCTTGTCGCGCCAGCGCGCCTGGGGCGTGCCGATCGCCGTCTTTGCCGACGAGGACGGCAATGTGCTGAAGGACGATGCCGTCAACCAGCGCGTCATGGACGCATTCGAGAGGGAAGGCGCCGACGCCTGGTTCGCTGCCGGCGCCAAGGAGCGTTTCCTCGGCAATCACGATGCCTCCAAATGGAAGCAGGTGATGGACATCCTTGACGTCTGGTTCGATTCGGGCTCGACGCATGTCTTCACGCTGGAAGACCGTCCGGACCTGAAATGGCCGGCCGACGTCTATCTCGAAGGTTCCGACCAGCACCGCGGCTGGTTCCACTCCTCGCTGCTCGAAAGCTGCGGCACCAGGGGCAGGGCACCTTACGACACCGTCGTCACCCATGGCTTCACCATGGATGAGGAGGGGCGAAAGATGTCGAAATCGCTCGGCAACACCGTCGTGCCGCAAGACGTCATCAAGCAGTCCGGCGCCGACATTCTGCGGCTATGGGTGGTGACGACGGATTATTGGGAAGACCAGCGTCTCGGCAAGAACGTGCTGCAGACCAACATCGACGCCTACCGCAAGCTTCGCAACACCATCCGCTGGATGCTGGGCACGCTCGCCCATGATGATGGCGAGGAGGTGCCGCTGGACAAGATGCCGGAACTGGAGCGGCTGATGCTGCATCGGCTGGCCGAACTCGATGAGGTCGTGCGCTCGGGCTACGACGCGTTCGAGTTCAAACGCATCACCCGCACTTTGCTCGACTTCATGGTGGTCGAGCTGTCGGCCTTCTATTTCGACATCAGGAAGGACGCGCTCTATTGCGAGGGACCCGCCAGCGTGAAGCGCAAGGCCTCGGTGCAAGTGGTGCGCCACCTCTTCGACTGCCTGGTGAAATGGCTGGCCCCGATGCTGCCCTTCACTACGGAAGAAGCCTGGCTCGACCGTCATCCGGATGCTGTCTCGCTGCATCTCGACCAGTTCCCCGAGATTCCGGCCGACTGGAAGAACGAGGCGCTGGCGGAAAAATGGCGCAAGGTGCGGCAGGTTCGCCGTGTCGTCACCGGCGCGCTCGAGATCGCACGCGCTCAGAAGGTCATCGGTGCCTCGCTGGAAGCCGTGCCGGTCGTGACCCTCGACGATGCCGCGCTTGAAGCCGCGATCGCCGATGTCGACATGGCCGAAATGGCGATCACCAGCGATCTCGTCATCGCCCATGGCAAGGCGCCGGAAGGCGCCTTTGCGCTCGACGACGTCAAGGGTGTCGCGGTGGTGGTCGAAAAAGCCGAGGACCGCGGCTTGGTCAAATGCGCGCGTTCGTGGCGCTATACCGCCGATGTCGGGCAGGACGTGGAATTCCCCGACGTGTCTGCCCGCGATGCCGCCGTCCTGCATGAACTCAAGGCTCTGGGACGTTTGTGACTGCTCATAAGCCGGTGCACAAATGCCACGCCGCGTGGGCGAAAACCGCCCGCGCGTTGCCCTTAACGAGTGGTTGAGATAAACACGCGAAACTCCGGAAGACAAATTGTCGCCGGAATTCCGTCGCAAGAGCGTGGACGATGGGGACCGGGCCTTTGGCCGGTGACGATCGAGAGGCTGTCTAGAGTGGGACTTTTTGGCATGATCGACAGAACTTCCGTGCGCGTTGCGCTGCTGGCGCCGCTTGTCGCGTCCGGCCTCGCTCTGTCCGGTTGCATGGGCTCGCCTACCTACGGCACCGACAAGACGGCTGGCGAGCAGCTTGCCGGAGACCTTTCCGGCGCCTTCGCGATCACGCCCAAGCACAAGGAACAGATCGACTACAGGCCGCGTCCGGAGCTGGTAAAGCCGGCGCCGGGGCAGAAGGAAGTGCTGCCGCCGCCGCAGGAAAGCATCGAGACGGCGAGCACCGATTGGCCCGAATCGCCCGAGCAGCGCCGCGCCCGCCTGCGTGCCGACGCCACTGCCCACCAGGACGACCCGTCCTATCAGTCGGGGATCGTCGACGACGTGCAGACCGATCCGGCTTCCGTGAAGAAGGCGCTGGCGGATTCGGGCTCAAGCCACCCGCCGGCCTGGTCGCCGAAGGATTCAGACAAGGGCCGCGCCGCCGAGATCCAGCGCCGCACCGCAGAGCAAAAGCAGGGCGATCCCAACACTCGCAGATATCTGAGCGAGCCGCCTCTGGCCTATCGGGCTGCCTCCGACACGGCGCCGCAGGGCGAACTCGGCGAGGATGAATACAAGAAGGAACGCCGCCTCAAGAAGGAAGCGGCCGCCAAGGGCAAGAGCGGCGGGCTCTTCGACTGGCTGCCCTCCTGGTAGGAACCGTCGCCTTCGGTAGCTGAAGGCTCTACGTTTCGCGTCTTTCCCGAAAGAATTCCCTGAGCAGCAGCGCCGCGTCGGCCTCGGCCATGCCCGGATAGATGTCGGGCGTATGGTGGCAGGTCGGCGAAGCGAAGAAGCGCACGCCGTTGACCACCGCGCCGCCCTTCTCGTCGGCCGCGCCGAAATAGAGCCGGCGCAGCCTGGCGAAGGAAATGGCGCCTGCGCACATGGCGCAGGGTTCCAGCGTCACATAGAGGTCGTGGCCGGTCAGCCGCTCGCTGGAGAGCGTTTGGCAGGCCGCGCGGATGGCCAGCATTTCGGCATGCGCCGTCGGATCGGCAAGTTCGCGGGTGCGGTTGCCGGCGGATGCCACCACCGTGTCGCCGCTGGCGATGACGGCGCCAACCGGAACTTCTCCGCGCAAGGCGGCGGCTTGCGCCTCTTTCAGCGCCAGCGCCATGAAATCCGGCCGCTTCACGCGGTTTCCATTCCGATTATCTCCTCGCCACTTGGCGGTGATCCTGTTATGGAGCGCGTCAACCCGAATATCGGAACAGATTTTCGGAAATGATCATGCGCCAAATCAAAGTGCTATAGCGTCCTTTGCGCGTCCGAAAGGATGCGCCACGCTGTAGCAGCGCAACAAGGCAAAGGCCACATGGACGACAACGACAAGAAATCTCCGCGCCACAAAGGCCCGGGCAAAAGCGGCCCTGGAGCCGCGGGGCCGCGCCGCGATGGCGCCGCCGGCAAAAGCGGCAAACCCTCCTTCGGGGCCAAGAAACCCTATTCACCGCGAGGCGCCCGGCCCGCAGCGGCTGAGGGCGAGCGGCCCAAGCGCGATTTCAAAAGTGGCGACCGGCCATTCAGCAAAGGTCCGCGTTCCGAAGGCAAGCCCTTCGAAAAGCGCGAGGGACCGCGCAAGCCATATGCACCACGCGGTGACCGGCCGATGGCAGCCGAAGGCGAGCGCAAGCCGTATGAAAAGCGCGAAGGGCCGCGCAAACCCTATGCGCCGCGTGGGGATCGCCCTATGGCGGCCGAGGGTGAACGCAAGCCGTATGAAAAGCGCGAGGGGCCGCGCAAGCCTTATGCACCGCGCCGCGATCGGCCGGTTGCGGCCGATGGCGAGCGGCCAAAGCGCGATTTCAAGGGCGGCGATCGGCCGTTCAGCAAGGGGCCGCGTCCCGAAGGCAAGCCTTTCGAAAAGCGTGAAGGGCCGCGCAAGCCCTACGCACCGCGTGGCGATCGGCCTGCTTCCGCCGAGGGCGAAAAGCGTTTTGACCGGCCAAAGCGCGATTTTGGCGATCGCCCGCAGCGCGACGCCGGAGATCGTCCCAAGCGTGACTTCAGCGATCGCCCCAAGCGCGATTTCGGTGGTGACCGGCCGCAAGCATCTGGCGGCCCCTTCAAGCCGCGCCCGCGTCCGGCCGAGGCTGAAGAAGCCGGCGAGCGTATCGCCAAGCGGCTGGCCCGCGCCGGCCTGGCGTCGCGCCGCGACGCCGAAGACCTGATCGCGGCGGGCCGTGTCAAGGTCAACAACCGGGCTTTGACCTCGCCGGCCTTCAACGTCATGCCGGGCGACATCATCCATCTCGACGGCATGGAGATCCCGCCGATCGAGCGCACCCGCCTGTTCCTGTTTCACAAGCCGGCCGGCGTCGTTACCACCAACCGCGACCCCGAGGGCCGCAAGACCGTGTTCGACGTGCTGCCGGCCGAATTGCCACGGCTGATGACCATCGGCCGCCTCGACATCAACACCGAAGGCCTGCTGCTGCTCACCAATGATGGCGGTCTGTCGCGCGTGCTCGAACTGCCTGCCACTGGCTGGCTGCGCCGTTACCGCGTGCGCGTTCATGGCAAGGTCGAGGAAAGCATGCTCGCAGGCCTGCGTGAAGGCATTGCCGTCGACGGCGTCTTCTACGGCGCCATCGAGGCGACGCTCGATCGTGAACAAGGCACCAACGCCTGGCTGACGATCGGCCTGCGCGAAGGCAAGAACCGCGAAGTGAAGAACATCCTTGGATCGCTCGGCCTCGACGTGACGCGGCTGATCCGTATCTCCTACGGACCGTTCCAGCTCGACGATCTCGCCGAAGGCCATGTGCTGGAGATCAAGGGCCGCGTCTTGCGCGACCAGCTCGGCGAGCGACTGGTCGAGGAATCCGGCGCCAATTTCGACGCCGAGATCATCAAGCCGTTTTCCAACCAGCCGGTGCGGCGAGAGCGTGACGCGGAGCCGGAACGGCCGAAAGTCACCCGCGAGGGTGACCATCGGCCGATCGGCGAGGGCGGTCTTATCAAGAACCGCAAGCGCCGCGAAGGCAGCCGCGACGAAGCGCTCGGCAAGCTGTCGACCAGTCCCGAAAGGGGCGCGAGGCCGGAAAAGAGCTTTGGCGAACGCGGCCCGAGACCCGAGCGCAGCGAGTTTTCGGACAAGCCGCGCAGCGAGTTTCGCGAAAAGCCGCGCGGCGATTTTGGCGACAAGCCCCGTGGAGGCTTCGGCGACAAGCCGCGCGGCGCCTTTGGTGACAAACCGCGCGGCGGCAAGAAGCCCGAGCGCGAGCAGCGGCCGATCGATCCGCCGGGCCAGCGCAAGGCTAATGTCTGGATGGCGCCGGGCGCGCGTCCGATCGGCAAGGGCAGGGCGGAAGCCGATGCCGCCAAGGCGGCTGAGGCCAAGGCGCGCAAGGCGTCGTTCAAGCCGTCCTATGGCAAGCCGGCCTATGGCAAGCCGGGCGGAGCCAAGCCGTTCGGCAAGCCGGGTGGCGAGCGTCCGGATGGCGGTCGGGGCGGCGAGCGGCCACGCAACGGTCCCAAGGGCCCGAGGACCAGATGATGCCGGGACTTAAATGAGATCTGGCCTTAAATGAGACCCGGGCATAAATGAGAATCGTCGGCGGCCAATTTCGCGGGCGTCCGCTGGCGACGCCGCGCGACCATGCCATCCGCCCGACGACCGACCGCGCCCGCGAGGCCGTCTTCAACGTGCTGGCGCACCGCTTTGCCGACAAGCTCGACGGCGCGCGTGTGCTCGACCTTTTCGCCGGCACCGGCGCTCTCGGCCTCGAAGCGCTGTCGCGCGGCGCTTCCTATGGCGTCTTTATCGAAGAATCGGCCGAAGGACGCGGCCTGATCCGCACCAATGTCGAAGCTTTTGGCCTTACCGGCCGCACCAAGATCTTCCGCCGCGACGCGACCGCCCTGGGTGAGGCCGGTACGCTTGCGGCATTCGGCCTGGTCTTCGCCGATCCGCCCTATGGCAAGGGCCTTGGCGAGCGCGCCCTGCGCTCGGCCAGGGATGGCGGCTGGTTGCTGCCCGGCGCGCTCTGCGTGGTCGAGGAAGCCGCCTCGGCGCCCTTCGAGATTGGGCCGGAATTCTCGGTGGTTGATGAACGAAACTACGGCGAGACGGTGGTCCGGTTCATCGAGCTTGCGTAAGGGTGGAGCGACCGGCGCCTTCAAAATGACGCACAATTCACTTTGCCTCCGCGGCTAACCTTGCCTATCGTCGCGCGATAACAACCGGAGCCATCAATGACATTTCATACTGAATGGCTGCGGAGAGCCTTGCTCGCCACCGCGCTGACCATGGCCGGCCCGGCCCTGGCCGCGGACGATGGCAAGGTGGCCAACTTCCTGCTCGACAATGGCATGGAGGTGGTGGTCATTCCCGATCACCGCGCCCCCATCGTCACCCATATGGTGTGGTACAAGATCGGCAGCGCCGACGAGCCGCCAGGCAAGTCCGGCATAGCGCACTTCTTCGAACACCTGATGTTCAAGGCCACGACCAACCACGCCGCGGGCGAGTTCGACCGCGCCATATCGGCCATCGGCGGCTCCAACAACGCCTTCACCTCCTATGACTACACTGCCTTCCACGAGACGGTGGCGCCCTCGGCACTCGGTGAGATGATGAGCTTCGAGGCCGATCGCATGCGCAACCTCATCTTGACCGACGAGGTCATCAAGACCGAGCGCGACGTGATCCTGGAAGAGCGCCGCGCGCGCATCGACAGCAATCCGCAGGCGGTGCTCGACGAAGAGGTCGACGCGACGCTCTGGCAGAACCAGCCCTACCGCATTCCGGTGATCGGCTGGATGCAGGAGATGGAGCAGTTGAACCGCACCGATGCGGTTGCCTTCTATGACAAATACTACCGCCCCAACAATGCGGTGCTGATCGTGGCCGGCGATGTCGAGCCGGAGGTCGTGAAGGCGCTGGCCGAAAAAACCTATGGCAAGGTCGCGCGCGGTCCCGACCTGCCCCCGCGCATCCGCCCGGTCGAGCCGGAGCAGAACACCAAGCGCACGGTGACGCTCACCGATGGGCGCGTTTCGGTGCCGAGCTTTTCGACGCAATGGGTGGTTCCGTCCTACCACACGGCAAAACCCGGCGAGGCCGAGGCGCTCGACCTGCTGGGAGAGATCCTTGGCGGCGGCAGCCGCAGCAGGCTCTACCAGCAACTCGTGGTCAAGCAAGGCATCGCATCGGCGACCGGCGCGTTCTTCCAGGGTACGATGCTCGACGCCACCAATTTCACCGTCTATGGCGCGCCGCGCGGCGACGCCAAGCTGAGCGACGTCGAGGCGGCCGTCGACGCCGAGATCGCCCGCATCGTCAAGGACGGCGTCACCGCCGATGAGCTGGAGAAGGCCAAGGCCCGCTATATCAGGGCCATGATCTTCGCCCGCGACAAGCAGGACGAGATGGCCAATCTCTACGGCGCCGAGCTCGCCACCGGCGGCAACGTCAGGGATATCGAGGAATGGCCGGAACGCATTCGCAAGGTCACCGCCGATGAGATAAAGGCGGTCGCCGCACGCTATCTGCTGCTCGATCGTACGACGACCGGCTATCTCTTGCCGCAGCAACAGGCGGGGAATTGATGATGACGAGATTGAGCGTTAGCGCTGCCCCTCACCTGCCTGCCGGCATCCTCTCCCCCTATAGTGACGGGGAGAGGGGCGCTGTCATCGTCGATTTCGCCAACCATCAGCGTCGTAAGAAGAGCGCCAGCGTCGCGGCGAGACCCCTTCTCCCCGTCACTATACGGGGAGAAGTGCCCGGCAGCGCGATGAGGGGCGGAGCTGACCTTGGCGATCAATGGCCTGATGGGATTACTCATAGGCGCATCGCGGTTCTCCACGTCTTCGCCACACTGTTCCTCGGCATCTTCTTCCTCATCCTGCCGGCGCTTGCCGCGCACGCGATGGACATTCAGCCGGTGACCTCATCGAAAGGCGTCAACGCCTGGCTGGTCGAGGACCACTCCATTCCGATCGTCGCCATCCGCTTCGTCTTCGATGGCGGCTCGACGCAGGATCCGGCGGGGCGGGAAGGGCTGGTCAATCTGATGACCGGCCTATTCGACGAGGGCGCCGGCGACCTCGACAGCGAGGCCTTCCAGATCAAGCTTGACGATGCCGGCGCCGAAATGGGCTTCGAAGCGGCGCGCGACGGCACCTATGGCGCGATGCGGATGCTGGCCGAGCAGAAGGATGCGGCCTTCGACCTGCTCAGGCTGGCGGTCACCAGCCCGCGCTTCGACCAGGCGCCGATCGACCGTATCCGCGCCCAGATCCTGTCCGGCATCATCGCCAATGAGCGTGACCCCAACACCGTCGCGCAAACCAAATGGCTGCGCGCCATCTATGGCGACCATCCGTATTCCAGGCCCGACCAGGGCACCAAGGACAGCATCGCCACCATCACGGCAGCGGATCTGGCTGCCTTCCACAAGGCCAATTTCGCCCGCAGCGGCCTGCATGTTGCAGTGGTCGGCGACATAGATGCCGCGACGCTGAAACGGAAGCTCGATGAGGTCTTCGGCGATCTGCCGGAAAAGCAGGTGCTGCAACCGGTTGCCGATACCGAGCTGAAGCTCGGCCAGCAGCTCGAGGTCGACTACGACCTGCCGCAGACCTCGCTGCAGTTTGCCTACCCCGGTGTGAAGCGCGATGCGCCGGATTTCTTCCCCGCGGTGCTGATGAACCAGATTCTCGGCGGCGGCACCTTCACCTCGCGCCTCTATGACGAGGTGCGGGAAAAGCGCGGCTTGGCCTACTCCGTCGATTCCAACCTGGTCGACCACCAGCATTCCAATGCGCTGATCATCACCACGGCGACGCGTTCCGACCGCGCCGCCGAGACGCTCGCCATCGTCAAGGAGGTGGTCAAGAAGATGGCGCAGGAGGGGCCGACCGAGGCCGAGCTGGACGCGACCAAGAAATACATGGTCGGCTCCTATGCTATCAGCAATCTGGATTCTTCCAGCGCCATTGCCGCGACCCTGGTGGAATTGCAGCTCGACAATCTCGGCATCGACTACGTGCAGCGCCGCGCGGCGCTCATCAACGGCGTGACGCTCGATCAGGTCAAGGCAGCGGCGAAGAAGCTGCTGACGCCGGCGCCCGCGATCATGAGCATCGGGCCGAAGCTGGAGGCCAAATGACAGGTCCGACTTTCGGTATCGCCTTTGGCGGCGGCGGCGCGCGCGGCCTCGCCCATATCCACATCGTCGAGGCGCTGGACGAGCTCGGCATCAAGCCCGTGGCCATCGCCGGCTCCTCGATCGGCGCCATCATGGGCGCCGGCATGGCCTCGGGCATGAGCGGAAAGGACATCGAGGACTACGCCCGCTCGATCCTCGGCCGCCGCGCCGAGGTGGCGGCGCGCATGTGGCGCTCGCGTCCCGGCACCATCGCCGAGGCGATGCAGGGCGGCATCCGCGTCAGCCAGTTCAACATAGAGCGCATCTTGAAGGCGTTCCTGCCGGAAGCCATCCCGGAAACCTTCGCCGAGCTGATGATCCCGCTCAAGGTGACGGCGACGGACTATTTCGGTCACAAGCTGGCCGTCTTCGACGAGGGCGACCTGCATTCGGCGCTCGCCGCCTCGGCTGCCATTCCCGCCGTGTTCCGCCCGGTGACGCGCGACGACCGCGTGCTGATCGACGGCGGCATCTACAATCCGGTGCCGTTCGACCTCATCGAAGACGCCGCCGACATCATCATCGCGATCGACGTCGTCGGTGCGCCGAGCGAGGCCGAGCGCAAGCACCCGACCACCGTCGATCTGATGTACGGCGCCACGCAATTGATGATGCAGTCGATCATCGCCCACAAGCTGAACCAGCGCCCCCCCGACATACTGATCCGCCCGCCAGTGTCAAAATACCGCGTGCTCGATTTCATGAAGATCGACACGCTGCTTGCCGAGACGCAGGAGGTCAAGGACGAACTGAAGCGCGAGGTGGAAAGAGTGGTCGAGGCGCATGCCAAGGGCAAGCGGGGGAAGAAAGCAGGGTGAGCTGCCGATCTCCCCCCTCGAGGGGGAGATGGCCGGCGGACCAGAGGGGGTCGTCTCGCGTGAAGCTCGACCTCCTACGGTCGATAGGAGGTTGCGTCAGGACGGACCGACCGCCTCTGTCGCCTTCGGCGACATCTCCCCTCAAGGGGAGATTACCCACCAGCGTCTCACACCCTCCCAGCCGCATATTCCAGCGCCACCACGCCATTGCTGAACTGTACGGTCGAGATCGGCTCCAACGCCACCGGCATATCGGGCGGGAACAGCTTCTTGCCCTCCCCGACGGAGCCAGGGTAGCTCAGCAGCCTGACGCGATCGACCAGACCATGGCGCAGCAATTCCCGCGCGACGCTCAGGCTGCCATGCACATAGATGTTGCCGCCGCTGCCTTGCTTCAGCGCCCGAACCGCTTCCGGCAACACACCCTTCAGCAACTCGGCCGGTTTCCAGTCGAGTGCCTTCGGGCTTGTCGACGCGACATATTTCGGCAGCGCATTGAACCGGTCGGCGAAGTCTCCGGTTTCCTTGGGCCAAGAGCCGGCAAAAATCTCGTAGGTCGTGCGCCCCAGAAGCATGGCCCCGCTGTCGGCAAGCTCGTCCTCCTTGAACCTTTGCATCTCATCGTTCCAGGTCACGCTGGGCAGCTTCTCGACCTCGGCGATGCCATCGATGCTGATGAACTCGGTGATAATAAGGTTTCTCATGGCGCGCTCCTTCTTCTGTCAAAGGACGAACCGTGTGAGCCTTTTGCGACCGCTCTGCGAAAAAAAAGCGCTTTGTTGAGCAGGCGTTGCTGTCGGGCGCTGGCCCATCGCGCTTAAAGGGGGGGCGCTTCGGACACCATCGACAAACGCCAGAACGACCACACACGGAGCAACGCAGTAAACCAGTCTCGCTCTGCGGCCCGTCTTCGTCACAGCGTCGCTTGCGTCGAGATCGACGGTGATGTCCTCATAGCCCAGCACTTCGCCATCAAGCGGGTAGGCGGCCTTGTAGACAGCTTCCTTCGCGGCAAAAAGGATGCGACCGGCAAGACACAAGTCGGTTGCGTCGATCCGGTCAGCGGGGACTGCAACCAGCGCGAAGATGTCGTCGGGCAGGGGCAAAGCGGGCTCGATATCGATGCCGAGCGAGGCGACGTGGGAGAGCGGCGCGACGGCCGCCACGGCTATCTCGTCGTCGTGAGCCAGCGACCCCGTTACTCCATGAGGCCATACCGGTGCGCCGGAGGAGCCGCGGAGGATAGCGACGTCGTTCAAGCCCATATCCGCCAGCAGCTCGTGCGCGATCCACCGCGCCGCGCCACTCGCCCGCCGCATCAGCGGCAGGCGTGACGGGATGGAGCGTGCTTCCTGCGGCAGCAAATGGTTCTCATCGCCTTCGCGGATCGTGCGGCATCCGATCCGAACGCCGGCCGGTGCCATGGCGGCCATCGCCGCCAGCAACTGCGCCGACAGGCTGGCACCGGCATCGAGCCGGCGCGTCATGGCTGTTCGCCCCGCAGAGCGAGGTCGGCGATCATTTCCCCGTCCTCGTCGGGCCCTTCTTCGACGAAACCGGCAGCGCGATAGAGGCGGCGTGCCGCTTCATTCCCAGGTTCGTAGCAGATCGAAACGTGGCTGATGTGGCCGAGCCGCATGATTTCATCCAGCACTTCGCGCAAAGCGGCCTTGCCGTAGCCTTGGCCCTGATGGACGCGATCGATCATGAAGCGGTAGATCCGCGCCTCGTCGTCGTCCTGCGGCGCCTCGTACATCAGGAAACCGATGACGCGATCCCCTGCCATGACGACGCGCGGCCGAGCGTCCCCGTCGCTTTCGGCTTCGTCCAGCGACTCCGCATTGCTGGCGACGAAATCCATCTGATCCGCAGCCAGTTCCAGAGCCGCGACCAGGGCCCGGTTGGCCCCGGTCACCGAAACGAGGCGGATGTCTGCGCTCATCAAGCCGTTGCCTTGACGCTATCCTCCGGCACCGGCGTGACGAAGCGATGCAGCTTGGCCGGGTTGCCCCGCCAGATCGAGTTGGGCTCCAGCTCTTCGCCCTTCATCACGAAGGAGTCCGCATCGACCATCGAGCCTTTGCCCATCACCACGCCGTAGTGGACAAAGGCGGAAGGCCCGAGCGTGCAGCCATCGCAGATGCGGATGAAATCGGACTTGAACGCGCCTTCTTCCAGCGAATGGGCCTGGATCACGCAGCCCTCGTTGAGCGTGACGTCGTCGCCGATCTCGACCAGCGAACGCTCGGTCAAATTGCTGCCGCCGTCATAGACCCGGCTGCCGACCTTGACGCCGAGCAGGCGCAGGATCATCGGCCGGAACGGCGTGCCGGCGAACAGGCGCACGATCGGCGAATCCGCCAGCTTCCAGTGGCGTTCGTGGCGCCAGAAGGCGACGTCGTAGATCGTCGTCATCTGCGGCTTTAACCGGCCAAAGCCAAGGCTTGCCCGCTCGACCAGAATGTAGAACGGAATGGTGATCGCCGAGGTCAAAAGCACAGCGGCGAACAGGGCGACCTCCGCCCATTCCGTATAGTAGTTCAGCGCCCGGTCCCAGATCGCCAGCGTGACGAACAGCATGACCCATTGCGTTGCCAGGAACAGAAGAATGGTCACCAGGTTGTGGCGGTTCTTGTGCGGGATGCGCCGGCGCCGGTCGGCCTCGTCGACGCCGGCGATAAGCTCCTTGTCGCGGTTCACCATGCGCGGGATTTCAAACGCAGGCGAACCGAGAAGGCCGACATTCTCGCGCACCGGCCCATCGATGGGGATCATCACCTTGGTGCCGAGCAGCACGTTGTCGCCGGTGCGGCCGTCCGGGGGATAATAGATGTTGTTGCCGAGATAGTTGCGTTCGCCGATGCGCGTCGGCTCGAGCCTGAAGGCCGAGGCGGACTTGTGCATGTTGATCATGAACAGCCCGTCCGAGACCATGGTCTCGGTGCCGATCTCGCACAGAAGCGGATTTTCGTGCTGCTGGTTGGAGCCGAAATTGGAGCCGGTCTGCACCACTCTGTTGAGGTTCCAGCCGATGGCGCGCATGTAGTGCACGATGGCCGAGCTGTCGCCGGCCAGGAGCCCGAGCACGCGGGAATTGCTGGCGAATTCGGCGACGGTCTGCAGCCAGTAGCGGAAACCGTAAAGCGTGTAGGTGCGGCCCGGCTTCAAGATGAGGCTGGTCAGGCGCGGCACCAGCGTCGCTGCCAGGAAAGCCGCCGCGATATAGCCGAAAAGCGTGACCGTGGTGCCGATTGCGACAAGGCCGATCGTCTCCTGATAGTCGTCGCCGACATATTCCCAGTAGCTGTGGAACAGGAGCGGCAGCGGGGTGACGAGGCCAAACAGGCCGATCAGCTGCAGCGCTTCATAGAGGAAGCGCCGGACCTGGTAAGGATTGACATTGCGCACCTTGCAATAGTCCGCCGTGGTCGGCACCGCCGGCGATCCATGCCAGTGCTCGCCGTCGGGAATGCTTTGCCCGCGATGCAGCGAGGACGAATGGCCGAGCTGGGCGCCGTTGCCGATCCTGGTGTCGATGTCGAGCGTGGAGCCGACGCCAACGAAGGCATCGCGGCCGATGGTCAGCGGCCCGGTGTGGATATAACCGGACTGGGCCCTGAAGCCGAGGATCATCGATTCCTTGCGCAGGATGGTGTTGGCGCCGATGGAAATAAGATCCGTGCAGACGGGCACGGACTTCGATTCGATGACGGCGTTTTTGCCCAGCTTGGTGCCGAGCAGCTGCAGATAGAGGCTGTAGAGCGGGCTACCGCGGAACAGCACGACGGGTGCGGTGCGGATCAACGTCTTGACCACCCAGAAGCGGAAGTAGCGCACGCCCCAGATCGGAAACGCCTCGGCCTTCCAGCGGCCGATGAGCACCCATTTCGCAATGACGGCAAAGCCCGACATGCCGAAGAACACGGCCGCCGAAAGCGCCACGCACCGGATATAGAGCTGCAGCGGATCGTCGAGCGCGTCATACATCCAGTTGAGGCCGTCATTGATCGCCCAGAGCGCCACGTAGCTGTAGAGGCCGTAGAACGAAAGCTGCGCCGCGCCGCAGGTCCAGTAGGCGAAATTCGAGGCCCGGCGGGTGAGGACCGGCTCGTTGGTGGCCGTCGTCATCTCCACGCCCAGATGCAGCGCCAGGCGCGCCACTGTAGGATAGAGATAGATGTCGCGCATCGACGTCGTCGCCCATTCCTTCCTGGTGCGCACGCGCGCGCAGAAATGCGCCATCAGCAAGGAATTGGCTCCGAGATCGTCGAAGAAGTGGTCCTCGACCGACACCGCGTCGAATTTCAGCACCGTTGCCAGCGCTTCCGCCAGGAATCGCTCGTCCTCATTGCCGGGCGGCACCATCGTGCGATCGGCCGAAAGCCGGACGCTCGTCGGCTTCGGCAGTTGGCGCAGGTCTACCTTGTTGGAGACGGTCATCGGGATGGCGGGCAGCTCCTCCAGATAGGCGGGCACCATATAGTCCGGCAGCCGCCGCTTCATCGTCTGGGCGAGATCTCCTCGGGAAATCGCCGCTACGCCGGTTTTAAGCGCGTAATAGGCAACCAGTTCGACGCGGCCGGGCTCGATCTCCCAGGTGGTGACGGCGGCCTGCGCGATCTCGGGCTGGTCGAGCAGCACCGCCTCGATCTCGCCGAGCTCGATGCGATATCCGCGAATCTTCACCTGCGTGTCGATGCGCCCGGCATACTCGATCTCGCCGCTATCGTTGATCCGGCCAAGATCGCCGGTGCGGTAGATGCGCTGCGACGGGTTGTTCGGCAGGCCGACGAAATCGGCGATGAATTTCTGGTCGGTCAGGTCCGGCCTGTTCAGATAACCGACGGCGAGCCCGATGCCGGCAATGCCGATCTCGCCCAGTTCACCGGGCTCGGCAAGTTGCGGCAGCGAAGCGTCGAGAATGACGATCGAGTAAGTCGGCAACGGCGCGCCGATTGTGACGGGACGGTCCGGCGTCAGCGCCCCCATCGTTGCGGTGACGGTCGCCTCGGTCGGCCCGTAGGTGTTGAGGATCTGCCGGCCCGGCTTCGACCAGCGCACCACCAGATTGTGGGGGCAGGCCTCGCCGCCCACCAAAAGCGTGCGCAGGCTGGGCACATCCGATGTCATCGATGACAACAATGTCGGGCTGCAGGCCATGCAGGTGATGTCATGGAGGCGCAGGAAATCCGCCAGTTCCTCGCCCACCAGCGGCATCTGGCCAGGTGCCGGCACCACCGTCGCGCCGGCGACGAACGGCACCCAGATCTCTTCGGAGGAAAAGTCGAAGGCAATGGTCATGCCCTGATAGACCCGGTCGCCCGGCCGGTAGCCATAGGAGGCGGCGGCGACGTGTATGAAATTGACGAAACTCTGGTGCGTGATGACCACGCCCTTGGGCTTGCCGGTGGTGCCCGAGGTATAGAGGATGTAGCAGATGTCGTCGTTCGCCTGCTGCTTCAGCGGCGCGGGCGACTGTGTGGAGATGTCGGCGGCGGCGCTGTCGATCAGTACATGGGGAACGGGCAGTTGACCGGCGCGCGACGCATAGGCGGCGATGGTGACGATCATGCTGACGCCGGCGTCTTCGATGATCAGCGCCATCCGCTCCTGCGGAAACGCGGTGGCCAGCGGCACGAAGGCAGCCCCCGCCTTCATCACCGCCAGCAACGCCACATAGGTCTCCGCCGACCGGTCGAGAATGAGCCCGACCCGGTGGCCCGGCCGCACGCCGTGCTTGATCAGCATGCGGGCGAACTGGTTGGCGCGGCTGTTCAGCTCCTGATAGGTCCACACGCGCCCGTCGGAGATCACCGCCGGCAACGTGGCGAATGTCACGGCGAGCTGCTCGAACACCGTATCGAGCCGCTCACCCGGCTGCAGGGCAAAGTCGGCGCCCGTCAGGACCTGGCCGTCCCTTGTCGGGCCGCGAGCGATCCGTGCCAGCGCATCGATGCCTGGCAGGCCGCCGATCGGCATTGCCGCGTCGCTGTCCAGTTCGGCGATATCGTAGTCCATGTCCATACTTTCTCGTCCTCGCCGGGCATCGCCCGGCTGTTCATGCCGCCGCTGGAGCAGGCACTGCGCCGCCGCTGCGATTTTGTTGGTGGAGGGCTTCCAAAAAGGAAGTGCCCGGAATCCCGACGGGGAAGCTTATGCCACCCGATCTTTTCGCCGGTTTTTCCGAACTGTTGAATTTTGTTTCTGGAGTGTGTCTGGGCNGAAGCTTATGCCACCCGATCTTTTCGCCGGTTTTTCCGAACTGTTGAATTTTGTTTCTGGAGTGTGTCTGGGCGGGGATTTGCCGGGCCTCGTTGACCCTTGCGGGGCAGGGGTTCAGCCTCAGTGGCGACCCGGAAAGAGACTATGAGCGAACCTCATGCGGACGGCGCCGGCGAGCTGTCTATAATGGAGCGCTACGGCGACCCAGCAGCAGAGCGATGCCCAACGCCGGAAGCGTCGCCGCCGCGACGGCGAAGAAGACGAATTGCAGCCCGGTCGACGCAGCGACCAGGCCGAGCGCCGGACTGCCGAAGCCGAGCGCCACGTCGAGGAAGACGGTGTAGAGTCCCATGGCCAGGCCGCGGCTGCGCGACGGAAGACGGCTTACGGCCTCGGCGCCGAGGCCGGGATAGACCAGCGAGTAGCCGAGGCCAGTCAGGCCCGCTCCGATCGCGGCGACAACAGGCCCGGTCGCAAGCCAGATCAGCATCAGCCCTGCCGCCTCGACCGCGACGAAGATCACAGCGACGCGTGCGCCCCCAAGCCTGTCGGGCAGGTGGCCGAAGCACAGCCTTGCCACGATCAGCGACGCGGCATAGGCCGTGAACGGAAGCCATACCGGCTGCCAGCCCCGCTCGGCGAAGAGCAGGGCGCCGAAGCCCAGAATAGCACCATAGCCGAGGCTGCTGAAAGCAGCTCCGACGCCAGGAAGCCAGACCGCTTTCGCCACGCTCCTCCATGATTGCGGCCCGCTGCCCGCGACGGCGCTGGTGCCGCGCATCGGCAGGATGGCAAGCAGCGTCGCCAGCGGCAGGACGATTGTCGCGAGCGCGATCGCGGTGAAACCGCTCGCTGCATAAAGCGCAGATCCGGCCGGCGCCCCTAGCGCGAGCGCCGCAAACATCGCCGTGCCCACCCAGGCTATGACTTTTCCTGAGTTCTGTCCGCCCGCAACGGAGAGGCCCCAGGCGACGCCGCCGGTGATGATGAAGCTCTCGGACGCGCCCAGTACCGCCCGTCCGGCGAACAGGGCCGATGCGGACGCTACCGGCCGGTCGAGCAATACCAGCGAGCCGAGGTAAAGTAGCCCGGCAAGGGCAGCGGCAATGAGGCCGACGACGACGGCGCGCTTGCCGCCGCGTCCATCGGCATAGTTTCCAGCCCCGATGCGCGACAGCATCGAGGCGACGAACTGGCTGCCCGTCACCAGCCCGACTGCGAAGGGGCCGAAGCCGAGCTGCTGGTGAAGATGCAGCGGCAGGACGGGTAGCGCCAGGCCGATCAGCAGGAAGCCGGCGAAGACAGCCGCCATGATCGGCGCCAGTTCCGCCATGACGCCATTTCGGTCTGATATCCGCGCCATTTTGGTCAATCGGTAATCCAACTGTTCGGATCAGTAGCGTTCGTAGGTCACGCGCCAGCCTTCGGCCGGGTTGTCAGGAGTGAGGACCAGTTTGTTGTCCGAGACCTCGAATTTGCGTTTCATGCTCTTGCCGACAAGGTTGCGGACCAGGGAGGACTCGATCGTGATGACGAAGGTCTTGTCCTGGTCGTTGATGGCGACCGGCCCGTAATAGGCTTCGTAGCCATTCGCCGTGTAAGGCGTGTCCGGCGCCTTGGGGTCGGGGTTCTGCGCCTGCACCGAGAGGGTGCCGGCCTCGGTGAAGATGACCTGGCCGAAATATGGCACGGGCTTGAGGTTTCCCTCTGCCCCGGCCTCGAGCGAAATCATGCGCCATGCGCCGATGATCGCGGATTCTTGCGAGAGAGCCGGCGTGGCGACCGAAAGGGCAAGCGCAAGGGCGGCAATCTTTAATCTCATAGTCATATGTCGTTGTTCCTCTTCTGAGTTTTGGGTGCGCACAGGCCGTCCGCCCGATTGCTGCTCACACCGAAAGCATGACCTTGATGGCGCGACGCTCGTCCATGGCGCGATAGCCTTCAGCGACCTCGGCCAACGGCAGCTTGAGGTCGAAGACCTTGCCGGGCTTGATCCGACCTTGCAGCACACGGTCCATCAGGTCGGGCAGGAAGCGGCGCACCGGCGCCGGGCCGCCCAGCATGCGTTTCTGGCCGAAGAATAGTTTTTGGCCGTCGAAGTTCACGCCGTGCGGCACGCCGACATAGCCGATGGTGCCGCCGGGGCGGGAGCAGGCCAGCGCCTGGTCGAAGGATTCTCCCGTGCCGACGCATTCCAGCACGGAGTCCGCGCCGACGCCCTTGGTGAGTTCCTTGATGAGGGCCACGCCTTCCTCGCCGCGCTCAGCGACGATGTCGGTGGCGCCGAACTCGCGGGCGAGTTTTTGGCGGCTGGCGTGCCGGCTCATGGCGATGATGCGCTCGGCGCCCATCTCCTTGGCCGCAAGCACGCCCATCAGGCCGACCGCACCGTCGCCGACCACCACCACCGTCGATCCTTCGCGGACCTCGGCTGCGTCGGCCGCATACCAGCCGGTGCCGAGCACATCGGACACCGCCAGCAGGTCAGGGATGAGGTCGGCCGGCGGCACCTCGGCGGTGGCGACCAGTGTGCCATCGGCCAAGGGTACGCGAGCGTAAGGCGCCTTCGCGCCCGACATGAACTCGCGCTGCACGCAAGACGACTGGAAGCCGAAGCGGCAATGCGGGCAGGTATTGTCCGAGAGGCAGAATGACCCGACGACGAACTGGCCGGGGCGGACCGTGCGCACCTCTGCGCCGACCTCGACGACGATGCCGCAATATTCGTGGCCCATATGCATCGGCCCGGCGACCGGCTGCAGCCCGCGATAGGGCCACAGGTCCGAGCCGCAGATGCAGCTTGCCGACAGCTTGATGATGGCGTCCGTCGGCCGCATGATTTTCGGATCGGCGATTTCCTCGCAGCGTATGTCGCCCGGTTTGTGAAGAACGGTTGCAAGCATGTTGGTTCCTTCCGAGGGGAGAAGATCAGCCGCCGTAGTCGGCGTCGCTGACATGTTCCAGCCAGTCCACGACCTTGCCGTCCTTGACCTCCTGGAGGGCGATGTGGGTCATGGCGGTCCGAGGCGACGCGCCGTGCCAGTGCTTTTCGCCGGGAGCGAACCAGACGACATCGCCCGGATGGATTTCCTCGACCGGGCCACCTTCGCGCTGCACGCGACCGAGGCCGGAGACGACGATCAGCGTCTGGCCGAGCGGATGCGTGTGCCAGGCGGTGCGGGCGCCGGGCTCGAAGGTCACCTGTGCGCCTTGAACCCGCTCGGCGTCGAAGGGATTGAAGAGCGGATCGATCCGCACCGTTCCGGTGAACCAGTCAGGCGGTCCCTTGCCGGAAGGCCTGGTGCCGGCGCGAAGAATGTCCATGGTGATCTCCTTTGCGTCCTCAAATGCGTTCGATGCGAAGCGGGAATTTGCCGCGAATGTGCAGGGCCTGCTCGCCCTCGTCGAAGCGGCCAAGCCTGATCAGCCCCGGATGGCGGTAGTCGGCGTAGAACATGGCCAGGTTGCCCCACGGCATGAAATAGCACAGGTCATAGGGCTGCTCGTCGGCGAACGGACCGCTTCCCTCCTCGGTCAGCTTGCGCGGCAGATAGGCGATCTTCTCGTTATGGGCGTAGTCCTCGATTTCGAGGTCGAGCGGCAGCATGGAGAAGAAGTCGTGCGCCGACGGATTGTCGTAGAGCGTGGCGGTCATGGTGCGGCCGTTGAAAACCATCCTGATCTTCATGTCGGTGGGCTCCTGGCTGACGGGAGATTGGCCTTCCTGGCCGGCGGCTGTGCGAGGCAGGGCCGCCGCCGCGAGCGCGGCGCCGAGCAATGTCCGGCGGCTGAGCGGCGCATGTTCGTTCGTCACGGCAAAGACCTCCGGGCCATATGCGCTGCGGCAAGGGCGGCGACCGCCGATCCGCAGAGCAGCACCGCGCCCAGAGTGAACGGTCCCCACCAGCCCACCGTATCGAACAGCGTGCCGCCGATCGCGGCGCCGCCGGTGATGGCGAACTGGATGACGGCTACCTGCAACCCGCCGCCGGCCTCCGCGTCGTTCGGCAATGTTCGGCTGAGCCACGTGCCCCAACCGACCGGCGCGGCCATGCCGAAGAAGCCCCAGGCAACGAGCAGCAGCGCTGTGGGACCCGGGAGTGCACCGAGGGCGATGAGCGCAGCGGCCAGCGCAGCCATGACCAGCGGGATGACGGTGAGAATGCTGAACAGACGCGTGCGCAAAAGCCGGCCGACGCACCATGTGCCGAGCACCCCGGCCAGCCCCATCGCCAGCAGGACCGCCGAGAGGGCGGCGATGTCGAGCCGCGTGACGTTCTCGAGGAAGGGCCGCAGATAGGTGAAGAGCGCGAACTGGCCCATGAACAGCATCATGATCGACGCCATGCCGGTAGCGACAGGAAGACGGCCGAGCAGCGCCAGCGGATTGCCGGCACGATTCCTGCGGCGCGGCGGCAGCGCCGGCAGGCTTGTCCACTGCCAGGCCAGCGCCAGGAGGCCAAACGGCACGACGAGGAAGAAAGCGCCGCGCCAGCCGACATAGGCGCCAAGAAAACTGCCCAGCGGCGCCGCGATGGTGGCCGCAATGGCATTGCCGGCGTTCAGCATGGCGAGACCCTTCGGAACCATGTCTTGCGGCACGAGGCGCATGACGATCGCGGTCGACATCGACCAGAACCCGCCGATCGCGATGCCGAGCAGCGCCCGGCCGACCATGAGCAACGCGTAGTTCGGCGCGAAGGTGACAGCCAGACCGGACACGATGAGGAGGAGGGTGAAGCCGGTCACGACCAGTCGGCGGTCGATGTGGCGCGTGAGGCCGGCGACCAGCAGGCTGGTCACCACGGCGAAAGCGCCCGAAATCGAGATCGCCTGTCCCGCGCGGCCCTCGGTGATGCCGAGATCGGCCGCTAGCGGCGACAGCAGGCTGATCGGCATGAATTCCGACGCGATGAGCACGAAAACACACAGCGCCATCGACAACACCGCGCCCCATGCGGCGCGGTTTTCAACAAGCCTTGTGTCGTATGTGGTTTCCATGATTGGCATCCTGGCAAAGCGGCCGGACGGATCAGCCGCCGTCGCTGCCAGAAGATATTGCAGGGGAACCCATTTAAGTAGACTAAGTAATCCGCATGGACTTATCTGCTCATGATATGAATGTCCGGCGGGAGGTGCCCTATGCAGCGCGACGGCATGAAGGATCTGCTCTGGTTCGTGGCGGTCGCCAGGGAGCGCAGTTTCACCAGGGCGGCGGCAAAGCTCGGAACCTCGCAGTCGACCCTGAGTTCGACAATCAAGGAGCTTGAAGCTCGCCTTGGCGTCCGCCTGCTGACGCGTACGACGCGGAGCGTCTCTCCGACCGAGGCCGGCGAGCGACTATTCCAATCTCTCGTTCCCCGCTTCGAGGAAATCGAATCCGACCTTGCAAGCCTGGTGGCGTTTCGCGACAAGCCCTCCGGAACGGTCCGCATCACCCTGTCCGACCATGCGCTCCAGACGACCGTCTGGCCGAAGCTCGAGCCCTTGCTCAACGACAATCCCGACGTGCGCGTCGAGCTCTACAGCGACAACGGCATGAAGAACATTGTGGAGGAGCGCTTCGACGCAGGCGTGCGGCTTGGCGAGAGCATCGACAGGGATATGATCGCAGTGCGCATCGGGCCGGATTGGAGGCTCGTGGCCGTGGCTTCGCCGGACTACTTTTCCCGCCATCCGGTTCCGACCGCGCCCCAGGA
The DNA here is from genome assembly GCF_000502555.1 of Mesorhizobium sp. LNJC394B00. Taxonomy (NCBI): domain Bacteria; kingdom Pseudomonadati; phylum Pseudomonadota; class Alphaproteobacteria; order Hyphomicrobiales; family Phyllobacteriaceae; genus Mesorhizobium; species Mesorhizobium sp. LNJC394B00. The sequence goes on from NZ_AYWH01000007.1 coordinate 64,439, forward strand.
CCTGGTCGATCACGACTGCATCAATATGCGGCAGGCGACGTTCGGCGGATTGTATGCCTGGGAATTCGCCAGGGATGGCCGCGACCTTCGTGTGCGGGTGGAAGGCCAGCTCACCTTCAACTCGTCCATTCCCATGATCGAGGCTGCGACAAGCGGTTTCGGGATCGCCTATGTCCCGGAAAACCTCGTCAGCCACCACATCGCCGACGGACGCCTCAGGCTCGTGCTCGACGACTGGAGCCCGCCATTTGCGGGCTATCACCTCTACTATCCGAGCAGGCGACAGCTCTCCCCTGCGATGGCGGTGATCATCGACGCGCTCCGCCATCGCATCTGACCCGAGACTGTTTGGATCATGAAGCTGAGCTTGGTAATTGGCAGGTTCTACCTGGGCATTGCCCGGCTGTTCATGCCGCCGCTGGAGCAGGCGCTGCGCCGCCGCTGCGATTTTGTTGGTGGAGGGCTTCCAAAAAGGAAGAACCGGAATCCCGACCGGGAAGCTTATGCCACCCGATCTTTTCGCCGGTTTTTCCGAACTGTTGAATTTTGTTTCTGGAGTGTGTCTGNCGGGAAGCTTATGCCACCCGATCTTTTCGCCGGTTTTTCCGAACTGTTGAATTTTGTTTCTGGAGTGTGTCTGGGGGGATGCTGGCCGGCCGCTTGTTGGCCCTTGCGGGGGAGGGCTCATGCGGACGGCACTGGCGATGCTGTCCTCTGGCGGTAGCGCCGACTTTCGCGCTGATAGCGCTGCTGACCTGTGTTTTCAAGGGCGATGTGCTCTGCATGAACGGGCAGGGCGCTTGGCCACTCAGCGGCATGGTGCCGATGTATTTGCTGATGAGCGCCTTTCATTTGGCGCCTTGGCGGAGGCTTCGCCGACAAGGCGCCGCCTGGCACCCTTGCAACCAACCCGAAAGCATTCGGGTGGTCTTGCAAACAGACTTTAGCTTTCAGGTGCATAGCACTATAAGGCACACGCTTTGTGCTGGTCCCCGCCGGGGATCGGAAAAATCAGGGGCGCGCCTATGCCAAGACTGAATGCACTCGTTGTAGGAAACGCCAAATACGATGACGGCAATAACCTGAAGAACCCAACCAACGATGCCGATGATATTGCTGAAGTGCTCGCCAATGGCGGGTTCAGTGTCACCAAGTTACTAAATGCCACCTACAAAGAAATGAAGAAAGCGATCAAGGCGTTCGAAAAGGTTTCGGATAACGGCGGAGCGGTGTCCGTCTTCTTCTTTGCGGGCCATGGTGTAGAGGTCGATGGGGTTAACTACCTAATCGCAAAGGATACCGAAGCCGACGACAAGACGGATATCGAAAGCGGAGCTCTCTCGCTGAACGAGGTGCTGAGTCGTATGGAGCCCAAAGGCGGTGCCACTCGGACTAGCATTGTCATCCTTGACGCATGTCGGGAGAATCCTTTCGAGCGAAAATGGCGTAGCTCCTCGCGGGGATTGGCTCCGGTCTATGCGCCGCGCGGAACCTTGGTCGCGTTCGCAACTTCGCCAGGTCAGCTATCCGGCGACGGCGTCGGTCGGAATGGTCGCTACACCGGTGCCTTGCTTAAGCACATCGAGGAACCGGATTTGCCCGTCGAAGCCATGTTCAAACGTGTGCGCAATACGTTGGGAGCCGCCACCAAACAGAAGCAAATCTCGTGGGAGCACACCTCTTTGGCTGGCGAGTTCTATTTCAACCTTAGCGCCGCAGCTAGCATCGAAAACTATAGCGCCAGCGCTATTAAGGACAGCACGTTTGTGCTCGATGAAAGCAAGCGCTCGCATAGGGTCGTTCGCGCTCTTAAGAGCCAAAACTGGTACACACAGAATCCTGCCCTTGAGGCCGTCAAAGTGGACCAGCTTGATGGTGCTAGCGCTGATAGCCTGTTCGTCCTCGGTCGCAACATTTTGCAAGCTGCCAGCGGATCAGCGAATGCGGCAGTAGATTGGGTTCGAAACTTCCGAGACCGTACGAGAGGAATGAAGGCAGCAAAGCGCAAGGCCTTGCTCGATGGTATCTTGTTTGAAATTTTTTTCGATTCCGATGGCGAACTCCGCAGGCGGCCCAAGGCGAACTATTTCAGCGAGGCGTTCGAATTGGAGCAATTTCCGGAGTTTAAAGACAGCTTCGACTTTATCGCCGGCGCTCTTTCATCCCACGCGCGTGACTACTTCGCTCTACCAGGGAAGAGCCAGAAGGTCACCGTCGATGTTCATGTTGATAGCCAGGCGCAGGTGACCGGAGTTTTTGTCGGTGGCAGGAACTATCTTCTAAGAGAAGACGATGTATTCGATGTCGATGATGATGATGATGACAACCTAGTTTATCGGAGGTGCGATCGCGAACGCTTTGAGGACGATCTCGTCGGGCAGATGCTTGTGCCTAAGCGCTTGCTAAAGATCGTCTACAACAAGCCGATGAAGGGCCTGGACACGCTTAAGTTCCCGTACGGGTTTGACGTTCACCGGCCGGGCACTGCCCGCTCGTGATTGTTAGAGGCGGCAATGTCGACGAGGTTTGATTGCCATGCGCGCCGTCCTGAAAAAAGTCTCTTCTTTAGAATTCAGTGCCCGAAACTGCCATTCGGCCTCCGGCCCACAGGGCTGCCGGCAGGGTATGTGCCTCAATCGGCCGTTCCTCGCCAGTCAGCGTTTCGTGAGGTCGATGTTGAGCCGGTCTTTGTAGACGCTGATCCGCTTGCGAGCGCGATCAACCACATCCTCGAAAAACAGCATCTCCTCGTAAAGCTCGCCGAGAACCCGATCGTTTTCCGGGTCTTGTAAAGGGCTGGACCGGAAATAGCCTTTGCCGGTCGGAAATCGGGTGTAGCCGGTCATCCTAAGTCGGTTGACAGTGTCGCCTATGAGGTAGCCGTAGAATTTCTTCAGCCGACCCTTCGACTTCGCAGCTAAGAGATGAGCATACTCGGATAGATCACCGATATGCTCGTCCATGCTGACTCCCGGCGCCTTGAACTCGACGATGATCGCCGAGCCCTCTTTGCTAAAGATCGCGATGTCCGGCCGCAGCGCTCCATTTGCGTCAGTCCTCTCCGTCAGTATCCGCTCGAAATCCTCGTCTATGCCATCCTCGAAAAGTTTTTCGGCATCGGACCACTCGATCTGCGAAAGCAGTTTATCCGAGGCAATGTAGTCGTAGTATTGGTATTCTTCGCTCAGCAGCCAGATATCGTGGTCTGACACCTCGCTGCTGTCCTTCCTCATAGGAAAGAAGATGCTGTGAATGATGCGCTCGTCCTCGCGCCGCCCCACAACTCCGGTTTGCACGTCGAGCCTCTTGTCGCAGGCAAGCGACAAGATTTCGACGATTGCCGCGCGACGAACCACGAGCTGGGACAAATTGGCCATGTCGAAGGTCTTGAGCGACGAAGTGTAGCGCCACGACAACTCGTGGACCTTCTGGCGGAAGTCAGCTGAGTGAGGTTCGGCCCGTGCGATCTCGTCCTTCAGGTCAAAGATCTCCGCCGTGTCGGCGATGATGCGGTCCTGATACTTCTTCAGGACGCGCTCCGCGACGGACTTGGCTGTGTCGCCATAGACCACCCGCGTGTCGGTGTCGGTCAGCATCGGTGGCGACACGCCGAACTTTTCTGCTGCATGAGCGATGACATCGTCGCGGCTCCAGCCCTTAGGCGTGACGAATTGGTCGATAATCGGGTCGATCTGTTCGTATAGCGCGGCGTAGGACACGGTTTCGTTGGTGAACATGTCCTCCGTGGGAAGCTCTTCGGGAATGCCTTCGAAGTCGTCACGCTGCTCGTTCACGCGCCGGTCTAGCAGCGCACCTTCAATGAGGACGATGTGGTGAAACCCGCTCACTGCGCTGTTCTGCTCGGTCTTGGTCCGGAGATAGCGCGACGTGATGTCCTTGGCCGGTGATGATTTCGCGCAGAGTGAGATGGCGTTTCGTGGAAGGTCATACTGCGCCGCGTCCAGTTTGTAATGGGAAAGCTGAAAGCTTTCGGAGCGCCCCAGCGCCTGGCCGGTCCGTGGGTCGCACTCCTCTACCTCCACCGCGCGGACATTCGAAACGGGGGGCAGGTCGCGTGCGCGCAGAGTTTCCGTCTCCTCGACGCCGTCGGGGGAGGTGGTCCTGAAGACCATCTCGAAGTCGCCCAATTCAGTCTTCAGGCTCACCAGTCTCTGCAGGAAGGCCATGAGGATGTGTCGCCTAATGTTTGCCGCAGAGAAGGTGCTAGTAATCGTGTCGATTGCGTAGACGCGCTCGCGCGTCGAAAACTTCAATCCAGACAGGGTAATCGTGGTGCCAATGTCGTTGATGACACCCTCCGCAATCGCGAAGTTGTCGAGTTCGAGCTTCTTCCGCCCGTCCGTGGGAAGAAGCGTCCGCTGAAGCACGCGCTCGCCTTCGCGGTAGGTGCTCCTAATGCCGACGCTCGCGAAGTGATGGAAAAACTGGATTCGACCTGATCCCTTGCATTTTCCGATCCCCGCGATCGCGAGATCGTCCTTGTAGGACGTATCCTTTGTGAGGAATGCGTTCGTTTGCTCGTCCCCCATGCCGCAGCCATTGTCCGTGCAGGAAATGGAAAGGTCGATCTCTTGCTTCAGCAGGTCAGTCGCGAAGAGATTGACGGATAGAGTAACTCGAAGACTTGCGTCGGTGGGATCAATGCTCCGTCGAATCAGGAAGGCGTCAATCGAATTCGAGATCAACTCCTCTACTACCACGTACCGGTTGGAGCTGAGCTTGGTGTTCTTCAGGCTTCCGCGAATGTCTAGCGTCATCATCTAATCCGTTGGAAGCCTTCCGCGACCGTGACGGGGTCGTGGCCTCGAAGTCAAGGGCACTCGACGCCGTCCTATAGCGTGATGGCAAAATCTACTTTTGCACGGCTTGGCCTAAGCCGCCATTTCCGGAAACGGCCCAAAGGCGACTTCAGAATACTGCTCGTCAATGACCGCTTCTAGCGCAAAACGGTCAGAACAACCATGTTGATCGATTCGCCACCCCGCCACCCCCTTGCCATCTCTAAATTCTCATCCTAATCTCGCTGAGAAAACGTTTTCCCAAAACCTCGCAGCATCCACCACCCACCCACATCGACACACCACAGCCCAGTAAGAGAAAACCTTTTCCCAGATTGAGGACCGACACCCGACCAATGCCCTCCGACACCTCGCCAGCACCCGCCAAGCAACCCGTCACCCTGCGTGAAGTCGCGGCGATGGCTGGCGTCAGTGTGGCCACGGCCTCCAAGGCGCTGAACGGGCAGGGGCGGATGACCGCCGAGACGCGGCAGCGCATTCGCGAGACGGCGCAGCGGCTCGGCTTTCGCCCCAACAGCCTGGCGCAGAGCCTGCTGCGGCGGCGCTCCTTCACCGTCGGCCTGTTGACCAACGATACCTATGGCCGCTTTTCACTGCCGGTCATGTCGGGCATTTCGGACGCGCTGGTCGATGCCGGTGTCTCGGTGTTCATGTGCAATGTCGAGGACGACCCGCGGCTGGCGCAGCTGCATGTCGAGGCGATGCTGGACAAGCGCATCGACGGCATCATCGCCAGCGGCAAGCGCATCGACCGCCATTTGCCGGTCGACCTCGCCAATCTCGGCGTGCCCGTGATCTACGCCTTCAGCCAGCCCGATCCCGGCGCCGTCGCCTTCGTCTCCGACGATGCCGGCGGAGCGCGGCTGGCGGTCGAGCATTTTTGCCGCCTCGGGCGGCGCCGCATCGCCCATGTCAGCGGTCCCGCCAGTTTTGCCGTGGTGAATGAGCGGGCACAGGCTTTTCGCGATGTGCTGGCCGAGCACGGCCTGCCGGTGACAGAGCCCTTGCTCGGCTCGTGGTCGGAAGCCTGGGGGCACGACGCCGTCGGAAAGCTGTTCGACGGCCCAACGCTCTTCAACAAGAAGGGAGAGAAACCCGATGCGGTGTTCTGCGGCAACGACCAGATCGCGCGCGGCGTCATCGATGCGCTGCGCGAGCGCGGCTTAGGCGTGCCTGATGATGTCGGCGTCATCGGCTTCGACAATTGGGAGATCGTGGCCGAGGCGACCCGCCCGCCGCTGTCCTCGGTCGACATGAACCTGGCAGCGCTCGGCCGCGAGGCCGGCCTCACACTGCTTTCGCTCGTCGGCGGCCAACCCGCCGCGCCGGGCATTCGAAAACTGCCGTGCCGGCTGGTGGTGCGTCAGTCATGCGGCCGTCCATTGGGCGGCTAGGAGAACGCGCGGCGCGATCTGCGGCGCAACAGGGAGGAGAAGAAAACCATGAGGAGGAAAACCATGAAGACCATGATTACCGGGTTCGCGCTCGCCGCGAGCATCATTGCCTTGCCTGCAATGGCCGCCGACACCGCCAACATCTGGGTTCGCGCCGACGGCTCGAACTTCATGCCGCGCATCGTCGATGCCTTCAACAAGGGCCATGAGAACCAGGTTAAGCTCGACATCATTCCCAATGCCGAGATCATCCCGAAATATGGCGCCGCCGCCGCCGGCGGCACGGCGCCCGACGCGCTGTCGCTCGACCTGATCTACACGCCGTCCTTTGCCGCCGCCGGCCAGCTCGAGGACATCACCGATTGGGCGAAATCGCTGCCTTATTTCGCCAGCCTGTCGCCGGCGCATGTCAAGACCGGCACCTACAAGGACCACATTTACGGGCTGCCGTTCTCGGCCGATGCCTCGGTGCTGATCTGGAACAAGAAATTGTTCAAGCAGGCGGGTCTCGATCCCGACAAGGGGCCGGCCAACTGGGCCGAGATCGAGGCCGATGCCGAGAAGGTCAATGCGCTTGGCGGCGACATCAAGGGCTTTTATTTCTCCGGCAATTGCGGCGGCTGCAATATCTTCACCTTCACGCCGCTGGTGTGGGCCTCGGGCGGCGACATCCTCTCCGAGGACGGCTCGAAGGCGACGCTGGACAGCCCGCAGCTGCGCGGCGCCATCGACCTCTACCGCTCGATGGTCAAGAAGGATCTGGTGCCGGCCGGCGCGCAGACCGACACCGGCGCCAACTTCTTTGCCGCCTTCGCCACCGGCAATATCGGCATTTCACCGTCCGGCGCCTTCGCCATCGGCGCGCTCAACACGCAGTATCCGGATATCGATTATGGCGTCACCTTCCTGCCGGGCAAGGACAGCGGCTGGTCTTCGTTTGCCGGCGGCGACAATTTCGTCGTCACCAAGGGCACCAAGAAGCTCGCCGTGGTGAAGGAGTTTCTCGACTTCGCCTATTCGCTCGAAGGCCAGACCATCCTGGCCAAATACGGCAGCCTGCCGGTGCGCGGCGACATCGCCAAGGAGGCGCTGAAAGATCTCGATCCGCGCTACCAGATCGCCGCCGAAGCCATGGCCAAGGGCCGCACACCCTATTCCGTGGTGTTCAACGACCTGATCAACTCGGCCAACGGCCCGTGGACGCAGATGATCAACGAGGTCGTCTTCGGCGACGACGTCGATGGCGCCATCGCCAATGCACAAGAGACCATGCAGTCGATCATCGACCAGGCGCAGAAATAAGGACTGGCCGGCGGCGAGGGCGGTGCAACGCCCTTGCCGTCGCGGGTCCTGATCCGGCCGCCCGGTCCGTCTCCCTGGACGGGCGGCCGGCGCTCCTTACCCTCCCCACAAGGGGGAGGGTAAATGACCATCACCACCACCACCCCGCCACGCGCCAGGAAACTGGTCGGTGCCGGCCGCCGGCAGTGGATCGGCCTGCTCTATGTCGCGCCGGCCGTGGCGCTGGTCGTCGTATTCTTCATCATCCCGCTCGGCATGACGGCCTGGATGTCGCTGCACAACTGGCCGCTGATGGGCGAGCATTTTTACATCGGTTTCGACAATTACCGGGCGATCCTGCGCGACAACCGTTTCTGGAACGCGCTGAGCTTCACCGCCTACTACACCGTGATCGTCACCATCGTGATCTTCGCCGTCGCCTTTCCGCTGGCGCTGTTCATCGAAAAGCCCAGGCGGCTGACCGGCTTTTACCGGACATCCTTCTTCATGCCGGCGGTCGTCGGCTTCGCCTCGGCCAGCCTGCTGTGGTCGTGGCTGCTCAATGTCGATTCCGGCCTGTTCAGCCCTGCCGCCTACGACCTCGGCCTGACCGCGAAGAAGTTCAACCTGCTGGCGACCTTCCAGCCGGCCTTCTGGTCGATCATCGCCATGGTCGTCTGGAAGGTGGCGGGCTTCACCATGATCATCCTGATGACCGGCCTGCAGTCGATCCCGACCGATCTGCAGGAAGCCGCGATGATCGACGGGGCAGGGCCGTTCGCGCGCTTTCGCGCCATCACCCTGCCGCTGATGCGCCGCACGCTGGCGCTGGCGCTGATCCTGTCGATCGCCGGCTCGATCCTCGCCTTCGACCAGTTCTACATCATCCTGCGCGGCGGCCCGCGCAACCAGACGCTGACCGCCGTCTACTGGATCTTCAACCAGTCCTTCGTCTCGTTCAAGCTCGGCTATGGCGCCGCTTTGTCGATGATCCTGCTGGCCATATTGGTGGCGCTCAGCCTGGTTCAGCTGTGGCTGCTGCGCAAGCCGGAGGGCATCGACTGATGGCGCAGGCAAGAAGCCGCAGCAGCCGCCTCTGGCTCAGGATCGCCGAGCATTCGACCGGCATGATCGCCTCAGTGCTGTTCATCGCGCCGATCGTCTGGGCCGTGCTGTCGACCTTCAAGCCGGCGCAGGAGGCGCGCCAGCCGCCGCTGCCGCCATGGCCGACGACAGGCTTCTCGGTCGAGAACTACCGCACGCTCGACACCTTTGGCGACGGCCTCTGGCTGCCGGCGCAAAACAGCCTCTACGTCGCCTCCATGACGGTGGTCCTGTCGGTGATCGTCAGCGTGCTCGCCGGCTACGGCTTTTCGCGCTTCCGCTTTCCCATGAAGGATGTGCTCTTCATCGTCATCCTGTCGACGATCATGATCCCGTTCCAGTCGATCCTGACGCCGATCTTCCTGGTGCTGACCAAGGTCGGCCTGCACAACACGCTGACCGGGCTGGTCCTGGTCTACACCACGCTGCAACTGCCGTTCTCGATCTTCATGATGCGCAACGCCTTCGACGCGGTGCCGCGCGAGATCGAGGAAGCCGCGCGCATGGATGGAGCCAACAACGTCACCATGCTGCTGAAGGTGATGCTGCCGCTGGTCTGGCCGGGCATCGTCACCATCGCGCTGTTCGCCTTCCTCGGCGCCTGGAACGAATTCCTGGCCGCACTCGTGCTGATGACCGACCAGTCCAAATTCACGCTGCCGATCATGATGACGGCGCTGCAGTCGGGCCGCTTCGGCGCCATCGACTGGGGCGCCGTGCAGGCCGGCGTCACCGTGATGATGGTGCCGTGCCTGGTGCTCTTCCTGTTGCTGCAGCGCTTCTACATCCGCGGCCTGATGGCCGGCGCGGTGAAATGACCCGCCGTGAAATGACCAATATCCAACGGAGTGACACGATGACCGTTCAACCATCCGCCAAGCCCGGCAAACTCGCCTTCCGCCCACTGCCGGTGCCGCAGGTCGATGTCCGCGGCTTCTGGGGCGACCGTGTCGATGCCGTGGCGTCGCGCACCGCCGACATCCTCTACGAGCGCTGCGTCGAGGCGCGCATGCTGGAGCAGATCGACCCGGACCGGCCCTCGCCGGGCGTCGTCATTCCGTTCCATTCGCCGTCGCCCGACGAGGCTGCCAGCCCCGGCTTCACCGGCTCGACGGTGACGACGCAGATGTTCTGGGACTCCGATTGGGGCAAGACCATCGAAACCGCGGCCTATTCGCTCTACCGGCGCAAGAACGCGGCACTCGAGACGAAGATCGATGCCGTCATCGACCTCTACGGCAGACTGCAGCAGGAAGACGGTTATCTCTCCAGCTGGTACCAGCGCATCCAGCCCGGCAAGCGCTGGACCAATCTGCGCGATTGCCACGAGCTCTATTGCGCCGGCCATCTGATCGAAGGCGCGGTCGCCTACTACCAGGCCACCGGCAAGCGCAAGCTGCTGGATATCATGTGCCGCTATGTCGACCATATCGCCGACACCTTCGGCCCGGAGCCGGGCAAGAAGAAGGGCTATTGCGGCCATGAGGAGATCGAGCTGGCGCTGGTCAAGCTGGCGCGGGCGACCGGCGAGCAGAAATACATGGACCTGGCCAGGTATTTCATCGACCAGCGCGGGCAACAGCCGCATTATTTCGACGAGGAGGCGCGTGCGCGCGGCGCCGACCCGAAGGCCTATCATTTCAAGACTTATGAGTACAACCAGTCGCACAAGCCGGTGCGCGAGCAGGACAAGGTCGTCGGCCATGCGGTCAGGGCGATGTACCTCTATTCCGGCATGGCCGACATCGCCACCGAATATGGCGACGACACGCTCAGGGTAGCGCTCGACCGTCTGTGGAACGATCTCACCACCAAAAACCTCTATATCACCGGCGGCCTCGGGCCATCGGCGCACAATGAGGGCTTTACCAGCGACTACGACCTGCCCAACGAAACCGCCTATGCCGAGACCTGTGCCTCGGTCGGCCTCGTGTTCTGGGCCAGCCGCATGCTCGGCATGGGTCCCAACGCCCGCTACGCCGACATGATGGAGCGGGCACTCTACAACGGCTCGATCTCCGGCCTGTCGCTCGACGGCTCGCTGTTCTTCTACGAGAACCCGTTGGAGAGCCGGGGCAGGCACAATCGCTGGAAATGGCATCGCTGCCCCTGTTGCCCGCCCAATATCGGCCGCATGGTCGCCTCCATCGGCAGCTATTTCTACTCCCTGTCGGATGATGCGCTGGCCGTTCATCTCTACGGCGACAGCACCGCGCGCTTCGACATATCGAACCGGGCGGTCAGTCTGATTCAGACCAGCAATTATCCTTGGGATGGCGCGGTCTCTATCCGGATCGAAGCCGACGCGCCGGTCGAGTTCACCTTGCACCTGCGCGTCCCCTCCTGGTGCGGCAAGGCGGCGCTCAAGGTCAACGGCGCCGCGGTCGATCTGGACGGCATCACCAGCGACGGCTATGCCGCGATCCGGCGCGAGTGGCGCCAGGGCGACCGGGTCGAACTCGATCTCGAAATGTCGATCGCCCGTCTGTTCGCCAATCCGGAGGTGCGTCAGGACATCGGCCGCGTCGCACTTGCGCGCGGTCCGCTGATCTATTGCGTCGAGGAGACCGACAATGCCGGCCAGTTGCATCGGATCGCTCTGCCGCGAACGGCAAAAATCGAGGCGCATGCCGAGCCGAACCTGCTCGGCGGCATCGTCACGCTTTCGGCACTTGCCAGCAAGGAAGTCCAGGAAAACTGGGAAACCGGGCTCTATCGCACCGATCCGCCGGCGGTGAGCGAAACGAAAATCACCGCTGTCCCGTACTTTGCCTGGGACAACCGCGAACCCGGAGAGATGCTGGTCTGGCTGCGGGACGGATGAGTTAGAGGCTGACAAACGCCGTCAGCGGCAAATGATCCGACGCAACCCGCGACAGCGGCGTATCATGGGCTTCCACCGACGAGACCATGCCGTGCCGGTTGGCCATGATCCGGTCGAGCGCCAGCACCGGCAGGCCTGAGGGAAAAGTCGGCACCGCCGCCGGCGTGAAACCAAAGGTGGCGTGCAGCGTCTTGAGCGCCGAGCGGTTGCCCAGCCGCCATTCGTTGAGGTCGCCGAGCAGCAGGGTCGGCCTTTCATCCTGGTTGCTCATGATGTCGAGCACGACGCGGGCCTGCTCCGAACGCGAGCGGCGCAACAGGCCGAGATGCGCGGCGATGACGCGCAGAGTGCGCGTTTCGTCGAGGTCGATCTCGGCAACCAGCGCGCCGCGGGGCTCCAGTCCCGGAAGCTTGATCTGATGGACGTCGCGCACGGTGCCGCGCTTGAACAAAAGCACGTTGCCGCGCCAGCCATGGCCCTTGCCGCTTCCGGAAACCGGCACCGGCACAAGCCCTGTTTCGTGTTCGATCCGGGCAAGGTCGAGCAGCCCGGCGCGATCGCCGAAGCGGTTGTCGGCCTCCTGCAGCGCGATGACGTCGGGGCCGATCTCGCGGATGACGCGAGCGGTCCGTTCGGGGTCGAACCTGCGGTCGGTGCCGATGCATTTGTGGACGTTGTAGGAGGCGACCACCATCTGGGCCCCTTCAATGTGCTTGCGCGGCGTCGCGTTCGCCTTGCGCGCTTTCCTGCCGCGGATCGACAGGAGCACGGTTTCAGGAAGGCTGCGTCCGTTTATGTCCATAGGCCTGCTATTCGATGTCCTGATTCTTTGTTCTATGCATATCGTTCTCTCACAACCGGGACCACTTCGAGGCGGTATGCATTAGAGATAGGGCGATCCCAGCCATAACAACCGGTCAAAAACCCGGATGAGAAATGGCCGCGCTTTCAAGGTTGCGAGTGTGACGGGTTTGGCGGAAGCGATTGCCGCTCCGATGCGCCCTTCGATCTCGGCGGCAAAGCCGGTATCCAGCACCTCCAGGTCGATTTCGAAATTCAGCCGCAGCGACCGGGCGTCGAGGTTGGAAGAGCCGACATAGGCCCAGACGCCATCGACCGACAACAGCTTCGAATGGTCGAATGACCCTTCATGACGCCAGACGCGGCAATAGTGCTTCAGCACCTGGTCGTACTGCGCCGTCATGGCGCGGCCGACCAGGAAGAGATTGTTGACCGCGGGCACGACGATGTCGATCTCGACGCCGCGCCGGGCAGCCGTGACCAGCGCGCTGACAAATTCCCGGTCCGGCAGGAAATAGGGCGACATGATGCGGATCGATTTGCGGGCGACGGAAAATGCCCCCGTCAGCAATTTGTGGTTGGTTTCGATGCTGGCGTCCGGCCCCGACGCTACCGCCCGCACCAGGATCGGCTGACCGGGAGGCGGCGAGGGCTTTTCCACGTGCCAGACCTCGTCCTTGAGGGCCTCGTTGCCGGCAAAACGCCAGTCTTCGGCGGCAACCGCGAACAGGTCGGCCACGACGGGCCCCGTGACCTGGAAATGCGTATCCGCCGAACTGGCGCTGCCGGCGAATTCGGCCGAGAATCCCTTGCGGATGTTCATGCCTCCCGTGAACGCCACCACACCGTCGACGATCAGGATTTTCCTGTGCGTCCTCAAATTCGCGTAGGGAAGTCTCAGGCCCATGACGATGTTGCCGTTGAACAGATCGACGGTGACGCCGGCTTCCCGGAGTGTCCCAAGAATGCTGGGCACGGAATAGCGCACGCCCACCGCATCGATCAGCACGCGAACCGTCACACCGCGCCGGACCGCTCCGGCCAGCGATCCGACAAAACGTCGTCCGATCTCGTCATTGTCGAAGATGTAGGTCTCGAGCAGGATGCTGCGCCGTGCGCCGTCGATCGCCCCGCACATTGCCGCGTAGGCTTCGTCGCCGGTCCTCAGGATGGTGATTGCATTTCCCGAAAGCAGGCCGCGCCGCGCCACCCTGTCGCCTAGCGTCTTCAGGCCGGCAAAGCGCTGGCCGAATTCGGCTGAGATGAGTGTTTCGAGCGCAATGTCGTGGTCGTGTTTGGCTGTCTCGGCTTCACCGGCGACGGGCCGCATGGCGCTGATCGTGGCGCGGCGGATGCGGTTGATGCCGGCAATGGCATAGATAATCGCGCCAAGGAACGGCGACAAGATCATCACGCCGACCCAGCCGGTGGCGGCGCGCACGTCTTCCTTGGTCATGATTGCGTGGACGATGCCGATGGCGGCCATCAGCATCGGAATGATCACAAGGATTAGAGGCCAGTAGGTCACAAAGGTCTGCCACATCGGCAGGACTATCGAGCCAGCGGCCGCAGAAGGCAATGCAACGGATCAACCAGGACGGAGGCGCTCGCGCCTCAGTCCTTCGCCCGCTCCACATAAGCGCCATCGGCCGTCATCACCACCACGCGGGTACCCGGCGCGATGTGCGGCGGCACCAGCGTGCGCACGCCGTTGGAAAGCACGGCCGGCTTGTATGACGAGGACGCCGTCTGGCCTTTGGTCGTCGGCTCCGTCTCGACCACTTCGAAAGTAGCGCGCTGCGGCAGCACCAGGGCTATGGCGATGCCGTTGAACTGCGAAATCTGCACCGCCATGCCTTCGAGCAGGTAGGGCGCCATGTCGCCGACCACGCTTTCCGGCACCGCGACCTGGTCGTAGCTTTCCGGGTTCATGAAGTGATACCCCTCGGCGTCGGCGTAGAGGAAGGTGTGCTCGCGCTCCTCGACATAGGCGCGCTCGACCTGCTCGGTGGTGCGGTAGCGCTCCGAAACCTTCACCCCGTCGGAGATGCGGCGCATGTCGAGCTGGGTGACCGGCGTACCCTTGCCAGGGTGGATGTTTTCGGCAAAGAGGATCACGTAAAGCTTGCCGTCCTTGTCGACGACATTGCCTTTACGGAGCGAACTGGCGATGACCTTCACCACGGTTTTCAATCCTAGACTTCGTTGGCCTGAAACGATCGTTCGGCGCAAATCGGCTGCGAGAGCCGTCGCCGTAGCGCATCTTGGCCCGAACCGCCAGCCCTGTCAGCAATTCCGTTGCCCGGCAAACCCATGACTGGCGCTTCGCCCTGGTGGACGCCGGATGTTCACGCCGACCGCCGGCCGCGGCTGATGGCGCGTAACGCCATAGCTGCCGCAATGCGCAGCTGGTTTGGCGAGCGCGACTTCATCGAGGTCGAGACGGCGGCGCTGCAGATATCACCGGGCAATGAGGCGCATCTCTCCGCCTTTGCCACCGAGGCTATCGGCGCCGACGGTGCGCGCCGGCCGCTTTACCTCCACACCTCACCGGAATTCGCCTGCAAGAAGCTGCTTGCCGCCGGCGAACGGCGCATCTTCAGCCTGGGCGCCGTCTGGCGCAACCGCGAGCGCGGTCCTTTGCATCACCCGGAGTTCACCATGCTCGAATGGTACCGAGTCGGCGAAACCTATGAGAGCCTGATGGCTGATTGCGCCGAACTGCTGAAGCTCGCGGCTGAGCGGGCCGGCGCCAAAACCTTCCGCTTTCGCGGCCGCGAGGCCGATCCGTTTGCCGAGCCGGAACGCGTGAGCGTGGCGGAAGCTTTTGCGCGTTACGCCGGCATCGATCTTCTTGCCACCGTTTCTGCCGATGGCGGCACAGACCGCGCCGCACTTCATGATGCTCTGGTCAAGGCCGGCCTGCGCACGGCCGACGATGACAACTGGGCCGATTTGTTCAGCCGCGTGATGGTGGAAAAGGTCGAACCGATGCTGGGGCAGGGGCGGGCCACAATCCTCTATGGCTATCCGATCTCCGAGGCCGCCTTGGCCCGGCCGAGCGCGGAGGACCAGCGCGTGGCCGAGCGCTTCGAGCTCTATTGCTGCGGCGTCGAGCTCGCCAATGCTTTTGGCGAACTGACCGATCCGGCCGAGCAGCGCCGGCGCTTTGCCGCCGAGATGGACGAGAAGGAGCGCGTCTATGGCGAGCGCTATCCGCTGGATGAGGATTTTCTCGCCGCCCTCGCCATCATGCCGCAAGCCAGCGGCTCGGCGCTTGGCTTCGACCGGCTGGTGATGCTGGCAACGGGCGCGACGAGGATCGATGACGTGATCTGGACGCCGGTCGCCACTCCTTGACGGAAATCGGCCTCGGTTAAACTCACAAACCGGTCAAGCCGCGCGTCTGTGGCGCCGCCGCGGATGGCTTTGCGGGCCGCTTGGGCGCTATGCCGCAGCGGGACAATTGCCCGTGCGCCATTGCACAAGCCGCATTGGGACAATAGATGGTGCAGCAGCCGCTACCGCCCGGCGCGGCTTCAGCCAGGACCACGCGCATGACCGATACATCAGAGGCAGCGAAATTGACCGACCGCGTCGCGGCACTGGTCGAGGCTGCCAAGCGGGCCGGCGCCGACGCCGCCGACGCGGTTGCCGTGCGCGGCCGCTCGATCGGCGTGTCGGTGCGGCTGGGAAAGGTCGAGAACACCGAAGCGTCCGAGGGCGACGATGTCTCGCTGCGCGTCTTCGTCGGCAACCGGGTGGCGAGCGTCTCGGCGACGGCGGCATCGGACCCCAAGGCGCTGGCTGAGCGCGCCGTGGCCATGGCCAAAGTCTCGCCCGAGGACCCCTATCAGGGTCTCGCCGATCCGGCTTTGCTGGTCGGCAAGGTGCGCGACCTCGATCTGTTCGACGCCACCGAGGTTTCGGCCGATCAGTTGAAGGAAGCGGCCCTTGCCGCCGAGGAAGCGGCCCTTGCAGTCAAGGGCGTCACCAATTCGGCCGGCAGCGGCGCCAGCGCCGGTCTTGGCGGGCTGGTGCTGGCCACGTCGAACGGCTTCGTCGGCCACTATGTCGCATCGCGCTTTTCGCGTTCGGCCAGCGTTATTGCGGGCGAAGGCACCGGCATGGAGCGCGACTACGAATACTCCTCGAACCAGCATTTTTCCGATCTCGACGCGCCGGAGCTGATCGGCCGCAAGGCCGGCGAGCGCGCCGTGCGCCGCCTCGGCGCCCGCAAGGCGGCGACCGGTCCGGTCAACGTTGTGTTCGATCCGCGCGTCGCGCGCGGCATTGCCGGCCATCTCGCCGGCGCCATCAACGGCGCTTCGGTGGCGCGCAAGACCAGTTTCTTGCGCGAGATGATGGGCAAGCAGGTTGCGTCGGCTGCCATCACCGTCACCGACGAGCCGCTACGGCGTCGCGGCCAGGCCTCGCGCCCGTTCGACGGCGAAGGCGTCGAGGGCGAAAAGCTGTTGATGGTCGAGAACGGCGTGCTGAAGCACTGGTTCCTGTCGACGTCCGCCGCGCGGGAATTGGGGCTGACCACCAACGGACGCGGCGCGCGCAGCGGCTCGTCGGTATCGCCGTCTTCGACCAATCTCGCCATCGAGCCGGGCGACAGGACGCCGGAAGACCTGATCAGGTCGCTGAAATCCGGCTTTTATGTCGCCGAAGTGTTCGGCCAGGGCGTCGACATGGTGACGGGCGAATACAGCCGTGGCGCATCCGGCTTCTGGATCGACAATGGTGAGCTTGCCTATCCGGTGGCCGAGGTGACCATCGCCTCCAATTTGAAGACGATGTTCCTCAACATGGTGCCGGCGAGCGATCTTGACCGCGATTTCGGCACCGCCGCACCGACGCTGCTGATCGAAGGAATGACCCTTGCCGGAGCGTGACCCGGTCATATCGGCCGGGGCCTCGGACGACCTCGATCTGCTGCGCGACGCCGCCCGCGAGGCGGGCGCGATCGCCATGCGCTATTTCGGCAAGAACCCGCAAGTGTGGATGAAGGGCGGCACCTCGCCGGTCAGCGAAGCCGACCACGCGGCGGACGCCTATCTGCGCGAGACCCTGCTTGCGGCGCGGCCGGACTATGGCTGGCTATCAGAGGAAACGACTGACGATCCGGCGCGGCTTCTGGCGCGGCGCACCTTTGTCGTCGACCCCATAGACGGCACCCGCGGCTTCCTCGAAGGTCTGCGCTCGTGGTGCGTCAGCGTCGCGGTGGTCGAGAACGGCCGCACGCTCACCGGTGTGCTCGAATGTCCGGCCAAGGGCGAAACCTATTGGGCGTTGCCTGGCCATGGAGCTTTCTGCAACGGCAAGCCGATTGCCGTGCGCGGCCTGGGTAAGACGGTCGAGATCGGCGGGCTGAAGCAGTTGATCGACCTGATGCCGCCGCAATGGCAGGGCCGGGTGCGGCGGGCGGCGCACATCCCCTCGCTCGCCTACCGGCTGGCGATGGTCGCCAACGGCACGCTCGACGCAACCTTCGTCAAGCCCAACGCGCATGACTGGGATATCGCCGCCGCCGATCTCATCTTGCGCGAGGCTGGCGGCGCCGTGCTCGACGGCCATGGCCGCGCGCCGCTTTATGCCGGGGAGATCATCCGTCACGGCGCGCTGGTCGCCGGCAGCGGGCAGTTGCTGACCGTGCTTGCCGGCGTCATTGCCGATACGGAAGCGTGATCGAAGGTTCCAAAGTCGGCAGCTTTGGGCTAGACCTGTCGCAAACTCACAATATGTGAAGGACCGAAATGGCCGCGGAAGACGGAAAGAAACAGCTTTTGCACCTGGTGTTCGGCGGCGAGCTGAAGAAGCTGGGAGGCACCGAGTTCCGCGATCTCGACGCGCTCGACATCGTTGGCGTTTATCCGGACTATCAAACCGCGCACACCGCGTGGAAGGCCAAGGCGCAAGCCAGCGTGGACAATGCCCATATGCGCTATTTCGTCGTCCATCTGCACCGGCTGCTCGACCCTGAAAGCAAGGCCGCCGGTTGACAGCGATGGAGCATGAAGCGGTGAAAGGGCAGCCCACCGGCGCCGCGGTCCGAAGAAGACGCGGCGGCAGTTCGAAGACATTCTGGCGCAAGATCCGCGAGCCGTTGGCGCAGTCGCGAATCGTCAAGAGCATGATCGTCAGCCTGCTCGCCCAGTTCGTCCGCCTGGTGCGCCTGACCAACCGCGTGGTCGAAGGCTCGGCTAAATTTTCAGGCGGCGACTACGCCGAATTCGAACCCGGCATCATCGCGCTCTGGCATGGCCAGCATCTGCTGACCCCAGCCTATTATCCCAAGGGACGGCCGCTGGTCGCCATGGTCTCGCGCAGCGCCGACGCCGAACTCAACGCGCTGATGATCGAAAAATTCGGCATCGAGGCGGTGCGCGGCTCCGGCGGGCGTGAAAGCACGAAGCATCTCGACAAGGGCGGCGCCAAGGCGCTCATCGCCCTGAAAAAGTCACTCGTCGCCGGCAAGAACGTCGCCATGATCGCCGACATTCCCCACGGCACGCCGCGCGACGCGGGGCTTGGTATCGTTCTGCTGGCACGCCTTTCCGGCCGGCCGATCATGCCTGCCGCCATCGCCACCAGCCGCCGCAAGGTGCTGGAAAGGAGCTGGGACAAGACCACCATCAACCTGCCGTTCGGCCGCTCCTCGATCGTCATCGGAACGCCGGTTTTCGTGCCGGCCAATGCCGACGAGGCCGAAATGGAGCGCAAGCGCCAGGAAGTCACGGCCGCGCTCAATGCCGCAACCGCCGAGGCCTATCGGCTCGTGGACGGCAGGCCATGAGCGTCGGCTGGGCGCGCGCCTTCCTGGCGGCCTACCGCCTTGCCGGTGCAGCCGCCTATCCGCTGATGGGTCCCTATGTCGCCTGGCGCACATCGCAGGGCAAGGAAGACCGCAGCCGCAGCCGTGAGCGCTACGGCGTTGCCGGGCGGCCGCGCCCCGAAGGGCCGGTGATCTGGATCCATGCGGCAAGCGTCGGCGAGACCCTTGCGGTCGTGCCGCTGGTGCAAAGCATCCTCGACTACGGTGTCAACATCGTGCTGACGACGGGAACAGTGACCTCGGCGCAGGTTGCCGACGAACGGCTGGGCGACCGCATCATCCACCAATATGTTCCGCTCGACCTCAAGCCGGCCGTCAGCCGCTTTCTCGATCACTGGCGGCCGGACCTGGCTATCATCGCCGAATCCGAGATATGGCCGATGACGATCCTCGAGCTCGGCGCCCGCCACGTGCCGCAGGTGCTGGTCAACGGCCGGCTCTCCGACCGTTCGTTCAAATCCTGGAAGAAGCGCGCCAACATCGCCGAGGCGCTGTTCGAGAACCTTGCACATGTCGTTGCCCAGTCGGATGTCGACGGCGAACGGTTTCGCGCGCTTGGCGCCCGGCCGGTCACCGTGTCCGGCAACCTCAAGGTCGACACCTTGCCGCCGCCGGTCGACGAACGGGCGCTGGCGACGCTGAAGCGCCAGATCGCCGGCCGCCCGACCTGGGCGGCAATTTCGACCCATGACGGCGAGGAGGTGGTCGCGGCGGAAGTCCACGCCACGCTCTACAAGCGCCACCATGGCCTGCTGACGATTATCGTCCCGCGCCATCCCGACCGCGCCGAAGCGCTGGCCGCACAGATTTCCGGCATGGGCCTGAAGCTGGCGCGGCGCAGCAAGGGCGACCGGATCACCGCCGACACCGATATCCTCCTTGGCGATACGATCGGCGAGATGGGGCTTTATCTCCGGCTGACGGAAATCGCCTTTGTCGGCCGCTCGCTGACCTCGGAAGGCGGCCAGAATCCGCTGGAGCCGGCCATGCTCGACACCGCTGTGCTGGCCGGCCGCAACGTCCAGAATTTTCGCGAGGCCTATCAGCGCCTGCTCGACAGTGGCGGCGCCAAGCTGGTGCGCGACCGCGACATGCTGGCCGGCGCCGTCAATTTCCTGCTGAGCAATGAAGTTGCGCGCCATGAGATGATGGCGGCCGGTGCCGCCACAGTCGACCAGATGCGCGGTGCGCTGGCGCACACGCTGAAGTCGCTCGAGCCTTATATCCAGCCATTGATCGTCAAGTCGCGCCTGAAGGGCGCCGACGGGCGATAGGTGGCGTCGGAAGCACCACCTTTCTGGTGGGAAGCGCCGGACTGGCGGGTCTTTGCGCTGTCGCCGCTATCAGCGGTCTATGGCATGGTCGCCGGCCGCCATATGCATCGGGCGATACGTGAAAAGATCGACGCGCCAGTGCTTTGCGTCGGCAACTTCACCGTCGGCGGCAGCGGCAAGACGCCGATCGCCATCGCGCTGGCCAAGCAGGCCCGGCGCATGCAGCTCAATCCCGGATTCCTGTCGCGCGGCCATGGCGGCTCGTTCGCGCAGGCGCATGTCGTCGATGCCAGTCACGACGCTGCAAAGCATGTCGGCGACGAGCCGCTGCTTTTGGCCGAGCACGCGCCGGTTGCGGTGAGCCCCAACCGCGCTGCCGGCGCCAAGCTGCTCATGGAAGCCCATGGCTGCGATTTCCTGATCATGGATGACGGTTTTCAGAGCGCACGCATCCATATCGATTATGCGCTGGTCGTCGTCGACGCCCGTTACGGCATCGGCAACGGCCGGGTCATTCCGGGCGGTCCGCTGAGAGCCAACATCGTCGATCAGTTGGTGTTCACCGACGGGCTGTTGAAGATGGGCGAGGGCGCTGCCGCCGACCAGGTCGTGCGCCAAGCGGCGCGCGCCGGCCGGCCGATCTTCGAGGCGCATGCCGAGCCCGCGGCCAAGGAGCGGTTCGCCGGCCGGCGGTTCCTCGCCTTTGCCGGCATCGGCCACCCCGAAAAATTCTTCGACACGCTGCGCGGCACCGGTGCGGAAGTGGCGCTGAGCCGGTCGTTTCCGGACCATCACTTCTATGCCCCTGATGAACTCGCGGAACTGGCGGCAACCGCGCGCCGCGATGGACTGGGCCTCGTCACCACCGCCAAGGACGCCGCCCGGCTGCGCCACGGCGCTGCCCCGGCCGATTTCCTCGCTGAACTCGCCGTGCTGGAGATCGACGCCACGTTCGAACTCGACACTGTGCCGGAGCGCATCATCGACGAGACGCTGGATGCCTGGAGACAGCGCAAGCTGCGAGGGTAGGGCGTGCAGCGTCACGCGGAGATGCTGGCGGACAGCACCCCCCTCTGGCCTGCCGGCCATCTCCCCCGCAAGGAGGGAGATCAGCAGCTTTGCCAATGGCGCTCATTCTGCAACGCTGGTGATTTGGCGAAAGCAAAGATGATCATCCAATCTCCCCCGTTGCGGGGGAGATGTCCGGCAGGACAGAGGGGGGTGTGAAGGAACGCGACCAACGGCTCTGTGCGCGCCTTTAACCCCGGCTGCGCAGGTCCGGATGCATCTCGATCTCGCGGCGCAGCGAGGCGGCGGCGCTGACATAGGGCTCCTGCCTGGCGACGCTCCAATATTTGAGCTCGTCCAGCGGAATGCTCTCGCCGGTCACAGCGCAGCGCACGAATGCGCCGGGGCTGGTGACCTGGAAGTCGCCGTCGAGATAGCGGATCCGGGCTTCCTTGCCGCCAGGGCCTTCGAAGCGGTTCATCATGGGGTGGTGCCAGAGTTCATGCTGATTTCATCGCCATAAATTGCCGGCAAGGTCAAGCTTGACGCAATGCTGAGGCGCTATTGTCGGCTCCAAACCATTCTTATGGGACCGGCATGGACATTTCATCCGCCCGCCTGACTGCGCTGCTGCGCGAGGCCATGATATTGGCAGCGGTGCCGTCGGCGAAGGCCGATCCGGCGAAAGCAGCACTTATAAAGGCGCTGGTGCAGCCGCCGACGCCATCCGGTGCGCCTTTGCAGCCGGCAGCGGCGCCGGCGCTGCAGGCGCTGTTGTCCGCAGCCACCGCAAAGGGGCAGCAGACGGGTTCAGCCGAGATCCTGCAGGCCTATCTGGCCCTTGCCGAACCGGGTGACGCGGCGCCCGACGATTTCGGGCCGACAACGGCTGCGACAGGCAAGGCGACGCCAGCCAACGACGATGCACAGCGCGGTCTGCCGGTGCCGCCGGCCAGGGCCGATGATGGCGCTGCCGCAAAGCCGGCAGGACTGCCCTGGTTTGCGCTTCTCGCACCGGGGGTTTCGCCGCCGCGCCGCGCCTCCGCCACCGACGCGGCGGCGAAGCGGGGGCAGGCGATGTCTGGGTCGAATGACACGGTCCAGCCCGAAGGCCGGCAGCAGATGCGTGTCGGCCTGATGGCGCTGGCTGCCGGGTTTCTGGCCGTTGCCATTGTCGGGCTCGCCTTGCTGGTGCTTGGCTGAGCACCGAACGATCGCCGCTATCGCTCGGCTTCGAGGAATGCTTCCATCTTGTCCATCGCCAGCCCCGCCTCGACAGCGATACGGCGTGAAAGTTCGGCGGCAGCCGTGCGTGGCCGCCCCAGCGGCCGGTCGAGCCAGTACGACACCGGGTTCAGCGCCCTGCGCTCGTCGACGGCGACGATGCGGCCTGCCTCCAACTGGTGTCCGGTCAGCGGTGGCCGCGCCAGCGCGATGCCGAGCCCGTAAGCTGCGGCGTCGAGCACGAGATTGTAGTCCTCGAAGCGGCGATCCTGCGGGCGCGGGCGGTAGTCCATCCCTTGCGCGGCAAACCAGGCACGCCAGCCGGAGGCGTCGGAATCGTTGATCAGTGGAAACCTCAGCAGCCGGGCCGGGTCGCCGCGGCCGATCTCGCGGGCAAGGCCGGGCGCGGCGACGGGAAAGACATGTTCCTCGAACAGCTTCACCGAGATGCGGCCCGGAATGCCGCCGCGGCCGCAGCGGACCGACAGGTCGATGCCTTCATCGGCAAGGTCGGCCTGGCGGATGTCGACGTCGAGGACGATGCGCAGCTTGGTGGGATTGTTCTCCAGCGCCGCCATGCGTGGCATCAGCCACAGCCCGCTGACGGAGGGTATCGAGGTCAGCCGCACCACGGCGGTGCCGCGCGGCTCGACCCAGCGGTCGGAATGGCTGGAGATCAGCGCAAAGGCTTCCGCCGTGCGCAGATGCAGGCGGTTGCCCTCGATGGTCAGCGAGACGCCGCGCGCGCCGCGGTCGAACACTTTCAAGCCCAGCCAGTCCTCCAGCTTGGCGATCTGCCGGCTGACGGCGCCGTGGGTGATGTTGAGCTTCTCGGCCGCGGCCGAAAAGCTCCCCGTTCGCGCCGCCGCATCGAAGGCGCGCAGGGTCTCGAGCGGCACCATTGTGTCTGAGCTGTGATCCATAGTCACAGGTGATCCTCGATTTGATCGTTTGTCAACGGCGCCGAAAAGGCGCTTTCTGCCTTTCAACTCTGGGAACCCGAGGACAGGCAGATGAGCGCAACGACTAGCACGTCGAATCCGACACAGCGGATGGACACCACGGCGGCCATCGCCGTGGCGTTGACGGTGGTCGGCTGGGCCTCGGCCTTTCCGGCGATCCGTGCCGGCCTCGCCGCTTTCGGGCCGCTGGAACTCGGTGCGCTGCGCTTTGCCATTGCCGCGGTGCCGGCGGCGATCTTTCTTGCCGTCAAGCGCCCGGCGCTGCCGAGGCTCGACGAAGTGTGGCGCCTGGTCTTTGGCGGCGCCATCTTCGTCGCGCTCTACACTGTCATGCTCAATTTCGGCGAACTGACCGTGTCGGCGGGTGCCGCCGGTTTCATCATCAATGTCAGTCCGGTCTTCACCGCCATCATGGCAATGGCATTGCTGGGCGAGCGCTTCTCAAGCTGGGCCTGGTTCGGCACGGCGATTTCTTTCGCCGGCATCGGCATCATCGCCGTGGCCGACGGCAATGGCTTGAGTTTCGACACCGGCGCGCTGCTGGTTCTTGGCTCCGCGCTGTGCTCGGCCGTCAACACGATCGTCCAGAAGCCGCTCTTTGCCCGCCATCACCCGCTGACCATTTCGGCCTCCAACATGATCCTTGGCGCGCTTTGCCTGGCACCCTTTCTGCCAAGCGGCTTTGCGCAGGCCGCGGCCGCCAACACGGCCGGTATCGGCGCCGTGATCTTTCTTGGCATCGTGCCCAGCCTGATCGCCTATGCCGCATGGGCAACCGCACTGTCGCGCCTCCCGGCAGCGCGCGCGTCGAACTTCCTCTATCTGGTCTCGCCCATGTCGGCCCTGATCGGCTTCTTCTGGCTGGGCGAAGTGCCGACGCTACTTGGTATCCTCGGCGGCGCACTGGCGCTGGGCGGCGTGATCGTGGTGAATTTAAAGCGTTAAAACAAATGATTTGAGCTGTTTTCGGACTCAAACCGGGAACCGCTTCCATCAGAATGCAGACACCCAGAGGAAGGACAGCTATGGTACGCTGCCTTCACTGGGGGACGGAATGGCAAGACTGTTCATATCGGCAATTTTTTTGCGTTTTGCTGCTGACCGGGAAAGCCGCCGCGGGCTGGTATCAGGTCGAAAACTACGAAGGCTCCATCGGACCTAACCCCGTCCACCTATCGCTGCAGAGATATGACAGTTTCGGCAGCGGGATTACGGTCGAGGGGAGCTATTTCCACGACGCGAAGCAAAGCCCGATAGCGGTGTACGGCAAGATCAGTGGCACCAGCGTCTTCCTTTGCGAGATTGCGGACGACAGGGAGTTCGACCGGGTGCTGGTCATGGGATCGAAAACGCCCGTTGGCACCGCCGGATGTCCGTTTTCTCTCGACCTTGGCGAAAGCGGCGCAACAGGGACTTGGAGCAAGGGCTCGGACAAGTTCCCGATCACGCTGAAGAAGGTCGCAAGCCTCGACGATACCGGTGAGGCGAAGGTTGACGGCACCGTCGAGATTCCCTTCTGGGCGCAGACAGCCACCCACAGATTTGCCGGGGTCTACGAGAAAGCGGGCTTTCTCGTCTGCATGAATAAGCTGCGGGTCATCGATAAGAAGAAAAAGAAGGTCGTTCAGGAGATCGCTTTCGATGACGACGATTGTGATGCCGGCATGCTGATGACTCCCATCTACATGAATGTTCAAAAACAGGTTGGGAGAAGCTTCGAGATAATCTCCGTGAATTTTCGCGGCGGTGGCGCCGGTTACTCAAGGGATTACGTTTTCTCTCATAGGTTCAAGGATTATCGCCTGTTGGTGAATTGAGCGTGTGGCCTGACCTGGCTTGTGCTCACCGCCTTCCGAACAACCGCTCGATATCGGCGAGCTTGAGTTCGATATAGGTCGGGCGGCCGTGGTTGCAGGTGCCGGAGCCGGGAGTCGCCTCCATCTGTCGCAGCAGTGCGTTCATCTCCTCGGGTTTGAGCAGCCGGCCGGAGCGCACCGAGCCATGGCAGGCCATGGTGGCGGCGATCTTGTCCAGCCGCTCTTTCAGCGTCTCGACGGTATCGTTGTCGGCGATCTCATCGGCAAGGTCGCGCACCAATTGCTGGACATTGGTTTCGCCGAGCATGGACGGCGTCTCACGCACCGCCACCGCACCGGGGCCGAAACGCTCGATGCCGAGGCCGAACCGGGCCAGCGTTTCGGAATGCATGGCCAGCCGCTCGGCGTCCTCCTCCGGCAGGTCGACGATCTCCGGCAGAAGCAGCATCTGCGAGGGCACCGCGCGCGAGTGCAGGGCATTCTTCAGCGCCTCGTAGACCAGCCGCTCATGCGCCGCGTGCTGGTCGACGATGACAAGCGAATCCCTGGTCTGGGCGACGATGTAGTTCTCGTGGACCTGCGCGCGGGCGGCGCCCAGCGCGGTGCCGAGCAGCGTCTCGGCCGGCTCGGCTAAGCCGGCACGCGCATCGGCGCTGGCGAGCGGACCGGCGTCGAATGCAGCCTGGTCGTTTTCGCGGAAGCCGGCGCCGTCAAATCCCATATCCAGCGGCCGCTGTGGCGAGCGGTCAAAGCCCGAAAAGCCCGAGGCCCGGTAGGCCGCGTCATAACTGCGATGACCGTTGGCAGGACCCGCATGGGCGTAGGAGGCGGCTCCCGGCCGGAACGCCGCCACCATCCCGGCGGCCCCGCTGGTGGCGGCGCGGATGCCGGCATTGGCCAGCGCCTCGCGAATGGCGCCGACGATCAGCCCGCGCACCAGGCCGGGGTCGCGAAAGCGCACATCGGCCTTGGCCGGGTGGACGTTGACGTCGACGGTCGCCGGATCGAGCGTCAGGAACAGCACGGTCACCGCGTGCCGGTCGCGCGGCAGCACATCGGCGAAAGCGCCGCGAATGGCGCCGGCAATCAGCTTGTCGCGCACCGGACGGCCGTTGACATAGGCATATTGCTGCAGCGCGTTGGCGCGGGTGAAGGACGGGATCGAGACGTGGCCGGTCAGGTGCACGCCGTCCCGGCTGGCGTCGATAGCGATGGAATTGTCGGGAAACTCGGCGCCCATCACCTGGGCGACGCGGCGCAGGCTGCCCTCGGTACTGTCATCGGTCGCCGGCAATTCCAGCGTCGAGCGGTCCGAGCCGGCCAGCGTGAAGCGCACGGCGGGGAAGGCGATGGCGATGCGCTTGACCACGTCGCTGGTGGCCGAGCTTTCGGCCCGCTCGCCCTTCATGAATTTGAGCCGCGCCGGCGTGGCAAAGAACAGGTCGCGCACCTCGACCGTTGTGCCGCGATTGGCCGCCGCCGGTTTGACCGCCGAAACGCGGCCGCCTTCGATGGCGATCTCGGCGGCAGCGTCGCCTGCGGTCGTGCGCGAACGGATCGACAGCCGCGCCACCGAACCGATCGACGGCAGCGCCTCGCCACGGAAGCCGAGCGAGCGGATATCATGAATGTTGTCGGCAAGTTTCGAGGTGCAGTGGCGCGCAATGGCCAGCGCCAGTTCCTGTTCGGGGATACCGGAGCCGTCATCGGTGACGCGGATCAGGTTCAGCCCGCCGCCGGCAGTGACGACCTCGACGCGGGAGGCGCCGGCGTCGAGCGCGTTTTCGACCAGTTCCTTCACCACGCTCGCCGGACGCTCGATGACTTCGCCGGCGGCGATCTGGTTGATCATCGTTTCGGAAAGCTGGCGAATGGGCATGGGGGTATTATAGGCGGATTCGAAGGGTGTGCGGAAGGCTTCAATGAATGCCGGACATTGGAGACGCCAGCGGGACAGCACCCCCCTCTGGCCTGCCGGCCATCTCCCCCGCAAGGAGGGAGATCAGATGTCACGACGGCTTTCGCCAATCTCCAATGCTTGAAGGGTGACGCGACATATGAACTGCCAATCTCCCCCCTTGCGGGGGAGATGTCCGGCAGGACAGAGGGGGGTGTGAAGGAACTCCGCGATAGTGACTACGCTGCAACCGATTTCAAGCCTGCGCCGCCAGCCAGTCCCTGACTTTCCGCGCATTCTCGCTCAACTCCCGGTTCTTCGGCCAAACCACATAGAACGCCTTGCCGGTTCTCAGCACATGGTCGGTCACCGGCACCAGCAGCCCCGACGCCAGGAGCCGTTCGGCCAGATGCCGCCAGCCGAGCGCGATGCCCTGGCCCTCCATGACGCCCTGGATCACGAGGCCGTAATCGTTGATGCGCAGGCCGCGCGCGGTGTTGTCGAGCCTGCCGCCCGCAGACTGGAACCATTCGTCCCAGCTAGCCGCCTCGCGGTAGGGCTCCTCGAGGTGGATCAGGCGATGCGTCGCCAGCTCCGCGACGCTCCTTGGCATGCCGAATTTCGCGAGATAGCTGGCGCCAACCACCGGAAAAATCTCCTCGTCGGCCAGCGGCAGCGAATGATAATCGGCCCAGTCGCGCGGTTCGCCGCCGCGAACGGCGAGCGGGATGCCCTCGGCGATGATGTCGAGATCACGGTCGGCGGTCTGGATGCGCAAGTCGATGCCCGGCAGTTCATCGCGGAACTGCTGCAGGCGCGGCATCATCCAGAACGAGCCGAAGGCGGTCGACGCCGCCAGCGTGACATGGCCGCCGCTCGCCTGCAGGCGCAGATCCTCGGCCGATTTGCGGATATGCGACAGACCGAGCGAGACGTCGGCATGGAAGCGTTCGCCCGCTTCTGTCAGGACGACCTGGCGGTGGCGGCGCTGGAACAGCTGCGCGCTAAGCTGTTCCTCCAACCCGCGCACCGCATAAGAGACGGCGGCCTGCGTCATGCCGAGCTCGCGCCCGGCAGCGGTGAAGCTCGACAGCCGGCCCGCCGCCTCGAAGACGATCAGGCTGCCGGCCGAGGGCAGGAGGTGGCGCAGGCTACGCATAAGCTGAGCTTATACAAGAGATCAGGATTTTCCAGCATCACATCCATATTTCCTCTCGCTAACTTGGTTGGACGGAATGAGGAGGCTCCATGAACGCACCGGCCACTGAACTGACCGAGCAAACCCACCGCCGCGGCGGCGGTCGCCTCGGACGCAAGGCGCTGAGGAGCGCCCCCGTCACCTCGTTCCCGACGCTGGTCCGCGAGATCCCCACCTACCAGATGGTCCCGGACGAGGCGGTGGAACTGATCCACCAGGAGTCACTCGCCATCCTCGAAGAGGTCGGTTGCGAGTTCCGCGACGACGAGGCGATCGCCATGTGGAAGGCGGCGGGCGCCGACGTGTCCGAGACACGCGTCCGCATCGACCGCGGCCTGCTGATGGAACTGGTCGCGAAGGTTCCGTCCGAATTCACCCTCAATGCGCGTAATCCCGAGCGCACCGTGCGCGTCGGCGGCAAGAACTCCATCTTCGCGCCGATGTATGGCGCGCCTTACGTGCGCGACCTCGACAACAACCGGCGTTATGGCACGCTTGAAGACCTCAACAATTTCCACAAGCTCGCCTACATGGCCCCGGCGCTGCATTCGTCGAGTTCGATCATCTGCGAGCCGATGGAGATCGCGGTGCCGAAACGGCATCTCCACATCATCCATTCGGCGCTGAAGCATTCCGACAAGCCGTTCATGGGCATCGTTACTTCCAAAGACCGCGCCGAAGACACGATGGCGATGGCGGGCATCGTCTTTGGCGAAGATTTCGTTCGCGACAACCCGGTGCTGGTGTCGATTACCAACTGCAACTCGCCGCTGGTGTGGGACGCCACCATGCTGGACGCGATGAAGGTCTATGCGCGCAGCAATCAGCCGCTGATCCTGGCTCCCTTTGCGCTGTGCGGCGCATCGACTTCGGCCTCGGCCGTCGGCGCGGTGGCGCAGGTCAATGCCGAAGCACTGGCCGGCGTCGCTTTCACCCAACTGCTGCGCCCGGGTTCGCCGCAAATCTACGGCCAGTTCATGGTGACGGTCGACATGAAGACCGGCGCGCCGATGGGCGGCACGCCGGAAGCCGCCCAGATGATGTATCTGATGGGCGCGCTGGCGCGGAAATACAAACTGCCCTGGCGAACCTCCGGCTTCCATGTCGGCTCCAAGCTCAACGACGCCCAGGCCGGCTATGAATCCAACATGCTGATGCATGCCGCCATCCTCGCCGGCGCCAATTATATCTGGCACTCCGCCGGCTGGTTGGAGGCCGGGCTGACCTGCGGCTATTCGAAATTCGCCACCGACTGCGAGCAGCTTGTCGGCTGGTATAAATATGCCGGCGGCCTGCCGTTCGACGATTTCAAGGAGGCCATGGCGGCGATCCGCGAAGTCGGGCCGCAGGGCCATTTCCTCGGCACCCAGCACACGCTCGATCATTACGAGTCGGCATTCTTCATGCCCACCATCATGGATTTCAACTCCTACGAACAATGGAAGGCTGGAGGGGCGAAGGACCACGACACGCGCGGCCGCGAGAAAGCCCGCAACATGCTGGCCGACTATGAAGAGCCGAAACTCGATGAGGGCATTGCCGAGGGCCTCAGGGACTTTATCGCGCAGCGCGAAGAGAGGCTGCCCGACAGCGTTAGCTAAGAGAACGACGAATGAGTTGATAACGGGCGAAGACCCGATGGGAACCGCAAGGGAGAGAGACATGACAGTTTTCAAAAGCAATGGCGATCGCGTGCCAACGGCCATCGAGGCGATGGCGCAAGAGACGCGTGCTGGCCGTATGGACCGGCGCGAGTTTCTTGCATTGGCAAGTGCGTTCGGCGCATCGACGGCGCTGGCCTACGGCATGATCGGCCTTGCCGCGCCGGGACAGGCTTTTGCCGAGGAGCCGAAGAAGGGCGGCACGCTGCACATATCGATGTCGGTCAAGGCCCAAAAAGATCCGCGCACCTATGACTGGGTGGAACTCGCCAACATCTCGCGCTGCTGGCTGGAGCCGCTGGTCCGCTACACCAGGGAATTCACCTTCGAGCCAGTGCTGCTCGAAAGCTGGGACATCAATGACGACGCCACGGAATACACGTTGCATGTGCGCAAGGGCATCACCTGGAACAATGGCGATGCTTTCAACGCCGATGACGTGGTCTTCAATGTTACCCGCTGGTGCGAGAAGAAGGTCGCCGGCAACTCCATGGCCGCTCGCGTCGGCGGGCTGATCGACGAAAAGTCGGGCAAGGCCAGGGAAGGCGCGATCGCCAAGGTCGACGACAATACGGTCAAGCTGACGCTCAGCGCGCCCGACATTTCGCTGATCCCGAACCTCACCGATTATCCCGCGCTCGTCGTCCACCGCAATTTCGACGCCGAAGGCGCCGACCCGGTCAAGAAGCCGATCGGCACGGGCCCGTTCGAACTGGTCTCCTACGATGTCGGCCAGAAGGCGGTGGTCAAGCGTCGTGAAAACGGCAAGTGGTGGGGTGGTGAAGCGCCGCTCGACAGCGTCGAGTTCATCGACTACGGCACCGACTTCAACGCTTCGATCAACGCCTTCGAATCCGGCGAGATAGACCTCAATTTCGAGACGCCGGCCGACTTCATCGACATCCTGGATAAGATGGGGCTGGAGAAGTCCGAGGTTGCGACGGCAACCACGCTGGTTGCCCGCACGAACGTTACCCACAAGCCCTACGACGACCAGCGGGTGCGCAACGCGCTGCAGATGGCGGTCGACAACAATGCGGTGCTGGAACTCGGCTATGCCGGGCGAGGGACGGTCGGTGAAAACCACCATGTCAGCCCTATCCATCCTGAATATTTCGCGCTGCCCAAGAAGACGCGCGACGCGGCCGGCGCCAAGAAACTGATGGCCGACGCTGGGCAGGCCGATTTCGAGCACGAGCTGATCACCGTCGAGGACGATTGGCAGAAGAACACCGGCGACGCGATTGCCGGCCAACTGCGCGACGCCGGCATCAAGGTCAAGCGCACGGTGCTGCCGGGCTCGACCTTCTGGAACGACTGGACGAAATATCCCTATTCGATGACCATCTGGTACATGCGCCCGCTTGGCGTCCAGGTCCTGGCGCTTGGTTATCGCACCGGCGAGGCCTGGAATGAATCGGCCTATTCCAACCCGGACTTCGACGCCAAGCTGAAGCAGGCGCTGTCGCTGATCGACGTGGAGAAGCGGCGTGAGGTGATGAAGGATGTCGAGCAGATCCTGCAGGATTCCGGCGTCATCATTCAACCCTTCTGGCAGAAGCTCTACAGCCACATGAACAAGAAGGTGAAAAACTACGGCGTCCACCAGACCTTCGAGATGGACCTGCAGAACGTCTGGCTGGATGGCTGAGACGGTGCAGCCGGGGCTTCATGAGCCGCAAAAAAGCCGATATGCAGGATGTCTGGTATTGCCGCCTTGCCGCCAAACTTCCGGAGATCCTGCATGAAACCGATAGTGCTTGCCGCTGTCTTTTCGATTGCCTTGCCAGCGACGGTGCTGGCCGGGCCGGCTTCCAACGCCGTGAAGTTCTTTTATGTGCCCCAGGTGAAATTCGAGGGAGATGCAAAGTACCGCGACCGCTTCACCGAGCCGGTGACCAAGCTGTTCGATCTCAACGACCAGGCAACGAAGAACAAGCCCGACGAAGTCGCCTGCCTCGACTTCGATCCCGGCCTCGACGCCCAGGATTTCGACCAGAAGTCGATTGCCAAGACATTGAAGCTGGCCGAGACCGTCAATGGCGATACGGCCGAAGTCACCGCCACCTTCAGCCTTTTTGCGGAAGGCGATGATTCTAAACGCGAAATGCTGTGGTCGCTGAAGCAAATCGACGGCAAATGGAAGGTCGCCGACATCACCTCCAAGACCAGCAACTGGACGCTAAGCGCGCTGGAATGCATGCCCGACAAAGCGCCGGAGTGATCCCGTGCTCCGGCGTCTTGCCCTGGTGCTGTCGCCCATGTGCGTGCTGGCGGTGGGTATGAGCGCAGCCGCAGCACAAGGCCTGTTGGGCCCGCCGCCAGCCAATGCGCCGGCCGTGGCGGCACCGGCCGGCGCAGCACCGCCCGCAAATCCACCCGGGACAGCGGTGGAACCGGCGACACCGCCGGTTGGGTGGCCGCCGGCCGACGCCGCACGGGCCGCACCCATTCTGCCGGGATCCCCGACGGCGGTGGTGCGGCCATTTTACGATCAGGTGGGACTGGAGCTCGATCCGACCCAGCGCAAAAACTTCGTCGACCCGGCCAAGACCGTACTCGACAAGAGCGACGCGTTGCGCAAATCCGGGCAGGGCGAATGCCTCGACCCCAACATGGCGCTCGACAATGGCGCCTATGACAAGGCCGAGATCGATAAGAGCCTGAAGACGCTCGAAGCGATCAATGGCGACCAGGCCAAGGTCATTGTCGCCTTCGTCGTCGCCGGCAACCCGCATCGCCTTGAATGGAAATTCAGGAAAGTCGACGGCGACTGGAAGATATCCGATCTGCTTTCGGTGACCGGTGAATGGGCGCTCAGCCAGTATCAGTGCGAATAATGTTGATTGAGGGTCAGCGCCTGCGATCCTTCGCGCCCCCCTCTGTCCTGCCGGACATCTCCCCCACGGGTGGGGAGATCAGCAGTTCCAGCGTCTCGCCCGCTTCGCAAGATTTGAGATTAGCGAAAGCCTATGTGGCGGCCAATCTCCCCCCGTGTGCGGGAGATGTCCGGCAGGACAGAGGGGGGCGCTGTCCCGCTAAAGGTCCGCAAAATAGCTTCAGCCCCTTCCGCGATAGGGGGCAACGCCGGTGTCGGGCAACCAGGCGCCTTCGGGCGGAGCGCCGGTCTGCCAGAAGACATCGATCGGAATGCCGCCGCGCGGATACCAATAGCCGCCTATGCGCAACCACAGCGGCTTCGTTGCCGCCACAATGCGGCGGCCGATCATCACCGTGCAGTCTTCATGGAAAGCGCCATGGTTGCGAAACGAGGTCATGAACAGTTTGAGCGACTTCGATTCCACGAGCGTGGCATCGGGTGCGTAGTCGATGACGATATGAGCGAAATCCGGCTGTCCGGTTACCGGGCAGAGCGAGGTGAATTCCGGGCAGGTGAAGCGCACGATCGCCGGCGGTCCGTCGCCGCGCTGGAACGGCACGGTCTCCAGGACCGCGGTCTCCGGGCTCTGTGGCGTCTCGACGTGGGCGCCGAGCTGGGTGAGGGTTTTGGTATCGATCATCGTGGTTTTCCTGGGGATTTTCCGCGCTCATTAGCATCGGATCAAAAAGTGTGCAGCGATTTTCGGATAAATTCGATGCTCAAGACAAGAACTGGAGCAGCGCGCGCTGCTCCGACACAAACTGGAATGGCAGGAAGATGATGACCAGCAACGACCCGCTTCTCCAGCCTTACCAGCTCAAACACCTGACGCTGAAGAACAGGGTGATGTCGACCAGCCACGAGCCGGCCTATTCAGAGGACGGCATGCCGAAACAGCGCTACCGGCTCTACCATGCCGAAAAGGCCAAGGGCGGCATGGCGCTGACCATGACGGCGGGCTCGGCGATCGTCTCGCGCGACAGCCCGGCCGCCTTTGGCAATCTGCATGTCTATGACGACCGCATCGTGCCGTGGCTGGCCGAACTGGCGGACGCCTGCCACGAGCATGACTGCAAGGTGATGATCCAGATCACCCATCTTGGTCGCCGCACCGGCTGGAACAAGGCAGACTGGCTGCCGGTGCTGTCGGCCTCGCCGGTGCGTGAGCCGGCGCACCGCGCGTTCCCGAAAACTATCGAGGACTGGGACATCGAGCGCATCGTCGCCGACTATGCGTCCGCTGCGCAGCGCTGCCAGGCGGCCGGCCTCGACGGCATCGAGTTCGAATCCTACGGCCATCTGATGGACGGCTTCTGGTCGCCGGCCACAAACCATCGCGACGACGAGTTCGGGGGTTCGCTCGACAACCGGCTGCGCTTCACCGACATGGTGCTGGATGCCGTGCGGGCTGCCGTCGGTGAAAAGTTCATCGTCGGCATCCGTATGGTCGCCGATGAGGATTTTGACAAAGGCCTGTCGAAGGCCGAGGGCGTCGAGATCGCCAGACGGCTCGCGAATTCCGGCAAGGTCGATTTCCTGAACATCATCCGCGGCTCGATCGAAAGCGACGCGGCGCTCACCAAGGTTATCCCGGTGACCGGCATGCGCTCTTCCCCGCATCTCGATTTCGCCGGCGAGGTGAGGGCGGCAACGAAATTTCCGACCTTCCATGCGGCGCGGATTTCCGATGTCGCCACGGCGCGCCACGCCATCGCGACCGGCAAGCTCGACATGGTCGGCATGACCCGCGCCCATATCGCCGACCCGCACATCATCAAGAAGGTCATGGAAGGCCGCGAGCACGAGATCCGGCCTTGCGTCGGCGCCACCTATTGCCTCGATCGTATCTATGAAGGCGGCGAGGCGCTGTGCGTCCACAATGCCGCGACCGGCCGCGAGGCCGAGATTCCGCATATCATCCTGAAGACCGAAGGGCCCAGGCGGAACGTCGTCGTCGTTGGCGCTGGCGCTGGCGGGCTCGAGGCAGCTCGCGTCATGGCCGAACGTGGCCATCATGTCACGGTGCTTGAAGCCTCCGGTCAGGCCGGCGGCCAGGTCCGGCTGGCGACGCAGAACCCGCGCCGCAAGGAACTGATCGGCATCATCGACTGGCGGCTGGCCGAACTCGACCGGCTCGGCGTCGGGATCCGCTACGATACATGGGCCGAGCAGGACGATGTGCTGGCGCTGTCGCCCGATGTGGTGGTGATCGCCACCGGCGGCCTGCCGCAGAACCCGCCGCTGACATCAGGCGACAATCTCGTCACGTCGAGCTGGGACATCATGGCCGGCAGCGTCAAGCCGGCGGAGAACGTGCTGCTCTTCGACGACAATGGCGGCCATCAGGGCATGGGCGCGGCGGAGCTGATCGCCAATGCCGGTTCGAAGCTGGAGCTGGTTTCGCCGGAGCGCTTCTTCGCCCCCGAAATGGGCGGCATGAACCACGTGCCCTATATGCGCGCCTTCCAGGAGAAGGGCGTCACCATCACCATCAACACCAGGCTGCGCTCGGTACGGCGCGAGGGCAACCAGCTGGTCGCCGAACTCGCCTCCGACTTTGCCGACGGCTGGCGCGGCGAGAGGCGGGTCGACCAGGTGGTGGTCGAGCACGGCACGGCGCCGCTCGACGATCTCTATCTCCAGCTGAAACCGCTGTCGAAGAATGGTGGCGCGGTCGACTATGAGCGGCTGGTCGGCGGCGGCGATATTTTTCCTTCACGCAATCCCGAAGGCGGCTTCGTGCTGTTGCGCATCGGCGATGCAGTCGCCTCGCGCAACATCCATGCCGCCATCTATGACGGCATCAGGTTCGGCTTGCGGGTTTGAGCCTACAAGCCGGCCTACGGCTTGTTCCAAAGCTCGATCTCACCCTTCCGGCGGGCGCAACTCGATCGATCAAAGTGATGGGTGGCGCGCAGCCAAACCTCTGTGCGGAGAGCCACCTTGCACATCCGTCCGAACTGCGCGCCGCGTACGCCACCAGCCGAGAGCCAGGCGACGCACCATGCGGAATGCTTTTCAACCGGGAGGCAACGCGCGGCAGGGCTCAAATCATCCTGGCCGTCGCCATGCAAAGTACGGTGAGTACCAGAAGCCAGGCGGCGATGCGCTCGCCGCGGGCCATTTTGGTGCGCAGCGCCGCTTCCGTTGCGGCGTCCGCGCCGGCAAGCTGCCGGCTGGTCTTGCGGACGACGACGCTGAGAACGCCGGCAGCGGCGAAGGCGGCCAGGATGCCCAGCGCCAGCACCATTTCCATCGAGCCGAAATAGGCGCCGTGGAAGAAATACCAGAGCAGGGCGCCGGTCACGAACACCATACCGGCCGAGCCCATTTGCGGTCCAATAAAGCGCTCCGCCCTGATCTCGGGGTCGCGGGCAAGCGTGATGGTGGTGCCGGCCCAGAACACACCGGCCATGACGTGAAGGCCGATAACGACGATGTAGACATATTGCATGACCGCTTCCTCCTTGCCCGCCGCCCGTCCTCGGATCCCTGTCGAATGCGGGATAATACGAACTCGGTAGATCGACACGCATGATAGTTAGGTATCAAATGGTTCGATGTCAATGTATAATGCCGCGTTCCATCGCTCGGCGCCTTGTTCTACTGTCGGCGCATGACTCCCTTTGACCGTCCGCCAATCGGCATGAATCTCGCGCGCACCTCCAAGCTGGTGGCGCAGGCCTTTGACGCCGCTTTGGTCGAGGCCGGCGGCACGCTGCCGGTGTGGCTGACCTTGCTTTCGGTCAAGTCGAGCGAGCTTGCCAACCAGCGCGAACTTGCCGGCATGATCGGCATCCAGGGCGCCACGCTCACCCACCATCTCAACGCCATGGAGGCGCAAGGCTTGCTGACGCGCCGCCGCGATCCGGACAACCGCCGGGTTCATCTGGTCGAGCTGACGCAGGCGGGCGAAACGATGTTCCTGAAGCTGCGGGCGGCGGCTCTCATCTTCGACAAGCGGCTGCGCGCGGGATTGCCGGACGACAGGCTGGCGGAGTTCGCCGAGGTGCTGGCGGCATTGCGGGCGAATGTCGCGCCGGCCAAATGACCGGCACCGGTGGGCAATAGTCTAGGCTAAATTGCCCTGAAGCACCTTCAGCTTGGCTTTCTTCGGGCTGCGCGCCAGCAGCCATTCGCGCGCTTTGTCCTGCGGCATCGGGAAGGCGATGGAATAGCCCTGCACCTGGTCGCAGCCGATTGCCATCAGCGAATCGAGCTCGGCTTCGGTTTCCGCGCCCTCGGCGACGATCGAAATGCCGAGACCGCGCGCCAGCTCGGTGATGGCGCGCACGATCTTGGTGTTGTCGCCATTCTCGTTGATGTTCTGGACGAAGCGGCGGTCGATCTTCAGCCGGTCGATCTCGTTGGGATTGACGTGGCTGAGCGAGGCATAGCCGGTGCCGAAATCGTCGAGCTCAAGATGGACGCCGGCAGCGCGGATGTGGCGCAGCTTCGCCGCGATGCCCGTCTTCTCGTCGTCGAGAATGACGGATTCGACGATTTCCAGCGACAGTTTCTGCGGAGCAAGGCCGGCCTTTTCCAGCGTCGCGAACAGGAAGCGGTCGAAGTCGGGTTCGCGCAGCTCGGTGCCGGACACGTTCACGGCGAGCCGGCCGAAGGCAATGCCGGCGCGATCCCATTCGGCTGCTTGCTCGATCGCCTTGGTAAAGACGATGCGGCCGATCTCGGGCATGAAGCCGCATTTTTCGGCGACCGGAATGAACTCGCCCGGCGCAATCATGCCGCGCTCGGCATGCTTCCAGCGCACCAGCGCCTCGATGCCGCTGATGGCGCCGTTGCTCAGCGACACCTGCGGCTGGAAATAGACTTGGAAGGCGTTCTCCGAAATCGCGACCTTGATGTCGTGCTCGAGCTGCTTGCGGTAGTCTAGCTCGCGCCTGAGTTCCTCGGAGAAGAACGAGAAGCTGCCGCCGCCGAGCTTTTTGGCGGAATAGAGCGCGAGGTCGGCGTGGACGAGCAGATCCTCGGCATTGTCGGCGTCGATGGGATAGACGGCAACGCCGGCGCTGGCCCCTGGAAGGATGGTCGTGCCCTGGAAGGTAATCGGCTCGTTGATCTCCTCCAGGATGCGCCGGGCCAGCATGTTGATGTCCTCGGGGCCGCCGGCGCCATTGAGGATCATCACGAATTCGTCGCCGCCAAGGCGCGCGCACAGATCCGACGCGCGGCAGGAATCGCGCATGCGCTGCGCGGTGACGACCAGAACATAGTCGCCGGCGGCGTGGCCGAGTGTGTCGTTGATCTGCTTGAACCGGTCGAGGTCGAGCTGGATCACCGCCAGCCTCTCACGCCGGCGATGCGCGCCCTTGATCAGCGTCTCGAAGTGATCGGTCAGGAAGGTGCGGTTGTGCAGGCCGGTCAGCCCGTCATGTACGGCGATGAAGGCCATCGAGTTGCGGGCATCGACAAGCTCATGGGTCTTGCGCAGGATCGCCTTCGACATCGGCCGGAAGATGAAAAGCGCCACCAGCACGATGACGCCGATGGTGGCGTAGAACAAGGTGCGGTGGAGATCGAGGAGCTTTTCCGACCGCTCGTCGGCGAATGCGGCGATGCGTTGGCCGAGCGCGGCATAACCCGACAGCGTCGCATTGGCGACGGAAGCATCGAGATTGACGCGCTCGCCGCCGCCCTTGTAGGCGGCATTGCCGGAGAGCTGGGATTCGAAGGACGAGATCAGCCTTTCGCCATTGGCGACCAGCCCGACCGAGAAATAGTCGAGGTGGAACGGCTTGCCGTAGAGCACGCTCTCGATCGACCTTGGGTCGGACAATGCCGGCGACAGCGGGTCGGCTCCCGTCTGTTTGAGGAGCAGGTCGTAGTTCGTCTCGAACTCGGCGGTCGCCTGTTTCAGCGCGGCAACCAGGGCCGGCTGCTTGTCACGCGCGGCGGAGCCGGTTGCGCTGGTCAAAAAGACGATGCGCTGCGACAGCGCCTTCTGGGTGCTGACGATGTCGAGCAGAGTATGGTTGTGCTGTTGCGCCGCCATCATCTGCTGCAGCAGGATGAAGGAGGCCATCACCATGGCGGCGATGATCAGCAGCGCCAGCCAATAGCCGCTCTTGATCAGCAGGATGAGTTTGCCCGAGACGGTTTGCGCCGGCTGCTGCGACATATTCTAGGTGACCCCTCGGTCGAACTGATTCTGCCACCGATTCGTGGCGAGAAGACCATTGCCTTGAAAGGGTTAACAGGTCTGGAAGCCGGCGGAACTGTTGCTTCGGCAGTAAACGAAAGCTGCCGAGATGGTTATCATGTTCTTTCGCGGCATAGCCGTATTCGCGTGCCTGCTACTCCAGCACGCGGGCCATGCGATCGGGTCGCGCCAGGGTTGAGCCCGCCGTGCCACCGAAACGGTCGCTTTTGCGATGGATTTTTAGTGCGCGTAGCGCGACAGTCGCGCCAATCTCAACAGGACCTGATCCATGAGCGCGGCATTCCTCTCCCATATCGACAACGAACTGCAAGGGCTGAAATCCGCCGGGCTCTACAAATCCGAGCGGGTGATCACCTCGACCCAGTCGGCTGAGATCGAAGTCGGCGGCGACAAGGTGCTGAATTTCTGCGCCAACAACTATCTCGGCCTCGCCGACAGCTCAGAATTGCGCGATGCAGCCAAAGGCGCGCTGGACCGCTACGGTTACGGCATGGCCTCGGTGCGCTTCATCTGCGGCACGCAGGAAGAGCACAAGCAGCTTGAATCAACGATTTCATCATTCCTCGGCATGGACGACACCATCCTCTACGGCTCCTGCTTCGACGCCAATGGCGGCCTGTTCGAAACGCTGCTCGGCGAGGAGGATGCGATCATCTCCGATGCGCTGAACCATGCCTCGATCATCGACGGCGTGCGGCTGTCGAAGGCCAAGCGTTTCCGCTATGCCAACAACGACATGGCCGACCTCGAAGCGCGGCTGAAAGAGGCGAAAGACTGCCGCTTCCGCCTGATCGCCACCGACGGCGTGTTCTCCATGGACGGCATCATCGCCAATCTGAAAGGCGTCTGCGACCTCGCGGAAAAGTACGGCGCCATGGTGATGGTCGACGACAGCCATGCCGTCGGCTTCGTCGGCAAAAACGGCCGCGGCTCGGCCGAGCATTGCGGCGTCGAGGGCAGGGTGGATATCATCACCGGCACGCTCGGCAAGGCGCTCGGCGGCGCCTCCGGCGGCTACACCTCCGGCAAAAGCCAGGTCGTCGACTGGCTGCGCCAGCGTTCGCGGCCTTATCTCTTCTCCAACACGCTGATGCCGGCGATCGCCGGCGCCTCGATCAAGGTTTTCGAGCTGATCCGAAATGGCGATGCGCTACGCGAGCGCCTCTATGCCAATGCGGCGCGGTTCAGGTCCGAGATGGGCAAGCTCGGCTTCACATTGGCCGGCGCCGATCACCCGATCATCCCGGTGATGCTGGGCGATGCCAGCCTGGCGCAGGAAATGGCGGCGCGCATGCTGAAGCGCGGCATTTATGTCATCGGCTTTTCCTTCCCGGTGGTGCCGAAAGGCCAGGCGCGCATCCGCACGCAGATGTCGGCGGCGCATTCCGCCGCCGACATCGACCGCGCCGTGGCGGCATTCGCCGCAGTCGGCAAGGAACTGGGCGTCATCTCCTGAGCCGCCAAAAGCGATTCCGGATCAAAGGATTCAAGGGACAAAAGCATGTCGAACATGATGAAGGCGCTGGTGAAGGCCAAGGCCGAGCCGGGTATCTGGATGGAAGAGGTGCCGGTGCCGGAGATCGGCCCCAACGACGTGCTGATCAAGGTCAAGAAGACCGCGATCTGCGGCACCGACGTGCATATCTACAATTGGGATCAGTGGGCACAAAAGACCGTGCCGGTGCCGATGGTGACCGGCCATGAATTCGTCGGCACCGTTGCCGATTTCGGCTCGGCGGTCACCGAATACAAGGTCGGCCAGCGCGTCTCCGGCGAAGGCCACATCGTTTGCGGCCATTGCCGTAACTGCCGCGCGGGCAGGGGCCATCTCTGCCGCAACACGCTCGGCGTCGGCGTCAACCGTCCCGGCGCCTTCGGCGAGTATCTGGCGATCCCGCAGCACAATGTCGTCTCTATCCCCGACGATGTGCCCGACGAGATCGCGGCGATCTTCGATCCGCTC
Organism: Mesorhizobium sp. LNJC394B00; assembly: GCF_000502555.1. Taxonomy (NCBI): domain Bacteria; kingdom Pseudomonadati; phylum Pseudomonadota; class Alphaproteobacteria; order Hyphomicrobiales; family Phyllobacteriaceae; genus Mesorhizobium; species Mesorhizobium sp. LNJC394B00. The sequence goes on from NZ_AYWH01000007.1 coordinate 105,570, forward strand.
GGCAATGCCGTCCACACCGCCCTGTCCTTCGATCTCGTCGGCGAAGACGTGCTGGTCACCGGAGCCGGACCGATCGGCATCATGGGCGCGCTCGTTGCCCAATGCGTGGGTGCGCGAAAAGTCGTCATCACCGACATCATCCCGGTGCGGCTGGCGCTGGCCAAAAAACTCGGCGTCCAGCATGTCGTCGATGCGTCCAAGGAAAAGCTGCGCGACGTCATGCCGGCGCTCGGCATGACCGAGGGTTTTGACGTCGGCCTCGAAATGTCGGGCGCCGCGCCCGCCTTCCGCGACATGATCGACACGATGAACAATGGCGGCAAGATCGCCATTCTCGGCATCGCGCCGACCGGCTTCGAAATCGATTGGAACAAGGTCATCTTCAAGATGCTTCATCTCAAGGGCATCTACGGCCGCGAGATGTTCGAGACCTGGTACAAGATGATTGCGCTGGTGCAGGGGCCGCTGGATGTGTCGGGTCTGATTACGCACCGCATTGGGATCGACGATTTCCAGACGGGGTTTGACGCGATGCGGAGCGGCAGTTCGGGCAAGGTGGTGATGGATTGGTGAGGCGCAGAGGCACGTTCTAGCTGGAGAAGCCGGCGGGACAGCACCCCCCTCTGGCCTGCCGGCCATCTCCCCCGCAAGGAGGGAGATTGGCAGCTTTGACGCCTCGCCAACCTCTGCAACATTGGAGATTGGCGAAAGCCTTCGCGACATCTGATCTCCCCCCTTGCGGGGGAGATGTCCGGCAGGACAGAGGGGGGTGTGAAGGATCGCGACGCTCGCGCTTGTCAAAGAGGCTGACGATTTGTCCGCAGCCGCTAGCTCCGCCGAGCCCTACCCGACGATGGCAAACGCTTCGCGCATCTTGCCCGACGCGGTCTTGACTGGTTTCTGGCCGATCCACTGCACGTGCCGGCCAAGCGTGGCGGCGGCCGATTCAGTATTGCCCTGCCGCAGCGCGCTGAGGATCGCGCGATGATCCTGGTCGGTGCGGATTTCCCATTCCGAGCGCCAGGCGGCGAACAGGAAGCGGGCGCTTGCGGCGTGCAAATCGTCGATGGTGGCGATGAGCCGCGGCATGCCGCAGGGCGCCAGGATCAGCCGGTGGAAGGTGCGGTTGGCCTCCTCCCAAGAGCGGACATCGCGGGATTTGTCGCCGGCCTTTGTGGCTTCTTCGGCAAGATTGAGAATGGAAGCTGTCAGATGCGGCGCGGCATGGCGCAGCGCCAGCACTTCGAGGGCTGCCCGCATTTCGGCGACTTCCCTTACCTCGCCGAGATCGAAAGCGGCGACGCGCACGCCCCGCCTGGGCTCACTGACCGCCAGCCCTTGCGCCTCCAGGCGCCGGAAGGCTTCGCGCACCGGGACATGGCTGGTCTGGAATTCCTCGGCGATGTGATCCTGCCGCAACCGGGCTCCCGGCTCGATCGCGCCCGATATGATGCGATCCGCCAGCACCTTGCTGATGCGCACGGCGATGGTGTCGTCTGCGGTCTTTGCCATGTTTTATAGATAATTTGCGCCGCAACCGATTGTCGAGCGGTGATTGCCCGATATTGCATGCAAACTTTTGGCGCCAGGCGCGGGTCAGTTCACCCGGCTGATGCAGAAGTCGATGACGTCGATCAGCGCCGATTTCTGCGGCGTCGCCTCCAGCGGCGCCAGCGCGTCGCGGGCGATCTCGCCGAAATGGCGGGCGCGGCCGATGGTGTCGGCAATGGCGCCATGGCGGGTCATCAGGCCGATCGCCTTTTCCAGGCCGGCATCGTCGGTGACATTGTCCTCGATGGCGCGCTTCCAGAAGGTGCGCTCGGCCTTGGTGCCGCGCCGGTAGGCGAGGATAACCGGCAGCGTCACCTTGCCCTCGCGGAAATCGTCACCGACATTCTTGCCCAGCTCCTGGCTGGAGCCGCCATAATCCAGCGCATCGTCGATGAGCTGGAAGGCAAGGCCGAGATTCATGCCGTAGGAGCGCAATGCGGCGCGATCGTTGCGCGTCGCCGATGCGATGACCGGACCGACCTCGGCGGCAGCCGAAAACAGCGCCGCGGTCTTGGCCTTGATGACGGCGAAATGCTCGTCCTCGGTGGTATCGAGGTTCTTGGCTGCGGCAAGTTGCATCACCTCGCCCTCGGCGATGATCGAGGCGGCGCTGGACAGGATGTCGAGCGCTTCCAGCGAACCGACATCGACCATCATGCGAAAAGCCTGGCCGAGCAGGAAATCGCCGACCAGCACGCTCGCCTGGTTGCCCCAGATCATGCGGGCAGTCTTTTTGCCGCGCCGCATGCCGCTCTCGTCGACGACGTCGTCATGGAGCAGCGTGGCGGTGTGCATGAACTCGACCGCGGTGGCGAGCTTGACGTGGCCCTCGCCGGAATAGCCGAACATCTGGGCCGCCGCGAGCGTCAGCATGGGACGCAGCCTTTTGCCGCCCGACGAGATCAGATGATTGGCGACCTCCGGGATCATCTCGACGTCGGAGCCGGCCTTGGACAGGATCAGTTTGTTGACGCGCCCCATATCGGCTGCTGTCAGGTCGATGAGATCCTTGATGGAGGCGGGTTCCCGCTTCCCGTTTTCGATGTTGAGAACGACACCCACCAACAAACACTCCCGTCTTTGATCACGCGTGCGACGGCACCCCTGGTCCCGCCTGGGACTCTAGGGCGGCACATACGGGCACGGCAAGAGGCGAATTGGCGCGGCTGCGGTGACGGCGTGTCAACCTTAGCGACCGCATGCCGTTGCCCGAAAACCGCTCCACACTTTTCGGCGCCATGCTCCAGCGTTTACATCAACGCTGCAACCTGCGAACTTCGTCCGATGATAGAACTCGTGCGCACCAACGATGCCGTGATCATCTCCTTTGTCGAATCGCTGATGCGCGATGCCGGGATTGCCTGCTTCGTCGCCGACCAGAACATGAGCATTCTCGAAGGGTCGATCGGTCTTTTGCAGAAGCGCGTGATGGTCGATGCCGACCAGGCCGATCAGGCGCGGCGCATCTTGAAAGACGCCGGCATCGAGAACGAAATCCGCCAGACATAATGGCTGAAGCGAGCGGGCTTACCAGCGATACGCCGGCCCACACGGTGGATGCCTTCCATCGCGGCCGCTTCTGGCTGGTCCAGCCCAGGACAGGGCATCGCGCCGGGATGGATGCCATGATGCTGGCGGCAGCAGTTTCATCCGGCTTTTCTGGACGCCTCGCCGATTTCGGCGCCGGCGCCGGTGCGGCGGGTCTCGCCGTGCTGTCGCGCTGCCCAGAGGCGCAGGTCGTGCTCGTCGAACGGTCGACCGAGATGGCAGGCTTCGCCACAACCACGCTCGCCCATCCCGGCAATGCGCATCTCGGCAATCGCGCCTCGGTGCTGACCGCCGACGTCACGCTGTCGGGCCGGGCGCGGACGCAAGCCGGCCTTGCCGACAATTCCTTCGATTTCGTCATCATGAACCCGCCCTTCAACGCGGCGCAAGACCGCGCCACGCCCGATCCGCTGCGGCGGCAGGCGCATGTCATGGACGACGGGCTGTTCGAAAGCTGGATCCGGAGTGCGGCTGCCGTCGCCAAGCCGCGCGGGGGCCTGGCCGTCATTGCGCGGCCGGAACAGCTTGGCGACCTCCTCTATGCGCTGTCGGGCCGCTTCGGCGACGCCGAGATGCTGGCCGTGCATCCGCGCCCGGAAGCAGCCGCAATCCGCATTGTCGTCAGGGCAGCGCTCGGCGCGCGCGGCAAGCTGTCGATCCGCCCGCCTTTGATGCTGCATGGGCAAACGGGCGACGGCCCGTCGGAACGAACCGAGATGATCAACAACGGACTGGCGTCGCTGTTTGGCGATTGATTTGGGCCCGTCAGTGTCGTTGCCGCAAAACCGGCACACAGTTGGCTGAGATGGATTGCAGCATTGCCGTTGACCGGCAAATCCCTACATGCGTTGAAGCCATTTGGAGACAGCCACCTCGTGAAACGCCTTTTCAACCGCCTGCTGCCGAAATCCTGGCGATCCAGCGTCGTCACCATTCCCGTCATCAGGCTGCATGGCACCATCATGGCCGGCGGCGGCCCGTTCCGGCCGAGCCTGTCCTTGGCGTCCACCGCCGCCCTCATCGAAAAGGCGTTCCTGTTCGATGCGCCCGCCGTCGCCATTTCGATCAATTCGCCTGGCGGCTCGCCGGTGCAGTCGCGGCTGATCTTCAAGCGCATCCGTGATCTCGCGGTCGAGAAGAACAAGAAGGTGCTGGTCTTCGTCGAGGATGTGGCGGCCTCGGGCGGCTACATGATCGCGGCCGCCGGTGACGAGATCTTTGCCGATCCGTCCTCCATCGTCGGTTCGATCGGCGTCGTCTCGGCCTCGTTCGGCTTTCCCGAACTGATGAAGAAGATCGGTGTCGAGCGCCGTGTCCACACCGCCGGCCAGAACAAGGCGGTGCTCGACCCGTTCAAGCCGGAGAAGAGGGAAGACGTCGAGCGCCTGAAGGCGCTGCAGCTGGAAGTGCACGAGACCTTCATCGACCTGGTCAGGGAACGCCGTGGCACCAAGCTGAAGGACGATCCGGACCTGTTCACCGGCCTGTTCTGGACTGGCAAGAAAGGGCTGGAGCTTGGCCTCGTCGACGCGTTGAGCGACATGCGCACGGTATTGAAAACCCGCTTCGGTGCGAAAACCCAGCTCAGGCTGGTCACCGCGCCGCGTGGCCTGTTTGGCCGCATCGGCCTGTTCGGCTCGAACTTTTCAGCGCCCGATATTGCCGCCGCCGCCGCAAGCGGCGTGATCGATGCGGCGGAAGAGCGCGCATTGTGGGCGCGCTTCGGGCTTTGAAAAAGCGGGGAAAGCGTCTAGCATAAGCGCTTGACAGTCTGCCTTGCCGCCTTGCGAGGGAGGAGCTTTGAAATGCCACAGATCATTTTCTTCGCAGTTGTCGGCGCCGCCGCTTATTTCGGCTACCGCACCTTCGTCCGCGAGGCCGAACGTGTGACCGCCAAGGTGCGGCGCACCGAAAAGCAGGCAGCCAACGGCACCAACGGCACGCTGGTCCAGGATCCCAAGACCGGCGAATACCGCCTGGCCAAGGACTGAGCATCATCCCGTCAGCAGCCGACAGTTTGGATGCCGCAGCCCGGACGTGGCTTGCGCCCGCCAAGATAAATCTGGCGCTGCACGTCACCGGCAGGCGCGCCGACGGGTATCATCTGCTCGAGAGCCTGGTCGTTTTCACCCGCTTCGGCGACAGGGTCGAGATCGAGCCTGCCGACGCCGACCGGTTCTCCGTATCGGGCCGTTACGCGACTTCCGTGCCGATCGACGACAGCAATCTGGTGGTGAAGGCGCGCGAGGCGCTGCGCAGGCAGGCCGGCCAGCAGAGCACGCCGCCGGTTGCCATCCGGCTGGAAAAGAACCTGCCGGTCGCCTCGGGCGTCGGCGGCGGCTCGAGCGACGCGGCGGCGGTATTGCAGGGTCTTGTGCGGACCTGGGGGCTCGACATCGGCGAGGCCGAACTGAGCCGGATCGGTCTCACGCTCGGCGCCGACGTGCCGATGTGTCTTGCGGCAAAACCGCTGGTTGCGCGTGGCGTCGGCGACGAGCTGTCGCTGGTGCCGGATTTTCCGGCGCTCGCTTTGGTGCTGGTCAATCCCGGCGTCGCCGTCTCGACGCCTGATGTGTTCAACGCACTTGAGAAACGCGACAATGAGGGATTGCCGCCGCTGCCGCGTGCATTTGACTTCCACAGCGTCCGCAACTGGCTGGAGATCACCCGCAACGATCTCGAATCGGCGGCGCAGGCGATCCAGCCGCCCATCGGCCGAGCGGTTTCCCTGCTGAACCGGGCCGGATCGGGATTTTCGCGCATGTCGGGCTCCGGCGCCACATGCTTCGGGCTGTTCGAGACCGGCAATGTCGCCAAGCGCGCCGCCGCCGAGATTCGCAGCCGCGAACCGGAGTGGTTTGTCGCCGCGACACGAAGCATCGCTTCGGAGGGGGCCGATGGCCAAAATTGACGAGAGCCGCCCGTTCATCCCGGTGCGCATCGCGGTGCTGACGGTGTCCGATACGCGCAGCCTTGCCGACGACAAATCAGGGCGGACGCTGGCCGATCGCATCGTCGAGGCCGGCCATGTCCTGGCCGCGCGCGACATCGTCACTGACGACCGGGAGAAAATCCGCGACAAAGTGCTGGGCTGGTCGCGCGACAAGGACATCGATGTCGTCATCACCACCGGCGGCACCGGTTTTACCGGCCGCGACGTGACGCCGGAGGCGCTGGAGCCGATCTTCGAGAAGCGCATGGATGGCTTTTCCGAAGTGTTCCACCGCATTTCCTACGACAAGATCGGCACCTCGACAGTGCAGAGCCGGGCGACGGGCGGCGTCGTCAACGCCACCTTCGTCTTCGTGCTGCCGGGCTCGCCCGGCGCCTGCAAGGACGCCTGGGACGGCATCCTGAAACCGCAGCTCGACTACCGCCACATGCCCTGCAACTTCGTCGAGATCATGCCGCGCCTGGACGAGCATTTGCGGCGCGGCAAGGCCGCCTCGTAAACCAAGGCAAAGTGCCGGCCAAGTGCTGCCTTGTCAGGCAGAATGGCGGCTGCGCCTGCGAAAGGATCATTTCCTGAAGGCCGCCAGGCGGGTAATCTGCCACTAGGTCCTTGAGGCGGAAAGATGCCATGACTGCGTATCGCGGCGGCTGCCATTGCGGCAACATCCACCTGACATTCGAAACCGGAATCGAGCCGTCCGAGATGGAGATCCGCGCCTGCCAATGCGCCTTCTGCGTCCGGCATGGCTCACGCGCCGCCGCCGATCCGCGGGGGCGATTGATCGTCGCGGTCGAGGACGAGGCCCGGCTGCACCGATACCGGTTCGGATTGCGCACCGCCGATTATCTCATCTGCCGGGACTGCGGCGTCTATGTCGCTGCTGTGACCACCGACGGCGAACCGAGAGCGATCGTCATCGTCAATGCGCTGGATGACCGGCCGCGGTTCAACCGCGAGCCGGTCCCGATGGACTATGATGCCGAGAACAAAGAGGGTCGCATTGCCCGGCGGCAAGCGCGCTGGATGCCGGTCGAGATCCGCTCCGGCCTCAGCGGATGACCGGTTCGCCGTGGAAGCGGCGGCGCGAGGGCGGCGAGACGCCGAAGCCGACCTCCATCATCAGCCGTGGCGTGGTGGACGGCACAGTGCCCATGTGGAAGCCGAACGGGTCCTCGACGAAGCCGAGGCCGGCCTCACCGGTCAGCGTGACCGGGCTGTCGTCGCCATAGACCTTGAGCACGTCTTGCGCCGGATGGCCGACCAGCAGCGTCAACTGGTGCTTGAGGCTGCGCCTGTTGTGGCTGCCTTTGACATAGACATGCGGGCCGGTGCCGGCATCGCAGGGCTTGAGATAGAAGAAGAATTTCAGCATCCGCCAGTCGTCGAGATCGAAATGATATTTGCCGAGCGAGGCAAGGTTCTTGTCGGCGTCGGAAGCCTCGCCGGTCGGAAAACTCCACCAGACACGCGTGGTGATCAGCTTTGCCTGCCCGCCCAGATAGTGCTGGGCGATGTCGAGCAGCAGCGGATCGTTTTGGATGGCGAGTGCTGCCTTGCAGCTGAGGATGCGCTCGAAATAGTGGCCGCTGAGCAAAGAGCGGCCGAACCGCTTCTCGGCTTCTGCGTGTTCTCCGGGCATGAATTCGAGCCGGCGGTCGAAATTGCCGAAGCACGGCGTGCTCTGAGCAAAGCTGGCGATCTCTTCGTGGATTGCCTGCGGAAGGACCAGTCCGGAGAACAGGCCATCGGCGCGCAGCGCCGCGACGATCGACTTGAGGTCGACGCCCCTGAACATCGTCGCTCCGGCACTCTGCGCGGGGCGCGCGGCTTTGGCGCCAAGCCAGTGCAGTTTGCGCGCCGGCATGGTGCGGGCAAGCACGAACATCGGCAGCCATGCGGGATTTTCGCGCAGGTCGGACAGATAGGTCGGGATACGCACCGCAATGCGGCGGAGCTGGCTGCCGTTGCGGGCAATGGCTTCCAGACTGGGGGCGCCGGATTTGTCAGGGGACGAAAGGTTCATCGGGGTCCTCAGATATGAACGGCAGCAACGACGACGCGGCGCTTGCTTACCGCTCCGGCACTACCCAAGCCCCGATATCCCGCATCAACGGAATGCTAATCCCGCGTCAGCTTTTGTGCAATGCACAATAGCTTTTTGCGGCGAAAAAGAGGGATGGTGCTGCGACCGTGCCAATGCGGATGAGGCGCCGACGCTGCCCCTCATCCGCCCTTCGGGCACCCTTCTCCCTGGGAACGGGAAAAGGGAGAAAGATCACTTCTTCGGCGCCAGCCAGATTTCGGCGTCGAGCCGCCTGGTGGCGAGACCGCGCGCAAGGGCTTCGGCGCTGTGCGCGTTCTTCGACAGGGCAGCGGCCTGGCGCTTGCTGATGACCAGCCCTTCGGCCAGCGCCCGGTTGCCCGAAAACACCCGTGACAGGAACGGCGTGCGGCTGCCGCGCGCACGGGAAAAGCGCGCCGGCATGGTTTGCCGCGCCGTGTGAGCGACAACGTCGTCGATCCAGCCCTCCGCCAGCCTTGCGCCGGGTTCCAGAAACAGCAGCCAGTCACCCTTCGCCTGCCTGATTCCCGCGGCAATGCCGCCGGCCACGAAGTGGCAGCCGGCATGATCGGCAACCCGATGCGTCTGGTCGGTCGAGCCGGTGTCGCAGACGATGACATCGCGCACCACGCCCTCGACCGCGCCGCCGATCAACGAGGCGAGCGTGCGGGCAAGGCCTTCTTCGTCATCCCGGGTTTCGATGAGAACGCTGAGCATTTTTAGCCGAATAGCGGAAAGCCCGGCGCAGCGCCAGTTTTGCATGGCCCAACGAAAAAGTTCTTGCTTTGTTCTCATCAGCGAAATAGGATTATTTTCATGAACAGAGCGATTCGACAGCCAGCCGACAGTCCTTGGGAAAGGGCCAAAATGGAACATATCGTGCGTGCGGACATTGCTGCTTTCGGAGCAGGGCGAGCCGAGATGGCCAATGCGATGATCGAACAGAGCGGCATGCGCGTCCGTCCGGATCGCAACCGCGGCCGTTCCGCGGGCATCAACCCGTCCGGCCGGTTCGAGCCGGTCAGCCGGCATGTGTTCGACGACGGCTGGAATTCGCTGGAGGAATTGCCGCCGTTCAAGACCGAAGTGCAGGTCGAGAAGCCGCGCACCATCATCACCCGCAACGAATCGCCCGACATTTCCTTCGACCGCTCGATCAACCCCTATCGCGGCTGCGAGCATGGCTGCGTCTATTGTTTCGCCCGGCCGACGCATTCCTTCATGGGCCTGTCGCCGGGGCTGGATTTCGAAGCGAAGCTGTTTGCCAAGCCGGATGCGGCGCGGCTGCTCGACAAGGAACTGTCGAAGGATGGCTATCAGCCGCGCACCATCGCGATCGGCACCAACACCGATCCCTACCAGCCGATCGAGAAACAATACCGGATTATGCGCGAGATCCTCGAAGTGCTGGAGGCGCGCGGCCATCCGGTCGGCATCGTCACCAAATCCCATCTGGTGACGCGCGACATCGACATCTTGTCGCGCATGGCCGAACGGGGCTTGGCCAAGGTGGCGCTGTCGGTGACGACGATGGACCGCATGCTGGCGCGCACCATGGAGCCACGCGCGTCGACGCCGACCAAGCGGCTTGAGGCAATCCGGCAGCTTTCCGATGCCGGCATCCCGGCCTCTGTCATGGTGGCGCCGATCATTCCCGGCCTGACCGACCAGGAGATGGAGCGTATCCTCGATTCGGCACGCGCCGCAGGCGCCCGCGAGGCCGGCTATGTCATCCTGCGCCTGCCGCTCGAGGTGGCGCCGATCTTCAAGGACTGGCTGCTGCGCCACTATCCCGACCGCTACCGGCACGTGATGTCGCTGATCCGTTCGATGCGCGACGGCAAGGACTATGATTCGGAATGGGGCAAGCGGATGAAAGGCGCCGGCCCCTATGCCTGGCAGATCGGCCGGCGCTTCGAGATCACGGCCAAGCGGCTCGGCCTCAACGCCGAGCGGCGCACGCTCCGAACCGACCAGTTTGTCGCCGCCGCCAAGGCGACCGAGCAGCTGATGCTGCTCTGAGAGTAGCGCCTGCCCTGCCCTCGTGGTTGGCAGGCGACCCAAGAATCCCGTCCGGCCTGTCCCCCGGCCTGCAGACGGTGCCCTCCCGGTCTTGCCCCACTCGACCCTGGAGGGACTTGCGGAGAATCGGAGCCGATGCGAACCTCGCCGCAACATGGCTCGCGCGCGTTCCGATTCTCCGCTTCTTTTAGAAATCGTCGAAAAGCCCGACTTCTCCTTCGAGACGAAGGCGATGGCTGAAGGCCTGTGGCCGGTGGCAGGCATGGACGAGGCCGGCCGCGGTCCGCTGGCCGGGCCGGTGGTGGCGGCGGCGGTGATCCTCGATCCCGCCAACATTCCCGACGGGCTAGACGATTCCAAACGGCTCAACCATTTGCAGCGCGAGGCGCTGTTCCTGAAAATCCTGGGGTCAGCGCTCGGCGTGTCGATGGCCTCGGTCAGCGCCGAAGGCATTGACGGCAGCAATATCCTCAAGGCCAGCCTGGAAGCCATGCGCCGCGCCCTTGCCGGCCTGCCGATCCAGGCGAAGCTGGCGCTGGCCGATGGCCGCGATGTGCCGCCGGGCCTCCTCTGCGAAGGCCGCGCGCTGATCAAGGGCGACCAGCGCTCGCAATCGATCGCCGCCGCCTCGATCGTCGCCAAGGTGATGCGCGACCGCATGATGTGCGGCTGCGGCAGCCACCACGAACGCTACGGGTTCGAAGTCCATATGGGCTACGCCACCGTGCGGCACCGCACCGCGATCGAAGCGCATGGTCCGGTGGCAAGGCTGCACCGGGCGTCATTCGCGCCGTTCAGGCTGGGTGGAGTTGAGGTGGTTGAGCAAGAGAGCTTCGCCGGGTTGGAGTAATGATAATCTCCCCCCTTGAGGGGGAGATGGCCGGCAGGCCAGAGGGGGTCGCCGCGCGTGAAGCGCTAGCCCTTACTGGCCGCAGAAAGAGCGTCGCGGCCGGTCGCACCGAACCCCTCTGTCGCTTTTGGCGACATCTCCCCCTCAAGGGGGCAGATTGTCCGCGCTCAACAAAAAAGCCGCCAGGTTGCCCGGGCGGCTTGATGTCAGCGAGTTAACCCCGCTCAGTTCAGCCTGGCCTTCACGTCCTGCAGCGCGGACTTGAACAGGTCGGCGCCGGCCTTGGCGTCGATCTTGCCGGCAAGCAGCGTGCGGGCCGCCTCGACGGCGATGTCGACGGCGCTGGCGCGCACTTCGGCGACGGCTTCGCGCTCGGCCTGGCCGATCTTCTGCTCGGCAAGCGCAGTGCGACGGGTGACATAGTCTTCGGTCTTCTTGTGCGCCTCGGCGGCAAGCATGTCGGCCTCGCGCTTGGCGGCAGCGACGATGGCTGCGGCCTCCTGCTCGGCTTCCTTGCGCTTCTTCTGGTATTGGCCGAGCAGTTGCTGGGCCTCTTCGCGCAACCGGCGGGCTTCCGCAAGCTCGTCGCTGATCTTGGTCGCACGGGCGTCGAGCGACTTGGCGATCAGGCCTGGCACCTTGATGTAAACGGCAACGCCGAGGAAAATGACGAGGGCAACCGTTGCCCAAAGCGTTGCGAGAGATGTGGCGTCCATGATGTGCTCCTCACCGGGCCACGGATTTGACCGCAGCCGAGATCTCGGCCTTGCTCGTCTTGCCGCCGACAAGCGCATCGACGATGGCTGAAGCGGTGTCCTCGGCAATCATGCCGACTTCCTTCATGGCGTTGGCCTTGATGGAAGCAATGCTGGCCTCGGCCTCGCCGAGCTTCTTGTCGAGGGCGGCCTCGACCTTCTTGCGGGCAGCCTCGGCTTCAGCCTTGGCAGCGTCGTTGGCCTGCTGGCCGATCGCGTTGGCCTTGGCCTTGGCTTCCGCCAGTTCCTGCTCGTAAGCGGCAACGGCGGCGTCGGCCTCGCCCTTCAGCCTGGCGGCCTGGTCGAGGTCCTGCGTGATGCGATCGCTGCGGACGTCGATGATGCCGCCAAGGCGCGGCATCACCACCTTCTTCAGGAACAAATAGAACAGCCCGAACGTGATCGCCAGCCACAGAAGCTGGGACGGAAACGTCGCCGGATCGAATGGCGGGAACGTGCCGTGCGCCTCGGCAGGCACGCCGGTGCCGGAATGCGTGTCGCCTTCCGTACCGGTGTGGGCGCCTTCAGCGGCGGGTGCGGACTCTTGCGCAAACGCAGATGTCACGAACATGGACTATCCCCTCATATCAGGCATGGCCGCAGGAATGCGGCCAGCCAATTCTTCCCAATGCTCGTCCGACCGATAATTGGCCGAACAGGGGCTCAGCCGAACAGGGCGAGAAGCGCGATGAGAAGCGAGAAAATGCCCAGAGCTTCGGTCACGGCGAAGCCGAAAATCAGGCGGCCGAACTGGCCATCGGCGGCCGACGGATTGCGCAGGGCGCCCGCCAGGTAGCTGCCGAAGATGTTGCCGAGGCCAATGCCCGCGCCGCCCATGCCCAGGCAAGCGATACCGGCGCCGATGTACTTTGCTGCTTCTGCGTCCATTTTGAACTCCTTTGGATCTGTAATTCCGTTGCAATTCCATCCGGCGAAAGATGCCGGAAATTCTAAGGTCAGTGCCCGGGATGCAGGGCGTCGTTCAGATACATGCAGGTCAGCACCGCAAAGACGTAGGCCTGCAGGAAAGCGACCAGCAATTCCAGCGCGGTCAGCGCGACTGCCATGGCCAGCGGCAACACCGAACCGGCAACGCCGACGGCGCCGAGCGCGCTCAGGCTGACGACGAAGCCCGAAAACACCTTCAGGGTGATGTGGCCGGCCAGCATGTTGGCGAACAGACGAACCGAGAGGCTGACCGGGCGCGACACGAAGGAGATCACCTCGATCAGCACCACCAGCGGTAACAGGAACACCGGAACGCCGTGCGGCACGAAGAGCTTGAGGAAGCCCAGACCGTGCTTCGTGAAGCCGTAGACAACGACGGTTCCGATCACCAGGGCTGCGAGGCCGAAGGTGACGATGATGTGGCTGGTGACGGTGAAGAAGTAAGGGAAAAGGCCAAGCAGGTTGGCGACCAGCACGAACATGAACAGCGAGAACACGAAGGGGAAGAACTTCATGCCCTGCGTTCCGGCGGCGTCGCGCAGCATGTTGGAGACGAACTCATAGCCCATTTCCGAAACCGACTGCAGGCGCCCGGGAACAAGGCTGCGGCTGGAGGTCGAGAGGTACAGAAACGCCGATGCGACGAGCACGGTCGCGACCATGAACAGAGCCGAATTGGTGAAGGACAGGTCATAGCCGCCGATATTGATCGGAATCAGCTTGACGATATGGAACTGGTGGATCGGATCGACCTTGTCAGCAGCCATTTACATCCCCGTCAAAACCGCGAGCGGCCTTAAGTGTCCTTGTGCGCCATTGGCGGCGCGCCATTTCATTCTTTCGGATCGTGCGACTTCTCGCTTTTTCCGAATTCCGCCACAACACCTGACGAACGCAGGACATTGAGCACGCCGGCGCCAAAGCCCAGCAACAAGCCGACGACCAGACCCCATGGCGAGGTTCCCGCCACGCGATCCAGAAACCAGCCAAGGCCCACACCCACCACTATCCCGGCGATGAACTCGCTGGACAGCTTGAGCGCCTGGCCATATCCGGCCGTCGCCTTCGCGCCGTCATTCCCCTCGAGCTGATCCGGCCGTCTTGTCGCAAGCGATGCTCCAAGCTCACGCCGGCGGCGTTCGAGATCTTCGTCGCGGATGTCGGCCTCGTGCTTGCTGCCGTGGCCGGTTTCTCCGGTTCCGTCTGGCCCGTTCTTGTCGGCCATCGTAACCCCCCTGCCCGGTCAGACCGTCACCGTCCGTCCGCTTCTAAAGTCGCCGGCAACATAGTTAGAGGGTTTGCGCCCGTCAAGCCACGGGCGGGACTTCAAAGCCATGTATTTTTTCTATTGGAATCAATCACTTGGCGAGGTGCGACATCGTGCCCGGCACTATCGGGTCGGCACATGCCCCGAATCCGTCCGGCGACCGTTGTCCGATTTCGGCTTCCAGGGCCTTTGCGGTTCGTTTGCGACAGGCAAGCCGAAGGGCTCAGCTCCAGCCGCCGCCATAGGTGCGGTAGAAGATATGCAGGCCGATCTTGGTCATCTTCTGCATCGTGCGCGCCCAGCCCGGATGGACGTAGTTGGCGTAGTAGTGGGTCGATGAGCCGACTTCGGGAATGAATATCTTGCCGGCGGTGACCGCCATCGCGACGTCCTGCGCGGTCTTGTAATGGGCGGGGCTCTCGATGCGCTTCTTGCGGCCGTCGCAGGCGAAGGAGAACTGGCAGCGGTTCAGCCAGTTGTCGTTCTGGTAGACGACGCCGCAAATCGAGTTCGGATAGGCCGGATTGCGGACGCGGTTGAGAATGACCTGCGCGACGGCGGCCTGGCCGCGCACGGATTCGCCGCGCGCCTCGAAATAGATGCCGTTGGCGAGGCAGGCCTGCTCCTTCGTGGAGAAGACGCTGGCCGGCAGCGGGTTCTGGATCCACGAGTGGTCACCCTTGGCCATCGGCGGAATGAAGCGCCCGCTGCTCGGCTCCTCGTCCTGCAGCAGCGCTTCGAAGGGTGAGGCCTTGGCGTAATCGGGTTCGGCCTGGGCATAGGCGGTGGCCAGCACGTCCGGTCTGTCATTGTTGACCAACGCGGCAAGCATGGCCGGCACGCCGGGATCGGGCTTCTTGTCCACATTGGTATGGAAGGCCTGGGCGATCTGGATTTCCTTGCCCTTGATGCCGGGCTTGGCGAAGGCGAGCTTCAGGCCGCTGTCCATGCTCGGCCGCAGCAGCGAGGACGTGCGCTGAAAGATTGAGCCGGCATTGAAGTTCTTCGGCGGCGCCACCGGCGAGACCTGGATGATGCGGCCCTTCTTGTCGGCGCGCATGATGCGGTCCTCGTCGGGCGTGATGCCGGCGACATTGCCCTTGCCGCGAAACGAGACCTTGCCGACGCCGGGCAGGCGCACGCCCGAGCCCGAGAGCGAACCGGTGGTGACGGAATCGATGAAAGGCATTTCGGCGGCATGAACCGAGCCGGCGACGGAGCGCTCGACATAAGAGTTCCAGCGGGTGCCCGAAGCTTCGAGGCCGGAAATCAAGCTGCCCATGTCCTGGTAGGCGACGACAGTTGGAAAGCCGATCCAGATGCCGAGCCCGATGACCAATGGCGATACGAAGGAACGTTTTTTCTCACCGGCGGCGGCGGCCAGCCGCTTCAGGACACGTCGATGCACGGGGAACTCTCCAGAAACGCCACTGAGCCACTGGAGAGCCAAAGTGAAGCATTAACCTTGATGCGGGGTTAACGCGGTTGATCGTGTTTTTCCGAAGCGGCCCGAAATGGGACGCCGTTTGCCGACCGGCAACCCGTCAGTTCGGCCGCAGGAAAATTGGCCATGCAATCATGGCGCAGAGCGCGCCCACCAGCCAGACGCCAGGCCACGACCAGATGAGCAGCAAAGCCGGAATGGCGGTCGGCACCACGAAGAAGGCGATGAAGACGAAGCTGTTGGCAAGACCGAGCGCGGTTCCGGCGCGGCTGGCGCCGGCAAGCGTGGCGAGTTCGGTGTAGGCGACGCCATGCCAGGCGGAGACCGAAATGCCGGCAACGACCAGCAGCACGTCGATCGCCGGGATCAACGCGGCATGGGCGTCTGGCGTGGCTCCTGCCGCCAGGACCAGCAGGCCGACGGCCGCGAAGCCAAGCGCGCTCGTCATGCTGCAGAGGCGCAGGAACCAGCGGCGGTTGCCATGGCGGTCGGTGAAGCGGCCGCTCCAGACGCGCATCACCATCGCGCCGGTCTGCACCGCGGCAAGGCTGGCGCTGATCGTGAGCGTGGCCATGCCGGCGAAATCGTGCAGGAAGACGGAGGCGAAGGTGAGCACCGCCACTTGCGGAAAGCAGAGCAGGCCGATGGCGGTGGCGATGCGCCAGACCTCGACATTGCGCAGCGGCGCCGGACCGCCCGACTTTGCCACGGCCATGCTGCCGGCATTGTCCAGTTCCGGCGGCTGGTGCAGCCATCGCCAGGCAAACAGCGCAGAGACGGCGTTCATGGCGGCCAGCAGCCCGAAGACCGCCGCGAAACCGTGCACCGATGCCAGCGACGGCAGGACCAGCGCGCCGAGCCCGCCGCCGAGCGGCACCGCGGTCTGCCTGATGCTCATGGCAAAGCCACGTTCGCCTTCGTGGAACCAGGCCATGATGGCGCGGCCGCTGGAACCGTTGACGCTGCCGCCGAGCAGGCCGGTGACCAGAAGGCATGCGGCCAGCATTGCGACGCCAGGCACATAGGTCACTGAGGGCACGATGAACAACGCCATCAGGGCGAGCCACGCCGCGGTCGCACCAAGGCCGGTCAATAGCACGCCGCGATCGCCCCAGCGGTCGGTGAGCAGACCCCAGGGCAGTTCGCTCAAGGCAACGCCCAGTCCGAGAAGACCGAGGACCAGGCCGAGATTGCCATTGCTCAAGTGATAGCCCGACCGCAGAAACACCGCCGCCGCCGGTATGCCGGCGAAGGTGGCGGAGAAACTGGCATTGGCGGCAACGCCGATGCCAAGCACCTTCCAGCGATGATTGGCGCGAAATCGTTCAGCCTTCGACGTGACGGCGGCGGCTCGGCCAACCCGGCCTGGCTCACAATTTGCGTCGGCGATCGACATGGCGGGACTCCTGTTGATGCCCTTTCGGGACCTTGACGCCTCGTCTTTACCGCCATAACTTCATCCCGAATATCGGGAAGTTTTTGACAATTGTTCCCGAAAAACAGGATCGTTGTGATGCGCCGCGTAACCTTCGATCTCGATGTCCTCCGAAGCTTCGTCACCGGCATGGAACTCGGCAGCTTCGCCAAGGCCGCCGACCGGCTTGGCCGCTCGACCTCGGCGGTGAGCGCGCAACTGAAGAAGTTGGAGGACCAGGCGGCGACGCCGATCTTCCGCAAGTCGGGCCGCGGACTGGCGTTGACCGAAGCCGGCGAAACCATGCTCGGCTATGCCAGGCGGCTGCTCGAGTTGAACGACGAGGCGGCCTCGGCCATCCACGACGTGGAACTGGAAGGCTGGGTCAGGCTCGGCTTGCAGGAGGATTTCGGCGAGGCGGTGCTGCCGGAGGTGCTCGGACGCTTCGCCCGCGCGCACCCCAAGGTCAAGATCGAGGCGCGGATCGGGCGCAGCTATGAACTCGCCGAGCGGATCACATCAGGCAATCTCGACATTGCGCTGGCCTGGGACAGCGGCCAGGCGCTGCCTTACAGCCGGCATGTCGGCGACGCGCAATTGCGCTGGATCGGGCCGGCAAAGCTGATCGAGACCAGGCTACGCGAGGGCGAGGCACTGCCGCTGGTGGCGCTGGAAGCGCCATGCCTGCTGCGCACAGTGACGACGGAAACGCTCGACCGCGCCGGCCTGCCATGGCGGATGGCCTTCTCCAGCCCCAGCCTTGGCGGCATCTGGGCGGCGGTCGCCGCCGGCCTCGGCCTGACGATCCGCACGGATATCGGCCTGCCGGCCAATGTCAGGACGATGGCACCGCAAACGTTGGGCTTACCCGCGCTGCCAACCATGGCGCTGGTGATGCACCAGAAAGACGCCGAACTGGACCCGGTGGCGACGCGGCTGGCGGATATTTTGTGGCAGGCGGCGGTGGCGGCGCTGCCGCAGGACGAGCGGTTGAGAGAGGTCGCTTAGACGCGGTGATCACCCGGTGTCGCGTTCCGTCACACCCCCCTCTGTCCTGCCGGACATCTCCCCCTCAAGGGCCCTCAAGGGGGGAGATTGCTGTCATCAACGCTTTCGCCAATTTTTGATCTTGCAAGGTGAGAACGGCCGCAGCGGCTGCTGATCTCCCCCCTTGAGGGGGATGCCCGGCAGGGCAGAGGGGGGTGCTGCCCCGCCAATCTTGCGGAGAATTTCGCAACCGTCACCGCTCACTTGCGCTTGTTCGCTCTCCCCGCGAACGGGTTGTCCGAAGTCCGCAGCGCTATCCTGATCGGCACGCCGGGCATGTCGAAGGCTTCGCGCAGGCTGTTGGAGAGGTAGCGGACATAGGATTGCGGCATCGCGTCGGGCCGCGAGCACTGGACGACGAAACCCGGCGGCCGGGTCTTGGCCTGGGTGACGTATTTGACCTTGAGCCGGCGTCCGGCGACGGCGGGCGGCGGATGATGCGCAAGAATGCTTTCCAGCCAGCGGTTGAGCTTGCCGGTGGAAACGCGGCTGTTCCACACCTTGTGCGTCTTGATGACGGCATCCATCAGCTTGTCGAGGCTGCGCCCGGTCTCGGCCGAAACCGTCACCGCCTGGATGCCGCGCACTTGCGGCAAAAGCCGTGTGGTCTTTTCGCGCAATTCGGCCAGCAGTTCCTGCGGATTGTCGATCAGGTCCCATTTGTTGAAGGCGATGACCGGCGCCCTGCCCTCGCGGATGATCAGGTCGGCGATCTGGAGGTCCTGCTTCTCGAATGGGATGGTGGCGTCGAGCACGATGATGACGATCTCGGCAAAGCGGATGGCGCGCAGACCGTCCTGCACCGACATCACTTCCAGCTTTTCGTGGATCCTGGCCTNCGATCTCGGCAAAGCGGATGGCGCGCAGACCGTCCTGCACCGACATCACTTCCAGCTTTTCGTGGATCCTGGCCTTGCGGCGCATGCCGGCAGTGTCGAACAGTTTTAGGCGACGGCCATGCCAGTCCCAGTCGACCGAGATGGAATCGCGGGTGATGCCGGCTTCCGGGCCGGTCAAAAGCCGCTCCTCGCCGATCAGCGCGTTGATCAGCGTCGACTTGCCGGCATTGGGACGGCCGACGACGGCGATGCGCATCGGCTTGGTGTCGTCATAGGCAGGTTCGGCGTCGGGATCGGTGATGTCCTCGCCGATCAGCACCTCGCTGGCGGCGACGTCCTCGGCCTCGTCTTCTTCCTCGCCGAAGGCGCGGTCTTTGCCCAGCGCCTCGATCACCGCGTCGCGCAGATCGGGCATGCCCTGGCCGTGCTCGGCCGAGACCGGGATCGGCTCGCCGAGGCCGAGTTCCCAGGCCTCCAGCATGCCGCCCTGGGCGCCCTTGGCCTCGGCCTTGTTGGCGACCAGCACGACCGGCTTGCCGGATTTGCGCACGATCTCGGCAAAGGTGCGGTCGTCGGGCAAAAGGCCTGATTTGGCGTCGATGGTGAAGAAGATCAGGTCGGCTTCGCGGATCGCGATCTCGGTCTGCGCGCGCATGCGGCCGGGCAACGTCGAGGCGGCGGCGTCTTCGAAACCGGCGGTGTCGATGACATCGAAATGCAGATCGTAGAGTTTGGCCGCGTGGACGCGACGGTCGCGGGTGACGCCCGGCGTGTCGTCGACAAGCGCCAGCTTCCGTCCCACCAATCGGTTGAAAAGCGTCGATTTGCCGACATTGGGCCGGCCGATAATGGCGACTTTGAAGCTCATCCGGCTATCCATATCATCGCCCAAACCGCAGCGCGCCCTTGGGTCAGGCCCGAGGGCAGGCTTTGGGCGATGCGTATCATGACGCGCCCGAGCCGCGGATCAATTCCGACATCAGCGTCGCCCGCTGGCGCGCGTTGCGCGGGGCGCCGTCATCGGCGGCGATCTGGTCGAACAGTTTCAGCGCATCCTGGGTCTTGCCTTCCTTCCAGGCGGCAAGGCCGAGCGCTTCGCGCGCTGTGTGGC
Source organism: Mesorhizobium sp. LNJC394B00 (assembly GCF_000502555.1). Taxonomy (NCBI): domain Bacteria; kingdom Pseudomonadati; phylum Pseudomonadota; class Alphaproteobacteria; order Hyphomicrobiales; family Phyllobacteriaceae; genus Mesorhizobium; species Mesorhizobium sp. LNJC394B00. The sequence continues at coordinate 125,381 of NZ_AYWH01000007.1, forward strand.
GCAGCGTGTTGTTGTCGGCGGTCAGCGCCTCGACGCGGCTGGAGACGTCGGCGAAGGAGCCGTGATCGACGAGCAGCAGGGCGGCCCGCAGGCGCGCCATGTCGCGAATGCCCTGGGGAATGGCGTTGTCGGCGGCGACGCCATCGAAATCGGCGACGGCGGCGGCAAAGTCGCCCTTGTCGGCCTTGACGGTCGCCGCGCGCATGCGGGCGAGCAGCGGATAGGCGCCGTAGCCGTCCTTTTCCAGCTGTTCGAGGGTGGTCAGCGCCTCGTCGCTCTTGCCGTCATTGGCAAGCTTCAGCGCCTGCGAGAAGGCATCGCCGGAGCGGTTGGCGCGCGTCTCGTCCCAATAGCGGTAGCCGACGAAGGCGGCGGTGCCAAGCACCACCAGGATGGCGAGGCCAAGGATCGCCGGACCAAAGCGGTCCCATAGCGCCTGCGCCTGCTCGCGACGGATCTCGTCGTTGACTTCGCGGATAAAACTGTCGTCGGACATCAATCAAAACCATTGCTGCCCTAACAGGGGCGCTTCTTGAGCCCGCGTTTTAGCGAAATTTCGCGGGCATGGAAGGGGCTCGGCAGGAAAATCGGCTAATCGCCGGGCGCATAGCTGCCGACGTTGATCGCACCCACGCCACATTTTGCCGATAGCCGGCTTGGACTGCCTCCAGATCAAGCCCAGATTGCCGATGCCACGTTTGTCCCGCGTTGTTGCGTTTTCCTCAGCCGTGCTTGCCATGGCTGGTGCGGCTTTCGCCGACCCGCCGGCGCCGCCTGCCCCGGCAAAGCCGAAGCAAATCGTCATCATCTCGTTCGATAGCGCCCGGGAGATCTCGCAATGGCACCGCAGCCGGGCGCTGGCCAAGCGCACCGGCGCGCATTTCACCTACTTTTTGTCCTGCGTCTTCCTGCTGTCGCCGCAGACGCGGGCCGACTACACAACTCCGGCCAAGTCCGCGGGCAAATCCAACATCGGCTTTGCCGCTTCGAAGCAGGACGTCGCCGATCGGCTCGATCAGATCGGGCTCGCCGCTTCGGAAGGCCATGACATCGCCAGCCATGGCTGCGGCCATTTCGACGGCAAGGACTGGAGCAAGGCCGACTGGCTGAAGGAATTCGCATCGTTCGAGCGCATTCTGGAGAACGCCTATGCAATCAACGGCATTGCGCCCGAGCCCGCAGGCTGGCGCGCTATTGCCCATGCCGTGGTCGGCTTTCGCGCACCCTACCTCTCGACCGGCAAAGGGCTCTACAAGGCCCTGGCTGAAGCAGGCTACGACTATGACGCCAGCGGCGTTTCGAACGGCCCGGTCGAGCCGCCGACCAGCGGCGGCCTCACTCGCTTTTCGCTGCCGCAGATCCCGGAAGGCCGGAGCGGCAGGCCGGTGATCGCCATGGACTACAATCTTTATGTCCGCCACTCCGGCGGTTTCGAGCGGCCGAGCCAGGCAGCCGAGTTCAGCGATCGGACCTACCAGGCGTTCCGCGCCGCCTTCGACAAGCAATATCAGGGCAAGCGCATCCCGCTGGTGCTGAGCTTCCATTTCACGCTGATGAATGACGGCGCCTACTGGAACGCGCTGGAGCGCTTTGCCGACGAGACGTGCGTGAAAGCCGACGTCGAATGCATCAGTTTTCGCGATTATGTGCAGCGGCAACGTGGTAGCGAGAGGCAGGCGGCGGTGGGCGGCTGAGCCGCCAACCGTCTGTGCAAATAGGATCAAGCCGGGTCGGGTTCCTTTGCCTGTTCCTGACGCTCCATGAAGTGGCGGTCAATGTCGGGCAGCGGCTCGCCGCGAATCGTCGCCTCGAAGGCGCGAAGGCGCTTGTGAACTGACAGAAGCTCGACAATCGTCGACCAAGAATTGACGAGATACTGGAATGAGTTGGTTACCTGACTGAAGGCTGAACTGACCTGGTTGATGAGACCCAGCGTCAGCGTTCCAGCGATCATGGAAGGCACCATCAGGAAGTAGGAGAAGACGTTGTTGGTCTGAAGATAAAGATAGCGGACCACGTTGAAATACACATAGTGGAAATACAGGCGAAAGTAGTTTTGCCGCACACTCGCAAACAGCTCCGCGACGGTCGGCGGCTGCGCCCGGGCCGGATCGTCCTCACCGTAGACGAGTTCCTTGCGATATGCTGCCTCGACGCGCTGGTTACGAAACTGCAAGCCAGGAAGCTTGATGCCTGCGGTCGCAATGATGACTGTACCGAAGACTGCCCAGAAGATCGCAGCCAAAACCAGCGGCTGAGGAACATGACCGATCAATGGCAACTCTGTGACATGCTTAGAATAACTGAGCAGGATCGGCATGAAAGCGATAAGCGTCATGATGGAATCGACGAAGCTAGTGCCAAGGTCTTCCATTATCTTGGAAAACCGCATCGTGTCTTCCTGCACACGCTGTGCAGCGCCCTCAATATGGCGCAGCTTCGGCCAATAGGACATGTAGTAATTGTTCATCGCAGTGCGCCAGCGAAACACCCAGTGGCTGACGAAGAAGTTTGTCAAAACGAACACGGTAACCGCGACAAGAGCGATACCGAGGAAAGTGATTATTTGAGCGTAAAGATCAGCCTCGGTTGCCTTGACCGTTTTGCTAACGATGCCCTGAATGAGGTCCCAGAATGGTCCATACCATGCGTTGATCGCCACGCTTACCTGCACCTGAAAGTAGGTCGTGAACAGGAGCAGCGAACTGCCGAGGATAGACCATTGGTCCCACGGGTGCGGAGAATACCAGTGCCAGAAGCCATAGAATATCAAAACGCCAAGCGCATAGTAGATGTAGAACCAGAGGAACGGAGGCGACCAGAACACCGAGACGCCTATGATGGGCGGCGCGTCGGCAAGAGCCGGAGGCAAGCCGAGAAACGCGCCAAGCTGGTCAGCACCGAGGAACCAGGCTGCCACGAGAACCGCAGTCCAGACGACGGCCGAGATGAAAAACAGCTTCGGCTGCGGGAAGAAGGATACGAACACTGTGGTGAAATCCTCGGTCGGTGCGCAAATCAGCGGGGTTCGGCGGGCATAAAGTCACACATTAGGTGGAAAGCAAATGCCCGTACCCGATGCCCGGCATCGAGCAAGACCACAATCATGGCGATTTTGGCGCGGCCGACCAGGTGATCCCAGCAGATACCAGCAATACGCCAGCAGCGACGATCGAGGCCAGGAAGAAGTTGCCCGAGGCTTGCGCCAGCAGTCCGGCGACGATCGGGCCGACGATCTGGCCGATGCCGAAGGAAGCGGTCATCAGCGCAAAAATCCGGCGCGGCGCCTCCGGCACGAGCTGCCTTGCCGTCTGCAGGCCGAGCGCGGTGATGGCGATGAAGGTGCCGCCGAGCAGGACGCCCGCCAGCAGCGGCCCGGCGGTGCCGCCGATGGCGACGCTGGCGGTGACGCCGACCACCTCGACCAGGCAGCCCAAGGCATAGGCGGTATAAAGCCCGATCCGTGCCGCTACCTTCTGCCACAGCCAGACCGAGGGAAAGCCGGCAAGGCCGGTGACCATCCAGACGCTTGCCTCGAAGACGCGGCCGCCGCCGCCCTGGCGCACGATGGCGACCAGGAAGGTCGCCGTCACCACATAGCCGAAGCCGAACAGGCCGTAGGCAACGATGACTTTTGCCAACGACCGGTCCCTCGGCAGTGCCGGTTCGCGGTCGGCCACGCCGCGGCCAGGTGCGGTGCCGCCGGCGAGCAAGGCGACCATCGCAAGGCCGCCGGCGGAAATCGCTGCCGACCACAGCCAGCCCGAAGCCCAGCCGGCATGTTCGGTGACCAGAACCGCCATCAGCGCTGAGGATGCCGCGATGCCGAGGCCGACGCCGCCGAAATGCAGCGCCTGCAGGTCGCTTCTGTTGGCGGCTGCCAGGTGACCGAAGACGATCGAGGCCATGAACACCATGACGAAGGCGCTGGCGAGACCGGCAAGGAAGCGGAGGACGACAAAGGCGGTCATCGTCTCGCTCAGCCCCATCAGGGCGGCGAGCGCAGCACTGGCGGCAAGGCCGCCAAACATCAGCAGGCGCTCGCGCCCATGCGCCCAGCCGCCGGCCGCCGCAAGCGCGCCGACGAGGTAGCCGAGGTAGTTGGCCGACGCGATCCAGCCGGCATCAGCCGGCGACAGATGCAGCTCCTCCATCATGCCGGGCAGGATCGGCGTGTAGACGAAACGGCCAATGCCCATGGCGACGGCCATGGCGATCATGCCAGCGAGAGCAAGGCGCAAGGGTGATGGAGCGGCGTTCATTGCAGCGCACCATAGAATTGGCGACCGATGAAACAATCCGCTTTGTGTTGGGCCAGCGGGCGCGACTAACGCCCCCGCATCTCAGCCGCAGCCGACCGCCCCGGTCTCGTAGGCGGTGCGGCGCGCCGTCAGCCGGAACGGGATATCTCCGAGTTCGCGTTCCGACATGGTGTCCAGCACCGGATGCGACAATGGGTCGGTAACCCAGTCGATGACATCGCCGCCGTGCATCCCATCATAGCGGTCCGGCCGGAGGCCGGCAGCGGCTAAGATCTTGAACAATGATACGATCGTCATCCTCGCCTCCTCGGTCTGACTGTCCCACTAAAATCTGCCTTGTCGGGCTGTCTTTCAATTGAGATTTCAGCCGCGCCGGTTTAGAAAAACTGAAATGGCTATGCTGAACCGCGTCCATCTCAACGGCCTGCGCGCCGTCGAAACCGTCGCCCGCCTCGGCTCGCTGGCGGCCGCTGCCGGCGAGCTCAACGTCTCCGTCAGCGCCGTCAGCCAGCAGATCAACCGCACCGAAAAGCAGCTTGGACAGGCGCTGTTCGAACGAACGGCGAGCGGGCTGGTGCTGACCGAGTTCGGCACGGTTTTTTCCGCCCGGCTTGGCGCCGGTTTTCGCGAGCTGGCGCAAGCGGTGGCGCTGGCCGACGAGGCAAGCCAGTGCACGCTGGTGGTTTCGGTGGCGCCGGCCTTCGCTTCGAAATGGCTGCTGCCGCGATTGTCGCGGCATTTCGACCGCCATCCCAACGTGCTGCTGCGCATCGACGCCTCGGTGCGGCTGGCCGATCTCGAGCGCTCCGACATCGACATCGCCATCCGGCTTGGCGACGGCAAATGGCCGGGCGGCCGGGCGGAACTTTTGTTGGCGCAGGAAGTCTTTCCGGTCTGCGCGCCGGTGATCGCCAAGAAACTGAAGTCGATCGAAGACCTGGCGCAGACCTGCGCCATCACCGACGAACGGGCGATGATCAACTGGGAGAGCTGGTTCAAGGCTGCCGGGGCCGAGCCGGTCAGCTTCCGCAAGGGCGCGCGCTTCACCGACCCGATGCTGTGCCTGGAATCGGCGATCGCCGGCCATGGCGTCATGCTCGGCTGGCAATTGCTGGCCGCCGATGCGCTGGCCGACGGCCGCCTCGTCGCGCCTTTCGGCGTGCGGGCGCAGAGCGGCCTCGGCTACTGGCTGGTGACCTCGGCGACCAAGACCGAAAGCCGCAAGGTGCGCGATTTCAAGATCTGGATCCGCGAGGAAATCGCGGCGACCGTGGCGCAGTTTAGCGCGCTGGAAAGCGCTGCCTAGGGCTGTCCGTCGCGACGGTGCTGGAAAGGACAGCCGCGCCGGCCTATGTTGGAACTCTCACTCCCGGACCAAGGCAGGCAGGATCATGACCACACATTCGCGCGGCGTTTCCGCAACGATCGACCCGGTGAAGCTCGACAGGCTGGCGGAAGTCGCCATCAAGGTCGGGCTGCAATTGCAGCCGGGGCAGGATCTGGTGCTGACCTCGTCGATCGCCGCACTGCCGCTGACCAGGCGCATCGTCGAGCACGCTTACAAGGCGGGCGCCGGGCTGGTAACGCCGATCTTCAACGATGACGAGATCACGCTGGCGCGCTTCCGCTACGGCGCGGATGCCGGCTTCGACCGCGCCGCCGGCTGGATGTATGAAGGCATGGCGAAGGCCTTTTCCAACAATGCGGCGCGGCTTGCCGTGCGCGGCGAGGACCCGTCGCTGTTGTCGGCGCAGGACCCGGCGAAAGTGGCGCGCGCCAACAAGGCGAACTCGATGGCCTACCAGCCGGCGCTGGAAAAGATCACCGGCTTCGACATCAACTGGAACATCGTCGCCTACCCGGATCTCGCCTGGGCAAAACAGGTCTTCCCCGGCGATGCCGACGATGTCGCCGTGGTGAAGCTCGCCGATGCGATCTTTTCGGCATCACGGGTCGATGTGGAAGACCCGATCGCAAACTGGACGGCGCACAATGCAGCGCTGCGCGGCCGCACAAAGTGGCTGAACGAGCACAATTTCCATGATCTGCATTTCAGCGGCCCGGGCACCGACCTCACCGTCGGGCTGGCCGATGGCCATGAATGGATGGGCGGCGCCTCGACTGCCAAGAACGGCGTCACCTGCAATCCGAACATCCCGACCGAGGAGGTCTTCACCACGCCGCATGCACGGCGCGTCTCCGGCCGTGTATCCTCGACCAAGCCGCTGTCCTACCAGGGCACGCTGATCGACGATATCTCGGTGCGTTTCGAAGAGGGCAGGATCGTCGAGGCCAAGGCTTCGAAGGGCGAGGACGTGCTGAAGAAAGTGCTCGACACCGACGAGGGTTCGCGCCGGCTCGGCGAGGTGGCGCTGGTGCCGCATTCCTCGCCGATCTCGGCCAGCGGCCTGCTGTTCTTCAACACGCTGTTCGACGAGAACGCCGCCTGCCACATCGCGCTCGGGCAGTGCTATTCAAAATGCTTCGTCGACGGCGCCTCGCTCACCCAGGACGAAATCGCCCAGCGCGGCGGCAACAAGAGTTTTATCCACATCGACTGGATGATCGGCTCCGACAAGATCGACATAGACGGCGTGCACAAGGATGGCCGCAAGGTGCCGGTGATGCGCAAGGGTGAGTGGGCGTAAGCTCGCGGAGGGCGGATGGGTTTCGACCTGACGGTCAAGCGAATTTACGAAGCACCCGCGCCCGATGACGGGCAGCGGGTGCTGGTTGATCGCATCTGGCCGCGCGGCATCAGCAAGGAGGATGCCGCGCTGACGCTGTGGCTGAAGGAGATCGCGCCGAGCGATGAATTGCGGAGGTGGTTCGGACATGAGCCGGCGCGATGGGCGGAGTTTCAGGTGCGGTATTCGGTCGAGCTGGATGGGAATAGAGAAGCGGTGGCGAAACTGCGTGGCTTGCTCGGCAAGGCCAAGGTGACGCTGCTTTATAGCGCACATGACGAGGCGCATAACAATGCGGTGGCGTTGGCGGGGTATTTGCGCTGGACGGGTTGAGAGACAGCGAACCGCTGCATACGCCGCAAGCGAAAGCCTGCACAATTAGCGATCGCCCTCCACGCGTTCGTCATCCTTGGGTCTGCGCTGCGTCGCTTCGCTCCTTGCTACGCCATAGGCTGACGAGGCAAGGCTACGCTACTTCACCACCCCTTCATAAGCCTCCGGCTTGAACCCCACCAAAATCTCATCCCCGACCTCGAGCACCGGGCGCTTGATCATCGTCGGGTTGGCCAGCATCAGCTTCCTGGCCTTCTTCTCGTCGAGCCCTTGCTTGTGCTTGTCGGGCAGTTCGCGGAAGGTCGTGCTGCCCTTGTTGAGCAGCTTTTCCCAGCCAACCTTGCCGATCCATCCATCCAGTCTGCCCACCTCTATCCCCTCGGCCCGGTAGTCGTGAAAACGGTAAGGCACATCGTGGCCCTCCAGCCAGGTGCGCGCCTTCCTGATCGTGTCGCAGGTGGTGATGCCGTACATGGTGATCGTCAAAACGCACTTCCCTTGGGCTGGTGGTCGAATCCGCCGGACAGCCTAAAACCGTCCTTCCCGCTTTGCCAGCACCCCGGTCACATCAGCCCATTTTTAGGGCTTGCCAATACTAAGGAATTTTCCTAAGTATCTTTCCATACCCGTCGACGGACCTCAGGATCGCCCATGCCAAGCCTCCACGCCCCAACTACAAGTCTCCCGCCGATCGACGGCATCTTCCGCGCGCTGGCTGACCCGACGCGGCGGCGCGTGGTCGAGCGGTTGAACCGCAGTCCGGCCTCGGTCAGCGAGTTGGCGCAGCCTTTCGAGATGGCGCTGCCTTCCTTCATCGAGCATCTGAAAGTGCTGGAAGGCTGCGGACTGGTGCGATCGGAAAAAATCGGCCGCACCAGGACCTATCAGCTGGCGCCCGAACCGCTGCAGCTCGCCGAAAACTGGCTGGCCGAACAGCGCACGCTGTGGGAGCGCCGACTCGATCAATTCGACGCCTATGTGATGAGCCTCAAGGAGCAAGAAAAGTGAGCTATCCCTTCAAGCCCGACCCCAGACTGGACCTGACTCTGGAGCGCAAGCTCGACGCGCCGCGCGAACTCTTGTGGAGCGCGATGACGGTGCCGGAGCATGTCAAGCAATGGTTCACGCCCAAGCCCTGGCTGATCACCGATTGCGAGATCGACCTTCGTCCGGGCGGACTGTTCCGGACGCGCATGCAATCGCCCGACGGCAAGGAGGTCAACGACCGCCATTGCTGCTATCTCGAGATCGTGCCGAACGAGCGGCTGGTGTGGACCGATGCGCTGCTGCCGGGCTATCGGCCCTCGGGCGAGCCCTTCATCACCGCAGTCATTTCGCTTCAGTCGGATGACAAGGGCACGCGCTACACGGCAACGGCCATCCATCGCGACCAGGCTACCCGCAACAATCATGAAGAGATGGGGTTCTTCGACGGCTGGGGCACGGTGGCCGATCAGTTGGCGCAGTATGTGAAGACCATTTGAGCTCTTCCCACTGCGGCCAGGACTTTGTCCCGGCCGCCTGGTTTTTGGGTCGTGCAGCGAAGCGCGCCGGAACCCGACGGCACCCGGGCTCAGTAGTAGAAGCGCTCTTCGGTGATCTTGCCGTTCTTGACCGTGTACAGGCCAACCTCGTCCATGGTGACCCGTTCGCCGGTGGCCTTGGGCGTTATGTCGAACTTGAAGCGCACCGCGAACTGGTCGCCGTTGACATAGGGGCCTTCGACAGAGCCGCCATGGACTTCGTGGTTCTCTTGCCACCATTCGCCCTTTTGCCTGAGAGCCTCCTTGCCACGGGCGATGGCCATCGGCCCCTCCATGGCTTCGAGGCTGACGATATCATCGGCATTGTACTTTTCACCAGCACCCAGGTGATCCCCCTGCTGGAGCATTTCAGTGAAATCCTTGGCAACATCCGCGATGGTCATGTGTGTTCCTCCTGTTCAGACTGGTTTGAAATAGGGAAGCGCTTGCCGGCCCGCCACCTTTACCCGCACGACAGCTGACAAGGTGTGTCAGGACGATGATATAGCGCGGCTGTGTGACGACGATTGCGGCGGCGTCGGACAGCGACTTCGGTTGCAGACAAAAGCCAATTCCGCAATGCTGGGTGCATGTGCAACCTCTACAACATCACGACGACGCAAGAGGCGGTCCGCCAATGGACCCGCACATTGCGCGATATCAGCGGCAACCTCGAACCTTCGCTTGATGTCTATCCCAATCAACCTGGGCTTGTCGTTCGCAACAGGACGGATGGGGAGCGTGAACTGGCGAAACTGCTTTGGGGTTTGCCAACGCCGCCCGAGCGCATGAAAGGTAAGGCCGACTACGGCACCACCAACGTTCGCAATCCGCAATATTCGCACTGGCAGCAATATGTGGGCGTCGAGCACAGATGTGTCGTGCCGGTGACCAGCTTTGCCGAGCCCAGCCCTGCGGCGAACGATAAAGACCCGGAAACAGGAATCCAGCGAAATTACTGGTTTGCCCGTGGCGAGAGCCGGCCGCTGTTCTTCTTCGCTGGTTTCTGGATGTCTTGGCAGGGCCTGCGAAAGGTCAAGGACGGTCCCGGCGACTTCGAGCTATACGCCTTCATGACCACCAAGCCTAATGCTCTCATTGCGCCGATACATGAGAAGGCTATGCCCGTGATCCTCACCACGCCGGAGGAAACCGAGGCTTGGCTGACGGCGCCATGGTCGGAAGCACGGCGTTTGCAGCGGACGGCGCCCAACGACGCGTTGGTGATCGTTGAGAAGCCAGCCACACAGATCAAGTTCCCACCACAGGCCCCGGCCCAAGGGTCTCTGTTTTAGCCCGAAATCGGCTCTCCTCAATCGTCGTCTCGCCAGATTACCCGGCGAACCATGCGGATTTCGACAAGACGTCTGACGCGAATTTTAAGGCGTTCAGCAGCGCTTGGCAGAATGATGCCTGCATCGAGCTCACGACCTTTGCAGCGCTCGCACCGCATGTGCCGCTCCACATCCCAAAAGGGGATATCACCAACCAGCTTTGCGAGATCGCCAGGCAGATAGTGTCGAGTGATGTTGCAGTTCCGACATCGAACACGAATTAGCTGCCCGACTTCATGCGCCAAGCAGAGGGTTTGCACATTTCGGCGCGGTCGGGTGCTTAGTTCGGGCATCCCGCAAAGTAGGAATATGTTCCTTTGCGAGTCAATTCACACTTAATTCCACCTTGGCGATCTTCACAGCAGGTTAAATCCAACCGTCGATGATGGGATTGGGTTGGATCAGCTTGGCAGCATAGGGCAGTTGGCACCACGGCGCAGGCTGATATGCGCCACGTCGCCGACGCTGAATTGAAAGCCCTCGGCCTGGCGCGGCGCATCGATCACCACCGGCAATCCCTGCCCGAGCTCAGCATGCAGCCGCAGCGTGCGGCCGTGGAAGACGATGGAGTTGACGCGCGCCGGCGCGGTGCCGGCGGCGGCATCGGTGGTGGCCAGCAAGTCCTCGGGGCGAACGCCGATGGTGCGCTCAGTGCCTTCGCCGGGCGTGTCGCCGGTTTCGGATGTTGCCTCCAGCGAGAGCCCGCCGGCGGCAAAGCGCAGGCGGTCGCCATCGCGGCCGATGAAGCGCGATTGCAGCAGGTTCATCGTGCCGATGAAGCTCGCGACGAATTTCGTCGCGGGCCGGTCGTAGAGCGTGGCCGGCGGCGCGATCTGTTCGATGCGGCCCTTGTTCATGACGACGATGCGGTCGGAGATCGACAGCGCTTCGGTCTGGTCGTGGGTGACCATGACGAAGGTGGTGCCGAGCCGCGACTGCAGCCGCTTCAGTTCGACCTGCATCTGTTCGCGCAGATGCGCATCGAGCGCCGACAGCGGCTCGTCGAGCAACAGCACGCGCGGCTCGCAGACGATGGCGCGGGCGAGCGCGACGCGCTGGCGCTGGCCACCCGACAGTTCGGAAACGCGGGCGCCGAGCTTGTCGGCGAGGCCGACCATGTCGAGGGCTTCGCGGACGCGCTTTGCCTGCTCGGCGCCGGACAGTTTGCGCAGCGACAGGCCGAAGCCGACATTCTCGGCGACGTTCATATGCGGGAACAGCGCATAATCCTGGAACACGGTGTTGACGGGACGCTCGAAGGGCCTCAGCGCGGTGATGTCGCGACCATCGAGCAGCACCTTGCCGCCCGAGGGGCTTTCGAAACCGGCAATGACGCGCAGGCTGGTGGTCTTGCCGCAGCCCGACGGCCCGAGCAGCGTGATGAACTCACCGCTGATAATAGCGAGATCGACGGCATCGAGCCCGACAATGCCGCCGGGGAAAACCTTCGAGACCGTGTCCAGCCGCACCAGGGCGTCAGGCGCCATCGCGCACCTCCGAGGGTTTGGTGGTGTTGACCCAGAGGATCTGGCAAGGCTCGGTGCCGGGATTGCGGAAGGCGTGCAGAAGCGTGCTCTTGAAGGCAAAGGAGTCGCCGCTCTTCAGCACGTATTTTGTCGAGTCCACCACCAGTTCGACCTCGCCCGAGACGACATAGCCGAATTCGTGGCCGATATGCGCATAGGCTTCCGCCGTGCCGCCATCGGCTTCCACCGTCACCAAGAGGCCGGTCAGCGCCGCGCCCGGCGGCGACAGCAGCGCCTTGGCGATGCCTTCCGACTTGACCGGGAGCTGCCGCCTTTTGTCGGCGCGCACGCAATAGAGATCGTTGGCGGCTTCGTTGCCGTCGGTGATCAGCGCCGAAGGCTCGATGTCGAGCGCGGCCGCAAGCGGCCAGATCACCTTGACGCGCAGCGAAGACAGGCCGCGCTCGATCTGGCTCAGCGCACCGATGGAGACGCCGGCTTTTGCTGCCAGCTCGGCCAACGACAAATTGCGCTCCAGCCGCAGCGCCCGCACGCGCCGGCCGACGCGAATGTCGGCGTCGGCCTTTGGTTTCGCTTCAAGCATGTCCATCAGTTGGTCCTTGTTGCAGTCTTTGGCGCGGCGGCAAGACCCGCGGGCTTCAGGAGATTAGTCACAATTACCTGCCGTCGGCGCTGCCCCTCATTGTCCTGCCGGACATTTCTCCCCGTATAGTGACGGGGAGAAAGCGGCTGGTCGCAAACTCGGCGCCATTTCTGCAACGTTTGCGATTTGCGAAATCGCTGGTGACAGCGCCCCTCTCCCCGTCACTATACGGGGAGAGGATGCCGGCAGGCAGGTGAGGGGCAGCGCAACCGTCGGCGATGGATCCCTCAGCCGCCCGCCTTCACTTTCTCGAACATCTTCGCCACATCGTCGTTCTGCTTCATCGGGCCGGTGAAGATGGTGGTCTTCAGCATCACCTCCGGGTCCGCCGGCAATTGCAGCTTGTCCAGTTCGTCCTTCGCCACGCCGGCGAAGGCGGTGCTGAGCGAGCTGCCATAGCCGTAGGCCTGGATCAGGTACTTACCCGAGTCGGCGTCGAGCCGGCTGTTGATGAAGTCATAGGCGAGGTCGACGTTTTTGGCGTCCTTGAGCATGACGAAGCCGCAGGCCCAGGTCAGCATGCCCTCCTTCGGCTTCATGAACTCGACCGGCACGCCCTGCTTCTTCAGCGAGGTTGCCGACGCGTTCCAGGTCATGGCGGCGACCAGCTGGCCGCTGGCCAGCGCCTGTTCGACCGAGGTCATGTCGGTGGTGTAGTTGGAGAGGAGGGGACGCTGCTCGCGCAACTTTTCCGCCACCTTGTCCATCTGCTCGGGCGTCATGTCGAAGGGGTTTACGCCGGCCAGAAGTGCGGCAACGATCGGGGTGTCATGCACGGCATCGATGGTCGCCATGCGGCCGGCATATTGCTTGTCCCACAGAAGGTTCCAGCTCGCTTCCGGGTTCTTCACCAGATCGGTGCGGTAGAGGATCGAGGTGTTGCCCCAATCCCACGGCACCATCCAGACCTTGCCGTCGCCGGCCTGGATGTCGGGCAGGTTCTTGAACACCGGGAAGATCGAATCCCAGTTCTTGATGCGCTTGGTATCGATCGGCTGCAGCAGGCCTTCCTTGTTCCAGCGCGCCACCTTGTCGTAGCAGGGATGGGCGATATCGGGGCGGAAGCCGGCCTTGACCTTGGTGAAGGCATCGTCGTCGTCGCCGAAGATCGAGGCCTCGACGCCATCGGGATGGGCCGTCAGGAAGCTCTTGTTGAAGTCGGGCAGTTCATAGCCGGACCAGGTGAAATATTGCAGCTTGTCGGCGGCGAAGGCGACAGTCGACGACAGGACGATTGCAAGCGCGGCAAGCCCGGTGCGGGCTGTCTTTGCAGTGATCGATTTCGGGCCAGTGATCGATTTCAGCCCAGTAATTGATTTCGGGTCGAATGCCATTTCGGTTCTCCTCTTTTGTTATGGTTCAGGCTGGACTGGTGGGCGCCGNCGGGCTGTGCTCAGCCCGCGATGGCGCAGGATTTCGGCGATGCCGGCGATGATGACGGACACAGCAAGGATAGCTGTCCCCAGCGCCATCACGGTCGGCAGCGAGCGAGGAAAACGCAGTTGGCTCCAGATGTAGAGCGGCAGCGTCGGCTCGGTGCCGGCGAGGAAGAAGACGACGATGAACTCGTCGAAGGAAATCAGAAAGGCCAGCATGAAGGCCGAGACGATGGCCGGCAGCGAGAGCGGCAACATCACCCGCCGGAAGGTCGTCCAGTCGGAAGCGCCGAGATCGAGTGCGGCCTCGCGAATGGTTTTCGGAATTGCGGCAAACCGGCCGCGCATGATCACCACGGTGGTCGGCAGCGCCACCAGCATGTGGCCGAGAACGATGGCGATGCGCGACGGGCCGAGGCCGATGAGATTGACGAGGATCAGCAACGATATGCCGACGATGACGCCGGGGATCAGGATCGGCAGCCTGGAGATGGCGCTGATGGTGGCGGCGAGCGGCGAACGACCGTAGAGGTCCATATAGGAGACGGTGATGCCGCAGAGCGTGGCGCCGGCGGCGGCCACGACGCCAATGACGAGACTGTTCAAAAGCGCGTCGGACAGCGCCGGATTGCCATAGAGCGTGGCATACCATTCGAGCGTGAAGCCCTGCAGCGGAAACGCGGCCTGGATGGAGTTGTTGAAGGAAAACAGCGGGATCAACAGCACCGGCAGATAGAGGAAGACGAGATAGGCAAGCACATAGACGCCGAGCCAGCCGCGGCCATCATCTCTCCGCGCCGCGCTCATGTGCGGCTGCCGAATTTGCGGTCGGCGCCGCGTGCGACCAGCACCACGCAGAGGATGACCAGCATCACGCAGACTGAAAGTGCCGCCCCGAACGGCCAGTCATTGGCCTTGCCGAACTGCGACTGGATCAATGTGCCGATCATGGTGCTGGCGGGACCGCCGACCATGGCCGGGGTGACATAGTCGCCGACCGTCGGCACAAAGACGACGAGGGCGGCCGCCAGAACGCCCGGCATCGAATTGGGCAAGACGACGCGGCGAAACGCCGTGAACGGTCTGGCGCCGAGATCGGAGGCGGCTTCGAGCAGTGATTTCGGGATGGTGTCCAGCGCCACATAGATCGGCAGGATGGCGAAGGGCGCATAGGCATGCGCCAGCGTGACGACCACCGCCGCCGGCGTGTTGAGGAAGGCCAGCGTCGGTTCCGACCAGATGCCGCTTTCGATCAGCGCCGAGTTCAACACGCCATTGTAGGCGAGCACGATCTTCCAGGCGAAGACGCGCAGGAGATAGCTGGTCCAGAACGGCAGCGTCACCAGGAACAGCAGCAGGCCACGGCGGCGGGCGGCATGGAAGGCGAGATAGTAGGCGACGGGATAGGCGGTGACGACGGTCGCCAGCGTCACCAGGCCGGCGATCACCAGCGAGCGCAGCGTCACCGTCCAGTAGAGCGGATCGGAGACCACGGTGATGAAGTTGCCTGCCGTGAAGCCGGCGCCGAGCAGCGAACCGTCATTGCCGCGAAGTGAGAGGAAGAGCACAAGGCCAAGGGCAAACAGGATCAGGAACAAGGTGACCAGCCCGCCCGGCAGCAACATGGCGAAGCGGAAGCCTCGGGACGACCCTGCCGGCGCTTCTGTTGCAACGATGCTCGACATCGGACTGCTCAACGGAAATATGAAATCGGCTTAGCTTTTTTCATATTTGTGAAACTGTCAAGCTGAATCCACGAGGCCTAGGCGACCGGCGCCCAATCAGCGCTCGAAGGCGTCGAGCATCCGGTACCAGGCGATGGTCGCGGCGACGCCGACCTGGCGGAAGGCGTGGAACGGGATCGGCCGGACCGGCGACAGCGGGAACGGCAATTGATTGACATCGCCGCCCGCGAGGTAGCCCGCCATGCGTTTTCCCAGCGCGGTCATCAGGCCGACGCCCCTGCCCTGGCAACCAACCACGGCGAGCAGGCCCTTTTCCGGCTCATGGATGTGCGGCAGGTGATCCGGTGTCATCGCCACACGACCGAACCAGCGTTTCTCGATCGAGATATGGGCCAAGGCCGGATAGAGCCGCACCAGCGCGTGCTGCAGATGCGCCCAGTCGGCCTCGCTCCTCGGCCGCGCCATGCGGCCGCGGCCGCCAAGCACCAGATGGCCGTCGGCTGTTTTGCGGTAGTAGACGAGAATGCGCCTGGAGTCGGACACCGCCTGCCCTTCCGGCAGGATCGTCGCCGCAAGGTTGGATGACAGCGGCGCGGTGGCGACCTGGAAGGAATGCAGCGGCACGATCGTTTCGGCGAGGCCCGGAAGCAGTCCATCGGTATAGGCGTTCGTCGCCAGGACAACCGCTTTCGCCCGCACCTCGGCGCCGTTTTCGCTTGAAACATGCCAAAGGCCGGCCTCCTTGCGGAGTTTCACCACCTTCTGCCGCTCGGCAATGCTGGCGCCGGCGGCGGCAGCGATGCGCGCCAGTTCCACTGTATAGGCGAGCGGATCGATGATGCCGGCGCGGCGGTCGAGCCAGCCGCCGAGATAGCCTTGCGCGCCGGTCATAGCGGCGATCTCGCTTTCATTCAGAAGCCGGACATCGGCGCCACGCGCCCGCCATTGACGATCCCTGTTCGCCGCCGCTTTCAATGCGGTTTCGGTATGCGCGGCCTGGATCCAGCCATTGCGCGTGAACGGCACCGCCAGCTTTTCGTCTTGGATGAGGTCGAACACCGCGTCCGCCGTGGAGGCGGCGAAATCGACCAATGCCTGGCCGCGCTCGGGACCGAAATGCTCGAGCAGCCATTCGGGATCATATTTCAGGCCGGGAATGACCTGGCCGCCATTGAGGCCCGAGGCACCCTGGCCGATCTCGCCGGCCTCCAGCACCTGTACACCGAGACCGAGCCGGGCTGCGTGCAAGGCGGTCGACAGGCCCATGAAGCCGCCGCCGACGATGGCAACGTCGACCGGCGCAGTGACGAGCAACTGGAAGGCGGATGCGGTCTGCGGCTTCTGCCAGATCGGAACGGAAAACGGTGTGGGCAAGGCTTCACCTGGAGTATGCGGAAAATGAAAATTCTAGTGCTAGTTTCATTTTTTTGAAAGAGCGGGCCTCATGTCAGAACCGACAATTGCCTGCGCCACGGGATAGACCTTTGGCGTGAATCCGGTGAAAGTGCCGCGGCCCAGCTGCCATCTCGATCATCAAAGGACCGTAAGCCATGACGAACCCAACGCAGCTTCCCGCCGACGGGCTCTTCATCGGCCGAGCCAGGGCAAGCGATGCCTCGCATCCTCTGGTGGTCACCGTGCGCGACGGGATCGTTTTCGACGTCACCTCGACCACCGCACCCACAGTGCGCGACATCTCCGAGATGGCCGATCCGGCCGGACACGTGCGCTCTGCCAAGGGCGAACCGATCGGCTCGCTCGACGCGATCGCCGCCAACAGTTTTCAGGCCACCCGCGATCCGGCAAAACCCTATCTGCTCTCGCCTGTCGACCTGCAGGCGGTGAAGGCGTCGGGCGTGACCTTCGTGGTCAGCCTGCTCGAACGCGTCATCGAGGAGCAGGCGCGCGGCTCGGCGGAAAAGGCCGACGCCATCCGCGCCGACATTGCCGGGCTGATCGGCCACGATCTGTCCAAGCTGAAGCCCGGCTCGCCCGAAGCGATGGAGATCAAGGCCAAGCTCATCCAGCGCGGCGCCTGGTCGCAATATCTGGAAGTCGGCATCGGCCCCGACGCCGAGATCTTCACCAAATGCCAGCCGATGGCGTCCGTCGGCTTCGGCGCCGATGTCGGGCTGCATCCTGTCTCCACCTGGAACAACCCCGAGCCGGAGATCGCCATGATCGCCGCCAGCACCGGCAAGATCGTCGGCGCGACCATCGGCAACGACGTCAATCTGCGCGACGTCGAGGGACGCTCGGCGCTGCTGCTCGGCAAGGCCAAGGACAACAATGCCTCGGCCTCGCTTGGGCCCTTCATCCGGTTGTTCGACGCAAGCTTTTCCGTCGACGATGTCAAGCGCGCCACTGTGCGGCTGAAGGTCGAGGGCGAGGACGGGTTTTCGCTGGAGGGCGCGAGCTCGATGGCCGAGATCAGCCGTTCGCCCGAAGAACTGGTCGCGGCCGCCATGGGGCCGCACCACCAGTATCCCGACGGCTTGGCGCTTTATCTCGGCACCATGTTCGTGCCGTCGAAGGATCGCGGCGAGAAGGGCAAGGGATTCACCCACAAGGTCGGTGACATCGTCACCATCTCGTCGGAGAAATTCGGCGCGCTGGTCAACCGGGTGCTTCTGTCGCCCGATTGCCCGCACTGGACCTACGGCGCCAGCCATCTCATGCGGGACCTAGCCAAGGCCGACCTGATCTGATTTCGGAGCAGCGGGACGAACGGCTAGCCGGTAAACGTTCCTGTCCGGGATTCGTAAGCCGTTTGTTAGCGGAATCCGGGTGACTGTATCGGAAATTCGCTCCAGGATCGGGGCGCGGTCTGTGGGGGCCGAATCGCATGCTCGGTTTGCCGATGATATCGGTGCGCAATCTCGCCAAGCGTTATGGCGGCGTTTTCGCGCTAAGGGATATGAACCTGTCTGTCGGACAGGGGACGATCCATGCTGTCGTCGGTGAAAGCGGCGCCGGCAAGTCGACGCTGGTGAAGGTGCTTGCCGGCGTGCTCCGGTCCAACAGCGGCACCATCCGTGTCGGCGACCAGATAGTCACCGTCGACAGCCCGATCGCTGCACGCAAGCACAGCTTCGGCGTCGTCCACCAGGGGCTCAGTCTGTTTGCCGACCGCTCGGTGCTGGCCAATCTGTTCGTCAATCGCGAGCCGTTGCGCAACGGCTTTGTCTCCAGGCGCGAGATGGAGGCACGCAGCCGCACCTTGCTTCGGCAACTCAAGCTCGACGTCGATGTCCACGCTCCTGTGGGACAACTCGGCATGGGCGAACGGCAATATGTCGAACTCGGCCGCGCAATTCTGGAAGGCACGAGGCTGCTGATCCTCGATGAACCGAATTCTGCGCTCGACCTGCGCCAGACCGAGCACCTGTTCACCGTACTAAGTGACCTCAAGGCCAAGGGCACGAGCGTGCTCTATGTCTCGCACCGGCTGGAGGACGTGTTTGCGATCGCAGACCAGGTCACCGTGATGCGCAACGGCCGTGACGTGCTGACAAGTGAGCGCTCGGCGTTGAGCGAAGCCGATGTGATCGACGCCATGATCGGCCAGCAGCGCGGCAGCCTGTTCCCGCCTGCACTGCCGGCCAATGCCAGCACGATAAGGCCGCGGATCACGGTGGAGGGTCTGAGCGGCGGCCGGATTTCCGGCGTCAGCTTCACCGCCCGCTCCGGCGAGATCCTCGGCTTGGCCGGGCTTGAGGGGTCGGGCGTTGAAGACCTGTTCGAGATGCTGTTTGGCCTGCGCGAGGCGCAAAGCGGCAGGGTGCGGCTCCCCGACGGCTACGGCTTGCCTGGAAATCCGACCGAAGCGGCGCGGCGCGGCATCGGCCTGGTGCCGGCCAACCGCCTGTGCAACGGCCTGATGCCCGACCGGTCGCTGGCCTTCAACATAGGCAACATCGCTACCGGCGCCCGCAACTGGGGGTCTCGCCGCTACTCGCCCAAGGCCGCGATCGCCGCCGCCGCAAGGCAGATCGATGCGCTGCGCATCAAGGGCCTGCCGGACGCGCCGGTGAATTCGCTGCTGGCCGGCGATCAGCAGAAGATCGTAATCGCCAAATGGCTGGAGACGGCGCCGCAAGTGCTGCTCCTAGACAATCCGGCTGGCGGTATCGAGGCGGCTGCCAAGCGCAAGATCTATGCGCTGATCCGGCAGATGGCGGCCAATGGCTGTATCGTTTTGCTGCGTTCGGTCGAGCCGTCCGAACTGACCAACCTCAGCAACCGCGTCCTTGTCTTCCACCGCGGCCGGGTCGCCGGCGAGCTGTCCGGCGCCGAGATGAAGCGAAGGACAGTGCTGCAACTGACCACCACCGGCGAGATGCCGGGGGCGGAGCGGCCGAAAAAGAAACTCGTGGGAGCCATGGCATGACACGATTGGATCCCATGCTACAGCTTGCCGGTTCGGCTGCCCACCCGAAGCGCAGCCTTCGCCTGCCCGTCGAACTCAGGCCGCTCATCGGGCTCGTTGTCCTTGTGGCGATTACAGGCTTTGCCCGGCCGGATTTCCTCGACGAGGCCAATGTGCTGTCGTTGCTGGAAACCGCTGCGTATCCCGGCATGCTGGCGATCGGCATGGTGTTCGTGCTCGCACTCCGCGAGATCGACCTTTCCGTCGGCTGGATATTCCATCTCGCGGCCCTTCTCACCGCATTCCTTCTGGCCACCGGCATCGACCCGTGGCTTGCCGCCCTTGCCGGCGTGCTGCTCGGCGCCGGGCTCGGCCTCGTCAACGGCCTGCTGGTGGTGGCGCTGCGACTGCCGGCCATCGTCGTTACGCTGGGCACCTTTGCAATGTTCCGGGGCCTGGCGGCGGTGGCCGTCAAGATGCAAGCGACAGCTCCGGCCAGCCCAGGCGGCGACTTCTTTGAGATCGTTCACGGCAAGCTGTTCGGCCTTGTGCCGACGGCTGTCTTTGTCTTCGTCACAATGGCGGTGGTGATGCACCTCGTGCTTCACCGCAGCCGCTTCGGCTACCGGATCCAGGCCGTCGGCAGCAATCCGCAGGCGGCGCTCTATGCCGGCATCCCGACAGGTGCTGTGCGGCTGCAGACGCTGGTGCTGATGGGCATCGTCTCGGGGCTGGCGGGCGCGCTGTGGCTTGGCTCTCCCGTTACCGACGTCGACCAAGGCGGCGGTTTCGTGCTGATGGCGATTGCCGCGGCGATCATCGGCGGCACCTCGCTTTCCGGCGGGCGCGGCACCGTCTTCGGTGCGGTGATCGGCATGCTGATCGTCCAGGTCATCTTGAGCGGCGTGACCCTGTTCGGCATCGACGCCGCATGGAGCCCCTTCGTGATCGGCGCGGTGATGGTGCTGGCGCTCGCGCTCGACCGGCTGGCCAAGGTGCTGCGCAACCGCCAGGCCGAGCGCTTTCAGGAAAATCCGCGCGCCTGAGTTTAAGCCCCGCCTGCTTGCCGGGAAATATCTCTATCTCTTGGTTGACGCAATTCCGGACGGAAAACCGTTTCACACTTTTCCTGGAATCGCCCTCTAACTGATGCGATCTGATGGGATCGATGATGGCGCGTTGCATCGCGCCACCATCCATTGGGCGGATGGAGGCTTGCCATCGGCCGCAAAAGAAGATGCTCTGCGCATCCGGGTCGGCGCTGGCAGGAGGAGAGGATCAAGGGCATGGCCCGGATCATCGCCGGACGTGGAGGTCGTTTTTCAACATGGGAGGAAAGCAAATGCTGACGAGGCTACGATTACTCGTGCTTGGCTTGATTGTGGCGCTGGCCGTTCCGGCGGCGGCACAGGCCAAGACGTTCTACTGGATTTCGCATGGCGGCCCGGCCGACCCGGTCTGGACCTACTTCCTGGCCGGCGCCAAGCAATGGGCGAAGGACACCGGCAACACCGTCAACACCTCGTTCCACAATGGCGACGTTGCCTCGCAGCAGGAGGCCGTGCGCGCCGCGATCTCGGCAAAGGCCGACGGCATCGTCACCACCAGCCCCGATCCGGGCAGCCTGATCGAAATCGCCAAGGAAGCCAACACCGCCAAGATCCCGATCATCAACTTCAACACGCCCGATCCTAAGGCAAGCTTCGACGCCTATGTCGGCGGCGACAACGTCACCTTCGGCAAGCACTGGGCGCAATATCTGGTTGACAAGGGTCTGGTGAAGAAGGGCGACTTCGTCTGGATGCCGGTCGAAATCCCCGGCGCCACCTACGGCGTCCAGGAAGAGGAAGGCATCAAGAGCGTCTTCGAACCGCTGGGGATCACCTATGAGATCACCGAAGCGACGCTCGACCAGGCCGAAGCCATCAACCGCATGGTCGACTATCTCACCGCGAACAAGGCCAAGGTCAAGGCAATCATCGGCCTCGGCGATCTGGTCACCGGCTCGATCAAGCGGGTGTTCGACCAGGCCGGCATCAAGCCGGGCGAAATCCCGGTCGTCGGCTGGGGCAACTCGCTCGACACCACCCAGGAAGTGCTGACCGGCTACGTCAATGCCGGCCAGTGGCAGGACCCGCAGGCGACCAGCTACGTCGCGCTGTCGCTGGCCAACATGGCGGCGTCAGGCATTCCTCCGGGCTTC
Source organism: Mesorhizobium sp. LNJC394B00 (assembly GCF_000502555.1). Classification (NCBI taxonomy): domain Bacteria; kingdom Pseudomonadati; phylum Pseudomonadota; class Alphaproteobacteria; order Hyphomicrobiales; family Phyllobacteriaceae; genus Mesorhizobium; species Mesorhizobium sp. LNJC394B00. Next base: position 147,283 of record NZ_AYWH01000007.1, read on the forward strand.
AACGTCATCACCGGCGCGCTCTATGAAAAGGACACCGCGCAGGTCTACGACGACATCCTGTCCGGCAAATAACCCAGACCTTCAACAGTCGCGGCCGCAGCCGCGGTCGCGACTGTCTTTCGCCGAGCCCTTCGCGTTGCGCGCTGGGCTCAGCCTTCCCCTTCCTGTCGCAGGTTATCAGTGGAAAACCGTTCGCTCATCCAACGCCTGATCGCGAGGCCGGAATTCGGGCCCTTCGTTCTGCTCATCGTCGAAATCGCGGTATTCTGGAGCATCAACCACGATTTCCTGTCGCCGCAGAACATCTCCAACACGCTGGCCTTCACCGTCGAGCTCGGGCTGATCGCGCTGGCGATGACGCTGTTGATGACGTCGGGTGAATTCGATCTGTCGGTCGGCTCGCTGTTCGGCTTTTCGCCGGTGCTGATGTGGACGCTGTTCAACAGCGGCCTGACCTCGCTGGAGGTCGGCTTCCTCGCCGCGCTGCTGATCGCGGCCTTCATCGGCCTGGTCAATGGCTGGTTCGTCACGCAGCTGAAAATCCCATCCTTCCTGGTGACGCTCGGCATGCTGCTGGTGGTGCGCGGCACCGCGCTGTTCGTCACTGACGGCTTTCCGCAGCGGACGTGGAGCGCCGAGGGCAGCTGGCTGGCCGAAGCGCTGGTCGGTGATTTCTTCATCGGCCCGTTCCGCATCTACATGTCGCTCTTCTGGTTCATCGCGGCGGCCATCGCGCTGGGCTACGTGCTGACGCAAAGCCGGACCGGCAACTGGATCCAGGCAGCCGGCGGCAATCCAGGCGCCGCAAGGGCGCGCGGCGTCAACGTCAGCGGCGTCAAGATCGGCCTGTTCGTGCTGTCGTCGGTGATGGCTTCGCTTGCGGGCGTCATCTCGTCGCTGCGCACGTCGGCCGCCAACCCCAACAGCGGCACCGGCTACGAGCTCGAAGTCATCGCCATGGTGGTGATCGGCGGCACGGCGCTGACCGGTGGGCGCGGCACCATCATCGGCACCGTGCTCGGCATCCTCATCCTGCGCGTCATGCGCAACGGCATCGTGCTGATCGGCGTGCCCGGGCTGGCCTACAACATCTTCATCGGCGCCATCATCCTCGGCATGATGGCGCTGCACTCATGGCTGGAACGCCGGCATCAGGCAGGGACCTAGAACCATGGCTGAACCGCTCATCCGCATGTCCAACATCAAAAAGTCCTACGGGCGCGTGCAGGCGCTCGAAGACGCCAATTTTCATGTCAACGAAAGGGAGATCGTGGGCCTGCTCGGCGACAATGGCGCCGGCAAATCGACGCTGATCAAGGTGTTGTCGGGGGCGGTGCCGCTGACCAGCGGCGACATTTTCATCCGCGGCAAGAAGGTCAATCTGCGCAGCACCAGCGACGCCATCGCGCACGGCATCGAGACGATCTACCAGGATTCGGCACTGGTGACGCAGCTGTCGATCGCGCGCAACCTGTTCCTCGGCCGCGAGCCGATCAAGCCGCCGCGTTTTTTGAACCGCATGGACCAGGAGGCGATGAACAATGTCGCCCGCGACCTGTTGAAACAGGTCGGCATCTCCAAGAACATCCCGCCGACGACGCCGATCGGCTCCCTGTCCGGCGGCGAGCGGCAGGCCGTCGCCATCGCGCGCGCCATGCACTTCGACAGCGACCTGATCATCCTCGACGAGCCGACCAACAATCTCGGCGTCGCCGAGACGCAAGGCGTGCTGAGCTTCGTGCGCAACGCGCGCGATTCCGGGCATTCCTGCATCTTCATCGCCCACAACATCCACCATGTCTTCCAGGTGGTTGACCGCATCGTCGTCATGCGCCGGGGCAAGGTGGTGGCCGACGACATCGACCCGAAGACGACCAGCGTGGCCGAGGTCGAACGCATCATCACCGGGATGTCGGACAAGGAGATCCGCGACGCCATCATCGAAGGCGGGCCATCGCACGGCTGAACCGTCTTCGCGCCGTCTGGCACGGAAACGCATCCGCTCTAACTCGTTGTAGAGCATGACCTTTTGACAAAACGGTTCCCGTTTGTCCGAGAAAACCGGTTCCCACTTTTCGGGATCATGCTCTATGACTACAGCCATGAAAGCCACCGTTGCCGACATAGCCAGGAGCTGCGGCCTGTCGACCGCGACCGTCGACCGGGTTCTGAACAACCGGGCCGGCGCGAGCGCCGCCAACCGCCAACGGGTGATGGAGGCGGCCAAGCAGCTCGGCTATTTGCCGGTGGTCGATCAGGTGACGCTGCCGTCGCGGCCGGCGCATCTTGAATTCTTCCTGCCGATCGGCGCCAACGGTTTCATGATCGACCTCGCCGGGCACATCGAGGACTATGCGGGGCGCCTGCCGCTGGTCGCCTCGTGCCGGATCCACAATCTCGGCGGCATCTCACCGGCAGCGCTGCAGGCGGCGGTTGAAAATCTGTCGCTGAAGGCCAATGGCGTCGGCGTCATTGCCGTCGATCATCCGCGAACGCGCAACATATTGCGCGATGTGGTCGAGGCAGGCATCCGCCTTGTCACGCTGGTCTCCGACGTTCCAGCCGCCCCGCGTTCGGCCTATGTCGGCATCGACAACCGGGTTGCCGGACGCACGGCGGCGCTGTTGATGGGGCGCTTCCTCAACGGCCGCCAGGGTCATCTGGCGATGGTCGTCGGCTCGCGTTCCTATCGCGGGCACGAGGAGCGCGAAATGGGTTTTCGGTCGGTACTAACAGAGGAATTCCCCAATCTAACCGTCTCGAGTGCGGTCGAGATCAATGACGAACCCGAAGGCAGCTACACAGCAACGATGCAGGCGCTGCACAACGAGCCGGAACTGCTCGGCATCTATTGCGTCGGGGCCGGGCGCTCAGGTGTGGCGAGAGCGCTGCTCGAGGCCAAGCCAAAGAAGAAGCCGGTCTTCATCTGCCACGACCTGACCAAGGAAACGCGCGGCTATCTCGTCGACGACCTCGCCGATGTCGTCATCGACCAGAATGCGCGGCTGATCGCGGAGCAATCTGTGATCCGCCTGCTCGGCTCGATCGCGTCCGCCGCGCCCTACCTGACGAAGAAGTTCATCGAGCCACGGCTGATCTTCAAGGAAAACGTGCCGGTGCAGTGAAGTCGCGCCGTGGCGGTTTCTCCGATTTGTACGACAAGTCGGGGTAGATGCCGCAAATCTGCACAGCAGCCATGCAACTTTCATTGTTGCCGAATCATTGGGCAACCCGTACTCATCTGGGTGTCGGCCATCTACTCCTCCCAGATGCGATGCCGACGCTGAGCGCGGTGCACCTCCTCCCGCATCTCGTTCGAAATCGAGCCCGCTGCCACCTCCTCCCGGCAGCGGGCTTTTTTCATTCTCAAATGAATCTAAATTAAAGTTGACGGGCAAGTTCGGAGAATAGCCAAAAGCCCCGCCGGATGATGGGGACTCCTCAACTCCGAAAGCTGAAATTCAGCGCGCCCTGAAAGAGCTGATCAGGCCTTCAGCCATGCGCACGAACTGCGTGCTGGGGCCCTGGCAGCCCATGGTCTGCACGCTGACGCGCGCCCCTTCGAACAGCAGCGACAGCGTATCGGCCAGAAGCTCGGCCTGACCGATGCCCGCATCCCGGCACAGCGCAACGAGGCGATCGCGCTGAGCGCTCTTGAGCTCCTTGATCACGCTCCTGGCGGGATGGTCCGGCTCGGTCAATTCGGCGGCGGCATTGGCCATGTCGCAGCCGCGACCGTCAGCCGCCAGGCAAGCAGCGGCCATGCGAATCCAGGCATGCAACTGGGCGAGCTTGTCGCCGGGATGCTCCGCCTCGAATTGGTCCCACATCGCGGCCCCTTTAGCCGCCGACGCGCGCAGGCACTGGACGATCAGTTCGTCCTTCGACTCAAAATGACGGTAGAGCGTCATCTTGTTGGTGCCGGCGGCTTCCGTGATGGCGTCGACACCGACGCCCTTGATGCCATGCTTGTGAAACATGTCCTGCGCCGTCTCCAGGATTCGATCCCGGGGGCGCACACGATCGGTAATGCCGTTTGCCATCGCAGTCTCCTTGTCTCCCTAAAAATTCGGTTCACCTCTTGACTAGGGTGTTACCGGTCTGTAACTATCCGAATGTTACTTACTGGTAACACCTATGTGGCCTTCCGTCAATAACAAGGCCGTGAACTGGTCCTGCCAGATCACAAAGGGTGAAAATTGCAGGTCATGCGGCTCCGGCCGGTGAAGAGATGAAAACCGGTTCGCGATCATCCGATGCGAATCGCTGGAATGGAGACGCTCCAATGTCGCAGCGCAAGGATTTGACCATCGATGAAGCCATCTGGGATCCGATGATCCGGCTGGTGATGAAAGCGGACCGCGTCAACCCGCGCGCCTTCGAAGCGATGCTGAGGACCGTGGCCGATGAGCAGGGCCTCAGCGGTGCGGCGCCGTCTTCGTATTTTTTGCAAGACCCGGGTTCGGTGCGCAGCCGGCGGCTGTCCCGGTCTGCCAATTCTTTTAGAGAGGCCGGTTCTTCTAAAGAGGTTTGCGTGTCGTGGTAAACTTTTTCATCCATCGTCCGATCTTCGCCTCGGCCATCGCCATCATCATGGTGCTCGCCGGGACGATTTGTTATTTCCTTTTGCCGGTTTCGCAGTTTCCCGACATCACGCCGCCGCAGGTCGTGGTCAGCGCGCATTATCCGGGCGCCAGCGCGCAAGTGGTCGCCGATACGGTGACGACGCCGCTGGAGCAGCAGATCAACGGCGTCGAAGGCATGACCTACATGTCGTCGTCGAGTTCCAATGACGGCTCCTCGACCATCACCATCACCTTCGATGTCGGCTATTCCTTGAGCACCGCGGCCGTCGACGTCCAGAACCGCGTCTCGCAAGCCGCCTCGTCGCTGCCGGCGATCGTCAACCAGGGTGGCGTGACGATCAAGAAGCAGAACCCGAATTTCGTCCTCATCGTCAACCTGACCTCGCCCGACAGTTCGGTCGATCCGGTGGCGCTGAGCAACCTCGCCTATCTGCAGGTCGTCGATCCGCTGAAGCGGCTGCCTGGCGTCGGCGACGTCCAGATATTCGGCGAGCGCCGCTATTCGATGCGCGTCTGGCTCGACCCGGACAAGCTCGCCAATCTTGGCATCACCGCTGTCGACGTCCAGAACGCCATCTCGGAGCAGAACGTCCAGGTGGCGGCCGGCAAGATCGGCCAGTCGCCGGCGCCCGCCGGCACCGCCTTCGAGATGCAGGTCAACGCCGTCGGCCGCCTGAGCGACCCCAAGGAGTTCGGCGACATCGTCGTGCGCGCCAACACCGGCACCGGCTCGCTGGTGCGACTGCGCGACGTCGCCCGCATCGAGCTCGGCGCGCTGCAATATTCGTCGTCGGCATTCTTTGGCAAGGACCCGACGGTGGTGCTGGCCGTCTACCAGATGCCCGGTTCCAACGCGCTCGATCTGCAGCAGCACGTCAAGGACAAGATGCAGGAACTGTCGGCCCGTTTCCCCAAGGGCGTCAGCTACGCCATGCACTACGACACCACGCGCTTCGTGTCGGCATCGATGCATGACGTGCTGATCACGCTTGGCGAAGCGCTGGTGCTGGTCGTGGCCGTGGTGTTCATCTTCCTGCAGAGTTGGCGCACGACGATCATCCCGACCATCGCCATTCCGGTGTCGCTGGTGGCGACGATGGTCGTCATGGAAATGATGGGCTTCTCGCTCAACATGCTCTCCCTGCTCGGCATGGTGCTGGCCATCGGCCTCGTCGTCGACGACGCCATCGTGGTGGTCGAAAATGTCGAGCGACAATTGGAGGCGGGCCTCAAACCGCTGGCGGCGACCAAGGCCGCGATGGCCGAGGTCACCGGACCGATCATCGCCACCACCGCAGTGCTGATGGCCGTCTTCGTGCCCGTTGCCTTCATTCCCGGCGTCTCCGGCAAGCTCTACAATCAGTTCGCGCTGACGGTGGCGATTTCGGTCGGCATATCCGCCTTCAACTCGCTGACGCTCAGCCCGGCGCTGAGCGCCGCCTTCCTGCGCCATCGCGGCGAGACGCAGTTCGCCCCGTTCCGCTGGTTCAACACGGGCTTCGACAGACTGTCGCATGCCTATGCGCACGGCGTGCGTATCCTCATCCGGCTGCGCTGGATCATGCTCGGCTTGTTCGCGGCCGGCCTGGTGGCCACCTACTTCGTCTGGCAGAAGTTGCCCTCGACCTTCCTTCCGGTCGAGGACCAGGGTTACTTCTTCGTCGTCATCCAGCTGCCTGACGGCGCCTCGCTGGAACGCACCGATGCGGTGGCGCAGAAAGCGCGCGACATATTGCAGGCAACACCCGGCGTCGAGATTGTCGGCTCGATCAGCGGCCTGAACTTCCTGACCAGTGCGGCGCAGTCGAACTCGGCTGTCGAGTTCGCCATCCTGAAGCCGTGGGAGGAGCGCGGCCCCGACCAGAGCGCGTCCAAGCTCGTCTCCGATGTGCGCGGCAAGCTGATGCAGATTCCGGAAGCCTTCGCGCTGTCCTTCGATCCGCCTTCGATCCCGGGTATCGGCACCACGGGCGGCTTCGAATTCGTCGTCGAGGATCTCACCGGGCGCGGCAGTTCAGCCCTCAACGACGCGACGCAAGCCGTGATCGCCGAGGCGCGCAAGCAGCCGGAAATCAACCCGCAGCAGCTGTTCTCGCCGTTCTCGACCTCGACGCCGCAGTTCAACTACGACCTCGACCGCAGCAAGGCCAAACTGCTCGGCCTCAACCTGCCCGACGTCTTCAACACGCTGCAGATCTATCTCGGCTCGCTCTACGTCAACGACTTCAACCTGTTCGGCCGCACCTTCCGGGTGACCATCCAGGCCGACAAGGATGCACGTGCCGACGCAGGCGACCTTTCGCGGCTCTATGTGCGCAACGCCTCCGGCGGCATGGTGCCGCTGAGCACACTGGGCAAACTGGTGCCGTTCGTCGGCCCGGAAACCGTGCCGCACTACAACAACAACGCCTCGGCCACGATCAATGGCGGCGCAGCCCCCGGCTTCTCGTCGGGCCAGGCGGTTGCCGCGATGGAACGGGCCGCCGCCACCGCTTTGCCCAGGGATTTCGGTTTCGAATGGACCGGCATCACCTTCCAGGAGCTCAAGGCAGGATCGATCGCGTCGGTCGTCTTCGGCCTCGCCATCGTCTTCGTCTTCCTGATCCTGGCGATGCAGTATGAGAGCTGGGCGATGCCGTTCATGGTGCTGCTGGCGGTGCCACTGGCCCTGTTCGGCGCCTTCGCAGCCCTGTTCCTGCGCGGCATGCAGATCGACGTCTACTCGCAGATCGGCTTCGTCATGCTGATCGGCCTCGCCGCCAAGAACGCGATCCTGATCGTCGAGTTTGCAAGGCGGCGGCGCGAGGAAGGCTTGAGCATTGTCGACGCGGCGATGGAAGCCGCGCGGCTGAGGCTGCGGCCGATCCTGATGACGGCCTTCGCCTTCATCCTCGGCGTGCTGCCGCTGATGTTTGCGACGGGTGCGGGTGCGGCAAGCCGGCAGTCGATCGGCACCACCGTGTTTGGCGGCATGGTCGCGGCGACCATCCTGTCGCTGGTGTTCGTGCCGGTCTTCTACGCGGTCATCGAACAGCTGCGCGAACGCCGCGTGCGCAGCGAATCCAACGCTGCTCATGACCAGGACAATAATGAACCGACTGCCGAACCAGCGCCGATGCGCCTGGCCGAAGCAGCCGAATAGAATTGGAGACCAAAATGCGTAAATGGAAAATAGCTTTGGGAACGGCCGTCGCCCTGGGAGCGATCTCGGTGGCAAGCGTCCACTTCCTCGACATGGGCAATCTCAGCCTCAATGCCGGCACGGCGGCAGCGACGGCAGCACCTGCGGCATTCGTCATGCCGGTGCCGGTGACGAGCGTGGTTAAGAAGACGATCCCGATCTATCTCGACTACGCCGCCCGCATCGAGGCGATCCGCAGCGTCACCTTGCAGGCCCGCGTGCCCGGCTATCTGCAGGAGCAGACGGCTGAGGACGGCGCCGATGTGCGCCAGGGTGATCTGCTCTACAAGATCTCGCCCGACGACTTCAAGGCGGCTCTCGACCAGGCCAAGGCCGAAGTGCAGCGCGACCAGGCGAGCCTCGACTATGCACGCTCCAATCTCGGCCGCGGCTCCGAACTCGCCAAGAGCGGTTATCTCGCCAAGGACGGGTTCGACCAGCGCACGAGCACCTTGCGCCAGGCCGAAGCGTCGCTTGCCGTCAACCAGGCGGCGGTGCGGACGGCCGAGCTCAATTTGAGCTACGCCGAAATCCACGCTCCGTTTGCCGGCCGCGTCGGCCGCAACCAGGCTTCGGTCGGCACGCTGGTCAGCGTCGCCGGCACGGTGCTGAACACGCTGGTGCAGCTCGACCCGATCTACGTCACCTTCAATCCGAGCGAGACGGACCTGGCCGAAATCGAACAGGCCCGCGCCGCCGGCCCGATCGAGGTCGAGGTGCTGCTGCCCGGCGAGACCGAAGCCAGCCAGAAGGGCGAACTCACTTTCATCGACAACACGGTCGACCACTCGACCGGCACGATTACGGCGCGCGCCACCATCGGCAATGCGAAGTTCTCGCTGCTGCCGGGCCAGTATGTCCGCGTGCGGCTGCACATCAAGCAGCTGCCCGACGCGCTGATGGTGCCGCAGGTGGCGCTGGGTTCGAGCCAGTTCGGCAAATATGTCTATGTCGTCGGCAAGGGCAACACGGTCGACCAGCGCATCGTCTCGCTTGGCGCGACCAGCGGCGACCTTGTGGCGGTCCTCAGCGGCGTTGCCGAAGGCGACCAGGTGATAACGGGCAATCTGCAGAAGATCGGACCAGGAATGCCGATCTCGCCGTTGCCCCAGGAGAAACCGGCCAGCTGATAACCCCCATCAGCCCCGGTCCTGCGGCGCCTTCGGCTTCCACGCCGAGGGCGCCGTTTTTTTATGGAGCGCCGCACGCCGTTTTTGGGTAACCGCAAGGCACAAGAATCCGGAATATATTGTAGGATTGTCGACAATCTGCTTGTCTGTTTCCGGCTCTCACTGGAGTGACGGAATGGCCAAGCTGGACTTCAATCCGATCGCGGATACGACACGCCGAGCCGAGATCGTTGCGCTGTTGCGGCGGGCGATCCTGATCGGCCAGCTGGAACCCGGCCAAAAGCTGAGCGAGCTGAGGATCGCTGAGCAGATGCGGGTCAGCCGCGCGCCTTTGCGCGAAGCTATGCGCGAGCTGGTGCAGGAAGGCATCCTGACCAGCATTCCCTATGCCGGCACCTTCGTCATCGATGTCACCGCCAAGGACATTGACGACGCCTACTCGCTGAACAAGGTGCTCGATGAATTCGCCATCGAGCGGACATGGAAGCTGCGCGACCAGCGCTTCTTCGATGAACTCGACCGCCGCCACGAAGCGGTGAAGCAGGCAACGCGCGCGCGCGACACCACCCGCCAGATCGAGACCGCACTGCAATTGCACGGGCTGATCTATGAATGGGCCGACAATTCGGTGCTGCTGGAAACCTGGCAGCGGCTGACCAGCCGGCTGCAGATGTACTTTGCCCTGCACCAGCAGGCCCGCAACGAGCCGGTGCCGGCCGAAGATCTCCACGAAACCTATGTGCGGCTCTTGAAGGGCGCCGACATGCGCGCTGCCCAGCGCCATGCGCGCGAGCATATCGACCTCGATTTCGAAGAGCTGCTTGCCTATGCGCGTGGCCTCGAGCAGCGGAACATCGAAGGGCTGACCCTCCTCAACACCTAGAGACAACGGACAGACAAGTGCAGATCAAATCCATCAAGGCCTATCGCGTCGTGCAGCCCTTCGTGGACGGGCCTTACCGCATGTCCAAGGGGCGTGTGGCCGACTGTTTCGACGCGGTGATCGTCGCCATCACCTCCGACAGCGGCGTAACCGGCTGGGGCGAGATGGCGCCGCTCGGCAATTTCTATTCGGCCGCCTTTCCGGCGGGAACGCGCGCGGGCGTGGTCGAGATCGCGCCGCACCTGATCGGCCAGGACCCGCGTGGCCTCGCCGGCATCGGCCGATTGATGGATACGGTGTTCAAGGGCCATCCCTATATCAAGTCGGCGCTCGACATGGCCTGCTGGGATCTGGCCGCCCGCGCCGCCGACGTGCCGCTGGTGACCATGCTTGGCGGCCGCGAGAGCGACATGGCGGAGACCTACCGCGTCGTCACCCACGGCACGCTCGACCAGATGGCGGCACTGGCCAAAAGGATCATCGCCCAGGGCTGCCGCCGGCTGCAGGTCAAGGTCGGCGGCAATGTGCATGAAGACATCGAGCGGGTGAGCGCAGTCGCTTCGGCCGTGCCGAAAGGCACGGTGATTTTCTGCGACGCCAATGCCGGCTGGACACCCTACCAGGCGCGGCAGTTCGCCGATGCAACGCGCGGCATCGACTACACGTTCGAGCAGCCCTGCACGACGATCGAGGAGAACATGTCGGTGCGCCGCATGCTCGACAAGCCGATGGTGCTGGATGAGAGCGTCATCTCGCTCGAGGCGATGCTGGAAATCCATCGCCTGGGCGCCGCCGACGGGCTGACGCTGAAGATCTCGCGGCTTGGCGGCGTAACCAGGACAAGGCAAATCCGCGACGTCGCCGTCGATCTCGGTTTCATGATCACCGTCGAGGATACGGGCGGCGCCGAGATCGACACGGCGGCGATGGCGCATCTGTCGCTGTCGACGCCGGAAGAACGCCGGCTGCACGCCATCGCCTTCCATGAGTGGGTGACGGTGCGCACGGCCTCCAACGCGCCACCGGTCACCGGCAGCCACATGGGCATTCCCGACGGGCCCGGCCTCGGCGTCGATGTCGTGCCCGACCTGCTCGGCAAGCCTTTCCTTGAGATCGGCTGAGATCAAGCCCAGCATGAAGCTGTCACCCACGAATCCTCCGTGGGAGATTTGGCCCTGCAGCCATTCTCCGATTTGCGGGTTGAAATATTTTTCAAATGGAAATAGGAATGTTCAAAATGATGATTTGACGCTGCGGCGCGTCATGACTGGAGGAAGCGATATGGCCCATCCGCAATTTGCAGCGGAACTTCTGCAGCGCGCTGAAGCCCAAGGGCCTATCACCATCGGACTCGCCGGCGCCGGGCAGATGGGCACCGACATCGTCGTCCAGGTGGCGCTGATGCCGGGCATGCGGATCGGTGCCATTTCCGAGGTGCGGCCGCAAGCGGCGATCGATGCCGCACTGCTCGCCGGCCATGACCGCTCCGACATCGTCCAGGCTGCGAACGCCTCTGCCATCGACCGCGCCATCGAGGCCGGCAAGATCGCTGTCACCGAAGATCTGCATGCGCTGGCCGCGGCCGGCCGCATTGATGTCATCATCGACGCGACAGGCAATCCCAACATCGGCACGCTGTTTGCGCTCGAAGTGATGAAGAACGGCAAGCACATCGTCATGCTCAATGTCGAGGCGGACATTACGATCGGCCGCTTCCTCAAGGAGGAAGCGCGCAAGGCCGGCGTGGTCTACACTGGTGCGGCCGGCGACGAACCCGCCTGCACGCTGGAGATCATCGGCTTCGCCAAGAGCCTCGGCTTCAACATCATCGCCGCCGGCAAGGGCAAAAACAACCCGCTCAAGATCGACGCCATGCCCGCCGACTACGAGAAGGAAGCGGCCGAGCGCAATATGAATGCGCGCATGCTGGTCGAGTTCGTCGACGGTTCCAAGACGGCGATCGAGATGGTGGCTATCGCCAACGCCACCGGGCTGGTGCCCGACGTGCCGGGCATGCACGGCCCGACGGCGACGCTGGAGGAACTGGCCAGCGTGCTTTGCCCGCGCGAGGATGGCGGCGTGCTGCACCGCAAGGGCGTGGTCGACTATTCCATCGGCAAGGGCGTGGCGCCCGGCGTGTTCTGCATCATCGAAACGAGGCATCCGCGCGTGCTGGAGCGCATGGTCGACCTCAAGGTCGGCAAGGGCCCCTATTTCACGATCTACCGTCCCTATCACCTGACAAGCCTTGAAGTACCACTGTCGGCGGCGCGCGCCGTTGTCTACAAACGCGCCGACATGGAGCCCCTCGACCATCCGGTCGCCGAAGCGGTGGCGGTGGCCAAGAGCGATCTCGGCGCGGGCCAATCGCTCGGCATGATCGGCGAGAACGACTATCGCGGCTTCGCCATGACCTGGGAGGACGCCCGCGCCAAGGGCGCGCTGCCGCTCGGGATTGCCGAACGCGCCAAGGTGGTCAAGCCGGTCAAGACCGGCGACTTCCTTACCTATGAAAATTGTGTACCCGACGATTCGATGGTGATAACGCAGATCCGCCGCCGTCTAGACCAGTCGGATGGACAGTTTGTGACCAACGCCGCCTGAACCTTCGGGATCTCCCTGTGATGGACGATGTCGTTATCGGGATCGATGCCTCGACGACGGCGGTGAAGGCGATCGCCTTCACCGGCGACGGCGCGGAGCTGTTCCAGGCGCGCGAGGCCTATCCGCTGGCCAATCCTAAGCCCGGCCATTTCGAGCAGGATGCCGAACATTGGTGGGCAGCCCTTATCAGTGCGCTGAAGCAGGTTGCCGACAAGGTCGGCGCCGCGCGCGTGGCGGCAATTGCCATAGCCCATCAGCGCGAGACCTTCACCCTGATCGATCAGGCCGGCACGCCGCTCATCCCGGCGATCCTGTGGCTTGACGAGCGCGCCCGGCCTCAAGTCGCCAGGCTGTCGGCCGAGCTTGGCCGCGAGACGATCCGCGACTGGAGCGGCAAGCCGCCGGATCCGACGCCGGCGCTCTATGCCATCGCCTGGCTGGCGGAACACCAGCCGCAGGTGCTGGCCAACGCCGCCGCCCTGGTCGATGTTCATGGCTTCTTCGTTCACCGGCTGACCGCACGGCTGGTAACCAGCACGGCAAGTGCCGACCCGCTCGGCTTGCTCGATGTCGCGACAGGCGAATGGCACCCTGAGCTTGTCGCGGCTGCAGGGCTGCAGCCACGGCAGTTGCCGGCGCTGATCGGCCCAGGCGAAATCTGCGGCGGCCTTGCCGAAAGCATTGCCCAGCTGACTGGCCTCAAAGCGGGCACGCCAATTGTCGCCGGCGCCGGCGATGGCCAGGCCATGGGTCTCGGCATGGGCGTCTATGGTGCCGGCAGGAGCTATCTCTCGCTCGGCTCCGGCGTCGTCAGCGGCTGCTATTCCGGCACGGTCACCACATCGGACGCGTTTCGCACGCTGGTCTCGCCGACCGGCTCCGGCTTCATGCTGGAAACCGTGCTGCGCTCGGGCATGCAACTGGTCGACTGGATCGTGCGCACCACCGGCGCGTCTTCCGCGGCAGAACTGGAGAAGGGTGCGGTCGATGTTGCGGCCGGCGGCGACGGTCTTTTGGTCATGCCCTATTGGGCCGGCGTCATGAGCCCCTATTGGGATGGCGCGGCGCGCGGCGCCGTTGTTGGCCTGTCGCTCGACCATGAGCCCAGGCATCTCTTCCGCGCCACGCTGGAAGGCATCGCTTTGGAGCAGGCCATCGCCAGCGAGGCGATGGAGGCCGAAAGCGGCGGCAAGCCGGGAGAGATGATTGCCGCCGGCGGCGGCACCAATTCGGCGCTGCTGATGAAGATCATGGCCAGCGTGCTGGAGCGGCCGCTGTTCGTGTCGCCGGTCAACGAGGCGGCGGCCCTTGGCGCGGCCATGCTGGCGGCTTCGGCGATCGGCTGGTTCGCCTCGGCGGAAGACGCCGCCAAGGCAATGGCGGCGGCGCCGGCCAGGCGTGTCGATCCGGATATGACGCTGGTGCCGGCTTACCGGGCGCGCAAGGCGATCTACCGCGACCTCTATCACGCGACACGCGACATCCACGCGCGGCTCGGTGCGATCTGAGTTCAAGCGCAGCTTGCCTGCGTGAGGCTCCCATGCCCAACCTGCCCAGCTTGCCGATTTTGCGTCCTGCCCGGCCAATGCTAGACTCATCGGGCTCATGAAAGCAGTATTTCACCTTGCCGCCCTGCCCTGGATTGTCGCGCTTGCGGCAGCTCCGATGACGGCGCGTGCGCAGGACGAGCCGCCCTTCGAGGTCACGCTCGACATGGACAATGACGGCAGGATGGATCGGGCCGCGATCGCGGCGGATTCCGACAGCGGGCTGGCGGATCTCTCGATCTATCTGGCTGCCGGCGAAGGAAAGCTCGATCCTTCGCGCAAGCCTGACTTTGTCAAAAAGGCGCTGACGCAGGACCGTATTCTCGGGCTCGAAAGCAAGGGCAAGGGATCGCTTGTCGTCACCTCGTGCTTCGGCTGCGGCGCCAACAAATCATGGGATACAACGCTGACCATCGTCTGGCGCGGCGGTAAATTCCTTGTCGCCGGCTACAGTCGCGACTGGGACTGGAATGTGCAGAAAGCCGACGGCTCGGTCGAGACGACGCTGGGCGGTTGCGACATCAATTTTCTCACCGGCAGAGGCGTTGCCTCAAAGGACCTGGACGACGGCAAACCGGTCGCGGGAAAATTCGTGCCGATCGCACTGGCCGACTGGTCGGACGACAGTCGTCCGGAGCCCTGCGAATTCTGACCGACGCCGGACAGCGCTCAACGGTTGAGCAGGCCTTTGGCCGCATCTTCATCGGTAATGAGCACCGTAATCCTGGTGTTGGCGAGCGCCGCGCGCATGACGGCGACCTTCTCCTGACCGCCTGACACCAGGATGATGCTCGGAATATCGGACAGATCCTGCAGCGGATAGGCGCAGACGCGGCGGTTGACCTCATGGTCGACAGGGTGGCCCTCGGCGTCGATGAAATGGCACAAGAGGTCGCCGACCGCGCCGGCCGCCTGCAATTCCTCGAGTTCGCTCGGTTTGATGAAGCCGTAATTGGCGATCGGGCTGTCCTTGGAAAACGAGCCGACGCTGAGCACGGCGATGTTGGCGCGGCGCGCGCGGAAGACCACATCCTGAACGCTGCGCTGGCTCATGAAGGCATCGCGCTGTTCCGGCTTGTCGGCATAGACCGGCACCGGCAGCAGGAAACATTCAGCGCCGATCTTTTCGGCGAACTCCCAGGCGCTTTCGGTCGGGTTGAGCGGCTGCGCGTGGGTGAGGCCGCCGAGCATCGAGACGACCGTCGTCCTGGCAATCGGCCGCCTCGGCAATTCGTTGATGGCGAATTTCAGCGTCCGGCCCCAGCCCAGCGCAATGACGTCGCCGGCATTGACGTTGTCGGCGAGATAGGCGGCAGCCGCGTGGCCGATCATCAGCGGCGCGTTGCTGCGGTCGGCGGCCGACGGCACCACGACCGCCTGGCTTAGCCCAAAGCGCTGCTTCAGGCTCTCCTCGAGCTGCACACATTCGACGACACTGTCGCGAATGCGGAACTGCACGATGCCTTCCTCGCGGGCAGCCGACAGGATCCGGTGCACCTTGATGCGGCCGACGCCAAGAATCTCGGAGATGCGCTCTTGCGTCAGACCTTCGACATAGTAATGCCAGGCGGCCCGGGCCTTGAGCTCGGCATCGGGGAAGCGCGAGGCCTTCTCGTTTTCGACGGTCGCCATCTTTTGCCCTCCCGCGGCAGATTTCGGAAATCTTTCCGCAAGCGCCGCCCCCTGGCCTTCCCTAGGACAAACCGCCCTGTGGCGCAAACCACCGCCGAATGGCGCAACGGCTCTTGACAATTTTCTAATGAACAGTTTAGCTGAACAAAATTGCATATCAAAGATAAATTGTTCACAGGGAGGTGCCTGGTGAACAAGAGCGGACGGCAGGCCATCGCCGTTTCGCTGACGGAGGAGACGAAGTGGCCGTGAGTAATGATGCAAGCGAGTCGAAGGCTGGCGAGTTGAAAGCCGCGCCCGGCACTCAAGGTGCGACGGCCGCGAAGCTTTCGGCACTGTTTGCCGGAACCATGGGGCCGCTGATCGGGCTGCTGCTGCTTTGCCTGGCGCTGACGTTGACCACCGACACGTTCCTCACCGTGCGCAACATCCTCAACGTGCTCGACCAGATCACCGTGCTCGGCATCATGGCAATCGGCATGACGCTGGTGATCCTGATCGGCGGCATCGATCTCTCGGTCGGCTCGGTGCTGGCGCTGGCCGCCATGGTGATGGGCTTTGTGTCCCATCCCGACTATCTCAATCTCGGCCTTGCGGCCGGCGTCGTTGCAGCACTGGTCGTCGCCGGCCTTTGCGGACTGGTGTCCGGCCTGCTGGTGACCGTCACCCGGCTGCCGCCGTTCATCGCGACGCTGGCGATGATGTCGGTGGCGCGCGGCCTTGCCAACATGATCACCGACGGCTCGCAGATCGTCGGCTTTCCCGACTGGTTCACCAGCCTGTCGATCATCCGCCATTTCGGCTTCCTGTCGGTCACAGTCGGGGTGATGATGGTGCTGGCGATCGTCTTCGCCATCTTCCTCAACTACCGCGCCACCGGCCGCAGCCTTTACGCCATCGGCGGCAGCGCCGAGGTGGCGCGGCTCTCCGGCATTCCGGTGAAGTCGCTGACCAACTGGGTCTATGCCATCTGCGGCGTGCTTGCGGGTCTTGCCGGCATTGTGCTTGCCGCGCGGCTGGATTCGGTGCAGCCGAGTTCCGGCCTCGGCTATGAGCTCGACACCATCGCGGCGGTGGTGATCGGCGGCGCCAGCCTGTCGGGCGGCGTCGGCTCGATCGGCGGCACTGCTGTCGGCGTACTCATCATCGGCGTGCTGCGCAACGGCCTCAATCTGCTCGGCGTCTCGCCCTTCATCCAGCAGGTGGTGATCGGCGTGGTGATCGCGCTGGCCGTCGCCAGCGACACCTGGCGGCGCAGGGCGCGATAGAGAGCGGGGCACAATTGAGAATTCGCCCGGAACGTCCGGGCGATAGACGGATCGGTCGATCCGAAACTGGGATGTTCCAAGGGGCGCGATGCGCTGGCGGGACAGTTTGACTATCAACGGAGGAAAAACATGCTGACCAAACGTTCACTGCTGCTCGCCGCTGCCGCCATCATTCCTATGCTCGGGCTGACCGACATGGCCTCGGCCAAGGAGGCCAAGAAACTCGGCCTCGCCGTGGCCAATCTGCAGGCCGACTTCTTCAACCAGATCAAGCAGTCGGTCGAAGCCTACGGCAAGGAGAAGGGCATCGAGATCGTCACCGTCGACGCCAAGGGCGATTCAGCGACCCAGGTCAGCCAGGTCCAGGATCTGATCACGCAGAACATCGACGCGCTGATCTACATTCCGGCCGGCGCCACAGCCGCCACCGTGCCGACCAAGACCGCCAAGGCTGCCGGCATCCCGGTCGTCAATGTCGACCGCAACGCCGACGGCGCGCCCGGCGACACCTTCATCGCCACCAACAGTGTCGCCTCGGCGCAGGCGGTGTGCGACTACATCGCCAAGCAGGCCGGCGGCAAAGGCGAACTGATCATCATCCACGGCCAGAAGGGCACCACGCCGGAAGTCGATCGCTCGAAGGGCTGCGGCGAAGCGCTCAAGGCCTATCCCGATATCAAGGTGGTCGGCGAATTGTGGAGCGAAGGCTGGCACCAGGACGAAGGCTTCAAGCTGACGCAGGACCTGCTGCAGTCGCATCCCGATGTCTCCATCGTCATCGGCCAGGCCGATGCGCTGGCGCTGGGCGCGGCACAGGCGGTCAAGGTCGCCAATCCCGGCCACAAGGTCTGGGTTGCCGGCTTCGATGGCGACGTGGCCGCGCTCAAGGCGCTGAAGGACGGCGTGTTCGACGTCACCGCGACGCAGCAGACGCAAGGCATGGGCCGTCTCGCCGTCGATGCGGCGATCAAGCTGGTGGCCGGCGAAAGCGTTCCGGCCGAGCAGCTGCAGGATGCGACGCTGACCACCAAGGACAATGTCGAGCAGTTCATCGCCAAGCATCCGTAACGACCGGCACCGCTTAAGAGAGCACCACGATGTCTCCTGATCCTCGCCACAGCGAAAGCCCGCACAACGGGCTCTTCGTCAACGGCCTTTGCAAGAGCTACGGACCGGTCCAGGTCCTGGCCGATGCGAGCTTCGAGGTGCGGCCGGGCGAGGTTGTGGCGCTGCTCGGCGAAAACGGCGCCGGCAAGTCGACGGTGTCCAATATCATCGCCGGCTCGACCCGGCCCGACGCGGGCACCATCATCTGGCGGGGGAAGCCCTATTCCCCCGCCTCGCCCGCCGCCGCCATCGATGCCGGTGTGGGCATGATCCATCAGGAACTGAAGCTGCTGCCGGATCTGTCGGTGGCGGAGAACGTCTATGTCGGGCGCCTGCCGATGCGCGGCGGCCGCATCGACCGCGCAGCGATGAACGCCAAGGCCTCGGCGCAGTTGAAGCGGCTTGGCCTCGACGTCTCGCCCGAGCGCAAGGTGGGCACGCTGCGCATCGCCGCCCAGCAACAGGTCGAGATCGCCAAGGCGTTGACGCTCAATGCCGAATTGCTGATCTTCGACGAACCGACCGCAGCGCTTGGCGGCGAGGAAACGGAGCTTTTGTTCCAGCAGATCCGCAAGCTCAAGGCGGAGGGCATGTCCTTCATCTACATCAGCCATCGTCTCGACGAGATCGCGCAGATTGCCGACCGCGTGGTTGTGATGCGCGACGGACGCATCGTCGCCCGCCACGAACGCGCCGATATTCCCGTGCGCACAGTAGTGGAGCAGATGGTCGGCCGCTCGGTCGAGCGGATGTTCCCACACTTGACGCCGCCGCGCGAGGAGACGCTGCTCGAGGTCGACAACCTGTCCTCGCCGGAGAAGAGCTTCAACAACGTTTCCTTCTCGGTCAAAGCAGGCGAGATCCTCGGCATTGCCGGGTTGATCGGCGCCGGCCGCACCGAACTGGTGCGGGCGATCGCCGGCGCCGATCCGATCTCGTCGGGCTCGGTGCGCGTTGCCGGCAAATCGGTGCATCTCAGCGGGCCGGCGGCAGCGATCAAGGCCGGCGTCGTGCTGGTGCCGGAAGACCGCAAGGCGCAAGGCGTCGTGCTCGACCAGACCATCGGCGAGAATTTGGCGTTCGGCAATTTCGACCATGTCGCGCCGAAGGGCTGGGTGTTTCCGAAAGCGGTGCAGAAATTCGCCGAAGCCGGCATCGCAAGGCTCGGGGTCAAGGGCAAACCTGGCCAGGCGGTCAGCAAGCTTTCCGGCGGCAACCAGCAGAAGGTGATCATCGCCAAATGGGTGTCACGCCCGCCGAAGGTGTTCATCCTCGATGAGCCGACGCGCGGTATCGATGTCGGTGCGCGCGCTGCGATCTACGACGTCATCGCCGACCTCGCCCGTTCCGGCATGGCGGTGGTGGTGGTGAGCTCCGACCTCGAGGAGGTGCTGGGGCTGTCGCACCGCGTGCTGGTGCTGAGCCGCGGCCGCCAGCGCGGCATTCTCGGCCGCAGCGAGGCCAGCAATGTCGCGGTGATGGAACTCGCCACGAGCTGAGGACAGGAGTCGGAACAAAGCGCAGCAGGTGGTATCCTCCCAAGGACCGGACCGCGCGGGGCGCCAGCAAAGACTAGCGCCCCTTCATTTCAGGAGGGGGAACAACATGAAACTATTCGATCTCAGCGGCGACGTAGCGGTGGTAACAGGCGCCGGCAGCGGCATTGGCCAGGCCATTGCCATCGGGCTCGCCGAAGCCGGCGCCGACATAGCCTGTTTCGGCCATGCCTCGAAAGGCGGGCTGGATGAGACCGCGCACAGGATCGCCGTGCTTGGCCGCAAGGCGGTGGTGCTGACCGGGACGGTGACGTCGGAGGCCGACCTGGCGACCGCAGTCGAGCGCACGGAAAAGGAGCTCGGCGCGCTGACCATCGCCGTCAACAATGCCGGCATTGCAGGAGCCGAGGCCGCCGAGACGCTGTCGCTGGAGAAATGGCAGAAAATCTACGACGTGAATGTCAGCGGCGTGTTCCTGTCCTGCCAGGCCGAAGCGCGCGCCATGCTGACGCGGCGCAAGGGCTCGATCATCAACATCGCCTCCATGTCGGGTTCGATCGTCAATCGCGGCCTGACCCAGGCGCATTACAATTCGTCGAAGGCGGCGGTCATCCACATGTCGAAAAGCCTCGCCATGGAATGGGCCGATCGCGGCCTGCGCGTCAATGTGGTGAGCCCAGGCTACACGCTGACGCCGATGAACAAGCGGCCGGAGGTCGCCGAACAGATCAAGATCTTCGAACGCGACACGCCCATGGGGCGCATGGCGACGCCGGAAGAGATGGTCGGCCCGACCGTGTTCCTGGCCAGCCGCGCCGCGAGTTACGTCACCGGCATCGACCTGATCGTCGATGGCGGTTTTGTCTGCTGGTAAGGAGAAAAGATGCAGAAGCGTTTTGAAGGCAAGACTGCGGTCATCACCGGCGCGAGCGGTGGCATCGGCGCGGCGATGGCGAAGCGCTTCGCCGAGGAAGGTGCCGCGGTCGTGGTCAGCGCCATCGATACCCGCGTCGAGGACGTCGCCGCCGGCCTGAAAGCGGCAGGCGCCAAGGTCGCGTCGATGCGCATGGACGTTACCAGGAAGTATGAGGTCACCGCGCTTTACGACCTCGCCGAGAAGGAATTCGGCCGTGTCGACATTTCGGTGCAGAATGCCGGCGTCATCACCATCGCCCGGATCGAGGCGATGACCGAGGCCGAGTGGGACAAGGTGATGGCCGTCAACACCAAGGGCGTGTTCCTGTGCTGCCAGGAAGCGATCGCGCGCATTCGCAAGCATGGCGACGGCGGCCGGCTGATCAACACGGCATCGGGCCAGGCGCGGCAGGGTTTCATCTACACGCCGCACTATGCGGCGTCGAAGTTCGGCGTCGTCGGCATCACCCAGAGCCTGGCCAAGGAAGTAGCCAAGGAAAAGATCACCGTCAACGCGATTTGCCCCGGCATTATCGACACTGACATGTGGGCTTACAACGACGCCGCCTGGGGCAAGCTGATGGGTGACTACAAGCCCGGCGAGCTGATGGCCGAATGGGTGAAGAACATCCCGATGGGACGCGCCGGCAGCGGCGAGGACGTGTCCGGCCTGGTCAGCTTTCTCGCCAGCGACGACGCCACCTACATCACCGGCCAAACCATCAATGTCGATGGCGGCCTGATCATGTCGTGAACGTCAGCTCTGGCGGTTGGCAATCGACCAGTCTGAAATTCCGCAGTGCACAGGGCATCAGCCGTTGCGCCGCATGAACGTTGGTATATATAATTTCATCTCATGAAACGGCCTTGGCGGGGATGGGGCTCGCCGGCCGAGACCATGGGACCTTGATGGCTCGCACGTCTGAGAGCGCCGCTGGAGCGGCGATCGATCTGTTGACGATTGCTCACGCAGCAATCCATCCGATGCCATGACGCGGGCCCGCCCGGCATCACATAAACACCAAGTCGAGCAACCATTTCGCCTGCGCAAGTTGCGGCTGCGGCACTGGCTTGGTGCGAACGAGCTTGCGTAACGACCCGCCTTTCCAACACAATCAAGAAAAGACGCAAAAAGGGAACGATCAAGAAATTTCCACATGGTTTGACAGGAGAACAAGCATGTCATTTCGCAGTGTGATTTCGAACCTATCAATGGGAGCCTTGGCGCTTGCCGCCGCAAGTGCGCTTACATCACCGGTCCACGCAGCAGCACCTGAATCCAACGACCCGATCAAGATCGCGCTGTTCGACTGGACCAGCGTCAACCTCAACGCCAAGATCCTTGGCGGTATCCTCGAAAAGCTCGGCTATACCGTCGAATATCCGACAGCCGACTACCTCTCCAGCCTGACCACCGGCCTCACCAATGGCGACCTTGATGTCGGCCTGGAGTTCTGGGACACGACGGCCGGCGAAGCGATGAAGGCTTCAGACGCCACCGGCCAGACCGAGCGGCTCGGCAAGCTCGGGCCGAAGGCCAAGGAGGAATGGTGGTTTCCCGAATATATGAAGGAGAAATGCCCCGGTCTGCCCAATTGGGAAGCGCTGAAGGACCCGAAATGCGCCGAGGCGTTCTCGACAGCGGAGACGGCACCGAAGGGCCGCTATCTCGGCGGCCCGGTAACCTGGGAAGGCTTTGACGACGAGCGCGTCGAGGCGCTGAAGCTGCCCTTCACCGTCATCCATGCCGGCACCGACGCGGCGATGTTCGCCGAGTTGGACTCGGCCTATCAGCGCAAGGCGCCGATCATGCTGTGGATCTATTCGCCGCACTGGGCGCCGGCCAAGTACAAGGGCGAGTGGGTTGAATTCCCGGAGTATACGCCCGAATGCTACACCGATCCGAAATGGGGCACCAACCCGGATGCCAAATATGATTGCGGCAAGCCGCATGGCGAGATCTGGAAATACTCCTGGTCCGGCATGAAGGACAAATGGCCGATCGCCTACAAGGTGGCCAAGGCCTACACGATCNCCCGGCCGTAACGGCCGGGTCCATATCTTCATTTTCCAGAAGGGCCATTGGATGACGGAAGCGACTGAACCGCAGGCGGCTGGCACGCCCAAAGATGTGCGGCCGATAAAGCTTGCCTGCCGCAATGTCTGGAAATTGTTCGGATCGAACGCGGCCAGCTTCATCCGCGAGCGTGACGGCAAGGCCAGCATGGCCGACATCGCCGCGGCCGGACTGGTCGGCGCGGTGCGCGCCGTCGATCTCGAAATACGCCAGGGCGAGATTTTCATCATCATGGGGCTGTCCGGCTCCGGCAAGTCGACGCTGGTGCGCTGCATGTCGCGGCTGGTCGAGCCGACCTACGGCAAGGTCGAATTCGAAGGCAACGACCTGCTCAAGATTTCCGATGCGGCGCTGATCGAACTGCGGCGTCATCGCATGGGTATGGTGTTCCAGAATTTTGCGCTGCTGCCGCATCTTAACGTGCTCGACAACATTGCCTTTCCCCTGAGCATCCAGGGCCAGGACCGACCGACGCGCGAAGCGAGAGCGCGGGAGGTGATCGATCTCGTGGGCTTACGCGGCCGCGAGCATTTCTATCCGCGCGAACTCTCCGGCGGCCAGCAGCAGCGCGTCGGCATTGCCCGCAGCCTCGCGACCAAGCCGGAGATCTGGTTCCTCGACGAGCCGTTCTCGGCGCTCGACCCGCTGATCCGCCGCGAGATGCAGGACGAACTGATGCGGCTGCAGACCATGCTGCACAAGACCATCGTCTTCATCACCCATGATTTCGACGAGGCGATAAGGCTTGCCGACCGCATCGCCATCATGAAGGATGGAGAGGTCATCCAGACCGGCACGCCGGAACAGCTGGTTGTCAACCCGGCGACCGACTATGTCGCCGAATTCACCCGCGATGTCGACCGCGCCAAGGTGATTTCGGCGCGCAGCCTGATGCGTGCCTGCGATGGCGCCGAGCACGGCGGCACGGTTTTGCCCGACGCCAAGATCGCCAGCTTCTCGGCCAGCATTGTCGCCTCGGGTAAGCCCTTCGCCGTGGTCAACGGCGCCGGCAAGCCGATCGGCGAGGTGACGCCGCAAGCCGTGATCGGACTGCTGGCCGGCATCGACAAGCAAAGAGCTGGCGCATGACGGTCACGGCAAGCGCCAGCGAAACGAGGCCGCCGGTTCAGCGCTGGCTGCTGATCTGGGCGCTGGCGCTGGCCGCCGTGCTGGTGGTATTCCTGCTGCAGGAGAGGCTGCCATGGGCGGTCGACTATCCGGCCGATGCGGTCGTTCCCGTCGCCGACTGGGTCAGTGCGCTGATGCGCTGGATCAAGTCGAACTTGTCCTGGCTGACCCGCTCGATCACCGCGGTGCTCGGCGTTCCCCTCGATTTCGCGCTCGACCTGCTGGCCAAGAATTTCAAGATTGGTCACGGTGCCGATGCCTATGTCCTGCCGCGCCTGTCCTGGATCGGCGTCTGCGTAGCCGCCTTCATCGCCGGGCACGCCGTGGGCGGTAGAAAACTCGGCATGCTGGTCGGCGGCTGTTTCCTCTACACCGCGCTGTTCGGCCAATGGACCAGCGCCATGCTGACACTGGCACTGATTTCCATCGCGGTGCCGTTCTGCATCGTCACCGGCCTGTTCGCCGGCATCTGGGCGTGGCGCAAGCCATGGGCCGAGCGGCTGATCATCTCCCCTGCCCTCGATTTGATGCAGACCATCCCGACCTTCGCCTATCTCATCCCGATGCTGCTCCTGTTCGGCAACAGCCCGGTCTCGGCGATGATCGCCACCGCCATCTTCGCCACGCCGCCCATGGTGCGAGCAACGATGCTGGGCCTGTCGCGGGTGCCCTCCGAGATCGACGATTTCTCAGAGATGGCCGGCTGCACGGCGCGGCAGAAATTGTGGCGCGTGCTGCTGCCGTCGGCGCGGCCGACACTGATGATCGGCGTCAACCAGGTGATCATGCTGGCGCTGAACATGGTGATCATCGCCTCGATGATCGGCGCCGGCGGCCTCGGCTATGATGTGCTGCTGGCTCTGCGTGCGCTGAAGGTCGGCGAAGCGATGGAAGCCGGGCTCGCCATTGTGGCGCTCGCAATCGCGCTCGACCGGCTGAGCCAGGCGATCGCGCATAAGCAGGCAAAAGGCCACGTTCAACGGCAGGCGAACCAGAGCGTTTGGCGGCGCTATCCCAATCTGTCGCTGGCCATCGCCATCCTGGTCGTGACGACGCTGCTCGGCCTGTTCGTACCGGCCTTCGCGGCGGTGCCGAAGGCGATCACCTTCACCACTGCGCCACTGTGGAAGGCGGCGGTGAGCTGGGTGACGATCAACTTCTTCGACGTGATCGAAGCGTTTCGCGTGGCGCTCATCCTCAATGTACTGAACCCGCTGCGCGCCTTCTGCGAAGGCTTTCCGTGGCTCGGCGCGGTGGCCCTGCTGGGCCTCGCCGGCTACCAGCTCGGTGGCCTGCGTCTCGCCGCCCTCGTCGCCGCGCTGACCGCCTTCTGCGCCGTCACCGGCCTGTGGGAAAAGACCATGGCGACGGTTTATCTCTGCGGCATCTCGGCCTTCATCGCTTGCCTGATCGGCATCCCGATTGGCCTGATGGCCGCCCGCAGCGACCGCTTCGAAAAGATCGTCACGCCCATCATTGACACGCTGCAGGTGCT
Source organism: Mesorhizobium sp. LNJC394B00 (assembly GCF_000502555.1). Classification (NCBI taxonomy): domain Bacteria; kingdom Pseudomonadati; phylum Pseudomonadota; class Alphaproteobacteria; order Hyphomicrobiales; family Phyllobacteriaceae; genus Mesorhizobium; species Mesorhizobium sp. LNJC394B00. Next base: position 172,332 of record NZ_AYWH01000007.1, read on the forward strand.
GCCGTCCTTCTGCTTCATCATTCCTGTGGTGATGCTGTTCCGGGTCGGCGACGTCACCGCCATGATCGCCACGGTGGCCTTCGCCGTGGTGCCGGCGATCCGCTACACCAATCATGGCATAAGGCAGGTGCCGCCGGCATTGATCGAGGCGGCGAAGGTTTCCGGCTGCACGCCGCGCCAGACCTTCTTTCGGGTACAATTGCCACTGGCGCTTCCCGAAATCATGCTGGGCGTCAACCAGACGATCCTGATGGCGCTAGCGATGATCATCATCTGCGCCATGGTCGGCACACGCGACCTCGGCCAGGAAGTCTTCATCGCGCTGTCCAAGGCCGATTCCGGACGCGGCATTGTCGCGGGTCTCGCCATCGCTTTCATCGGCATCGTCGCAGACCGGCTGTTCAATGCCTGGACGGCGAAGGCGCGGGCAAGACTAGGATAATTGTTGAATGTCCAATCCCGGCGAACCGCCTTTTGCCGTACTCGTCTTCGACATGGCCAAGACCGGCGAGCCGGACGGGGAGCACGTAGTTTCGGGGTTTGAGACGCTGGAGGCGGCGACGTCCTACGCCATTGCGCGGGTTCGCGCCTCGGTGGAGGACTTGCGCAAGCCCGGCATCGCCACTGCTGAGCTTCGCCAGCTCTGGCACCTCTATGGCGAAGACTGTTCGGTGCTGAACGCCGGAGTGCGCGGCAGCGATCTACTCGACGATTTCATTGCGACGCCGTCGATGCCGGCCGAATGCAACTGGCAAGTTCTCGCGCCAAGGCTGCGCCGCTTCCGCGCCTCGCTGCTGATCTCCAACGGCAACAACGAATCCGTCTGGGCGGGCGGCTTCTTTCGCTCGACCTACAGGCTGACGCGAGACGGCCTCCTCGAGCGCTTTGGCGACGACGCCATTGCCGCCTTCAAGGCCAAGGGGATCGAGCCGGCGGAGCCGACGAAGCTCATGGTCGCCAATTACTTCGAGCTGCCCGACCCGCCCTACCCGCCGCCAGGCGTGACGCTGCGATCCTGGAAGGTCGAGGTCGGTTTCGTCTGCCATGACGTGAAGTTCGGCGGCGACGCCGCCGGCGTCTTCGCCTGGCCGCAAGAGCCCACCGACTGGGCGTTCAGAACCATGCAGCTCCTGCTGATGGCCGACATGATGGCCATGCGCGGCGATGGCCCCGACTGGGCCAACGACTGCGAGATACTAACCGCCAAAGTGACCGAGACGGAGGCGCCTCCCGACTATCCGCTGGATTGAAGTGATGATCATCACCTGCCCCGTGGCCGGCACACGCGATCTCGGCCAGGAAGTGTCCATCGCACGGTCCAGGGTCGCGGCATTGTCGCGGGCTGGCAACAACCTGCCATCGACATCATCGCGGTCGGTCTCCGACCCCTGAGCCGCGAAAGCTCAAGCACGGCTCGGATAGACGGTTTCGCCTCTTCTGGAGTTCGCCTCTTCTGGAAATGGCAGGCCGCGCTCCAGCTCTTGACTTTGACGCATTTTCGCGCGGAAAGCTGCTTCATCCTCGACCAGCCTGAGCTTGCTGCCGAATGCCCGATCAGCGCGAACCGCCTTTTACTGTCGTCGTCTTCGACATGGCCAAGACCGGCGAGCATGTGGTTTCGGGGTTTGAGACGTTGGATGCGGCTACGTCCTACGCGATTGCTCGGGTTCGCGCCTCGGTGGAAGAGCTGCGCAAGCCCGGAATCGCAGCAGCCGAGCTCCGGCGGCACTGGCATATCCATGGTGAGGATTGCACGGTGCTGAACGCCAATGTGCGCGGCAGCGATCTGCTTGACGATTTCATCGCGACGCCGGGGACACCGGCCGAATGCGACTGGCGGGCGCTGGCGCCACGACTGCGCCGTTTCTACGCCGCTGTGAACGTCTTCAACAACGATGGCAAATCTATCCGGGTCAGCGGCTTTTTCCGCGCGACCTACCGGTTATGGCACGCTGGCCTGCTCGCACGATTTGGCGACGACGCCATCGCCTCCTTCAAAGCCAAAGGCATCACGCCGGCACTGCCGACGAGAGTCTCGGTCGACCATCACTTCGAGCAGCCCGATCCGCCGCGCCCGCCGCCCAGCGATATCAGGCCGTTGCTGTCGTGGAAGGTCGAGATCGATTTCGGATGCACCGATGTGAGGTTCGGCGCCCAAACCGACGGCGTCTTCGCCTGGCCCGAGGAGCCGACCGGCCGGGCACTCAACGACATGACACATCTGCTGATGGCTGACAGACTGTCCATGTACGGCACCGGCCCGGAGGGCGCCTATTATAGCGAATTGGTCTGGGTCAAGGTGACGGAGACCGATGCGGCTCCCGACTACCCTCTGAATTGAAACTGGGCCGGTGCCGGCGCATTGTTTTGCATCACGCCGACCTATTCCGCCGCCACGCCCTTCACCTGGAGATAGCTTTCCATCGAGTCGTCCAGCGCCTGCAGCCAGGGCGTATGGTGCAATGGCGCCATGGTGCCGGTCATCAGCGAGCGATAGGCGTGGTCGCGAAAGCTCATAATGTCTTCCGCCTTGTGGTGCTCCCATTCCATGAAGGTCTGGTTGACCGCCTCGACGTCGAAGCCGGGATAGTCGGTCTGGTCCATCAATTCCTTGGTGTAGTCGCCCTGGAACCAGATCATCTGCTCGGCGTCTTCCAGCGTCTCTTCGCGTGCCCGCCACTTGGCGCCGTGCTCGGCCATCGCCTGTACCGACGGCAGCTTGATGCGGCCCATGATGACGTCACGGGCGAACCAGGCCTGGGCGTCGAACATGTTGAAAGTGTAGAACTGGTCCTGCATGCCGATATAGGACAGTTTCGGGTTCTTCTCCCACACGACGCCCTCATAGAGCCCGTCCGGCCACATGCGGTTGGCGGTCTTCAGCTTCAGCTCTTCCGTGAGGAACGGGAAGGAATGCAGATAGCCGGTGCACAGGATTATGGCGTCGACGTCCTTGGTGGTGCCATCCTTGAAGTGCGCCGTCTTGCCGACGACCTTCTGCAGCAGCGGCACTTCCTTCCAGTTCTCCGGCCATTTGAACCCCATCGGCTTGGAGCGGTAGCTGGAGGTGATAGATCTGGCGCCGTATTTGTAGCATTGCGAGCCGATGTCCTCGGCAGAATAGGAGCGGCCGATGATCAGTATGTCCTTGCCCTTGAACTCCATGGCGTCGCGAAAATCATGGCTGTGCAGGATGCGGCCGTTGAATGTCGAAAAGCCTTCGAAATAGGGAACGTTGGGAACGGAAAAATGCCCTGAGGCGACGACGACATTGTCGAACTCCTCGGAGTAGGTGACGTCGTTGGTGCGGTCATGCGCGGTGACGGTGAATCTCCTCGTCTCGTCGGAGAAAGTCACCATGCGCACCGGGCTGTTGAAGCGTACCCATTCGCGCAGGCCTGATTTCTCGACGCGACCCTTGATGTAATCCCACAGCACCGCTCGCGGCGGGTAGGATCCGATCGGGCGGCCGAAATGCTCCTCGAACGTGTAGTCGGCGAATTCCAGGCACTCCTTCGGTCCGTTCGACCAGAGGTAGCGGTACATCGAGCCGTGGACGGGATCGCCGTGCTCGTCGAGGCCGGTGCGCCAGGTGTAGTTCCACAGGCCGCCCCAGTCGGACTGCTTTTCGAAGCAGACGATTTCGGGTATCTCGGCGCCCTTGTCGGCAGCCGACTTGAAGGCCCTGAGCTGGGCCAGACCGGATGGCCCCGCTCCAATGACGGCAACGCGCGTTTTCATGGCAGGCCTCCCGGTGTCATTCGATTTTTGGAATTGCTCTTACGAAAGAAATTTCACTCACAGGACAGTAATTGCCTCTTGGATGCTGTCAACAGGCCTTGTGGAGAAACCGCGTTTCGACCCAGCGGATTTCCGGAAACGGATGACGGCGCTAATCCGGTGCGGACACCATTCGACTTAACGGGCTTGCTGCGCGGTTGCGTTTCTGTATCGGCACCGAATATGTTCACCTGGAGTGAAATAATCAGGGGGATTCGGGGGCGAGATGGCGAAGACAAGTTCCGACTCCAAGACTGCTTCGACAAGGGCAAAGCCACCGGCGAAGGCCTCCGTGGACGGGAAGACCATCCGCGCGCCGCTGACGCAGAACCCGCATGCCATTCGCGACACCCGCGAAAAAGTGCTGGAGGTGGCGATCGGGCGCGAGGTGCGCGCCTTCCGCAAGAAGCTCGGCATCACCGTCGCCGATCTCGCCGTCGCCACCGATATTTCGCTGGGCATGCTGTCGAAGATCGAGAACGGCATCACCTCGCCGTCGCTGACCACACTGCAGGCGCTGTCGAGGGCGCTCGGCGTTCCCGTCACCGCCTTCTTCCGCCGATTCGAGGAAGAGCGCAGCGCCGTCTTCGTCAAGGCCGGCGAAGGGCTAGATGTCGAACGCCGCGGCACCCGCGCCGGCCATCAATACAATCTGCTCGGCCATATCGGCTCCAACACCAGCGGCGTCGTCGTCGAGCCCTATCTGATTACGCTGACCGAGGATTCGGATGTGTTCCCGACCTTCCAGCATGAGGGCATGGAATTCCTCTATATGCTGGAGGGCGAGGTGGTGTACCGGCACGGCAGCAACCTCTATCCGATGAAGCCGGGCGACAGCCTGTTCTTCGACGCCGATGCGCCGCATGGGCCGGAGCAGCTGACAAAACTGCCGATGCGGTATTTGTCGATCATTTGCTATCCGCAGAATAGCGCTGGGTAATCGGACCGCCGCAGCCCCCTCACCCGGATTGCCCCGAGGGGAGAGGAGTCTGGCGTCAGCGCTGGCGATCTCTTCTCCGCTCGGGGAGAAGGTGGCCGCGCAGCGGCCGGATGAGGGGGCCTTTAGTCCGGCCCGAACCCCGGTGACGTCGCACTGCCATCATCCAGCTTCGACAGCCATTCCACCAATGTCGGCTGATACCGCGTCAGGCCCTTGTAGGTGGCCAGCTCTTCCGGCAAATCCCGGATCACCCGGTGCAGTCGTCTTGCCCATTTCGGCTGTGTCACCAGTTCGTCCATCTTGATGAGATAGCAGCGGATCGGGAAGACGATGCCGTTCGAGCGCGGCAGCCGCCAGAAGCTTTGCAGTTCGACGCGCAGATGCACCTTGTCGCCGACATTTTCGGGCGTCACCGTCGCGCGGTCCGGGCCCCATTTGTGGTAATTCTCCGGGCTGGTGTCGAGGCGCGGGTTGATGGTCATCGTCCAGTTGAGACGCCGCGCCGGCTTGCCCTGCTGGATGTTGGTGAGGAACTTCAGCGCCCTGACGAAAATCCCCTTCTCATGCGCCAGCGGCACCGGCGCGTGCCATTCGAAGAAATTCATGCCGATGTCGAAATCGAGCGACCAGTCGGCCTGGGTGGTGACCATGCCGGCGTCCATCCACAGATTGCCGTCGCGCTGATCGAGGATGCAGAAATCGCCCTGGCTCTGGCGGGTGATGTACTCCATCGGCCCGTAAGGCAGTGTCGAGGTGTCGCCGAAGGTGAAGGTGTCGTCGATGCCGAGCGGTCGGTTGATCCAGCGCCAGCGGTCGCCGTCGCGGGTCAGGGTGAAATGCTCGGGATAGCCAAGTGCCTGTTGCTCCATCAAAAGTTCGAGCAGGTCCCAGCCGGCCAGCGTCATATGCGGCAGCGACTGGCAGCGCAGCGGATCCTCGGCCAGCACCAAAGCGCGGTCCTGCATCTCGGCGACATAGTGCTCGTCGACGTCTATCAGGTTTTCCAGCACGCTGCCCTTGGGACCGACGACATGCGGCTCGATGTTGACCGCGTACATGTAGCTGTCTTCGTGGAACGGAAACGGAAACCGCCTGATGTGCTCCGGGCTGTTGTTGAAGGTGAAATCGTCGCGAAACGTTTCCTTGCGAAAGGTGATGCCCAAGCTCGCCTCCTATCTTTCCAGGACCAGCGACTTGCCTTCGAAGCGCGACACGCACGGCATGATCTTGCAGCCGGAACGGTGGTCTTCCTCACTCAGCCAGTGGTCGTTGTGGATGAACTTGCCGTCATGCGAGATGACGTTGGTCTCGCACTGGCCGCAGACACCGCCGCGGCAGAGATAGGGCGGATCGACGCCGGCGGCCTCGATCGCTTCGAGCAGGCTCTGCTGCTCGCCGACGCGGATGGTCTTGCCGCTGACGGCAAGTGTGACGTCGAACGGCAGGCCGGGCTGGGGTGCCGCGAAATGCTCGTAGTGCACGGTCTCCGCCGGCCAGCCGAGAGCCGCAGCGCGCTCGCGCACCCAGTTGATCATGCCGGTCGGGCCGCAGACATAGAGATGGGTGCCGAGCGGCTGCGAGGACAAGAGACGGTCGAGTTCGATGCGCTCGTCGCGGTCGTCGTGATAGAGCCGGACGCGACGGCCATAGCGCTCCTGCAGCACATCGGCATAGGTGCCGAGCGAGGCGGTGCGGCAGGTGTAGTGCAGCTCGAAATTGCCGCCGGACCCGGCGAGCTGCGCGGTCTGCGCCATGAACGGCGTGATACCGATGCCGCCGGCAAGCATCAGATGCTTCTTGGCCCTGAGGTCGAGCGAGAACAGATTGACGGGGTAGCTGACCACCATCTCCAGGCCGGGGTTGACGCTCCGGTGCATGAACAACGAGCCGCCGCGGCCGACATCGTCGCGGCGCACCGAGATGGTGTATTCGCGGGTGTCGAGCGGCGATCCCATCAGCGAATAGGGATTGAGCCTTGTGCGGTCGCCATCGCGCATCTCGACCACGACATGGGCGCCGCCGGAAAAGGTCGGCAAAAGCTCACCGTCACGGCGGCGGAAATGGAAGCGCGTCACCAGTTCGTTGACCGGGACGACGTCGCTGACGACGACATCGAGCTTGGTGGTGCCGGTGCTCATGGGAAGACCTCCTCGATGGGAGGAATCTCCGAGCGGTCCTCGGCATTTATGCAGACGCCCTGGAATGCTGCCAGCCGTCGCGAATAATGATCGCGCACCAGAAGCAGCAGGCCGCAATGCGCGCAGGTGGCCGGCTGCGTCGTCACATTTTCGGTGATGCCTTTGCAATGCACGCACTGCATGCGCCGCGCCAATGAGCCGCGATGCTCGGTCTGCATGGAGGTATGATCGATGCCGGCTTCGAGCGCCACCTGCATGGCCTGGCCGATCAGCCCTTCGGTGCCGGCGAGATAGAGGCGCAGGCCCATATGCGCGTTGGCAAGCGTCTGCTTCAGCCGGGGCAGCAGGCTGGCGAAGGTTGGCGCGACATGAAATTGCGCGGACTTCAGTGCCTCAAGAGCGGCAACGTGCTTGCCGTCGGCCCCGGGAATGAAGACGATTTCGGCGCCGTCGAAGAAGCCGGGGGGCGCCGTCCTTGCCATATCGACGATCGCCAGCGCGCCTTCCGCATCCGCCACGAAAAGATGATGCTTGCCGGGCTGCGGGGACAGGGTTCCGTAAATGGGCCGGCTGATGATCGTTTTGGCTGCCATTCTCTACTTCGTACCTCGAAACCCTCGCTGTCGATTGTGCCTCAGCCTTTCGCCGTGCGCTTGGTTTTTTTGGGATCGTCGAAGGGCAGAGGCTGCGCCGTCGCCCTGATCGAACCGCTCTTGTTGCGGATCTCGAGCCTGGTGTCCTTGACCGCGCAGTCGACGTCGAGGCGGGCGATGCCCATCGATTTCTCGACCAGCGGCGAATACATGGCGCAGGTGACCACGCCCACCTTTTTGCCGTCGCGATAGACCGGCGCGCCCTCATCCGCGGGTTGCTTGCCGTCGAGCAGCACGCCGTAGATCTTGAAGCGCTCCTTGCCCTTGAGGCGGTAATGCTCTTCGGCGCCACGAAAGCCGGTCTTGCCGGGGCTGACAGTGAAGTCGAGGCCGAGCTCCCACAGCGTGTCGCCGGGGCCTTCGTTCCCGAACGGATATTTCTGCGAGTTGTCATAGGGATAAAACAGCAAATAACTTTCGACGCGCAGCATATCGAGCGTGGTGAAGCGGCACGGAATGATGCCGGCGCTCTTGCCCTCGTCGAGGATCCTGTCCCAGATGGTGCCGGCGTCCTGACCGCGGCAGAATATCTCGTAGCCGCGCTCGCCGGTGTAGCCGGTGCGCGAGATCATGACGGGAAAGCCGAACAGCTGCGTCTGCATATGATGGAAATAGTTGAGGTCGCGAATGCCCGGCACATGCTTTGAGAGATAGTCGACCGCGGTCGGCCCCTGCAGCGACAGATCGTGCAGATTGTCGTCGAAGCGCAGCGATACGTCGCGGCCGACGGAAGCGCGCTGCAATTCCTCATGGCCGGTGCCGGAGCCGTGCACCACCATCCAGGCGTTCGGCCCGGTGCGGTAGAGGATGCAGTCGTCGGTGAATTTGCCGGCCTCGTTCAGCATGCAGGCATAGGCCGACTTGCCGGGATAGATCTTCTCCACGTCGCGCGTCGTTGCCAGGTCGATGAGGTGTGAGGCGTGCGGCCCGGTGATGTGAACCTTCTTCAGGCCCGACACATCCATCAGCCCGGCCCTGGTGCGGATGGCGGTGTATTCCTCGTCGGCGTCCTTGTCGTAGGTCCAGGCGGTGCCCATGCCGCTCCAGTCTTCGAGCTTCGAGCCTAACGCGCGATGGCGATCCGCCAGGGTCGAAAATCTCCAGGATGCCGTCATCCGCAAATCCTCCGTTCGAAAATTCTATTGTGTTCCCGGCTCCCTGCGCGAGGCGGGAGCATTTGGTCGAATATTGATCGCAAACGTCCTGATGCCGCAATACCCGGAAGCAAATAATTTCATTGTCAGGCAAAATTCGCGGCTGGGGACAAACGGTTAACCCAACGTAAAATCACCTTGACAATTGCTGGATTCGGCCCGAATTTATGAAAAAAATTTCACTCTGTTGAAAGAGGGCAGCGGGCGGCCAATTCGGGGTCGGGCGCTGGAAAAGGGGAAACCGATGTCAGACCTGCAGCAGCGCATCGAAGCGCTGTACCGTTCCGACCTGCGCGGATCCGCGCTCCTGATCATCTGCCTTTGGGCGACGATCCTCTTCGTGCTTGTCATGACATGGCCCTACATCCCGGACACCGGGATCAAGATCGTCGTCGCTATCGCTGCCGCCGCCGTGCTGATCTTCAACACGGCCGCCATCCTGGCGATGGTCAATCACTACAAGGAAGACAAGGACTTCATCTACGGTCTCGACATCAAGAACGCCGACGCGGCCCGCAACCGCAAGTCCTGAAAACAGAACGTCCTGAGGGGTAGAAGTCATGTCGCGCTACACGCCGCCGGAACAAGGCAAGGCCGGGCAGATTTTCGATATCGTGGTCGTCGTGGTCGCCATTTTCGTGGCGCTGTGGCTGCCATTGAAACTCGGCCTGGCGGGTGCGGCGAAATCCATCGACGCGCTCGATGCCAAAACCTGGGAAGCGTTGGGACAGAACCCGACCATGGCCTCGATCTGGGAAAAGCTCGGCTATACGCCGGAGACCGCGCACGACATCATCCAGAACCGCTTCCACTACATCATCGACTGGCCGACGCTGATCATCATGGCGGCGGTGCTGATCGGCTATTTCGTCTTCCTGTTCCGCGCCTCCGACCGCGAATATCGCGACGTCATCAACGAAAAGTTCGACGACAAGTAACGCCAGAGATTTTGGGGAAGCACGCTCATGTGGGTCGCACTCTCTTACGCATCGTGGGGCATCTCGGTCGTGCTTGCGCTGTGGATGCTCTACGACTGGTTCAAGATCGACACGACCTATTCCGAGGAGGTGCTGACTTCCTCGCGCGAAGGCGAGCTTGAAGCCGCTTCCGAAAAACACCGGATCTGAGTGGGGATTGAACAATGACGATCACGCTTGAACCGGCAATACACGGCGACAGGGTTTCACTGCTACGAGTGCTCGGCCCGGCCCATGTCTGGGCGCTTGGCGTCGGCATCGTGCTGGTCGGCGAATTCACCGGCTGGAATTTCTCGGCCGACAAGGGCGGCGCACTGGCGGCGCTGATCGTCTGCTGGGTGGTCGGGCTCTTGTATACTTCGGTCGCCATGATCGACTCCGAGGTGACATCGACGGTTGCCGCCGCCGGCGGCCAATACGCGCAGGCCAAGCACATTGTCGGGCCGCTGATGGCCTTCAACGTCGCGCTGTTCCTGGTCTTTGCCTACACCATGCTGGAGGTTTCGGACGCCATCCTGCTCGGCGACACCATCGTCGCCAAGGCCGGCGTCGAAGGGCTCACCCACAACTCCTTCATTGCCGCCACCATCGTCGTGCTGGCATGGCTGAACTATCGCGGCGTGCTGATGACGCTCAACGTCAACTTCGTCATCACGGCGATAGCCTATGTCTCGATCGTTATCCTGTTCTTCTCGGTCAGCCCCTGGACGCAGGGTGCTGTGCTGAAGCTCAACGAACTGGTCACCCCCGGCAATGCGCTGCCCTATGGCTGGATCGGCGTCATCGCGGCCTTCCAGTTCGGCATCTGGTACTATCTCGGCATCGAAGGCACCACGCAGGCCGCCGAGGAAGTGCGCTCGCCGGCGCGTTCGCTGCCTTACGGCACCATGGCCGGCATGATCACGCTTTTGATCGCCGCCGCCATGACCTGGTATGTCTGCGCCTCGCTGATGCCCTGGGAGTACCTCGGTATCACCTATTATCCCTTGTGGGACGCCGGCAAGCTGACCGGCAGCCCGCTGCTGGAAAACCTGTTGTTCGTCGCCACGCTGCTCGCGGCACTGGCGTCGGCCAATGGCTGTATCAACGATGCGGCCCGCGCGTGGTTCTCGCTTGGACGCGACCGCTATCTGCCGACATGGTTCTCGGCCGTGCACCCGAAATACCGCACGCCCTATCGCTCGATCCTGTTCCTGTTGCCGATCGCGCTCGCCTTCGCCTTCATCGCCGACCTCAACCAGGCGATCACCTTCTCAATCCTGTCGGGCGTGCTGCAATACACCTTCATGAGCATAAACATCATGATGTTCCGCAAAAAGTGGCCGCTGGGCACGATCCGCCGCGGCTATACGCACCCGTTCCACCCGATCCCGGCGATCGTGCTGTTTTGCCTCTGCGTGGTGACCTTCTTTGCGATCTTCCTCGGCTACGGCACGCAGCTGATCGCCATGGTCGCCTTCTACTTCCTGATCTCGCTGTGGTTCCACTTCTACCGTTACCGCTATGTGCGCCGCGGCGACCAGTTCACCATGCCGTGGCCGAAGCCGCAGGGCTATTGACAGGAGAGGGCCTGCCGGTCTGGGCGGGCATGGCGTGACGAGGTGTCTGACGTGACGACAGCATTGCTGGCCGGGGCGGTCGCCGTGGCTCTCGTCCTGCACCTCGCCTGGCATACGCGCGCCAGCCGCAAAAAGGCCAAGGCTGATCTTGCAGCCGAGGCAGCCAGCATCCGGACCGTCATCACAGATGCCGTTGATGTCTCCGATGGCACAGCCGGCGTTGTCACCTGGGCCGGCACATGGAACGGACAGCGCGTGCAGCTGCGCACCATCGTCGACACGCTGGCAACGCGAAAGCTGCCGGCGCGATGGTTGAGTGTCACGATCACAGAGCCGGTTGCGGTGCCGGCGACCTTCGACATGATGATGCGGCCGGGCTCGCCGACGACCTTCTCCAATTTCGATCATCTTCAGCATACGCTGCCGAAGGCTCCGGGATTTCCGGCTGAAGCCGTGCTGCGAACCGACCTCAGGGCGGCGCGCTTTCCGCAGAACCTGATCGCCAGCCATCTCGACATCTTTGCCGAAGGCCGCGCCAAGGAACTCTTGATCACCCCGAACGGCGTGCGCATCGTCTGGCTGCTGGCCGAGGCCGAGCGGGCGCGCTACGGCGTGTTCCGGCAGGCCGCATTCGGCGGCGCAAGGCTGGATCCAACGCTGGTCGAGAGACTGCTGACCTCGGCCTCAGTGCTGCGCGATGCCATCAACCGACAGGAAAGGCAGGTCGCATGAGCGCACCCGCACCGACAAACCCGTATCTGGTGCTCGGCGCTGCCATCGTCTTACCGGCCAGCGGCCACGTCATTCTGGGCGTGCCCGTGCGCGGCCTGCAGTTCCTGTTCTTCATGGTGATCCTCGCCTGGGTGACGGCCAAGATCGCGCCGGCCGATGCCAGCTTCGTCGGCCGCCACGCCGGCGGCTTCCTGATCTATGCGCTGTCGATCCTCGATGCCTACAGAATAGCCCGCATCCGCACCGCCACATGGATTCACAGCGCCCGCGACGGCGGCGATAGTTCACAAGGCCGCATCGAGCCGGATACGTAACTACAGGAATATTTTTTTCATACGATTGAATTCGCACGACGCATTCGATACATCATCGTCTAGTGGTAACGTCGGGAGGCTGACATGTGTGGAATCGTCGGACTTTTTCTGAAAGACAAGTCGCTTGAGCCGCAGCTCGGCTCGATGCTGTCGCAGATGCTGATATCGCTCAGCGATCGCGGCCCCGACAGCGCCGGCATTGCCATCTATGGCGCGCCTTCCAGGAATGAAGCCAAGATCACCATCCAGTCCGCGAAGCCCGAGCGCGATTTCCGCGGCCTCGACGCCGAACTCGCGAAGGCCATCGGCGCGCCGGTGAGCATAGCGGTGAAGTCCACCCATGCAGTGTTGAGAACCGCGCCCGACAAGGTCGATGCCGCGCGCGAAGCGCTGCAGTCAATCCGCCCCGACGTGCGCATCATGGGCGCCGGCGAAGCGGTGGAAATCTACAAGGAAGTCGGTCTGCCGGAAGCGGTCGTCGACCGCTTCGACGTCCGCTCGATGACCGGCACGCATGGCATCGGCCATACCCGCATGGCGACGGAATCGGCCGTCACCACGATGGGCGCGCATCCGTTCTCGACCGGCGCCGACCAGTGCCTGGTGCACAATGGCTCGCTGTCCAACCACAACAATGTGCGGCGTGAGCTGGTGCGGGAGGGCATGAAATTCGAGACCGAGAACGACACCGAGGTCGCCGCCGCCTATCTCTCCTCGCAGATGGCGCATGGCAAGAACCTCGGCGAGGCGCTGGAAGGCACGCTGTCCGACCTCGACGGCTTCTTCACCTTCGTCGTCGGCACCAAGAACGGTTTCGGCGTGGTGCGCGATCCGATCGCCTGCAAGCCCGCCGTCATGGCCGAGACCGACCAGTATGTCGCCTTTGGCTCGGAATATCGGGCGCTGACCAAGCTGCCCGGCATAGACAATGCGAGGGTCTGGGAGCCGGAACCCGCAACCGTCTATTTCTGGGAGCATTGAGCCCATGCCGGCAACCAAACTTTCGAAGGCGGCGCAAGACCAGGCGTCCCGGGTCTTCGATCTTGATGTGTCGTCGCTGCGCGAGCTCAACCAGGCGCTTCACAATCTGACGCCCGGCTCCAACGAAACGGCGTGGGAAGTGCTGCACCCGAAGGGCAGCCATTCGGTTGCGGTCGGCGTCGACCAGCCTGTCAGCATCGATGTGCGCGGCAGCGTCGGCTACTACTGCGCCGGGATGAATGACGGCGCTGCCATCACCGTGCACGGCTCGGCCGGACCTGGCGTCGGCGAAAACATGATGTCGGGCTCGATCGTCATCAAGGGCGACGCCAGCCAGTATGCCGGCGCCACCGGCAAGGGCGGGCTGCTCGTCATCGAGGGCAACGCATCCTCACGCTGCGGCATCTCGATGAAGGGCATCGACATCGTCGTGCACGGCAATATCGGCCACATGTCGGCCTTCATGGCGCAGTCCGGCAATCTGGTGGTGCTGGGCGATGCCGGCGACGCACTTGGCGATTCCATCTACGAAGCGCGGCTGTTCGTGCGCGGCAAGGTCGAAAGCCTGGGCGCCGACTGCATCGCCAAGGAGATGCGGCCCGAGCATATCGAACTGCTGCAGGGACTGCTCGACCGCGCCGGCGTCACCGGCGTCAAGCCGTCGGAATTCAAGCGCTACGGCTCGGCGCGCACGCTCTACAATTTCAATATCGACAACGCCGACGCGTATTGAGGCAGCATGACCTACAAGAACCCGCCGACGACGCCGCGCAAATCCGCGACCTTCGACGACTACACGCTTTCCGAAATCCGCCGCGCCGCGGCGACCGGCATCTATGACATCAGGGGCGCCGGGGCCAAGCGCAAGCTGCCGCATTTCGACGACCTTTTGTTCCTCGGCGCCTCGATCTCGCGCTATCCGCTGGAAGGCTATCGCGAGCGGTGCGACACGTCGGTCGTGCTGGGCTCGCGCTATGCCAAGAAGCCGATCGAGCTGAAAATCCCGATCACCGTTGCCGGCATGAGCTTCGGGTCGCTGTCCGGCCCGGCCAAGGAAGCGCTCGGCCGTGGCGCTACGCTCTCAGGCACGTCGACCACCACGGGCGACGGCGGCATGACCGAGGAAGAGCGCGGCCATTCCAAGCAACTGGTCTACCAGTACCTGCCGTCACGCTACGGCATGAACCCCAGGGATTTGCGCCGTGCCGACGCCATCGAAGTCGTTGTCGGCCAGGGCGCCAAGCCCGGCGGCGGCGGCATGCTGTTGGGACAAAAGATTTCCGACCGCGTCGCCGAAATGCGCACGCTGCCGAAGGGCATCGACCAGCGCTCGGCCTCACGCCATCCCGACTGGACCGGGCCGGACGATCTCGAGATCAAGATCCTCGAGCTGCGCGAGATCACCGACTGGGAAAAGCCGATCTACGTCAAGGTCGGCGGCGCCCGCCCCTATTACGACACAGCACTTGCGGTGAAGGCCGGCGCCGATGTCGTCGTCGTCGACGGCATGCAGGGCGGCACGGCGGCCACCCAGGAAGTATTCATCGAAAATGTCGGCCAGCCGACGCTTGCCTGCATCAGGCCGGCGGTGCAGGCGCTGCAGGATCTCGGCATGCACCGCAAGGTGCAGCTGATCGTGTCGGGCGGCATCCGCAATGGCGCCGACGTCGCCAAGGCGCTGGCGCTCGGCGTCGACGCGGTGTCGATCGGCACGGCAGCGCTCGTCGCGCTCGGCGACAACGACCCGCGCTGGGAGGCCGAATACAATGCGCTCGGCACCACCGCCGGCGCCTATGACGACTGGCACGAGGGTCGCGACCCCGCGGGCATCACCACGCAGGACCCCGAACTGATGAAGCGGGTCGATCCGATCGCCGCCGGACGGCGGCTGGCGAACTACCTCAAGGTGATAACGCTGGAGGCGCAGACCATTGCGCGTGCCTGCGGCAAGAACAGCCTGCACAATCTCGAGCCCGAGGATCTCGTAGCCCTCACCATCGAAGCCGCCGCCATGGCTGGCGTGCCGCTGGCCGGCACCAACTGGATACCGGGGAAAAACGGCTTCTAAAAAACACATCAAAATAAGCGAGGAACTATAATGGGGAACGATCTCGCCGCATTCGCCAAAGAGAACGGCGTCAAATATTTCATGATTTCCTACACCGACCTGTTCGGCGGCCAGCGCGCCAAGCTGGTGCCGGCGCAGGCGATCGCCGACATGCAGAAGGACGGCGCCGGCTTCGCCGGTTTCGCCACTTGGCTCGACCTCACGCCGGCGCATCCTGATATGCTGGCGGTGCCGGATCCGGATTCGGTGATCCAGCTGCCGTGGAAGCCCGATGTCGCCTGGGTCGCCGCCAACTGCATCATGGACGACAAGGAGGTCGAGCAGGCGCCGCGCAACACGCTGCGCCGGCTGATCGCGGAAGCCGCCACCGACGGCATGCATGTCAAGACCGGCGTCGAGGCCGAGTTCTTCCTGATCTCGCCAGACGGCAGTGTCATCTCCGACAAATACGACACCGCATCGAAGCCTTGCTACGACCAGCAAGCGGTGATGCGCCGTTACGATGTCATCGCCGAGATTTGCGACCACATGCTGGCGCTGGGCTGGAGCCCCTACCAGAATGACCATGAAGACGCCAACGGCCAGTTCGAGATGAACTGGGCCTTCGACGATGTGCTGGCGACCGCCGACAAGCACTCGTTCTTCAAGTTTATGGTCAAGTCGGTAGCGGAAAAGCACGGCCTGCGCGCGACCTTCATGCCGAAGCCCTTCCAGGGCCTGACCGGCAATGGCTGCCACGCCCATATTTCGGTGTGGGACAAGGCCGGCAAGGTCAACGTCTTTGCCGATAATGCGATGGAGCTCGGCCTGTCGGCCAAGGGCAAGAATTTCCTCGGCGGCATCATGAAACATGCCTCGGCGCTGGCCGCCATCACCAACCCGACGGTGAACTCCTACAAACGCATCAACGCGCCGCGCACCATTTCGGGCGCCACCTGGGCTCCGAACACGGTGACCTGGACCGGAAACAACCGCACCCACATGGTGCGCGTGCCCGGCCCCGGCCGCTTCGAGCTGCGGTTGCCGGACGGCGCCGCAAACCCTTATCTGCTGCAGGCCGTCATCATTGCCGCCGGTCTCGACGGCATCCGCTCCAAGGCCGATCCCGGCAAGCGCTACGACATCGACATGTACCAGAACGGCCACACGGTGAAAGGCGCGCCGAAGCTGCCGCTCAATCTGCTCGACGCGCTTCGCGAATACGACAAGGACAAATCGCTCAAGGCGGCGCTGGGTGAGGAATTCTCGTCGGCTTATCTAAAGCTGAAGCACCAGGAATGGAATTCCTATGCTTCGCACTTCACGCAATGGGAGCGCGACCACACGCTGGACATATAATCGTCCCCGCTGTGCGAGCGACCTCGGAATGACCTGATGAAATATTCGATCTTCTCGCTCGCCCGTGCTGCCCTTTCCGGCCACAAGAATTGGCAGCGCACCTGGCGCGATGCGGCGCCCAAGGACCACTACGATGTGGTGATCATCGGCGGCGGCGGCCATGGGCTCGCCACCGCCTGGTTCCTCGCCAGCGAGTTCGGCATCAGAAACGTCGCCGTGCTGGAAAAGGGCTGGATCGGCTCCGGCAATGCCGGCCGCAACACCACCATCATCCGTTCCAATTACGGCCTGCCCGGCAATACCGGCTTCTACGAGCTTTCGATGAAGCTTTGGGAGCGGATGGAGCAGGACCTCAACTATAACGCCATGGTCAGCCAGCGCGGCGTCCTCAACCTCTATCATTCCGATGCGCAGCGCGACGCTTATGCGCGGCGCGGCAACACCATGCGCATCAATGGCATCGATGCCGAACTGCTCGACCAGGCGGCGCTGAAGAAGATGCTGCCGTTCCTGAATTTCGACCATGCGCGCTTTCCCGTGCAGGGCGGCCTCCTGCAGCGCCGCGGCGGCACCGCGCGGCATGACGCGGTGGTCTGGGGCTATGCCCATGCGGCGAGCGAACTCGGCGTCGACATCATCCAGAACTGCGAGGTCACCGGCTTTGTCCGGGACGGCAACGGCAAGGTGACTGGCGTCGAGACGTCGCGCGGCAAGATCGGCGCCGGCAAGGTCGGCATGGCAGTCGCCGGGTCATCGTCGCGTGTCGCAGCGATGGCGGGCATGCGCCTGCCGATCGAAAGCCATGTGCTGCAAGCTTTCGTCTCGGAGGCGATCAAGCCGCTCATTCCTGGCGTCATGACCTTCGGCGCCGGGCATTTCTATGTCAGCCAGTCCGACAAGGGCGGGCTGGTCTTCGGCGGCGACATCGACGGCTATAATTCCTACGCCCAGCGCGGCAATCTGCCTGTCATGGAAGATGTCTGCGAGGGCGGCATGGCGCTGATCCCGATGATCGGCCGCGTGCGGCTTCTGCGCCAGTGGGGCGGCATCATGGACATGTCGATGGATGGCTCGCCGATCATCGACAAGACGCCGGTCGACGGGCTCTACCTCAATGCCGGCTGGTGCTATGGCGGCTTCAAGGCGACGCCGGGATCGGGCTTCGTCTTTGCCCATCTTCTGGCGCGTGACGAAACGCACAAGGAGGCGGCGCTGTTTCCGCTCGACCGCTTCCAGCGCGGCGCCATGATCGACGAAAAGGGCCAAGGCGCCCAACCGAACCTGCATTGAGGCGGCCGGAACAAGATGCGTATCACCTGTCCTTTCTGCGGCGAACGCGAACTCGGCGAGTTCAGCTATCTCGGCGATGCCAAGCCTGTACGGCCGGCGGCGGGTGCCGGCGAGGATGCTGTCTACGACTACGTCTATCTGCGCGACAATGTCGCCGGCGTGATGGCTGAGAACTGGTATCACGGCGGTGGCTGCCGGGCCTGGCTGAAGGTCACCCGCAACACGCTGACGCACGAGATCTCGGCGGTGGAACCGGCGGCGGGGGCTGGTGCGAGGCAGGTGGCGAAATGAGCTATCCTGTCGAAATCGTAGCCGTCGCGAAAAGCGCCAGCCCCCTACCTCCCCCTTGTGGGGAGGTCGGACCGCAGGTCCGGGTGGGGGTCGGTGCCGCACCCCCACCCCGCTGCTGCGCAGCGACCCTCCCCACAAGGGGGAGGGTGAAGAGCGCGACGGTCCCGCCTGGCATTGGATCGATGAGAGGCCGGCCATCGTGAGTTCCAGCCAATCCCATCGTCTCACATCCGGCGGTCTCATCGACCGTTCCACCCCCCTCACCTTCCGCTTCGACGGCATGACATTTTCCGGCTTCCAGGGCGACACGCTGGCGTCGGCGCTGGTCGCCAATGGCGTCAAGCTGGTCGGCCGCTCGTTCAAATACCATCGTCCGCGCGGCATTCTGACTGCGGGCTCGGAAGAACCCAACGCGCTGGTCGAACTGCGCACCGGCGCACGGCGCGAGGCCAACACCAAGGCCACGACGGCCGAACTGTATGAAGGCCTCGAAGCGGCAAGCCAGAACCGCTGGCCCTCGCTGCGCCACGATGTGATGTCGGTGAACCAGCTGTTCGCACCGATCTTCGTCGCCGGCTTCTACTACAAGACCTTCATGTGGCCGGCAAAATTCTGGGAAATGGTCTACGAGCCGGCGATCCGACGCGCCGCGGGTCTGGGTCGCGCGGCGGTCACCCCCGATCCGGATCACTACGACAAGGCCTGGGCGCATTGCGATGTGGTGATCGCCGGCTCCGGTCCGGCCGGTCTCGCCGCCGCACTCGCTGCAGGCCGCAGCGGTGCGCGCGTCATCCTGTGCGAAGAAGATTTTGCGCCCGGCGGCCGTCTGTTGTCGGATGGCGGCACGATCGACGGTCTGCCGGCCGCGGAGTGGCTGTCGCGCACACTGGCCGAACTCAGCTCAATGCCTGACGTTCGCATCATGACGCGCACGACGCTGTTCGGCGTCTATGACGGCGGCACCTATGGCGCGATCGAACGCGTCAACGATCATCTGCCGGTTCCGCCCGAGCATCAGGTGCGACAGCGGCTGTGGCGCATCGTGGCCAAGCGCTGTGTTGTGGCTGCAGGCGCGATCGAGCGTCCCATCGTCTTTGCCGGCAACGATACGCCCGGCGTGATGATGGCGTCGGCGATGCGGACCTATGTCGCGCGTTATGCCGCGACGCCGGCAAAGCGTGTTGCGCTGTTCACCAACAATGAGGATGGCTGGCGCACGGTCGAGACCGCGCTCACAGCCGGACTGCAGGTCGCGGCGGTGATCGATGCGCGGACTGACGTCTCGCCTGCCCATCGTTCCCTCGCCTCCAGGAACGGCTTCACCGTGCTGCATGGTTCGGTCAGCGGCGTCGACGGCGGCAAGGACGGCGTAAGAAAAATAGCGGTGTCGCTGACCGGCGGCGCGCGCGCCGAGGTCGAGGCCGACGGGCTTGCCGTTTCCGGCGGCTGGAATCCGGCGGTCGGGCTCACCTCTTACCATCGCGGCCGGCCGAAATGGCGAGACGACATCGCCGCCTTCGTGCCGGACGGCGCGCCGCCCGGTATGGTCGCCGCAGGTGCGGCTAACGGCGACTTCGGGCTAGGCGCCTGCCTGCGCGCAGGTTTCGAGGCCGGCGCCGCAGCGGCGCGGGACGCGGGACGCAATGGCAATCCGGGCTCTGCAGCTGTTGCCGGCGACGAGTCCTTCTCACTGACCCCGCTCTGGCACGTCGCCGGCAAAGGCAAGGCCTTTGTAGACCAGCAGCATGACGTCACCGCGTCCGACATCGAGCTGGCGCAGCGCGAGGGTTTTGAATCGGTCGAGCATCTGAAGCGCTACACCACGCTCGGCATGGCGACCGACCAGGGCAAGACGTCCAATGTCGCCGGCCTCGCCATCATGGCGGCGGTGTCGGGCAAATCCATTCCCGAGACCGGCACGACCATCTATCGCCCGCCGTACGTGCCGGTCGCCATCGGCGCCTTTGCCGGCCACCATCGCGACGAAAATTTCCATGCGACGCGGCTGACGCCGTCGCATCACTGGGCGGCCGAACAAGGCGCGATCTTTGTCGACACCGGCCTGTGGAAGCGCGCGCAATGGTATCCGCGCGCGGGCGAGAAGGACTGGCTGGAATCGGTCACCCGCGAGGTCAAGGCGGTGCGCTCGGGCGTCGGCTTCTGCGATGTCTCGACGCTGGGCAAGATCGATGTGCACGGCCCCGATGCCGGCGCCTTCCTCGACCGCGTCTACATCAACACCTTCTCAAACCTTGCCGTGGGAAAAGCCCGCTACGGGCTGATGCTGCGCGAGGACGGCCTCGTCTATGATGACGGCACGACCTCGCGGCTGGCCGAGGACCATTATTTCCTCACCACGACCACGGCGAAGGCCGGGCTGGTGATGCAGCATCTCGAATTCTGCCGGCAGGTGCTATTCCCCGAACTCGACGTGCAACTGACCTCGGTCTCCGACCAGTGGGCGCAGTTCTCGATTGCCGGGCCAAGGACGCGAGACCTGTTGAAGGAAATCGTCGACCCTGCCGAGGACCTTTCGAACGAAGGTTTTCCCTTCATGGGCGTGCGCGAAGTCGCTTTGCGCGGCGGCATCAAGGCGCGGCTGTTCCGCATCTCCTTCTCCGGCGAGATGGCGTTCGAGATTTCGGTGCCGGCGCGTTACGGTGAAGCGATGGCACGCAATTTGATGCTGGCGGGAAAACCGTTCGGCGTGACGCCGTATGGCACAGAAGCCCTCGGCGTCATGCGCGTTGAAAAGGGCCATGTCGCCGGACCGGAACTGAGCGGCATGACGACCGCCGCCGATCTCGGCCTCGGCAAGATGATGTCGACCAAGAAGGATTTCATCGGTCGCGTCATGGCCGGCCGCGAGGCGCTGGTGGCGCCGGACCGGCAGGTCGTGGTCGGCATCAAGCCGATCGACAAGGCGCGCCGCCTGCGCTCCGGCGCGCACATCATCCCGAAGGGCCAGACGCCCGGGCCTGATAACGACCAAGGCTACGTCACCTCGGTCTGCTTCTCGCCGACGCTCGACCAGTGGATCGGTCTCGGCCTTGTCGAGCGCGGCCGCGAACGCATCGGCGAGATCGTCCACGCGCATGATCCGCTGCGCGGTGAAGACTATGATGTCGAGCTCTGCAATCCCGTCTTCTACGATCCCGATGGAGGGCGCCAGCGTGGCTGATTTTTCCTGGGATGTTCGTAGCCCGCTCGAGCGGGCACTTGTTGTCGGGCCTTACGGCGCGAACGGCAATGTCGGCGTGTTGCTGACCGAAATCCGCAATTTCGACCTGATCCAGGTGATGGCGCGGCGCGGCAAGGCGGGAGATTTGGCCAACGCTGCGAAGGCAAGCTTCGGTGTTGCGGCTCCTGAGACACCCAAGGCGGTGCAGACTTCGGATGCGACGCTGATCTGGTCGGGACCGGACCAGTTCTTCGTGCTGTTGAAGGGCGGCAAGCATGGGACTGAAGCACTCGCCCAGACGTTCGCGTCTTCCGCTTCGCTATCGGACCAGTCGCATGCGCGAGTGCTGATCAGTATCTCCGGTACCAAGGCGCGGGCGATGCTGGGCAAGCTGTCGTCGATCGATCTGCATCCCGATGCATTTCTGGTTGGGGCGGCTGCCGCGACCTCGATGGATCACACCAGCGTCACGCTCTGGCGCGGGAATGACCGGCCGGATGGGCAGGCGGTGTTCAACGTGCTGATGTTTGCGACATTTGCTGAAAGTCTGTGGCACACGATGCTGGATTCGGCGGCGGAGTATGGTATCGAGATCGGGCATTCCGAGGATTTGGCGTAGCGCTTGTGCGCTTCTTCCTTCTCCCCTTGTGGGAGAAGGAAGATCGGCGCGTTAGTGCCGAGACGGATGAGGGGTGTTCCAGGGTACGCCAACGTCTCACCGCTGGAACACCCCTCATCCGTCGCCTGCGGCGACACCTTCTCCCACAGAGGGAGAAGGGGGAGCCAGCCTTGCCAAACGCAACTGCGCTGCTATTCTTGCAGCTAAAGTAATTTTACACACAGGCAAACTTGTTTCTCGAACCGCAAGGCTGAGATGAGCCAGTCGCCCTACCCTTCAGTGACAGCCGGGCCGCCCCGGCCAAGCCTCATCCTGCGGCCCGGCCAGATCGCGCTGCCGCCGGGCATGGAGCGGTATGCGGCCCCCGGTAACGGCGCGGTGCTGATCGATATCGAGGCCGGCGATACATTTGCCATCCGCAATGTCGAGGGCGGCCAGGCCTGCGAGCTTTTGGCCTGGGACAAGTCAGGCGCCACCGACCCCGCCATCTTCGGCGAAAAGTCCAATAGCAATGCCGCCGGGATCAAGGCGCTATTGGCCGAGGGCGACGATAGCCTCGCTTCCGTGCGCCGCGGACTCGAGCGCCGCCAGGTGCAGCTTGACCAGGCCAAGGCGGTGCGCGTCTTCGGCGGCGCCACGCCGGCAGGCACCGAGCAGGCCTTCACCGTCGCGCGCGATGGCGGCTTGCTGATTGCAGCGCCTAGCGGGCCGATGCTGGTCGACGGCCACGACACGGCAACGCCGCTCACCGTCATGGTGCGCCGCGCCACCGTGCGCCTGAAGACAAAGTCGCAGCTGGCCGATCCGCTTGCCGATCCGGTGCTCGATCTGCGCGTCCATTCGGCGACAGCCGAACCCTATTTCGTCAAGGCGGGCGACTACCTGCAGATCATCGATGTCGACGGCCGCCAGTGCACCGATTTCCAGTGCTTCTCGGCGCGCAAGCTGGACAAGGGGCTGGACCATCCGCTCGACGTAACGACCACGCGCACGCTGATGGGGTCGAGCTACCCGATGCCCGGCCTTCACTCGAAATATTACGACCAGGACATGGAGCCGCTGGTCGAGGTTATCCAGGACACGTGCGGCCGGCATGACGCCTTCGCGCTCGCGTGTGCGGCCAAATATTACGACGACATCGGCTATCCCGGCCACACCAACTGCTCGGAGAATTTCAATCGCGCGCTGGCCGACAAGGGTGTGACGCCCCGTGCCGGCTGGATGGCGATCAACTTCTTCTTCAACACGGCGATCGACGCCCATGGCGTGATGGTGTCGGACGAGCCGTGGTCGCGGGCGGGTGACTATGTGCTGCTCAGGGCGCTCACCGACGTTGTCTGCGTCTCCTCCGCCTGTCCCGACGACACGACACCGGCCAATGGCTGGAACCCGACCGACATCCATGTGCGAACCTATTCCGGCCAGCACAAATTCTCGCGAGCGATCGCCAGACGCATGACGCCCGATTCGGAACCGAAAATGACCCGCGAGACCGCCTTCCATTCCAGCTTCGCCAAGCACACCCGCAACTTCGTGGAATACCGGGGTTATTGGCTGGCCAATTCTTTCGCCAAAGAGGGGCCGATCGCCGAGTACTGGGCCTGCCGGCAGGACGCGGTGATCATGGACCTGTCGCCGCTGCGCAAGTTCGAGGTCACCGGTCCCGATTCCGAAGCGCTGCTGCAATACACGTTGACCCGCGACGTCAAGAAGCTCGGCGTCGGCCAGGTCGTCTATTCCGCCATGTGCTACGAGCATGGCGGAATGATCGACGACGGGACGCTGCTGCGGCTCGGCAAGGACAATTTCCGCTGGGTCGGCGGCGATGACCTGTCCGGCGAATGGCTGCGCGACACCGCCAGAAAACTCGGCCTCAAAGTGCTGGTGCGCTCGTCCACCGACCAGATGCACAATGTCGCTGTCCAAGGGCCGAAGAGCCGTGACATTTTGCGAGAGGTGGTCTGGACCTCGCCGCTGCAACCGTCGATCGACGAACTCGAATGGTTCCGCTTCGCTGTCGCGCGCATCGGCGGCGGCAATGGCATTCCGGTCGTGGTGTCGCGCACCGGTTATACCGGCGAGCTCGGCTACGAAATCTGGTGCCACCCACGCGACGCCGAAAAAGTGTTCGATGCCATCTGGGAGGCCGGCCAGCCGCACGGGCTGAAGCCGATGGGCCTGCAGGCACTCGACATGGTGCGCATCGAAGCCGGGCTGATCTTCGCCGGTTACGAATTCTCCGACCAGACCGACCCGTTCGAGGCGGGCATTGGTTTCACCGTGCCGTTGAAGACCAAGACCGACGATTTCATAGGCCGCGAGGCGCTGATAAGGCGCAAGGAACATCCGCAGCACAAGCTCGTCGGCCTCGACATCGACAGCAATGTCGCGGTCGGCCATGGGGATTGCGTCCATATCGGCCGCGCCCAGATCGGTGTCGTCACCTCGGGCATGCGCTCGCCGGTGCTGAACAAAAACATCGCTCTGGCGAGGCTTGACGTCACCCACGCGGCAATCGGCACAGAGGTGGAGATCGGCAAGCTCGACGGTCATGCCAAGCGGCTGCCGGCGCGGGTGGTGGCCTTCGCTCACTACGATCCGCAAAAGACCAGGCCGCGATCCTGAGGGTTGCACCCCCGGCCCTTCGCAGGCTCAGGGCGTTCGAAGCTCGAAAGCAATTGGCTTTCCGTCCGCTACCGCGGACCGCTTCTCACCCCACAAGGGGAGAAGGACAAAGCGAGCGTTTCGCAACCGTGATGTGCACGGCGCCACAAATCACTTGACGTGAAAGCGCGCCGGATCAATCTTCACTGTTAAGAAAAAAATACGACTGAGTGGAAACACTGGAGTCGTGCGGTCATGTACCGGGGAACAAGCTTCGCGAAGCCGAGGCATCACCGGCCGGGAACACAAAATGGGGAATTCAGACAGATGAGCACGATTACCACTGCCCTGGAGCAGCCTGCTGAAGGCAAGCTGCTCCGCAACATCGACTGGCGCGGCGCCTTCTGGGTGGCGAGCGGCGTTCCTGCCCTTGTCCTGTTTTCGATCGGCGGCATTGCCGGCACGACCGGAACGCTGGCCTTTGGGATCTGGATCGCTTCCATGATCATGGGCTTCCTGCAATCCTTCACCTATGCCGAGATCGCCGGCCTGTTCCCGAACAAGTCGGGCGGCGCCTCGATCTACGGCGCCACCGCCTGGCTGCGTTATTCCAAGTTCATCGCGCCGCTGTCGGTGTGGTGCAACTGGTTCGCCTGGTCGCCGGTGCTGTCGCTGGGCTGCTCGATCGCCGCCGCCTATATTCTCAACGCGCTGGCGCCGGTGCCGCTGTTCACCGAGGCGTCGCCGGACGTCGTCGCCTATATCGCGGCGCATGCCGGAACGGTGCCTGCCGACGCCATCGCCGCGGTGACCGCGGCGGCCACGCCGGCGATCCGCAACTGGACGCTGTTCAGCCACACGCTGGGTCCTGTCTCCTTCACCCTCAATGCCACTTTCTTCATCGGCGCGGTGCTGATGCTGATCATCTTCTCGATCCAGCATCGCGGCATTCTCGGCACCGCCAATGTGCAGAAGTATATCGGCCTGCTGGTCATCATCCCGATGCTGATCGTCGGTGTCGTGCCGATCGTCACCGGCCAGATCAACTGGGCGAACTTTTCGCCGCTGGTGCCGCTGGCGGCGGCTTACGCGCCGGAGCCCGGCTCGTGGAACATTGCTGGCTGGACGCTGGTGCTGGGCGGCATGTTCATCGCGGCGTGGTCGACCTATGGTTTCGAGACTGCCGTCTGCTACACATCGGAGTTCAAAAACCCCGGCACCGACACGTTCAAGGCGATCTTCTATTCCGGCCTGCTCTGCATGCTTCTGTTCATCCTGGTGCCCTTCACCTTCCAGGGCGTGCTGGGCCTCAACGGCATGCTGGCGACGCCGATCGTCGACGGCTCCGGTGTTGCCGATGCACTGGCCGGCATGGTCGGGGGTGGCGCATTGATCCACAGCCTCTTGGTGATGCTGATGATCCTGGCGCTGGTGCTGTGCATCATGACGGCAATGGCCGGCTCGTCGCGCACGCTCTACCAGGGCTCGGTCGATGGCTGGCTGCCGCGCTATCTCAGCCACGTCAACGAGCATGGCGCGCCGACGCGCGCCATGTGGACCGATCTCGTCTTCAACCTGATCGTGCTGGCCATCGCCTCGGCCGACGCGACGAGCTTCTTCTTCATCCTCGCCGTGTCGAACTGCGGCTACATCATCTTCAACTTCCTCAACCTCAATGCCGGCTGGATCCACCGCATCGACAACGGCCACATCAACCGGCCTTGGAAGGCGCCGAGCTGGCTGCTCGGCCTCGGCGCCATCTTCGCCTATGTAAACGCCATCTTCATGGGCGCCGGCGCCAAGGTGTGGAACCCGATGGCGCTCTGGGCCGGCCTGATCACAGCCGCCTTGATCATCCCGGTGTTCTGCTACCGGCACTACGTCCAGGACAAGGGCAAGTTCCCCGACCACATGCTGGCCGACCTCGGCATGGCGGGCGCAGACCTCTCGGTCAAAAAGGCAGGCATGCTGCCCTACCTGACGCTGGTCGCCGGCCTGGTCGTGATGCTGCTCGCCAACTGGTACTTCGTCATCTGATAGTGATGGCTTGAAAAGAATGGGCGCGCTTCGGCGCGCCCGTTTCTTTTTGTGGCAGACGTCAGCCGGCCTTGCGGATGACCGCTTCGGAGCCTTTGAAGAACCGGTTCGGCGGACGCTTCAGGCCGAGATTCTCGCGCAAGGTGGTGCCCTCATACTCGCGCCGGAAGAGCTTTCGCCGCTGCAGCTCGGGCACCACCTTCTCGGCGAAGTCGTCGAGCCCGGCTGGCAGATAGGGGAACATGACGTTGAAGCCGTCTGACCCTTCGGCAAACAGCCATTCCTCCATCGAATCGGCGATGGTTTTCGGCGTGCCGACGAAAGCAAGGCCGGAATAGCCGCCGAGCCGCTGCGCCAGCTGGCGGACGGTCAAAGTCTCCCGGCGCGCCAGCTCGATGACGCGCTCACGGCCGCTCTTCGAGGCATTGGTCTCGGGGATTTCGGGCAGGGGCGCGTCGGGATCGAAGCCGGATGCGTCGTGCCCCAGCGCGATCGACAGCGAGGCAATGCCGCTCTCGTAATAGACCAGGCTGTCGAGCTTGGCGCGTTTGGCCTGTGCTTCCTCGACACTGTCGCCGACGATGACGAAGGCGCCGGGCAGGATCTTGATGTCGTCGCGCGAACGGCCGAGCTTCTCGGCCCGGCTTTTGACATCGGCAAAGAAGCGCTGCCCAGCCGCCAGATCGGAATGGGCGGCGAAGATCACCTCCGCCGTTTCGGCTGCCAGCTGCCGCCCGGCCTCAGATGCGCCGGCCTGGACGATGACCGGCCAGCCCTGCACCGGCCGCGCAATGTTGAGCGGGCCGCGCACCGAGAGATGCTCACCCTTATGGTCGAGCACATGCAGCTTCGCGGGATCGAAATAGAGCCCGCTCTCGGCGTCGCGGATGAAGGCGTCGTCGGCAAAGCTGTCCCAGAGGCCGGTCACCACATCGTAGAATTCCCGCGCATTGTGATAGCGCTCGTCGTGCTCGACATGCTCGTCGAGGCCGAAGTTCAGCGCGGCGTCGGGATTGGATGTGGTGACGATGTTCCAGCCGGCGCGGCCGCCGCTGATATGGTCGAGCGAGGCGAAGCGACGGGCAATGTGATAGGGCGCGTCGAAGGTCGTCGATGCGGTGGCGATAAGGCCGATATGATCAGTGACGGCGGCGAGCGCCGACAGCAGCGTGAACGGCTCGAACGAGGTCACCGTGTGGCTGCGCCGTAGCGCCTCGATCGGCATGTTGAGAACGGCCAGATGGTCGGCCATGAAGAAGGCGTCGAACTTCGCCGCCTCAAGCGTCTGCGCGAAGCGCTTCAGATGGGCGAAGTTGAAGTTGGCATCGGGATATGAGCCGGGATAGCGCCAGGCCCCGGTGTGAAGACTGACCGGACGCATGAAGGCGCCGAGCCGCAATTGCTTATTGTCTACCATGGGATGATCACCTGATGCGAATGAGCGTTGCCGCTCCGATATGTAAGCAGGATCGGACGGCTTTGCCGTCCTGGAAAGGAATTCTGTTTTGCAAAACCGGCGCCGCGAAGCATTTTCATACAGGTGGCCGTTCAACCTATTTTGATGAACCCGCCTGGTGTTGAGATACTTGCCGAGGTGCTCGGTGCCACCGGCAACGAGAAAGCCAGAACGCCGCACGTCAAGCGTACGGCGTTCCAGCCTTTTCCAAGGTGCATCCTGTGCGCCGGCAGCGCTTACTCGGCGGCCAGGGCAAGTGGCGGCCTGTCATTGTCCTGCACCGCCTCATCAGCTGGCTTCTTGCCTTGCTTCGGCTCGCGGCCGAAGAACAGCGCGTAGCCTGCCGGCAGCACCAGGATGGTGAGTACGGTGGCGACGAGGATGCCGCCCATCATGGCGTAGGCGAGCGGTCCCCAGAACACCGCACGCGAGATCGGGATCAGCGCCAGCACCGCCGTCATCGCCGTCAGCACGATCGGCCGGAAACGGCGCACCGCCGAGCCGATGATGGCCTCCGATCGGTCCATTCCCCTGGCGATGTCCTGATCGATCTGGTCGACCAGGATGATTGAGTTGCGCATGATGATTCCGAGCAGCGCGATGACACCGAGGATGGCGACGAAGCCGAACGGCGCGCCGCTGATCAACAGAGCCGCCGCCGCACCGATGATGCCGAGCGGACCGGTGGCCAGCACGAGCATCGCCTTGCCGAAATGCTGCAGCTGGATCATCAGGAGCACGACGATGACGGCCAGCATGATCGGCGCCTTGGCGGCAATCGAGGCCTGGCTTTCGGCGGAATCTTCCGCACCGCCCTGGATCTCGATCTTGTAGCCGGGCGCCAGGCCGGCGCGCATGCCCTGCATGTCATTGTAGAGCTTGGTGACGACGTCGTTCGACTGCACGCCATCCGGCAGCGTGGCGCGCACCGAGATGGTCGGCAGGCGGTCGCGCCGCCATTCGACGCCTTGCTCGAGCACCGGCACCACCTTGGCCACCTGCGACAGCGGCACGAAGCCGCCGAAATCGGTCGGGATATAGACCGAGTCGACCGAGGACAGCAGGCTGCGGCTGGCGTCCGGTTCGCGGGCGACGATGGAAACCGTCTCCTCGCCATCACGGAAGTCATCGAGCGGCGCGCCGGACATCGCTGCCTGCAGCATCTGGCGGATGCGCTGCGAGGTGACGCCAAGCGCACGGGCGCGGTCCTGGTCGATGACCAGCTTCATCGCCGGTACCGGCTCCAGCCAGTCGTCATGGACGGCGCCGAGCAGCGGATTTTCGGCGAATTTCGCCTTCACCTGGTCAGCGATGCGGCGCACCTCCTGGCGGTCCGGACCCATGATGCGCATCTGCACCGGCCAGCCGGTCGGCGGGCCGAGGAACAGACGGTCGACCTTGGAGCGGATCGAAGGGAAATCCTGCGCCAGGACTGAGCGCAGCTTGAGGATCAGCCGCTCACGCGCCGGCTCGTCATTGGCCATCACCAGAAGCTGCGCATAGTTCGGATTGCGCAATTGCTGGTCGAGCGGCAGGAAGAAGCGCGGCGCGCCTTCGCCGATATAGGTGGCGATGAAGCGCTTGTCCTTGTCGTCCATCATCCGGGCTTCCAGCGCCTTGGCCTGCGTCTCGACTTCCTTGATCGAGGTTCCCTCAGGCAACCAGAGATCGACGAGGATTTCCGGCCGCGAGGATTGCGGGAAGAAGTTTTGTGGGATGAACTGGAACGCCCACAGGCTGGTGGCGAAGGTGACCAGCGTCATCACCAGAACGATGATGCGGTGGCGCACCGCCCAGCCGACCGTGGCGCGCAGCCGCCGGTAGAAGCCGGTGTCGAAGGCGTCATGATGGTTGCCGGCATGCTTGCGCTGCTTGAGGATCATGTAGCCCAGCCACGGCGTGAAATAGACGGCGACGAACCACGACACGACGAGCGCGATGCCGACGACATAGAACAGCGTGCGCACATATTCGCCTGCGGTCGAGGCGGCGAAGCCGACCGGGATGAAGCCGGCTATGGTGATCAGCGTGCCGCTCAGCATCGGGAAGGCGGTCGAGGAATAGGCGAAGCTCGCCGACTCGATCTTGACCAGCCCCTCCTCCAGCTTGCGCTCCATCATCTCGACGACGATCATGGCGTCGTCGACCAACAGCCCGAGCGCGATGATCAGGGCGCCGAGCGAAATGCGCTGCAGATCGATGCCGAGCTCGTACATGATGGCGAAGGTGGCGGCCAGCACCAGCGGAATGGCAATGGCGATGACCAGGCCGGAACGCCAGCCGATCGACAGCAGCGAGACAGCAAGCACGATCAGCAGCGCCTCGCCGAGCGCCTCCATGAACTCGTTGACGGCGTCCTTGACAACCTCGGGCTGGTTGGAGATCTGGTCAACCGCAACGCCGTAGGGCAGCGCTTCCTCGAAGCGCTTGTAGGTCGCCTCGACATCCGTGCCGACGTCCCTGACGTTGAAACCCTTGGCCATGACGACGCCGACCTGGACGCTTTCGTGGCCGTTGAAGCGGTACTTGCGCTGATAGGGATCTTCGAGACCGGAACTCACGGTGGCGATGTCGCCAAGACGTGTCACCTGACCACCGGCGCGCAGGCGCAATTCCCTGATGTCGGCAGCCCTGGTGACATCGCCCTCGACCGAGATGCGCACCGAGCGCAGGCCGGTATCGACGGAGCCCGCCGGATCGACATTGTTCTGGCCCTTGATGGCGTTCTGCAGGTCGGTCAGCGTCAGGCCGCGTTCGGCCAGGGCCTTGGACGAGACGTCGATATAAAGCTTCTCCGGCTGGTCGCCGATGATGACGGCCTTCTCGACGCCCGGCGTCGTCAGCAGCATGTCGCGAGCCTGGGTGGCGAATTTCTTCAGCTCCGGATAGCTGTAGCCGTCGCCGCCGATCGAGTGCAGGGTGATGAAGGTGTCGCCGAACTCATCGTTGAAATAGGGCCCGAGCAGGCCTTGCGGCAGGTCGCCGGAGATGTCGCCGACCTTCTTGCGCACCTGGTAGAAGGCGTCCTTCACCTCCTCTGCATTGGTGTCGCCCTTGATCTGGACGGTGATGATGGCGCTGCCGGCGCGGGTGTAGGAACGGACGAAGTCGAGGTGCGGCGTTTCTTGCAGCTTGCGCTCGATCTTGTTGACGACCTGGTCTTCCATCTCCTGGATCGAGGAGCCCGGCCAGATCGCCTGGACGACCATGACGCGGAAGGTGAAATCGGGGTCTTCCTTCTGGCCCATGCGCATCAGGCCGAGCGCGCCGGCAATGATGATCAGACCGAACAGGAAGCGCGCGATCGAGGGATGGCCGATGGCCCAGCGCGAAAGATTGAAAGGCTGCTTTTCAGTGCTGTCGGTGGTGGTCATCGGCGTCAGTCCAATTCGTTGATCGTGAGCGCACACCCTCGGCATGCGGCTTCAGGTATTCCGATGCTGGCTTCCGGGCGGCGAGGCTTTCCGAGCGGAGAGACACTCATCGCGGTGGGACGCGCGGATCGATGCGGGGGAACTCGATCTTGGCGTCTCGACCATCGGGCGCTCGCCGCCCGGAAACCCTGAATTCGCTTGCCCAGCCCTTTCGCCGAAGCGACGATCAAGCCGGCTTCATGCCTGCGGTCAGCGCAGGGCCTTTGCGGCATCGCCTTCCGCAGAGGCGGCCTGGACCGCATCGCCGGTCAGCTTGACCTTGAGATTCTCGGTCATGAACTGGGTGCCGGCGGCAACGACGACATCCCCCGGCTTGAGCCCGTCGGCGACGCTGACGCCGTCGGCGGTGAACTCCGCAACCTTGACCAGGCGCTCGTGCACCGTCTCGCCGGCGCGGTCGACGGTCCAGACAATCTTGCGACCATCCTTTTCCGCAAGCGCGCTGAGCGGGATCGACACCATCTCCTGCTTCTTGGCCACCGAGGCCTCGATGTTGGCGGTCATGCCGAGCAGCACGCGCGGGTCGTCGGGCAGCGAGACGCGGACGGCAAAGGTGCGAGACTGCTGGTCGGCGCTGCCGGCGACTTCACGCACTTTGCCGGAGAGCGCCAGCGCGTCATCGGACCAGAAGCTGGCCTTGACGTCCTTTCCCGGCTTGAAGGCGGCGATGTCCATTTCGGGAACCGCGATCAGCACTTCCTTTTCGCCGTCGACGGCAACGGTCATCACAGGCGTTCCGGCGCCGACCACCTGGCCGACATCGGCCGAGACCGCCGTGACGATGCCGTTCTCGCTCGCCTTGAGATCGGTGTAGACGACCTGGTTCTGCGCCTGGGCAAGGGTAGAGCGGGCAGCATCGCGCGTCGCTACCGCCTGGTTGTAGCTCAGCGTCGCCTGTTCGAGCTGCGACTTGGAGGTGAAGTTCTTGGCAAAAAGCTGTTCAGCGCGCTTGCGGGACAGATCGACCGTCTCGACCTGCCGCTCGGCGGCGTCGAGGCTGGCCTTGGCGCTCTTGACCGACAACTCATAGTCCGTGGGATCGATACGGGCTAGCACATCGCCTGTCGTCACATGCTGGCCGATGTCGACCAGGCGCTCAGTGACCTTGCCCGAGATGCGAAAGCCGAGGTTCATTTCGGTACGGGCTCGCACCGAGCCGGAATAGGTGAGTTCGCGACTCTTTTCGGCCTGGCCGATCTCGACCACCTTGACCGGACGGATGATGTCCTGGACCTCGGTCTTCTCCTGGCTGCAGGCGGCGAGCCCGAGCGTGGCGACGATCAGGCCGGCGACCGGCAGCTTGCGGATGATGGAACTGGACAAAGACACTTTCGTACTCCCGACTGGAGATGAACGGTCGACACCGGCGCCCGGCGGGCGGCGGCTATTACTTCAGAGCCTTGATCGCGTAATCGATGAGATCGTCGGGCATCGCCCGATTGGTCTTGGCAAGGCACTGCGCCACCATTTGCGGGTGGCACAGAATGACGGTGGCGGCGCCGAAGCAGCGCGATGCGATGACCGGATCCTGGTCGGCAAACTCGCCGGCCTCGATGCCCTCGCGGATGACCTCGGCAAACAGGTCGTGAATGCTGTCGATATGCTTGTCGATGACGCCCCAGTCGCGCTCGAGCGCGACGATGACCATTTCGTGGACCTTCTGGTCGTCGAGCATGACTTCCAGCGTCATCTTGTACTGCGCATGCACGTAGCGGCGCAGCCGCTCCTCGGCGCTGATCGGCAACCGGGAAATCTCGTAGGCCATGTTGTAGCTGGCGAGGAGCATGCGGCCGCAGACGGCCTGGTGGATTTCGACCTTGGAGGCGAAGAAACGGTAGATATTGGCCGGCGACATGCCGAGTTCGCGGGCGATGTCGGCGACATTGGTCTTGCCGTAACCATAGTGCCGGAACAGGCGTTCGGCACAGTCGAGAATGCGGGTGACATTCTCCTGGCGGGTGGAGTCGGCCATTATGCTGGCGGCTTCGGACATGGCTCTCTGTCGATTTATGAGTGACGAATTTCAACTTTCGTCAGTCGTAAATCGAAAAGAGGGAATTGTCAATGCGAATTCGACGTACGCGTATAATTTGGTGACAGAGGGTGTGCGCGAACTCGACCTTGCGCGTGCCGTTGCGCTCTGGAACTAAGATCCCTTCGCCATTTCCCGCAGCTGAAACTTCTGGATCTTCCCCGTCGATGTCTTCGGGATCTCGGCAAAAATCACCGCCTTCGGCACCTTGAAGCGGGCGAGCAGCGCGCGGCAGTGTTCGATGATCTCGGCCTCGCTTGCCACCTTGCCGGGCTTCAGCTCGACATAGGCGACCGGCACCTCGCCCCATTTGTCGTCTGCCTTGGCGACGACGCCGCAGGACGCCACGGACGGGTGTTTGTAGAGAGCTTCCTCGACCTCGATCGATGAAATGTTCTCGCCGCCGGAGATGATGATGTCCTTGGAGCGGTCCTTGAGCTGGATGTAGCCGTCGGGATGCATGACGCCGAGGTCGCCGGAGTGGAACCAGCCGCCGGCGAAAGCCTCGTCGGTCGCCTTCCTGTTCTTCAGATAGCCCTTCATGACAATGTTGCCGCGGAACATGACCTCGCCGATGGTCTCGCCGTCGGCCGGCGTCTTCTGCATCGTCTCCGCGTCCATCACCGTCAGGCCTTCGAGTGCGGCATAGCGCACGCCCTGCCTGGCCTTTCTGGCGCTGCGTTCGCCCTTGTCGAGACCGTCCCAGGCGGTGTGCCATTCGTTGACGACCGCCGGGCCATAGGTCTCGGTCAGGCCGTAGAGATGGGTGACGGCAAAGCCGGCATCGGCCATGCCTGACAGCACGGCTTCCGGCGGCGGCGCGGCAGCGGTGTTGAAGGTAACGGTCTGCGGGAAGTGGCGCTTGTCCTCATCGCTGGCGTTGATGAGCACCGACATGACGACCGGCGCACCGCAAAGATGTGTGACGCCGTGGTCGGCGATGGCATCGTAGATCGGCNGTAGATCGGCTTCGGCCGCACCCAGCGCAGGCAGACATGGGTGCCGGCCTGGACGGCCATTGTCCATGGGAAGCACCAACCATTGCAGTGGAACATCGGCAGCGTCCACAGATAGACGGCGTGCTTGGCCATGCCGGCATGGATGGTGTTGGTGTAAGCCATCAGTGCAGCGCCGCGATGGTGGTAGACGACGCCCTTCGGATTGCCTGTCGTGCCGGAGGTGTAGTTGAGCGAGATGGCGTCCCATTCGTCGTCGGGCATCGACCAGGCGTAGCCCTGGTCACCGCCGGCGACGAACGCCTCATAGTCGATCGCGCCGATGCGCTCGCCCTTGGGATAGGGTGCATCGGCGGCATAGTCGGGGTCGTCATAGTCGATGACCAGCGGCTTCACCTTGGCCAGTGCCAGTGCCTGTTTGACGACAGCAGCGAATTCGCGGTCGACGATGAGCACCTTGGTCTCGGCATGGTCGAGCTGGAACGCGATGACGGCGGCATCGAGCCTTGTGTTGAGCGAATGCAGCACCGCTTTGGCCATCGGCACGCCGAAATGCGCCTCCAGCATGGGGGGCGTGTTGGACAGCATGACGGTCACCGTATCACCCTTGCCGATGCCGCGCTTCGACAGCGCCGAGGCCAGCTTCAGCGAGCGCCGCCAAAAGGTGCGATAGGTGATGCGCTGGCTGCCATGGATGATGGCGACATGATCGGGATAGGTGCTTGCCGCCCGCTCCAGATAAGTGAGCGGCGTCAGCGGCTGATGGTTGGCGGCGTTCTTGCCGAGATCCTGCTCGTAGGGACTGCCCATCCCGTGCTCCCCGAATTTTCATTGTTGAGAACTTCTAACCACAGGTTCCCGCCACGTCACCATCGGCGATTCCCGACCGGGCACATTTGGCGCAATGATCGTCCAGATTCGATGGGCAAAGAGGTATCGTGTACCCACGCCAGTTTGACTTTTGTCGAGAGCCGTGAATAATGTCAGCCGAGGAGACGGCATGGCGATCCGACCGGCAGAACAGCTTATCCACAAGGCCGCATGGCTCTATTATGCCCATGGCCTGCGCCAGGACCAGGTCGCCAGCCAGCTTAACATCTCCCGCGCCTCGGTCGCCATGTATTTGCGCAAGGCGCGCGAGACCGGCATCGTCAACATCTCGACCTCGACGCAGCTGTTCACCGACGACGTGCTTGCGCGCCAGCTCGAGGACGCGCTCAAGCTTGATGCGGTGTGGATCGCGCCGGAGAATGCCTATGTCGTCGACCCTTCGACGGACGTTGCGGTGCTGGCGGCGGGCGTCTTTCTCGAACTGGTCAAGAAGGGCGACCGGATCGGCGTCGCCTGGGGCCGCACCGTCTACACCATCGCCGACGTCATGTCCTATGCCGACCTGCAGGACGTCACCGTTGTGCAGCTCTGCGGCAATCTCGGCGCGCCCTACTCCTACCGTCCCGACCAGTGCACGATGGAGATCGCCCGGCGGCTCAACGCCAAGGGCCTCAATTTCTACGCGCCGCTGGTGCTGACGACGGAATTGCTGGCGCATGGGCTGCGCGCCGAACCGGTGATCCGCGAACAACTGGCCGATATTGCCAACTGCGATCTGGCGCTCTATTCGGTCGGCACCGTCGATGGCGACAGCCATGTCGTCAAATGCGGCGCGCTCAGCCCCGGCGAGATGGGGCTGTTGCGCGAAGCGGGCGCCGCCGGCGTCGTTGCCGGCCAGATCATCGATGCCACCGGCAAGGCGCTCGACTGCAGCTACAACCGCCGCGTCATCTCGGCCTCGCTGTCGTCACTGCGCCAGATCGAAAAGCGGCTGATGGTGGTGCAGGAAGACAGCAAGTTCGAACCGCTGCTCGCAGCACTCGCCGGCGGACTCTGCACGCATCTCGTCGTCGGCGCCAGCATGGCGCGGCGGCTGCTCGACCATGCCGGAGCCAGTGCGGGGGCAAAAAAGGCTTCCTGACCAACGAAATCCCAGCAGCAGGCGCATTGTCATCAAGGCGTCGCGGCACTCCTGTTCACAGCAACATCAAAGACAGCAAAGCGGACATAGCGACATGAAGAACCTTTGGAATGACGGCGACGCGGAAAGACTGGTTGCCGACTATGCGAAAAAGGGCGTTGCCCGCGACCTCGCGCTGCGCGTCTACACGACCCGGCTGCTCGGCGGCGAGCCGCGGCTGGTGCTGCATGGCGGCGGCAACACCTCCTGCAAGACCAAGGCCACCGATCTCGTCGGCGACGAATGGGATGTGCTGTGCGTCAAGGGCAGCGGCTGGGACATGGGTGTGATCGAGCCGCAAGGCCTGCCGGCGGTCAAGCTCGGCGCGCTGCTGAAGGCGCGTGCGCTGGCCAGCCTCGCCGACGAGGACATGGTGGCGCTGCAGCGGGCGAACCTCATCGACCCCGCCTCCCCCAATCCATCGGTCGAGACGCTGCTGCACGCCTTCCTGCCGCATAAATTCGTCGACCACACGCATTCGACCGCGATCCTCGCCATCGTCGACCAGGCGGACAGCAAGCCGCTGATCAAGACCGTGTTCGGCGACAAGATGGGGTACGTGCCCTACATCAAGCCGGGCTTCGACCTCGCCAAGGTGGCCGCCGATGTCTACGACGCCGACCCCAGCGTCGAAGGCCTGATCCTCGACAAGCATGGCATCTTCACCTTCGGCGACGCTGCGAAGCAGGCCTATGACCGCATGATCCATTATGTGAACGTGGCCGAAGACTATGTGGCGAAGAACGGCAAGCCGAAGGCAGCGAAAGCCGCACTGCCGGCCAAGCTCGCAACGCCGGCAGCGATCGCGCCGATGCTGCGTGGCGCGGTGGCGGTGGCGCGTGGCGAAGGCCGCTTCGACCGCATGATCAGCGATTTCCGCACTTCGGACGCCATCGTCGATTTCATCAACTCAGCCGGCATTGCAGACTATGCCGGACGCGGCGTGTCGACGCCCGACCTGTCGATCCGCATCAAGACCGGACCGATGGCGGTTCCGGCGCCAGACGCCGACAAGATTGGCGACTACAAGGCCGTCATCAAGAGCCATGTCGACGCCTTCGCCAACGACTATCGCGCCTATTTCGAAACCAACGATGCGCTGGACGACGTCCAGCGCACCATGCTCGACCCGATGCCGCGGCTGACGCTGGTGCCGGGTCTCGGCATGTTCGGCCATGGCCGCACGCTGAAGGATGCGAAGATCGCATCTGATGTCGGCGAGATGTGGATCGAGGCGGTGCGCGGCGCCGAGGCCGTCGGCAGCTTCCATCCTCTATCGAAGGCCGACCTCTTCCCGCTGGAGTACTGGTCGCTTGAGCAGGCCAAGCTCGCCTCCAACAAGCCGAAGCCGCTGACCGGCCAGGTGGTGCTGATCACTGGCGGCGCCGGCGCGATCGGTGCTGCGACGGCAAAACTGTTCGCCGCCAATGGCGCGCATGCCGTCGTCGTCGATCTCGATGCGGCCAGGGCGGCCGAGGCGGCAAAGGCAGCNTCAGACGTGTGCTCTTCCGATCTATCGGCGAGCTCGACGATGCCCTGCTGCGCAAGAGTTTCGAGCTCAACTTCTTCGCCCACCAGTCGGCGGCGCAGAACGCGGTGCGCATCATGCTGGAACAGGGCACCGGCGGTGTGTTGTTGTTCAACACCTCCAAGCAGGCGGTCAACCCGGGTCCGAAATTCGGCGCCTATGGTGTGCCGAAGGCGGCGACGCTATTCCTGTCCCGGCAATATGCGCTCGACTACGGCGCGCACGGCATCCGCTCCAATGCGGTCAACGCCGACCGCATCCGCTCCGGCCTGTTGACCGACGCCATGATCGCCAGCCGTTCCGGCGCGCGCGGCATGTCGGAGAAGGAATACATGTCGGGCAATCTGCTCGGACAGGAGGTGACGGCAGAAGACGTGGCGCAGGCCTTCCTGCACCAAGCATTGGCCGAACGCACCACCGCCGATGTGACGACGGTCGACGGTGGCAACATCGCCGCAGCGCTGCGCTAGACATAGACCTGGAGCGGTTCATCGTTCACCAAAACGACGAACCGCTCTCCCACCTGAAGGACTCCAGGCGGAGAACTGCTTTTGCAGGTCGTGCTGAAAAACTGCTCGAACCGGTCAAAATCCACTCCAATCCTTGGCCTATTGCTCGACCACTTTAGGGCGCGCCTTGTGTTTCGCATGCGAGCTCCGACCCTGATCCTTGGTGGAGTTGTCGATGGCTGCGAAGAGACTTCGTGTCGGCTTGCTGTTCGGCGGGCGCTCCGCCGAGCATGAGGTGTCGCTGCTTTCGGCAACCAATGTCATAGCCCTGCTGGACCCGGCGAAATCCGACGCCGTTCCCATCTTCGTCACCCGCGAAGGCCAATGGCTGCTGAGCAATTTCAAGGACGGCGCGCTGGCGACACCGTCTGATGGGACGCAGCTTTGCCTGGCGCCGGGCGGGCATGGGCGGATGCTGGCGATCCCCGCCAAGGGTGCGCCGCACGACCTGCCTGCCATCGAATATGGTGTTCCGGTACTGCACGCCTGCATGGCGAGGACGGCGCGGTGGGCTGGTGCGAGTCGGGCGGTCATGATGCAGGGGCAGATTCCTAACAGATATGTTAGACCTTGTTGGATGCATTATAATGTGGGTATGAAAAATGAACCTATGCGCACCCTCACCATATCCCTCACCGCGCAGCAGATAGCTCGCCTGCAAAGCGCTATCGAAGGTGGCGGTTATGCTTCCAACAGCGAGATTGTCCGCGACGCCCTGCGCTTATGGGAGCAGCGCGAGGAATTGCGCACGCTCGAACTCCAGCACTTGAAGCGGGCCTATGCCGACGGGATGGGCAGCGGCAAGCCAGTGGCTGTCGACCCCACCGAGTTCATCGGCAGCCTGAAGGCAGAACGCCGCGCCCGTGGCTAGCTATAGGCTCACACCGCGCGCTTCGCAGGATTTGCGAGACATCTGGCACACCATCGCCGCCGACAATGAAAAGGCAGCAGACAGACTGTTGATGCGCATTTTCGAAAGACTGGAGCTGGCGGCGCAGCACCCCAAGATGGGCAGCGCACGGCCCGAGTTAAGCGCAACGGCCCGCGTGCTCGTCGAAGGCCGTTATATCATCATCTACGAGCCGCAGCCCGATGGTGTCTGTGGCGATTGTCCACGGGATGCGCGATCCAGACCATTGGTTGTAGGCCGGCAGGCTTACGATCAATATGAAAAGAGCGGCCCATGCCGCCCTTCGCATCTATCAGACGACCGATCCTACTTCGCGTTCGGGTTCGGCATCCAGGCCGGCATGGCGACATCGGCATGGGCGAATTGCGGCAGCTTGGCCGACAGGTCCTCCATGTTCTTGATGTCCTTGTCGATCAGGTCCTTCTGGGTGATCAGCGTCGGCGGCACGATGACGTTGTGGCCGGGATCTTCACCGGCGAGCAGCTGCGCCAGCGCGCGCACCGAGACCTGGCCGACGACGGCAGGGTTGGTGGCGGCGGTGGCGGCCCAGGCGCTGTCGGTCTCGCGCATGGCCGCGATGTCCGAGGTAGAGATGTCGGCGGAGTAGATCTTGATCTTCTTGTTCAGCCCCGCCTCGTCGACGGCGATCTTCACACCCTTGGCGAACTCGTCATAGGGCGCGAACATCACATTGATGTCGGGATGCGCCTGCAGCACCGAGCGCGCCTGGTTGGCGACCGAGTTGGCGATCGGGTTGTCGAGCGTGCCGAACATCGCGACTTCCTTGATGCCGGCATGTTTCTTCTTCACGTCGACCCAGGTCTCGTTGCGGCGGTCGAGCGGCGCGATGCCAGCGACATAGACATAGCCGGCATTCCAGCTCTCGCCATTGTCCTTGACCGCCTGCTCGAGCGCCAGGCGCGCAAGGTCCTTGTCGGACTGTTCGATCTGCGGGATCTTGGGGTTTTCGACATTGACGTCGAAGGCGACGACCTTGATGCCGGCATCGACCGCGCGCTGGGCGGCGTCCTTCATCGATTCCGTCAGGCCGTGCTGGATGATGATGCCCTGCACGCCGAGTGCGATGGCCTGGTCGACCATGTCGGATTGAAGGGCGGCGTCCTGGCGGCTGTCGAGCACGCGCAGATCGATGCCGAGCGCCTTGGACTGGGACTCGACGCCCGAGAGATAGGCCTGGAAGAAATCGCCGGTCGAGAGATAGCGCACCAGCGCGATCTTGACGCCGGGCTTGTCGAACGGCGCCGGCTTGTCGGCGGCAAAGGCCGGGACCTGCATCAGCATTGTTGCGCCGGCCAATCCGAGCGCGACCTTCCCCAAAAGTCGTCTTGTGATGTTCACGTTCTTTCCTCCGTTTGTTGAACCCAAAACTGTCCCGGCAGCCATTCTATCTCCTGCCCCGGCCGGAAAGGGCGAAGGTAAAGACAAGGGCGACGACGAGAACCACGCCCTTGACGAAATCCTGCGTGTAGTAAGGCGCGTTCATCATCGTCAGGCCTTGCAGCAGGATGCCGACGAACAGCGCGCCGATGGCGGTGCCGAAGGCGTTCGGCTTGGCGGCGCCGAGCACCGCGTAGCCGATCAGCGCCGCGGCAACCGCATCGAGCAGCAGATTATTACCCGACGCGATGTCACCGCGTCCAAGCCGTGCGGCCAGCAAAATCCCGCCGATCGAGGCAAAAACTCCTGAAATGACGTAGGCCCAGATTTTGTATGCCTTGACAGGCGCGCCGGCGAGTTCGGCGGCCCGTTCATTGCTGCCCACGGCATACATCATGCGGCCGAAGCGTGTGTATTCGAGGAAGAACCAGATCAGCACGGCGAGCACGATCAGCACGACCACCGAGACCGGAATGAGGTTCGGGATGAAGAAGTCGAAGCGGTGGCGGCCGAGCGCCAGGAAGGCGTCGGAGAATTTGCCGTTGGCGACCGAGCCGTCCGGCATTGTCATACCGGTGGCGATGGAGCGTCCTTCAGTCGGGATGCGCTGGAGGCCGACGAGCAGGAACATCATGCCGAGCGTCGCCAGCAGATCGGGCACGCGCATATAGACGATCAGCCAGCCATTGATGAGGCCGACAAGGGCGCCGATGAGCAGGCAGATGAGGACAGCGACGACAACGTTCTGCTCCAGCACCACCATGACATAGGCAGCCGCCATCATGGCCGATGTGGCAACCGAGCCGATCGAGAGATCGAAGCCGCCGACAACCAGTGTGGCGGTGACGCCCAGCGCCAGCACGCCGGTGATGGCGACCGACTGGAAAATGAAGACGGCACTTTGCGGCGAGACGAACCCGTCGGCGGCGATGGCGAAATACGCGATCAGCCCGAACAGAAGCACGATGAACCCATAGCGGATGGCGTAATCGCGCAGCGTCATTCAGCGCCCGCCGTCAATACCCAACTCAAACCCGTGCACTCCATTCCAACCCTCAGTTCTTCAATCATCGTGGCTCAGGCCGCACTGTGCAACGGCCCGCCCGCGACTTCGGCCAGCAGACGGTCGAGATCGACATCGGCGTTGCGGTGTTCGCCGACGATGGTCTGCTCGGACATCACCAATATGCGATCGGCCGTCTCCAGTGCCTCGTCGAGTTCGGTGACGAACAGCAGCGTGGCGCGGCCATTGGCGCTGGCCCTCAGCTTGGCGGCGATGTCGCGCCTGGCGGAGATATCGACGCCCTGGAACGGTTCGTCGAGAATGAACAATCGGGCGTCCTGCGCCATCCAGCGGGCCACCATCACCTTCTGCTGGTTGCCGCCCGAGAGAGTGGTCATCTCGTCCTTCTCCGAGCGGCAGACGATGCCGAGATCCTCGATCTGCCGGCGGGCAATAGTGCGTTCAAGGCCGCGTTTGAGAACTGAAAAACGCGACATGCGCTTGTGGAAGGGCAGGCTGATGTTTTCCTGGATGTTGAAGTCGCCGACGATGCCGTTTTCGCCACGGTCCTTGGCGACCAGAAACACGCCGGCGGCGATGGCTTCGCCGGTCGACGCGGGCGCATAGGGCTTGCCATATAAAGTCATCGTGCCGGACAGCGGCTTGCGCAGGCCGAACAGCGTCTCGGCGAGCGCCGTCTTGCCGACGCCGACGAGGCCGGTGATGGCAACGACCTCGCCGTCGCCGAGCGTCAGCGAGAATGGCCGGGCACCAGGGGCGATGCGCAAGGCATCGACGGTCAGGATCGGCTTGGCAGAACTCCTGGCTTCGATGCGGTCAAGATGGATCTTGCGGCCGAGCATGGCGTTAACGGCACCCTCATAGTCGAGAGGCTCGCTGTCGAAGACGCCTGAGATGACGCCATCGCGCATCGAGACGATGCGGTCGGCAAGCCGCCTGATATCCGACATGCGGTGCGAGATGTAGAGGATGGCGACGCCTTGCTCGCGCAGCCGGTCGAGCAGGGCGAACAGCCGGTCCGCCTCGGCGCTGGACAGTGAGGAGGTCGGCTCGTCGAGGATCAGCACTTTCGGCTGGTGCGCCATGGCGCGCGCGATGGCCACCATCTGGCGATCGGCCAGCGACAGATCGCTGATGCGGGCCTTGAGGTCGATGGCGAGCCCCATGCGGTCGGCCACCGCTTTGGCTTCGCGGCGCACCCGGCCGGGGTTGAACAGCAGCGGCGCGCCCTTGCCGCTCAACCTATCCAGCGTCAGATTGGTGGCGACATCGAGATCGGCGACGACGCCGTCATTGATGTTTTGATGCACGGTGACGACGCCTGCGCGGATCGCCTCGGCCGGCGTGTTCGGCGCGAAATCATGACCGGCCAGGTGCATGGTGCCGCCGGCATGGTCGTAGACGCCGCTGATAATTTTCACGAGGGTGGACTTACCGGCGCCATTGGCGCCCATCAGCACGGTGATCTCACCGGCATGCAGTTCGAGCGAGACGCCGCCAAGCACCTCGATATGGC
Organism: Mesorhizobium sp. LNJC394B00; assembly: GCF_000502555.1. Classification (NCBI taxonomy): domain Bacteria; kingdom Pseudomonadati; phylum Pseudomonadota; class Alphaproteobacteria; order Hyphomicrobiales; family Phyllobacteriaceae; genus Mesorhizobium; species Mesorhizobium sp. LNJC394B00. The sequence continues at coordinate 215,762 of NZ_AYWH01000007.1, forward strand.
CGAAGGACTTCCTCAGCCCGTCCACGCGGAACACGGCATCATTGCCCATTCGTTTCCTCCCTGACCATGACGCTATGGGCTACGTCATCAATTGTCAACTCGATTGACAATTGCCAGTCAGCTTCCTAGCTTGGCCTCACCGCCATCGCTCCACTATGATTGAGCGAGCAAGCGGGAGGGTGAGGAATGACTGCGAAATTGCCGTTCGAAGCACTGTCGGTGGAGACGCTTGCAACGCGCCTCGGCACGAACGAAGCGCTGTGCGCAAAAATCGGCCCCGATACCGGTGCCTGGAAGGTGCGCGAGGTCGGCGACGGCAATCTCAACCTCGTCTTCATCGTCGAGGGCGTGTCGGGTGCGGCCGTGGTCAAGCAGGCCCTGCCCTATGTTCGCCTCGTCGGCGACAGCTGGCCGCTGCCGCTCAAACGCTCCTTCTTCGAGTATCACGCGCTGACGCGGCAAGAGGCGCGCGCGCCGGGTTCGGTGCCGGCGATCCTCCATTTCGACGAAGCCCAGGCGCTGATCATCATGGAATATCTGGCGCCGCCGCACATCATCCTGCGCCGTGCCCTGATCGGCGGCCGCGAGTTGCCAAATATCGCCCGCGACATCGGCCTGTTCATGGCCCGCACTTTGTTCCGCGGCTCCGATCTCTCCATGCCGACCAAGGACCGCAAGGCCGACCTGGCGCTGTTCGCCGACAATGTCGAGCTCTGCGGCATCACGGAAGACCTGGTGTTTTCCGATCCCTATTTCGACGCCAAGCTGAACCGGCACACCTCGCCGCAGCTCGACGGCCTGGTCGCCGAGCTGCGCGCCGACCGCGACCTCAAGGTCGAGGCGCAGCGGCTGAAGCATATCTTCGCCGCCAACGCCGAGACGCTGCTGCATGGCGACCTGCATTCGGGCTCGATCATGGTCACCGACACCGAGACGCGGATGATCGATCCGGAATTCGCCTTCTACGGTCCGATGGCCTTCGACGTCGGCATGCTGCTCGCCAATTTCTGGATGTCCTACTTCTCGCAGCGCGGCCATGAACACAAGGGCAAGCGTGACGCCATGCGTGCCTATCTGCTCGGGGTGACCAATGACACCTGGACGGTGTTCCGCGCCGAGTTCTCGCATCTATGGCGCACCGAGCGCACCGGCATGCTTTACCAGAAGAGCCTGTTCGAGGATCAGGGCGACATTCTCGCCTCGGAGCAGGCGCTCGACCATGTGCTGCACCAGATCTGGACCGACCTCTTGGGCTTTGCCGGCATCGAGGTGCACCGGCGCATCCTCGGCCTCGCCCACAATGCCGATTTCGAGACCATCGAGGACGAGGATCTGCGAGCCTCCTGCGAGGCCAAGGCGCTGAAATTCGGCCGTCACATCGCCGTCAACCGGCGCGAGATTCACGGCATGGACGAGGTTAATAATCTGGCCGCTTTGATCGAACGGGAGAGCAGGATTTGAACGTCGGCGAGCGCCACTACCGCACCATCTGGCTGAGCGACGACCAGCGTTCGGTCGAGATCATCGACCAGCGCTGGCTGCCGCACGAGTTCCGGGTCGAGACGATCGGGAGCGTTGCCGGCATCGCCACCGCGATCCGTGACATGTGGGTTCGTGGCGCGCCGCTGATCGGCGTCACCGCGGCCTACGGCGTCGCCATCCAGATGGCGGACGATCCGTCTGACGAAGCGCTCGACGCGGTCTGGGAGACGCTGCACAAGACGCGGCCGACTGCGATCAATCTACGCTGGGCGCTGGACGAGATGCGGCGGTTCCTAAGGCCGATCGTATTGGGACAGCGCGCGGAGGCGGCCTATAAGCGCGCTGCCGAAATCGCCGACGAGGATGTCGATCTCAATCGCGCCATCGGCGAGAACGGGCTTGCCATCATCAAGGAGATCGCGGCACGCAAGAAGCCGGGCGAGCCGGTCAACATCCTCACCCATTGCAACGCCGGTTGGCTGGCGACGGTCGATTACGGCACCGCCACGTCGCCGATCTATCTCGCCGTCGAGGCCGGCATTCCGGTCCATGTCTATGTCGACGAGACGCGCCCGCGCAACCAGGGCGCCCAGCTGACCGCCTGGGAGATGGCCGGCCACGGCGTGCCGCACACGCTGATCGTCGACAATGCCGGCGGCCATCTGATGCAGCGTGGCGCGGTCGACATGGTGATCGTGGGCACCGACCGCACCACGGCCAATGGCGACGTCTGCAACAAGATCGGCACCTATCTCAAGGCGCTCGCCGCCTCCGATAATGAGGTGCCCTTCTACGTCGCTCTGCCCTCGCCGACCATCGACTGGACGGTGGGTGATGGCCTCACCGAAATCCCGATCGAGGAACGCTCCGGTGACGAGGTGTCGCTGGTCTGGGGCAAGACGGCGGACGGCAAGATCGCGCAGGTTCGGGTTTCGCCCGAAGCGACGCCGGCGGCCAATCCGGCGTTCGATGTGACGCCGGCACGGCTGGTGACGGGGCTGATCACCGAGCGGGGTGTGGCCAAGGCTTCGCGCGAAGGGTTGAAGGCGATGTTCCCCGAACGCGGATAATCTCCCCCCTTGAGGGGGAGATGTCGCCAAAGGCGACAGAGGGGGGTCGGCGCGTCCTGACGCGACCTCCCAGCATCGACAGATGATGCTAGCGCTCCAGTCGAACCGACCCCCTCTGGCCTGCCGGCCATCTCCCCCTCAATGGGGGAGATTAGCGCCTCACCGGCTGGCTACCGGATTTCAGCCCTGCAACAAGAATTGCGGCCTCGATGGCCGCTGACGGTTGCGGTTCTGGCGAAATCCGGCCAGAAGCATCTAGGCCGGCAATCGGCCGGCCCGCGACGTTGCGCTTGAAACCAGATACGGGAGACTATTGGGTGGCTCGCATAACACTGAGACAATTGCTCGACCACGCCGCCGAATACGGCTACGGCGTACCCGCCTTCAACATGAACAATATGGAACAGGGCCTCGCCATCATGGAGGCGGCCGAGGAGACCAAGTCGCCGGTCATCCTGCAGGCCAGCCGCGGCGCCCGCGCCTACGCCAATGATGTGGTGCTGGCCAAGCTGATCGACGCGCTGGTCGAAATCCACCCCGACATCCCGGTCTGCATGCATCTCGACCATGGCAACAACGAAGCCACCTGCGTCACCGCCATCCAGTACGGCTTCACCTCGGTGATGATGGACGGCTCGCTGAAAGAGGACGGCAAGACGCCGGCCGACTATGCCTACAATTCCGGAATCACCCGGCGCGTCGTCGACATGGCGCATTGGGGCGGCGTGTCGGTGGAAGGCGAGATCGGTGTGCTCGGTTCGCTTGAGAGCGGCGGCGGCGAGCAGGAAGACGGCCACGGCGTCGAAGGCGCCATCAGCCACGACCAGCTCTTGACCGACCCAGTGCAGGCGGTCGAATTCGTCAAGGACACCCATGTCGATGCGCTGGCTGTCGCCATGGGCACCAGCCACGGCGCCTACAAATTCTCGCGCAAGCCGGACGGCGCGGTGCTGGCGATGAATGTCATCGAGGAAATCCACCGCCGCCTGCCCAACATGCATATGGTGATGCACGGCTCGTCCTCGGTGCCCGAGGACCTGCAGGAGATCATCAACAAATATGGCGGCCAGATGAAGCCGACCTGGGGCGTGCCGGTGGAAGAGATCCAGCGCGGCATCAAGCACGGCGTGCGCAAGATCAACATCGACACCGACAACCGCATGGCGCTGACCGGCGCCATCCGCAAGGTGCTGACCGAAAACCCGAGCGAGTTCGATCCGCGCAAATATCTGACGCCGGCGATGGCGGCGATGCGCAAACTGTGCAAGGAGCGCTTCGAGCAGTTCGGCACCGCCGGCAATGCCCAGAAGATCAAGCCGCTGCCGGTGGCTGAGATGGCCAAGCGGTACAAGTCGGGCAGCCTCGATCCGAAGTTTGGCTAGGGCTCTTAATGGATAAAAAAGGCCGGGCGCGAAAGCGGCCCGGCCAAAAGAAGGTCAAGAACCTTCAGAGGGGAACACCGCTCGGTGGAATGGGAGGAAACCGCCGAACGATAATTCCTATATGCGCGTATTCGCGGCAGATGGCGACGAACGGCTTTCTAAAACAACGCGAGATTCGGAAATTTCGTTCTCGTTTTGAAAGATTTCAGCCGGTGAGGCGTCGGTTTCCAGAAGATCGGCGTAGTGCCGGCGCGCCACGTCGGGATGCGAGCGCAGGCGGCTCTTCAGCACATTGGTGCCGACATTGCGAAACAGCGGGTTGTCGGGGTCGCTGGCCGGCCCGCGCGCCTCGGCCGCCAGATTCTCGGGCAGGTCGAGCAGCGGAATCGTGGCGTCGAGCCGGGCGCTGAAGAAGAACGGGACCGAGACGCGCTCGACGCCGGCTGGCGGTGTCACCACACGGTGGACTGTCGCCCGGAGATAGCCGTTCGACGCCAGTTCGAGCAGTTCGCCGATGTTGACCACCAGCGTGTCGGGCAGCGGATCGACGTCGACCCAGGCACCGTCATATTCGACCTGCAGGCCCTTGCTCTCGTCCTGCAGCAGAAGCGTCAGGAAACCGCCATCCTTGTGCGCGCCGACGCCCTGGTCATCGCCGGTGGCGTCGCGACCGGGGTAGCGCACGATCTTCATGCGGTGGTTGGGCTCGGCCCGGTAGATCGGATCGAAGGCATCCTCGGTCTGGTCGAGCGACAAAGCGAAGGCCCTGAGCAGCCGGATCGCCACCGCTGTCGCCTTGGTCTGCCATGCCAGCAGAGCCGGCTTCAGCTCGGGCAGTGCCCCCGGCCACTGGTTCGGCCCTTGCAGCCGCGTCCAGGCGGGCACGCCGGGGCCTTGTTCGATGGCCGGGCGTTCGACGCCGATGTCGAGCTGTTCGCGCCAGTCGGCCTTGCCTTTGGTCAGCTCGCCGCCGGCGCGCGTGTAGCCGCGGAACTGCGAGGACTTCACCATTTCGATCGCCAGTTTGTCGGCTTCCGGCAAGGCAAAGAACCGGCGCGAGGCGTCGAGCACTTCTGCGGTATCCGCAGCCGATATGCCGTGGCCGGTCAAATAGAAGAAGCCGACATCGCGCGCGGCCGTGCGCAGGTCGAAGAGAAACGTTCGCCGCTCGGAAGCGCCCTGTTCGAGACGGCCGAGATCAAGCACGGGTACGATCCTGGGCATGGTCAAGCTCCTTGTTCCGCTGTCACGGTGGCACGCAGGCCGGTCCGATCAAAGCAACGCGCAATCCAATCTCGGCGCCGATAGAGAAAGCCGGCGCTGCGTTTGGCAGCCTGCCGGCAAATAACGTTCGTGGCGCTCATCCGCGCCGGTCCAGCCTGGCGACCAGCCGGTCGCCGACCCACTGGATGCCGCAAACGAGGATGATCAGCACAATGACCACGGCGACCATGACGCTGGTCTCAAAACGCTGGTAGCCGTAGCGGATGGCGAGGTCGCCAAGCCCGCCGGCACCGATGGCGCCGGCCATGGCCGAGGCGCCGATCAGCGTTACCAGCGTCACCGTGAAACCGGCGACGATGCCGGGCAATGCTTCGGGCACCAGCACCTCGCGGATGATCGTCCAGCGGTTGCCGCCCATGGCGCGCGCCGCCTCGATCAGGCCGCGATCGACCTCGCGCAGCGACACTTCGGCGATGCGGGCATAGTAGGGCGTCGCCGCAATCGACAACGGCACGATCGCCGCCCAGGTGCCGATCGAGGTGCCGACGATCAGCCGCGTCACCGGGATCAGCGCCACCAGAAGGATGATGAAAGGCACCGAGCGGAAGCCGTTGATGACGGCGCCGAGCGCGCGGTTCACCCACAGGCTTTCGGCAATGCCGCCGCGCTCGGTGGCAATCAATGCCAGGCCGAGCGGCAGCCCGAAGACGAGCGAGATGAGACCGGACGCGGCTGTCATCAGGACCGTCTCCCAGATCGAACGCAGCAGAAGTTCAAACAGAACCGGCGACATGGCCAAGCACCTCCACCCGCGCGTCGCGGGCCTTCAGGAATGCGATTACTTTCGACAGATGTTTCGGATCGTTGCCCGCGACCGCAAGGAACAGCGTGCCGACCGGCTGCTGTTGGACATGGTCGATGCCACCATGGACGAGGCGGAAAGGCCCCGGCACCGCCACCGCAAGATCGGACAGCAGCGGACCGCGCGCGGCCTCACCTGCGACGTCGACCCTGAGGATGAGCTCGGCGCCGCCTCCGGGAGCAAGCCGGCCGGCAATCTCGGCCGGCAGTTGCGGGCGGATGCCGCCGAGCAGGCTCCTGGTGATTTCGGAACGCGGCTCGGCAAAGACCGACCACACCGGGCCTTGCTCGACGATGCGCCCGGCATCGATCACCGCGACGCGGTCGGCGATCGAGCGGATCACCTCCATCTCGTGGGTGATGAGCAGGATGGTCAGGCCGAGCTGCCGGTTGATGTCTTTCAGCAAGGCCAGGATGGAGCGCGTCGTCTCCGGATCGAGCGCTGAGGTCGCCTCGTCGGACAGCAGCAGCGCTGGCCGCGCGGCCAGCGCCCTGGCGATGCCGACGCGCTGCTTCTGGCCGCCCGACAGCGAGGACGGATAGGCCTTCGCCTTCTCCGACAGGCCGACGAGGTGGAGCAATTCGGCGGCGCGCGCCAGCCGTTCGGCCTTTGGGCGGCCCTCGATCTTCAGCGGCAGCGCGACATTGTCCTCCACGGTCTTGGCCGACAGCAGATTGAAGTGCTGGAAGATCATGCCGATGCGACGCCGCAGCGGCTGCAATTCACGCTCGCCGAGCCGGCCGATCTCGCGGCCCTCGATGAAGACGTCGCCGGAGTCCGGCCGCTCCAGCCCGTTGAGGCAGCGGATCAGCGTCGACTTGCCGGCTCCGCTGCGGCCGATGATGCCGAGGATCTCGCCCTTCTTCACCGTCAGCGAGACGCCGTCGAGCGCAGGCGTCGCGCCAAAGCGGCGCTTGAGGTCGACGAGGCGTACGACATCTTCTTGCCCGGCCGATATATTGACCGGACCGGATGCCTCGGCCGTGACGTGCTGGTTCATCTCACTGTCCGTTTCAACGCTCGACAAATGCGACAGCGGCCCGCTCAACAGCGGGCCGCCTGCTCCTGACAACCAGGCGCCAATCAATAGGCGCTGATCCCGGTGCCCTTGTAGACCTTGTCGAACTCGGCCTTGACCGCCTCGTTCTGGTAGGACGCGACCAGCGTCTTCACCCACGCCTCGTTCTCGTTGCCGGATTTCACGGCGATGAAGTTGCGGTAGGGGTTGTCGGCCACTGGCTCCTGGGCGATGCGGTTGTCCGGGCCGAGACCGCTCTTCAGCGCCCAGTCGGTGTTGACGACAGCCGCGTCGAGATCCTCGACCGAGCGGCCGACAATGCCGGCGTCCAGTTCCTTGATGACGACCTTCTTAGGGTTCTCGGCAATGTCGGCGGTGGTCGCCAGGATGCCGGTGCCGTCCTTCAGCTTGATCACGCCTTCGTTCTGCAGAACGCGCAACGCGCGGCCCTCATTCGAGGGGTCGTTGGGCAAGCCGATGACGGCGCCTTCGGGCAGGTCGGCAACCTTGGTGTATTTCTTGGAGTAGAGGCCGATCGGCCAGACGCCGGTGTAGCCGACGCGCACGATGTGGTACCCTTGGGTCTTGATCTGGTTGTCGAGATAGGGCTGGTGCTGGAAGGCGTTGGCGTCGATCTCGCCGCGCTCGAGCGCCTCGTTGGGCTGGGTGTAGTCGTTGAACACCACGGTCTCGACGGTCAGGCCTTTTTCGGCGGCCTGGGCGACGACGACGCGCCAGACATCCTCATCCTCGCCGCTGATGATGCCGACCTTGATAGACTTCTTGTCCTCGGCGAAGGACGGCGTCGGCTGAGCCAGACCAACAAGCGTGATGGCCGAGGCAAAAAGTGCCGCAAGGGCAGCTCGCCGGCTGATGGCTGAAAAAAGAAGAGAGCTGGAAGCGTTTCCGCGTTCGGACATTGTCGATCCCTCGTAATCCTGAAGTCATTGCGGCGAGGTGGAATACCAAGCCTTGACGACATCATCGGCAATGCTGCTTGCCGGATCAAAGAACCGCATTTCTTCTCAAACACGAAGCCGGGAATATTCTCTCAAAGATTTCGCGATTGCGAGAACGCTCACGCCGGACCGGTCAGAATGTCTCGACAAAGGGCCGCAGCTCGACCTCGAAGCTCCAGGCGCTGCGATGCTGGCGATGGGTCGCGAGATAGGTCTGCGCGATCGCATCGGGCGACAGCTGGCTGTCCGGTCGCTCGGGCTTCGTCCCGACCGGCTCGATCTGGCCGTCGATAATGAAATGGGCGACATGGATGTTCTTCGGGAAGAGTTCGCGCGCCATCGACTGAGCCAGACCGCGCAGGCCGAATTTCGGCATGGCAAAGCCGGCGGAGTTGGGAAAGCCCTTGGTGCTGGCCGAAGCGCCGGTGAACAGGATCGAGCCGGAGCCGCGCGAAAGCAGCCGCCGCGCCGCCTGCTGGCCGACCAGGAAGCCGCCATAGGCGCCAACCAGCAGCGCCTGTTTGACCGCATCGGGATCGACCTCGGCGATCGGGCCGCGCGTGCGGCCGCTGGCGTTGAAGACCGCAAGCGCCAGCGGACCTTGCTTGTCGGCGGTGTCGAACAGGCCGGCGACGGAGGCCGGGTCGGCGACGTCGGTTTCGACGGCCAGTGCGCCGGTTTCCCCGACCAGCGCCGCGAGCTTGGCCGTGTTGCGGGCGGCCAGCACCACGCGGAAGCCTTCCTTGGTGAGAAGACGGGCCAGCGAGCCGCTCAGGCCCGCGCCCGCGCCCGCGATCACTGCGACTTCGGATGCCATGCCGTTTCTCCCTGGCGATTGATGTGCTTGTTCCATAGCTGGCGTCTTGAACGGCAAGAGGCAAGAACGGCGTTGCTCGATTTTCGCTGTTCGGTGAAAAACTCTGCCGGCAGGTTCGGAGCAATCGACCGCGGCCAGGGTCTTGCCTGGCGAGACAATCCGTCCGACAGGTGATTGCGTTGGAATCGCAAACGGTGTCGCAAGGGAGTCGACCGTGGAACCAATCTGGGCCGTCGGCCTGATGACCGGCACCGTGCTTGACGGCAATATCGACGTGGCGCTGATCAAGACCGATGGCGAGCGGATCGCCGATTTCGGCACCTATACGCTGGCCCCCTACCCCGCAGCGATCCGTGCCTTGCTGGAGGAGACGCTGCGTCAGGCCCGGGTGTGGAATTTCGACGGGCCGGAGCCGGCGATCTTTGCCGAAGCCGAGGAGGCGCTGACGCGGGCGCAGTCGGCGGCGGTGAAGGACCTTGTCGAAAGCAACGGCCTGACCATGGGCGATATCGGCGTGGTCGGCTTTCACGGCCAAACCGTGCTGCATCGTGCCCCGCAACCCGGGCGGCGCGGCGATACGCGCCAGTTGGGCGACGGCGAGCTGATGCATTCGATCCTGGGCGCCAAGGTCGCCTATGATTTCCGCTCGGACGATGTGCGCGGCGGCGGCCAGGGCGCACCACTGGCGGCTGCCTACCACGCGGCGCTTTTGAGGGAAGCCGACGCCAGCGGGGACACCGCTGTGCTCAATCTCGGCGGTGTCGGCAACGTCACTTGGTGGGACGGCAAGGACAACATCGTCGCCTTCGACACTGGCCCGGCCAACGCGCCGCTCAACGATTTCATCAAGGCAAACGGCCTCGGCGAGATGGACCGCGACGGCGCACTAGGCGCGGCCGGCACCGTCGATGAAGTGCGGCTGGCCAAATTGCTCCAGCATCCGTATCTGACCAAGCCCTATCCGAAATCGCTCGACCGTTTCGACTTCGGCGCCGCCATGGCCGACGGCCTCAGCGCAGAGGATGGGGCGGCGACGCTGACGGCCTTCACCGTCTCGGCCGTCGGCAAGGCGCTCGATTTGTTGCCGCGCCGGCCGAAGCGCCTAGCGGTCAGTGGCGGCGGCCGCCGCAACCCGACGATGATGGCGATGCTGGCGAGGCGCGCCAACGTCGAGGTGGTGCAGGCCGAGACACTGGGCTGGAAAGGCGATGCGGTGGAGGCCGAATGCTTTGCCTTCCTTGCCGTGCGCGTGCTGCGCGGCCTGCCGATCAGCTTTCCCAGCACCACCGGCGTGCCGCGGCCGATGCAAGGCGGGCGGCTGGCAGGTTAGAGCTTCTTCTGCAGGAAGATGCGGCTGCGGCCGATGGGAAAGTCAGGCAGCTCGCCGAAACGCCGGTAGCCTTGCCGCTCATAGACTTTGGCCGCTGTCGGATTGAACGTGTCGATCCAGGCGGTCTGGCAGCCCCGGGCGACTGCTTCGCGCTCGGCAGCGTCCAGCATGTCGCCGGCCATATGCTGGCCGCGCAGGCGTTCGTCGACCCACAGCCATTGCACATAGAGCCAGCCCCAGGCGGTGTATCCCGAAATGCCGGCGACGACAGCGCCGTGCTCGTCACGAACGAAGACCGCGATCGGCTTGCGGCCGGAGGGGCCGACATCGCCGTCATTGAACGCCGTCAGCCGCTCGGCCAGGAAGGCGAGGTCGTCTGACGAGGGGTCGGCAGTGGTTTCAAGCGTCGTCTTCATCCGGGCGGGGCTCGCATGGCAAGCCAAGCTCTAGCGAAGGACGGGATGAGGACGCAAGCTTTACGGCTTGATGGGCGGAGGCGACCGCCATGACCCCGCTGCTGCCGCAACCAGCATCAGCACGGCGGCGACGATCGCGCAGATGGCAAAGCCGAACGATGAATAAAGCGGCCCGAAGCTGGTGGTGCCGATGAAGACGGCGAGGTAGGTGACCGAACTGTTCAGGCCCATGATGGTGCCACGGCGCGACGGATCGAGCGCGGTAAGGCGCATCACCAGCACGTTCAGGCCGAAATGATTGGCAAGGCCCCAGATGGCGATCATAGCCAGGATCAGCACGAAATTGCTGCTTGCGAGCGCGATCGCGACATAGACGACGGCGACCAGCAGATAGGCGAAAGGCATGACGCGCCGTGCGCCGATGCGGTCGATGACGCCGTCGAGGAAGGCCGCGGCGCCGAAGCCGGCGCCGTAGGCGAGTGCGGCCAGCGCATTGGCGCTGACGGGCTCGCCCAGATCCTGGTGCAGATGATCGCCGAGATAGCCGTAGACGCCGTAAAAAGCGGTCATGAAGGCGGTGCAGGCGATGAGCAGCGGCACGATGCCCGGAATGGCCAGCGCAACGAACGGCGACGGCGCCGGGCCGCTCTTCCTGACGTCGCTGAGCGAGGTCATCGACAAGGCAGCAAGCGCAATGGCGGAAAGCACCGCGACGGCGGCGAAGACGGCGCGCCAGTGCACGAGATCGGCAAGCACGGCCGACAGCGACACGCCGGCCACCATGGAGACCGTCCAGCCGGTCAGCACGACGCCGATCGTGCCGCTTTCGCGGCCGGGCGGCGCAATTGCCGCTGCACTGGCATAGATGGCCGGCATGGCGACGCCGGCGGCGATGCCGGCGACGGCCTGGGCCGCGACCAGCATGATCACCGTCGGCGCCAGCGCGCTGGCGAGAAGCCCGACCGCCAGCAACAGCAGAGCGCCCTGCAGCATGCGGCGGGCGCCGACGCCGTCGATATAGCGGGCGAGGAACAAAGCGCTGGCGGAAGTGCCGAGACCGAAGGCAGCCGACGCGGCCATCACCGCCGGCACGCTGGTGCCGAAGGATGCGGCGACTGCNAAGTGCCGAGACCGAAGGCAGCCGACGCGGCCATCACCGCCGGCACGCTGGTGCCGAAGGATGCGGCGACTGCCGGAGCAATTGGACCCAGGACCAGCGAGTTCGAGCCGATGACGGCGATGCAGCCGGTCAGGAGGTAGGCCAGCGCCGGGATCGGCTGATGGAGCGTTGCAGCTTGATGCGCGTTCGTCATCGGGTCATAATGGCCGAACTGGATTCCGCGACAACAAGGAATTTCGATATGGACGAAGAAACAGATGGGGTTCTGCAGAACAAGGTAGCTCCCCGCGAGCTCGACGCAATCGACCGAAAAATATTAGGCGTGCTGGTCGAGGATGCGACGATCAGCTACGCCGAACTTGGCGAACGCGTCTGCCTTTCGCCGCCGGCGGCGCATGAGCGGGTCAAGCGCCTGCGGCGCAGCGGCGCCATCCGCGGCACGGCTGTGATCATCGACCCGAAGGCGGTGAAGAAGCCGCTGCTCACCTTCGTGCATATCGATACCAAGGGCTGGGGCAAGACACCGGAGCTGATGGCCGTCTCCCAATATCCTGAGGTCGAGGAAATCCATTCGGTGGCCGGCGACACCTGCATGCTTCTCAAGGTCCGCACCGAGGACACCAGGGCGCTCGAAGGCCTGCTGGCGCGTCTCTACGAAACGCCCGGCGTCACCTCGACGCGAAGCTATGTCGTGCTGTCGACCTATCTCGAGCGCCCGGTGCAGCCCGAGATCACGGCGCAATGGCCGACGCCCCGGCATATGGCCACGCCGTTGTACTGATCTGCGCTATCTTCGTCTTGCCGGGGCCACAACAATCCTTCACAAACGGCACCCTATATTGATGCCAGGCATTGATTTGGGGTGACGAGAGGCGCGGCTTGGAATTCGAACTGAAAACCATCGAGGCGCTGGCCCCCGATCAGGCGTCGCTAAGCGCCGCCTCGAAGCTCACCAAGCGCTCGAACTGGCCGCGGCTGGAGAAGAACGAGCAGCAGGCGCTGATCTGGGGCGAATGCCAGGGCTCGGGATCCAACCCCTATCGCACCGTCGTCGACACCGGCGACCACGGCTACAAATGCACCTGCCCGTCGCGAAAATTTCCCTGCAAGCACACGCTGGCGCTGATGTGGATCGCCGCCACGGCGCCGGCCAGCTTCACATCAGCCGAAACAACGCCGGAATGGGTCAATGACTGGCTTGGCCGGCGCAGGAAGAGTGCGCCCCCGCCGGTCGACGCAAAGTCTGGCAGGGGCGCGTCTGGCAAGAGCATTGGCGAGGCCTCGCAGGCAGAGGAAAGCACCGTCGATGACGCCGCCGCGACGGAGCGCCGCGAGACGGCGCAGCGCAAGCGGGCGGAAGATACGCGCACCGCGGTGGCAGGCGCGCTGGACGAACTCGACCAGTGGATTGCCGACCAGCTGCGGCTCGGCCTTTCCGCCTTTGCCGACGCCAGCAGCGAGCGCTGCCGCCGCATTGCGGCGCGGCTTGTCGACATGAAGGCGACGGCGCTTGCCGGACGCATCGACGAAATCCCGGCCCGGCTAATGGCGCTGCGCAGCGAGGAACGGCCGGACGCGGCGATCCGCGAACTCGGCAAGCTGGTGCTGCTGGCCAAAGCCTGGCGCTCGGCGCCCGACGATCCCGAGCTGAAGCGACTGGTGTCGGCGTCCGAAACCCGCGACCAGGTTCTGTCCAGTCCCGACGCGAAGCAGGTCGACAGCCATTGGGAGGTCGTAGGCGAGAAGATCGAGACCCGCCGCGACGGTCTCGTCAGCCATTCGACCTGGCTGCTCGATCTGAAAAGCCCGACGCCGCAGTTTGCGCTGCTGCTCGATTTCTTTCCGGCTTCGGCCGGCCGCCGCTCGGCGGCGTTCACGCCCGGTGACCGGTTCCACGCCCGCCTGGTATTCTACCCGTCGCGCCAGCCACTGCGGGCCTTGGTGGCGGAGCGCAAGGGCGACGTCGTGTCGGGCGCCTGGCCGGATTTCGGCCTCGACGCTGTCAAGGACCCGCTCGCGGCGCATGCGGCGCACCAGGACGCAGCGCCCTGGTCGACCGATAGCCCGCTGATGCTGCCTGCCGGCGCGATCCTGCTCGATGAGCGCGGCACCGCCTGGTGGCAAGCGGCGCACGACCCGCAAGGGATCGCCCTGCCTGTTAGCGGGACCGTCGATCAGACCGTGCTTGGCCTCGACCTCGCGGCCACGGCAGCGCTTTGGAACGGCGCGCGGCTCGATCTGCTGGCCGCGCAAAGCGGCTTCGGGAGGCTCGATCTGTCATGAACGAGCTCGAACTAACCGGCCTGGCGACGATGCGCGACTGCTGGATCACCGGCGGAACCGCATTCGATCTGGCGCCAACCGCATGGAAGGAGATCGCGGGTGGCGCAAGCCCAGACGAACGGGAGCGACGTCTGCTGGCGATCGCGGCGCAGGCGCTCGATGTCGGCCTGCGGCCGTCGGCGCCGAAGACGCTGAAGCGGCGCCCGCCGCTGCCGAGGCTTGGCCTGCCGCTGCTGCCGGAGCGGTTGCGGCCGCTGTTGCGGGCGGCCCTGAAGAACGCCGCCGATGCGCGGCGCAAGGCGCGCGTGGCGACGCTCGTCGCCGGCCGTGGCTACGTGCTGCATCCGATGGACTGGATGCCGTCGGCATCAGACCAGAACAGCCCTGACATCTATGCGCCGTGGATCGACTGGCAGGCCAGCGTCGAGGGGCTGAAGATTGCGCCGCAGGAGCAACTGACGGTGCAGAACTGGGATGACTTTTACCCCGCCGCGCGCCGTATCGCGTTGACCGAGATGCGCCGTCGCGATCCGGCCACGGCCCGCAGCCTGATGGAAGCGAAGGCGCCCGGCGAGCCGGCGGAAGTCCGGCTGGCACTGATCGAACTCATGCATTTCGGCCTGACGCCTGAGGACGCGCCGTTCCTGAAAAGCCTGGCCACTGACCGCTCCGGCAAGGTGCAGGAACTGGCGAGCCGGCTGCTGGCGAGGTTGGGCGAGCACGGTCGTGTTGGTGGCGGTGCCGACGATCCCGTTGCCGAACTTGCCGCCTTCATCGCAGAAGGCAAATCCGGCTTTATCCGCCGCCGCACCACCTACACCCCGGCAAAACTCAAATCCCCGGCGCAGGAAAAGCGCCGCGCCGAACTGTTCGAGACCTGCAATCTGGTCGACCTTGCTTCCCGATTTGGGGTCAGCGAACCCGATTTCATTGCAGCCTGGCAGTTCGGTGCCGACAACAATGCCGACATCCAGATCTCACGAATGGTCGCCGCGTCGGGCAGCGACGCTGCAGTAACGCAGATGGCCGACACGCTGATCGCCGAGGGTGGCAAGCCGGCACTGTTCGTGCTGCACCTGACACCGCGCCTGGATAGCCGCAGGAAGCGTGTCCTGGTCAGATTGATCCTGAAAGATACGCCGCAGTATGTTAGCACGCTCACCCTTGCCGAGGGCTTCGAAGCCAACTGGCTGGATTGGCCCGACCTGACGAACGGCCAGAGCTTGGCGGTGTTGCGTTCGGCTGTCGCCGGCAATGATGACNTGGCTGGATTGGCCCGACCTGACGAACGGCCAGAGCTTGGCGGTGTTGCGTTCGGCTGTCGCCGGCAATGATGACGCGATGAAGCGAACCGTCGACGACCTGTTGGAAACTTTGGGCTTTCTGGCCACTGCGGCGACAGCGGAAAAATTGATCGAGCATGTCGTTGCGGCCGGCATGCCGCCGGCGGCAGCCTCGCTCGCTTTCCTGCGCCTCAACGCGGCCCTGACGGGAACCAACCCATGACAATCCGGAGAACAGCACCATGAACGCAGCCATCCGCCTCCCCGTCGAGCAGGCCTATGCCGCTGAACTGCAGGCGCTGGCGCGCAATGACGACAAGCAAAAACCTGCGGGATGGAGCCTCTCGCCAAAGGCCGTTCTGACCTACCTGCTCGGCGGCAAGGCAAGCGACGGCACCGTGATATCGCCAAAATATGTCGGCCGCCGCCGACTGATGGAAACGGCGGTGGCGACACTCGCCACGGACCGCGCGCTGCTGCTGCTCGGTGTTCCCGGCACCGCAAAATCCTGGGTGTCGGAACATCTCGCCGCCGCCATCATGGGCAATTCCACGCTGATCGTGCAGTGCACGGCCGGTACCGACGAGAACCAGGTCCGCTACGGCTGGAACTATGCGCAGCTTTTGGCCAAAGGGCCGAGCCAGGAGGCGCTGGTGCCGACGCCGCTCTACCGCGCCATGGAGAGCGGCAAGCTATGCCGCCTGGAAGAGTTGACGCGCATGGGCTCCGATGTACAGGACACGCTGATCACCGTGCTGTCGGAAAAGATGATGCCGATCCCGGAGCTCAACACCTCGCTCTATGCCCAGCGCGGCTTCAACATCATCGCCACCGCCAACAATCGCGACAAGGGCGTCAACGAGCTGTCCTCGGCGCTCAAGCGCCGCTTCAATGTGGTGGTTCTGCCGCTGCCCGAAGACATGGCCGAAGAGGTGGCGATCGTCTCCAAGCGGGTCGACGAGATGGCCGGCGGCCTCGACCTGCCGGTGCCGAAAAATGTCGGCGAGGAGATTGCGCGCGTGCTGACCATTTTCCGCGAGCTGCGCTCGGGCGCAACCGCTGACGGCAAGGTGACGCTGAAGACGCCTTCGGGTTCATTGTCGACCGCCGAGGCGATCGCCACCATGGTCGGCGGCCTCAGCCAGGCGGCGTGGTTCGACAGCGGCAAACTCGGCGCCGAAGGCCTCGCCGCCAGCCTTGTCGGAGCGATCGTCAAGGACCCGGTGCAGGACAAGGTGGTGCTGGAGGAATATCTCGAAACGGTGCTCAAGAAGCGGCCGGACTATGCCGGCTATTACGCGGCGCTGAACGCAGCGATCTGAGGTCATGAGCGACGTCGCCTATTTCGGCATCCGCCATCACGGGCCGGGCTCCGCCGACAGCCTGGTGCAGGCGCTGCGGGACTTGCAGCCGGTCGCGGTGCTGATCGAAGGGCCGAGCGACGCGTCCGCCCTGCTGCCATTGCTGGCGCGCCCGCAGATGCAGCCGCCGGTGGCGCTGCTCTGCTACCCCGAGGACGACCCGGCCGCGACAAGTTTCTGGCCGTTCGCCGAGTTCTCGCCGGAATACCAGGCGGCGGTGTGGGCGGTGGAGAACAAGGCGGCATTGCGGTTCATCGACCTGCCGTCATCGGCTCGGTTCGCGGCACCGGCAACTGACGGCACCGACAAAACGGCTGACGCCGACAAGCCCGAACCCAAGGACGAAACCGGTGAGGATGGCGAGCCCGCATCGCATCGCGACCCGATCGGCACGCTGGCTGCGGCCGCCGGCTATGAAGATGGCGAAAGCTGGTGGGCCGACATTATCGAGCAGAATCCGCAGCCGGGTCCAATCTTCGCTGCCATCACCGATGCGATGACGACGCTGCGCGACGGCGAAGGTGCGATCGCGCCGTTCGAGGCCAAGCGTGAAGCGCATATGCGATTGGAAATCGCTGCCGCGCGCAAGGAATTCGCCGGACCGATCGCCGTCGTCTGCGGCGCATGGCATGTGCCGGCCCTGCAGGCCGCGCACACGCAGAAGAACGACCAGGCGCTGATCAAGGCAATTGCCCGGCGCAAAGGCATCATGACATGGGCGCCATGGACCGGGCCGCGTCTTGCGCTGGGCTATGGTTATGGCGCTGGCGTCGTCGCGCCCGGCTGGTGCAAGCATCTGTGGCGCACACGAGGGCGGCGCGACGCCGCGACGCTGTGGCTGGCGACGATCGCGGCGGTGCTGCGGGCGAAGGGCCATCTGGTGTCGACCGCGTCGCTGATCGAGGCCGAGCGGCTTGCGCGCACACTGGCTGCCATTCGCGAGCGGCCGAAGCCCGGCTTCGAGGAATTGCGCGATGCCGCGATCGCGGCGCTGTTCAACGGCGAAGCGGTGCTGTGGGCGCTGGTCGAGGCCGAGCTGCTTTTGGGCGCGGATGTCGGCGAGATTCCGCCCGACACGCCGCTGGCGCCGCTGATCGAGGACCTGCAGCGCAACCAGAAGGCGGCGCGGCTGAAGCCGGAGGCGCTGGAACGCGAGCTGTCGGTCGATCTGCGCAGCGAAAGCGGACTGTTTCGTTCGACATTGCTGCACCGGCTGAACGTGCTTGGCGTGCAATGGGGCAGGCTGGCCGACGCCGGCCGCAGCCGCGGCACCTTTCGCGAAAAATGGACGCTGGCCTGGGAGCCGGAATATGCCGTGCGCCTGGTCGAGAACCTGATCTACGGCCCGACTATCGAAAAGGCCGCCAATGCCCGCCTGATCCAGATGCTCGGTGCGGCCGCGAGCCTCGACACGCTTGCCGCCCTTGTCCAGAGCGCCATTACGGCGGATCTGTCGGAGGCCGCGAGCGCCGGCCTTGTAGCGTTGGAGGCGCGCGCAGCGCACAGCAGCGAATGCCTGGAGATGCTGGCCTCGGTGCCGCCGCTTGCCGACATCATCCGTTACGGCGAGGCGCGCAAGACCGAAACCAACCGGCTGTCCGGTTTGTTGGAACGGTTGATCGTCGAAGGCGCGATCGCGCTGCCCTATGCGGTGCGCGACCTGGACGAGCAGGCCGCCACCACGCTGGTCGGTGCTGTGCGCAAGGCCGACACGGCGATCCGGCTGGTCGAGCCCGGCGAAGGCGTGCTCGATGCATGGCGCAACGGCCTGACCGGCGTGCTGGAAGGTCCGGGCTCGACGGCGCTGCTCGCCGGCTGCGCCGCGCATCTGCTCTATGAAGCCGGCCAACTGTCGGCAGAGGACGCCGCCGGGCTGCTCGGACGCAGGCTGTCGCCGGGGACGCCGGTCGCCCAGGCAGCGGGGTTCTTCGAAGGTTTCTTCAGCACTGCCGGCCAGCGGCTGATCTACGACGAGGGCCTGCGCGGCGCCGTCGATGGGTGGCTGAAATCGCTCGACGAGGAAGCTTTCATCGCGCATCTGCCATTGCTGCGCCGCGTCTTCTCCAATCTGGACTCGATGGAGCGGCAGCGGTTGATCGAGGCCGTGCTCGGCCGCACCGCAAGGTTGCCGGCCGGCCTGACGCCGGCGCCGGATGGCGGCGAGGGCTGGCGCCGTCACCTGGAGCGGCTTGGGCCATTGCTGGCGGGCGGAGTGTGACAATGGATGACGAAGCCGAAGTGCCCGAACCCGGCCCAGCATCCTCCGATAGCGGGCGCGAGCGCCGCTGGCGGCTGGCGATCGGCGCCGATGACGAGGCTTCCTCCGCCCTTTCCAGTGATGACAAAAAACTGTCTTCGGCGCTCGATGCGCTTTACGGCGACGGCGCCAATGCCGATGCCGACCCGCGCAAGCGGCGCGGCGGGCTCGGCCGCTCGGCGCCACGCGTGGCGCAATGGATGGGCGATATCCGCTCCTTCTTTCCCGCCCAGGTGGTCCAGATCGTCCAGAAGGATGCCTTTGAGCGGCTGAACCTGAAGCAGATGCTGATGGAGCCGGAATTCCTCAAGGCGATCGAGGCCGACGTCAACCTCGTCGCCGACCTGATCTCGCTGCGTTCGGTGATGCCGGCCAAGACCAAGGACATCGCCCGCACCATCATCGCCGACACCGTTGCCAAGCTGATGCAGCGGCTGGAGCAGAAGACCGCCGAGGCGATCCGTGGCGCGCTCGACAAGTCGCGACGCACCAACCGGCCGCGCCAACGCGACATCGACTGGCCGCGCACCATCTCGGCCAATCTTCGCCACTACCAGCCTGAGCACAAAACCGTCGTGCCGGAAAAACTGGTCGGCTTCATGCGCAAGCAACGCCGGCTGGTCGATCTCGACGAAGTGGTGCTGTGCGTCGACCAGTCCGGCTCGATGGCGAGCTCGGTGATCTACGCCTCGATTTTCGCCGCGGTGATGGCGTCGCTGCCGGTCGTGCGCACCAAGCTGGTCTGTTTCGACACGGCCATCGTCGACCTGACCGAAGAGCTCAGCGACCCGGTCGAGGTGCTGTTTGGCGTGCAGCTCGGCGGCGGCACCGACATCAACCAGGCGGTCGCCTATTGCGCCGACCGCATCGAGCGGCCGACCAAATCCCACTTCGTGCTGATCACCGACCTCTATGAGGGCGGCAACGGCCAGGACTTGCTGCGGCGGCTTGCGGCGCTGGTCCGGTCCGGCGTCAATGTCATCGTGCTGCTGGCGCTGACCGATCAGGGCCGGCCGGGCTATGATCCGGCGATGTCGGCTTCGGTCGCGGCACTTGGCATACCGGTCTTCGCCTGCACGCCGGACCTGTTTCCCGACATGATGGCGGCGGCGTTGCGGCGCGAGGATATCGGCGCCTGGGCAGCCGGCGCCGACATCAAGCTGATCCGCGCCGAGACGGAGCCGAGCAGTCAGGCCTGACTATTCGAACGAATAGGCAAACCCGTCAGTGGAAGCGCTGACGGTCACCTTGGTCATCTTCTCGCCGTCGAGCGACCGGTTCAGCACGCCGCGGCTGAGTTCCGGCAACAGCGTGTTGGTGAGGATGGCGTCGATCATGCGGCCACCGGACTCGATTTCGGTGCAGCGCGCCCTGACCAGCGCCATGACGCCGTCGCCGATCACCAGTTCGGCGTCGTGGCTGGCGCGCAGCCGCCGCGCGATCTTGCCGAACTGATGGCGGGTGATGGCCTCGATCATCGAATCCGAGAGCGGATAGTAAGGGATGGTCACGACGCGGCCGAGGAAGGCCGCTGGAAACACCTTCAGCAGTGGAGCGCGCAGTGCAGCATCGAGGCCGTCGAGCCCTGCCCTCACCGTGCCGTTGCCGGTCCGCTCCATGATGACTTCGGAGCCGACATTGGACGTCAGCAGGATCAGCGTGTTCTTGAAGTCGATGCGCCTTCCCTCGCTGTCATCCATCATGCCCTTGTCGAAGACCTGGAAAAAGATCTCGTGGACGTCGGGATGCGCCTTCTCGACCTCGTCGAGCAGGATCACCGAATGGGGTTTTCGGCGCACGGCCTCGGTGAGAATGCCACCCTTGCCGTAGCCGACATAGCCGGGCGGTGCGCCCTTGAGCGTCGAGACGGTGTGCGCCTCCTGGAATTCGGACATGTTGATCGAGATCAGGTTCTGTTCGCCGCCATAGAGCGTCTCGGCCAACGCCAGGGCCGTCTCGGTCTTGCCGACTCCCGAGGGGCCGCAGAGCAGGAACACGCCGACCGGCTTTTCCGGCGCTCCGAGCCCGGCGCGGCTGGTCTGCACGCGCTTGGCAATCATCTCCATGGCGTGATCCTGGCCGACGACACGTTCGGACAGCGTGGTGGCCAGCTTGAGCGCCTTTTCGGTCTGGCTGGACAGCATCCGTCCCGTCGGGATGCCGGTCCAGTCCTGGACCACGGCAGCTACCGCATTGCGGTCGACCGACGGCAGGATCAGCGGCGTCTCGCCTTGCGCGGTGGCAAGCTCGGCCATGAGTTCACGCAGCCGCGCCAGATCGGCGGCAGGATCTGACGGCGCAGCTTCGGCAGCCGGCGCTTCGGTCTCGGGCGTCTCGGCCTTGGGCGTCTCGGCCTTCGGTACCTTGGTCTTTTCTTCGTCCGGCGCTGCTGGTTCGGCATCGGTCTCGGCTGTCGCCACCGCATCGAGCGGCACGCCGTCGCCGCGCAGCCGCGCGCGCAGTTCGAGGATCTCGGCAACCAGCGCCTTTTCGCGCTCCCAGCGCTCCTCGGCGGCGGCGAGCATGGTCCCGGTCTCAGTGAGCCCGGCCTCGACCCGCGCCTGCCGGTCAGTTACTTCGATGCCGATCGCGGCCTCGCGGCCGATGATGCCGCTTTCGACCTCGAGCGCCTGGCGGCGCCGCAAAATGTCCTCGACCTCGGCCGGCGTCGCATGCTGCGAGATCGCCACCCTGGCGCAAGCGGTGTCGAGCAGGCTGACCGCCTTGTCGGGCAATTGCCGCGCCGGGATGTAGCGATGCGACAGGCCGACCGCCGCCTCGATCGCCTCGTCCAGGATCTGCACTTCGTGATGCTGTTCGAGCACGCCGGCGACACCGCGCAGCATGAGCACAGCGACCGCTTCCGACGGCTCATCGATCTTGACCACCTGGAAACGGCGGGTCAGCGCCGGGTCCTTTTCGATGTGCTGCTTGTACTCGGCCCAGGTGGTTGCGGCGATGGTGCGCAATTCGCCGCGCGCCAGCGCCGGCTTCAAGAGATTGGCGGCATCGCCGGTTCCGGCGGCACCACCGGCGCCGATCAGCGTGTGCGCCTCGTCGATGAACAGGATGACCGGCGTCTCGGATGACTGAACTTCGTCGATCACCGCCTTCAGGCGCTTCTCGAACTCGCCCTTGACGCTGGCGCCAGCCTGCATCAGGCCGACGTCGAGCATACGCACGCTGATGCCCTGCAGGGGCGGCGGCACGTCGCCCTGGGCGATGCGCAGGGCAAAGCCCTCGACCACCGCGGTCTTGCCGACACCGGCCTCGCCGGTCAGGATCGGGTTGTTCTGCCGGCGCCGCATCAGGATATCGATGATCTGCCGGATCTCCGGGTCTCGGCCGACGACCGGGTCGATCTTGCCGTCATGGGCGCGCTGGGTGAGGTCTGTGGCGTATTTGGCCAGCGCGGAGTCCCCGCCCGGAGCTCGCCGCGGCGCCTCCGCGGTGGGAGCCACTGCTGCCGTGGCGCCGGCTTCGAGCGAACCGTCCACCACCTCGGCAAAGCGGGCGATGACCCCGTCGGCGTCGATCTTGTCGAATTCGCCGCTGATCTTCGCCACCAGGCCTTCCAGCACCGGCGTCTTCAGGCAGGCGAGCACGATATGGGCGCTGCGGACCTCCTCCATGCCGAATTCCAGCGTCGCCAGGTTCCAGGCCTCCTGGATGGCGTGAAAGATGTGGTCGGAAAATTCCTCGATCGAGGTGGCGCCGTAGGGCAGCTTGTCGACGGCGCGGGTCATTTCGCTGGTAAGCCGGCTGGCATCGACGCCGGCATCGGCAATGATCATCTGCACATCCGAACGCTCGGACAGCACCAGTTGTTCTATGAAATGGACGAGTTCGACGTAAGGATTGCCGCGCAGCTTGGCGCTGTCGGCGGCGGCCTTGAAGGCGCGCAGGCAGACCGGATTGAGCTTGCCAACCAGTTCCTTGCGTTTGAACCCCTGCGACGACCGGCGCTGTTCCATCGAACGTGCTCCTGCAATCTGCCCGTCGACAGCCTGCCACATAAGCAGCCGCTTGACAAAGCGCTTGATGCAGCCGGCCTTTCTCTTTGTGGAGAGTTCCGCGCCGCCAAATGCAGACAACCACGATTTTTTCTAATCCTATGCGATGCGCTTCACATACGAGGTTGGCCAGGCACGCCATGAATTGCGCCATCCGAGACGCAGTTGCACCGACATTCATTAGCGCTCGTTAACTTTTGAGCGGATGGCGAATTGTGGGAATATGCAACCGTGTGCTAACGTTGGGTCACGTACGGTTTTAGAGCCGGTCGCCGGGGGTATCTGTGATCGATCTCGCACTCTGGCTTGCTCCGCTGGACGGTGAAAATCCGTCAGGCGAAGACTTGCGCAACGATCCGGCTTTTCATGAGCTGGAGCGGCTCACGGAGCCGCAGGTCAAGGTCGTCCATGACGGGCGCAACAAGCCAGCCGCGCAATCGACCATTCCGGTCGACTGGCCTGCCGTGCTCGGCAAGGCCGAGGAGTTGCGTTCGCATGGCCGCGACCTGCGCCTGCTTGTCATTGTCGCCCGGGCGCTGGCCAATGAAGAGGGATTGGCCGGACTGGCACAGGGCCTGACCCTGATTGCAAGGACCTTCGAGACGCATTGGGAGACGATGCACCCGGCGCTGCGCGCCAGCCCCCAACCACGCGAGGCCGCCCTGCGCCGCCTCAACGCGCTGGCCGACCTGCAGAACGGCCAGGAAGGCCTGCTGGCGAACCTCAGGGAGATGGTCTTCTTCGCGCCGCGTCCCATCGGGCCGATCAGCGGACGCGATCTCGAACAGGGTGCGCTCGACGATCGCGTCATGCTTCAGGAAGCGGCGTCGGGATTGAATGCCACGGAGAAGGCAGCGCTGGTCAGCGCGCACGGACAGCTCCTGAACCGGGTGGGCAGCGGTTGTGCCGCCCATCAGGACCAGGCCGGTGAACAGATGACGGCGCTCATCGCCGGGGCGCACGCTGCGATCGAGGCGCTCGACGCGGTCGATACGGCGCTGAATGCCCGCTTTGACAGCAACGGGGCCGCCGTCCCGGACCTGAAACGATTTTTGCAGCGCGTGCTGACGACGCTGGAACGCAATACGGCGGTCGAGACCACGGAAGAGGCAGCGACGAAGGGGGCGGCCAGCCCGGCTGCTGCGGCGGCAAGCCCGGCCGCGCCGGTCAGAAACGGTCATGGAGCCGAGACGATGGCAAGCTACGCGGAGACCGGTGCGGGGCTCCCGGACAGGATTTCCTCGCGCGACGATGTGGTGAAGTGCCTCGACCTTGTGGTCGCGTTCTACGACCGCACCGAGCCGTCGAGCCCGATCCCGCATCTCGCCCGCCGGGTGCGCAGGATGGTGCACATGGATTTCGTTGAACTGATGGAAGACCTCGCCCCGTCGGGGCTCAAGGAATTCCGGCTGCTCGCCGGCGTTCCAGACGCCAAGAAGACTGCCCAGAAGGATGAAAGGTAGCAACACATGCCAGCCGAAAGCAAAGCGAAGGTCATCGAGCGAAATCGCGCCCCGCGCGTGCAGATCGCCTACGATGTCGAAACCTACGGCAGCCCGACGACGATCGAACTGCCGTTCGTCATGGGCGTGATGGCCGACCTGTCGGGCGCATCGCAGACCAGGGAAGCGTCCAAGACGGTGCTCGACCGTTCCTTTGTCGAGACCGATGCCAACCGCTTCCCCAAATTCATGGAAGCGCTGGGACCCAGGGTCAAGGCGCGGGTGAAGAACACGCTGCCGCAGGCCGAGGGACAGGAGCGCGACGAAGAACTGGCGCTCGACCTGACCTTCACCAAGATGGGCGATTTCGCCCCCGACAAGATCGCCGAACAGGTCCCGCAACTGGCCGAAATCCTCAAGATGCGGCGCCAGCTCGAGGAGTTGCTCGGCTTCATGGACGGCCGCGTCGATGCCGAAAAGCGCATCGCCCAATTGCTGAACAACCAGCCGCTGCTTGGCCAGATCGCCGCCCAGGCGCTGTCCGACGACAAGGGTGAGGAATAGATCATGGCCGAACAGCAAAAGACCGCAGCATCCGTCGCCGAGGCCGAGGCCGTCGATCTCGGTGAATTCAGCCAGCTGCTGGAGAAGGACTTCAAGGTCAAGAAGGACGACAGCGAGAAGCTGCAGCAGCTGGTGCGCAACTTGGCTCTGGCGGCGCAGTCGCGCTCCGAGACGACGACGATCTCGTCCAACTCGATCAAGTCGATCAAGTCGTTGATCGCCGGTATCGACAAGATGCTGACGACCCAGGTCAACGAAATCCTGCACGCGCCGGAAGTGCGGCAGATGGAAGGCACCTGGCGCGGCCTCTGGTACCTCATCAACAACACCGAGACGGATCAGAAGCTGAAGATCCGGGTGATGAACATTTCCAAGGAGCAGCTGGCCGATACGCTCGAAGACTATGAAGGCCAGATGTGGGACCAGAGCCCGATCTTCAAGAAAGTCTACACCGACGAGTATTCGATGCTCGGCGGCGAACCGATCGGCTGCGTCATCGGCGCCTACGAGTTCTCCAACCACCCGCGCGACGTCGGCCTGTTGCGCAACATCTCCGGCATCTGCGCCTCGGCGCACACGCCGTTCATCGCCGCCGCCTCGCCACGGCTGTTCCGCATGGACAGCTGGCAGGAACTGCCCAACCCGCAGGACCTGCAGCAGATCGTCTCCAACCCGGCCTACGCCTCGTGGCAATCGCTGCGCGAGAGCGAGGATGCGCGCTATATCGGGCTGACCATGCCGCGCGTGCTGGCGCGGCTGCCCTACGGCTCGGAGACAGTCCCGGTCAAGGGCTTCTCCTTCGAGGAGGAAGTGCAGGGCGATCACAACAAATATGTCTGGATGAACGCTGCCTTCCCGATGGGCGTCAACATCAACCGCAGCCACAAGCTCTATGGCTGGGGCACCCAGATCCGCGGCGTCGAAAATGGCGGCACTGTGCTTAACCTGCCGGTGCACTCCTTCCCGACCGATGACGGCTCGATCGCGATGAAATGCCCGACGGAAGTCGCCATCGACGACCGGCGCGAGGCGGAACTGGCCAAGCTCGGGCTGATGCCGATCCTGCACCGCAAGAACACCGATCTCGCGGCCTTTATCGGCGCCCATTCGCTGCAGGATGACGAGACGCGGGCCGGCCGCCTGGTCGACCCCGACGCCCAGTCCAACGAGCGGCTCTCCGCCAACCTGCCCTATCTGTTCCCGGTCTCGCGCTTCGCCCACTACCTCAAGGCGATTGCGCGCGACAAGGTCGGCTCGTTCAAGGAACGCACCGACATGCAGATCTGGTTGACCGAATGGATCAACCGGTACGTGCTGGCCAACCCGGCCTTCGCCGACGACAAGGCGCGCGCCAAGCGTCCGCTTGCCGCCGCCGAGGTGCAGGTCGACAGCGTGGAGGGCCGGCCGGGCTACTACAACGCCCGCTTCTATCTGCGCCCGCACTACCAGCTGGAGGGCATCAACGCCTCGCTCAGGCTGGTGTCGGAATTGCCGTCCGTGAAGACCTGATTGCAGCAACCAAACCTTTGTTTGAAAGCGGTGGAGAACGAAAATGCCCACAATGAAGATCGACGGTTTTCTGAAAGTTCCGGATATCAAGGGGCCCAGCACACGCGACGGCCATGACGACGAGATCGAAATCCATGGCGTCGATTACAAGATGGTCGCGCCCTACGACCCCAATTCCCTCTCGCGCCGAGGCCGCGTGTCAATGGGCATGATCAAGTTCACCAAGCACTATGACAAGGCCTCACCCTATCTGGCCAAGGCCCTGTTCGAAAACAAGGCGCTGGACGAGGTCAAATTCTCCGCGCGGCGGACCATCGACGGCGAGAGCAAGGACTATCTGGTCGTTACCCTGACCGACGCCTCGATCATGGAATACGACATGTCGCAGGCCGATGATGAAGCCGACCTGATCCAGGAGGAAGTCTCCTTCGCCTACAAGAAGATCAAGTTCGTCTATGACGACAATGACGAAGCCGAAATGGATGTCTATGTCGGCAAGTGAGGGGCGAGCAAAGCGCCCTGCCGCCGACAAGGTACAGGCGGGCGGTTCACGGGCCAAGCGCGAGGCGGTACAGCCTTCGCTGTGGGACCGCCTCGTCAACGATCTGCCGGGCCTGAGCTCGGAGATAGACGGGCTCAGGCAGGCTCTGCAGGAGGAGCTTGGCGCAGAGCGCCTGGACGAGCTGCTGGCAGACGGACCGAGGCGCATCGACGCCGATGACGCATTGAACCCCGATCAGAAGCGCCGGCTGCATCGGCTGGCGTTTCAGAACCGGCACCGTGGCGAGCTTGAAAGCCGAGGCATCGTGGTGTCGCCCGATGTGCTGCGCGAGGCCGTGCGGCGCGACATCGAGGCGCTGTTCAACACCGAGCGTTACGAGTCCGCGCCGCTGCTATCCGATCTCGAGGCCGAGCAGATGACCGACAGTCCGACATCGCTGGCCGACTTTCCGGAGGTGCGCCGCAGCGTTGTCAATTATGGCGTGCCGTCCTTCTCCGGCCGGTCGTCGCGCGACTTCGATCGCGATGTTCTGGCACGCGAGATCCGCGCCGTGCTCGCCACTTTCGAGCCGCGGCTGAAGGAGAGCGCGACCAAAGTCACGGTCAACCTCGGCGACAAGACCGGCCTGAAGATCGAGATCGACGCCGTGCTGATCATGACGCCGACGCCCGAGCGCATGCGCCTGCGCACGACAATCAATCTCGACAACGGACTGGCGCGCACCGAGTTCAGGGAAGCCTGAGAGATGGACCGGGTCTTCGTAGAATATTACGAGGAGGAACTGTCCCACATACGCGGGCTGGCGGCGGAGTTCGCCGACATGCATCCGGCGGTCGCCCGCAATTTGTCGCTGGATACGGTGCCGTGTCCCGACCCTTATGTCGAGCGGCTGCTCGACGGTGTCGCCTTCCTCGCCGCGCGCACGCGCCTGAAGGTGGATGCCGAGCGCTCGCGGTTTTCGCGCAGCATCCTCGACGTGCTTTATCCCGATCTCGTCACGCCGGTGCCGGCAACCGCCATGGTGGTGCTGAAGCCCGGCCAGCAGGTGCAGACAATGCTTGCCGGCCACATCGTCAAGCGCGGCACGCGGCTGGTCTCCAGCCTGCAGGCTGGCCTGTCGACACGCTGCACCTTCACCACCGCGCAGGACATGACGCTGTTTCCGATCGCGATCAGTTCGGTCGGCTATTTCCAGGACCGCAGCGCGCTTGCCGCCGCCGGCATCGGCCCGATCGCCGGCAAGGCCGGCGAAGCGGCACTTCGCATCACGCTGGCGCGGACCGGCAAAGGCAAGCTCGACGAACTGGCGCTCGACCGGCTCGACTTCTATTTCGCCAACCGCACCAAGGCGCCGCTGATCTTCGACGCCATCTTCGGAGTCTGCTCTGGTGTCGGCGCTCGACCGGAAGGCAAGACCAATCCATTGTCGCCGCTACCGCCGCCGGAGATGGTCGGCATTGCCGATGCCGAGGCGCTGATGCCGCGCACGCGGCCGACCTTCGAAGGCTACCGCCTGCTGCGCGAATATTTCATGATGCCCGAGCGCTTCCATTATGGGCGCGTCACCGGCTTGCTGCCGGTCGTGCGCAAATGCCAGGCCGGGCTCGAAATCATCTTCCTGTTCCGGCGTCCGGTGCCCGAACTCGCCGATCTGACGCCG
Source organism: Mesorhizobium sp. LNJC394B00 (assembly GCF_000502555.1). Classification (NCBI taxonomy): domain Bacteria; kingdom Pseudomonadati; phylum Pseudomonadota; class Alphaproteobacteria; order Hyphomicrobiales; family Phyllobacteriaceae; genus Mesorhizobium; species Mesorhizobium sp. LNJC394B00. The sequence continues at coordinate 244,316 of NZ_AYWH01000007.1, forward strand.
GCGGATTTCGATCTCTTCGCCACCCCGATCATCAATCTCTTCGAGCGCGAGTGCAACATCGTCGAGCTCGACCAGCGCAAGACGCGCCAGGTGCTGCATGCCGACCGCACGCGGGCGCGCGACTTTGAAATCTACCGGGTCATCCGCGTCGAGGACGCCGATGCCGAGGGGCCCGATGCCGAGATACCGGAGCTGTTCAGCCTCGGGCAAAACCGCGGCAGCGGCTGGGTCTATTCGACCGAGCGGCGGCCGCGCCGGCCAACCGAGGACGAGCGGCGCCAGGGGGTGACCCGCACCTCCTATGCCGGCGACGACGTCTTCCTGGCGATCTCGCGCCCGGTCCACAGCCAGGCCAACAGGCCGCTCAAGCGCGTCGATATCATGGCGCTTTGCACCAATCGCGACCTGGCCATCCTCGACGACACGCCGACCCTGACGCTGGAAGCCGGCGACCCTGTGGAGACGGTCCGGCTGCTCGGCGCATTGCGTTCGCCGCAGCCGGCGATCCCGGCAGCGCTGCCGACCGGCGCCGACGGCGAGTCGCGCGCCGACGACCTGGCCTGGCGACTGGTGTCACAGCTGGCGCTCAACTTCCTCAGCATGGCCAAGGAAGGCCGCGGCGTCGATCCGCTGCACGCGCTGCTCGATCTCTATGCCGAGCGCGGCGACCCCGGGCTCGCCCGCAATGTGCGCTCGATCGTGCGCATCGACTCGCGCGCGGTGATCGAAAGGCTGGCGATCGAAGGGCCGATGTGCTTCGGCCGCGGCACGGAAGTGACGCTGCATGTCGACCAGTCGGTGCTGGCGGGACAGAGCACTCTGCTGCTGTCGGGCCTGCTGTCGCGGCTGTTTGCCCGTCATGCCGGAATAAACGGGTTCGTGCGCACGCGCACGCGCTTGCTCCAGAAACAGGAGGATGTGCCATGGCCGATGACGCCCGGCAATCGCTACCTGATCTAGAGCGAGCCGCAACCCTGTCCGAGAGTTTCGACTTTTTCGAACTGCTGCGCCGGCTTGAGCGGCAAGGCGGCCTGTTCGGCCATTCCGGCCGGCCGGATCGCGAGCCGGCAAGGCTCGGCCAGAATGTGCGGCTGTCCTTCGCGGTGCAGGACGTGGTGGATTTCCGCGAGCCGACCGACAAGTCGCCGGCGCGGGTGACGGTCAACAATCTCGGCCTGCTCGGGCCTGAAGGGCCGATGCCGCTGCATCTGACGCGCTGGGTGCTCGATCGGCTTTCGCAGCGCTGGTATGCAGGCGCCGAGGCGCGGCAAACGAGCGACACGACCTTCGTCGATTTCGTCAACATCCTGCAGCACCGGATGATCGCGCTTTATTATCGCGCCTGGGCGGATGCGCATCCGGCCGTGCAGGTCGAACGCGGTGTCGGCGGCCGCGTCCGTTCCATGCTGGAAGCGATGGCCGGCATCGGGCTGCCGGGCACGCAGGATGCCGAACTCGATACAGTAAAACTTCGCCAGGCCGCCTCGCTCGCTGCCCAAGTCGACGGCCCCGAGCGACTGACGCTGTTCCTGGCCGAAGCCTTCAAAGTGCCGGTGGTGCTGAAGGAGTTCGTCGCGGCCTGGATGACCATCCCCAAGGCGCTGCAGACGCGGCTTGCCGGCAGCTATGCCACGCTCGGCCGCAGCGCCACCATCGGCCCGCGCAGCTTCAGCCGGCAGAGCCGCATCGAGCTGCGCATCGGCGCGCTCAGCTATATCGATTACAAGGCCTTCCTGCCGGGCGGTGAGCAGCTGAAGCTGTTGAAGCAGGCGGTGCGCGACCTGATCGGCGAGACCATCGATGTCGATCTCAGGATCGTGCTTGCGGCAAAGGCAGTGCCGCCGGCGAAGCTCGGCACCGTCCAGCTTGCCCGCACCACCTGGCTGGCGCGACCGGTCGAAAAGGGGGACGCCGACGACATGCGGTTGCGGACCATCGTCGGCTGGCGGGGAGAGGTGGCGGCATGAGCCTGCTTCTGACTCTCGAACAGGGACCACGCGCGCAAGTCACGCGGCAGGCGCGGCTGGACGAGGGCGAGCTGGTAATCGGCCGCAGCGCCGACGCCGACTGGCAGATCAACGATCCCGACATGTTCGTCTCGCGCGCCCACTGCAAGATCACCAGCAAGCAGGGCGGCTATTTCGTCACCGATACCTCCAGCAGTGGGTTGTTCATCGACGATGCCGCCAGCCCGCTCGGCGCGGGAAATACCGCGCGCCTGCAAAGCGGCATGCGACTGCGACTGGGCGACTATGTGGTGTGGGTCGATTTGCAGACGGCGAAGACCGAGGCGCCGGCCTCCAGGCCTTCAGCGCCTGCCAGTAAGCCGGCGGCGTCGCGGGCGCCGGTCAGCCTCGGCGGCGACGATTTCTTTTCGTCCACCACGGAAGAAGAGCCGGGACGGCCACGCCCTGCCAACCTGCCCGATCCATTCGAAAAGCCGGTGCCCGGCGCATTCGCGCGTGCGCGGTCCGATGAACGCAGCTCGCAGGCGTTCGACGATCCGTTCAGCCTCGACCCTGTGGCAACGCCGGTGGCCGAGACCGCCCCCGACAAGGGTGTTGGCAAGCCGCTGTTCGACGATCCCTTCGGCCTCGATTCCGCACCGCTGTCGAGAGAGCCGAGCAGATCCAGTTCCGAGCAGCCGCCGGCCTACGATGACGGGTTTGGTTTTGGCCCGGCCGAGTCCACCAGTCTCGACGCAGGCGCGACGGATGGCGGCGCAGTGGATGCGCCCTCGCCTGCCCCGGCGCCCTGGGATCTGCCGGTCCGCGCGGCCGAGGCATCGCCACAGCGGCCACCGCCAACCCCGCCTCCACCGCCACCACGTGCTCCTGTCCGGCAAGCTGCTGCGCGGCCGTCGACCGGACAGGCGGACGCGGAATTGCGCGCCGCTTTCCTGCGCGGCATGGGCATGGGCGAGTCCGATTTTCCCGGCAGCGATCCGGTGGCCGACATGGAGAAGTTCGGCCGCGAATACCGGCTGATGATGGAAGGGTTGATGCAACTTTTGCGCAAGCGCGCCGAAGAGAAGGGCAACGCCCGCGTCGCCCAGACCGTGGTTGGCGCGTCCGAGGTCAACCCGCTCAAATTCCTGCCTTCGGTCGACGATGCTCTGGTGACCATGCTGGCCGAGCGCAGCCCCGGTTTCCTCGGCGCCGAAGCGGCGATCAAGGACGCGGTGCGCGATCTGGCGCAGCACCACGTTCGTGCCTGGCGCGGCGTGCAAGGCGCGCTCAAGCGCATGATCGACCGCTTCGATCCGGCCGCGATCGAGCAGGAACTGAAGTCGAGTTCGGCGATCGGCAATCTGCTGACCGGCGGGCGCGGCGCCAAGCTCTGGGAATTGTACCAGAAACGCCACCGTGAAATCGCTCACAGCGCCGAGACGCGCTTTCTGGGCGAAATCGGCGCTGATTTTAGGGACGCATATGAGGAGGACTGAGACATGATCGACAGACGCGAATTCATTCTGGCCATCGGGGCTACGGGACTGCTGACGGCTTGCCAGAGCGGCCCGCCTAAACCCTCCGTCATAACGGTCAATTTGGCCGGTGGGGCCGGCATGAACCCGGGACCGGGCGGCGGCGACAGGCCGGTAACGGTAATGGTCTTACGGCTGAAGAGCACCGGCGCCTTCAATTCGGCCGACTATTTCGCCCTGCAGGGCGGTGCCGGCTCCGCACTTGGCGGCGATCTCATCGGCTCCGACACGATTTCCGTCGGACCCGGCAAGACCGCATCGAAGACCATCACGGTCGAGCCGGAAGTGGCAGCACTCGGCTTCGTCGCGCTGATCAGGGAACCCGGCGGGCGCAACTGGCGTACGACCAAATCGGTTTCGCCGGGATCGAAGTTCACCGTCAATGTGAAGCTCGGCAGCGGCGGCATTTCCGCCTAAAGCGCGTCGCGTTTGAACGCGATCCAGGCGACGCGCTTTAGGTCTTTGTTTTTATGCATGTCGTTCTCTCAAAACCGTGACCACTTTTGAGCGACATGCATTGGGCGGCGAAATCCGCAAAGCCGCGCGAGGCGATGAGCAGGAAGCAGAGAGTGTCGGCATGAGCGATGCAAACAGGGTGCTGTGGTCGGAGGGACTGTTCCTCCGCACCCAGCATTTCCAGCAACAGGACCGCTTCTTCGAAGCGACGGTGCGCGGCGCCTTGCAGGCCGGGCATCTGCATACGTTCGGCTTTCGAACGCTGATGCTCGATCAGGCACAGCTCGATGCCGGCCAGATCTCGGTGCTTTCGGCGCGCGGCATCTTTCCCGACGGGACGCCGTTCGCGATCCCTGAGACGATGGATGCGCCGCGGCCGCTGGCGGTGACGCCGGAGATGGGCGCGGGGCCAGTGCTGATCGCACTGCCGCTCGAACCGCCCGGCGGCGTCGGCTTCGACCCGGCTCACGCCGAGCCGTCCGGCGCACGCTATCGCGGCCGGATCGTCTCGGTGCGCGACGCCGTGCATGGCGGCTCCGATCCTGAGGAAATCGAGATCGCACGGCCGCAGGCGCTGTTGCTGGCGCCGGGCACGGCCGTCGGCGGCTACACCGCGCTGCCGGTGGCCGAACTCAAGGGCGTGCGCGCCGATGGCGGCGTTGCCCTGGACGACACCTTCCTGCCGCCGACCTTGGTCATCGGCGCGGCGTCCTGGTACAGCCGCCTGCTGCAGGAAGTGGTCACCGGCCTTGACCAGATCGCCGAGGCGCATGGCAAGATGGTGCTGGGCGGCCCCGGGCGCAGCGTCGAGGATCTTCTGATCCTCAATTTGGTCAACGCCGCGCGGCCGCGGCTGGCGCACATGCTGGCGCAGGATGTCTTCCATCCGGCTGAGGTCTACATGGAACTTGCCGGCCTTGCCGGCTCGATGGCGACCTACGGTTCGAGCGCAAGGCGGCTCGGCGAACTGCCTGTCTACGACCACATGGCGCCCGGACCCGCCTATTCGGCGCTGGCCGATGCGCTGCGCTCGCTGATCCTCAGCCTGCGCTACATCGAGCCGAAATCGCGCGCCCTGCCGGTCATGCGCCATGCAACCAATGTGTGGAAGATCCGCATCGACAACCCGAAACTTCTGGTGGCGAGCCGCATCGTGGTGCGGATCGGCTCCGAACTGTCGGAGGATGCCTTGCGCAAGATTTTCGTCAACCAGGCGACGGTCGGCTCGGCCAGCGAATTCGAAGGGCTGTGGAAATCACGCCTGCCCGGCATTCCGNCATTCCGCTGAAGCCCCTTCATTCGCAGCCGCGCGAAATTCCCTATGACGGCGACCGGCTGTGTCTCGAACTGGACCAGAAAAGCGAGCACTGGGCCTCGCTGCTCGAAGCGCCGGGTTTCGTGATCGGCGTTTCGGGCGTGCTGCCCAGCGAACCGCAGGTCGACTGCTACTCGGTCAACAGGTGAGATGATGAGCAGGGACGATCCATTCGGACTGTCCGAGGATCGGGAGCGGACGCGCATTCGGCTGAGCGGAGCGCCAACGCCGCGCGCCATGCCGCTGCCGGCGTCAGGGGTGACCGCGAAACGCTCCGCGCGCGCGCATCCGAACGTGCTCGTCAACGCGTTCTCGCCGCTGCTGGAATTTGCACCCGAACTCGAAAACGCGCAGCCGCCGGAGAACCCGGAAGCCCTGCGCACCAGGCTGCTCGACGAACTTGTGCGCTGCCGCGACACCACCATGGCGCAGGGCTCCTCGCTCGAGCGCGCCGACCAGGCCGCGTGGCTGGTGGCTGCGTTGCTCGATGATCTGGCGCTGAATACGCCGTGGGGCGGAGCCAGCGCGTGGCCACGCCAGCCGCTGGTGGTGATGCTGCGCGGCGACGTCGATGCCGGCGCGCAGTTCTTCGCCCGGCTCGAAGAGCTTGAACGCCATCCCAATCGCGACCGCGAAATGCTGGAGTTGCAATATCATTGCATGGCGCTCGGCTTCCGCGGCAAATATCGAGTGCCGGGCCGCTCCGGCGACCGTTCGCTCAATGCGGTGCGGGTGGCTGCAGCGCGTTTCCTGCGCGACAGCGACGCCGAAGGCGCACCGCTGTCGCCCAACTGGAAGGGCGTGATCGCCTCCGACGAACCGCAGCGCTTCATCGTGCCGATCTGGGTGATGGTTGCGGCGGCGGCGGTGATCGCCACCGCCATCCATATCGGCCTGTCGATGAGCCTGAGCAGCCAGGCGGTCGAGCTTTCGGCGCTGGTTCGCGCCTTGCCGCCGCCGACGCGTACGGATGTCACCCGCGCTTCGCCGAAGGTCGACGCGCCGCCGCCGGTGGCGGTGGATTTCGCGCTGCTGCCGGAATTCCAGGCCGCGGCGCCGGACGAGCTCAAGAGAGCGCTGAGCGGCACGGAGAGCGTGTCGCTGGCGCGGCTGGTCATCCAGGCCTCCAATCCCGAACTCTTCCAGTCGTCGCGCGCGCAGCTGACAGACGGCTTCGATCCGCTCATCGCCTCGGTCGCCAAGGTGATCCTCGAGAACCAGGAGCTGATCGGCGATATTACCGTGGTCGGCCACACCGACGGCGTTCCCTTGCAAAAGACCAACCCACTGTCCACCAACCAGCGGCTGTCGGAAGCCCGCGCCGCGGAAATTGCCGATATCCTGATTCAGAACGGCGTGCCGAAGGAGCGCGTGCGCTCCGAAGGCCGGGCCGCCACCGATCCGGTGGCCGACGACGGCACACGCGAAGGCCGGGCCTTGAACCGCCGCGTCGAAGTGCTGGTCGAAAAGAGGCTGTGACATGTTCATCCTGCGCTTCCTCTGGGCGGTCCTGACTTCGCGTTTCCTGTGGACGCTGATCGGCCTGGCCCTGCTGTCGCTGATCATCTGGGTATTCGGCCCGATCGTACGGGTCGGCGACTATGTGCCGATGGCGTCGGAGACGGTGCGCATCGTCATCATCGCGCTTCTGGTGATCTTCTGGCTGATCTGGCTGATCGTCGCCCAGCGCCGGGCGATCCGCGCCAACCGCATGTTCGTCGCCGAGATTTCCGCACCTGTCGAGGAAAAGCGGCTCAGCCCCGGCGAGGAAAATGTCGCTGCCGTCGGCGCCAAATTCCAGGACGTCATGGTCGAGCTGAAGCGCCGCAAGCTCGGGGGCCGCAAGTTCCTGCGCGAGATGCCGTGGTATGTGATCGTCGGCCCGCCGGCGACCGGCAAGACGACGGCTCTGCGCCAGTCCGGCCTCAACTTTCCGATCGACCTCACCGACGATCTGCAGGGCATCGGCGGCACGCGCAATTGCGACTGGTTCTTCTCCGAAAACGCGGTGATGATCGACACCGCCGGCCGCTATGTCCAGCAGGAGAGCCAGCCCGATGTCGACGCCGCCGAATGGCTGGGCTTCCTCGACCTGTTGAAGAAGCACCGCGGCCGCCGTGCGCTGAACGGCGTCATCGTCGCGCTTGGGATCGATGCGCTTTCGGAAGGCGACGAAGCCGTCAAGGCGCATGGCCGCAAGATCCGCAGGCGATTGGCCGAGCTTGAGGAGCGGCTGGAAATCCGCCTGCCGGTCTATCTGATGCTGACCAAGGCCGATCTCATCAGAGGCTTCGAGGCCTTCTTCGGCGGGCTATCTACACAGGCGCGCGAACAGGTTTGGGGGACGACCTTCCCGCTCGACGCGCGCGTCGACGCCAAGACCATCGCGGGCGAAATCTCGACGCTGTCGAGGGAGCTCGAAAAGCGGCTGGTGCCGCGGCTGGAAGACGAGGACAAGCTCACTGAGCGGGCCGAGATCTTCCGCTTCCCGGCGCAGCTGCAAAGCCTGTCCGAGCCGATCCAGGTGCTGGTCGAGGCGATGTTCGGCGAAAGCCGCTACGAGGAAGCGGCCTGGCTGCGCGGCCTCTATCTGACCTCGGCGACCCAGGAAGGCGCGCCGATCGACCGGCTGACCGCTGCGCTCGCCTCTTCCTTCGGCCTGCCGGCGCGACGCTCGATGCCGGCGCAGCGTTTTGAAAAGCGCAGCTTCTTCCTGAAGAACCTTTTGACCGAGGTGATCTTCAAGGAGGCCGGGCTCGGCACTTTCGATCCGCTGGCACAGCGCCGGCGCACATGGATCTGGCGCGGTGCCGCCGCCGCATGCGCGGCCGCCGCCATCCTGGCCGGCTCGCTGTTTACCTGGTCCTACTATGACAACCGCAATGCGATTGCCGCGCAGGCCGGCCAGTTCGAGGCGCTGCAGGCGCCGCTGACCTCGGCCGCCGCGACGCCCGCCTCGGTGCAGCAGCCGGCGATGGACGTCGCCCTCAATGCCATGGACGAGGTCGCCAATGCCAGGACCGCGCCTCCCGACAAGGCGCAAGATCTGCTCGGGCCATCGGCCTCCGCCGAGATGATGCGGGCGCAGACCGACACCTATGATCATGCCCTGCGCAACGTGCTGGAGCCGCGCATGGTGGCGCTGCTCGAAGCGACAATGTGGCGGCAGATCCGCGATCCGGATTTCATGCTGGGCGCGCTGAAGACCTACCGCATGATGACCGGCCTGTCGCAGATGGATTCGGATTTCGTTGAGAATTGGTGGGTGAACGACCTGCCCGAATTCGCGCCGGCCGCACCCTTCCCGACCGCCGATGCGGAAGAACACCAGCTGGCCGCGATCCGCCGCATGGCGGTCGACGACAGCTACATCGCGCCCGACCAGGCGCTGGTCGCGGAAGCGCTGAAGACGGTCTGCACGATCTCGCTGCCAGCGCGCGCCTACAAGCAATTGCTGGCAGATCCGGCGGTGGCCGGATTGAAGGAATGGATCCCCGCCAATTTCGCCGGCCCGAACGGCGCCAAGGTATTTTCGCGACGCTCCGACAAGACGCTGCGCGTCGGCATATCAGGCGCCTTCACCTATGACGGTTTCCACGACGCGATCCTCGACCGGGTCGAGGACGTCGCCGCCCAGGCCGCACTCGACCGCGCGGTGTTTGCCGGCGGCTGCTCGGAGAATTCCGAGACTTCGGTGTCGGCGCTGTCGGAGGACATCTTGAAGCTCTACTACGACGACTACATCGCGCAGTGGGACAGTTTCCTGCGCGACATGCGGCTGGCGCCGCTGAGCGACCTCAACATTGCCAGCGAGAATCTGAAGGATCTTTCCAGCGCCGATTCCGCGCTGAAGCGGCTATTGACGGCGGTGGTCCAGGAGGTCGACCTCACCCGCTCCGACGACGCGCCTGCGACAGACGACAAGGCGGCGGCGAAAGGCGGCTCGAAACTGCTGGGCAAACTCGGCAAGCTGGGCAAGATCGTCAAGACCGGCGCCAAGCTGCTGCCGCGCGCCGGCTCGGCCAGCGAGGTCGACCTGACCGGCACGCTGGTGGCCGAACACTTCAAGCCGCTCAAGAGCACGATTGCCGAGGTCGACGGCCAGCCGCCGGCGCTTGACGCCGCGGTGGTGGCGCTGACGGCGCTGTCCAATGTGCTGCAGACGGTCACCGCCAATCCCGATCCGCAGGATGCGATCAAGAAGCAGGGCGGCCTCGCAGAGCTGACCGGCGCCGTCGCCCGGCAGGCGCAGATCCTGCCCGACCCCGTCAACACCTGGCTGAGCGGCATTGCCGGCGACACCAGCGGGCTGACGCAGAAGGCCGTAGCCTCCGAGCTCAACGCCATCTGGCGCGCCGACATCCTGCCCTTCTGCCAGGCCGCGCTCAACGACCGCTATCCGTTCAGCCCCGACAGCGCGGTCGACGTCAACGTGCGCGACTTCGCCCGCCTGTTCGGACCGGCAGGCATGATCGACAGCTTCATCAACGACCATCTGATCAGCTATGTCGACACCTCGGCGCAGCCGTGGAAATGGCGCGCCGATTTCGGCCTTGACCCGTCCGCACTTGCCGCTTTCGAGCAGGCGCGGCGCATTCGCGACGATCTCTTTCCCGGCGGCCAGGGCCCGGTGATGGCGTTCACACTCGAGCCGACGGACCTGTCGCCCAACATCACCCGCGTCACCCTCAACCTCGATGGCCAGAATCTGGTCTACTTCAACAATGCGACGCGGCCGCAGCCGATGACATGGCCCGGCAAGGACGGCACCGGCGTCATCTCGCTCGCCTTCCAGCCGATCGACGGCTCTCCCGAAATCATGCTCAACGAGACCGGCAGCTGGGCGTGGCTTAGGATGCTGCGCGGCGGCCGCTTCACCGGCACCTCGTTGTCCGACGTCTACAGCCTGCGGCTGGGGACGAAAGGCATGTACGCCGATTTCAAGCTCAAGGCGGCGAGCGTCGAAAATCCCTACAACCTCCAGATGTTCAAGAAATTCTCATGTCCGCCGCAGATCTGATCCTGCCTGGGTTTTACGGCAAAATGCCTGCCACAGGCGACTTCGTCAGCCGGCGGCTGACGGGAGAGTTCGTGCGGCTTTGGGACCGCTGGCTGGCGCAGCATCTGGTGCCGCTGTTTGGCCAGAACATCTGGTCGCCGGCCACGGCGCTGCGGTTTCTGGCAGGCGCGAATTCCTTCGGCGCGTCGGCAGGCATCATCCTGCAAAGCGCCGACAAGGTCGGCCGGAAATTCCCCCTGAGCGTCGTTGCCCAGCTGCCTCAAGCGCCTGTCATGCTGACGCATGCCGAGGCATGGTTTGCCGGAATCGAGGAGGCCGCCACCGCCGCCCAGCGGGGCGAGCTGACGCCCGACGAACTGGATGCAGCGCTCGGCGGACTGCCTGTTCCGTCGGTCGAGTCGGGCGAGGAACTGATCGCCGACATGGTGATGTGGACGGCGCACTCCGACATTTTCGACATTAACCAGCAATCGCCGCAAGCGACGCTGGAGACAATCCTCGCCGGCAGTTGGGAGACGAGTTGATGGGAGCGCAACTCTGATGTTCGTCAGCCAGAACACCACGCCCTTTCTCGCGGAGACTTTCCCCTACGCGGACAAGCATGCCGTGAAGTGGTGCGTGGCGGTCGTTCGCGCGACATTTGACGTCGACGAAGATGGCAACTGCACGCCGGCAAAGGAACAACTGCCATTCGTCTTCGCCGACACGCATTACGGCGATCCCGAGACCACATCGATCCGCGCCGAGACTGACTTCGTGCCGGTGAAGCCACATTGCGAGGTGGTGCTCGATGCGATGGCGGTTGCGCCCGGCGGACGTCCGGCGGAAACCGTTGAAGTCGGCCTGTTCGGGCCAAACCTGCAGAAGCGGGCGATCATAACCGGGCAGCGCCGATGGTTTCGAGGTGGACTCGGCATCCAGTCGTCAAGTCCGATGCCGTTTATGTCGATGCCGCTGGCCTGGCATCTGACGTTCGGCGGCTGGGACCGAACCGATCCGGATCCGGCCAAGCACCGCAGCGACGCAATCAATCCGATCGGCAGCGGTTTCCTGGTCGGCCAGGGCAACATTGACGGAACGCTGCTGCCTTCGGTCGAGGACCCGCAATCGCGGCTACGGATATGGAACGATCGCGCCAAACCGATCGGCTTCGGCCCGGTGCCGCGTTTCGCCAAGGAGCGCGCGCGGTACGCCGGGACGTACGATAAGCACTGGATGGAGAACGTCCTGCCATTCCTGCCGCAGGATTTCGACGATCGGTATTTTCAGGCCGCGCCCCAGGATCAATGGGTCGACAGGTTGTCGGAAGGGATGATCTTCGGCTGCGTAGGCATGAACCAAAGCGGCAAGTTCAAGGTGAAATTGCCGGCGATGTCGATTCCGGTGCGGTTTAGGTTCAACGACAGGACCGAGCACAAGCTGGCGCTACCAGACACCCTGACCATCCTCCCGCACGAGGGGAGGATCGTCCTGGTCGGACGGGCAAGCGCCAAGCTGCCTCGGAAGTTTGTGAAACTGCAGCAGGTGCAGGTAGGCAGAGAGCCTGCGCCGATCAATCCCAAACCACATTACGCCGGGTTGAAGGAGGCTGTGGCGGCGCTGGCCGGAATGCGCAGGAGAAGATGATCGCAACCTCCTGCATCAGCCTCGTCTGCCCTGTCGGCTACACGCCGGCGAGTGCTGCTGCCGCTATGCGGGCGGGCATCGCTGTATTCGAGGAATTGCCGTACAGGGACAACAGCGGTCAGCCGCTTCGCGGGGCCAGGGTCGAGGCTGTTCCGCCTGAGACGCGTGGCCGGAGCCGTATTGCGGCGCTGGCCCGACTTGCCGTCGACCATATCGATGAGAAGGCTGCCGCCCTGCTCCCTTGGGGCGAGATGCCGTTTCTCCTGTGCACGCGCGACGCCGATATGCCCGGCGCGCGCATCAATGGCATTTTGGCCGGACTGACGGCGCCAAACGGGGCGCCGTTGGCCGGCAAGCGCTCCGTACACATCACCAACGGGCAAATCTCGGCTTTTGTCGCGGTGGAACAGGCGCGCAAGCTATTGAATGAGCGAAACGTGGAAGCCTGCCTCGTCATGGCGATAGACAGCCTGATCGACGCCCGCTCGCTCTGCTGGCTCGACAACCGTATGCGATTGAAGACGAGCGAAGTGACGGATGGCCTCATCCCTGGCGAGGCGGCCTGCATTCTGGTCGTCAGCAAACGTCCGATCGTCGATGGGTCTTTGTGGCTGCGAGGGCTGGGTCTCGCCATCGAAACGGCAACCGCCGGCAATGAGGATCCATTCCGAGCGGATGGCCTCAGCGCGGCACTGAAAGCCGCACTCGCCGAGGCGGGCGCGCAGATGCACGAAGTTGCGTTCCGACTGAGCGATGTGGCTGGCGAGTCCTACGCCTTCGAGGAGTTGGTTCTGGCGCAGGTACGCAACATGCGCCAGCCACGTCTTGAGGAGCAACCGGTCTGGCACCCCGCCAGTTGCATCGGCGATTGTGGAGCGGCGGCTGGCCTGATTCAGTTTGCCTGGGCGGAGCAAGCTTTCAAGCGCGGCTACGCGCCCGGCCAGCTTGCAGCGCTGCACGGTAGTTCAATGGCGTTTGGCGGCCGAGCTACCGCTGTGGTTACGGGAGGACGCTCATGACGAAGAACGTCTTTGCCGGAACGTGGGAGATCGCCGCCGAAAACGGCATGAACAAGTCGATCGCCCGGTTTCCTGATGTCTGCATGTCGCCACCGTCGCCGCCGGCGGGACCGATCCCGATCCCATATCCGGATACCTCGTTCTCCAACAATCTGAAGTCCGGTTCCTCGACGGTGAAGATCGGCGGCAACGGCGCCGCGCTGGCCCAGAAGTCGTACTACAAGGAGCCGGTTCTGGGCGACGAGGCTGCAACTCGCACATTCGGGGCGAACATCCTGACGCACCAGATAACAGGCAAGACGTACTTTCAGGCATGGTGCATGGACGTTCTCTTCGAAGGCAAGAATGTATGCCGACACCTGGACATCACCACAAGCAACCATGCCTGCCCGCCAAGTACCACGGTGCCGTTGCCGTCTGCAGAGATGATGGCAATGCCTGCACAGCAGGCGATCGACGAGGACAAATGCCCATGTTGCGGCGCACCGCTACATGCATATCAAAAGGGAGATGATGGGAAGCCGCTGAAGCCAATCTCGGAGAAGGACTATTACGAGAAGAAAATCAAAACGGTCGAAGACGCGACGAAGGCAAAGAAAAACAAGAGGAATGAAGCAAGAGTAAATTACAAACTCAACGAATTGAAGAACGCGCGTGCCGATACCGATAGGCTTGTCGCCCTGAAAGACGCCTCGCGTCAAAGGGTAGCCGCCGCAAAGGCGTCGGGCGCCAGCCCGTCCGAGGCCGCCAAGGCGGGATGCCCAAATGTTACAGAAAAGGACGGTCAGGGGTGCGGAACATACTTCGATACGCAGGATGTCAAGTACACAAGCCCTGTGATGGTTGGCGCGGCTGGCCAGATCCCACTCGACACGGTAAAAAAACTGTCCAACGCCGACTTCAGTTCAACCCAATACCACCGGGTGATGGGCAATACGGGTCCCACGCCGAAGGACACAGCGATCCAAAAATGGGAGGAAGCAAACCAGCCCCACAAGGTCGGAGCCGATGATAAGATGGACCACAAAACACCAAAGCAGGCTGGAGGGTGCAACAGTGCGTACAACACCGCCCCACGGTCTTGGTACGATTCCAATCCTGAGTGCGCCGAAATTGAAAAGCTTCAGAGCGACTTGGAGGCTATTCAATGAAGCGATTTGAAGCCCTCGCGCACTCACTCGTAATCGATCCGCCGCTGAGCGAAGCTGAGATAGCCGAGTTGCGGTTGTCGACCGATCCGTGGCGAGCCTTGGCCTACCTCGTGCATCGTGCATCTATTGGCGACTTCGCTGTTGTCAGCAGAATCGAAACCTTGATGCGCTCCTACGACAGCGCTCTTTTCTGGAGTGCAGCCACGACCTTTGCAGGTGTTGCAGGCCCGTGGAGGTCAGTGCGGGCAATCGCCGAAAACTTTCGCGCGGAGCGCCATCGCTACGGGGTGCAGTACTACATCTCCAACATGCTTATGTACTCCTGCAACCCAGAATACGCCGAGCTGTTGCTGGAACTCTACGAAGCGGGAGAGGATGATGACATTCGCGATCACATAGCCAGAAATCTGTCACTGCTGCTTGAAGCTGACATCGGTCCAGTTCTTTTCGGGGCGCCGGAGTCCGACAAATATCCGCTTGACGAAGATGCGGATAGTTCGGACGTAGCTGACTACGCTGGCTTGGGATACGTGGAGCTTTTCGCAAAGGTTCAGGACTTTGAAGGTTATCGAAGAACCGTCCTTCAGGCCCGTGAAATGATTCAAGCGGCAGGACTTCAGCCGGGCAGCGCTGTGTTCGAAGGTGAAAAACTTGATGCACTGCGCCTAGCCACAACATATGCGAAGCACACCGCGACTGATTCCATGATGGCTAGCAGGGTCTTCGAGGGTCTGCGGCTTCTGTCTGCTATGGTGGGCTTGGACTGCCGAGGTGTTGTCAGTGATTCCGGTAGTCTTAGACCGCTCGGCGCTTCTGCACTCGTCGAGGACCTTATCGATTCCCCCTTGATCAGTCGGATGGCGCCAGGCCAGAGATACTTCTTTGGCCACCCGATTCCAATCTGAATGGCGTAGCAGCGTCTCCCCGTCAACCTACGGCAACTGGCTGAGCCTCACGCACCATGCGCCCACATTATCTGGCAAGGCAAGCCTAACTACCTGATCCCCAAACCGCCTCGCTGACTCCGGCCCCAGTTCCGCTGGATCGACGGTGAAAAGTTTGGTTTCCTCGCGCGCTTCCGGATAAAGTTCCAGAAACGCCGCGCAAGCCGCCTCAGCAACATGCGGCTCTCGCATCCGCTCTATCAGCCAGGGCAGGACGGATCGATCGACGAGCATGCCGATGCCGCGCACGGCAACAGGCGCGGTGTCGGAAGACCTCATCAGCCCGCCCAGCCAGGCGCGTACTTCCTTTTCCGGTCCGGCCTTGACGGTGGCGCGCAAAGCGGGCAGCGCGTCGGGACTGCCGGCGGTTGCCGCCTTGCGCAACTCGGTGCGCGCAAGATCGCCGAAGCCGAGTTCCGACAACGCCCATCCTGCCCAAAGCCGCACGGTATCGTCTGTCGCCTCCATCGCAGCCTCCATCTCCTGCGCAAGGTCGGTCCGTTTCAGCCTTCCAGCCAGTCGCAGGCTGAGTGCACGTGTGTCCGCATCGGGATCGCGGACCAGCCGTCTAAGCAACTGTTTCGGATCGACATCATGTGCGGCGCAAGCCGCAACGCCGAGGTAGCGCAGAAGCGCATCATGTGCACCTAGCCAGTCCCGTACGAGTTTCCCGATCTTCTGTGGCTTGTGCCAGGAAAGTGCGCCGGCCAGCCCCCGGCGTTCCACAGCTTGCCGCGCCGCGTCGATCGTGCTCTCAACCCGCTTTGCATCCCCTTGCTCGATCGCCATCCAGCCGGCAACGAAGAACTCGCCCTTGTCCGGAAAGTCCTCAAGCTGTCGATCCACGAACGGCCATGCCGCGCTACCGGCGATACGGAGGCCGTCGAGGTTGATCTCAAGGCGCTGCCCTATCTCTGCGATCACCGCCTCGTCGGGTGGATCTTCCAGGGACCAGGTATCGCGCTGCGCCCACAGAAACGCCGCCTGCTCGACGTGCTGGCGCACAACCTCGGCCGCAATCCGGCGCGGCGGCGCGAAGAGCTGGGTAGCAACCGATGCCATGTACACGCCGTCAGTTCAGGTTGATCGAGCCACCGCGAATGCGCTGCGCACCGGTAGCATGGCTGGTGATGTGACCACCGCGGATGGTGATACGGCCGTCGCTGTCCATGATGATCGTCGCCTTGCCGCAGCGTAGCTCAAGCCGGCTGTCGGCGCTGATCCGCACATGCTGGCCTTCGCGCACAACATGCACAGGAGGCGCCGGGCGTATCGGCCCAACGATACGGCCGACGATCAACGGCTTGCGCGGATCGCCTTGTTGAAAAAGCAGTGCCACCTCGGACCCAATCATGTCGGAGGACAAATCGCACAAGCTGCGTGCCGGCAAGGCGGCTTCCTCCGGATTACCAGGAAACACCACAAGAGGTGCGCCCTCCTCGCCGAGGCCGAGGAAGACACCGATGACAACGCCCTCAATTCGTTCACTGACCTCAGCCATCGTCGCCTCTAATTCTCATGGATTTTCGAGCCCTTCATGGTGATGTCGCTCGATGCCTTGATGTTGATCTTGCCGGAAGCTTTGACGGAAATATCCTTGCCCTCGATCGCGATCGTGCCGTCCTTTTTCATCATGATCTTCGCCGACCCGGTCTGGATCAGAATCTCATCGCCTGCGTCTATCACAAGCTTCTTGCCTACCTTGATCGAGCTATTCTCGGTAATGCCGATGGCACTATCCTTCGCGACGCTCAGCGAATGAGCACCGCCAACGCTAGTGGAATCGTCTGCCGCAACGCTGGCACTACGCGAGGCGCCGACATCGGTCGACTGTGACGCCGCGATTGCGACGGTCTGTCCGGCTCCGATGCTGATACTCTGATCGGCGCCAACGGTCCAGGTGTCGCTCGCGCCAATGCTGTGAGACTGCGCCGTGCCCACCGTCACCGAGCGCGAGGCACCGATGGTATTGGTCTGCACTGCGCCAACAGTCCTGGTCTCAGAGGCGCCGACGCTGTCCACGCGCGCCGCGCCGACCGTGATCGTCTGGATCAGCGCCACGGTCTGCGTGTGACTGGCGCCGATGGTTTCGGTGGAGTTCGAGCCGATGTTGATCGTTTCGTCGACGCCCACCGTCAGCGAGCGGTTCTTGCCGACCGTCTCTGTATCATTCGAGCCAATATTCGTCGTCTGGTCGACGCCGACCTTGACCGTCTTGTTGTTGCCGACGTCCTCGTCGAGGTTGTGGCCGACGGAGTGCTTGGCGTCGTGGTCGATGCGATCGGACTGGTCGTGCTGCACCGTCTTGTTGCGGTCGTGCTTGATCAGAAGGTGGTGGTCCTTCTGCGCTTGGAAGTTGACCAGTTCGGAGCCGGCCTTGTCCTCGAACATCAGCTCGTTGTAGCCGCCACCGCCCTTCGACGAATTGGATTTCCAGCCGGATTGCGTGGCGCTGCCCGGCAGGCCGTAGGGCGGCATCTGGGAAGCGTTGTAGACCCTGCCGGTGATGATCGGCAGGTCCGGGTCGCCTTCGATGAAATCGACGATCACTTCCTGGCCGATGCGCGGGATCTGGATGAAGCCCCAGCCGCTGCCGGCCCAGGTCTGCGAAACGCGCACGAAGCAAGAGCTCTTCTGGTCCTTCTTGCCCAGGCGGTCCCAGTGGAACTGCACCTTCACCCTGGCGTACTTGTCGGTGAATATCTCCTCGCCGGACGGACCGACGACCGTCGCCGTCTGCGGCCCGCGCATGATCGGCCGCGCCGTGATCCTTGGCGGCCGATAAGGCACCGAGGTCGGCGCCACGCCGAGCACGATCTTGAAATTCTCGCCATCGGTGTCGACGCCGGCGCGATAGCCGGGATCGAAAAGCCGGTATTCGGCGCTGACCACCAGATATTCCTTGTTCTGGTCGTCGCGCGGAAAGCCGTCGAGCTTGAAGGTGCAGCCGGAGAACAGGCCGCGCACGGTGCCGACGGCGGCAATGCGCATATGCGGCGCCTGGATCTCCTCGCGCCTGATCGCTGCCAGGCTGTCGCCGCGGCCGACTTCGAGATGCGCGCCGGGATGGCGATAGTTCTCGCCGGCCGCCTGCTTGTGGCCGAAGGGCTGCGCCGACTTCGCCATCAGGTCGGCGGCGGGTTTTTCGAAGTCATAGTCGGTGTGGGCATAGGCGCCGGGGCGCACAGCGCTGCCTGGAATCCAGTCGGTGATGTACTCGACGTCGCGGCGCGAGCCCTGCCCTTCGAACTGATATAGCACCGTCTCATAGCCCGGCGCTGGCTTCAGCTTGCTCATGGCGTCGGCCAGGATCAGCGTGTGCTCGCCCTCGGCATGCTCGAAGAAGTACATTATGCCTTCGTGCTCGAGCAGCCGCTGCACGAAATCGAGGTCGCTCTCGTCATATTGCACGCAATATTCGCGCGGCGGATAGGAGCCTTGCAAGCGCTTTTCGAACTTGGCGATGCCGCCATATTTAGAGAAAATCTCCTCCACGATCTCGACGGCAGTCTTGTCCTGGAAAATGCGGCAGTCGGTGGTATTGCCGAGGAACCACAGCCACGGCCTGACGACCGCCTCGTAGTGAGCCAGCCGATCTTCGATGCGGGTAAGGCGAAACTCGGCGATAAGGCCGCTGAACCAGCGTTTGGGATCGGCCTCGCCTTCGATCGAAACGGCGCCGCCCAGCATCTTCAGCGGGTCGATATCGGCATTGGTCGAGACAAATCCAACGGTGTAGGCAAGGCAGCGGCTGATCTCGTCGCGGCCGACGAGATGCGTAAAGGTCAACAGCTCGGCGCCGACCGGCGTCTGCACAAGCGCGGCGCGTTGTTCACTCGGCATGGGTCGTGCCCCTCCTGAGCGCTAGTGTGGCAGGTTCGAAGCCCTTCTTGTGTTAACGACCTCACGTTCAGGGATATTTCGCAACTTGCCACCCAAGGCATGTTGAGCCTACCACATGTTCTATGGCAGACTAAAGAGGACAAGCGGCAGGCCGTTGCTGTTGCGCCGCTTTCGCCAGTGTGAAACGCCGCTCTCCCGCTGTGCCCGCAAGCTGCTAGACTGTGGCACATCGGATCAATGGAAACGGCAGCGGTGGACGGTCCATAGCGCATGTTCATCAGTCTGCAGATCAGCAATGTCGATGTCCTGCCTGCCGGGCTGCCGCCCGGCTACGCATCGCGCGATCGCGGCTTCGAGATCGGGCGGGAGAACTGCGCCTGGACCTTGCCAGATCCGGACAAATTCATCTCCGGCCGGCACTGCGAAATCCGCTACGAAGGCGGCGCCTTCTTTCTCTACGACGTCTCGCGCAACGGAACTTTCGTCAACGGCTCGAGCCAGCGCCTGACCGGCCCGCACCGGCTTGCGCAAGGCGACCGGCTCCGGATCGGCCGCTATATCGTCTCGGTGTCGATCGATGATGGGAACCCAGCCTTCGGTGGCGATGGCTCGACGCAACGGCAGATGCCCGTTGCCGGATCCTTTCCAGACCATGCCGCTTCGCCACGGCCACCGACCGCGCCGCCCGCTTCGGTCTCCAGCCGGCCGCAGCAAGCCGACGAGATCCTGCGCGCGATTGCCGCCGGCGCCGGCATTCCGCCAGAGGTGCTTCTGCTGCGCCAACCGCAGGAGGTAGCCGGCGAGATCGGCGCGGTGCTGCGCATCGTCGTCGACGAGCTGGTGTTGCTGTTGAAGGCGCGCGCCGCTGCAAAAGTCCTGGCCAAGACCAGCGACCGGACCATGATCAATTCCGCCGACAACAATCCGCTAAAGTTCGTGCCCGGGACAGACGAAATCCTCGACATCATGTTCGCGCGGCGCAGGGCCGGCTATCTCGATGCCAGGCACAGTATCGAAGACGCTTTCCACGACCTCAAAACACATGAATTCGCCACCTTCGGCGCCATGCAGGCAGCGCTGTCGCGGTTGCTTGACGATCTGTCGCCCGAGGCGATTGCGAAAAAACTGCCGCCATCCTCCTTTGCCTCGAAGAAAACGCGCGCCTGGGACGCGCTGGTCGCGACCTGGCGGGCCAAGGAGGAAGCGCACGAGAATGGCATGCTGGACATATTCCTCACCTATTTCAGTGAAGCCTATGCCAAGGCCGCCAAACAGAAGACCGGCAAGGGCTAAGCCCGCGCACCGCTGAAGACACCGTGAAGGCGACCCGAGCACGGGCCGGCCACCAAAATTGCGCCGGGTTTCCATCGCAACCTTCTGAGACTACGATCACATACGACGATTGAGCACGCGGGTACGGTTGGTCGACCTCGGGGGTCTGCGGCACATGTCATGTCACGGCGAGATAGCGTCCTGCGGTCCGCGTTTGCGCGGACATGGCGCTGTGCGTCGCGGCGCGCGGGCGTAGAGGCAGGGATCGGCGATGAGCTCGAAGGATGATCCTTTCGATCCGACCGGCAAAACCGTCATCCGCCCCAGCCGCCCCAATCCCGGCCGCAAGCAAAAGACGGTTCTCGCCCGCGATGCGCCGGCCCCCGGCAGTACGGTGATCGCCCCTGCCAGCGTCCCGGAACCCACGGTTTTCGATCCCAACGCCGGCCGCCAGCCGCCGTCCGACGTCACGGGGACGGTGATCTATCAGGGAACGCCCTTCGCCAACGCGCCGGCCGATCCGCCCGTTCACGGCTCAGCCGGGACGGCGGGGAAAACGCCATGGGATGCGCTGCTCGGCGCCAGCGATGCCGTCGATTATGGCGCGGCCAACCCGATCGTCGCTGCTGCGGCGCCCTTGCTGATACTGCTTGGGCATCTGCGGCTGATGGCTGTCGAAAGACCGGCCGAGCCGCTGGCGCAGCATGTCGCCGGCCTGATCGAGGATTTCGACCGCAAGATCGCCAGGACCGATACCTCGGAAGAGGATGCGCGCATCGCCAGCTATGTGCTTTGCGAAACCGCCGACGATATCGTCGCCAATCTGCCCGGTTCCAGCCGGGATGCGTGGGCGCAGCACGCCATGCTGCAGCGCTTCTTCCAGGTCAAACCCACCGGCGCCGGTTTTTTCCAGGCGCTGAACACGGTGCTGGCGACGCCGGAACCTCATCGCAATCTCATCGAGCTGATGCATGTCTGCCTGTCGCTTGGCTTCGAAGGCCAGTATCGCGGCCAGCCGCGCGAGAGCCTCGAACGGGTCCGCCGCGACGTCTACGAGACATCAGCCTATTTCCGCGTCCTCGGTGATGACGACATCTCGCCGCGCTGGCAAGGCTTGTCGGTCACATCGGCGCAAGGCTCCAGGCGGGTTCCGCTCTGGGCCATAGCCGCTGCAACCGCGGCAGTTTTGACCGCAGCCTTTTTCACGCTGCGCGTGCTCATCACCAATGATGGCGAGGCTGTTGCCGGCGAGTTGCTGGCGCTCAATCCGGCGACGCCGGTCACCATTGAGCGCACCGGTTTCGTGCCGCTGACCGAGGAGGTGAAAGTCGTCGCAGCGCCAACGACGATTGCGCAGGTCGATCGCATCCGCACTGCCTTGGCCAAGGAGATCGAAGGCGGCGGCGTCAGCGTCGGCACCAAGGGTGATTTCATCATCGTGGAAATCAGCAACGCCCTGCTGTTCCAGTCGGGACGAGCCGAGGTCAAACCGGAGTTCGAGCCGGTGGCCGCCAGCATCGCGGCGGCTCTCGATGCGGAGCGCGGGCCGATCCGGATCGTCGGCCACACCGACAATGTCAAACCGAAGAAGACCAGCGCCTTCAAATCGAATTTCGACCTCTCCGTCGCACGTGCCCAGTCGGTGGAAAAGATGATCGCAGCGCATTTCAGCGATCCGTCGCGGACAAAGGTCGAGGGCAAGGGCGAGGACGAGCCCATCGCCGACAATGCAACGCCGGAGGGCCGCGCCAAAAACCGCCGTGTCGATGTAATGATCCCGCGGGAGGAGATGCTGTGACCGGCTGGCTGCTGCGCATCTTCAGCGCGCTCGCGCTCGCCGGCTTTGCAGCCGCGGTCTGGTACGCCGGCCCGTTAATCCGCTTTGCCGGCGCCCGGCCGTTGGATCCCATCTGGCTGCGGGCAGCGATCATCGGCATCGTCGTCGGAACGGTGGCGATCATCTATGCAACCCGGTTCTGGCGCAGGCGCAAGGCGCAGAAGGCGCTGGAGGCCGCCATGGCCAGCGCCGAGGATGACGGCAGCGATGCAAAGGTGCTGGAAGCTCGCATGAACGAAGCGGTCGCGACGCTCAGGCAATCGAGCGGCAAGCGCAACTTCCTCTACGACGTGCCCTGGTACATCGTCATCGGCCCGCCGGGCGCCGGCAAGACCACCGCGCTGGTCAATTCCGGCCTGAACTTTCCGCTTGCCGGGTCGGGCCAGGCGCAGCCGGTGGCAGGCGTCGGCGGCACGCGCAATTGCGACTGGTGGTTCACCGACGAGGCGGTGCTGATCGACACGGCCGGGCGCTACACGACGCAGGATTCCCATGCACCGACCGACAGCAAAAGCTGGCTGGCGTTCCTGTCGCTGCTCAAGCGGCACCGGACGCGCCAGCCGATCAATGGCGTCATCCTGGCGATCAGCCTTTCCGATCTGATGGCGGACAGCGAGCAGGCGGCCCGCGTCGCCGAGATCCGCAGCCGCCTGCAGGAAATCCACGAGGTCCTGAAGGTCCGCTTTCCCGTCTATGTGCTGTTCACCAAGGCCGACCTGGTCTCCGGATTCATGGAATATTTCGGCGGTTTCGACGAAGCACGCCGGCGCAAGGTGTGGGGCGCGACCTTCCAGACCGCCGAGCGCGGCCTGAACATGGTCGCGGAAGCGCCAGCCGAATTCGACGCGCTGGTGAAGCGCCTGACCGAAGAGATGAGCGAGCGGCTGCAGGCGGAGACCGATCCGGTCGCGCGCATCGCCATTTTCGGCTTCGCCGCGCAGCTCGGTGCGCTGAAAGGCCGGATCGTGAATTTCCTCGAGGGCGTTTTCGAGCCGACGCGCAAGCAGCTGAACGCCCCCCTGCGCGGCCTGTATTTTTCTTCCGGCACGCAGGAAGGCACGCCGATCGACCAGTTGCTGGGCAGCATAGGCCGCAGTTTCGGCAGGAATGCCCAGGCGCATCTTTCCGGCACCGGCAAAAGCTTCTTCCTGCACGATCTGTTGAGCCGCGTCATTTTCGCCGAGTCCGGCTGGGTGTCCTATGACAGGGCGGCCGACAGGCGCGTTGCGATCGCCCGCTACGCCGGCCTGACAGCGATCGCGGCCATAGCGATCGCCGCGCTTGGCGTTCTCGGCCTGAGCTTTACGACCAACAAATCGCTGGTCGCCGCGACCGGCCAGGCGGCAGGCCAATACCGCGCGACAGCCGCGCCGCTGCTGGCCAGCACGACGGTGTTGGATGCCGACCTCGAAACCGTCATCGGCGCGCTCGATGCGCTGCGCGGCCTGCCGGCCGGCTACGATACGAGAGACCAGCCCACCCCGGCCACGGCGACGTTCGGCCTCAGCCAGCGTGAGCGTATCCTTTCGGCCTCCGAGACCGCCTACCGGCAGGGGCTGGAGCGGATGTTCCGCTCGCGCCTGCTGTTCCAGCTCGAACGCACGATCGAGGCCAGGATGGCCGATCCGATGGCGCTGTACGAGCCGTTGAAGATTTACCTGATGCTGGGCGGCAAGGCGCCGAAAGTGGATGACGAGCTGGTCGTCACCTGGCTGAAGCGGGACTGGGAACAGAACCGCTATCCCGGCGCCCACAATCGCGACGGCCGGGCGCAACTGGAGAAGCATTTGCGCGCCATGCTGGCGCTCGACGATGACCAGGATCCCTCGTTCGAACTCAACCGCGCGCTGGTCGAATCCGCCCAGCGCTCGCTCGGCCGCATGAGCCTTGCCGATCGCGCCACCGCGCTCATCCAGTCGGCCACCTATGCGGCGGCGCTGGACGATTTTTCGGTGTCATCGCAAGCCGGCGCGGAGGCGCCGATGCTGTTCGAGCGCAATGACGGAAACGATCTCGCCGGCCTTCGCGTCCCCGGTCTCTACACCCATGCCGGCTTCGACTTCTATCTGGCGCAACTTGCCAGGAGCGCGCAGGCGCTGGTCGACGATCAATGGGTGATCGGCTCGAGCGGCGAGCAAGGCGGTTTCGACCAGGAATTGCTCAAGCTCGGCCCGGAGCTGCTCGATCGCTATGGCAAGGGCTTTGCGGCGGCGTGGAACGAGGTGCTCGACAGGTTGAAGTTCAAGGCAATGGCCGCCGACAAACCGCAATATCTGGCGCTGTCCGCAGCGGGATCACCGAGTTCGCCGCTGATGCAGCTGTTCGAGGCGATCGCGCGCGAAACAGCTTTGACGCAAGAGCGCAATCCGGCTGCGCCGTCTCAAGACAGCGGCCAGGAAATCGCGGCACGCGCCAAGGGCCTCGCCCGCATCGGCATCGAGCTTGCAGCGCGCAAATCGCAGAGCAGGGCCGGGACCGCCTTTGTCAGTACGCAGAACCAGGATCCCGGCGCCAACATCGAAGCCCAGTTCCGGTCTTTCCAGGCTTTGGTGGCCGGGGCGCCGGGGCAGCGGCCGCTCGACGCCCTCACCCAGAATTTCCGCGAAATCTATCAGAGCGTGCGGCTGGCCGCCGATGTCCCCGCCCAGACGGACCAGGCCAACGCCAATCTGCAGCTGCAGATCTCGACGTTGCGCGCCAATGCTTCGCGGCTGCCGAAGGCGCTGGCCAGGATGGTGAGCGCGGCGGCGGACGATTTCGAGGGCACCGTCGCCGAAACATCGACCACGCGTCTCAACGAGATGCTGGAGGAGACCGTCGGCCGTCCGTGCGAAGAGGTGATTGCCGGGCGCTTTCCATTCGCCCCCGCCGGCACCGACGATGTCGCCATGGCGGATTTTGCCAGATTGTTTTCTCCGGGCGGGGTTCTCGACCGGTTTTTCGCGCAGAACCTGGCGTCGCTGGTCGACATGAGCGGCCAGGACTGGGACTGGAAACAGGACACCAGGTTCGGCCGCAATCTGGCGAAATCGACGCTGAAGAACTTTCAGCTCGCGGCACAAATCCGCGCGGCTTTCTTTCCGCTCGGCGGGCCGGTGCCGTCGATCAACATCACCTTCACGCCGCTGTCGCTGCATGGCGATGCCGACATGGCGCTGCTCAATATCGACGGCCAGGTGCTGCAGGCCACCCAAGCCGGCAACACGCCGGGCCTGATTCCGTGGCCGGGCAAGACCGGTTCGGCCAGTCTCAGCCTGACGCCGGAGCTGCCCGGCCGCGAGTCCGCAATCAAGTTCGACGGTCCCTGGGCGTTGAAACGATTGCTGGACAAGGGGCAGGTCACCGCCAATGGCGACAGTCTCGAAGCGCATTTCCTCATCGGCGGGCGCGATGTCGCCTACACGATCAAGACCGGGAAGGACGGTAATCCGTTCACGCTGCCGGCGCTCTCCGCGTTCAGCTGTCCGAAGGCTTTCTGATGGGGAATTGCATGGCAGGACCAAAGATTGCAGGACGCAGAGACAGCGGCGGCACCACACCGTCCGTCATCAGCGGCTTAGATTTCGATACTCTAATGAATGGGGCTGTGGCAGACTGGCCAGGCACGTCAGCCAAGGCGTCGCGGAGCGTAGGCAAGTGAACGATGCCGCCTTTGAGAGCTACGGCGTGAGCCACAAGGGCTGCGTGCGCGACCACAATGAGGACAGCTTTCTGGTCGAGCCGCGGATCGGCCTCTGGGTGGTGGCCGACGGCATGGGCGGGCACGAGGCCGGAGAAGTCGCTTCGGCAAGCATTGTCGAGCATCTGGCGACGATCGGCATCGCCAGTTCGGCGCCGGATCTGCGCGCCCGCTTTGAGGATCGGCTGAACCGGGCGCATGCCGAGATTCGCCGGATTTCGCGCTCACGCGGCGTGACCATCGGCTCCACCGTTGCCGCACTGCTGGCCATGGACGGCAGGTTCGCCTGCCTGTGGTCGGGCGACAGCCGCGTCTATCTCGTGCGCAACGCCGCGATCTCGCAGATTTCGCGCGACCACACCGAGGTGCAGGAACTGCTCGACAGCGGCGCGATCAGCGCAGCCGAAGCGGAGAACTGGCCGCGCCGCAACGTCATCACCCGCGCCATCGGCGTCAACGACGAAATCGCCATAGACTTCCAGCAGGGAGAGACCCTTGCCGGCGACATCTTCATCCTCAGCACGGACGGGCTGACGGCGCATGTCAGCGACGCGGAAATTGCGGCAGCAGTGCTCTCGGCAGCGCCGCAGGCTGCCTGCGAAAAGCTGCTTTCCATGGTGCTTGAGCGCGGCGGCACCGACAACGTCACCATCGTTCTGGTCAAGATCAGAGACAAAGGCAATGGCCTGTCCCGAGCAGGAGGCCACGACCGATGAGCTCCGACGACAAGACCCGGCTATTGCCCAACATGGCGGATACCAGCGTCGGCACGCAGCTCAGCGGCATCTACGAGCTCGACGAACGCATCGCGTCGGGCGGCATGGGCGAAGTCTATCGCGGCCACAACATCCAGACCGGCGATCATGTCGCGATCAAGATCGTGCTGCCGGAATTCGCCCGCGATCAGACGATCCTGTCGCTGTTTCGCAAGGAAGCCTCGATCCTCAACCATCTGTCGCATGACGCGGTCGTGCGCTACCACGTCTTCACCATAGATCCCGGCATCGGGCGGCCCTATCTGGCGATGGAATTCGTCGACGGCCAGTCGCTCTACGACATCATGCGCGGCGGGGCGATGGCGACTCCGGATGTGCGCAAACTGTGCCACCGGCTGGCCTCGGGCCTGAGCGCCGTGCACCAGGCCGGCGCCATCCACCGCGATCTTTCGCCCGACAACATCATCCTGCCGGGAGGCCGGGTCGAGCGGGCAAAAATCATCGATTTCGGCATTGCGCGATCGGCCGCGGTCGGTGGCGAGACGCTGATCGGCGGCAAGTTCGCCGGAAAATACAACTATGTTTCTCCCGAGCAGCTCGGGCTCTATGGCGGCGAGGTCAGCGAACAGTCCGACATCTACAGCCTGGGGCTGGTGCTGGCGGCGGCGCTGCGCGGCAAGCCGATCGACATGGGCGGCTCGCAATACGAGATCGTCGAAAAACGGCGGACCGTCCCTGATCTCTCCGGCATCGATGCCGATTTCAGGGACATCGTCGAAGCGATGCTGCAGCCTGACCCGGATGATCGACCGGCCAGCATGGCCGAAATCGCCCGGTTGACGCGCGACGACAGCGAGGCGACCTTGCCGCCGGCATCGCTCGCGCCCCGGCCCGGTCTGCCGCGAACCGGGCAGACCGCAGGGCCTGTCTCGAAGATCGGGGACTCGCCGGCCCAAGGCTTCGGTTCGGCCCCGCCAAGCGGCACGGCGGAGCCGTCTTTCGTGCCGCACGTGCGCCCGGCGCACCTGTCGCAGCCGAAACCGGCTGCTGAAACTCCCAAGCGAGCAAGCACACCGCCGAAGCGTGCTACTACAGGCAGAAATCTGACGATCGCGGTGCTGGCGGCGGTGGTCATGGTATCGCTTGGAGGGCTCTATGCATCGGGTATCGTGGGATTCGGAGACCGGCCTCGCGTCACCGACACCGGCAAGCCGCTCCAACCCGAACTGACAAAGCCGATCGTCGCTGACAAGCCCGCTCCGGCCACTCCGCCGGTCGAGAAGACGGTGCCAAAGCCGCAACCAGCGGAGACTGCGGCTGAAGATCAGGCCAAAGCGCCGGTCGAGCCGCAGCCGACGCCGCCAGTCGCGTCGAGCGCTACGGCCCCGCAGCCGGCCGAACCAACCGACAAGACCGTTGCGCTGCAACCGCCATCCGGCCCGTCGAAGCCCGATGCCGCGAAGAACCCCGAGCCTGTCAGTCCGCCGGTAGAGCCCAAGGCGACAGCGCCAGCCACGCAAACACCTGAACCGACGGCCGAGGCCCCCAAACCCACAGCACCGACGCTGGAACCCACCGCTCAAGCGCCCGAGCCCAAGGCGCGGGCGCCTGAACCGACCGCGGAGCCTAAGCCGAGCCAGCCCGATATCGCCAGCGGTGAGCAGGCCGACAAGCCGGCAGAGCCCGACATTGCCATGAACGTGCCCAAGCCGGAGGTGCCGCCACCGGCCGATGCGGCCGCGGAGCGGGTCACCTGGGTACGCGCCTTCAATGGTGGTGATTGTTTTTTTGCGACGGTGACGTCGGCCGCCGACAAGGGTGTCGCGATCGAGGGCTTCGGCACGTCGGTGCCACCCTTCGAACAGTTGCTTGGGGAATTCCAGGCGAAGTTCCATGTCGAGCCGGATATCAGCGTCCGCCTTATCCAGCCCTCGCAATGCGGGATCACCGGCTTCCTGCGTTTCATGGGCGCGAGCACGGCCGACAGGCCGCAGCTTGTCCTCGACCAGACATCGGTGCCGGACGGCTCGCCGATCGACGGCACGCTGATGACGCATGGCGGGCTGGTGTCGAGCGTGTTCCTGATCGACCACAGGGGCATCGCGTTCAACCTCGACGATCATGTTGTCGTACAAGCCGACAAGGCGACCTTCTCGATCCCGATCGGGCTCGGCGCCGCCGACAAGGCGGCAGGCAAGGCGTTGCCGCAGATCATCATGGTGATCACCGGGCCGCAGGACATAAAGGCGGCGGACTTCACAACGCCGACGCCGGCCTCGGTGCTGTTGCCCAGGATCCTCGACGAGATCGGCGCCAGGAGTTCGGCATTTTCGGCGACCGCCAAATATTTCCGCCTCGGCGGCTAGCACCGACGCCGATGCAACGTCGTCGCCGAGATCCCGTCCTGCTTGCCCGGAACGTGCGGGTGAAGCTCGCCGCGAGCGCGGTCGCGGCGCTGTTGCTGGCAATTCTTTCCACCGGGCAAGCGCGCGCCGAATTCACCGTCTGCAACCAGACGCTCGACGTCGTCAATCTTGCCGTCGGCCAGAAGGTCGACGATGCCGACCAGACCGATGGCTGGTGGACCATCGGCGCCAATCAATGCGTCAACGTCATCCGCGAGGAGCTGACCAACCGCTACATCTACATCTACGCGACGGATGTGTTCGGCCACGCCATTCTGGCAGGCTCCACCGACATGTGCATCGAGCGGCGGCGGTTCTCGATCCGCGGCATCGATGAATGCTGGCAGCGCGGCCATATCGCGGCGAAGTTTCTCGAAGTCGACACCCAGGAACAGGTGCGCTGGACCTTCTTCCTGACCGGAAGCGCGCCGTGACGCACAGCATCGACACCAGCTTCAAGGCAAAGAAGCAGGCGCGCGCCGCGCTGCGCAGGCGCAGGATCTGGCTCGGGCTGGCGGCTGGCCTGGCGACAATCGTCCTCGCCGCGATTGCCACCGGCTTTTATCTTACCGCCGACTACTGGTCGTTCGGCGACGAAGACGAGGAACTGCACGCCGTCGAAGGCTCGGACGACGTGCCGGCCGACGCATCGGTCTACGTGCCGGCCATCATCGACCTTGCCGGCGACCCGATGTGGATCACACTGGCGCCGGAGGCGGGCGCTGCCAAGAGCCGCGGGATGCCGCGCCCGGCGGAGCTCGACCAGGCCGGCATCTCCCCTCAGATCATGGTTCTCTCCGACGTGATGCTGAGCGCCAGCGAAAAATTCATGACGACGATCCCCTCGACGCAAGAGGATTTCGCTTTCTTTCAGGCGCAGCGGAAGACCGCGGTCGCGCCACCCGCCGAACCCAGCGATCCGCAGAATGACCTGCAGAACGATCTTCAACCATCGCCCGGCGCGGACGGGGCTCCGGCGGCCTCCGGCCCAGCTCCTGACCCGCAGGTCGCTCCGGGTGCATCGGCGGCGGCCGATGACCCCGAGGCCGGCTGGGGCGAGACCATCGATGAGGGCGAAGCAGCACTCCCCGCCTTTCAGAAGACACCGGTCGAAAACAACACCAGCGTTGCCACCGTCAGCTCGGAATACCAGCGCTTCGAGGCGACCCAGGACATTTTCGTGAAAATCCTCAACGACCGCAGCCTGGACAGCGTGGCGCTCGATGCGCATTTTTCCGCCGACGACGCAAAGCTTGCCGGCGAGGGGCTGAAGGCGCTGTTCGACAAGGACGGCCTGCAGCCTGGCTATGTCGTGGCGATGCGCGGCTTCAGGCCGACGCGCGAGACCACGACGATGTCGCTGATGCAGGTCTCGATCTACGCCAGGAACGTCTTTGTCGGCACGCTGACACGCAACGCGGCCGGCGCCTTCGTGTCGGGCGTCGACCCGTGGGTGCGCGAGGACCTGTTCAATTATTCGGGCGCCGAGACCGAAGGCACGCAGAAACGGCAATACCGCCTGCTCGACGCGATCTATTCGACGGCGGCCCGCAACAATGTGCCGAGCGGCATCATCGGCGAAGCCATCATGTATCTGTCGCGGGGACAGGATCTGGATGCTTTCGCCAGCGAGGACCAGCGTCTTGTGCTGATCTATTCGCAGACGCCGCGCGGCAAGAACGAGACCGACGGACGGGTACTCTATGTCGGTATCCAAGGCACGCAAAAGAGCTTGGATTGTTTCGTTTTCCAGCAGAGCGACGGCCAGTTTTCCTGCGTCTCGGGCGACGACCAGGTGCGCTCGCTGACGGTGGCCAACGGCATGGTGACGCCGGTCAACGGTGTCATGACGTCGACCTTCGGGCCACGCAAGCATCCGATCCTGGGCGTTGTTCGCATCCACAAAGGCGTCGACTGGGCAGCACCCGTGGGGACCCCGATCGCCGCAGCCTTCGACGGCGAGATCATCTTCCAGGGCGACGGCGGCGGCTACGGCAATGTGGTCAAGATCGCCCATGGCGGCGGCCGCGAGACGCGCTACGCGCATATGTCGAAATTCGCCATTGCCAGCGGTGTCGGCACCAAGGTGAAGGCCGGCGACATCATCGGCTATATCGGCACCACCGGCCTGTCGACCGGGCCACATTTGCATTTCGAACTCTATCAAAGCGGTCAGGCGATCGATCCGCTCGGAACAGTGACCGCTGCAATCGCCGTCACTTCCAGCGATCCCGCCGTCGAAACCCTGACCGACCGTATCGTCCACGTCGAATCGGGCGGTAGCGCGCGGGCCAAGAACCCGCTGTCTTCGGCGACAGGCGCCGGCCAGTTCATATCCAAGACCTGGATCCGGATGATGAACACCTATCGTCCCGAACTGGCGCGCTCGCTGTCGACCGCAGACCTGCTCGCTTTGCGCTACGACGCCACCATCTCGCGTGAGATGGTGCGCAATCTGGCGCGCGAGGGCGAAGCCTATCTCAAGGCGCGTGGCCACCAGATCACCGCCGGCCGGCTCTATCTCTGCCATTTCCTCGGTATGGAAGGCGCCCATCAGGTGCTGGCGTCGCCGGGATCGGCGCAGTTGAGCGCCGTGCTCGGCTCGTCCGTTATCCAGGCCAACCCGTTTCTTGCCGGCAAGACCGCCAGCTACGTCGTCGACTGGGCGGAACGGAAGATGGGCCGCAAATTGCCGACGCCCACCACCACCGATGCGGGCCAGCAGACGACGACGGAAGTCCGCCAGACATCGCCGGAGTTCGAAAAATACAAGCAGGCGATAACGGCACTGGTCGGCTCGATCCAAAATACTCTTGAGCCGGGCTAGAGCTGGCAGTTCGCCCCGGCTTTCGCCAAGCCGATTGGTTCTGAGGCCGGCGAATGGTATGTTTGCGGATATTTGGGAAGGTTTTTGGGTCCTTGTGAACCAAAACTGTGGCTGGGATCACATACGCCCAACAGCCATTTTGGCAGAAGCGATACAGTCGCTGGTGAAATTTAGCATGCGCAGCCATCAATAACGCGCCCCATTGGGGCGGAGGGCCGATCCCATGAAAGCGTTTGCCGTTCTTTTGAGCGGATTTTTTCTGTTAATGCTGACCGCGCTTGGCACCGTCCAGGCGGCGGCGCCGGATGCCGGTGGCGTCAAACGCGTCGCGCTGGTCATCGGCAACAGCAAATACGTCCATGCCGTCGAATTGCCCAATCCGGCCAATGACGCGCATCTCATCGCATCGACGCTGCGCAATGCCGGCTTCGAGGTGATCGAGGGCGTCGACCAGGACAATGCCGGCATGCACAGCCTGATCAGCAAATTCACCGAGCAGTCCTACGATGCCGACCTCGCCGTCATTTTCTATGCCGGCCACGGCATGCAGGTGGACGGCAAGAACTTTTTGATCCCGGTCGACGCCCAACTGACGTCACCTGCCTATCTCAAGACCCGCACCGTCCAGATCGACGACTTCATGGCCGCATTGCCACCCGACCCGGCGGTCGGCGTCATCATCCTCGATGCCTGCCGCGACAATCCGCTGGCACGCACACTGGCGGCCGCGATGCCGAAGACCCGCTCCACCGCGCTGGGCACCGGCCTGGCGCCGATCGACCCTAAATCAGAGGGCGTCGGCACCGGCGGCATCCTGATTGCCTATGCCACCGACCCGGGCGCCATCGCCTTTGACGGCAACGGCGTCGACAGCCCCTACTCGACCGCGCTCGCCAGGCACCTGACCGAACCCGGCGTCGAGATCCAGAGCGCGCTGACGCGGGTGCGCGGCGAAGTGGCCGAGACCACGCAAGGCCGCCAGCGGCCATGGCACAACGCATCGCTGGGCCGCGAGGTCTTCCTTGGCAAACCGGCCGCCCAAGCCGCGCCGATGGTAAGACCGGCCGCCGATGACGCGAACGCCGCGACAGCGCCCGCCCCTGCCCCCGTCACCAGCGAACCGCCTTCGTGGGAAGTCGAGCAGCGGCTTTGGGACGAGGCCTCGAAGCGCAACACCGCGCCATTCTACGAAGCCTATCTCGAACAGTTCCCGAATGGCCGCTTCGCCACGGTGGCGCGGCTCAACATCGATGCGCTGAACGATCCGAAAGCCCAGGAACGGGAAGTCGCCGCGCTTGCTGCCGAAGAAGCGAACTCGGGTTCTGCCGTGCGCACCTCGGTAGGCATTTCGGACGACATGAAGAAGGTGCTGGGCACCGAGGCGACGGAGAACGCGATCGGTCTCGATCGCCAGGGCCGCATCGACCTGCAATTGCGCGTCGAGGCGCTGGGCAACGAGCTTGGCCGCGTCGACGGCAATATCGGCGCCAAGACCCGGCAAGCGATCGGCGACTGGCAAGAGGGGAACGGGCTGCCTCCGACCACTTTCCTGACGCGCGAGCAACTGGCGTTCCTGGTTATCCAGACGGATCCGATGATGGAGGCCGTGCGTGCCAAGCATGAGGCCGACCAGGCCGGCGTGGACAAGCCGAAAAAACAGGTGGTGCAGAAGGCCCGCACGCTGAAGCCGGTGGCGGAAAAGCCACGCAAGAAGCAGTACGCCCAGAAGCCGCGCCGACAACAGCAGTTCGTGCAGAAAAGGCGCAACCGCGAGGTCGTGCGCGAGGATGAGCCGCCGCCGCGGGACAATAATGATTTCCTGACCAAGGCGCTGATCTTCGGCACCGGCGTAGCGGTCGGCGGCGTGCTCAAGAACTGATCGATCATGTCAAACAATAAAAACGCCGCGTGTCCGTTGGACGCGCGGCGTTGTGTTTGACGACGGCCGGAAGACGCAGCCGGCGAAGCTACTGCGCCTTGATCCGCATCTCGACCCGCCGGTTGACGGGATCGTAGGGATCGGGATTGCGTGGATTGGCCTCGCCGAGACCGACCGCCTTGATGCGGGTGGATTCGATGCCGTTGGATTCGAGGAAGGCGGTGACCGATTGCGCCCTGCGCTGCGACAGCCCCTCATTGTAGGTCGCCGAGCCGGATGCGTCGGTATAGCCTTCGACGACGAAGGACAGCTTGCTCAGCCGATCGTCCTTCAGCGCCTTGGCGAACTCGTCGAGTTCGCTGCGCGCCTTGGCGTCGAGCTCGGACGAATCCAGGCCGAAATTGATCAGCATGTCGAGGCCGGTCTTCTCCGGCGGCTTGTCTTTCTGGCCGGTCTTGCTCTTGCACTCGTCCTCGGTGCCGACGCAGATCCCGCGTGCCGCGCCGTGATCGATCGCGCCGGCAAAGAACTTCACAATGTCTTCCGATTTCTGAAGTGGGTCGGCATAGACGTGAGTCGAGAAAAGCACGGTCGCCAATGCCAAGACTGAAATGTGCCGCTGCATAACGGTTACTCCCGTTTCGAGCATCCGATTTTCACTCAGGCCCGATCCATGGATCCGGGCCAACTCTTCCTGTTCGACAATGATCTGTCGAGATCACGGTCGGCTGTGGAATATACCAAACCGTGAGGCGTTTGTCTGTGAACAACGTCATGGACATGTGGTGGTCGACAGACTTGACCCGCGCCTCGCAGGCGGGTTGAGTGAGGCCTGGGGGAGGACAACAGCAGCGATGGCCAACGGGCTTCGATTCCAGACCGCACGCGATCTCTTCGCCGCGAACACGGCTGTCGCCCGGGACATGACGGCCGTTCCGACCGACCAACCCTCGCTCGAGTTCTGCCGCCGGCTGATGGCCGGGCGCATCCCCGAGGAAGCGATTACCTTTTGCGCCTATCTCCTGCCTGACCGGGCCGCAATCTGGTGGGGCCACGAGTGCCTTGGGCATCTGACCGAACTGCTCGAAGAGCAGGATCTCGCAACGCTGGCACTGATCCAGGACTGGGTCGGCGACCCCAACAATGCAACCCGCCGGGAGGCTGTCGCCGGGGCGGCGATGACGCAGCAGCACACGCCTGCCGGCTGGATCGCGCTCGCGGCGCAACGGCATATCAGCGGCCTGGCTGCGCAGAACGGGTCGGGGCTGCGGCCGCTGCCGGCTGCGCATGCCGTCAATACCGGCATACTGGCCGGACTGGCGCGGGTTGCGGTGGCGGACCGCTTCTCCGTGCTCACCGCCTTTGTCGAAATGGGCATCCATCTGGCCGAAACCGAGGCGCTGCGCCGAGCCTGATTGCTCTGGATCGTGATGAGATTTCATTGAAATCTGATCCAACCCATTGTTGGCGGCCTCATTTGCAGCCGTTTTGCGCCCATTTGCCGAGCGCCACCTTGAAGCGCGTGCCCAGCGGGTGTTGCAGGCGCAACACCGAGACGTCATTGGTGACGTAGGTCTTGGCCTGGTCGCACAGCCGCTCCTCGGTCCATTGATGACAGTTGCTGCACTGGTTGTCCCAGACGGATTTTTCCAGGCCCTCGACGGGACTGAAGTGCGGCTTTCCCTGGATGAGCTGGGCGATGCTCTTGCCGTCGATCGCCGGGTCTCCAAAATTGACCGGAACGTCGAAAAGGACTGGCGCGTCCGAGCCCAGCTTCGGAATTTCCTCACGCAGCTGTTCCAGCGCCTGCTCGCCGGCGTCCGCACCCGGCGGATTGGCGGCCGCGCCGGTGCGCGCCTGCGTATCGCCTTCGGGCGCAGCCGCGCCGGAATCGCCGACGATCAGCGGCGCCTTGAGATCGACCTTGTGAAGCACGACATCGGTGGTCAGCGAAACGTTGATCCAGGGCCGCTGGCGTCCGGCTGTGGCCTTGAACACATCCGACGTAACCCGGTTCATCGCCTCGGTGATCGAGACGTTGACCTCGCCGATATGGGCAAGCAGCGCCGCCGAAAATGGCGAGTGCTCGCCCGGTCCGTCATAGGCGAGCTGGTTGGGACTGGCAGCGAAGGCGACCAGCGTGCCGGCGCCGCCATTCTCGATCGGTATTTCGGCAAGGCCGCTGCTTGCCGTGCTGTCGCCGCCAGTCTCCTTGGCAAGCACATCGGCGAGCGGGTTGTCGCGGCAGGCGTCGAGGAACACCAGCCTGATGCTGGTCTCGCGCGACATCTGCCGCAGGATGAAATCCACCTGCACGGCTTCGAAGTCGAGCGAGGCCTCGTCCTCCAGCGCCGCATCGACAGGCAGCAGGTAATTCCTGCCCGAGACCTGCAGGCCATGACCGGCATAGAAGAACAGCGCGATATCGGCGCCACGCACCTGCCTGGCGAATTGCGCGATCTTTTCCTGCGTCTGCGCCTTGGTGAGATCGAGGCCGGAGACGATTTCGAAGCCCAGCCCCTTCAGGCGATCGGACATTGCCTGCGCATCGTTCACCGGATTGGGCAGCACCGGCGCGTTCCGGTAATGGGAATTGCCGAGCACCAGGGCGATGCGGCGTTCGGCACTGGCCGCGGTCATGGTAATGGTCATGGTCAACGCAAGCGCCAGCACCGCGAGGCCGATGCCGCGCATGAAGTTGCCGCAACTTGCAATCATGTCCAAACGCACCGGATTCCTTTTCGGTTGACGGGCCTTTTCAGTTAAGGACCGGCTCAGTTGGCGAGCGGCGTGGCGGAGAACTCGATCCGCCGGTTCAGCGCCTTGTTCTTCGGCGTATCGTTCGGCGCCACCGGCTTTTCCTCGCCATAGCCGGAAGCCGTGATCTGCGCCGATGGAATGCCCGCAGCGATGATCGCGTCGGCGACCGCCTTGGCGCGCCGTTCCGACAGGTTCTTGTTGGCCGTCGGCGACCCGTCGGAATCGGTATGGCCCGAAACCTCGACCTTCAGTTTCGGACATTTGCCGACGACGCCGACCACCTCGGCCAGCAGTGGGCGGCTCTTTTCATCGAGCCGAGCGCTGGCTGGGCGAAAATAGACGGCGCCGGTGCGCGACAGCACCTCGAACCTGTTCAGGCATTCATCGTCGCTGAAGGACGTCTTGCCTGCATCTGTGGCGACCGGCCCGGCATCGGCTGGGGCTGCGGCCGCGACGGCAGGCGCCGCCGCCGGCTTGGCCCCATCAGCGGTGAAGACGAAGTCGAACGACACCGAAGCCGTCGGGACGATGCTGCTGACATTGGCCGCCTGCTGGAGTTTTTCGATGTTGGGCAACAGGCCGAAATCCTCGACATGCACGGCGACCGGCGCCTCCGAGGCGATCGACACCATGCTGTCGGTGATCATGGTGACCACGACATTGGCCTCAAGGTCCTTGTCGACGCCGTGCAGGCTCAGGCGAAACGGGATATGCGCGCTCATGCGCCGTTTGGTGGCGAGATCGGCAAAAGCGGCGGGATCGACTTTCGCCGTCACTTCCGCCGTCGGGAATTTGAAGGTTTCGAAGAACAGGAAGCGCATGCGGACATTGCGAAGGTCTATGCCGGTGTCGACCGAGTTGAGGTCGAACGTGACCTTGGCGGCGCCATCCGATGTCAGCGTGCCCGAGAGGTTCCTGATCTTGTTGGTTTCGACAATGGTGTTCTTCTTCACCGATTGATAGGTGAGTGTCGAATTCGCCGGATCGAGCGTCCAGTTCAGCTGCGCGTTCGCCACTTCCGGTGCGAGCAGCAACAGCCCGAATACAGCGGCGACGAGAGCAAGGGCGCCGACGATGCGCCGGCCCTTTGAGAACGGCATTCGTTGCCGAAAAAATCCGCCGACCTCGAACATTGATGCCCCGCCTCAGGACAACAGACCTCAGTTCCGATCACGGCTGTCGAACGCAGTGATGCCAGCGAGCATAGAACATATGATTTGACTTTGCGAGTAGCTCCGCCTGTCTGCCCAAGGGGAGAAGACAGCTCAAAAATCCGTCATCACTGGCAGCTTAACAGGCGTCAAATCCAGAGGCGCCTTGCGTGATCACGAGCGCTTCGGCGGGCCTGTCGAACGCAGAAAAAATGCCATTCATAGCCTTGAATATACTACAATATTAGCAACTCCTTGACAATCGACCGAAGCTCTGGTTTCTTGACATATTAAACAAAGTTCGTTGCGTTTTTTACGGACGGTGTTCACATGTCTGCCCTGGTTGTAGCGGACCCGCGGGGGGTCTATCTCGCCGGTCTTGAGTGGGTTTTGCGTAAGGCGGGACATAGCGTTGTCGCAGAATGCCACCACACGATTGAGGTTCTCCCCTTGGTGGAGCGCCACCGGCCTGATCTTGTCATCATTGGGTTGGATGCTGCGGACCGGCAGGCAGCCGGTCTTTCCGCAAGGCTGAGAGCCACCAGCAGCCCTCTGGGCATCATCTACATCCTGCAGCCAAACGGCGGATTCGACTTCAACGAAATCCCCGGGCTCGATGCCGACGGCCTGCTGATGGACGGCGTCAGCCACGGTTACCTTGTCGAATGCGTCAATGCGGTGGCAGCCGGCCGAAAGTGGGTCGACAACCACATCCTTCAGCATATGCTGACGCCAAGACCGCTGCCTAACCCCGCGCCGAAGCTTACCGGACGCGAGACGGAAGTCGCCGGCCTTGTTTCACGCGGCCTGCGCAACAAGATCATCGCGCAGCGGCTGCATGTATCCGAAGGCACGGTGAAGATGCACCTGCATCACGTCTACGAGAAGCTGCGCCTCGGCAGCAGGGCCGAACTCGCCTGGGCGACTTTTGGCGACGGCGCCGACCATCTGGGACCAGGCCACAAAAGCGGGCTTTGATCCCTCCCTTCGGTCAGCTGGCACTGCGTCGACAGGATACCGGCAACAGGCCGGAAACCCACGGCATATCGATCCATCCACCAAACCAACACGGTTGCCCGCGAGCGCCTGTCGCGGCCCGGTCTATCGAAGGATGTATATCGTTCGATCAGGTAGGGGCATTCACCATAACACTATCGAACCGCGAATGGACGCGTGCTCGGCGTCAGCGGCACAATGGAGGATAAAAGGCCGCAATTCTGCGCGTCAGCGGATGCCCTGGGGTAGGTGCATCCGGCATCGGGTGGGGGGTGAATACCCTTTTCTCGATGTATTGAAAAAGGGGAGAATCTCCATGTCACTCGACATCACAGCTCAAGACATCATCATCGACGAAAGCATCGGTCATACGGACGACGATATTGAGCCGGTTGGCAACACCAACACCACGCTGCAATATCTCCTGACTCTCGGCACCGCGCTGGAGGTCGCCTCCCAGGGCGACTTCGTGCATGCCACAGCGAGCGCAGGGGAAACCATCACCGGGCTCGTTCTCACACAGAGCGCCTCTGGGACTCCGTTTTCCACCACCGACGGCGTAAACAGCGGTATTCAGACGGTCGACGGCAATTATGTCTGGCTGTTCCAGGACTCAACCGATCCAAACGTCGTGATCGGCGTCATTGGTACCTCCGACCCGACAGACGAGCCCGATGAGGGCGGGGCGCTCGCCTTCTCGTTCGGGCTGGATCCCACGAGCGCCACCAATGCGGATTTGTACCTGGTCCAGTATGTGCCGTTGCTCCATCCGGACGCGACCGACCCGGACGACCGCATCGATCTGACCGACATGGTGTTCGCCTCGGTCACCGGGACCTCCGTGGCTAGTTTCCTGGGCTCGGCGGCCGCGCCCGGCAACAATGATTTCTACCTGATCAATTCGGCCAATGACGCTTCCAAGCAGCTTCTGGTGATCGGTTTGAACGGTGGCACCGCCAACGTCAGTACCCAGGGCTTCGGCGTCGGCAACCAGAGCATCAATCCGAACGAAACACTGCAGGTCGATTTTGTGACCGGCGGTACTCTGGCCGCGGGCAGTGCCGCGCAAATCCAGTACGGCAGCCATATCGAGACCATCACGCAGGCCGGGTTCACGATCAGCCAGGTAACGCCTTCCAATCCGAATGATCGTGTGGACGTCCAAATCAGCGCCTTCAACAATACGGGCAACGATCAAGGCACAAATTTCTATGACGGCACCACGACCAACCCCGTGGACATCACCGGCATCAAGTTGACGGGGACATCGGGGTATGCGTCCCTCATCACCGCCGATGGCACCTATGCCACAGGCAGCGGCAACGTCACCATCACTGGGCTCAGCGGGACCGGGAACGCCGTTACCATCACCGGGCTCGATAACACCACCACCGTCGATGTCACCACCGGCAGCCCGATGGACCGGTTGACGGTCAAGGGTGTCGATTCAAATGAAGGGTGCGACATCTCCGAATTCCATTTCTTGACGACGAGCACCAACGCCCATACCGAAGAGGTCGGCTCCTTCATCAACTTCGACGACGACGGGCCGACACTTGAGATCACGGCGCCGGTGACAGTTGGCGCGGCCGAGGTGGTCGAGGCGAGCGGGGCTGGCGGGCATAGCCAGGTGACGATCACGCCGCCGTCCTTCACGGCAAGCGCGGTCGATGGCTACACGACGGATGTGGGCTACGCACTCGCCCTGGCGGGCGCAGCGGCGACCGGACTGGGGACGACGGACGGCAACCATGCGATCACGCTGGTGGTCGACTCGNGCCGAGGCGAGCGGGGCTGGCGGGCAAGGCCAGGTGACGATCACGCCGCCGTCCTTCACGGCAAGCGCGGTCGATGGCTACACGACGGATGTGGGCTACGCACTCGCCCTGGCGGGCGCAGCGGCGACCGGACTGGTGACGACGGACGGCAACCATGCGATCACGCTGGTGGTCGACTCGGCCACCCAGATCTCGGGCAAGTACGACAGCGACGGCAATGCCTCGCTCGATGCGACGGCGTTCACGGTGACGCTGTCGGGCACGACGGTGACGCTGACGTCGCTGGTTGCGCTTGAGCACTCGAACGCGCCGCAAGGCGCAAACGAGGACAACACGCTCGACCTCAACGGCCTGATCANTCTCGGGCACGACGGTGACGCTGACGTCGCTGGTTGCGCTTGAGCACTCGAACGCGCCGCAAGGCGCAAACGAGGACAACACGCTCGACCTCGGCACTCTGATCAACGTGGTGGCGACGGTGACGGTGACGGACGGCGATGCCGACGTCGTCTCGCAGCAAAGCACGAGCTCGGCGCTGTCGCTGACCTTCGACGACACCGATCCGACGCTCGAGATCACGGCCGCGCCGGTGGTTGGCGCCGTCGAGGTGGCCGAGGCGAGCGGGGCTNCACGCTGGTGGTCGACTCGGCCACCCAGATCTCGGGCAAGTACGACAGCGACGGCAATGCCTCGCTCGATGCGACAGCGTTCACGGTGACGCTATCGGGCACGACGGTGACGCTGACGTCGCTGGTTGCGCTTGAGCACTCGAACGCGCCGCAAGGCGCAAACGAGGACAACACGCTCGACCTCAACGGCCTGATCAACGTGGTGGCGACGGTGACGGTGACGGACGGCGATGCCGACGTCGTCTCGCAGCAAAGCACGAGTTCGGGGCTGTCGCTGACCTTCGACGACACCGATCCGACACTTGAGATCACGGCGCCGGTGACGGTTGGCGCGGCCGAGGTGGTCGAGGCGAGCGGGGCTGGCGGGCAAGGCCAGGTGACGATCACGCCGCCGTCCTTCACGGCAAGCGCGGTCGATGGCTACACGACGGATGTGGGCTACGCANCGGCCTGATCAACGTGGTGGCGACGGTGACGGTGACGGACGGCGATGCCGACGTCGTCTCGCAGCAAAGCACGAGCTCGGGTGGGCTATCGCTGACCTTCAACGACACCGACCCAACGATCACGAAACCGTTCGACGCTGATCCCATTACTGCGGGCATCCAAACCCCCGAGCATCTGGGCAACGCGGCAGGCCAGACGGCCAGCGGGAACTTCGGGTACGATATGACGGACAAGCACACGGCCGCAGAGTATTTGGCGGGCATCAGCGACTTTGTCGATACCGATGGTGGTCTGTTGGGGACCCAGATCGGGCTCACCGGCACGATCACCGGCGGCGGCGGTGGTAGTATCCTGACGCCGAACGTTACGCTCGCGACGGAGACCGACACCTCCGCGACGTTCAACTTCAGCTTCACCTACGACAAGGACCCTGCGGATAACGTCCAGACAGGCACGGCGGGCGGCACCCTCGTCTTCGACAAGGTTTTGGACACTTATACGATCACCCTGACCGACCCGCTCGAAGGCTTCAGCTTCGACCTTGTCCACACCAGTGAGCTCTTGTCCAAGCAGCCCACGGGCAACACAGGCCACCCGCAGATCGTATTGGAAAAGTTGCAGGCGGATGACCCGAACACGGCGGCTGACGAAGACTTCTTCGTGCAGTTCACGGCGAACTCGGTCACCAACAAGACCGGGTTCGGTCTTAACACGACCGGCGACAGTGACGGCCCGAACGCGACACCCGCTGACAAAGCGTGGAACCCCGGCGATCTGGTCACCAACAACCACGAGGATTGGGTGTCTGCGACGCAGACCACCAACGGTGTGGCCGGTGACACGATCCAGAAGGGCGAACTGCTCACGTTGCGGTTCTTCGACAACAACGTCGGTATCGCAGCCGAGGTGCTGCAAACGCCGCAGACCTCGGCCTTCGCCGGCAGCATGGCCATCAAGTTCGACGGCATCGGCAACAGCGAGGACCTGATGCTGATCCTCAACCTGGCCGACAACGGTGCCGACAACATCTTCGGCACCGCGGACGACACCTCGATCACGCGGGCTATGTACGTGTCGAACGGCGATATCTACAAGATGGGTCAGGTCCCGTCCCCCTACAATTCAGAGTTCACGCTCGACAACAATGACGGCCTCGTGATCATCGAGCAGAACGACTACAACGCAGCCGGCGAAGAGTACTTGCTGCAAGGTGTCCAGATCATGCAGTCGGGTAACGGGATCACCGGCAACGGCACGGCGATAGACCTGAACAGGGCGACCGGCGCGACCGGCGGGAGTAATGCGACCAGCAGCCTGGTGAACTTCGACGGCACCGACAACGACGTGCTGAAGATCGTGGACATCGCCTTCAGCACGACCGTGACCGAGACGCCATCAGCCAGTCTCGACTTCGCCTTCCAGGTGGCGGACGCGGACGGGGATATGACAGACATGCAGCACATACTTGTCGACGTCGCCTGACAGCTGACCGACGGGGGCGGCCAGCGCCGCCCCCGTATCAGCATCCGCGATCAGTTGCATGGGGGACGTCGTTTCAATGAAGAAAACCAAACAACCGCGCCCTGCCCTGCAGGTGGTGATGAAAGAGGCCAGACGCGCCATCCGGCCGCTTATCTGGTTCAGCGGCGGCATCAACGTGCTGATGCTGACCGGGGCGTTTTATATGCTTCAGGTCTATCACCGCGTGTTGTCCAGCCACAGCCTGGAGACGTTGGTGATGCTGTCGCTGATGGCGGCGGCGGCACTCGCGACAATGGCGGGGCTGGAAGTGGTCCGCGGCCGTCTTCTGGCTACCGTCGGATCGTGGATGAACGCGCGGTTGGGACCAGTTCTCCTGACGGCATCGGTCGAATATGCCGCCTCGGCGCCCGGTCAGGCCAACGCCCGTCCGTTGCGCGACCTGGATCAGGTGCGCAATTTCTTCACCAGCCCGAGCATCTTCCCGATCCTCGACGCGCCTTGGGCACCGCTGTTTTTCGCCGCCATATTCTTCATGCACCCCTGGCTTGGCTGGTTGGCGCTGGGCGGCGGGATCGTCCTGTTCGCGTTGGCGTTGCTCAACGAATAC
Organism: Mesorhizobium sp. LNJC394B00; assembly: GCF_000502555.1. Taxonomy (NCBI): domain Bacteria; kingdom Pseudomonadati; phylum Pseudomonadota; class Alphaproteobacteria; order Hyphomicrobiales; family Phyllobacteriaceae; genus Mesorhizobium; species Mesorhizobium sp. LNJC394B00. Next base: position 287,639 of record NZ_AYWH01000007.1, read on the forward strand.
ATCACACGCAGGCCGTTGACCGAGGCCGCAAGCGCACAGTCGCAGGCATACGTGCAGGCTGAGGCGGCAATCCGCAACGCCGAGGTCGTCCAGGCGATGGGCATGTTGAAGCCACTGATGGAGGGCTGGAAGGCGCAGCAGGACGAGGCAAACAAGGGACAGGTTCTTGCCGCCAATCGTGGCGGCGTCATCGCGGCCATCGCGCGTTGTCACCGGCAGGCCCTGCAGATGGCGATACTGGGTCTTGGCGCCTATCTGGTCCTTCGCAACGAGGCTTCACCTGGCATCATGATCGCCGCCTCGATCCTGATGGGGCGCGCATTGTCCCCGGTCGAGCAAGCGATCGGCACATGGAAGGCGACGGTGGGAGCGCGTGCCGCTTACCGGCGTCTCACCGCAGTCGCTGGACAGCATCTGGAGGTCACAGCGGTTCTGCCGCTGCCACGGCCGAAAGGCAGGTTCGAGGCCGAGAACCTTGTGCTTGGCCGCCAGGGTGGCGAGCCTATCCTGAAAGGGATCAGCTTCCAGCTCAAGCCCGGTGAAGCAATGGCGTTGATCGGCCCGAGCGGGGCCGGCAAGACAAGTTTGGCGCGAATACTGGCCGGTGCCTGGCGTCCATCCGGGGGGCGTGCCTTGCTGGACGGCATGGATGTTGCACAATGGGCGGCGGAGGACCGTGGTCACCATGTCGGTTACCTGCCGCAGGACATCGAACTCTTCGCCGGCACCGTCTCCGAAAACATCTGCCGCTTCGCGACACTCAACCCGGCGGTCTTCAACAACGTGGTCAAGGCCGCGCAGTTGGCGGGCGTTCACGAACTGATCAAGGGGCTGCCGAAGGGTTATGCCACCGAGATTGGCGAATCCGGCGCGGTGCTGTCAGGCGGGCAGCGCCAACGCATCGGGCTGGCGCGGGCACTCTACGGCGACCCGCCGCTCATTATCCTGGACGAGCCCAATTCCAACCTCGACCGCGACGGTGAGGACGCATTGATCGCAGCCCTTGGCGCGGTCAAGGCGGCGGGCGCGACCGTTATCCTGATCGCGCACCGACCAAACATCATGGAGAAAGTTGACAAGATATTGGTTCTCAACCGGGGCCAGCAAGATCTCTACGGTTCGCGCGACCGTGTCTTCAACGAACTCGCCGCGCGCATCCGCCAGGTCAATCAAATACCGGCGGCCCCGGCGCCAGAGATCTCCACCACCGTGATCGGCGTCAGCAATGGTGCAAGTCCCTCTCCAAAGCGTACGTTGGGCACGACTGTCGTGGCGAACCAGGCATGAAAACGAGAACCGATATGAACGTCGTGCCGTTACCCCTCCCACCACCCTCCCTGCTGGAACCGGTACCCTTGCGTCTTGCGGGCGTGACGTCTACCGGTTTCGCGATCATGGTCCTGTTCTTCGGCGTCGCCGGGGGTTGGGCGGCGCTGGCGCCATTGGACAGCGCCGCCGTGGCGCCGGGCGTTGTCAAGGTCGCCGGCGATCGCAAGCTCATCCAGCACCTCGAGGGCGGCATCATCGCGGAACTGAACGCCGCCAACGGTGATATCGTCACGGCCGGCAAGGTTCTCGTCCGGCTCGACGATACACAGGCAAAGGCGCAGCTTGACCTGATCCAGAACCGGATAGCCACGCGAGAGGCGCTGGCCGCGCGTCTGAGGGCCGAGCGTGACGACAAGGCCGAGATTGCGTTTGATCCGGCGTTGCTTGCAAACCCCGCCGCCGCCGTAAGGGACGCGGTGGCCGCGCAGCGCGACGTGTTCGCGGCGAAGCACCACAATCTGAAGGACGAACGGGAAATTCTCAGCCAGCGCCGTCAGCAGACCGAGGAAGAGATAACGGGACTGGAGCAGCTTATCGTCACCAAGGACAAGCAGATCGAGGCGATCGAGGGGGAAACCAAAGACCTCGAGAGGCTACTCAAAAAGGGGCTGACCACCCGCGAGCGGAACCTGTTGCTCAGACGACAACAGCAGGAGCTCGAGGGCGAGCGCGCCACCAACATCGCCGCAATCGCTCGTGCCAGAAGCGCCATGGCCGAGATCGACATGCAAATCCTGAACCTCGGCACTGTACGGCTGAATGAGGCCGTCGATGAGTTGACCAAGGTCGAGGCGGAGTTGTTTGACCTCAGACAGGGGGAGCGCGCCGCCAGGGACGTGCTTACCCGCACCGATGTCGTCGCACCGGTTGACGGCATCGTCATGGATCTGAAGGTCCACACCGCGGGCGGTGTCGTGAAACCCGGCGAGACGTTGATGACAGTCGTACCGCTCGGGCAACAACTCGTGGTCGAGGCCATGGTCAAACCAGAGGATGTCGAGACGATCACCGCCGGTCAGCCCGCGCGCGTCAGCTTCCCGGCCTTCGCACGCTACAACCTGCCGCCGCTCGATGGCGTCGTGGAGATCGTGTCGGCCGACCGCATGGTGGACGAGCGCAGCGGGGCACCGTATTTCGCCGCGACCGTGTTGATCGACAAAAGCGAGCTCGCCAAGCTGGAAGGCCGCAAGCTGCTGCCCGGCATGTCGAGCGAGGCGATGATCCGGACGGGTGCTCGCACCGTGCTTGCGTACCTCGCCGAGCCGATCACGCAGAACTTCCGCCGGGCAATGCGGGAAAAATAGTCAGGCCGCTCTGCTGGCCCACAGCACGCCGCGCTCGAAGATGGTGCGCATTTGCGGGACGGAAAACTCATCCGCGGTGTGGCCGAGCGCGCTGAAGAAGACGCGGCCCTTGCCATAGCGGCGCTTCCAGACCACGGGCATGACGACGCCGTCGATGAAGTCGAGATGCTCACCGCTGAACGTCGTCGTCGCCAGCACCTCGTTGCTCGGGTCGACATGCATGTAATACTGCTCGGAATGGTAGGCGAAACCCTCGATACCCCTGACGATCGGATCGTCGCTGATGATGTCGACACGGTAGTCGATGATGTCGCCGGGGTGCGCGACCCATTGGCCGCCGGTCATGAACTGATAGTTCGGCTCGTTGCGAAAACTGTCGCCCATGGTGCCGTGGAAGCCGGCAAGGCCGGTCCCGCCGCTGACGGCGGCGGCGAGGTTTTGCAGCTCCGGTTTATCGATCGTCGACATGGTGATCACCGGCACGATCAGATCGATGGCCGGGAGCTGCGGATCGGCAAGCGCCGATGTGCCCTCTTCTGTCCGCACCTCGAAGCCATGCCCGGTCAATATCTCGCTGACGACAGCGGCGCTGCGAGCCGGCGTGTGGCCTTCCCATCCGCCCCAGAAAATCAGTGCCGTCTTGCTCATGCTCGTCTCTCCTTTGGTCGGCAATATTGATAGGCAAGCGGAACGCTTTTGTCTTCCCTTCCATGATGGGCATTCTGGGACGGGCATTTCTGGTCGGAAATCACGACCCGGCGATGAATTCCGTGGATGAGGACCGATTGGCCGCGCTGGCGTCTTGTTTCAATGCCGGGCTGCACTCAAATCAGCTGTCTTCGCGTTTGCGCAGACATCGGTCCGATCCGCCGCAACCAGCCGGAGCCTTCCGGGGAGACCGCTCTATGAGTTTCGACCAGACGACTGTCGCCGCTTATCTGGAAGTCATCACCATCAACCTTGTGCTGTCTGGCGACAATGTCGTGGTGATCGGCATGGCGGCCGCAGGCCTTGCCAAGGCGTTGCGGCAGAAGGCGATCATCGCCGGCATTGCCGCGGCGGCGGTGATCCGCATCGTCTTTGCGGTGATCGCGGTGCAGCTGCTTGAAATTCCGGGCATCATGCTGGTCGGCGGCATGCTTTTGTTCTGGGTGTGCTGGAACATGTTCCAGGAGTTGCGCTCGGCCGGCGACGGCGAGGACGTCGACAATGAAGCCGCAGCACTTGCGACGGCGCGGCCGGCCAAGGCGCTGCGCACCGCGATCCTGCAGATCGTCGTCGCCGATGTCTCGATGTCGCTGGACAATGTGCTGGCCGTGGCGGGCGCCGCCGCCCACGACATGAATGCGCTGGTGTTCGGTCTCATCCTGTCGGTGGTTCTGATGGCGGTCGCCTCGACGCTGGTGGCGGCGCTGCTTGCCAGGTATCGCTGGATCGGCTGGCTCGGTCTGGCAATCATCGTCTATGTCGCGGGAAATATGACTCTGGACGGCGTCGAGCAGATGAGAACGGTCGACTTCCACGCGCTGCTCTCGCCAGTTGCAAGCTAGATCCTCCTGGCGATCAAATGATATCGAAAATCCGCCCTGGGTTGAGAATGTTGTGCGGATCGAACGCCACCTTCAGCCGGCGCATGGCTGATAGTTCGGCGTCGCTGCGCACGAGGTTCAGCCATTTCTTCTTGTCGAGGCCGATGCCGTGCTCGGCCGAGACGGCGCCACCGCATGCCGCCACGCCGCGATAGATGATCTCATAGGCGGCCGCCGGTTCCGTGGTGTCGACCTGATAGTGCAGATTGCCGTCGCCGAGATGGCCGAAGACGTAGATCTCGGCGCTGCTGTCGACGGCGTGGATCGCGGCTTCGGCGTTGCGCAGGAAATCCGCCATGGCCGCCAACGGGATGCTAATGTCGACGCCGAGCATTCCCTCGATCGCAAACAGGAATCGGTTAGCCTCTTCGCGCACATCCCATAGCGCACGGAATTCGCGTGGCGACTGCGAGACGACCACGTCGTCGACGATGCCGTCCTCGACCGCCTGCATCAGCACCGAAGCGAAACGCTCGCCGTCCAGCTCGGCCTGGCTGCCCTGGATCTCGGCCAGCACATAGACGGGCGCGCCGACAGGCAGCGGCGCCGGCGCGGCCATGCCGGCAATCATGGCGCCGTAGAGCGGCGAGAAGTTTACCTCATAGGCCGAAAGCAAGGGCCCGAGCCGCTGCTTGAGCAGGTCGAGCAGCGCAATGGCCGCCTCCAGCGAGCCAAGGGCGCAAAAGGCGGCAACCTCGGTGGCGGGCTTGGGATGCAGCCGCAGGCAGGCGCGAGTAACCACGCCCAGCGTGCCTTCGCTGCCAATGAAAAGCTGGTTGAGATCGTATCCCGAATTGTCCTTGGCCAGGCCACACAACGAAGTCAGGATCGAGCCGTCGGCAAGCACGGCCTCCAGCCCCAGAACCTGGGCGCGGTACATGCCGTAGCGCAGCACGCGAATGCCGCCAGCATTGGTGGCGATGTTGCCGCCGACCGTCGCCGTGCCGCGCGCGCCGATATCGACGCCGAACATCAGGCCGGACGCATCGGCCGCTTCCTGCACCATTTGCAGCGGCGCGCCGGCTTCCGCGATGATGGTTGCCGCGGCGCGGTCGGGCGCTTCGACCGCGGTCATGCGCTCCAGCGACAGCACCGCTTCGCCCGGCTGCACGCGCGCGCCGCCGGCCAGCCCGGTGCGGCCGCCATGGACGACCAGCTTCTGGCCGATACCACTGCACAGGCGCAGGATTTCGGCGACGTCGGCGGCGTTGCGCGGACGCAAGACCAGTTCGGGCTGGCCGCCGCCCTTGCCGGAGAGGTCGTCGCCATAGCGCGGATCGATAGCATCGCCGATCACAACCGCGGCGGCATCGAGCCGACGATATAGCTGGGAAAGAAGCCGATCGATCTGTTGTGTCATGGTGCCTGGACTATTCAGCGCTCATCGTGACCGAGACCTTGATGCGGGACAATTTTCTCGTCAATTGAACAAATTTACGCACGGTATAATCTGTCATTTCGCGTTGAACCCACTGACGTTTCCTGTAAATTTCGTCTGCCGTTGCGTGGCGGACGCCCCGGCTGCAGGACCGTGGGCAGCGTCAAGGGATGACCGAGGTTCTGGCGCGTGCCAGACGAGGGATTGAATGCCGATGACGCACAAGACGATGGAGGATTTCGCCCGCTCCTGCGGCGTCTCCAGGCCGACGCTGTCGAAATATTTCGACGATCCGACCAGCGTCAAGCCGGCAACGCGCAAGCGCATCGAAGAGGCGTTGCGCTCGTCCGACTACCAGCCCAATCTGTTTGCCCGCAACCTCAACCGCAAGCGCACCCGCGCCATCGGCATTGTCGTACCGACGGTCACCGATCCCTTCTATTCCGAAATGGTCAGCCGCATCGAACTTCGGCTGCGCGACGAGGGCTACTGGCCGATCGTCATCTCCTCGCATGGCTCAACCGAGCTCGAAATGGAGGCGACACGTACCATCCTGTCGCTGAAAGTTTCGGGCGCGCTGATCGCGCCGCTCGGCTTGCGTTCGGACCGGCGCACGCTGGAGAAGCTGACCCAGACAATGCCGGTCGTCTATTTCGACACCTATCTTGAAGGCGGCACGCCCTTTGTCGGCAACAACAATGCCCAGAGCGTCTCGACCATCGTCGACTATCTCTGCCGCTCCGGCGACGCCCCGATCTATTTCGACATCCCGCATGTCAATCACAATTCGCCGGAGCGCCTGAACAGTTACGTCGCCGCGATGCGTCAGCTTGGCCAGGAGCCGGTGGTTATCGGCAACACCCGAGACTACACATGGGATTTCGAGCGCATCGGCTACGAGCAGATGGAACAGATGCTCGGGGCCAGCGGCCTGCCGGGCAAGACCAGAGGTCTGCCCGGCAAGACCATACTGTGTGCGAATGACCGCCTGGCCTTCGGCGTGATGGCGGCAGCCTTCGCGAAAGGGCTGAAGATCGGCCGCAAGGCCGATTGCGACCTGCGTATCGCCGCCCATGACGACCATCCGCTGAGCCGCTACACCTGCCCCGCACTGACCACCATCGCGCAGGATTTTGCCGCCATGGCGGGGCGCAGCGTCGAGACATTGCTCGCTCTGCTCAACGAGGATAGGGCAAACGTCGCGCCGAAGGTCAGCCTCGACGCGGCCCTGGTGATGCGTCAGTCCGCTTGAGCCTTTCCAAAGGCAGGATCGAAGCTTCGCCACGCGGCAATGGCGGCGGCAACCGCCTGTCTCGCTGCCGGGCCGTGACGGCCCATCGAGACGAAGCCGTGGATCTGACCGGGCCAGTGTTCCAGCACGACCGGCACGCCGGCCTGCTGCAGACGCCTGGCATAGGCCTCGCCTTCGTCGGCGAGGATGTCGTGACCGGCGATGGCGATGAAGGTGGGCGGCGCACCGGCGAGGCTTTCCGCCTTCAGCGGTGAGGTACGCCAGTCGCCGATGTCGGCGGCATTGCGGATATAATGGTCGCGGAACCAGGCCATGGTCGAGGCGGTCAGGCCAAAGCCTATGGCGAAGCGGCGATAGCTGTCCGTCGTCTGCCCGGCATCGGTGTTGGGATAAAACAGCAGCTGCGCTGCCGGCGGATTTTTGTCCCGCCGCGTGAGCAGGCCGAGCACCGTAGCGAGATTGCCGCCGGCGCTGTCGCCGGCAACCGCAATGCGGGCAGCCTCGATGCCGAGCTCGTCCGCGGCGCTTTGCATGTAAGCAAGTGCCGCTCGGCAATCCTCTATTGCCGCCGGGAATTTGTGTTCCGGCGCCAGCCGGTAGTCGACGGAAACGACGACAGCGCCTGCCTCGTTCGCGAACCAGCGGCAGATCTCGTCATGCGAGTCGAGATTGCCGATCACCCAGCCGCCGCCATGGAGATAGAGCAGCGCCGGAGCGCCTGCCGAAGGCGCGCCCTGCCCGCGATAGATCCTGAGCCTCAGCGGACCGCCGGGTCCTGCAATGATGCGCTCGCTGATCGACGCGACCAGCTCGCGCTCGCCTTGCAGGGTCGGGAAGCCTTCATTGTAGGCACGGCGCGCCTGCTCAGGCGTTCCCGTTTCGAACGGCGGCGCGCCGGCCTGGCTGCCGAGCTCGAGCACATGCCGGGCCTCCGGATCTAGGGGCGACGGGGACGGTGGCGATGGCGTCACGGGCGAACCTCCGTCAGGCAAGCAGGGTTGCGGCTTCGTCTTCGCCAAGCAGCGGCGGCTGGTCGACCGTGCCGTTGACGGCAACCGAGCCACGGCTTTCGCCCGAAGCCAGGATCGCCTCCATGATCTCAAGCACATGCAGCGCCAGCTCACCGGAGGCGCGCGGCTTTCTGCCCGCGGCCAGCGCGCGCGCCAGATCGGCGACGCCGAGCATGCGGTAATTGGCGCGGTCGGGCGCGGAATAGGGCCAGTTGCGGGCGCCATACAATTCGCTCTCGCTGGCGAAATCGGCCCAGTCGGCGCCACGTTCCGACAGCGAGACCGTGCCGCCGAACGTGTCGGGATCGGGTAGCCTGAGCGAGCCTTCGGTGCCGTGCAGTTCAATGGGATGGTTGGAGTGTCTGAAAACATCCCATGAGGCGCCGAAGGTGACGGTGGCGCCCGAGCGGAATTCGAGCAGCGATATTATGTTGGTCGGCGTGCCGACCTTGAATGTCGTGTTCTTGAACGGCCCGTCGGCCGTGATCAGCCTCTCCTCCTGGCCGCGCGTCGCCATCGCCATGACGCGCTCGACCGGCCCGAGCAGATTGACCAGCACGGTCAGGTAATAGGGACCCATGTCGAACACCGGACCGCCGCCGGGCTGATAATAGAATTGCGGATTGGGATGCCAGTGCTCCATGCCCCGTCCCATCATGAAAGCGGTGCCGGTCACCGGCTTGCCGATCGCGCCGTCATCCATCAGCCGGCGCGCGCGGCGGCCGGCTGCACCCAGGAATGTGTCCGGCGCCGAGCCGATCAGCAGGCCGCGCTTCGCGGCCTCGGCGACAAGGCGGCGGCCGTCGGCGGCAGAGGTTGCCAGCGGCTTTTCGGTGAAGACATGCTTGCCCGCCGAGAGCGCTGACAACGAAATGTCGAAATGCGCCGCCGGGATGGTCAGGTTCAGCACGAGGTCGATGTCGGGGTCGGCGAGCAGCGTGTCGACGCCAATCGCTCGGATGCCGTATTCGCTGGCGCGCAGCTCGGCCATGTCAGCGGAAATGTCGGCGCAGGCGCGTAGCTCGACACCACCGAAGAGCGCTGCATTGCGCAGATAGGTCATCGAGATGTTGCCGCAGCCGATGACACCGATGCCGAGCTTTGTCTCTGACTTTCCGTGCATTTCCAGCTTTCCTCCGAAGCCAAGGGCATGCTGCACGAACGTTGCAGTTCCCACGCCCCCCCGCAATCCGCTATACAGGATTTTAAATGTTGACGCGCGTAAAATTTTTATAGAGCTTATGAGAATTCTGGCGCGCATTGGGAGGCCGCCAGCGCGAGGAGGAGAACATGACCGGCATGAAAAACGGCCGACGGCCGCTGCGAAGCCCGTGGGTCATGCGCGTCTTCCGTCGCGCATCAGAGACCGGGACGGCTTCAGGCATAGATCACCTTGGCCCCGACCCTATCAAGCTCACCGCGTATTGGACCGGGCAGGCCATCGTCGGTGATCACCACATCGACGGCCGACAGCGAAAATGCCTTGGACGTCCCGCTGACGCCCCATTTGCTCGAATCGGCGAGCAAGACAACGCGCCGGGCCATGCGAACGAGGTTTCGCTTCGTCCGCGCCATGTCTTCGTTCACGTCGACCACATCCAGTGACGAGTCTATCGCATGCGCTCCAACAAATACCTGATGCGCTACCAGGCCGCCGAGAGCCGTATCGGCATCGGTGATCAGCGTGCTCACCGTGTCGGGATAGACCCGGCCGCCGATCATATGAACGTCGAGCCCGGGACGATGCATAAGATGCTGCACGATATTCATGGCCGTGGCCGCGACCACGACATTGCTGAGCGGCGGTAACTGCATGGCAAGCTGCATCAATGTCGAGCCGCCGTCGAAGATGACCGACTGGTTGTCCTCGAACAGGTCCAGCGCCGCCCGGGCGATGCGCTTCTTTGCGTCGAGGTTGGTCTGCATCCGCCGGGCGAACGCGGCCGTCGTAGAATCGGTGGTCCGGGTCACCGCTCCTCCACGGGTCTTGGTCAGCAGTCCCTTGCGGTCCAGTATTTCGAGGTCCGAGCGCACCGTGACCTCCGACACGCCAAACCCGTCCGACAGGTCCTTGATGCGAACCTGTCCGCTGCGTTGCACCTCGCCCAGGATCGATTGGCGTCTCTGCTCCGACAACATTGCCCTGCCCTTGCCTTCCCGCGCCAGGCAATCGCCCTGGCCTTGGCTCACCTTACCGAAAAATATGGAGATTCGAAAGCTTTCGAAAGATTGTTTTTCTTTTTTCTTTCGGAAACACTGGATCGAGCATTTTTAAATCAACCGATCAGGGAATTTTGGACTCATGAGCCTAGGAACCAAGGTGCGCCTCGCGCGCCTCTTCTCGCATCCATCGGGGAACCTTTTTGGCGGCGCGGTCGACCACTTCGTCGGCTATGGCGACGTGCGCAAAGGCGGCCTTGCCGACCTGCCGGGTGCGCTCGCACGCGTCATGGCGGGCAAACCCGACTACGTCAGCATCCAGCCTGGCACCGCGCGCCATCTGTGGCCGCAATATGCGGGCAAAGCTTCCTTGGTGATTCAGGCGGGCTGCTTCACTGCGGACGATCGCATCAGCGAGTTGATCGCAACGCCCGAGGACGCGGTGCGCGCGGGGGCCGATGCGTTGGCCGTGGCCATTCCGGTGCGCGGCGCGACGGAGGGAAAATACATACGCTGGCTGACCGATTCGGTGAATGCGGCGGCCCGCTACGGCATGCCTGTGGTGGCGCATATCTACCCTCGCGATTTCACCGAGGGGGCAAAGATCGTCTTCACCCCCGACGAGATCGCCTATGCGGCGCGCATCGGTTACGAGTCCGGCGTCGACGTGATCAAAATCGGCTACACCGGCGATTTCGAGTCGTTCCGGGAGACCGTCCGGACCTGCCCGGTGCCGGTTGTCATCGCGGGCGGTCCAAAGACCGATACGCTGCTCGGCGCGCTTCAGCAGACGGCGGACGCCATCCGTGCCGGCGCGCGCGGCGCCGTGGTCGGCCGCAATCTCTGGGGGCACGGCGATCCGGAGAAGGCAGCGCTTGCCTTTCGCGGCGTCATCCATGACGGCCTTTCGGCGCAAGACGCCCTGGCGAAGGCGGGTGCCTGAACGATGCCCACCATCCCCTCGATCCTCGGCTTCGGCGCTATTGCGATCGACGACATCGTCTACGTCGATCAGCCATTGTCGGCGGGCAAGGGTAAGGTTCTGCAAAGTACCCGCGCCTTCGGGGGAAATGTCGCGACGGCGCTTGCCGCCGTCGCGCGGCTCGGCGGAACCGCCGGGTTCATCGGATGGCTGGCCAGTGCCGCGGACGACGCGGTGCAGCTCGATCTCGTTGCAAGCGGTATCGAAACCGCATTCGCGCCACGCCATCCCGACGCGCGCCCGGTGCACTCGCGGATCACCGTCGGCTCGGATGGGGAACGGTTCATCGCGTATGACGACGATGCGATGCTGGGCACCGCTCCGGACTTTCCGGACGATATCCTCAGCCGCGCGACCGTCCTGATCGTCGATAGCTATGCGACCGGGTCGCTGGATGTCGTGGCTCGGGCTTGCGACCTCGGCCTTGCGATCCTCGGCGACATCGAATGGAGCAGCGGTCCCGCCACGGAGCGGCTGATCGCGCTCTGCGACCATCTCATCCTTCCACTTAGCTTTGCACGGACTGCCACGGGGCGCCGATCGCCTGCCGAGATGCTCGATGCCTTGTGGTTGCCATCGCGGTCCGCGGTGGTTCTGACCGATGGCGGCAGAGGTGTGTACTATCGCGGCCGTGAAGAGACAGGTCTCTGGCACCTGCCCCCGCACCGGGTTGCGGTCGTCGACTCCACAGGCGCGGGTGACTGCTTTCATGGCGCCTATGCCCATGTGTTGACGCGCGGAGCCGACACTGCGGGCCGGGTGGCATTCGCGGCCGCGGCGGCGGCCGTTTCGTTAACGGGGCGTGGCGGGCGCGAGGCGCTTCCGACCGAGGACCAGGTCACGCAACTCCTGGCATCGGCGAACGCGCCGTCAGCAGTCGACCTGAAAAATGCGCATGTGGATGCTGGAGCATGACCTGAAACGATCCGACGAAACGTTTCGCAGGCGAACACAAGCCCAGGAGAATCATAAAAATCAGGGCTTATATTTGGGAGGGAGGAATATGGCAGAAGTCATTCTTGAGAATATCTGCAAAACCTACGGGAACAGTTTTCGCGCAATCGACCAGTTGAACCTGTCGGTTAAGGACGGCGAGTTCTTGATCCTCGTCGGGCCTTCCGGCTGCGGCAAATCCACGGCGTTGCGAATGATCGCGGGGTTGGAAGACATCACCAGCGGCAGCCTTCGGATCGGCGGGGTCGACGTCGTCGACATGCCGCCCAAGGACCGCGACATCGCGATGGTGTTCCAGAGCTACGCGCTCTACCCGCATATGACGGTATCCGAAAACATCGCCTTTTCGATGCGGCTGGCAGGCAAGCCGAAGGCCGAGCGCAAGAAGCGCGTGGACGAGATCGCCAAAACTCTTCAGCTGACGTCTTTGCTGGACAGCAAACCCGCGAACCTGTCAGGCGGGCAGCGTCAACGGGTTGCCATGGGCCGCGCCATGGTGCGCGAGCCGGCCGCCTTTCTCATGGACGAGCCGCTTTCCAATCTGGATGCGAAACTGCGTGTGCAAATGCGCGCCGAAATCACCAGCCTGCAAAAGCAGCTCGGCGTCACGACCATTTACGTGACCCACGATCAGATCGAAGCGATGACGATGGGCGACAGAGTCGCGGTGTTGAAAGGCGGTGTGCTGCAGCAGGTCGACACACCCAAGAGGCTCTATGAATCGCCGGTTAACGCCTTCGTTGCCGGCTTCATCGGCTCTCCTTCGATGAACCTTTTCGAGGCGACCCTGAAGGGCGGCGAGCTCGCTTTTCGCGACTTCGCCGTCCGGCTGCAGGATGCAGCCTTCGTGCGCAGGCCGGCCTTGAGGTCGTATGCGGGACGCAAGGTCGTGTTCGGGATCAGACCGGAGGATCTTTATGACAGCAGCCTTGAATCCGGTCGCAAGTTTCAGACGATACCGGCCAGGGTGACCTCGATCGAGGAACTCGGCTCCGAACAGATCGTCCACATGAACATCGACGCGGTCCGGGTGGACTCCGGCGATCCGGATGCGGTGGACGATTTCGGCCTGGCGTCGAACGCGGTGGCGAGGTTCGAGCCGATCAGCGCCGTCCGCTCCGGCTCGGAAATCCGGTTGGCCGTGGATGATGCCAAGTTCCATTTCTTCGATCCCGAAACGCATCTGGCGATCTGAAGATCTGCGGAAGACCGCAGGCGGGAGCGAGGTGCCTGCGGAAGATACAAGAAGGCTTCTGAATGAACAGACGATCGTCCGCATTGTGCGGCCGATCTTGAAGAAGGAGGAGAAAATGATGTTTCGGATACGACCCGCGATGCTGAAAATAGCCGCGGCCGCATGGTTGCTTGGTGCAACCGGCGCCATGGCGGACACGACGCTGGAATTCACCCAATGGTGGGAGCCCGAATTGCCGGCCGGCTCGCTCAGGGCAATCATGAACGACTTCGAGGCTGCAAACCCCGGCATCAAGGTGACGCTGGTCAGCGGTCCCTATGCGACCACGCGAGACCAGATCTCGGTCGGCGCCGCAACCGGAACGCTTAGCGACGTCGTCGGTCTCGACGGCGCCTGGGTGAACAATCTGAACGCGCAGGGTGCGCTGGCCGACATGAACCCGATGATGGATGCGAGCGGGTTCGACAAGACCCAGGTCGCGGATATCATCAAGGTGGACGGCAAGGCGGTGATGTTTCCCGTGGCTTCGTTCGTCTATCCGGTCTTCGTCAATCTGGACCTCGCCGCCCAGGCAGGCGTGACCAAGCTGCCGTCGACCCGCGGGGAGTTTCTCGAAGCCGCCAAGAAGATGACCCACGCCGACAAGAACCAGTATGGCTGGGTGCTGCCCTTGTCGCTGCAAACGCCGTCCGGTGTCCAGAACGACCTGATGTCGTGGGTCTGGGCCTCGGGCCAATCGATGATGGTTGAAGGCAAGCCGGCTCTCGAGGGCAAGCCGGTCGTCGATATGCTCACCTTCGTCAAATCGCTGAACGACGCCGGCGTCATCTCGCCCGGCATTGCCACCAAGACCGAGCAGGAAAAGGTCGAGGAATTCGTCAACGATCGGGTCGGGATGATGATCGACTCGCTCGCGCATGTGAACCTTATTCGCGAACGCAATCCCAAGCTGAACTTCGACCTCATCCCGGTCCCGGTCGTGGCGGACTACAGCGGCAAGCGCGGCCTTCCCTACGCCTCCTGGGGCATCGGCATCTCCGCCGCCTCGAAACATCAGGATGAAGCCTGGAAGCTCGTCCAATATCTGATGAGCGAAAAGGTGAATGCCAAGCTCGTGTCGCTTGCAAACGCCTTCCCGGGCAACGTCAACGCCAAGCCCGATTTCGTGACCTCGGACAAGGCTTTCGCCAAGGCTTTCGAAATCTTCAAGACCGGCTATCTCGCCAACGAGTTCACGGGCCTGCCGGTGGCTGAAGACCTGATGACCCAGTTCGACGTGGAGGCTCAGAAGATGCTTGCCGGCGAGCAGTCTCCGGAACAAGCCGCAACCAACGCTCAAAAGGGCTGGATGGCGAAATTCTGAGCGGCCCATTGCCCGTTTGCTATCTTCCACCGGGTGGCCCGGCCTCGCCAGGCCACCCGTCAACAACGGATCGGCAATTTGAGATGGACCTTTTTTTGAAGCGCACCTTCCTCTTGAAGGCACATCCCAGGGATCGCACATGACCGGGCAGAAGCGCTCCCACCATCGACTGAAACGAGCGGTCGCACCCTATCTCTATCTGTCACCCTCGCTCCTCATAATCGGCCTGTTGATGCTGCTGCCGATGGTGACGGTGATTGGCTATTCGTTCCAGAACAGCGCGGTGCTGCGTCGCGACCCGTCCTTTGCCGGATTGAAACACTACCAGGCGATCTTTGCCGATCCGGTGTTCTGGGCCTCGCTGTGGCACACGCTCTACTTCACCTGCATGAGTGTCGTCTTCCATATGACCATCGGCATGCTCTTCGCACTCATGCTGAACAGCGACCGCATCAATCCGACGCTGCGCAATGTCCTGCGCGTGCTCTACATACTGCCCTGGCTGTTCACCGCGGTGATTATCGCGGTGATCTGGCGCCTGCTGCTTGAGCCGAACGGTGTCGTCAACAGCGTTCTCATGCAGATGGGCATCATCGGTTCCAAGGTCGAGTGGTTTTCCTCGCCCGCGACCGCGCTGCACGCCGTCACCTTCGCCAATATCTGGGCGGGCTACCCGCTTTTCATGGTCAGCCTGCTCGCAGGCTTGCAGGGCATTCCCAAGGATTTCTACGAGGCCGCCGATATCGACGGCGCGAAGGCCTACCAGAAGCTGATCTTCATCACCATTCCGCAGCTGATGCCGATCATCATCAGCATCTCGCTGCTCGACTTCATCTGGACCATGCAGGTCTTTCCATTGATCTGGATAACGACGGGTGGCGGTCCGATCTACTCGACCGAGGTCCTCAGCACCTACACGTACAAGCTGGCGTTTTCGAGCTACAACCTGTCGCAGGCCTCGGCGAGCGCCGTGGTCATCCTGCTGATCTCTCTCGGCCTGACGCTGTTCTACATCCGCTATCAAAAGGCTCGGTAGTCACATGAGGAAAAGACACACACCGAAAGACAGGCTGATCACCGCCGCGCTCCATGTCGCGCTTGCCGCAGGCCTCTTGTTCGCGGCCTTCCCGATCTACTGGATGCTGAGCAGCTCGTTCAAGTCGAATACCGAAATCTTCGCCCTGCCGCCAACCGTCCTGCCGAAGGCCTTCACGCTGGAAGCGTATGCGGCCATCCTTGGTGATCCGGTAAAGCTGCGCTTCTTCTTCAACAGCTACTTCGTCGCCGGAGCGGTGACCGTGCTGACGGTGCTGATCGCCTTGCTGGCAGCCTATGGGTTCAGCCGTTTCAATTTCCGCGGCAAGGGCAGCCTCAACACTCTCATCATCAGCACGCAGACGATCCCGCCGATCACGCTTTTGATCCCCTTCTTCGGGCTTGTCGTCTCGTATGGCATCTTCGACACCTATGTCGCGCTGATCCTGACCTATCTGGTGTTTACGCTGCCCTATGCGATCCTGCTGATGACGGGATATCTGAACACCTTGCCCCGCGACCTCGATGAAGCGGTGGCTGTCGACGGCGGCACCAGTTGGACCGCACTGTGGCGGGTGATCGTCCCGATTTCACTGCCTGGTATCGTGGCGACGTCGGTCTACACCTTCCTGTTGTGCTGGAACGAATTTCTCTTTGCGCTGACACTGACGAAGTCGACGTCCATGCGCACCGTCCCGATCGGCATCCAGTTGTTGATGGGGCAACACGCCTTCGAATGGAACCAGATGATGGCGATGAGCGTGCTCGGCTCGCTGCCGCTCCTGGTCATCTACCTGGTTGCCCAGAGGTTCTTCCTCGCCGGCATGACCGCGGGCTCGGTCAAGTAGGGTATCCCTCGAACGGAGGTGGAATCAAGGAATGAAAGGATGACCGTGAAAGACCTGAAAGTCGGCTGCCAGACCTTTACCTGGGAAATGCTGGGCGACCGTTTTGCCGGCGGCCCGGACGATCTGCTCAAGGCGATCGCCAATGGCGGCTATGCCGGCATCGAGATTACCGACACGATGATCGGCCGCTATGCCGGCAAGCCAAAGGAGTTCGCGGCCGCGCTGAAATCATCCGGGCTGACGCTCGTCTCCTTCGCCTTCGGCTCCAAGAGCGGTTTCACGCTCAGGGATGAGATCGGCGCCGACCTCGAGACCGCCAAACGCTGGATCGACTTCGCCGCCGCCTTTCCCGGCGCGCTGGTGTCGATGGGCTCGGCCACGATCGTTTCCGACGGGCCGCGCGACGACAAGTTTGCCATCGCCGCCGAGGTCTACAACAAAGCCGGCGAGCTCGGGCGCGAGGCCGGCGTCCAGGTCGCGGTGCATCCAAGCTCGCATCACAACACGCTGCTGTTCGACCGCGCCGACTACGACCGCATCTTCGGGCTGCTCGACGCCTCGCTGGTGGGCTGGGTGCCCGACACCGGCCACATCTTGCGCGGTGGCCAGGACATGGCGGATACGCTCACCACTTATCGCGACCGCATCCGCTATGTGCATCTGAAGGATGTCGACGCGAATGGAACCTGGGCGATGCTCGGCAAGGGCGTCTGTGACACGGCGAAGGTGATCGAGATCGCTGGTGCTGCACCCAATTTCAACGGCTGGCTGGTGCTGGAGGAAGAGTCCGAAACGGCCGCCGCCGACCCTGCCGGCGCGGTCAAGACCAACCGCCAGACAATGCGCGGCTACGGAGCCTGAGACGATGACGACGAACAAGCCCCTGTCCGGCCCCGCCGCAATTGCCGCCCTGCCGCGCAACCGGCTTATCGGCGAGTTTTCGCTGTGGTCGGCCGACCTCGCCAATATGGAGCGCGATTTGAAGCGCATCGAGACCCATGCCGATGTCCATCATATCGACGTCGCCGATGCCCGCTTCACCCCTGGCTTCCTGTTCTTCCCGGATCTGGTGGCGCACATCGCCAAGCTCACCGCAAAGCCTGTCCATGTCCATTTGATGGTCGAAGCCGAGATCGTCGAGGAACAGACGCGCCAGTTCATCGAGGCCGGCGCCGACCTGATCAGTGTGCACGCCGAAAACGGCGAGACCGGTCTGCGTGCCGTGAAACTGGCGCGTGAACTCGGGGCCGAGGCCGGCGTGGTGCTGCGGCTGGAAACACCGGTCGCGGCCGTCACGCCGTTCCTGCCGGAAGTGGCGTTCGTGACGCTGCTCGGCACTTCCATCGGCGTCAAGGGCCAGAGCCTGTCCGATCAAGCGTGTCCGCGCCTGATCGAGGCGCGCGCGCTGATGCGCAAAGCCGGCCGCGAGGCCGACATCGTGCTCGCCGCCGATGGCGGCATCCGCCACGAGACCGTGCCGCTGCTGCGCGCCGCAGGTGCGGAAACCGTGGTGCTGGGCTCGCTGGCCTTCGGCGATCCCGACCTTGCCCGGCGCATGGCCTGGCTGCACGGGCTGGAGGTCGCCGCCTGATGACCAAGCTTGCGCTCGCCTTCGATCTCGGTGGCACGGCGCTGCGCGGTGCGCTGGTCGAAAGCGATGGCCGTATCGTCGCTCATGCTTCAGCGTCGACGCTTGCCGGTGCGGGATCGGAGGCGGTGATCAGCCAGATCGTCGCTTTGGCAGGCACGCTGCTTAGGGAACACCCGCAGGCAAAGGTCGCCGGCATCGGCGTCGGTGCGCCGGGGCCACTCGACCCCAAGGCGGGGATCGTCATTGCGCCGCCAACGCTGGCCGGCTGGCATGATGTGCCGCTGATCGACATTCTGGGGCGGCATTTCGGCCTGCCGGTGCGGCTGGAAAACGACGCCAATGCGGCGGCGCTCGGCGAATGGCGTTTTGGCGCCGGACGCGGCAGCGGATCGCTGGTGTTCGTGACCGTATCGACCGGCATTGGCGGCGGCGTCGTCGCCGATGGCCACATCTATCACGGCAGGCGCGGACTGGCGGCCGAGATCGGCCACATGACCATCACCGGTGAAGGCGACCGCTGCTTTTGCGGCGCCATCGGCTGCTTCGAGGCCGTTGCCTCCGGAACCGCGCTCGGCCGCCGCGCCACGCGACTGACCGCGCCGGGCGACGGCTCGCTCTTACGACGGCTGTCAAATGATGGCGACGTCTCGGCCAGGCATGTCGTAGAGGCTGCCAAGGCCGGCGACGCCAACGCTCTCGACCTGATCGAGGCGGAAGCACAATGGCTGGGCATCGGCTTCACCAACCTGCTTCATCTCTATTCGCCCGATCTGATTGTCATGGGAGGCGGCCTTTCCAACGGGTTCGACCTTCTGGCACCGTCGATCAGAGCGGTCATCCAGCAGCGGGCGATGCCGGCCTATCGCGACGTGCCGATCGTGCAGGCTGAACTCGGCGACCGGGCCGGGCTGATCGGCGCCGCCAGCCTGATCCTGTGGGAAGGCGAACCGGGTGCGCCGCTGGCGATGGCGCAGGACGACAAGGACAGAGGCGCGACAGCCGATGCCACGGAGGCACGCCATGGCTGAACTCGAGCTGCGCGGCGCGCGCGAAGATGGTGAATGGTCCAGTTTGAATGCAGCGCCAAGGTCCCCGAAGAGGACCCCTACCCTTCGCGATTCCAGCTGGCGTATTTTCGGATCGTTTGCCGCTTGTCTTCCGACAAGCCAACAAGGAGATTCTCCTCGAGATAGCCTTGCCGGATGAGATTGGCGAAGACCTGTATTAGCTGTGAATAGCGATAGTCGAACATCTGGTTGATCTTCCGTCGCTGCTGCCGCAGAAAGTCTTCGACATCCCATATTTCGGAAGGCGTTGCCGCAACGTGGGCCCTGCTCTTGAGTTCAGCCAACGTCTTGTCGAGCGCCACCTTCAGCGCTGCGTCATAGGCAGTGCGGGCGACTTTCTTTTCGGACGGAGACCATTTCTCACCAGCGGTCATCGACTGTCTCTATCGTGTTCGCGGCGGCCGTCATCCGGTAACCCTGGGACGCAGGACCCCGCCTTTGGGACCAATCTACTTTCCGCAATGGTGATCGTTGACCTTGTTCAGCGCATTCGCGTCCGGCCCGACCCGGTCGTAAGAGCACGGGCCGGCCGCCGTGGTGATCAGCATTTTGTCATAGTAGCGCGGGCCGCCGAACAGGGCGTAGATGAGGTCGCGATGGGCGGGGACGTAGCGTTCGGGTTCTGGCTGACGATGGCGATGCTTGTCTTTGGCGACAGCCGCTGTGGACAGGCTGCAGCCGACAGCGAGAGCGAGCATGCAGGTCGCAAAGATCTTGGTGGTCATCGGCAGTACCCCTTCTGACGGTTCGGAATCGCAGCATATCCAAAAGCGCCTGCCGAACAAAGGTTCCCTCGCCGGCATTGCCGGCCGGTGCCGAAATCAGCCCGCACTGCGCGCGCGCCGCCGTTCGGCTGCAACCAGGAGGTCGACGAAAGCGCGCACCTTGGCCGGCCTGAAGCGCGCCGGCGGGAAGACGGCATGGATGCCACCGGACGGCAAGGTCCAGTCCGCGAACACCCGCACCAGCCGGCCGCGCGCAATGTCGTCGGCGACACTGTAATCCGGAAAGATGCCGAGGCCGATGCCGGCCAGCACGCAGGACAGCACGCCTGGTGTCTTGTCGCAGCTGACGACGGGGTTGAGTTCGGCCAGCACCGTTTCCGTGCCCCTCGAGAACAGCCATTGGCCGACCCCGCGCAACTGGGCGTTGCCGACCCAGGGCAGCGACTTCGCCTGCCTGGGGCTGGCTTCCCCAGGCAGCCTGGCGGCCAGTTCCGGGCTGGCGACGACGAATTGCTGCAGGCTGCCCAGCCGCCGCGCCAGATTGCTGGAATCGGCAAGCCAGCCGACGCGGATGCCAAGATCGATCTGCTCGTCGACCAGGTTGCTGACCGCATCGTCGAAGATCGTCTCGACCCGCATTTTCGGGTATTTTCTGATGTAGGCGGCGATGGTCGGCGCCACGACCTTCTCGCCATAATCGAGCGGCGCCGTCAGCCGCAGCGTCCCCGTCGGCTGCGCCGCTCGCTGCGAAATGTCGCCATAGGCTGCCTCCGCCTCGCGCAGGATGATCGCGGTCCGGTCATAGAACAGACGACCCTCTTCGGTCGCCGTCACGCGCCGGGTCGTGCGCCGCAACAGCGTAGCGCCAAGCTCTTCTTCGAGCTTGCCGACCTGATGGCTGACCACAGCCTTGGCAACATCGAGACGGTCGGCAGCGGCCGTGAACGAGCCGGTCTCCACCACGGTGGCGAAGTAGACGAGCCGGTTGAGATTGAGGAGTTCGGTCACAGGCCGCTCATTGTCTGATTTTATCAGACAGTTTGTATGATTGATCGCTATTTTTCGCAAGCGGTCCAGCTGTCATCTATCGGGCAACAGAATGAGGCCGCCATGACCAATGCAACCCTAACCTATCTTTTCGACCCGCTCTGCGGTTGGTGCTATGGCGCCACGCCGATGCTGGATCGACTGGCCGCCGGCGGGGCCGCACTCGATCTGTTGCCGGTGGGGCTTTTCTCCGGTGCGGGCGCGCGGCCGCTGGATGCAGGTTTTGCCGCCCATGCCTGGGACAATGACCAGCGCATCGCGCGGCTGAGCGGACAGCGCTTCAGTCAGGCCTATCTCGACAATGTGCTCAATGTCAGCGGCACCTTGCTCGATTCTTCCGCTGCCACCATGGGCATCAACGCCGCCGGACTGGACGACTGGCGCCAGCGATTTGCGGCACTGAAGGCGATCCAGCATGCCCGCTACGTCGACGGCCGCGATATTGTGACGGTTGACGGCGTCGCCGCGGTACTGGCCGACGCCGGCATGAGCGACGCGGCAAAGCTTTTGAAAGCGCCGACGCAGGCGTTTCTGGCGAAGCATGACGACCTGGTCAGCCGCGGGCGGGCATTGTTCCAGCGGCTGCATGCCAATGGCGTTCCCGCGCTCGCGGTGATCGGCCAAACGGCGCCGCGCCTGATCGGCGCCAACGCGCTGTTCGGCAGCTACGACAATCTCGTCGCTCACATCGAGGCGGCGTAGTCCCAGAAATTCTCCCCAGACGAAATTCTCCCCAGACGAAAGGAAAATCCCCATGAAAATCGCACTTATCGGCGCGTCCGGCCAGGTCGGCTCGCGCCTGCTCAAGGAACTCTCCGATCGCGGTCACAGCATCACCGCCATTGCCCGGCATCCAGACAAGATCGCGGCACTTCCGGGCGTGATTGCCAAGAAGGGCGACGTCTTCGACAAGGATGGCCTTGCCGCCCTGATCAAGGGTCATGACGCGGTGATCTCCTCGGTGCATTTCCTCGACAGCGATCCCGATACGCTCATCGCAGCCGTGCGTGCTTCCGGCGTCAAACGCTACCTCGTCGTCGGCGGCGCCGGCAGCCTTGAGGTTGCGCCCGGCAAGCGCCTGGTCGACACGCCGACCTTCCCTGATATCTACAAGGCCGAGGCGCAGAAGGGCGCCGACTTCCTCGACACGCTGCGGACGGTCGACGATCTCGACTGGACCTTGCTGTCGCCTTCGGCGCTGTTCGTCGCCGGCGAGCGGACCGGCAAATACCGCATCGGCAAGGACACGCTGCTGACGTCAGACAAAGGCAGCAGCATTTCCTTCGAGGACTATGCCATCGTCATGGCCGACGAGATCGAAAAGCCGGCGCATATCAAGCAGCGCTTTACCGTCGGCTACTGAGCGCACTTCATTGACAGGCGGGCCACTCGACGGAGTGGCCGGCGCCGGTTCCTATCGACGATAGTGCCATCGGAGCCTCCGATGGCACTATCGCTTTCTTCCGTTTCCACTCCTGCCGCCGGTCTGCGAACTCTCGCCCGGAGCGGTTCAGGACAGGAACGGAAACATGGCAGACATCGCAAAATCGAAAATCATTATCGTTGGCGGCAGCTCCGGAATGGGGCTGGCGTTGGCAAGGCGGTGCCTGGTCTCAGGCGCCGAAGTCATCATCGTCGGCCGCAGTGAAGCCAGGCTCAAGCGTGCCGGCGAGGCGCTGCAGAACCCTTCCGCTTTGAGCGCCGTCGCGGCCGATATCGCCAGGGAGGATCAGGTCGCTGACCTGTTCAAGCGAATTGGCCGGCTCGACCATATCGTCAGCACCGCCGCCGACATCGAAGGCGCCTATGAGCTATTGCCTTCAGTCGACCTGAAGGCGGCGCAGCGGGTCGTCGAAAGCAAATTCTACGGGCCGCTGCTGCTCGCCAAGCATGGCGCGCCGCAGCTTTCGGCCAACGGCTCCATCACCTTCACCTCAGGCATTGCCGCCTACCGGCCGGCGGCGCGCGGCTCGGTCGTTGCCGCCGTCAACGCTGCGCTGGAAGGGTTGGTGCGGGCGCTGGCGGTCGAGCTGGCGCCGGTCCGTGTCAACGCCGTCTCGCCGGGCTGGGTCGACACGCCGATCTGGAGTTTTGTGGCCGGCGACAAGAAGCACGAGACGCTCGATGCAATGGCCAGGCGCCTGCCGGTCGGCCGCGTCGGACAGCCGGACGACATTGCCGATGCCATCGCCTTTCTGATGGGCAACGGTTTTACGACAGGGACGGTTCTGCATGTCGAGGGCGGTCACCGGCTGATCTGAGCGCAGCGAAATTCCTGGCCGCGGCCGCCAGCAGCAGTTTCAGCGCCGGCGGCTGGACGCGCCGGCGGCGCCAGATCATGACCAGCGACGCCGTGCGGGCCGGACCCGGCCATGGCAATTCGACGATCTCGCCGCGATCGAGCGCGTCGGCAACGGCCAGCCGCGGCACCAGGCTCACGCCGACACCAGTCGCCACCAGGCTCCCAATGGCGCCGATGCTGCCGACTTCGGCGGCAAGTTCTGGCGCTGCAATCTCGGCAAAGGCAGTGTCGAACAGATGCCGGTAGACGCATCCGGTTTCCGTCACCACGAAACTCATCGCGGCGAGCGCGGTTAGGTCGTTCTGTCGCGATGCGGCCGCATGCTCAGCTGATGCGACAAGGACCAGCGGCTCGGCCGATATCGTGCGCCGGGCCAGACGTTCGTCCAGACCGCCCTTGTCGAAACAGAAGGCGACGTCGATCTCGCTCTCTTCGAGCTGCCGCAGCAAGATCGGAAGAGCACACGTCTGANCCAGACGTTCGTCCAGACCGCCCTTGTCGAAACAGAAGGCGACGTCGATCTCGCTCTCTTCGAGCTGCCGCAGCAGGGCATCGCTGCCGGCGATTTTCAGCCGCAGACCGATCTCCGGGTGGTCGCCTCGAAAGGCCGCCAGCCATTGCGGAAGTCTGACGGTCGCAATCGTCTCCAGCGCGCCGACCGTAACCGTTCCGGCGGTCATTCCCGTCGTTGACTCGACGGCAATACGCGCCTCCTCCGCCAGTTGCAGAATCTCTTCCGCATAGGGTTTCAGCGCGTCGCCGGCCGTTGTCAGGTCGAGGCCGTGGCGCGAGCGGATGAAGAGGACGACACCAAGTTCGCTTTCCAGCGACTGGATCTGGTCGCTGACGCTCGACTGCGCCAGATGAACCTCCCGCGCTGCGCGGGTGATGTTGCGGTGCCGCGCCACGGCGAGGAAGGTCTTGAGCAATCGTGGGTGCATGCCGTTTCCGGATCTGTCTCTGTTCGACATTTCGGGCTTGGCTGGTCCATTTGCAACCCTGTTCCATTTGCAACCCCGGTCCATTTGCAACCCCGGTCCATTTGCAACCCATTGACGCCGGCGTCATCTGGTTGCGGCAGACCGAAGGGCCAGAATTTCGCGGCAATGACCCGCAAGTTTTCCCACGGCCGGCGCGGTGGCCCAAGAGATCGCCTCTGGCAGATCGCATCGTACGTATGCTCTATGCCAAGCTGATTTCCAGCACCGATGGAAGGACCGACATGCCCCGCCCGCAAGGAACCATCGCCCCGATCCTGACGCCGTTCGAGAACGATGGCCGCATTGCCCGTGACCTTTGGATCTCACACGCCAAATGGGCGCTGGGCCAGGGCGCGCATTTCCTGTCGCCGTTCGGCACCACGGGCGAGGCGCTGTCGCTCTCGCTCGACGAGCGCATGCAGGCGCTGGAATGGCTGGTTGCATCAGGCATTTCGCCGGGGCGCATGATGCCCGGCACCGGCGTCACCGCACTGCCCGAAACCGTCGAACTGTCGAAGCACGCGGTCGGCCTCGGCTGCGCCGCCGTGATGGTGCTGCCATCGTTCTTCTACACGGCCGCCGGGGACGATGGCCAGGCGCGCTACTACAGCGAGCTGATCGAAAGGGTGGCCAACCCGGCGCTGAAGATGATCCTCTACCACATCCCGCAGAACTCCGGCGTGCCGGTAAGCCCTGCCCTGACCGCCCGGTTGAGCGCGGCGTTTCCAGAGACGGTCGTCGCCTACAAGGATAGCGCCGGCGACTGGAACAACACGGCGGCGGTGATTGCCGCCGCACCCGACGTCGCGGTGTTCCCCAGCTCGGAGGCGCAACTGACCAAGGGGCTCGCCAGTGGTGCTGCGGGCTGTATCTCCGCGACCGTCAATCTCAACGCTGCGGCCATCCGCGCCCTCTACGACGCGACGATCGCTGGCCAAGACGTCACGGAAGCGGACGCCGCGATCAGGGCGTTCCGCAAGGTGATCCAGGATGCAGGCCTGATCCCGGCAATGAAGGCCGTGCTGGCGGTGCGCTCCGGCGACAAACGCTGGCTCAACCTGCGCGCGCCGCATGAGAATGCGACGCTGGAAAGCGGCAAGGCGCTGCTCACTGCGCTCGGTCCCGCAGCCGATCACATTGGCCGAGGTCACGCATGATGGCGGTTGGCGCAACCCACATGCTCGCATCTTTTCAATCGGCCTAAAGTGACGAGCCTGCCGCCTCTAACGCCGACACGGGCTTAAGCGGTCGCGGACGATCAGCCCCTTTCAGGCACAGTGCGATACCGCCATTGGCCCTTGAACGGTCAAAATCGAGGCGTACCATCGCGGTATCTGAAACTGAGTCTGTTTTCATTCGTCTGGGCTAATGTCCGGATCGGATTGGGTATTTTCCTTGGCAATGGATGCAACCCGCGGCGCAGCGATGCGCGGCAAATCGTTTGCCCATGTGGCGGAGGCGTCCTGGGGCAAGGGCCTCAGCACGCTGCTGCGCATCGTGCGCATGACGCTGCGCCATCCTTGGCAAGTTGCGATCACCATCGCCTCGACCTTCATTGCCGCGACGCTGCAGCTGTTCATCCCGCGCCTGCTCGGCCACGCCATCGACCAGGCGCAAGGCGTGATGGCTGGAGGCGGCGGCGCGGCGGCTGAGCAGGCGCTGTGGACGACGGCGATCACCTTGCTCGTCGTCAGCATTCTGCGCGGCCTCTTCACCATGGCGCAGAATTATTATGGCGAGGCCGTTGGCCACCGCACCGGCTATGAGCTGCGCCTGGCCTTCTACGAGAAGATCCAGCGGCTGAGCTTCTCCTTCCATGACCGGGTGCATACCGGCGACCTGATTACGCTTGGCCTGCTCGACCTCGACGGCGTGCGCATGTTCTTTTCCACCGGCATATTGCGCGTGGTGCTGCTCGGCGTGCTGATCGGCGTCGGCTCCTATCTCCTGATCAGCACCGATCTCGAGCTCGGGCTGCTCAGTCTGAGTTTCGTGCCGTTCGTCGCCTGGCGCTCCTCGGTCACACAGCTCAGGCTGCGCAGCACCTGGCTGACGCTGCAGGAGCGGCTGTCAGTGCTGAGCCGGGTGATGGACGAGAACCTCGGCGGAATCCGCGTCGTGCGCGCCTTTGCGGCGCAGCGGCATGAGCTGGAAAAATTCGACCGCGCCAAGAAGTCGGCGCTGGAGCTTGCCGACCAGCGCGTCGACATCCGCGTCTCTAACACCAGCGCCATGAATTTTTCCTTCCTGGCGGCCATGGGCCTGGTGCTGTGGTTCGGTGGCCAGAAGGTGATCGCGGGCCAGATCAGCGTAGGCACGCTGGCGCAGTTCCTCACCTTCATGACCATCCTGCAGATGCCGGTGCGCCAGCTCGGGCTGATGGTCAACTCGTTCGCCCGCGCCTCGACCTGCGGCACAAGGCTGTTCGAACTGCTTGACGCCGAACTTGACATCGAGGATGCGCCTGATGCCAAGGATCTCGTGGTCACCGAAGGCTTGCTGCGCTTCGACAATGTCGGCTTCCGCTACGCGGGCGCCGGCGGCCGGCCGGCGCTGTCGGGCATTTCCTTCGAGGCCAGGTCCGGCGAGACCGTCGGCATTGTCGGCCCGCCTGGCAGCGGCAAGTCGACCATCGCGCATCTGATCCCGCGCTTCTACGATGTGACGTCAGGCGCGATCACCATCGACGGGCAGGATATACGCGAGGTCACGCTGCAATCGTTGCGCAAGGCGGTCGGCGTCGTGCAGCAGGACGCCTTCCTGTTCACCACCTCGATCGAAAACAACATCGCCTATGGAAATCCCTGGGCGCGCGAGACCCGCATCGGGCAGGCGGCTGAATACGCCCAGTTGCACAATTACATCATCGGGCTTCCGGCCGGCTACACCACGGTCGTGGGCGAGCGCGGCTCATCGCTTTCCGGCGGCCAGCGGCAGCGCCTGACCATCGCCCGCACCCTGATGCTGCGGCCTTCGGTGCTGGTCTTCGACGATTCCACCGCGGCTGTCGACGCCGGCACCGAGCAGCGAATCCGCACCGCGATGAAGCGCTTCGCCAAGGACCGCGTGACGCTGATCATCTCGCACCGGCTGAGCTCGCTGATGCATGCCGACCAGATCCTGTTCGTCGAGAATGGCCGCATCTCCGAGCGCGGCACGCACCAGGAATTGTTGGCGCTGGGTGGACGCTACCGCGCGCTTTACGACCTGCAGCTGCGGCCGGACGACGATTTGCCGGTGGCGGTGGGAGCCGCATGATGTCGACACAGAACGACGACCAGAAGGAAGACACCAGCCGGCGGCCCACAAGGGCCGTCGTCGGTTCGCACCGCGACGAGGAAGAGGTCTTCGGCAAGGTCTACGATCCGCGCATCGTGCGCCGCATCTGGAGCTTCGTGAGACCGTATCAGGGCCGGATCTTCATCTCGGTCGCCGCCGTTTTGGTGTTCACTCTGACGCAATTGGCGATCCCGCTGGTCATCCGTTACGCCATCGACCACGGCATGGCGGCGGGCAAGGCCGACAGCTCCGTCATGAACTGGGCGATCGGTGCCTTCGCCCTGATCATCCTGATCAACTATGCCGCCAGCTATATCCAGGAAAGCGTCGTCGGCAAGGTGGCCGAGAATGTGCTGTCGGATTTGCGCCGCGCCATGTTCAGCCATCTGCAGCGCGTCTCGCTGAGCTTCATGGACAAGACCGAGGTGGGCCGGCTGATGTCGCGCCTGCAGGGCGACGTCAATTCGATGCAGGAATTCCTCGAGACATCGGTCATGTCGGTGGGCGACATCGTGCTTCTTTTCGGCATTGTCAGCGTGCTTTTGTGGCTCGATTTTCGTCTCGGCCTGTTGACGCTGTCGACCATGCCGGCGCTGTTCATCGTGCGCCTGTTCTGGCTGCCGCGCGCCAAGGTCGCCTTCATGGCCGCGCACGAAACCAATTCGATTGCCAATGGGGCGCTGGCGGAAGGCATCCATGGCGTGCGCACTGTGCAGAGTCTCGAACGCCAGCACGTCAATTTCGACCTCTATGACGAGAAGGTGCTGGCCAATCTCAGGGCTCACCTGACCTCGGCCAAATATGCGCAGGTGATGGTGCCGATCGTCGACACGCTGACCGGCATTGCGATGGCGACGGTCATCGTCGTCGGCGGTTCGATGGTGCTGTCGCACAGCCTCGACATCGGCGTCATGGTGGCGTTCCTGTTCTACATCCAGCGCTTCTTCGACCCGATCCGCTCGCTCACCATGCAGTACAGTGTCATGCAGCGCGCCATGGCGTCGGGCCAACGCATCTCCGAAGTGCTGGACGTGCCGGTCGACGTTAGCGACAAACAAGGCGCGGTGGCGCTGACGCGCGACATGGACGGTTCGGTCGAGTTCAGGAACGTCACCTTCGGCTACCGGCAGAACCAGCCGGTGCTGAAAAACATCTCCTTCCGCGTCAATCCGGGCGAGACGGTTGCGCTTGTCGGCCCGACCGGTTCGGGCAAGTCGAGCTGCATGGCGCTGGTGCACCGCTTCTATGATGTCTGGTCGGGCGAGGTGCGGGTCGGCGGCCACGACGTGCGCGACGTGACGCAGGATTCGCTCGGCGACCAGGTGGCGATGGTGTTGCAGGAGCCATTCCTGTTTTCCGGCACGGTGCTGGAGAACATCCGCTACCACAAGACATCGGCTACCCGCGAGGAGGTGGTGCGCGCGGCGCAGGCCGTCGGCGCGCACGACTTCATCGAGCATCTGCCCGATGGCTACGACACCGAGCTCGAACAGCGCGGCGGCAATCTCTCGCTCGGCCAGCGTCAGCTGATCAGTTTTGCACGCGCACTGGTCGCCGATGCGAAAATCCTGGTGCTCGACGAGGCCACGGCGAGCATCGATTCCTACACCGAGATGCTGATCCAGAAAGCGCTGGTCACGCTGCTGGAAGGCCGCACCGGGCTGGTCATCGCGCACCGGCTGGCGACCATACGCGGCGCCGATCGCATCATCGTTCTACAGAACGGCGAGATCGTCGAAAGCGGCAACCACGAGCAGCTGATGGCGGCCAAGGGCCTCTATGCCAGGCTCTACAACATGAACTACGCATCGTTCGACGATATTGCCGAGGAAGACATAGGCGCGCCGGCCGGCAAGGCGACGTGAGCTGCTGCCGGTTCGGCTCGACTGGAAATGGTGCGGGGCCAAAACTCGTCGTCGACCAATTCGGCTTTCAGATGCCGACACGTTTCATCTCGCCTTCCAGCGTAAGCCCGGCGTCACGCCTGCCGGCGCGTTCGGGTGGACGAGCCGCCGGTCGCCTTGAGGGCGATCCCGCCTAAATTCTGAATTCTACGCGCCGCCCAGCGCGCGCGAGGGCACGCGCAGCTTGCGCCTGAACCTCAGCAAACGCCGTCATGATGGCTTTCGTTCCTTAGCCGTCGGATGAAAATCGCCGGGGAACAGGAAGGCTTGCTGGGAGTTTAGTTCTTCGAGCCGCGCCGTGAACGGCGCGGCAGCGAAGGAGACGGCATATGGGCCTGGGTACCATTCTTATTATCATCCTGATCATCGCGTTGCTCGGCGGCTTCAGCGGCCTCGGCGGCGGCCCGTTCTACGGCACTGGTTACTATGGCGGCGGTGGCCTCGGGCTGGTGCTGATCATCGTGATCATTCTGGTTGTTCTCGGGCGAATATAGCGTCGCCATTGGCGGCCGCCGAGTTTCTACGGCGGCCGCGTTTTCGCCTGACATCGAGGTTTGAAGACATGGCAGCTGAAGACATTGCTGGTCCGGACTGGGCCGGCGTCGGCGCGAGCGAGAGCGAACGCGACGAGCTGGGATATCCTAATGGTGGCACTATCCGAAGGCGGCGGGCGTAAGCTGCAGACCCCGACACCCGCCTGGCGGCCGTGGCGTTCATCGAGGCGGATCGGACGCTTCGAGAAACCCAGGACGGCGACGAGGCGGGTCCGGCCTTTCTCGCTATTGTCGACAAGGGCAGCATCGGCCTGAAGGCCGCAATGGCAGGCACGCCTTACGCCTGAACGCGGTCAACCCGCCGTAACTCCGCCAGCAGAAACACCACCAGCACGCAGCACAGCAGGCCAAGCGACAATGGCAGTCCCTGATGTCCGGTCAGTTGCATCGCCAGCCCGGCCACGGGTGAGCCGACGATGCCGCCTACCCCCCATACGAACGCGAAGGCGGCATTGCCGGCGATCAAGGCTTGACCGGTGAAACGCTCGCCGAGCTGGATCAGCGACAGCGTGTAGATCCCGAACGAGACCCCGCCCCAGACGAAGAAGAGCGGCCAGACAAGCCATGTAGCGAAGAGCAACGGCAACAGCAAACAACCGGCCAGGCAAGCCAGGACACAGAACAGCATCATCGGCTTCGAGCCAAACCGTTCGGCGGCGCGCCCAAGCACGACCTGCAGCACGGCATTGCCGGCGATGAAACAGGTGATGAGCGAAGCGATGCGCTGCTCAGTGCTGCCGAGCGCGGCACCATAGACCGCGAACAGCGAAAGCAGGACTTGCTCGAAGGCGGCAGCCGTGAAGACTGCGAACAAGAGCAGCGGCGCCAGCGCGAAGAAGCCGCCGACCGACACCGCTTCGCCCTCACGCGGCATGTCGGGCAGGCGTGGCGCGACGGCAAGCACGATCAGGCCGCAGACAAGGAAGGCCGCGCTGCCGATGATGAAGGGTGGCCATCCTTGCGTGCCGACCAAGCCTAGCGACAGCGGGCCGAGGCCAAAGCCGGCGGAAACGATGGAGGAGTATAGGCCCATGATGCGGCCTCGGCGTGCGGCGGGTGTGATCGAGACCAGCCAGGTTTCACTGATCACGTAAAGCGGATTGGCAAAGAAGCCGAGCAGGAAGCGCAACGGCATCCAGGCCCATACATCCTGCGTCCAGGCAATCGCGATCAGGACGGTTGCTGCCAGGATCGAACACACAACCGCAAAGCGCGCCGCGCCCACCCGCCGGACCAGCGCCGGCGTGAAGAGCGACGATATAATGAAACCCAGAGGCGTCATCGCGGCCGAGAGGCCGATGAGGCCCGGTGTCGTCCCTTGCCGTTCCAGGATGAAGCTGAGCAGCGGATACGTCAGCCCCTGTGCTATGGCGAACACCGTAACTGTCGCGATGATGCCGGCCATCGCGGCCCATGCGATGTGGTTCTCCGGCGGTGACGTCGCGTCTTCGGCGCTCATGCCGACTTCGAAGCAGGATCGGCACGTTCCGGCAAGTGCAAATGCCGGCAAAACGCCGCGGTACGCCCAAACAGGCGGGCGGGTCTTATCCGCGACATCAGCTCACACTTGCCAGAAGCGTTTGACGATTTCGGCCTCGAGCTGGCGTCTGGTCAGACCGATATCGTCGATCAGGTGCGGATTGGCCTCCGCCATCTGCTTGAGGTCCCAGCGAAAGCGTATCCGCTCGCGCCAGGCCGCGATCATGCCCCGCGGGCCCGTCGGACGCCGGCCCGATGACACCGCCTTTTCCGGCAAGGCTGCACGAGCAGAAGCAAGGGTATCGTTCATGGCAACCTCCATTCGGTTTGAGGAGCGACAGCCCTCGGCTTGCAAGAGGTTGAACTCTGCCGCATGCGGACGGCGCCGTAATTAAGCCCGGCCAAATAGTTCTCAAAAGTTCCAAACCGGCTAGAGCACCTCGCCGTTTCATGGAAACGGCGAGGTGCTCAACTCTTTGTTTTGACGCCATACGTCCGTGAAGCGCTCCGCCGCGCTTTCCCGTGGGAAAACCGCCTTCACACCTTTCCTGGAATTGCTCTATAGATGCGCGTTATGCAGGGATCGCGCTTTGCCTTTGGTCCGTTCGTGCTTGATCCGGGTGCGGGAACGCTCCTTCGGGACCAAGTTCCCGTAGCCGCCGGCCACCGCGGACTGCAGCTGCTGGCGGCGCTCGTCGCCCGGCCCGGCGAGATCGTGGCCAAGGCCGAGTTGATGGATGCGGCATGGCCAGGCACCGCCGTTGAGGAAGGCAACCTCACCGTCCAGATTGCGCAATTGCGCAAGCTGCTGGGTCCGGCCACGAACGGCGGAGAATGGATATCGACCGTTCCGCGCGTCGGCTATCGCTTCACCGGCGCCATCGAACAGCTCGGCGACGAGAAGCGACAGGCTTTGCCGCTGCCTGCCAAACCGTCGATAGCCGTGCTGCCCTTTGCCAATTTCAGCAACGACCCCGAGCAGGAAGCCTTCGCCGACGGGTTGACCGAAGACCTGATCACCGACCTGTCGAGGATCGGCGGCCTGTTCGTCATCGCGCGCAACTCGACCTTTGCCTACAAGGGCAAGGCGGTGGATGTGCGCGAGGTCGCCAGGGAACTTGGCGTGCGCTATCTCTTGGAGGGCAGCGCCAGACGCGCCGCCGGGCGCGTGCGCATCAACGCCCAGCTGGTCGACGCGCTGAGCGGCGAGCATTTATGGGCAGACCGCTTCGATCGCGGCCTGGAAGATATCTTTGCCGTTCAGGACGAGGTGACGGCCAAGATCGTCGAGGCGCTGCTTGGCCGGCTGCGCGCGCCGCTGCCGCGCAATCGGCCCCGAAATCTCGAGGCCTACGATCTGTGCGTGCGGGCCCGCAACCTGATCGACGTCTCGCCGGAGACGGCGCGCGAAGCGCATCTGTTGCTGACGCGCGCGCTTGCGCTCGATCCGGACTATGCCGAAGCCTATCGCTGGCTTGCCATGAACCACTGGATGGGATGGGTGCATTGGGGAGAGCCCATTGAGCCTGCCCGCGGCCTTGCCCTGGAACTGGCGCGCAAGGCTGTGGCGATCGATCCCAACGATGCCGGCTGCCACTGGGTGCTTGCCAACCTGCTTGCCTATGAGCGCAGATTCGACGAAGCGGATGTGGGATTTGCCAAGGCGTTCGAGCTCGACCCGAACGAGGCCGATGCCTGGGCGACATTGTCCGACATCGCGGTCCTGGCCGGGCGCGTCGAGGAGGGCCTCGACTATATCAGCAAGGCGTTCCGGCTGAACCCGTTTCCGGCAAGCTGGTACTATCTGACGCTCGGCCAGGCGCAATATGCGGCGCGCGACTATGAAGCCGCCGTCGAGACGACGCGCCGGGACGAGACGTATCGGACAAGCTCGCGCCGTTTCCTTGCGGCAAGCCTTGCGCAACTCGGCCGGATCGACGAGGCGCGCGCCGAGGTCGACCTGTTCCTCGTCGCGAACCCACATTTCACCACCCGTCACTGGGTCGAGACGGAGCCGTTCCGCGACACTGCCACGCTCGACCATTTCGTCGATGGCTTCCGAAAGGCCGGCCTTCCGGAGTGACGGACCGGCGTGCTCGATCGATGCCAGGCACCGTCGGTTGCGGATCAATCCTGCCAATGTTTGCACGTCGCGAGGCCGCTCGACCGATCTTGCTTCCGCGAGCAGTCATCCAACAGCGATTGCAGCGAAGCGGCGCGCGAAACCTCTGTCACGGTGAAGCCGGCTGGAACGGCCACGATCGATCCGGCCACGGGTGAGCGCTGGGTGGCGGCTGGCGACTGCCTGTTGCGCTCTCGTCTGCAATGCCGGCATCACGGTCGCCGTGGGCAATGATCGGCTTGCCTCATTGAGCTTTTAGCGACGCGCTCCGACAACTCGCGATGATTTTTCTAGATGCCATTTGTCGAAGCACAATCTTTTCCGAAAGCCGGTTTCCACTTTTCGGGACCATGCTCTAGCGGCTGTCTGTTTCTTGTTGCTGGCGCGATCGGAAGTCACCCGCACAACCTGGTTATCTGAGCGCCCTTTAGCTTTCCTTGTTTGAGGTCGGCGGCGGGAGTAATAGTCGCCAAGGAATTGCGAGGAGGAAGAGATGACGCTGAACTTCGACCCGAAGGCGAAGGCCACGGCGTTGTACCATGGCGAATTCCGACCGATGTTCATTGGCGGCAAGTGGGTCGCCGCGCAGTCCGGCCAGGGCATGCAGGCACTCAATCCGGCAACAGGCGAGGTGCTGGCGACAGTGCCGCGCGGCGGGGCTGCCGATATCGACTCGGCGGTGGCCGCCGCGCGCGCGGCCTTCGAAGGCCCATGGTCCAAATTCTCGCCCTACGAGCGGCAGTGCGTGCTGCTCAGGATCGCCGATCTGTTCGAGACGCATTGGGAAGAGCTCAGCGTTTCCGACACGCTCGATATGGGACTGCCGATCACGCGCACGCTCTCCAACCGGCGCCGCGTCATCGGCATGCTGCGCTTCTATGCCGGCATGGCGACGGCGCTGCATGGCGAGGCGATCGACAATTCGATTCCCGGCGAGATCGTCACCTTCACCCGGCGCGAGCCGGTGGGCGTCGTTGGTGCGATCATTCCCTGGAACGCGCCGACCGCCGCCTCGATCTGGAAGATCGCGCCGGCGCTGGCGACAGGCTGCACCATCGTGCTGAAACCGTCCGAGGATGCGTCGCTGACGCCGCTGCTGATCGCGCAACTGATGCAGGAAGCCGGCGTGCCCGACGGCGTCGTCAACGTCGTCACCGGCACCGGGGCCGAAGCCGGTGCGCGGCTCGCCGAACATCCAGACGTCAACAAGATCGTTTTCACCGGATCGACGCTGACCGGCCAGGCCATCGCGCGGGCAGCCGTGGCCAACCTCAAACGCGTTTCACTGGAGCTCGGCGGCAAGTCGCCGATCATCGTCTGCCGCGACGCCGACATCGACAAGGCTGTTCCGATCGCGGCGATGGCGGTGTTCGTGCATTCGGGCCAGATCTGCATTGCCGGCTCGCGGCTGTTCGTGGCGCGCGAAATCCATGACGAGTTCGTCCGCCGGCTCGCCGATTTCGCCGGCAGACTGCGGATCGGCCATGGCATCGAGGCAGAGACGGAAATCGGACCGCTCATCAATGCCAGGCAGGCAGGCAAGGTGGAGGGCTATATCAGGGCCGGCAGCGACGAAGGCGCCGAACTGGTCGCCGGTGGCTCGCGGCTGACCGGCGAGCTCTACGATGGCGGCAACTTCATTGCGCCGACGGTCTTCGGCGCCGTGTCGGACCAGATGACCATCGCGCGCGAGGAGATTTTCGGCCCGGTCATTTCGGCGATGCCCTTCGACACGCTCGACGAAGCGGTGGCGCGTGCCAATGCGACGCCCTATGGCCTGGCCGCCGGCATCTTCACCACGCATCTGGGCACCGCGCACAAGCTTGCGCGCCGGGTCAAGGCCGGCTCGGTCTGGGTCAACATGTACCATGCCATCGACCCGGCGGTGCCGTTCGGCGGCATGAAGATGTCGGGTTATGGCCGCGAGGGCGGCATCGAGCATCTGCACGAGTATCTGGAGACCAAGTCGGTCTGGATCCAGACCGACTGATATTCGCGCGGCGTACTCTGCGAAATCACGATGAAACCACAAGGGCCAGGACGGCGGCGCAGTCACCGGCTTTGACCAGGCCGGGGAAATGCCGCGCCGCCAGAATGCCGGACATTTTTGCCTTGATCTCCTGCGGAGCGATGCCGGTGCGGCCGGTGGAATGGATGCGCGCCAGCACCGAGCCTTCTTTCACAGGCTCGCCGAGATCGACCATGGTCTCGATCATGCCGTCGTCCTCGGCGAAGGAGAAACAATCGCCTGACGGCATGTCGAGCCACTGAGTTCTGCCCTTCTCGACCGCACCATCAACAATACCGGCATGGCGCAGCACATTGCTGATGCCGCGCCGCGCGATCCGCACGGTCTGGGCACGCGAGGTGCCGCCGCCGCCAAGCTCGGTGCTGACGAAGACCTTGCCCATTTCCTCGGCCGCCGTGTCATACATGCCGACGGAGTCAATCTCGATCATGCGCATCGAGAACGGGGCCGAGAACGCGGCGACCGCGTCGAAGGCTTTCTGCTCCAGCGCCTTGTCGGGCACCGTGTGGGCGGCACAGAAGGGCACGAAATCCAGCGTCCTGCCGCCGGAGTGGAAATCGAAGACGAGGTCGGCGCGCGGCAGCAGTTCGCGTTGAAAGTAGTCGGCGATCTTCTCGGTCACCGTGCCGTCGGGACGGCCGGGAAAGCTGCGGTTCATATTGCCCTTGTCGATCGGCGACGTCCGCGTGCCGGCGCGGAAGGCCGGATAGTTCATCGCCGGCACGATGATCACCGTGCCGCTGACCTGTTTGGGATCGAGCGTGCGGGCGAGATCGAAGAGCGCCAGCGGCCCCTCATACTCGTCGCCATGATTGCCGCCGGTGAGCAGCGCGGCCTGTCCCTTGCCGTTGCGGATGACGCAGATCGGGATCATCACCGAACCCCAGGCCGAGTCGTCGCGGCTGTAGGGCAGGCGCAGGAAACCATGTTGCACGCCGTCCTTGTCGAAATCGACGGTCGGCGCGATCGGAGATGGGCGGAGGCTAGGCATCGGGCTCAATTCTTCACCACCAGTTTGCGCGGTACATTGGCGAGGCACTCTACACCGGTTTCGGTGATCAGGATGGATTCGGTGATTTCCAGTCCCATCGTCTCCAGCCACAGGCCGGTCATGAAATGGAAGGTCATGCCGGGCTTGAGTTCGGTGCGGTCGCCGGGGCGCAGGCTCATGGTGCGCTCGCCCCAATCCGGCGGATAGGACAGGCCGATCGAGTAGCCTGTGCGGTTGTCCTTGACGATGCCGTATTTCTTCAACACGGCGAAAAAGGCGTTGGCGATGTCCTCACAGGCATTGCCGGGCTTTGCCGCCGCAAGCCCCGCCTCCATGCCTTCCAGCGTCGCCTTCTCGGCATCTAGGAATTCCTGCGTCGGCTTGCCGAGAAAGACGGTGCGCGACAGCGGGCAATGGTAGCGGCTGTAGCAGCCGGCGATCTCGAAGAAGGTGCCCTCGCCCGACTTCATCGGCTGGTCGTCCCAGGTGAGATGTGGCGCCGAGGCGTCGGCGCCCGACGGCAGCAGCGGCACGATCGCCGGATAGTCGCCGCCGATGCCGTCGACGCCGCGCGTGCCGGCATCGTAGATCTCGGCGACCAGATCGCATTTGCGCATGCCGACCTGGATCTTGTCGACGATGCGCTGGTGCATGGCTTCGACGATGCGGGCCGCCTTGCGCATATAGTCGATTTCAGTCGGGCTCTTCACCGCGCGCTGCCAGTTGACCAGCGCTGTCGCGTCGACGAAGCGGGCGTTGGGCAGGTGCTTCTGCAACGCGGCGAAGGCGGCAGCCGAGAACCAGTAATTGTCCATCTCGACGCCGATGGTCAGCTTGCCCCAGCCGCGATCACTAAGCACGCTGGCCAAAAAATCCATCGGGTGGCGCTCGGTCGACTGCACGTAGTGGTCGGCATAGCCGACGATGTTGTCATGCGCGAGATAGGCGGTGCGCTTGGCGCCATTGGCATCCTGGCCGCGGCCGTACCAGACCGGCTCGCCCGATGGGGGCACAATCACTGCTTGGTGCACATAGAACGACCAGCCATCGTAGCCGGTCAGCCAGGCCATGTTGGAGGGGTCGCTGACAACCAGGAGATCGACGCCCTTCACCTCCATGGCTTTCCGCGTCTTGGCGAGGCGATCCGCAAATTCGGCGCGCGAGAATTTCAGGTTCGGTTGCATTGTTCTTGGTCCTCGTTTGTTGGGCCTTGCGGCCAGCATCAGCTTTCAAAAATGGTTCCGGCATTGGCCGCCCGCGCCCGGTTGCGAGCGAGCGTGGCGATCGCCGTATCCTGCACGCCGGTGCCGGTGAGGTCGGCGATGGTGATGTCGCTGGGTGAGCGCCTTCCGTGCCGTTCGCCGGCGATGATCTGGCCGAGTTCGGTGACCGCGGCATCGGCTCCCATCACGCCCGATGCGATGGCGTGATGCAGTTCTCCCAGACGCCGTGTCTGCTTGGCGCTGTCGGCGACATAGAGATCGGCCATGCGCAGGATCGCCGGCGCGATCTCGTTCTTGTGTTCGGCATCCGAGCCCATGGCGGTGATGTNATCGGCCATGCGCAGGATCGCCGGCGCGATCTCGTTCTTGTGTTCGGCATCCGAGCCCATGGCGGTGATGTGCTGCCCGGCAACGACAAAGCCGGCCTTGATCAGCGGCTCGGTCGACGGCGTGGTGGTGACGATGATGTCGGCGCCGATGGTTGCTTTGGCTGCATCCGGCTCGGCGCGCACGAGAATGCCGAGCTTTTCGCGCAGCGCGCCTGCGGCCGTCTCCGCCTTGACCGCATCGCGCGCCCAGATACGTGCCTCGGCGATCGTCCGCACCAACATGAGCGCTTCGAGTTGCAGCCCGGCTTGCACGCCGGCGCCGAAGATTGCGGCGACGGACGAATCCGGCCGCGACAGATGCTTCGCCGCGACGGCGCCGGCAGCAGCGGTGCGGACATCTGTGAGATAGCCATTGTCCAGCAGCAGCGCGTCGACCACACCGGTTCTTGCCGAGAGCAACACCATCATGCCGCCCCCGCTGGGCAGACCGAGCTTCGGATTGTCGAAGAAGCCGGAGCTTATCTTAACGGCGAAACCGTCTATTCCAGGCACATAGGCCGACTTCACATCGACCTCGCCGCGCTGCTCGTGAATGTCCAACCGCAGGATCGGCGGCATCGCCACCGGCAATGTGGCGAGCGCGCGGAAAGCGTTTTCGACGCAGGCGACCGCGTCGAGATCGAGCGGCACGATTGTGCGCAGTTCCTTCTCGGTGAGGATGGTCATCGGACTCATGTGTCGCGCTCCGTACTAGCGCGCACCACGAAGGATAGTGTTCCGTCACACCCCCCTCTGGCCTGCCGGCCATCTCCCCCGCAAGGGGGGAGATTGGACTGCACTCCTGCCTTCGCCAATCTCCAGCGCAGCAAGAATAGCGACCGCATCGAAGCTGCCGATCTCCCCCCTTGCGGGGGAGATGTCCGGCAGGACAGAGGGGGGTGGGCGGGAATTCGGCGTGGGAGAGTTTTCATGCCGCGCGCTCCGCGATTGCGTCACCGCAGACGATCTTGCGATGCGTGTTCATGTCGATATTGCGGCCCGAGAGAAGAACGACCACCGGCCCGGTCGCCCTGACCTTGCCGACGAGTAGCGCAGCGATGCCGACCGCTCCGGCGCCTTCGACGATCTCGCGCTCCTGTTCATAGGCATGGCGGATGCCGGCGGCGATCTCGTCCTCGCTGAGCAGGATGACGTCGTCGAGCAGATCGCGGCACATGGCGAAGGTCAGCCGGTTGCCGAGACCGATGCCGCCGCCGAGCGAATCCGCCAGCGTCGGCAGTTCTTCCACCTCGACCGGGCGACCGGCATCCAGGCTCGCCTTCATCGCAGCACCACGCGCCATCGAAACGCCGATGATTTTTGTCCCGGGGCTGACGCCCTTGACGGCGGCGGCGATGCCCGAGGCGAGTCCACCACCGGAGAGTTGCACCAGGACGAGAGCGGCATCCGGGACCTGCTCGATCATCTCCAGTCCGAGCGTGCCTTGCCCGGCGATGATGGCCGGGTGGTCGAAGGGCGGCAGCATCACCAGTCCCTCCTGCGCCACCAGCCGTTCGACCTCCTGCTGCGCCTCGTCCTGACTGTTGCCGATGATGCGGACATCCGCGCCAAGCCGACGGATTTCGTCGAGCTTGTTGCCCGGCACCAGTCGCGACATGCAGATCACCGCACGCATGCCTTCGAGCTTCGCAGCATGGGCCAGCGCACGGCCATGATTGCCGGTCGACGCCGCGACCACGCCGCGCGCCTTCTCCTCGGCGCTCAGCGAAGCAACGGCATTCGAGGCGCCGCGCAGCTTGAAGCTGCCGGTGGTCTGGCGGTGTTCAAGCTTGAGGTGGACGGGGATGCCCAGTCGTTCGGAAAGGCTGTGAGATAACCCTGTCGGCGTGCGTTCGATTTTGCCGGCAATTCGCTCCCGGGCGGCACGAATATCGTTAAGGGTGACTGTCGTCATGATCGTCAATCGCGCGGCAAAGGCAGCGTCATCAGACGGCCAAATTCGGGATGCGACGTCCCGTCGCCACACAACCGCAAACAATTCCAGGCGCTGGCCTGATTGCTGGTGACGACCGGGCGGTCGATCGCCTGTTCCATGCCGGGAACCGCGAGCGCTCCGCGCAATGCGGTGCAGGACACGAACAGTGCATCGGCCTGCGCATGCGTCGCCTCACGAGCTAGGTCGACGATCGCTGCCGGCGCAATGCGCGCCATCTCGCGATCGTCCTCGAAGCCGAGGCAGGTGAAGCTGACGATCTCAAAGCCGCGCTCGCCGAAATACGTCGCCATCGGCCTGGAGGTTTCGACGGTGTAAGGGGTGAGGATGCTGATCTTTTTCGCGCCCAGCGCCTGCAGCCCGCGCACGCCGGCCATCGGCGGCGTGACGACGGGAACACCCGGCTTGGCAGACTGGATCGCGGCCTCGATTTCAGCGTCGCCAATCACCACCGAGGCCGAGGTGCAGGAGTAGCAGATCGCGTCGAGCGGCTCATCGGGCAGGATGAGGGCAGCACCCGCCGCCAGCTCGGGCTGCATCTTGCGGAGATTCTCGGGTGTGGTCGGATTCTTGTAGGGAATGCGCGCGACATAGACGCCGACCCGCTCGCTCGCCACCATGCGGCGGAAATCCGGTTCGCTGGTGTGGTCGGTGGCAAGGATGATCAGGCCGACGCGCTTTTCCAGCGGGCGCGCATCGAGCGCCGGCCTTGTCGGCATCAGCCTGATCTCGGGCAGCGGTTTCATCTCAGAATTACCTTTCGATCTTGCCGTAGCGATGTTCCAGCCAGCGCAGCAGCACGACCGAGAAGAGGCTGATGACGAGGAAGAAAGCGCCGACCAGCGTGATCGGCTCAATGTAGCGATAGTAGGTGTTGGCGACGCTCTTTGCCTGGTTCATCAGCTCCAGCACGGTGATTGCCGATAGCAGCGGTGTCTCCTTGAACATGGCGATGAAATAATTGGCCAGCGCCGGGATCATCGGTGGGATCGCTTGCGGAATGATGATGTTGGTCCAGGTCTGCGTGGCGCTCAGATTGCAGGCCTTGGCCGCCTCCCACTGGCCGCGCGGCACGTTGTCGATGCCGGCGCGATAGACTTCCGCCGTGTAGGTGCCGTAGTGCAGGCCGAGCCCGATGACGCCGGCGACCAGNGCCGGCGCGATAGACTTCCGCCGTGTAGGTGCCGTAGTGCAGGCCGAGCCCGATGACGCCGGCGACCAGCGGCGGCAACAGGATGCCGAAATCCGGCAGGACATAGAAGATGAAATAAAGTTGCACCAGAAGTGGCGTGCCGCGGATGAATTCGGCCGCCCAGCCGACGGTGCGCGACAGGACCTTGTTGGGCGAGCGTCGCGCCAGCGCGATGCCCAGACCCACGATAGCGGCCAGCACGGAGCCGAGCAGCGTTGCCAGGATGGTGATCTTCACGCCCTGGATCAGCGTCGGCAGGATCTCCCAGACGAAGTTCCAGTCCCAATCCATCAGACGCGCACCCCGTCGAGGCCGCGCGCCATGCGGCGTTCCAATGAACGCACGCCCCAGGAGATGATCAGCGCCAGGGCGAAATAGATGATCAGGATGGTGGTGAACGGCGCCAGCGTGTTGCCGGTCTGCGAGCGTACGACCTGCGCCTGAAAGGTGAGATCGGCGAGCGAGATCAGCGACACCACGGAGGTCGCCTTGAGCAGCTCGATGGCGTTGTTGCCGAAGGTCGGCAGCATGACCAGCAGCGCCTGCGGCAGGATGACATGGCGCATACCTTGCCAGCGGCCGAGGTTGAGCGCGATGCAGGCTTCATATTGTTCGCGGCCGACCGACTGGATGGCGCCGCGTACCACCTCGGCCGCATAGGCGCCGACATTGAGGCCCAGCGCCAGCACACCCGCCTGCAGCGGGGTCAGTTCGAGGCCGATCAACGGCAACACGAAATAGGCAAAGAACAGCTGCACGAAGATCGAGGTGCCGCGGAAGAATTCTATATAGGCGGTTGCAAGCCAACGCAGCGCGAAGAAGCGCGACACGCGGCCCATGCCGGCGAGGAAGGCCATGATCAGGGCGAGCACCGACCCCATCAGCGTCAGCTCGATGGTGACAAGCGCTCCCTGCAATATCAGGCCGAGGTAGCCGGACCACTGGGTCATTCGGGTTCCAACGTTGGCGGTTAGCTTCCTTCTCCCCGTTCACGGAGAGAAGATGCCAGTCCACCCTCCGAAGCTGCAGCGCAGCTGCTGCGGAGGACGGGCAGGCAGATGAGGGGCAGCGCTAAATTCTCAGAACCTGGCGCCGCCCCTCATCCGGCCCTTCGGGCCACCTTCTCCCCGTGAACAGGGAGAAGGCAAAACGGCGCTATTTCGCCGCGCAGAGCTTGTCCCGCGTGGTCGACATCGCGGCTGCGGCCGAGAAGCCGTAGGGCTCGATGATCTTGGCGAACTCGCCGGATTTCTTCAGCTTGGCGAGCTCGACATCGAAGGCGTCGCGCAGGGCCTCATCGCCTTTCTTGAAGGCGGCGCCGTCGCAATAGACCGGCGCGCCGACCACCGGGGCGATGACTTCGAGGTTCGGATCGTTGGCTTTCTTGACGAGGTCGTTTATCGACAGGACGGGCAGCGAATAGGCGTCGATGCGGCCGTCCTGCAGCATCTTCAGGCCGCTCTGGCCGTCCGGCACGACGATGACGCGCTCGCGCGGCACGCCGGCGTTGAGCGCCAGCTTCTCCTCGGTGCCGCCACCGGGCGCGCCGATGGTGGCTGACGTGTCCTTGGCGACGTCCTCGTAGCTCTTGAAGCCCTTCGGATTGCCCTTCTTCACCAGCATCGCCTCGGCGTCGCACAGCACCGGCTCGGAATAGACGACCGCCGCGCAACGCTCCGGCTTCATGAACAGGCCGGCGGTGACGACGTCGAAGCGGCCGGCCTGCAGGCCGGGGATCATCGCGCCATATTCGGAGATCGAAGCGACGATGTCGGCAACACCGAGACGCTTGAAGACCTCGCGCGCCACGTCGGGCGCCGCACCCGAAACTTTGCCGTCGGCGGCGACCGCCGTATAGGGCGGCT
This sequence comes from Mesorhizobium sp. LNJC394B00, assembly GCF_000502555.1. Taxonomy (NCBI): domain Bacteria; kingdom Pseudomonadati; phylum Pseudomonadota; class Alphaproteobacteria; order Hyphomicrobiales; family Phyllobacteriaceae; genus Mesorhizobium; species Mesorhizobium sp. LNJC394B00. The sequence goes on from NZ_AYWH01000007.1 coordinate 330,710, forward strand.
CGTTGGCGATCGCGACGCGGGCAAAGCCCTGCGCCTTCAATTGCTCGAGCTTGCTGTCATCGGCCGAACCGGTGCTCGACGCGGCGAGCACCGCCGTCAGTGCGAGACCGGCGACGCCGGCCAGAATGCCAAGTTTCTTCATTGTTCCCAACTCCTTTGTTGTCTTCTTGGTTTTGTCTGGGGCGGTCTTCCGCCCCGCAAAGCGGTCAGACACGATGTCCGGCCGCGATGATCTTCTTCAGGAAGCCTTGCGTGCGCTCCTGCTTTGGATGGCGGAAAATCTCGTCTGGTTTGCCCTCTTCGACGATCTTGCCGCGGTCGAAGAACAGCACGCGGTCGGCGAAGTCGTGGGCAAAGCCCATCTCGTGGGTGACCAGCAGCATGGTCATGTCGGTCTCTGCGGCGAGCTTGCGCATGACATTCATCACCTCCTCGACCAGCTCCGGATCGAGGGCCGACGTCACCTCGTCGAACAGCATGATCTTCGGCGACAATGCCAGCGCACGGGCAATCGCCACGCGCTGCTTCTGGCCGCCGGACAGCTGCGCCGGCATCGACTTCGCCTTGTCAGCCATGCCGACCATGTCGAGCAGTTCCATGGCCCGCTTTTCAGCGGCGGCGCGAGGCGTGCCCTTGGTCAGCATCGGCGCCAGCGTGACGTTATCCATGACGCATTTGTGCGGAAACAGATTGAACAGCTGGAAGACCATGCCGATCTTCTGCCGCATCTTGGTCAGGTGCCGCTCGTCGGCGGGCAGCAGCTGGCCGTTGCGCTCCATGTGGTAGAGCTGCTCGCCATCGATCTGGATATAGCCGCCGTCGATCTTCTCCAGCGTCATCAGGATGCGCAGGATCGTCGTCTTGCCCGAGCCGGACGGGCCGATCAGCGCCAGCTTCTCGCCGGGCATGACCTGCATCGACAGGCCGTCCAGTACCTTGAACGAGCCGAAGCTCTTCGAAATGGCGTCGACCTTGATGATGGGTGAGGACAAATGAATTTCCCCTGCTGGAGAAGCCTGTGCCCTTAACGATGCGGAACGCGCCAAATCATGTCAATTGGGAAAATAAAATCATGACAATATTTCCGGCACTGCATGATTCCAGAGCAATTCCCGCTTAGATTGCGAGCAGCAGATGCTCCGGATCGCCAAGCAGCAACTTGGTGACAACGCCGAGGCCGGCGCGCAGTTCCCCCTCGGTGGTCGAGCCGAGCGAGATGCGCACCGCCGGATGCCAGGGCGCATCCGAGATGCGGAAGGAGGTGCCGGGCGCGATCGCCACGCCTTGCAGGCGGGCCTGGGCGACGAAGCTTTCCTCGGCACGGTCCGCAGGCAGTTGCAACCAGACATGCAGCCCGTCGCGCCTGGCGCGATAACCAACCCCGCCCAGCACCTCGGCTGCGATGTCCTGGCGGCGGCGCAATGCCGCGCGCTGCCAGCGAACGAGTTCCATCGCCGTGCCGTCGGTCACCCATTTGGTGGCGATCTCGGCCACCAGCGGCGTCGCCATCCAGTTCGACACCAGATGCCGGTTGGCAACGGCGGCGACATAGCGGTCGGGCGCCGCGAGATAGCCGATGCGCAGGCCAGGTACGGTGATCTTGGTGAAGGAAGTGACGTAGAGCGTGCGCTCCGGCGCAAAGGCGGCGACCGGCGGCGGCCGGTCCTCGACCAGCGGACCCAGCACATCGTTCTCGATGATGGCGATGTCGTGCTTGCGCGCGACCGCGGCGATCTCTTCGCGCCGCCGAGCGTCCATCAGCGTCGCCGTCGGGTTGATCACCGACGGTTGCACGAATACCGCGCGAATGTCGGTGAGCCGGCAGACCTCGTCCAACGCCTCCGGGATCAGGCCATTGCCGTCGATCGGCAGGCCTTCCAGGTTGAAGCCGAGATAGCGCGCCAGCGGCACCAGCGTGTGGTGGCCGATAGCCTCGGTGGCGACAGTCGATCCCGGCGGCGCAACGCTCATCAGCGCCACGGTCATCCCGGCGGTCGCGCCATTGGTCAGGCTGATATTCTGTGCGGAGGTGTCGAGCCCACACAGTTTCAGCCATTCGACAGCCACCGCGCGGTGACGCGGGAACACCATGTTGGGCCGGAACGACAACGCCGAACTGGATGGCAGGTTTTCGGCCAGCCAGCCCAGCGCCTGCTTCAGCCGCTCCAGATGCATCGGCTCGCAGACCGGCTTCAGGATTGACAGATCGATGACCTCGCCGAGGCGCTCCGGCAGATAGGGCGGCTCCGGCTCGCGGCGCTGCGTCTGGACAAAGCTGCCACGGCCGATCTCGCCCGAAATCAGGCCGCGCCGGATCAGTTCTTCGTAGGCGCGGCTGACCGTCTGCACCGACAGTTTTAAATCGTCTGCCAGCCTTCGATGCGTTGGAAGCCGCGCGCCGTTGGCCAGCCGCCCGTCATGAATGGCGCGGGCGAACTGGTCGGCCAGCGTTTGATAGGCTGGCCGGCGGATGAGCGCAGGGTCGGGTTGCCATGATGTCATGACTTAATAGAGATCGAAATCAGTGCAATTGACAATCGAAATAATGCGCCGTCATGGTGATGCCGACAAAAAGCGGACGCTGATGACATCGAAACTCGACGCGGTCGACCTCAGGATACTCGACGCCATCCAGCGCGACGGGCGCATCACCAAGCTGGCGCTGGCCGAACAGGTCGGGCTGTCGCCGACGCCGTGCTGGATGCGGCTGCGCAAGCTGGAGAAGGCAGGCATCGTCTCGGGCTACCACGCCAAGATCGCCATGCGCGTGGTGGCGCCGGTCGCCACCGTGTTGATGGAGGTGACGCTGGCCAGCCATCGCCAGGCCGATTTCGACCGCTTCGAACGCGTCATCCGCGACATCCCCGAAATCGTCGCCTGCTGGTCGGTGGGCGGCGGCGTCGACTATGTCTTGAAGGTGATGGCGCGCGACATCGACGCCTATCAGCGGCTGGTCGACGACCTGCTGGAGCGCGAGATCGGCATCGACCGCTACTTCACCTACATCGTCACCAAGACGGTGAAGGACGAAATCGTGCTGCCGATAGCCGATCTGCTGCCGGCGTCGGCATAAGCCCGGAGAGAATGTCTGTCGGGACGGCACAATAGAGAGAGTCTCTCTCCTTCAGGGCGTCGAAACAGTCTCTCTGTCTGCATGTGACGGATAGTCTTCCCGCATCGTCCGAACCGGGAGGCCTCGACCATGTCCGCGCATTTTGCCCGCTCGCATCGCCATGAGGCGCTCGACCGCCTCTCCGACCGCCGGCTGCTGCGCGAGCTTGCCTATGTCGATGGGCATTGGACCGCGAGCGAAGCGGCCGAAAGCTTTGAAGTCACCGATCCGGCCACAGGCGCGACGGTCGCGTTTGTCGCCGCGCTCGATGCGCAGCAAACGACAAGGGCAATCGGTGCCGCCGCGCGTGCCTTCCCGGCTTGGCGGTCACTGCTGCCGCAGGAGCGGTCGAGAATTCTGCGAAAATGGTTCGAGCTGATCATCGCGGCGAAAGACGACCTTGCCCTGCTGATGACTTTGGAACAAGGCAAGCCGCTGCAGGAATCGCTCGGCGAAATCGACTATGCCGCCTCTTTCGTCGAATGGTATGCCGAAGAGGCAAAGCGCCTCAACGCCGAGAGCGTCACCAGCCATCTGCCGAATGCCGAGATGATGGTGAGGCGNCCGAAGAGGCAAAGCGCCTCAACGCCGAGAGCGTCACCAGCCATCTGCCGAATGCCGAGATGATGGTGAGGCGCGAGCCGCTCGGCGTTGTCGGCGTCGTCACGCCCTGGAATTTTCCGGCGGCGATGCTGACCCGCAAGGCGGCCGCCGCACTCGCCGCCGGCTGCACCATCGTCGCACACCCATCCTCGGAGACGCCGCTGTCGGCGCTGGCGCTGGCTGAACTCGGCGAGCGCGCCGGCCTGCCCGCCGGTGTCTTCAACGTCATCACCGGCAAGGCAGCGACGATCGTCGGGCGCATGTGCGAAGACCCGCGCGTCCGCGCCATGAGTTTTACCGGCTCGACGGAGATCGGCCGGTTGATCGCCGCACAGTGTGCTCCGACGATGAAGCGGCTGGTGATGGAGCTTGGCGGCCATGCGCCGCTGATCGTCTTTGCCGACGCCGATGTCGACAACGCAGTGAGCATTGCCATCGATGCCAAGTTTGCAACGTCAGGCCAGGACTGCCTTGCCGCCAACCGCATCTATGTCCAGCGCCCGATCTACGATCGCTTCTGCGCCGCCTTTGCCGAGCGCATCGAGGCGCTGCGGACCGGCAATGGGCTTGTCGAAAAGATCGATATCGGACCGCTGATGCATGAGCGCGCCGTGACCAAGGTCGAGGAACAGGTCGCCGATGCCGTCGCCCATGGCGCGCGCTGCCTCACCGGCGGCAAGCGGCATCAGGCCGGGCCGCTGTTCTACCAGCCGACGTTGCTGGCCGATGTCAGCGACGAAGCGCTGATCATGCGCGAGGAGACCTTTGGGCCGGTCGCCGCAGTCACGCCGTTCGACAGTGAGGACGAGGTGATCGCCCGTGCCAACGCCACGGAATATGGCCTCGTCGCCTATGTCGTTACCGAGAATGGCGCCCGCCAGCAACGTATGGGCCGCGCGCTCGACTACGGCATGGTCGCCATCAACCGCGTCAAGATCACCGGCGCGCCGATCCCATTCGGCGGCGTCAAGCAATCCGGCATCGGTCGCGAAGGCTCGCGCCATGGGCTCGAAGCTTTCGCCGATCTGAAGTACCTCTGCCTGGACGTCGCATAAGTCCGTCCGGCCATCCCTCAAGGAATCAAAAAATGCTCGACCAATCCAACGAACTCAATGCCTGGGATCGCGACCACTTCTTCCATCCTTCGACCCATATGGGCACGCATGCGCGGGGTGAATCGCCGACCCGCATCATGGCCGGCGGCGAAGGCGTCACCGTCTGGGACAACAATGGCAGGAAGAGCATCGATGCCTTTGCCGGTCTCTATTGCGTCAATGTCGGCTATGGCCGCCAGAAGATCGCCGACGCGATCGCCACCCAGGCGAAGAACCTCGCCTACTACCACGCCTATGTCGGCCACGGGACCGAGGCCTCGATCACGCTGGCCAAGATGATCATCGACCGCGCGCCGAAGGGCATGTCGAGGGTCTATTTCGGCCTCTCGGGTTCGGATGCCAACGAGACCAACATCAAGCTGATCTGGTACTACAACAATGTGCTGGGACGGCCGGAGAAGAAGAAGATCATCTCGCGCTGGCGCGGCTATCACGGCTCGGGCGTGATGACGGGATCACTGACCGGGCTCGACCTGTTCCACAACGCTTTCGACCTGCCGCGCGCGCCGGTCCTGCACACGGAGGCGCCCTATTATTTCCGTCGCGCCGACCGCTCGATGAGCGAGGAGCAGTTCTCGCAGCATTGCGCCGACAAGCTTGAAGAGATGATCCTGGCCGAAGGTCCCGAAACCGTCGCCGCCTTCATCGGCGAGCCGATCCTCGGTACTGGCGGCATCGTGCCGCCGCCGGCCGGCTACTGGGAGAAGATCCAGGCGGTGCTGAAGAAGTATGACGTGCTGCTGGTCGCCGACGAGGTGGTGACGGGCTTCGGCCGTCTGGGCACCATGTTCGGCTCCGACCATTACGGCATCAAGCCAGACCTCATCACCATCGCCAAGGGGCTGACCTCGGCCTATGCACCGCTGTCGGGCGTCATCGTTGCCGACAAGATGTGGCAGGTGCTGGTGCAGGGCTCCGACAAGCTCGGTTCGCTCGGCCATGGCTGGACCTATGCCGCGCATCCGATCTGCGTCGCCGCAGGTGTCGCCAATCTCGAACTGATCGACGAACTGGACCTGGTGACGAACGCCGGTGAGACCGGCGCTTATTTCCGCGCCGAACTGACAAAGGCTGTCGGCGGGCACAGACACGTCGGCGACGTGCGCGGCGATGGCATGCTGGCGGCGGTCGAATTTGTCGCCGACAAGGACGACCGGGTGTTCTTCGACGCCTCGCTCAAGATCGGGCCGCAAGTGGCGACAGCACTTGCCGCCAGCGGCGTCATCGGCCGCGCCATGCCGCAGGGCGACATACTAGGCTTCGCGCCGCCGCTCTGCCTGACGCATGAGGAAGCCGACATCGTCGTTTCGAAAACCGCCGATGCCGTCAACAGCGTGTTTTCCAATCTCTGAGATCGACCCATGAATGCCATGACCAAGACCCTCCCCGCCACCATGGCCGCCGTGCTGCTCACCGGGCATGGCGGACCGGAAAAGCTCGTCTATCGCAGCGATGTGAAAGTGCCTGTGCCTGCCGCCGGCGAGGTGCTGGTTAAGGTCAGCGCTTGCGGTATGAACAACACCGATGTCTGGGTACGCCAGGGCGCCTATGGCACGGAGGAGGACGCTGCCGCCGTGTCGACGTGGCGGCGGCAAGGCAACACGCTTACCTTCCCGCGCATCCAGGGCACCGACACGGTCGGCACCATCGCTGCCGTCGGCGAAGGCGTTTCCCCGGGCCGTATCGGCGAACGGGTAATGGTCGATTTTTCGATCTACAACCGCGACGACGATTCCCTCGCCGACATTGACTATATGGGCCACGGTCGCGACGGCGGGTACGCCGAGTACCAGACGGTGCCGGGCGAGAATGCGCATTTCGTCGATACTGACATGAGCGACGTCGAACTCGCCACCTTCTGCTGCGCCTACCTCACCGGCGAACAGATGCTGGAGCGCGCCGGGCTGAAAGCCGGCGAACGCGTGCTGGTCACCGGCGCCTCAGGCGGCGTCGGTTCCGGCATCGTGCAGCTGGCGCGGGCGCGCGGCGCCATTCCCTATGCGGTCGTCGGCAAGGGCAAGGAGCAGGCGGTGCGCGACATCGGCGCCGAAGCGGTCATTACCCGTGGGGTTGCCGATCTTCCCGCCGCCGTGAATGAAGCCACTGGCGACCAGCCGATCGATGTGGTCGCTGATCTCGTCGGCGGCGCGATCTTCAACGACCTGCTGCGCATCCTGCGACCTGAAGGCCGCTACACCACCGCCGGCGCCATCGCCGGCCCGGTCGTGCAGCTCGATCTCAGGACCATGTATCTCAAGCAGCTGCAACTGCACGGATCGAGCCAGGGCACGCGCGCCGACTTCCGCCGCATCATTGGATACATCGAAGCGAAGAAAATCCGGCCGCTGGTCGGCGGCGTCTACAGGCTCTCCGATTTTCACAAGGCGCAGGCAGACTTTGTTGCCAAGGACTTCGTTGGCAAGCTGGTGATCGTGCCGGACGCCATGTGGAACCCGAATATCCGCACATAACGCCCCTACGTCAGAGCTCGTCGTAAACGGCATCATCAACACCTTGCGGCGTGGAGTCGTCGAAACCCAGCATGCGGTTGGTGACGTAGCCGAATCCGACACCGGCGCCGGGATCGGCAAAACCGAGGGCGCCGCCCCAGCCGCCATCGCAGCGACGCGCGGCTGGCATAGGCGGCGTCGTCGAGTTGAAAGCCGGCGGCGAATTGTCGGCGCTTGAGACATAGCGCGCATGAGGCGAACCGGAATCATCGCAACGAATGCAATCCACAGGCCGGCAACCAGACCCTGCATCTTGACAGACGAGGCGAAAGCCAAAAGAGTGAAACCGGTTTCACTGGGGACCGCCGGTGCATTTCGATCTGTCCACTCTGCTCCCGCATCTGGGTTTTCTGGCGCGCGGCGCCGAACTCACGGCCGCGGCTTGCGCGCTGTCGCTGGTAGGAAGCGTCTTCATGGGCGCGTTGGTGGCGATCGCACGCACCTCCGCCTCGGCACTGCTTCGACGGATCGCCTTCGTCTATGTCGATCTCTTCCGCAATGTGCCGTTCATCGTCCAGCTGTTCTTCTTCTATTACGGCCTGCCCGAGCTCGGCATTTACATCGATGCCTTCACCACCGGCGTCGTGGCGCTTTCGATTGCCGGCGGCGCCTATGCCTCCGACATCATTCGCGCCGGCATCCTCGCCATCGACCAGGGCATCATCGACGCCGCTGAAGTGAGCGGCCTGTCCAGGCGCAAGATCTTCACCCGCATCGTGCTGCCGATTGCGCTGCGCACCTCCGTGCGACCGCTCGGATCCGTGCTCATCAACATGATCCTTACGTCCTCGATCCTCTCGACCATCACGCTCAACGAGCTCACCGGCTCAGCCCAGATCGTCGTCTCGCAGACCTATCGGCCCTTCGAGGTCTATGTGGTGCTGCTCTGTGCCTATGCGGCCCTGACCTATCTGGTCTCGCTGGGCGTCACCCTGCTCCACCGCCATCTCAATCGGGACATGATGGAGGCGGTCGACTGATGCGGTTCAGCGACTTCACCTCCTACGACCTGATCCTGCTGGCGCAAGGTCTCGGCACCAACATCGCGCTGTTTCTCGTCACCTCTCTGATCGGACTGCTGATTGGCCTGAGCTGGGCGTTGGTGCGGTTCTACCGTGTGCCGGTTCTGGCCCAGGTCGTCACCTTCCTGTCGGAGCTGTTGAAGAACTCGCCGGTGTTGGTGCAGCTGTTCCTGGTGTTCTTCGGCCTGCCGGCGCTGTTGCATATAAGGGTGACGCCGGTCACCGCAGCGACCATCACTCTGTCGGCGAACACCGCGGCATTCGTCTATGTCATCGCGGTCTCGGCGATCGAGTCGATCGAACGCGAGCAGGTCGAGGCCGCGCGTGTCTTCGGCCTGACCCGGTGGCAGGTCCTGCGCCATATCGTTTCGCCCCAGGCTGCCGCCTTCGCGGTCGGCCCGCTCGTCGCGCTGCTGGTCAACCAGCTTCAGGTGACGTCGCTGATTTCTGTCATCGGCGTCGTCGACCTGACCAAGATTGGCCACATCCTCAACATGCGAACCTTGAAGCCGTTCGTGGTCTGGACCGCCGTCGGGCTGCTCTACTATGGCGCGGCAAAGCTGGTCGCCCTGCTTGGCGAGCGTCTTGAAAACCGCCTGCGGGCGCACAGCGCCTGGCGGGGGCTTTAACATGCTCAAGATCGAAAACGTGCACAAAGCGTTCGGCGAGGTCACTGTGCTGGACGGCGTCGACCTGACGATCGCGCCCGGCGAAGTGGTCTCGATCCTCGGGTCGTCGGGGTCCGGCAAGTCGACACTGATCCGTTGCATCAACGGCCTCGAAATGCTGAAGTCGGGCCGCATCACGGTCGACGATTTCGATGTCAGCAAGCCGAAGGAGCTGGCCGAGGCGCGCAAGCGCTCAGGCACCGTCTTCCAGCTGTTCAACCTCTATCCGCATATGAGCGCGCTTCAGAACATTACGCTCGCCCCGATCGAGGTGCTGAAGATGCCGCGCCCTGAGGCCGAGGCGCTGGCGCGCCAGCTGCTCGAGTCCGTCGGCCTCGCCGATCGGGCCAACGCCTACCCGGCGCAGTTGTCGGGCGGGCAGCGCCAGCGTGTCGGCATCTGCCGGGCGCTCGCCATGCAGCCGCGCTATCTGCTGCTCGATGAAGTGACCAGCGCGCTCGACCCGGAAATGACTTCCGAGGTGCTGGCCATCCTGGCAAAGCTCGCCGCGCAAGGCACGACGATGCTGTTCGTCACCCACGAAATCGAATTCGCGCGCGAGATTTCCAACCGCATCGTCTTCCTCGACAAGGGCAGGCTGGTGGTCGATCTGCCGACGGATCGTTTCTTCGCCGCGGACGGCGGCCGGGCGCAGCCGCGGGTTGCGCAGTTTCTCTCCAAGATGCGCAAGGACTAGGAATGCTGCTGTTAGCCAACAACGAAGCATGGCCGGGATTCGAAACCTCGGTGCAAATGCTGCGCGATGGCGCCGTCAGCCTGGACGCGATGGTTGCCGGCATCGGCATGGTGGAGAAAGAGGTCAAGGTTCGCAGCGTCGGTTATGGCGGCTGGCCGAACATGCTGGGCGAGATGGAGTTCGACGCCGGCGTCATGGACGGCAATACAAGAGAGGTCGGTTCAGTCGGCGCCGTGCCAAGGACCTTGGCGGTCGCTGCCCTGGCGCAGCAGGTAATGAAGCGCCTGCCGCATGTGATGCTGACCGGCGAAGGGGCGCGGCGCTTTGCCAGCGAAATCGGTTTTGCCGAAGACGAAGTCTTGTTCGAGGACAGCAAGCGCGTCTGGTGGGTGCGGCTGCAACAGGAACTCACACCGCAACAGCTGGCGAAATTCCCCGATATCGATCTGGCGCCGCTCAGCCGTACTATCACCGATCCCGAGCGGGTCCGCGACACCACCGTCTTCCTGTCGGCGGATGCGCGGCGCGGCATCCATGCCGCGACTTCGACCTCGGGCTGGGCCTGGAAATATCCGGGCCGGCTCGGCGATTCTCCCATTCCCGGCGCAGGCTTTTACGCCGACAGCCGCTATGGTGCGGCGGCGTGCACCCACACCGGCGAGATGACGATGCGTTGCGCGACCGCACGGACCGTCGTGCTGGCCATGAAGCTTGGCCGATCCCTGTCGGATGCGGTCGCGCTGGCGGTCGAGGAACTGGCTGAACTCGACACCGGCTTCCTGGCCGGAGTGGTCATCCACGCCGTGGACGCCGAGCAGAACCACGAGGTGGTGAATTTCAGATGCGAGGGCGAGGTCCGCTACTGGCTCTGGAAGGATTCTATGTCCGCACCCGAATTGCGGGCGGCAAGACGCGTCACTTGAAAATAAGGAGAGGAACCATGAAAACCGTACTGCGTGCCTTCGCCGCGCTGGCCATCGTGGCCGGTTCGGCATTTCCAGCCCTTGCCGGCATGATTGACGACATCCGCTCACGCGGCACCATTCGCATCGGCGTATCGCTCGGCGGCGAGCCGATCGGCTTTCGGGATGCACAAAACAACCCTGTCGGCTACGATGTCGATGTCGCGACGCTGCTGGCGCAAAAGCTCGGCGTGCCGGTCGAGTTCGTCGACGTCTCGGGCGATGCGCGTATTTCCATGCTGGTGTCGGGACAGATCGATGTCGCGGTCGCAAACACCTCGGCAACGCTCGAGCGGGCCAAGACCGTCAACTTCACCATCCCCTACAACCGGGCCGGGCTGCGCGTCATCGTCCAGAAGGATGCCGGGATAACCGACCTCAAGGGGCTCGCCGGCAAGAAGGTTGTCGTCGGCCGCGGCACCACGGGCGAAACCTTCCTCAAGGCAGCCGTGCCGGACGCAGAGCTCGTTTATGTCGACCAGTTCGCGCCCGACGGGGTTCTGCAGCTGCAACAGAAGCGCGTCGATGCGGCGATCGAGGATTCCTCACTGCTCGATTACCTCGCAACCAAGACACCGAGCCTGGTGACGCTGCCTGGCCTCTATTCCAACGATCCGATCGGCATCGCGGTCGCCAAGGGCGATCCCGAATTCGTCCGCTGGCTCGACATGTTCGTGTCCGACTTCATCCAGTCGGGCACCTACGAGGCGACCTACAAGAAGTGGTGGGGGCCGGGCTCCAACCCGCCGGCGCTCAACCCGCTGTGGTGACACCCACTACCGGCAACCGATCGGCGCACACTCGAGGCGCCGTCGCAACGATCGCCGATGTCGCGCGGCTGGCAGGCGTGTCGCGTGCCGCGGCGAGCCGTGCGCTGTCGAGCGGACCGCGACCGGTCTCGGCGGACAAACGCGAACGTGTCGTGCAGGCCGCCGCGCAGCTCGGCTACAAACCCAATCTCCTGGCGCAAAGCCTGACCACCAAGACCGTCAATCTGGTTGCCGTCGTGGTCAACCACATTCACGACCTTTCAGATCTCGACCTGTTCGACCGGCTGCTCGACGCAATCCAGTCGATCGGCAAGCAGGTCATCCTCATCCGCATCGGCTCGGCGGAAGGGGTCGAGGATTTTCTGCGCAACGGCGTTGCCTATCATGTCGATGCCGCCGTGGTGTTCTCCGACTTTGCCGATGCAGCGACGGTGCGGCGCATGTTTCGCTCGGACCTGGTCATCATGCTGAACGGACTGCATGACGATCTGTCACCCACAATCATTCCCGATGAAGGCGTCGGCATCGCCGAGGCCGTGGCGGATGCGGCGGCCAAGCGCGCGCGCACGGCCAGCCTGCTGACCGGCCGGTCGTCCTCGCGGGTCGAACAGCTGCGCATCGGCCACTACCTCGAAGCGTTCCGGCATCATGGAATTGAACTGCTGCAGACGGTCCAGGGAGACTATTCCTACGAGTCGGGCTATGCGGCAGCCGCCGGCCTGACGGGACGCGGCTGTCCCGATGCGGTCTTTTGTACGTCCGACGCGATGGCCATGGGTGTTCTGGATGTCTGCCGGGCGGATTTCCCCGACGACCGGCCCAGCCGCTTCCGCCTCTATGGCTTCGACAATGTGTCCCTGACCAATTTCGACGCCTACCCGATATCGTCAATCGGCTACGACAAATCAGACTATGTGGGTCATATCGTCGGCGCCCTCTCCAATCCGCAGGTCTTCATGCCCGGCCAGCCGCCTGTCGTTATATTGACCCGGCTGATTTCGCGCTTGACCGCGTAACTAGCGCCGATGTTGGACTGCTTGTCCGGCGTCGATCTCCCAGAGATCGAACGGAGATCGCGCCGGACAATGTACCGGCGCCTACTGCAATTTCGCCTGGAGCGCGTTGACGTCGTCGGTTGTCATTTCACCGTCGGTCGTCACCTTGCCGTCGACGATCTTCCACAGCCGGAACGGACCGGTGATGTCGCCATATTTGTCGAAGCTGACCGGACCGATGACGCCTTCATAGCGGATCGGCTTGCCGTCCTTGATCAGGCCGAGCGCCTTGGCGAACTCGTCCTTGCCGGCATAGATCGGTGTGCCGGCAGGATCGACCGCCTTGTACATGGCATCCTTGATCTTGGCTGGATCCTCGGAGCCGGCAATGGCAATGGCGAGACCGACAATGGCGCCGGCATCATAGGAACGGTCGGCTGCCGGGTTCGACGGTTCGATGCCCGAAAACTCCTTGTAGTTTTTCAGGAAATAGTCGGTGGATGCCGTCGGGCTGGTGCCGGAAGAGGTACCATAGGCATCCTTCAGATAATCGGCGCCGACGGATTCGATGAAGTCCGGGCTGTTCATGCCGTCATTGAGCAGGAATTTCTGCACGCCGCCCTGCGATATCCAGGTGCGGGCGACCGTTGCGCCGTCGACCGGCGTGCTGACGAGGTAGAGTCCGTCCGGCTCGCCTCCCATCGCCGCCGTCACTTCCGAAGCATAGCTCGACTGCTTTTCATTATAGGGCGTGTCGGAGACGATGGTGCCGCCGAGCGCTTTGTAGGCACGCGAGAATTCGGCCACCATGTTGACGCCGAAGTCGTTGTTGACATGGATGATCGACAGTTTCTTGAAGCCCTTGTCGATGGCGTATTTGGCGGCGGCCACGCCTTGCAGCGCATCCGACGTGATGGTGCGGAAGAAGATGCCGTTGGTCTTGCCGTCGCGGCCAAGGGCGGTCAGCGTCGGCGAGGACGAAGCCGGCGACACCTGCACGATCTTGGCCGGCCCGGTGACCGAGGTCAAAATCGGGATCGACACCGAGGAGATGATGCCGCCGATGATCACCGGCACCTTCTTGACCTGTACCAGCTGGGTCGCGGCATCGACCGCGATATTGCCCTGGCTCTGGCTGTCGCGCGTGTCGGCTGCGAGATCGCAGCCGCGTACGCCACCGGCTTCATTGATGTCGCGGAAGGCCATTTCGACGGACTTCGCGCCGGCCTGTCCGTATTCGCCGGCCGGACCGGTGAGCTCCATGACCAGGCCGACGGTGATCTTGCAGTCCGCTGCGTGTGCGGCGCCGGCCATCGTCACGAGAGCCAGTGCTGTGGTGATTTGAAGTATCGTCTTCTTCATTGCCGTTCCCCTTTTCTTGTTTGAACTTTTGCCTGTTCAGCCTTCCGGCGCCTGCAGCCAGGTCTCATGCAGATGCCGCCATTCGACGCCGTTTGGTGCCGATGAACTGGTGGTGAAGACCGCACTGGACTGCCGGCGACTGTGTTTGCCGGCGCGCAGTTGCGCCTCGATGTAGAAGATGACGATCGTGTCCGCGTCCTGCCAACCCGGCCTGATGTCCTCGATCGATATGGCAAAACCGTCGTCGCAAGTGGCGCGGCTTGTCCGGACATGATCTACGACCGCGTCGCGATCGAGGATCTGGCCATTCGGCGCCACCATGGTGAGGCCTTCGCCCATGACAGCCTCGAAGCGGCCGAACTCCACAGCGTCGGCTCGCGCGGCGACAAACCAGTCGACGAAGAAGCGATGCAGGTCGATGATTTCAGCGCTGGCACGCGAAAAAAGGGAAGGCTCTCCGCTCATTTCTTCCCCGCATTGAGGTTGTAATGCATGATCGAGCCGTGGCGGCCATGACGGTCGCGCTCCAGCGCGTAGACATCGCCCGCGAGGCCGGTGCCTTGTGCGATGGCGGCAGCAATCCGCGCGCGATCGTCGGCGTCGAGCGCGACGTCCATGATTTTCGTATTGGCCAGCGCATGTGCCTGGTTGCGCGCACCCACAATGACGGCCGCGACCTGCGGCTGCTCGAGCACCCATGCCGAGGCGATGGTGGCGATGTCGACGCCGTGGCGATCGCCGACCGCTTTCAGCGCCTTGAGCAGGGACTGGAACAGCTCCCAGCCGCCGAAGTCGTCGATGATCAGCTTGTATTTGACCAGCGAGCGGTTTTCGAGCGGCGTGGAGGGCTCGGCCACGCCAAGCCATTTGTCGCTGAGGAAGCCGCCCGCCACCGAGCCGTAGCAGAGGAAGCGGACACCGTTCTTAGCGGCAAGGCCCGCAAGGCTGTTTGCCGGCCGCTGGTCGAGCACTGAATATTGCAGTTGCTGGCTGACCAGCGGGATGCCCGCGGACAGGATTTCGGCTAGCCTCGGCGTATCGAAATTGGTGGTGCCGAGATTGCGCACCTTGCCTTCCAGCCGAAGCTCGTCGAGCCAACCCATCGCCTCGACGTAACGAGGCTGGTCATAATCCCACCAGTGAAACTGCACGAGGTCGATCCGCTCGGTCTTGAGCCTGCGAAGCGACTGATCGACGATGCCCCTGATGTAGTCGCGGCTGATGCCTGGCAGTCGTTCGAGGTCCGGCACCAGCTTGGTGTGCACCTTCATCCTGGCCGCAACATCGAGACCGCGCTCGCCGGCCAGCCGCAGGCGCGCGGCGCCGATCAGTTCCTCGACGCCGGTGTAGATGTCGGCGCAGTCATAGGTCCAGATGCCGGCATCGAAAGTGGCGATGAGGTCGGTCACCGCCTGGCTGCGGTCGACGGCGCCATGCCCGCCGGCAAGCTGCCAGCCACCGCGGATGACTCGCGAGATCGCATAGCCGGGGCTGAGTTCGATGGTCCTGGCGGTCATCCCTTGTCGGTCTCCTTCGGCAGCGGCACGGCCGTGGTTTCGGCATGGCTGAACCGCCGCTTGGCAAGCCTGACGATGCGGAGCCGGCTGGCGCAATTGGGATCGGGACAGGCGATCTCGGCATCCGAGGTCATCCAGTCATTTGCATGCGTCGGGCGCTGCTTTGCCGCCAGGAGCGGCAACACGGCCGAGATCGAATAGATCGAAAAACCCTGCCCTGCCGGCAGCGAGAGCATTTCGCCCTTCAGTTCGAAATAGTCGCCGGCCCTGGCGCCGCAATAGACCGGCTTGCCTTCGGGAATGACCGCTTCGACGCGCAGATCGAAGAGCTCGAAACTGTCGTCGGCCATTCAGGCCTCCACCAGGCTGAAGGTGATGTCACAGGCGCCGTTGCGGCGGATAACGCCGCAGGCGGCGGCAAACTGATCGCGCTCTCCGGCAAGCACTTGCGCGACCACGCTGCCGGCCAGCCAGCCGATCGGGAACAGCAGCCGCGCCCCCTGCCCGTAGTACAGGCCGATATCGAAGATGGCATTGGGATTGCCGCCCCACACGCGTGGCGGCACATAGGACAGCACGATATCGCCGGGCTGCGGCGTCAGCGTTGCATTCTCCGGTGGCAAAGACTGGGCATAGGCCTGGCCGTGGAGATCGGCTGACGGAACCGGGCACGAGATTTCCGGTCCTGTCCACATCGCATGGATGCCTGGGATGATGCGTGGCTGCGCCAGATACGCCAGCAGGAAGGCGGCATTCTCCGGCGCCTTTTCGGGCAATAGCAGCGCCGTCACGGAAAGCTTCGAGCGTGGTTCTGTGATGCCGATGGCGGGCTTGGGCATGTCAGTCCTTCGCCGATTGAAGTTTGTCGCGCAGGAAGGCGAAGGGGCGGCTGATGTCGGCTACCAGCGCCTCGCGCGCCGCTTGCGCATCCTGTTTGGCAAGTGCCGCGACAATGCCGCGGTGATAGTGCGCGGTATCGACCTCGCCGGCCTCGGAGAAGGCATAGATGGCGACGCGGATGCAGGGTCCCGATTGAAGCCAGAGGCTTTCGATCATCGGGATCAGCACAGCCGAGCCGCAGCAGCGGTAGATCTCAAAATGGAAGCTCTGGTTGAGCGTCGCTTCGCGATCGATATCCTTCTTGTGCTTCAGGGCCCGCATCTCGTCCCATTCGCCCAGCATGGCTTCGATCGACGCGATCTGGCGCGGGCTCATGCGCCTGGCGGCAAGCGCGATCGCTTCGCCTTCGATGAGTGAGCGGGCACGCAGGAGGTCGTCGATGCGCTCCAGCGTGATCGGCGGCACGCGCACGGAACGGTTGGGCAGCGCCTCCAGTGCCTTTTCCGTGATCAGCCGGCCGAGCGCTTCGCGTACCGGCATGGTCGAGGTGACCAGCGCATCGGCAAGACCGCGGATGGTCAGCACCTGGTTCGGCTCGAAAAGGCCACCGATCAGAGCACGGCGCAACTCGGAATAGACGCGATCCTGCACCGTCTCGCGGCCGACCGGCGTAAGCTGGGCTGCGATCATCCCATTGTTCTTGTCGATGGCAGCCTTCTGCATTACCGGCATTTGCCCCGTTTTCGGCTTGCGAATGAAATTAAAGCCGAATAGCGTGATCAACGCAAGTGTGATCACAAATCAAAAATCAGGAGGCGACAACGATCGTCTTCGGCCAGAGGGTTTGATGAGCGATGCAGCGCAGCGCCAAAGGCAGGAGACCCGTGCGCCGGTACTGACGGCGCGAAACGTCGTCAGGCGTTTTGGCGGTCTTGTCGCCGTCAGCGATGTCTCGTTTGATGTCAAAGCGGGCGAAATCCTCGGCCTGATCGGACCCAATGGAGCCGGCAAGACGACCATGTTCGACCTGCTCGCCGGCAGCATATTGCCAACCAGCGGCGATATCCTGCTCAATGGCACGCGCGTCTCCGGCGAAGCCGCTCATCTGCGTATCGGCCGTGGTCTTGGACGCACCTTCCAGATCCCACGCCCGCTGCCCAATCTGACGTTGATCGAAAACATCATGCTGGCGGCACAGGGCCAAGCCGGCGAAAAATTGCTCGCCAACTTCGTCACGCCTTGGCGGGTCGCAGCACAAGAAAGGGCTGCCAGGACAAAGGCGCTCGAGCTGCTGGAGTTGGTCACTCTCACCCATCTCGCGCACGAGCCGGCACGCGTGCTTTCCGGCGGCCAGCGCAAGCTGCTCGAACTCGCCCGCGTCATGATGGCCGACCCGGCGATCATCCTGCTCGACGAACCGGCCGCCGGCGTCAACGCGACGCTGCTCGAGATCATCATCGACCGCATCCGCGACATCAACGCGCACGGCATCACCTTTCTGCTGATCGAGCACAATATCGACATGGTGACGCGGCTCTGCCACCGCGTGCTGGTCATGGCGAGCGGCCAGTTGCTCAGCGAAGGCACTGCGGAAGAGGTCGCCCGCGACCCGCGCGTCATCGAGGCCTATCTCGGAGGCCCAGCATGAGTGAGACGGTCCTCGACGTGCGCAACCTCGAAGCCGGCTACGAGCCCGACGTGCCGATCGTGCGCGGCGCCTCGATCACCGTCGGCAAGGGCGAGATCGTCGTCGTGCTCGGTCCCAACGGCGCCGGCAAGTCGAGCTTCATCAAGGCGATCGCCGGCCTTGTCCCGATCACCGGCGGCACCGTATTTCTGGACGGCAAGGACATCACCGCCGCTCCCGCGCACACCATGGTTCGGCTCGGCCTGGCCTTCGTACCGCAGACGGAGAACATCTTCCCGCTGATGTCGGTCGAGGACAATCTGAAGGTCGCCTGCGGCATCCTCGAGCGACGCGAAATCCCTGCCCGCATCGAGGAAATGTATGCGGCCTTCCCCGACCTCGTCCGCCAGCGCCGCACCGCCGCCGGCAATCTGTCGGGCGGACAGCGGCAGATGCTCGCCGTCGCACGTGCGCTGATCGTCCATCCCAAGGTGCTGCTGCTCGACGAGCCGTCGGCCGGCCTGTCGCCGAAATTCGTATCGATGGTGTTCGAGATGCTGGCCGGCATCCGCAGGTCCGGCGTCACCATCCTGCTGGTCGAACAGAACGCCAAGGCAGCGCTGGCCATCGGCGACCGCGCCTATGTGCTGGTCGAAGGCAAGGACCGGCACGAGGGTGTGGCGTCCGAATTGTGGAACGATCCTGTCATCGCCGAACTCTATCTCGGCCAACGCCCGTCTCACGCCGGCAAGGAAGGCGCGGCATGAGCCTGCAATTTGTCGTCGATGGGTTGCTGACCGGCTCGATGATCGGACTTGGCGCCATCGGCGTGACGCTGACCTATTCGATCCTGCGCTTCTCGAATTTTGCCCATGGCGACTTCATGGCCTGGGGAACCTATGCGACGCTCGCCGTCGTCAGCGCCATCGGCGCGATGTTCGGCAAGGTGGCGCCCATTGGACCGCTGTCTTTCGGCTGGCCGCTGCTGGTTGCGCTGGTTGTCGGCATGACTTTCACCGCCCTGCTGGCGCTGTTGCTCGACAAGGTGCTGTTTTCGCGGCTGCGCTCGCAGGGGCAAGCCATCATCGTGGTGATGGCGAGCTTCGGCGCCTCGATGGCGCTGCGCAGCCTGCTCGAATTCACCTTCAGCTCACGCCCGACCTATTTCAGCCGGGCGATCCAGATCGCCATGCCGGTCGGCTTCGGCATCCGCATAACGCCCGACCAGATTGCGCTGCTGCTGCTGACCGCCGTGCTGGTGCTCGGCGTGCATCTGTTGATGACGCGCACGCAGACCGGCCGCTCGATGCAGGCCTTGAGCCAGAACGCCGCACTGGCCCGCATCGTCGGCATCGACGTAGCCTCCGTGGTGCGCGTCACCTGGATCATCGGCGGGGCGCTGGCCTGCGTCGCCGGCGTGATGATCGGCATTCTGGTGCAGATCCGCCCGTTCATGGGCTTCGACATGTTGCTGCCGATGTTTGCCGCCGCCATCCTCGGCGGCATCGGCAGCATACCGGGCGCCGTGCTCGGCGGCCTGATCATCGGCCTTGCCGAAGCCGGTGCGGTGCAGCTGATCGGCGCCGAATGGCGCGCCGCAATCTCCTTCATCATCCTGATGGCGGTGCTGTTCGTGCGGCCGATCGGCCTGTTTGGTGTGAGGGAACGCTGATGGATCTGCTCGGCTACGGCGCTTTCTTCCTGACCACCGCGCTGATCTTTTCGCTGGTCACGCTGGGGCTCAATCTGCAGTGGGGGCTGACTGGCCTGTTCAATGTCGGCCTTGCCGGATTCGTCGCCATCGGCGCCTATACATCAGCGCTGCTGACGACCCCGGACGATGCCGCGCGGCTTGGTGGCTTCGGCCTGCCGATCCTGGTCGGCTGGGCGGGCGCCATGGTCGTCGGCGGTATCGCCGCAGCACTTACCGGCATGGCCACGCTGCGTCTGCGATCCGACTACCTGGCGATCACCACCTTCGGCGTCGCCGTCGTCGTGCAGCTGGTCGCGCTCAACGCCCAGAAACTGACCGGCGGACCGTTCGGCATCGGTTTCATCCCGCGTCCTTTCGGCAGCCTCGCCGAGACGCCGCTGCTGTTCAACCTGTCGAACCTTGCGGTCGTCTGCGCGGTCACACTGATCGCCTATCTCGCTCTGGAGCATTTGTCGCGCAGCCCCTGGGGCCGCGTGCTGAAGGCGCTGCGCGAGGACGAGCGGGCAGCGATTTCGCTGGGCAAGAGCGCGCGCTTCTACCGCGTCCAGGCCTTTGCCGTTGGCGGCGCCATCATGGCGCTGGCCGGCGCTTTGCAGGCGCATTTCACCGGCTTCATAGCACCCGACAATTACCTGCCGATCCTGACCTTCCAGGTCTGGGTGATGCTGATCGTCGGCGGCTCGGGCAGCAATGCCGGCGCCATCGCCGGCAGCATCCTGATCTGGGCGATATGGGCGGGGTCGGGCACCATGACCAGCGTGCTGTTTGCGCCCGAGCAACAGGCCCGCGCGGCCTCGCTGCAGATCGTCGCCATCGGCGTCATGCTCTGCCTCATCCTGCTGATCAGGCCGACCGGGCTGTTCGGCGACCGGCCGCGGCGGCCGAAGCCCGGCAAACAGACAAAGGCGGCGGCCAGCGAGAGCGAGGCCGGATCATGAATGCCATGATCCGGCAAGACATGCATGGCGTTTCACTCTGGCATGCCGTCAGCCGCAACCGCCGCGACCGGGGCGCGCTGCAGGGCGGGCTCGACGTCGATCTCGCGATTATTGGCGGCGGCTTTTCCGGCCTGTCGACGGCATTGCATGCCGCCGAGAAAGGGCTTTCGGTCGCGGTCCTCGAAGCCGAATTCATTGCCTGGGGTGCAACCGGCCGGAATGCCGGCCTGGTCGTGCCGAATTTCGCCAAGCGCGACCCAAACGACATCATCGCCGAACTCGGACCAGAGCGCGGCGGGCGCCTGGTTGACTTCGCCGCCGGCAGCGCTGATCTCGTCTTCGGCCTGATCAAGCGGCACGGCATCGAATGCGACGCTGTGCAGAATGGTTGGATCCAGCCGGCGCATTCGTCCGCCGCGCTGGAAAAGACGCGATCGCGCGCCGAGCAATGGGCGGCGCGGGGCAGGCCGACCGTTGCGCTCGATGCCATGGCGGTCACGGAGCTCACCGGCATCGACGGCTATGCCGGCGGCTGGATGGACAGATCTGGCGGCGTCCTCAATCCGGTCGAGTATGCGCGCGGCCTGGCCGACGCCGCAGAAAAGGCTGGCGCACGCATCTTCGAGCAGACGCGTGTCACTTCCATCGACCGCACTCCGGATGGCTGGGCCTTGAAGACCGCGTCCGGCACTACGCGAGCGGGCAAGGTCTTGGTCGCCACCAACGCCTATGGTGGAGCGCTGAACCCGACACTGGCGCGGACCTACATCCCGCTGAAAGTCTTCCAGATCGCCACCGCGCCGCTGCCGCGCGCCATACGCGCGCGCCTGCTGCCGGGCGGCCAGGGCGTCGGCGACACCAGGCGCAATCTCTTTACCTGCCGCTTCGACGGGCAGAACCGGCTGATCAGCGGCGGCATGCATGTCGTCGGAGCCGGCGCCGAGACGCGGGTGCCGCAAACAATCTGGCGACGGCTCGCCAGGCATCTCGATTTGCCTGACCTGCCGCCGCTTGCCTACAGCTGGACAGGCGTGGCGGCGGTGGGGCCGGATTTCCTGCCGCGTCTCATCGACCTCGGCCCAGGCCTGATCGCAGGCTTCGCCTGCAACGGCCGCGGCATCGCCATGACCACGGCAATGGGCAAGGTGCTGGCCAACTGGGCGAGCGGAACGGACGCCCGCGATCTGCCGCTCCCCTTCGCGCCGCCAGCGCCGATCCCGCTGCACAAGCTCGTGCGCTATGCACCGAATATGCTGCTCCCCTGGAGCATCCTGCGCGACCGGCTGGATTAGACAGCCACCACCTTCCGCAATCGATGACCATGGTGGCCCAAGAGGATATCGTCAGATCCAGCCGCACCTACTCCGCAGCCTGAACCCGATTGGCCTGAATGACCGCCCGGATCTCGGACCGGCAGGAGCCGCAATTGGTGCCGGCCTTCAGGGCGCCGCCTATGGCTTCGACTGTCGTGCACCCGGCTGCCACTGCCGCCGCGATCTGGTTGACCCCGACGTTGAAACAGGAGCAGACGGTCGCGCCCGCATCGGGCCGATCGGCGCCGGCGCGACCGGCGACGATCCTGAAGCGTTCGCGCTGGCTGGTGTAGACCTCCTCGAGCTGTTGTGCCGCCCAACCGCGCGAAACCGCCACCGGGCCGGACGCGATAAACAAAGCCCCGGCGAGGTGCTGGTCGTCGAAGGCAGCAATGCGATGCTGGCCGGAATCGCGGTCGTGATAGGCGAGCATATCGGCTACGGGAACATCGAAGAGCGAACCAGCGAAACCAGCCCAGTCGATGTCGTCGTCAGCAAAAGCAAGCTCTACCCGCCAGCCGCCCTTGCATTTGGCCACGGCCCAGTAATCTGCTGCGACCGGCACCGGCTTTCGGCGCACCACAGCAAAGCCGAAGGCTCTCGCGGCGAACTTCTCGATGCGGGCGCCGACATGTTTCAGCGCAGGTTGGCCGGAAACCGGATCGGTCAGAGGCGCGGTCAGCGTGTCGAGGCGGCCCTTTGCCGAAAACTGATCGGTCCAGTGCATCGGCGCAAACACGCTCCCCCGGCGCTGGCGTGCCGTCACCAGCGCGCGCACCAGCACATCCCCGCGCAGGCTGGAGACGCGCACGATGTCGGCGTCGCCAATGCCGTGATGCGTGGCATCCGCCGGGTGGATCTCGACGAAGGGCTCGGCCATGTGCTGGGAGAGACGTGGGCTTTTCCCAGTGCGGGTCATCGTGTGCCAATGGTCGCGAACACGGCCGGTGTTGAGGATCAGCGGATAGTCCGGGCTGGTGCGTGTCTCGACGATGGGACGAATGGCGATGAAGCGCGCCTTGCGGTCGGGATTGTAGAA
The DNA here is from genome assembly GCF_000502555.1 of Mesorhizobium sp. LNJC394B00. Classification (NCBI taxonomy): domain Bacteria; kingdom Pseudomonadati; phylum Pseudomonadota; class Alphaproteobacteria; order Hyphomicrobiales; family Phyllobacteriaceae; genus Mesorhizobium; species Mesorhizobium sp. LNJC394B00. The sequence continues at coordinate 353,514 of NZ_AYWH01000007.1, forward strand.
ATTGCCGTTGGCGAAGAAGCGGGTGCTGGAAGGGTCAAGTCCCGCTTGAACACCCCCCTCTGTCCTGCCGGACATCTCCCCCGCAAGGGGGGAGATTGGCAGCTTTGACGCCGGCATATCTTCTGCATCGTTGGTAATTGGCGAAGGCCGAGGCGACGGCTGATCTCCCCCCTTGCGGGGGAGATGGCCGGCAGGCCAGAGGGGGGTGGCTGGGCTCGGCGCCGGCCATTGGAAAGGCTCAAGCGCTGCATAGGCCTCCTTATCAACACCAGCATAACCACCAATATCGAAATCCCGTGCGCCGTCATTCTCGAACCCGGACAGCGCGGCATGTTCGGCGAAGATTTCCGCTGGCGACGAATAGGAAAACGCCTCGTCAAACCCCATCCGCTTGCCCACCTCGGCGACGATCAACCAATCCGGCCGCGCCTCACCGGGCACTGCAAGAAAACTGCGCTGGCGCGAGATGCGGCGCTCTGAATTGGTCACGGTGCCGTCCTTCTCGCCCCATGCGGCGGCAGGCAGCCGCACATGGGCGTGGCGCACGGTGTCCGTGCTCGCCAGCACGTCCGACACCACGACGAACGGGCAAGCCTTGATCGCTGCCTCGACGGCATCGGCGTCCGGCATCGAATCGACCGGGTTGGTGGCCATGATCCACAATGCCTTGATGCGCCCGGCAGCGATCGCCTGAAACATCTCGACCGCCTTCAGACCGGGCTTTGGGGCGACGGCCGGCGCATTCCAGAAACGCTGCACGCGGTCGCGGTGCTCGGGGTTTTCGATCTCCATATGGGCGGCCAGCATATTGGCCATGCCGCCGACCTCGCGGCCGCCCATGGCGTTGGGCTGGCCGGTCACTGAAAACGGTCCGGCCCCAGGTTTGCCGATGCGGCCGGTGGCAAGATGGCAGTTGATGATGGCGTTGACCTTGTCGGTGCCCGAAGACGACTGGTTGACGCCTTGGCTGTAGACGGTGACGGTCTTCGCTGTGGCGGCAAACAGGCTGTAGAAGCGGGCAAGCTCCTCTTCGCTCAAGCCGGTGGCGGCGGCAGCGCCGGCAAGATCGAGTTTCGAGGCGGCGAAGAGCGCTTGCCCGAAGCCAGTCGTGTGGGCGGTGATGTAGGCGCGGTCGAGCGCGTTGTGCTGGCCAAGCCAGGCGAGCAGACCAGTGAACAAAGCAACGTCGCCATCCGGCGCGATCGCCAGGTGCATGTCGGCGATATCAGCGGTCATTGTGCGGCGCGGGTCGACCAGCACGACCTTCATCTCCGGTCGTTTTTCCCGGGCCGTCGCGATGCGCTGGAAGAGCACGGGATGGCACCAGGCGAGATTGGAGCCGACCAGCACGATCAGGTCGGCGAGCTCGAGATCCTCGTAAGTGCCGGGCACGGTGTCGGAGCCGAAGGCGCGGCGGTGGCCGGCAACCGACGAGGCCATGCACAGGCGGGAATTGGTGTCGATGTTGGCCGAGCCGATGAAGCCCTTCATCAGCTTGTTGGCGACATAATAGTCTTCGGTCAGCAACTGGCCCGAGACATAGAAGGCGACGGAGTCCGGACCATGCTCGGCGATGGTTTGCGAGAGGGTCGAAGCGACGAGATCGAGCGCCTCGTCCCAGCCGGCATGGCGGCCGTGGATTTCGGGGTAGAGCAGCCTGCCGTCGAGGTCGATGGTCTCGGCAAGCGCGGAACCCTTCGAGCAGAGCCTACCGAAATTGGCTGGATGGTCGGGGTCGCCGCGGACAGTGACTTCACCGTCCGCGGCGACCTTCGCCAGCACGCCGCAACCTACCCCGCAATAGGGGCAGGTGGTCCTCACCTCGCGCGCTTCGCCAGGTTCCATGCTTCAGGCCGCGCGGCTGGCCAGCGCTTTCAGCGCAATGAACAGGTGCTCGCCCTCGATCCGCACAGGAATGGTGCGCACCACGCCCTCGTCGGCGCCGAGCGCCTTGCCCGTCTCCAGCGAAATGACCCAATTGTGCAAGGGGCAGGTGACGGCGGTGCCGTGGACGATGCCTTGGCTCAGCGGCCCACCCTTGTGCGGGCAATGGTCGTCGATGGCATAGACCTGATCGTCCTGCGTGCGGAAGACGGCGATCTTACCCTCGGGTGTGTCGACGCAGCGCGCGCCGCGGCGGGGGATGTCGGAGAGCGAGCCGATTGCGATCCAGTCCATTTTAATCACTCCGCAGCCTGCGCAAACCCGACAGAAGCCATTGGCCGGAACTCGTGCTTGTCCTTGCCGGAGACGCGTTCCGACCACGGGTCGACTTGGGCGAATTTCTGGCTGAAGACGAAGCGTTCGTAATAGGCCTTGCGCTTGGCACCGTCGTCCATGATCTGGCGCTTGATCTCGGGGATACCGATGCGCTTGGCCCATTTGTAGATGCGCTCGAGATAGCGGCCCTGCTCGCGGTACATCTGCGTCAGCGCCACGATATGCTCCAGCGCCTCGTCCTCGGTCTTGACCAGGCCAAGCACTTCGGTGCCCTTGATGTCGAGGCCGGCGGCGCCGGCGAAATGGATCTCGTAGCCACTGTCGACACAGATCACGCCGACATCCTTGCAGGTCGCCTCGGCGCAGTTGCGCGGACAGCCCGACACCGCCATTTTGACCTTGGCCGGGGTCCACGAGCCCCACATGAATTTCTCGATGCGAATGCCGAGGCCGGTCGAATCCTGCGTGCCGAAGCGGCACCAGTCGGAGCCGACACAGGTCTTCACCGTGCGCAGGCCCTTGGCGTAAGCATGGCCTGAGACGAAGCCGGCCTGGCCGAGATCGGCCCACACCGCCGGCAGATCCTCCTTGCGGATGCCCAGCATGTCGATGCGCTGGCCGCCGGTGACCTTGACCATCGGTATCTCGAACTTGTCGACGACGTCGGCGATGGCGCGCAGTTCGGCGGCGTTGGTGACGCCGCCCCACATGCGCGGCACCACCGAATAGGTGCCGTCCTTCTGGATGTTGGCGTGGACGCGTTCGTTGATGAAGCGCGACTGATAGTCGTCGGCGTAATCGTTCGGCCAGTCGCAGACGAGGTAGTAGTTGAGCGCCGGCCGACATTTTGCGCAGCCGCAGGAGGTCGTCCATTCCAGCTCCTGCATGACGGCGGGAATGGTCTTCAGGCTCTTGGCGATGATCAGCCGGCGCACCTCGTCATGGCCGAGCGTGGTGCAGCCGCACATCGGTTGCACGGCGGCCGGGTTGTATTTGTCGCCGATGGTCAGCACCATCAGCTTCTCGACCAGCCCGGTGCACGAACCGCAGGAAGCCGATGCCTTGGTGTGGGCGCGCACGTCGTCGAGCGAAGCCAGGCCCTTGGCCGTGATCGCGCCGGTGATCTTGCCCTTGCAAACGCCGTTGCAGCCGCAGATTTCCGCATCATCCGGCAAGGCTGCAACGGCCGCCATAGGGTCCAGCGGGGCACCCCCCTGGTAGGACTGGCCGAAGATGAGCGTGTCGCGCATCTCCGATATGTCGGTCTGCTTCTTCTTGAGATCGTTGAACCAGGCCCCATCCGCCGTCTCGCCATAAAGCACGGTGCCGATGATGCGGTCGTCCTTGAGCACAAGGCGCTTGTAGACGCCGGCGGCGGCATCGCGCAGCACGATCTCCTGGCGGTCCTCGCCTTCGGCGAAGTCGCCAAGCGAGAACAGGTCGATGCCGGTGACCTTGAGCTTGGTCGGCGTGTCCATGTGGACGAAGGCCGCTGCCTCGTTGCCGGCCAACTGGTTCGCGGCAACGCGCGCCATCTCGTAGAGCGGCGCGACCAGCCCGTAGACCTGGCCGTAGACCTCGGCGCATTCGCCGAGCGCGTAGATGTCGGGGTCGTTGCTGCGCATGCCGGCATCGACGACAATACCACGATTGACGGCTATGCCGGCCTCCCTGGCCAGCGCCGCATTCGGCCGGATGCCGACCGCCATCACCACCAGCGTTGCCGGGATAATAGTGCCGTCGGCAAGCTCCACCTGCCCGACCTTGCCGTTGCCGGTGATCGCCTGGGTGTTGGCCTTGGTGATGACCTTGATGCCGCGCTGTTCCACCGCGCGCTGCAGGAGATAGCCGGCGGCTGGATCGAGCTGACGCTCCATCAATGTCGGCATGACATGCAGCACGGTGACGTCCATGCCTTGGGCGTTCAAACCTGCTGCCGCCTCCAGCCCGAGCAGGCCGCCGCCGATGACCACGGCCTTGGCGCGCGACTGGGCGGCAAGCATCATGGCCTGAACATCGTCGAGGTCGCGATAGGTCAGCACCCCCGGCAGATCATGGCCGGGCACCGGAATGATAAAGGGCACCGATCCGGTGGCGATGACGAGCTTGTCGTAAGGCTCGGTGACGCCGTGATCGGAGGTGACTGTCTTGGCCGCCCGGTCGATGGCGACGATCTTGTGACCTTTGTAGAGGGTGATGTTGTTGGCGATGTACCAGCCGTCGCCGTGGATGATGATTTCCTCATAGGCCTTTTCGCCGGAGAGAACCGGCGACAGCATGATGCGGTCGTAGTTCACCCGCGGCTCGGCGTTGAAAATGGTCACGGTGTAGCGGCCCGGCGCCTGTTCGAGCAGATGCTCCAGCATGCGCCCGGGGGCCATGCCGTTGCCGATGATGACGAGTTTTTCGGTCATGGCGTTACTCCGCGGCTTCGACGAAGCGGTGGCGTTCATAGAGGAACTTCAGCACCGCTTCGCGGCAGCGCAGGAAGGTGCGGTCGGAAGAGAGTTCGACGCGTCGACGCGGCCGCAGCAGCGGCACCGCAAGCACCTCGCCGATTGTCGCCGCCGGACCGTTGGTCATCATGACGATGCGGTCGGACAACAGCACCGCCTCGTCGACATCGTGGGTGATCATGATCGTCGTCGAGCCGAGCCTGGAATGGATGTCCATAACCGCATCCTGCAGATGGGCGCGCGTCAGCGCGTCGAGTGCCCCGAACGGCTCGTCGAGCAACAGGATCTTCGGCTCCATGGCAAGCGCCCGGGCAATGCCGACGCGCTGCTTCATGCCGCCCGATATTTCGGCCGGCCGCTTGTCCTTGGCATGGGCCATCTGCACGAGATCGAGATTGCGCATGATCCAGTCATGTCGCTCGGTCCTGCTCTTGGAACGGCCAAAGACTTTCGACACCGCCAGGCTGATGTTTTCGTAGACGGTGAGCCATGGCAGCAGGCTGTGGTTCTGGAACACCACGGCGCGCTCGGGTCCGGGGCTGTCGACCTCCTTGTTTTCAAGCAGCACGGCGCCGGCGGAAACCTTGGTCAGCCCGGCGATCAGATTGAGCAAGGTCGACTTGCCACAGCCGGAATGGCCGATGATGGAGACGAATTCGCCCTTGTCGATGGTCAGCCTGATGTCCTTGAGCACCTCGCTGACCTGACCGCCGCGGGCAAAGGATTTGTCGATATGGTCGAGCTTCAGATAGGCCGTCATCGCCCTCTCCTCACTTTGCCGTTGTGCCGCGGGTGACGAAAGCGCCGACCGCAGCGACCAGGCGGTCGAGGCAGAAGCCGGTGACGCCGATATAGGCGAGCGCGACGATGATGTCGGGCAGCCGCGACGAGTTCCAGGCGTCCCAGATGAAGAAGCCGATGCCGACGCCGCCGGTCAGCATTTCGGCGGCGACGATGGCGAGCCAGGACAGGCCGATGCCGATTCTGAGGCCGGTGAAGATGTAGGGTGCGGCGGCCGGAACCATGATCTTGACGAAGAATTCGAACTGGTTGAGCCGCAAGATGCGCGAGACGTTGCGGTAGTCTTCCGGAATGTTTCGCACGCCGACGGCGGTGTTGATGATGATCGGCCAGATCGAGGTGATGAAGATAACGAACAGCGCCGACGGGCTGGAATCGCGGAAAGCAGCCAGCGACAGCGGCAACCAGGCCAGCGGCGGCACGGTGCGCAGTATCTGGAACACCGGATCGAGGCCACGCATGGCCCAGATCGACTGGCCGACCAGGGCGCCGAGCGCGACGCCGACGATCGCCGCCAGGCCGAAGCCGATGGCGACGCGCTGCAGAGAGATCAGCACCCGCCACGCAAGGCCGATATCCTGCGGGCCGTTGTTGAAGAACGGATGCGCGATCAGGTCATAGGCCTCGTTCCACACCTGGCTGGGCGGCGGTAGGCTGGCGGTCGGCGACGAGCAGGCGATCTGCCACACGACCAGCATGAAGGCGATAACGATGACCGGCGGCACCAGGGCGGTGGCCAGCCTGCCGGCGATCGCGATCGGGTCGAAGCGGCGCCGCGCTTTGGCGGTGAAAGCGATGACTGCGGCAGGCTTGGCGGGGAACGCCTTCACCGTGGTTTCCTCAATGGCTTGGATGGACATGTCTGGGTATAACTCCGGGGTCGGTGCGGGCGACAACGGCGAAGCGCCGTTGCGCTGGGGCGACAAACGGCGGAACGCGCCGTTTGCGCTGGTCAAGCCGATGCCTTGATCTTCAGGCTGTCGAGATAGGCCGACGGGTTGGCCGGGTCGAAAATCTTGCCGTCGAAGAAGGTCTCGACGCCGCGCGACGACGAGGCCGGAATATCGGCTGCGGCAACGCCGAGATCCTTCGCCGCCTCGCGCCAGATATCCTCGCGATTGACCTGATCGACCAGCGTCTTGATGTCGGTGGTCGGCGCGAATTTTCCCCAACGGATGTTTTCGGCGAGGAACCAGCTGTCGTGGCTCTTGTAGGGATAGGAGACGCCACCCTTCCAGAATTTCATGTAGAGGTCAGTGCCGGTGGCCACGCGGCCGTTGCCGTAGTTGATGTCGCCCTTGAGGCGGCCGATAATGTCGGCGACAGGCACGTTCATCCATTGCCGCTTGCCGATGATGGCGGCCATCTCGTCCTTGTTCTCCGTGGCCTCGCACCATTGCTGGGCCTCCATGACGGCCATCACGATCGCCTTGGTGGCGTTCGGGTATTTGTCGATGAATTCGGCGCGGAGGCCGAGCGCCTTTTCGGGATGACCCTTCCACAGTTCGCCGGTGGTGGCGGCGGTGAAACCAACGCCTTGGTGGACGAGCTGTTCGTTCCACGGTTCGCCAACGCAGAACACGTCCATGTTGCCGACTTTCATGTTGGCGACCATCTGCGGCGGCGGCACGACAATGGTCGAGACGTCCTTGTCGGGATCGATGCCGCCGGCGGCCAGCCAGTAACGGAGCCACAAATCATGGGTGCCGCCCGGGAACGTCATGGCGGCCTTGATTTCCTTGCCGGCCGCCTTCTTGGCGGCGAAGGCGTCCTTCAGCTTGGAGGCGTCGAGGCCGACACCGGTGCCGGCGTATTCCTGCGCAACCGAAATGCCCTGGCAGTCGTAGTTGAGCCGCGCCACGATAGCCATCGGCATCGGCTGGTTGTTCTGCGTCACCTTGCCGGTGTGCATGAGATAGGGCAGCGGCGTCAGGATGTGAGCGCCGTCGATGCCGTTGGCTGCGCCGCCGAGCATCAGATTGTCGCGCGTCGCGCCCCAGGAGGCCTGCTTGAGCACCTCGACGTCGGGCATGCCGAACTTGGCGAACAGCCCCTTCTCCTTGGCGATCATCAGCGGCGCCGCGTCGGTCAGCGCGATGAAGCCGAGCTTGGCGCCGGTGACCTCCGGAGCGGTCGTGGCGGCATAGGCGCCCGAGGGGAAGAGCTTGCGGGCCGCCACGAACAGGCCGGCCGTCATGGCGCTGCTGACAAGAAAATCGCGGCGCGTCACATCCTTGAGCGATGTTCCCGTCCCGATCCATTTCCCTATTTTTTCTTTCATCGTGATCTCCGGTTGAACGCGAGGGCTTCGTCGAGTTGCCAAAACAAAAAAGCCGCCGTCCAGGCCTCGCGCGTCCGTACATCCGGGATCGCGTCGTTGACCTGAGCGGCAGCTTTGCCTGTGGCGCCCGCCATTGGACGCCTGTTCCGTGACCCGCGAAGGGCCTGACTAATTCAAAGCAGGAACCGTGCCAGTTTTGGGTGAAACGAAAAACCTAAATGAAATCAACATTACGCACCAGATGCCGGCACGCGAGCCGACATCGCAAGCAGATCAAAGATTGTTCACTCAGCAATCGCACGCACATTTTTTGTGCAATGCACAAGAATGGCGCGAGAATGATCAGGCTTCCGCGCGAGCGGCTTTCTGGCGCGCTATATAGCCGTCGATCTCGTCGGGGTCGAAGGTCTGACCGTCGAAGAAGCCGTCCGGCCCAAGCACCAAGCCTGCCCCGGTCGCACCGACAGCCGTGGCGACCTTAAGCGCGCCCTCGACCTTCGCATTGGCGCCGGGAAGTGCAACGCCAAGCGGCTTTAGCGCCGAGCGGTAGAGGTCCGGACGGTAGCAGTCACGGGCGATAGCAAGGTTTTCCGGCGTGTGCTCGACATGCCCCCAGCGCACCATCTGCGTATAGAACCACAGCGCATGGCTCTTCCACGGAAAGTTCGCCGCCTTGTCGAAGGGCAGGAAGAAGTCGTCGACATCCAGTTCGGCGCCGCCGCCCAGTTCAAGATGGCCGGTCAGGATCGGCATCTGGACAGCTGGTGGCAGGCCCAGGAAGCCAGCTTGAGCCATCACACCAGCCAGTTCGGCGTGGTTGCGCCGATCCTGGCACCAGCGCGCCGAATGATGCAGCGCGCGCAGCAATGCTGCCAGCGCGACCGGGTTCTCCTGCGACCACGCCTTGCGCACGCCGATCACCTTCTCCGGACTGTTGCGCCACAGCAGCGCCTTGACGGTGACGATATGGCCGGTGCCGGCGGCGACCGAGGCGCTGTTCCAGGGCTCGCCGACGCAGTAGCCGTCGATCCGCCCGGCGACCAGCGCATCGGCCATGAAGGGCGGTGGCACGATGACGATCTCGATCTCGCGCTCCGGATCGATGCCGCACCCGGCAAGCCAGTAGCGCAGTTCGTAATTATGCCCCGAATGCGGGTGCACCACGGCAAAGCGCAGCGGATCGCCGCCAGCCCCGGCGCGGTCGCGAATGAAGGCACCGAGGGCTGCGCCCGCGCGCGCGGGCTCGAGATCGGGTATGGCGCCGTGTGCCGCCATGCCTTCCCAGACGGCGTTGGAGATGGTGACGCAATTGCCGCCAAGCCCGAGCGAAAACGGCACGATGGTCTCGGAAGCAAGCGGCGTCAGCCCGAGATTGCAGGCGAGCGGCATCGGCCCCAGCATGTGCGCCAGGTGGAAATGGCCGATGGCGATGCGGTCGCGGATGTTGGCCCAGGAGGTCTCGCGGTGAAGTGTGAGATCGATGCCCTCGCGCGCGGCAAATCCAAGCTCACCCGCCGCAACCAGCACGGCACTGTCGAAGAGCGGCATGAAGCCGGCGGTGATCTGGTGCTCGGCGCTCATGCTCATTCGTCCTCCGACGGCCCGAGCAGCCCGGCGGCAGTCACCAGGCTCTGAGCAATGTCGCCGATCTTGCGGTTCTGGTTCATCGCCGTCTTGCGCAGCAGCGTGTAGGCGGCCTCTTCGGTCAGGCCGCGCGACTTCATCAGGATGCCCTTGGCACGGTCGATCACCTTGCGGCTCTCAAGCTCCCCTCGAACCTCTTCCAGCTCGCGCGCCATGCGCGAGAAAGCGTTGAAGCGGCTGACCGCCATGTCCAGGATCGGCTTGACGCGCTCTTGCCTGAGGCCGTCGACGACATAGGCCGAAACGCCGGCATCGACCGCCGCTTCGATCGATGCCTGGTCCGATCGGTCGACGAACATGGCGATCGGCCGCTTCACCGCACGCGACAGCTGGAACATGTTTTCCAGCATGTCGCGGTTCGGGTTTTCCAGGTCGATGACGATGACGTCCGGCTCGATCTCGGCGATGCGCCGCGCAATGCCGGTCACGTCGTGGATGACGGTGACCCGCTCATGGCCGGCCTCGCGCAAACCTGCCTCGATGATCGCGGCGCGGATACGGTTTTCGTCGATGACCAGGACGGCGAGTGAGCTGCGGACCATGCGTGCATTGTGGGCAAGGTCGCAAAATTGTGCAATGCGGCATGGTCACAGGCTCCCGCCGCGGAGCAACCGACGACCGACAACGACCCGGTCTAGGTGGTCGGGACAAGGAACGCAGCGCAACGCTGGCGCTGGTGATGACAGCCTTGCCGGTCGCCTGGTGCCCTACCCAACGGTCTAGGTGCGATGAGACTTGCACCGCAACATCGGCTTGTTAAAGGTGGGGGCAACGACGGACATAGCTGTCCTTGCTCGCCGATCTGACCGGAAGGTTACCGCACGATGCTGCTCATGAAACGACGATTGGGGGCCAGGGAGCCGGCGCGCCCGGCACGGCGTCCCGGGAACCTGACGGCGATGTTCGTCCTGATAGCCGGGCCACTCGTCCTTGGCATCGCCCTCCTGTTGGCTGGTCCGGCACAGGCCCAGGCACCGGCCGCCGTCACGCCCGACAAGGTCAAACAGCTGTTCGAGCTTCTCGACGATCCGTCGGTGAAGGCCTGGGTGGCCGAGCAACGAAATCCGGCCGCAGGATCGACGGAAGCGCCTGCCGAGACTAGCGCTCCGCCGGCCGACGCCGTGGCCGCACCGGGCCAGATGAATACTATGGCATCCTCGACGCTCGATCGGATCAAGCATCACATCGAAAAGATCGTGCGAACCTTGCCTTCGCTGCCGGACCAGTTCGCGCGCGTCCGGGCCAATACCATGGACGATATGTCCAGCAAGGGCCCCGTCAGCATATTGGTGCTGATTGCGATCTTTATCGCTGCCGGCCTGGCGCTCACCTGGGCAATATACAAGCTCACCCGTCCATTTCGTCTTTGGATCATCGCGCAACCCAGAGATACGCCCATCGGGCGGGCCAAGAAGATCGGCGGCCGCACGCTTTATTCCAGCATGATGATCGGCTCGTTCGCGCTGGGCAGCGCCGGTGCGTTCATGCTGTTCGACTGGCCAGCGCTCATCCGCGAGATTGTGCTGACATTTCTGATGGCTGCGGTCTTTACGTGGGCTGTGCGCCTATACGTGATGGCCACACTCGTCCCTTCTTTCATGGAGGTCGAGCACGCCATCGAGGTTCGTGCCCTGCCGATCACCAACGGAGCTGCTGACCATTGGGCTTATTGGCTGCCCCGGATCGTCGGCGTTTTCGCCTTCTTCGCCGCCGCGTTTGTCCTCTTGCCGGGTCTCGGCATAGACCAGGACGGAATGATGGTCCTGTCGGTGGGCGCCGATTTCATCCTGCTGTTGCTCTTCCTGCTGGCCATTTGGCGTCGGCCAAGAACGCAGCGAGACGGCGCGCGCCACAGCGGTGACACGGCAGTGACATGGTTGTTGACGGCTTACTTCGTCGTTCTGTTCCTCGAACGCATTGCCGGCCTCTACACATTCTTCTGGTTTACCTTCACCGCATTCTTCCTGCCTTTGGCAATTGTGCTGACAGAGCGCGGGGTTAATTTCGTCCTGCGGCCCGGTTCGGAAGATGCCGGCCGGCCGACGATCCCGGCGGTGACGATCGCTGTCATCGATCGCGGTATCCGGATGATTTTCATCCTCGCGGCGGCTTACCTTCTCGCACGCGTACTGGGCCTGGACATGCAATCCATGCGCGGCAGCGATACGACCACCATGCTCATATTGCGCGGCTTGATCAACGTCGTGGTCATTGCCCTTGCTGCCGATTTCGGCTGGTCGATCATCAAAGCCTTGATCGAACGAAAGCTGGGCGTCGCGATACCGCAAGCGGTGGTGAGCGAAGAAGACATCCTCACCCTCGATCCGCATCAGGCGCGGCTGCACACGCTGTTGCCGATCATCCAGAACATTCTGCTAGCAGTGATCATCGTGATGGCGGTGCTGATGATGCTCGCTTCGATCGGCATCCAGATCGGCCCGCTGATCGCCGGCGCCGGCGTCGTCGGCGTCGCCGTGGGTTTTGGCGCGCAAACCATCGTCAAGGACGTGATCTCTGGCGTGTTTTATCTGCTCGACGATGCTTTCCGTGTCGGCGAATACATTTCATCGGGCAGCTACAGGGGTACGGTGGAGAGCTTTTCGCTGCGCTCGGTGAAGCTGCGCCACCATCGTGGTCCGCTGTTCACGATACCTTTCGGCGAACTCGGCGCCGTGCAGAACCAGAGCCGTGACTGGGTCACCGACAAATTCAACATCACCGTTGGCTATGACACCGATATCGACTTTGCTCGCAAACTGATCAAGCGAATTGGCCTGGAACTGGCGGAAGATCCGGAGTTCAAACACTGGGTGATCGAACCGATCAAGATGCAGGGGGTGCAGGAGTTCGGCGAGTACGGCATCGTCTTGAGGGTCAAGGTCACGACCAGACCTGGAGGCGCCTTCAGCATGAAAGGCAGGTTCTTTTTGCGCCTCCGCCAGGCCTTCAAGGAGCAGGGCATCGAGCTCCCATTCCCGACCGTCCACGTCCAGGGGCTGCAAGACCCGCATGGGACAGAGAATGCGCGTTTGGAGGTCACACCTGAATTACGAATGGCCGTCGCCCAGTCGCACACCAATCGGCGCAGAAAAAAAGCCGGCACAACGGAGTAGGACGCTGTGATACCCGCCGGTCGCAACACGGCTTTCCGCGCAAAGCCTGGACCCGCGACACCACGCTAGTCGAGCTGCCGATAGCGACGACCTGATCGCCGCCAACCAGCACCAGCGTGGCGTTCTGAGGCCAAGCTTGACGAAAAGAGCAGATATGCTGGCCTTTCCGCGAGGCTCAGAGCGCAATCCAGGCGGTCTTGAGGTCGACAAATTTCTCCAGCGCATGCAGCGACTTGTCACGGCCGAAACCGGACTGTTTGACGCCGCCAAGCGGCACGGTGATATCGGCTCCGCCATAGGTGTTGACGTGGACGACACCGGCGTTGATGGCGCGCACCATGCGATGGGCCGTGGAAAGATTGGCGGTCCACACCGCCGAGGCAAGTCCGTAGACAGTGGAGTTGGCCAGATGCACCGCCTCCTCCTCGGTCTCGAAGCGCATCACGCCGAGCACCGGTCCGAACACCTCCTCGCGCGCCAACTGCATCTCTTGCGTCACGTTCTCGAAGATCGTCGGCGCCATGTAGCTGCCGCCGGTCTCGGTCAGTATCCGTTCGCCACCGGCGACGAGACGGGCGCCTTCGGCTTGCGCCATGGCGACGAAGCCGAGATTCTTGTCCAGCTGTTCGGCGCTCGATACCGCACCGATATCGCTGGCGAGATCGAGCGGGTCGCCGACCTTGAGCCGCGTGGTTGCCGAGACAAGTTCGTCCATGAAAAGATCATAGACCGACGACTGGACGAGCAGACGCGAGCCCGCCACGCAGACCTGGCCTGAATTGCGAAAGATGCCGTTAGCCGAGACGACCGCCGCCTGCTTCAGGTCCGGAGCGTCGGCAAAGACGATGTTGGGCGACTTGCCGCCAAGCTCGAGGAAGACCCGCTTCAAATTGGAACGGGCGGAGTATTCGAGCAGCCGCCGGCCGACCGGCCCCGATCCGGTAAAGGCGATGGCGTCGACATCCATATGGAGGCCAAGCGCTTCGCCGGCGACAGCACCATGACCGGTAACGACGTTGAACACGCCTTCGGGAAGTCCAGCCTCGCTTGCGAGTTCGGCCAGCCGCAGCAAGGTCAGCGAGGCGATCTCCGGCGGCTTGACGACGACGCTGTTGCCGGTGGCCAATGCGGGCGCAATCTTCCAGGCACCGATCATCAGCGGGAAGTTCCACGGCACGATGACGCCGACGACACCGAGTGGCTCCCTGTGGATCAGCCCGAGCACATTGTCGGCCGTCGGCGCGATCTCGCCATAGACCTTGTCGATCGCCTCGGCGTAGTAGCGGATGGTGCCGGCCGCCGACAGCGGCTCGGCCTTGTAGGCCATGCCGATCTCGGTGCCGTTGTCGCGCACGCCAAGCACGGCCAGCTCATCGACATGTTTTTCGATCAGCTCGGCAAATTTCGTCAGCACCTTCTTGCGAAAGGCAGGGGCGGCGCGCGACCATGAACCCTTCTCGAATGCTTTTCGCGCCGATCGGACCGCGCGATCGATGTCAGCGGCATTGCCGTCAGCGATGCTGGCAAAAGGGCGGCCGTCGATCGGCGAAATCACCGCCAGCGTCGCGCCGCTCGTCGCTGCGGCCTGTACGCCGTCGATAAACAAGCCCCGCTCGCCGATCTCCGTCTTGCGCAGCGCGTCGATGGCATTCTGGCTGATCATTGGTGGCGGACTCCCAGGGAAACATACAACGTGGTTGGCGCGCGGAATTCCCAGCCGCGAAACACCGGCACCTTGCCTGGCACCAAGCTGAGATCGGGGAAGCGCAGGAGCAGCAGCCTTAACGCAAGGCACATCTGCTCGCGCGCGAAAAACCGGCCCGAACAGAAATGATGACCAAAGCCGAAGGCGGCATGATTGCCTTCCCTGCGGTTGATGTCGAAGCGGTCTGGATCGGCAAAGCGGCTCTCGTCGCGGCTTGCCGAGGAGACAAGTGCAGCGACCGCGGCGCCGGCAGGGATCGTTACGCCGCCAAGCTCGACCGCCCGCGTCGTCTGCCGCGTCTGGGTTCCGATCGGCGCCACCCAGCGCAAGCCTTCATCGACAGCCCTGGGCACAAAGGTCTCGGGATCGGCGAGCACCTGCCGCACTTGTTCGGGATGCGCAAGCAGGCCGGCGAGGATCGAACCGGCACCATGTCCGGGCTCCTGCATGCCGCCAAGCAGGATGACCTTGATGCTTGGCATCAAGAAATCGATCGGCCGCGTCGTGCCTTCCGGCATGCCGTCATGCAGCATATGCGACAGCGCCGAGTCGTCGGGTGCGCGCGCAAGTCTATCCAGAGTCGGCCGGATGGCAACGCCGACCTCGGCGCTGATCGCATCGGCGATCTCTTGCCGTTTTTGGTCGTTCTCGAAATTGATGGCACCCTGCGCAAGGCCATAGAACCAGCGGCGCAGCGTCGCCATGTCGATGTCGGCAAGGCCCAGCGAGCGCGCCAGGCTGAGCGTCGACACCGGCTCGAAATAGTCCGCCATCAGCTCGGCGGAGCCTTGTTCGGCGATCCGGTCCAGAAAAGGTTCGGCAATCGACCGTACGAGATCGCCGGCATAGGCGGCGACGGTGCGCGGCCGGTATTTCGGATCGACGCCTTGGCGTAGCTGTCTATGCGTTTCGCCGTCGGTGGTCAGGATGGTCGGCTTGCCGAACGAGCGTTCGACCGGAGACGTACCGACGACGGCGGAGAAGATGTCGGGTGACTTTGCGACGGTCTCGACGTCCTTCCAGCGGGTGACGAACCAGAGATTGACCGCCGGCACGAAAGCGACAGGGGCGCTGCGCCGCAGTTCCGCATAGATCGGATACGGATCGGCTTCCAACGCCTCAACGGTGATGCTCTCGGCAAAGCTCAACGCCGGTACTCCCTTTGCCATGGAAAGGGGCGGCGCCGAACGCGCTACCCCCTTGTCCTTTGTCCTAGTCCTTCAGCGGCACGCCGAGATTTTCGAAGGCAACCGGATCCCGGCTCTTCAACGCACCGGCAAGCAGCAGGCCGACCACCGCGGCAATCAGCACCAGCCCCGGCAGCAACACGCCGAGGAAGCCGCTGGCGCCCGACAGGCCACCGAAATTAATGACGATCAGGTAGATGATGATGACGAAGGCGACGAAGGTCAGCCCCGGCAGGATGGTGGTCTTCAGCGCGTTTTCCTGGGCAGACGGATTGGCGCGAAAGTACATCACCACGGCGAGCGAGGCCACGGCCATCATCACGATGACTCCGAGCGTCGCGACATTGGTTAGCCAGGAAAACAGCGCCAGAACTGGATCGAGGCCGAGTATCGCGAACAGTCCGATGACGAGCGCGGCCAACACGCTCTGGATGACGGAAGCGGCATGCGGGCTCTGGTGCACTGAATGCGTCACGCCGATCGATTCAGGCAACAGCTTCTCGCGGCCCGAGACGTAGATGTAGCGGGCAACTGCGTTGTGGAACGCCAGCACGCCGGCAAACAGGCTCGATACGAACAGGATGCTCATGGCGTGCGACAGCATGGTTCCGGCGTAGCGGTCGGACAGGCCGAACAGGAAGGTCGTCGGATCCTGAAGCGTCTGCAGTGCAGGCAACAATTTGTCGACGCCGGCCCCGACCGCCATCAGCCAGGCCGTGACCATGTAGAAGACGCCGATCAGCAACACTGAGAAATAGGTGGCGCGCGGAATGGTCACCTTGGGATTGCGGGCTTCCTCGGCGTAGATCGTCGTCGCCTCGAAACCAATGAAGGCGGCGAAACAGAACAGGATGGCGATGGCGGGCGAGCCGCTGACGATCTGGCTCCAGCTGAACGGCGCCGCCGAGAGACCACTGTCGCCACCGGTCTTGAGGATGGCGAGGTCTAGCACCAGCACAACGATGTATTCGCACAGCACCAGCACCGTCAGGATCTTGGCCGACAGGTCGACCTGGCGGTAGCCCAACACCGCGACGATGGCGACGGCGATGAAGCTCCACACCCACCAGGGCAGGTCGATGCCCCAGCCGGCGAACAGGCCGGCGGTCGCGGCCCCCAGCAGGCCCATGACCCCGATCTGCATGGCGTTGTAGGACAGGATCGCGATGATTGCGGTTGCGCCGCCGGCAAAACCGCCCAGCCCGCGCGCGGCATAGGCATAGAAGGCGCCGGCATTGCCGACATGGCGCGACATGGCGACGTAGCCGACCGCAAACAGCAGCAGCAACACGGTCACGATAAGATAGGTGCCGGCAAAGCCCGCCCCATTGCCCATAAGCATGCCGAGCGGCGTGCCGCCGGCGACCGCGGTGAGCGGCGCCGCCGCCGAAATCACCATGAAGGTGATAGCGCCGACGCCAAGACTGTTCTTGCGCAGCCTGTTGGCGGGCGCCTGTTCCGAAACTGCTGACATTTGTCCCTCCAGTTTACGAACCCCTGGGTTCGCGGCCGCTCGGCCTGTTCCCTGAATGCCATCGGTTCATTATTTGAACCCTTATTTTGAATATAGACTTGCAAAGAATGCCGATGCCTGTCAAGTTAATTCACACATTAAGTTTCTATCCGAGCGGGAGGCTGGATGGGTACGGTCGGCAAGGCGATTTCACTTCTGGAGCTGTTCACGGCGGACGAGCCCGAGCTCGGACTTTCCGATCTCGCGCGGCGGTGCGCCTTGGACAAGGNGATGGCGCTGGGCGGCCATGGCTTCGTCGAGCAGGATGCCGGCACGCGGCACTATCGCCTCGGCGCCGGCCTGTCGCGGCTAGCGCGTATCCGCGAAGCCTGCTTCCCGTTCCTGCCAACGGCAATTCCCGTGGCGCAGGATTTGGCGGGTTCGACAACCGAGACGGTGCATCTGTCGGAATTCGGCGTCGACAGGCTGATCACCGTCCATGTCGAGCATTCAAGCTGGGCAAACCGGGTGAACATCGATGTCGGCCAGCTTCTGCCGCTGCATTCCACCGCCTCCGGCATCGCCTATCTCGCCTTCGCCGACAACGCGACCGTGAAAGCATGCCTGACAGGTTCGCTTGAGGCCTTCACCGATCATACCCTCGTCGAGCCGGCCGCCATTTCAAAGTCGATCGGCGAGGCGCGCGACCGCGGCTATTCAATCTGCGACCAGGGCCATGAGGACGGCGTGATCGGCGTCGCGGCTGCAATCCGCGCCGCCGATGGTCTTGCGCTGGGGACAATTGCGGTGGCAGCCCCGAAGGCCAGGACGACACCGGCTACGATCGTGGAACGAGGGCTTGCGGTTGTGACCGCAGCACGGGAGATTTCGATGCGCCTCAATGGCGAAAACCTGCAAACCCTGAGGAGGCAGGCCTGATGTCTGCAGATATGGCGACGCCCCGCATCCTGGTCATCGGCACGGGCGATACCAAGACCGACGAACTGCTGTTCATGAAAGCGTGTATCGAGGCATCCAGTGGCCGCGCCGTGATGATGGATGTCAGCGTGCTGGGCGACCCCGCCTATAGTCCCGATCACGACAAGCATGCCGTTGCGCGGGCCGCTGGCGTGACGATGGCCGAAATCGTCTCGAGCGGCGATGAAAACACCGCCATGACATTGATGGCCGTCGGCGCCGTTCAGCTGGTGCGCCAGCTTCACCAGCGCGGCGAGATCGACGCCTTCATCGCCATCGGTGGTTCGATGGGAACCGATTTGGCGCTCGATGTCGCGCTGTGCCTGCCGCTCGGCGTGCCGAAATTCGTCGTCTCGACCATCGCCTACTCGCACCTCATTCCGCCCGAGCGTGTCGCGCCCGACCTGATGATGATCCTGTGGGCAGGCGGGCTCTACGGCCTCAACACCATCTGCAAGCTGGTCCTTTCCCAGGCCTGCGGCGCGGTCGTCGGTGCGGCGAGGATCGTGCTTGCATCCCGTGCTTCGGCCCCGGCGGTCGGACCGACCATCGGCATGACTTCGCTGGGCAGCAGTTGCCTGCGCTATATGAAGACGCTGAAGCCGGCGTTGGAGCAGCGCGGCTATGATGTCGCGGTCTTTCACACCACCGGGATGGGCGGCCGGGCCTTCGAATCGATCGCCAGCCAGGACCATTTCTGCGCGGTGTTCGACTTCAGCCTGCAGGAGATCACCAATCATCTTGCCGGCTCGGTCGTCAGCTCCGGCGCCGACCGGCTCGAGAATGCCGGCGCCCGCGGCATTCCGCAGATCGCAGCCCCTGGCGCCGTAGACATGGTCGATTTGCCGACCTGGCAGGCGCTGCCGACAAAGTTCGCGCAGCGGCCATTCCATGCTCATAACAGGTTGATCGGCTCGATTACCGTCGATGCCGCCGACCGCCGTGAAGTCGCCAGGACCATCGCCGCCAAGCTCGGTGCGTCGAAGGGGCGCTCCGCTTTCATCCTGCCCTCCGGCGGCATCCAGGAATGGGATGCGCAGGGCGAGCCGCTGTACGAACCCGAAGCCCTCGCGGCGTTCACCGATGAGATGCGCAAGGCCATTCCCGCCGGCGTCGAGTTCCACGAGATCGACGCCCACATTAACAGCGACGAGTTCGTCGGCAAGGCGCTCGAAATCTTCGACCGCTGGGTCGAGGAAGGCATCATCCCGCGCGGCATGCCGGCCAAGGGAGTGGCTGCGTGAGCGCTGTTCCTGCCCAGGCGCTCGTCCTCGATTTCGGCGGCGTCGTCACCCGGACCCTTTTCGAGACCCATGCCTTGACCGAACAGGCGCTCGGCCTCGCGCCGGGAACGCTGCAATGGTACGGGCCGTTCGACCCGGATTCAGATCCGCTGTGGCGCTCAATGCAGGCCGACGAGATCAGCGAGCGCGATTATTGGCGCACCCGCACCAGCGAAGTCGGCCGGCTCGTCGGCGAGGACTGGCAGGCGATGGAGACATTCGTCCAGCGCGCACGCGGAGCCGAGCCGGAAAAGATCGTGCGGCCCGAAGCCGTCCGCGCAATCCGGACCGTGCATGCGGCGGGATTTCGCCTGGCGATCGTGTCCAACGAGCTAGATCTGTTCTATGGCGCCGGCTTCCGTCAGCGGCTGCCGCTGCTCGAGCTGTTCGACACCATCGTCGACGCCACTTATACCGGCATCCTCAAGCCCGATCCGCGCGCCTATGCCTTGGTGACCGAGGCGCTTGGCCTGCCTGCCGGCGCCTGTGTGTTCGTTGACGACCAGCAGCGCAATGTCGATGGCGGCCGTGCCGCCGGCATGCGCACGGTTCATTTCGACGTCGCGCGACCGGCACTTTCCTATGCCGAGGCCCTCGGCCATTTCGACCTCATCTCCTGAGACATTTGCGGAGCCTTGCGATGCGCGACATCAATTTCCTCACCGAGAAAAACGCCAAGCCGATCTGGCATCCGATGGCACACCCGGCCGAGATGCGGGCCAACCCGCCAAAGGTGATCATGAAAGGCGAAGGCGTGATGGTCACAGACATCGACGGCAACACCGTGCTCGATGCGGTTGGCGGACTGTGGAACGTCAATCTCGGCTACTCCTGCGACCCGATCAAGAAGGCCATCGCCGACCAGCTCAGCGCCCTGCCCTACTATTCCGGGTTTCGCGGCACGTCGACCGGCCCGTCGATCGAGCTCGCTTACGAACTCAGCGAATGGTTCGAACCGGAAGGCATGGTGCGGACCTTCTTCACCTCGGGCGGCTCGGATTCGGTCGAAACCGCACTGCGGCTCGCCCGCCAATACTGGAAGATCCGCGGCCAGGGCGACCGGACAAAATTCCTCGCGCTGAAGAAGGGCTATCACGGCACCCATTTCGGTGGCGCGTCAGTCAACGGCAACGCCAATTTCCGCCGCAACTATGAGCCGCTTATGCCCGGCGTCTTCCACATTCCCGCACCCTGGACCTTCCGCAATCCGTTCGATGAGACCGATCCGGCGCGGCTGGCCAAACTGTGCGCCAAAGCGCTGGAGGATGAGATCGCCTTCCAGGGCGGCGACACCATTGCCGCCTTCATCATGGAGCCGGTTCTCGGCGCCGGCGGCGTCATCGTTCCGCATGACAGCTTCATGCCGCTGGTGCGCGAGATATGCGACCGCCACGAAATCCTGCTGATCGCCGACGAGGTGGTCACGGGCTTCGGTCGCACCGGCGCCT
The DNA here is from genome assembly GCF_000502555.1 of Mesorhizobium sp. LNJC394B00. Taxonomy (NCBI): domain Bacteria; kingdom Pseudomonadati; phylum Pseudomonadota; class Alphaproteobacteria; order Hyphomicrobiales; family Phyllobacteriaceae; genus Mesorhizobium; species Mesorhizobium sp. LNJC394B00. Next base: position 374,083 of record NZ_AYWH01000007.1, read on the forward strand.
GGTCGGGTTCGCGGCTATCCGGCGTGAAGCCGGATTTCATGACCATCGCCAAGGCGATCACCTCGGGCTATTTCCCGCTCGGCGCCACCTTGATCGGCGCCAAGGTCGCCGACGTCTTCGAGGCCGACAAGACCAGCTTCGGGGCGATCGGTCATGGCTATACCTATTCCGGCCATCCTGTCGGCTGCGCGGCAGGGCTGGCTGCACTGGTCGAGACCAAACGGCTTCGCCTGGACGAGAACGCAGCCGCGCGCGGCATCGAGCTGGCGGCGATGCTGGAGGGGCTAAAAGCCAAGCACGCGATCGTCGGCGACATCAGGTACAAGGGCCTGATGGCTGCGCTAGAGCTGGTCTCCGATCGCACGACGAAAAAGCCGGTGGACAAGAAGACCATGGCCGTGGTTTCGGAAGCCACTTATGACGCCGGCGTCATGCTGCGCGTGTCCGGCAACAACATCATCCTGTCGCCGCCGCTGATCATCGGCGCCGCCGACGTGGCAAAGATCGGCGAGGCCATCGATGCAGGTCTGTCGAGGGCCTGATGCCCGCTGACGCAATGGAGTTTGGTACGCAATGACCCAATCTGAGAAGAACCCGAGCGAGGAAGCGCTCGTCAAGCGGCGTGCCCGCCTGCTCGGCGCGAAATCGCAATTGTTCTACGACGAGCCCGTGCACCTGGTGCGCGGCGAAGGCGTCTGGCTCTACGATGCCGACGGCCGCAAGTATCTCGATGCTTACAACAACGTCGCCCATGTCGGCCATTGCCACCCGCATGTGGTCGAGGCCTTGTGCCGTCAGGCAAGCCTGCTCAACACCCACACACGCTATCTGCACACCGCAATTCTCGACTATGTCGAGCGGCTGACGGCGACCTTCGATGCAAGCCTCGCCACCGCAATCCTGACCTGTACCGGCAGCGAGGCCAACGACATAGCGCTGCGCATGGCGCAGGCCGCCTCCGGCAATATGGGCATCATCGCCACCGACGCCACCTATCATGGCAACACGGCGGCGGTTTCGCAGCTCAGCACGCGCATGCCTCCGATCCGCGGCCGCGCCCCCCATGTCAGGCTGGTGCCGGCCCCCGACAGCTATCGCCATCCCGATGCGATGGCCAATGGCAAGGCCTTCGGCGACGCCGTGCGTCAAGCGATCGCTTCGCTGGCACAGGACGGCATTGGCCTGTCTGGCATCATCTTGTGTCCGCTGCTCGCCAATGAAGGTTTCCCGGCTCTGCCCACCGGATTTTTCGACGACGCCTTGGGGGCCGTGCGCGAAGCCGGTGGTCTGGTCATCGCCGACGAAGTGCAGCCCGGCTTCGGCCGCACCGGCAGCCATTTCTGGGGCCATCAGCGCGCCGGCTTCGTCCCCGACATCGTCACCATGGGCAAGCCGATGGGCAATGGCCATCCGATCGCGGCCGTGGTCACCACCAAGGAGATACTGGCGACCTTCCGCGACGCTTTCCGCTACTTCAACACCTTCGGCGGCAACCCGGTCTCCTGCGCGGTCGCCAATGCCGTCCTCGACGTCATCGAACAGGAAAACCTTGTCGCCAACGCGCAAGACGTCGGCGCTTATGCGCTTGGCCTGCTGCGCCCGCTGGCCGATCGGCATGAGTGCATCGGCGAGGTCAGGGGCGCCGGACTGTTCTTCGGCGCCGAGCTGGTCCACGACCGCGACACGCGCGAACCGGCGCCCGACATTGCCGAGCAGGTCGCCAATCGCATGCGCCATCGCGGCGTGCTGATGGGCAAGACCGGCATCCACGGCAATGTGCTCAAGATCCGCCCGCCCATGCCGTTCTCGCGTGACAATGCCGACTTCCTGATCGGCCTGCTGGACGAGGTGCTGGGCGAAGTCGGCGGAGTGCCGGCGTGAATTCTGTTTCCACCCAATCCGAGCCCGAAACGGCAGCCGATGTCACGGAGCTCGCCAGGCGTGCGCTCGAACATTGGGGCGTCCGCAACTCTGAGCCGGAACTTCTGAAGCACCGCGAGAACGCCGTCTTCCGCGTGCGGCTGCCGGATGGCCAGCCGGCAGCCATGCGCATCCACCGGCTCGGCTACCACACGGACGCCGCGCTGCGTTCGGAACTGCAATGGATGGGCTTCCTGCAATCCGCCGGCGTCGCCACGCCGTCTTGCGTCGCAACACAGGCCGGCGATCCGTTCGTACTTGTCAGCACGGCCACCTCGGCGCAGCCCCGGCAGGCCGATTGCCTGAGCTGGCTGGAGGGCCGCGCCGTGGGCGCACGCGGCGTGCCACTGGCCTACACGGCCGACCAGTCGATCCAGATCTTCACGGCGATCGGGCGGACCATCGCCCATATGCACAATGTCACTGCCTCGTGGGCGCCGCCCGCGGGCTTCGCCCGCCATGCCTGGGACTTCGACGGCTTCTTCGGTGCGAACCCGGTCTGGGGCCGGTTCGAGACCTCGCCCTTTCTCGATGGTCCTCGCCGCGCGCTGGTCTTGCAGGCGCGCGACAAGGCAGTGAAGGCGCTGTCGCAACATGAGCGCAGCGCGCGCAATTTCGGCATCATCCACGCCGATCTGGTGCGCGAGAACGTGCTCATCCATGACCGTGCCGTACGCATCATCGACTTCGACGATTGCGGCCATGGCTGGCACATGTACGACCTTGCCGTCGCCCTCTACCAGAACCGCGAGGAGGCGATCTACCCGCTGATCGAAACCGCTTTGCTTGACGGCTACCAGCAAGAGCGTGCGCTGACCCCGCAGGACATCGCCGCATTGCCTCTATTCGCCGCCTTGCGTGCCTTCGCGTTTCTTGGCTGGGTGCAAAGCCGCGTCGAAGGCGACATCACCAGGGATGTCGGCTTGCGCATGTCGACCATCGCAGCCGATGTGGTGATTGACTACTTGCGCGGCGAACAGCCCAACTGACGAGCCGATGAGAGCCGTCAGCTCTTGGCGAAATGGATACTGACCGTTCCCGAGCTGCCGAAGTCGGCGACGATCGTATCGCCGGGCCGCGCCTCGACCGGGCGCACGAACGATCCGGACAGCACCACCTCGCCGGCCGCGATGGACATGCCGTAGCGGGCGAGCCTGTCCGCCAGCCAGGCAATGCCCATCGCGGGATGGTTGAGCACGCCGGCGCCAAGCCCGGTCTCCTCGACCTCCGCATTGCGCGAGACGATGGCGCCGATCCAGCGCATATCGGCTTCATCGGGTCGTTGCGGCCGGCCGCCGATGACAATGCCGGCATTGGCGGCGTTGTCGGAAATCGTATCGAAGAAAGTGCGCGCCTTCTTTGTCTCGGCATTGACGCGTTCGATGCGCGTGTCGAGGATTTCGAGCCCCGGCGTGATATAATCGGTGGCGTTGAGCACGTCGAAGATGGTCACGCCTGGGCCCCTCAGCGGCGCCTTCATGACGAAGGCTATCTCGGCCTCGACGCGCGGCTGGATGAAGCGGCCGACGGGTATCGTCGCGCCGTCGTTGAAGAACATGTCGTCGAACAGCACGCCCGAATCCGGCGTGTCGATGGCGAGCGCATATTGCATCGCCTTCGATGTCAGGCCGATCTTCCAGCCCTTCGGGGTCAGCCCGGCATCGGTCTTGCGTTTCACCAGCGCTGCCTGGACGCGATAGGCATCCTCCATCGTCGCATCGGGAAAATCGAGGCTGAGCAGACGGATCTGGCGGCGCGAACGCTCAGCTTCGAACAGCCTTGCCGCGGCATCTTCAACTTGCTCGGGGGTCACGATGCTGCCTCGTCGACGACGCCGTTGCGGAGCACGCCGATGCCGTCGGCTTCGACTTCGATCACGTCGCCCGGCTTCAGCCAGATCGGCGGGTCGAAGCGGGCGCCGGCGCCGGTCGGCGTACCGGTGACGATGATATCGCCTGGCACCAGCGTGGTGAAGGTGGAGACATAGGCGATGATCTTGCGGAACGAGAAGATCATCCGGCTGGTGCGGTCCTGCTGGCGCAATTCGCCATTGACGCGGGTGGTCAGCGCGATGTCGGCAATCTGCGCCTCGTCGGTGAACGGCACCAGCCACGGACCGAGCGAGCCGGTGCGGTCGAAATTCTTGCCCTGCGTGACGTTGAACTTGGCGTGCCGTACCCAATCGCGAATGGTGCCTTCGTTGCACAGGGATAGTGCCGCGATATGGTCAAGCGCATCCCTCTCGGCGATGCGTCGTCCACCCTTGCCGATGACGATGACGATCTCGCCCTCATAGTCCAGCTGCGGCGATTCCGGCGGCCGCACCAGCGGCGCGTTGTGGCCGACGAAGGAGCGGGGGAAGCGGATGAACAGCGACGGGTTCGAAGGCGCGGCCTGGCCGTCCTTGTACTCTTCGTTGCGGTCCGGGTAGTTGACGCCGACGCAGATGATCTTTTCCGGCGACGGCACAGGGATTTCATAAGCGATGGCGCCGACTGGAAAATCGACGGCGTAGGCTTCGGCCTCTTCCGCCAGCCGCCGTAGCACGCCGGCCTCGATCACTTCGCGCAGCGTCGGCCACTGGCTGTGCCGCGCCGACAGGTCGACGACGCCCTTATCTGTGACCACGCCATAGCGCGTCTTGCCGCCGACGGTGAAGGTGGCGAGCCGCCCATGTGCAGTCATCCCGGTCTCCGTCAGGTTCGCGTCTGTGGTCACGGTGCGATGATCGGCGACGCCGTCAAATCCGGTTGGCGTGCGGCCGCGCCGGCAAAGGTGCTGCCCTCCTCGAACCAGCTTTTCGGCGCCGGCGCGCCCCACAGCGTCTGGCGCTGCGGGTCCTTGAGGTCCCACTTGATCGGCTCGAGATCCGGATCGACCGTCTGGTAGTCCGAGCAGTAGATCTCGATGCGGTGATTGTCCGGGTCTCTGACATAGAGGAAGAAGGCGTTGGAAATGCCATGCCGGCCGGGGCCGCGCTCGATATTTGCGAGGTAACCCGTCGTCGCCATCAGATCGAGCAGGTCGATGATGTTGAGCGGTGTCGGCACCCAGAAGGCGACGTGATGCAGGCGCGGACCCACACCGTTGGTGAAGGCGATGTCGTGGACGCCGCCCTTGCGGTGCGTCCAGGCCGCCCACAGCTTTCCGCTACTGGCATCCTCGGTGTATTCGGTGACGCGGAAGCCAAGCTCGTTGTAGAAGGCGACGGACTCGTCGACATTGGGCGAGAAGCAGTTGAAGTGGTCGATGCGCAGCGGCTTCACGCCCTTGTAGAGCGCATATTTCTGATGAATCGGCGGCAGCCTTTCCATTTGGGCAAAGAACTCGAGCGGAATGCCGTGCGGGTCGCGGGTGCGGAAGGTGCGCGACTGGTACTGTCGCTCGACCCACTCGACCGGCAGGCCTTTTGCCTTGAAGAAATGCTCGGCCTTGTCGAGATCCTCATCCGAAAAAACCTTGAAGCCGAGATCGCGGGCTTCGGCGCTGCCGGCCTTCTTCAGCACGATGCAGTGGTGTCCGCGCTCTTCCAACGCCCTTAGATAGATGGCTTCCGATGTCTCGTCGGTAACCTGCAGGCCAAGCGTGTCGACATAGAAGGCGCGGGATTTCGCAAGGTCGGTGACCGCCAGTTCGACATGGCTGAGGCGCACGATGTTGAAGGCGGGATAGAGGTTTGGTTTGGGCAGTGGCATGCGATGTCCTCCGGTCAGCCGCCGAGTTTCTGGATCGTGTGCGCTGAAGTGGCGAAGGCGATGTTCTTCGTCTCCATGTAGAAATCGAAGGAATGGTCGCCGCCGTCGCGGCCGATGCCGGAATTCTTGACGCCGCCGAACGGCGTCGGCAAATGCCGCACATTCTCCGAATTGACCCAGATCATGCCGGCGTCCAGCGCATCGGTGAAGCGGAAGGCGCGGGTGACATCCGACGTCCAGAGATAGCCGGTCAGGCCGTATTGGGTGTCGTTGGCCAGCGCCAGCGCTTCGGCCTCGTCCTTGAAGGAAATGGCGGTCAGCACCGGCCCGAAAATCTCTTCCTGGGCAATGCGCATCCTGTTGGTGGCGCCGGTAAACAGCGTCGGGCTGACATAGCAGCCACCGCCCGGACCGGCGAACTTGTCGCCGCCGGCGGCTACCACCGCGCCTTCCGATTTGCCGATCTCGATATAGGAAAGCACCTTTTCCTCGTGCACCGGATGGATCAGCGGACCAACAACCGTTTTGGGATCGAGCGGATGGCCAACCTTGATGCGCTTTGCCTTCTCCGCAACCAGATCCGTGAATGTGTCGTAGACCGAGGCTTCGACCAGAAGCCGCGACGATGAGGTGCAGCGTTCGCCGTTGAGCGAGTAGATCATGAACACGGCCGCATCCGCCGCACGTTCGAGATCGGCGTCGGCGAAGACGATCACCGGGTTCTTCCCGCCCAGTTCGAAATGCACGCGCTTCAGCGTATCGGCGCCTTGTTTCATGATCATCGAGCCGGTGCGGCTCTCACCGACAAAACCGATCGCCTTGATGTCAGGGTGCTCGGTCAGCGCCTTGCCGGCGTGCTCGCCGAGGCCGTTGACCAGGTTCCACACGCCTTTCGGCAGGCCGGCCTCCTCCGCGATCTCGACCAGCAGGCGAGCGGTCAGCGGCGAAAATTCGGCCGGCTTGTGGACGACGGTGCAGCCTGCCGCCAGCGCCGGCGCGATCTTCCATGTCGACAGCATGAACGGCGTGTTCCACGGCGTGATGATGCCGACCGGGCCGATCGGCACGCGCGTGGTGATGTTGACCTGGCCTGTCGTGCGCAGCGTCTCGCCGTCGCGCGCTTCCGGCGCGCGGTCGGCGAAGAAGCGGAAATTCTCGGCGCCGCGCAGCGCGGCCTTGGCCATGAATTTCAGCGCCTGGCCGGTGTCCATGCACTCGACGAAGGCGATCTCCTCGGCGCGCGCTTCGATCGCATCGGCTATCTTGTGCAGCAGCTTCTTGCGCCCGTCGCCCGGCATGGCGGCCCAGGCCGGGAACGCCGCCTTTGCCGCCTTGGCGGCGCGGTCGATATCGGCGGCACTGCCACGCGCGACCTTGGCCAGCGGCTTGAGATCGACCGGCGACATGCTCTCGAAGGTCGAGCCATCCACCGCCGGCACCGCTTCGCCGCCGATCTGGTTCAGCACGCCGTCGCGCTTGAAACGGGCCAGATAGGCCTCGGCCTTTTTCAGATTGCCTTCGAGGTCGGACATATCAGCTTCCGTCACTTGCCGCGCAGTCGCGGATGGATTGCGTTTTTCTTCCAGCTCAGTACCGGGTCGATCTCCCTGATCTCCAGGGAAAGAGCGAAATGCGGGGTCTCGAACAGGGGCCCAAGGTATTCGCTCACCGCGGCGAAGACCGCCTCCCCGGTTCGTTTCTTGTCCTGGGCGCTGCGCCCGGTTCCAATGCGAAACGACATGTCGAGGAAAGCGTTTTCCGGCAGGCTGTCGGCGATGGCATAGGCTTCCGCACGGAAGGCCCGCACCCGCACCGCGCCGGTTTCAAACAGCCCGGTGCCGAGCACGGTGCGCAACACCAGCGCGCACAATTCGCTCATGTCGACCTTGGCATCGAGGTTGGCCGAATACTCGATGGAAAAGTGAGGCACCGCGTCTCGTTCCCCGGATTGTTCCACTGTTGTAGTTAACGCGTTAATTACATGCAGCATCACTGAAGTCAAGCCTTGCATCCAAGTTGAGGCGACGATACGGGATGGAAAGGTCAGGTTTTGGCGTGCGGTCCCGCCGACCGCCCGCATCATTGGGGACGCTGCTTCTTGCTGCCTGAAAACACCCGTCGTTCTCTGCCGATGGCGCTGCTCCATGCCCGCGAAGTGGTGATGGCGCGGTTTCGCCCTATGCTGGCGGCGCATGACGTGACCGAACAGCAATGGCGTGTGCTGCGCGTTCTGAGCGAGGCCGGCCCTGTCGAGGCGACGGAACTTGCCGATCGCGCTTCGGTGCTGCCGCCCAGCCTGACACGCATCATCAAGACGCTCGAGGGCCGAAAATTCATCACCCGCAACAAGGCGGAAGGCGATGGCCGCCGTGTCGTTCTGACGATCGCCCCGGCGGGCTCCGCCCTTATCGATGCCTTGTCGCCGGAACGCCTCGTCATCTACCGCGACATCGAACAGCGCTTCGGACATGAGAGGCTCGAGCAATTGCTCGATCTGCTGGAGAGCCTGATCGCCGGCGAGAGCTGATCGCTGCGGCTCAGCCGCCAAAGCTGCCAAGCCGCGTCGGCTGCGTGTAATTGCGGTCGACATAGAGCAAGGCCGAGCCGCCGCTGCCGTGCCTGACATCGATAACGCGGCCGATCATGACATTATGCGTGCCGACGATGTGCACATCCTCGATCTCGCAATCGAAATTGACGATCGCATCGGACAGCGCCGGCGTGCCTGAGGCCAGCGTTTGCCAGCGCGCCGCCGAATAGCGTGCCTCCATGTCCCTGGTCGCGCCGGCGAACTTGCCGGCTAGGTGCATATGGTCATGCGTCAGCACGTTGACGCAGAAGCGCCGGTTGGCGAGGAACATGGCGGCCTGCGTCGAGCGGCCGTTCATGCACACCAGCAGTGTCGGCGGTTCGTCCGACACACTGCACATGGCGGTGGCGGTGAAGCCGCCGCGCCCGGCCGGACCATCTGTCGTGACGATGTTGACCGGCGCGCAGACCCTTGCCATGGCGTCGCGGAAATCGGCCTTCGAAATCTGCGTGGCCATCTGACATCACCCGGCCGTAGAAGCGAGCGGATTGAGCCAGGTATCTCCCGTCCAGCCGTTCTCGTCATAGTCGGCCATGCAGGTGTCGACCAGTTCTTCCATGGCCTTCAGGCGGCCGCCGCGTTCGGCGCCCTTCAGCACCTGCAGCCGCACCTCTTCCGGCGCACCGGCATAGTTGAGTTCGTAGAGTGCGTGGCGGCCGCCGAACTCGGTGCCGGTCGCGTCCCACAACAGTTTCATGATCTTGATGCGCTCGACATGGCCCATGTCGTTGGAACCGCGCACATATTGCGCGAGGTATTTGTCGATCTCGGGATTGTTGAAGTCGCGCACCGATGACGGCAGGTAGATCAAGCCGGAGGCGATCACCCGGCGCACCGTGTCGATGACGCGCGGATAGGCTTCCGACATGAAAGTCCGGTAGGCAAGGGCTGCTTCCAGGTTGGGCAGGACAGCGCCATTCGCCCACGGGATCGGATTGTAGGCCATGGCGTTGGAAAAGCTCCAGAACATGTGCCTGAGCGCGATGACCTCGCCCAGCGCCGCCTGGTTGCCTCGGAAGGCATCGCCGCCGGTGGCGCGCAGCGCCTTGGCTAGCAGGCCGGCGAGGAAGTCGAGCTTGACGGCAAAGCGTGTGCAGCCCTGGAAGCAATAGCCATGCATGAAGCCCGAAGCTGGATGGAAGGACAGGATTTTCTGCGCGTCGCGCAGCACCAGTACGTCCTCCCAGGGGATGAAGACATTGTCGAGCACCAGGATGGCATCGTTCTCGTCGAAGCGCGACGACAACGGATAGTCGAACGGAGCCGCCGCCGTGTTGGCCGTCTGCTCATAGGAGACGCGGCAGAACATCTTTACCCCCGGCGCATTCATCGGCACGATGAACATGACCGACAGCGACGGATCTTCGGTGACCGTCGCCGAACTCTGCGCCAGGAAATTGTAGTGGGTCAGCGCCGAGGACGTCGCCACCACCTTGGCGCCGGAGACATAGATGCCGGCGTCGGTCTCCTTGGTGATGTGGACGAAGACATCCTTCACCTGTTCGGCCGGCTTGTGCCGGTCGATCGGCGGGTTGACGATGGCGTGGTTCATGAACAGCACGGCTTCCTGCGCACGCTTGTGCCAGGCGAGCGCATTGTCCTTGAACGGGCCGTACCAGTCGGCATTGGCGCCGAGCGTGTTCATCAGTGCCGCCTTGTAATCGGGCGTGCGGCCCATCCAGCCATAGGACATGCGTGACCACTCGGCGATCGCGGTCTGCTGGGCCGCGAGTTCGCCGGAGGATTTGGCGACGCGGAAATATTTGTGGGTGTAGCCGCCCGAACCGGTATCGGTAGGCGAGGTCAGCGTGCCCTGCCGCTTGGGATCGTGCAGCGCATCATAGAGGCGCGCCAGCGACCGCGCCGAATTGCGCATGGCCGGATGGGTGGTGACATCGGCAATGCGCTCGCCGTTGATGTAGACCTCGCGGCCGTCGCGCAGGCTCTCCAGATACTCGGCCCCGGTGAACGGGCGCCCATTGTCGGCACGAAAGTCTTCCGATCGCATGATGTTCCTCCACTTATGGCATCAACTCTAGCGCTCCTGGCAAGGATCGGTTAGGACGTAACGGCAAAACCGATTGGACTTTTTCCGGCGCCATGAGCCTCAATTCCATTCCTGATTTCTTTGTCTATGGCGAGCCGGTGCGGCCGCTCGATGTCGGCTTCCTGCATGTCGAGACGGTGCTTGCGCGCAGCAACATTCATCTCGGCCAGGTTGCCGCGCACAAGCATCCGCAAATGGGCCAGATCACCTACTGGACAAGCGGCTCCGGCACTTATCGCATCGAAGACCAATCCTGGGACTTTTCGGCACCGTCCGTCAGCTTCGTGCCGAGCACTATCGTGCATGGCTTCTCGATCGGGCCCGGCACCGACGCCATCGTCGTTTCGGTCGCCGATGATGCGCTTGCGGCAATAGCAGCTCACAGCCTGCTGCCATTGGACCGGCCCGTCTTTGCCGATAGCCTTCCTCAGCACGTCGCGTGGAAAAGGCTTGCGGCGGTGCTGGAGATGATCGCCACCGAATATGCCGAGGCGCAGGCCGGGAGTGACAAGACCCTGCCGGCGCTGATTGCCGTCGCGCTCTCGCACATCGCGCGTCTTGGTCCCGAGGTAATGGATCCCACTGGCTCTTCCGATGCTGCATTGGCGCGCGGCTTGCGCCGCCTGGTCGATGCGCATTTCCGCGACAACTGGCCCGTCGACCGCTACGTCGGGGCGCTGGCCACGACACCGCATCTTCTCGACAAGGCCGCCCATACGGTGCTTGGCAGCGGCGTCAAGCGACTCATGGGGGAGCGACGGTTGCTGGAGGCCAAGCGCTTGCTGCTATTCACCGTGCGCACCGTCGAGGACATCGCCTACGAAATCGGCTTCGAAGATCCGGCCTATTTCTCACGCTTCTTCCGGGAGCGGGTTGGCCAGGCGCCCGCCGCCTGGCGCCGCGCGCAGCTGGGGCAGAGTTGAAGCTTCCGCGCCGGCCAGGATCAGGCGTTTGGGCCGACACGCCGGCCAGGCACGGCGCCGCCGAGTTGATCCACCTGTTGATAGGTGTTGCCGCGCAGCATTACCCCGCGCACGGCGCGGCGCATCGAGATTGATGTCGCCGCGAAACTTGCTGGTGTTTTTTGTCGCTTCCAAACGGTTCGTTATTTGAACCACCGTTTGATGTGCTATGAGCGGACTGCAAGGTGGATTGGCTTTCGTCCCATGCGAAGTATCTTGAGGATGCACGATGAGCACAGTCGGCAAAGCGATATCGCTGCTGGAGCAGTTCACGCTCGGCGAACCGGAGATCGGCCTGTCCGAGCTCGCCCGCAAAACCGGCCTCGACAAGGCGACGGCGCGGCGCCTGCTGATGGCGCTGGCCGACCACCGCCTGATCGAACAAGAGCCGGCAAGCCGCCGCTACCGGCTCGGCGCCGGCCTGTCGCGGCTGGCCCGGTTTCGCGACGCGCATTTTCCCTTCGTGCGCGTGGCAGCACCTGTGGTTCGCGAGCTGGCGCTGGAAACCGGCGAGACGGTGCATCTGTCGGAATTCAGCGCCGGCGCACTGCTGACGGTCCATGTCGAGCTGTCGGCAAAGGCCAACCGGGTCAATGTCGATGTCGGCCAGGTGCTGCCCTTGCACGGCACCGCCTCCGGCATCGCCTTTCTCGCCGCTTCGCCTCGGGAAGCGGCCGAGGCCTATGTCGACAAGCCGTTGCCGACCTTCACGCCACACACGGTGACGCAGCCCGACAGGCTGATGAAGGCGATCCGGCTTGCCGCCAAGCGCGGCTATTCCTCGAGCTCCCAAGGCTATGAAGAAGGCGTGCACAGCATAGCCGCGGCAATCCTCGGCTCCGATGGGCGTCCTCTCGGTGCGCTCGCGGTGGCCTCGCCTGCGTCACGCGCCGATGACAGCATGGCGGCCAGCCAGGGCGAAGCGGTGATCCAGGCGGCGCGGCTGATTTCAGCGCGCCTGGCCGGCGAAGCCTGACATCTCTACCGTCGGAGGGGAGATGATTAGCGGGTTAAGTTCCCAGCGGCGCACCGGCCTTGCCGCGAGACCGGAACGCTTCGTCTGGGACAGGCGGCTGGAGCGCAGCAAGGAAGAATTGTTGTCGCCCGCCCGAGCGTCGCCCACGATCTCGGAAATCGCCTTTGCTTGCGGGTTCAATTCGAGTGCGCATTTTCGCGCGCGTTCGAGAGCCGGTACGATGTGGCCCGCGGGAGTTGCGCCAGAGGCTGAGGGCGGGTGCATTAAGGGGTGGGCCGTTTGCCGATCTCGGATAGCGCCCTAGCTCGCCGAAAGCCGGCATCCGGCAGCAAGTTCTACATATTGGCAGCGGTTGGCCGCACGATCACTTCGTTGACGTCGACGCCATCGGGTTGATCAAGCGCAAAACGGATCGCCCGTGCAATGGCGTCCGGTGTGAGCGACTTCTGCCGCCATTCTTTCAGAGCCGTGGCGACCTGAGGATCGCTGATATCGTCGCCCAGTTCGGTTGCGGTCACTCCGGGGGAGATGATCGTGGCGCGGATGTCGTCATGCTCCTGCCGCAGCCCCTCGGTGATTGCCCAGACGGCATATTTCGTGCCGCAATAGACCGCCGCGGTGGGCAGCACGATATGCGCGCCGACCGAGGCGACATTGACGATATGCCCATTCTTCTGGGCGACGAAGCGCGGCAGCACCGCGGCGATCCCGTTCAGCACGCCGCCGATGTTGACATTGATCATGCGAGACCACTCATCGCGCTTCAGCGCGGCAAGCGGCGACAGCGGCATGACGCCGGCATTGTTGACCAGCACATCGATCTGCCCGAATTCGGCATGAGCGGCATCGGCAAAGGCGTCGAAATTCGCCGCGTCAGTCACGTCGAGTTCGCGCCACGCGACGCCTTTGCCTATTTCTGCGGCCAGCGCCTTGAGCCGCTCGGTGCGGCGGGCCCCGATGAACAGTCTGGCGCCGGCACCGGCAAGTTCCCGAACCGTCGCTTCGCCGATGCCGCTGGAGGCGCCGGTGATGAGTACAACCTTGTCTTTAAGTCCCGTCATGATCGTTCCTTTTTCGCTGCGGTGACGGGGAGATAGATGGCGGCGAACCGGCAAAGGGCGGTAGCGTGATCGTCCAAAGAGTTTGCACGATCCTCGAAATGAACTCGAAATGCCTTGCAACATTTCGCGCCATGAAGATTTATGCGGCATGGAGAAAATCAATGAACTCGCCGAGCTGATCACCCGCTTTGCGCCGAAATCTGGCATGGCCGGCACTGCGGTGCCGCGGCTGTCGCTCATTCGCGCCAACCAGCCCAGTGCACCCGTGCCTGCGGTCTACGAGGCGTCGCTTTGCATAATCGCCCAAGGATCGAAGCGCGTCTCGCTGGCCGACCAGAGCGTGGTCTATGACGCATCGAGCTACCTGCTCGTCTCGGTCGACCTGCCGCTGGTCGGGCATGTGTTGGAGGCGAGCCCGGCGGCGCCCTACCTCTGTTGCAAGATAGATTTTGATTCCACCGCGCTGGCCGAACTGCTTGTGAAAGAAGGACGTGCATCCCCCAGCAGGGATCTGCCGGTGTTAGCTGCCTATCCAAGTGACCCCGACCTGATTGATGCCGCCTGTCGGCTTGTCAGGCTGCTCGATCGCCCCGAGAGCGTCACCGTGCTGGCGCCGCTGATCGAACGCGAAATCCTTTACCGGCTCCTCACCGGACCGCACGGTGACACGCTTCGCCAGATGGCGTCGGTGGACAGCCACCTGAACCAGGTCAGCCGCGCCATCGCCACGATCCGCAATCATTTCCAGGCACAACTGCGCATCGAAGAGATTGCGGCGGCATCAGGCATGAGCGCGTCGTCCCTTCATGCCCATTTCAAGGCGATTACGCGCATGACCCCGCTCGAATACCAGAAGCAGCTGCGCCTGCAGGAGGCGCGAAGGATTATGCTTGCCGGCGGCGCAAACGCAGGCACGGCCGGGTTCGCGGTGGGCTATGACAGCCCTTCGCAGTTCAGCCGAGAATATCGTCGCCTGTTCGGTGCGCCGCCCCGGAAAGATATTGACCGCCTTCAGGCAACACCCAGTTCGGCTGCGGCTTATTGAGTTTTCCGAGCGGCATGCGCCAGCCATGGCTGGTCAGGAGCCAGCCGCCTCCAGGTGGCGAAGCGTCCGATCATGCTCGGTAGAACTCCCGGTACCATTCGACAAAGCGCGGAACCCCTATTTCGATCGGGATTTTGGGCTTGAAGCCGGTCGCCTCCTCGAGCGAGCTGACATTGGCGAAAGTTGCCGGAACGTCGCCTGGCTGAAGTGGCCTGAGGTTGCGGTTTGCCTTGCGTCCCAGCGCGTCTTCGAGCACCTCGATCAATCGGTTCAGTTGAACGGGCGAATTGCCGCCGATGTTGTGAATCCTGAACGGGGCGTTGCTGGTCGCTGGGTCTGGCGCGACACTTTTCCACTCAGGATTGGGTGTCGCGGGTTGCTGCATGACGCGGATAATACCTTCGACAATGTCGTCGATATAGGTGAAATCCCGCTGCATGTTGCCATAGTTGAAGACCTCGATCGGCTCGCCGGCGAGGATAGCCTTGGCGAAGATGAACAGCGCCATGTCCGGCCGCCCCCACGGACCATAGACGGTGAAAAAACGCAGCCCGGTGGTCGGCAGTCCAAACAGATGGCTGTATGTGTGCGCCATCAGCTCGTTCGCCTTCTTGCTTGCGGCGTAAAGGCTGAGCGGATGGTCCGCCGGATCGTGCACGGAAAACGGCATGCGGGTGCTGCCGCCATAAATCGAACTCGACGATGCATAGACCAGATGGCCGACGGACGCCTGCCGGCATCCTTCCAGGATGTTGACAAAGCCGCTGAGGTTGCTTTCCACATAGGCGTGCGGATTGCTGATCGAATAGCGTACGCCGGCTTGCGCCGCGAGATTGACGACAACCTCCGGCGCGGCCGAAAGGAAGAGCTCCGAAATACGGTCCCGCTCCGTGAGATCGGCATGCTCGAAACAAAAATTCGAAAACGCTTTCAGCCGCTCGAGACGAGCCTGCTTCAGGCTGACGTCATAATACTCGTTCATGGAGTCGAGGCCGATAACCTGGCCTCCTTCGGCAAGCAGCCTCAGGCAAAGATGAAACCCTATGAACCCGGCTGCGCCGGTGATCAGTATCGGCCTGCTTGATGTCACTGCATATCCTAGCGTTAATTTCAGGCGAGCTTTACAAGCTCCAGTATTTTATGTTGTCGGGAACTTCATTGGGCTTGATGGCCGACTTGACATCGAACAGTGTCCCCCCCGGCCTGATCATTTGAAAAAGACGCGCTCTTTCGTTGGTGAGATATTGCCTGTGAGGCACCGCCAGAACAAGCGCCTGCAAATCGTTTATCTCATCGAGCGGCAGGATTGTTTCGCCGTGATCACGCCGAGCGGTTTCGACATCGGCAAGGGGATCATGGACTTTGGGGACAATTCCGAACTGCCTTAGTTCCTTGACCATGTCGAAAACGCGGCTGTTGCGCAAATCCGGCACGTCCTCCTTGAATGTCAGCCCGAGAATGCCGACAGAAGCCCCTTTGACGGGCGTGTCAGAACCAATCAGCCGTTTGACAACCTGCTGGGCGACGAAGGCCCCCATGCCGTCATTGATGCGACGTCCGGCGAGGATGATCTGCGGATGGTAACCTTCGGCCTCGGCCTTGGCGGTCAAATAATATGGATCGACGCTGATGCAGTGGCCGCCGACGAACCCCGGTTTGAAGGGAAGGAAGTTCCATTTCGTCGACGCAGCATCAAGAACATCCTGCGTCCGGATATCGAGCCGCTCGAAGATCATTGCCAGTTCGTTCATCAGCGCGATGTTCAGATCGCGCTGGGTGTTCTCGATAACCTTCGCTGCCTCGGCCACCTTGATCGACGGGGCGCGGTAGACGCCGGCATCGATGATACGGCCATAAACGTTCGCGACGCGCTCCAGCGTCTCGTTATTCTCGCCGGAGACGACTTTGACGATCTTTTGCAGCGAGTGTTCCCGATCGCCGGGGTTGGCGCGTTCGGGCGAATAGCCGAGGGCAAAGTCGCGGGGATGTCGCAGGCCGGAAACCTGCTCGATGATCGGCCCACAGAAATCTTCGGTCACACCTGGATAGACTGTCGACTCAAAAACGACGACGGCGCCTTTGCTCACCGCCTCGCCGACGAGTTCGGACGCCAGTTTCAAAGAAGCTAGATCGGGAGCGCGATTTGCGTCGATAGGGGTTGGCACGGCGACGATGAAGAAAGTAGCGCCTTTCAACATCTCCCGGTCGGTGGTCAGCCCTATCGAGGTCTCCTTGAGCGCCGTTGCGTCAACTTCCCCCGTACGATCGACGCCGCCACGCAATTCCCCGATCCGACGCTCGCTGATGTCAAAAGCTATGGTGCCGGGGAAAACCTTCCCAAAGGCAATGGCTACCGGCAGGCCGACATAACCCAGGCCGATAACTGCAATGCGTTCGGACATCCGTGGGGTTCCTCGAGCCACCTGTTGAGCCGACGTGCTTGTATGGCAGGCTGTTGGCCAATTCAACGATGCTCTATCGCGAAGAGGAATGTCTCACGAAAAATGGTCGTTGCCATTTTCATGTTGCCATCCGCCGATGCCATCGATGTTGTGGATAAAATCCAGCAGGACCGGGTTTCGAGCCACTCTCTGCTGCGGATTGGGGTGAACCGTCAGGTTCTGCCGGCCATCTACGCAGCGGCGGCCCTGACGACAGGGCTGATATTCTCTGCTGCCAATCCATAGGCCACTATCGGCCTCAATCGTGCCTTCTGATCAAACCAAATGCCGGGATCGGAATTCGCATCGGCACCGAGCGGATCTGCGAAATTTCAGTTTGGTCCTTGTGCATTGGCTGCGGACACGTCGTATCCTGCGTGTGGCGACCGATATCTGGTCGATCAGCATTTGCCTGGGAGCAGAAATTGGCCAGACTCTATGACAGCCGCAGACGCATTCTCGTTACCGGGGGCGCAGGGTTTATCGGCTCGCATCTTATTGACCGCCTGTTGGAACGAGGCGACGAAATCTTGTGTGTCGACAACCTTTTCACCGGATCAAAGCGCAATATCGACCATTTGGCCAAGCATCCCCGCTTCGAATTCATGCGCCATGACGTGACCTTTCCGCTCTACGTCGAAGTCGATGAGATTTACAACCTGGCGTGTCCGGCCTCGCCTGTTCACTACCAGTACGACCCGGTTCAGACGATCAAGACCGCCGTGCACGGCGCCATCAATGTTCTTGGATTGGCAAAGCGGCTGAAATGCAAAGTCTTTCAGGCCTCCACCAGTGAGGTCTATGGTGACGCGTCTGTGCATCCGCAGCCCGAGAGTTACTGGGGCAATGTAAACCCGATCGGGCCGCGCTCATGCTACGATGAAGGCAAACGCTGCGCCGAAACGCTGTTCTTCGACTATCACCGACAACATGGCTTGTGGGTCAAGGTCGCGCGGATTTTCAATACGTTCGGGCCGCGCATGCACCCGGCAGACGGCAGGGTTGTCTCAAATTTCATCGTGCAGGCGCTTCGTGGTGAACCGATAACCATTTTCGGCGACGGCTCACAGACAAGGTCGTTTTGCTACGTCGACGACCTGGTGAGCGGCATGCTGCGCCTCATGGATACGGGGCCGGAGGTGACCGGTCCAGTAAACATCGGCAATCCAAGGGAAGTAACGATCAGGCGCTTGGCCGAACTGACGACGCAGATGACCGGATCAGGTTCGGATATAATTTACCGCGATCTTCCGCAAGACGATCCGCGGCACCGCCAGCCCGATATCACCCTTGCCAAAAGGCTTGTCGGCTGGGAGCCGACGGTGACTTTAGAAGCCGGGCTGCAACAGACGATCGACTATTTCAAAGCCCTGCTGCCGAAGGTTTCCACAAACTCGCCTTGACCCGGCACCGCAGTGCAACCGTCAAGTCTGACCGATCACCGTCGTGGTAGCGACGCCTTTTGCAGTCGACTCCGGTAGGCTTGAAGTTTTTCGAATTCTAATTATTTTAAGCTTGAAATTATTTTGAAGATCCATGGCGCTTCATCCGTCCGAGCCGGGACACCGGCATTTGGCGGAGAGCAGAAGGAGGAGGAAGATTTGCCGTTGTTCCGGAATAAAACTCCATGAACACAGCACGATTTTCCGAGAGTGTCACAGGCAAGATCGTCGATGGCGTTCTCATCGTCACGATCGAAAATCCGCCGGTCAACGCGCTGTCCCTCCATGTCAGGGCCGGACTGATGGCTGCGCTTGGGCGTGCGGCGTCGGATGAAGTGTCTGCCGTGGTGCTGACCGCCATTGGGCGCACCTTCATCGGTGGCGCCGATATCAAAGAATTCGGCAAGCCCGCTATCGGGCCCACACTGCCTGACGTGATCGAAGCGATGGAGAGCTTCGCCAAACCGATCGTCGCGGCAGTAGGCGGCGCGGCGCTCGGCGGCGGCTGCGAGATTGCGCTGGCCTGCCACTACCGGGTGGCCAGCAAGGCGGCCAGCTTCGGCCTGCCCGAGGTCAAGCTCGGGTTAGTGCCCGGGGCCGGCGGAACCCAACGCCTGCCCCGCCTCATCGGCACGGTCGCCGCAATTGACCTGATCGGCACGGGTCGGCCCGCAAATGCCGACGAAGCTCTCGCTCTCGGTCTGATCGATACCATTGCGGACGATCTTCCCGAAGGCGCGCTCGATGTCGCCCGCCGTCTCGTTGGCCAACCGCTGCGGCGCACGGGTGCGCTTTCCGTCCCGCGCTCGCAACCTGAGGCCGACGCGGCAGCCGCAAGAAAGGTGCTTTCCCGCAGCCGTGGACAGATCGCGCCTGCAGAGGCCGTGAGACTGGTCCGGGCCGCGTCCACGGCCAGACTTGAGGACGGTCTTGTGCACGAACGCGCGACCTTCCTGCGCCTCCGGGATTCTCGCGAGGCGGCAGCGTTGCGCCACGTCTTCTTTGCCGAGAGGCAAGCCAGCAAAGTCGACAGGCTGGAGGGTATCACGCCTCGCAAGGTCGAGACCGTCGGTATCGTCGGAACCGGCCTGATGGGTGCAGGCATCGCGGTCTCGGCCTTGAATGCCGGCTATCGCGTAATCGGCATCGAGCAGAACGACGACGCCGCGGCAAAAGGATACGAGCGGATCGCCGGCCTTCTCGACAAGTCGGTCCAATCCGGCCGACTCACCGATCATGCCCGCAGGGAGGCGCTGAGCCGGTTTGAAGCGGCCAGTGACGCCGGCAGGCTGGTGCAGGCCGATCTGGTCATCGAGGCAGTGTTCGACGATCTCGCGGTAAAAACCGAACTCTTCCGGAAGCTTGATCGTATCGTCCGCCCCGACGCCATACTGGCGACCAACACCAGCTACCTCAACCCCGACGAGATCGCCTCGGCAACCGCCCGGCCCGGACGGATCGCCGGCCTGCATTTTTTCTCCCCGGCCAACGTCATGCGGCTCACCGAAGTGGTGGATTGCGCGGCGACGGCGCCCGATGTGCTCGCCTCGGCTATCGCGTTCGTCAGGAAGCTCGGCAAGCTGCCTGTCGTGTGCGGCGTTACCGAGGGTTTCATCGGCAACCGCCTCTATTCGGCCTACCGCCGCGAGGCGGAGTTCATGGTGGAGGATGGCGCAGCACCGGAAGAGGTGGATGCCGCGCTGGAGGCCTGGGGCTTCCCGATGGGGATCTTCGCGGTCAACGACATGGCTGGGCTGGAGATAGCCTGGGCGCGGCGCAA
Organism: Mesorhizobium sp. LNJC394B00; assembly: GCF_000502555.1. NCBI lineage: Bacteria > Pseudomonadati > Pseudomonadota > Alphaproteobacteria > Hyphomicrobiales > Phyllobacteriaceae > Mesorhizobium > Mesorhizobium sp. LNJC394B00. The sequence continues at coordinate 394,042 of NZ_AYWH01000007.1, forward strand.
GCGACAGGCGGCGATGCGCGATCCGCAAGCACGTTATGTCGAGATCGCCGACCGGCTGTGCGAGGCCGGCCGCTTCGGCCGCAAGACCGGGCGCGGCTGGTACGATTATTCCGACGGCGAGCGCAGGAGCGACCCGCAAGTGGCCGCGCTGATCGAGGCCGTTCGGGCGGCCAAGGACATCGTGCCGCGCCGCTTTTCGCCCGATGAGATCGTCACGCGCTTGCTGGCGGCAATGGCCGACGAGGGCAAGGCATTACTCGCCGAAGGCATCGCGGCGCGTGCCTCCGACATCGATCTGGTGATGATCAACGGCTATGGCTTCCCGGCCCACAAGGGCGGGCCGATGTTCCGCGCCGGAGAGGTTTAAGGACCAGCTACGACAGCCTTGCGATGACGGCGCGCAGTGCCTCGCCGAAACGCCTGGCCTCGTCGACCGTGTTGTAATGGACCAGCGAGGCGCGGATGGCGCCGCTGTCCATCGACAGGTTGAGACGCTTCATCAGCCGGGGCGCATACATATGGCCGTCGCGGATGCCGATCTGCATGTCAGCCATTTCCTCGACGATCCGCTGCGGCGACAGCTTGCCGATGTTGAAGCAGAATGTCGGCACGCGTTCGTTGATGCGGGCTTCCTCGGCGACGCCGTAGATCGTGGCATTGCATCCCTTGAGCACGGCGAGCATCTCACGCGCCAGGAGCACTTCGTAATCGCGGATGGCGCCCATGCCGGCAACGATGTTGTCGCGCCGCGAGCGGTTGTTGGAGGGCGCCAGATTGCGGCCGATCAGTTCCAGGTACTGCACTGCGGCATCCATGCCCGAGACGTTCTCGTAGATGAAGGTGCCTGCCTCGACCTTGTAAGGCGGCTCGTCGGGGATGAAATCCTCGCGGAAGGTCGGCAGCCGCTTCAGCGTTTCGAAGCGGCCCCACAGAAAGCCCATATGCGGCGAGAAATTCTTGTAGCCGGAGCAGACGAGATAATCACAGTCCCAGGCCTGCACGTCGATCAGCCCGTGCGGTCCGTAATGCACGCAGTCAAGGAACACTTCGGCGCCGGCCGCATGCGCGATCGCGGCCACCGAAGCGACTTCGACGATCGAGCCGATCGAATGCGCGGTCACCGTGCAGGCGACGAGACGGGTGCGATCGGAAACCAGCGGCTTGAGGTCGTCGACATGCAGGTTGCCGTCCTCGCGCATGCGCCACCATTTGAACTTGGCTCCGGCGGGCTCCAGCGCCAGCCACGTGGCGATGTTGGCGTCGTGGTCCATATCGGTGATGACGATCTCGTCGCGCTCTGTGTCCTTGGCCAGCATCTGGCCGATGCCGAGGCTGACCAGGCGAATGAACGAGGTGGCGTTCATGCCGAAGCAGATTTCCGACGGACTGTAGGCGTTGATCAGCAAGGCCACGCTCGTCCGAGCATCCGCAACCGATTGGTCGACCGTGACCGAGCGCCCATAGCGACCACCACGCTGCACATTGTGCGAGACCAGGTGATTGGTCACCGCGTCGAGCACGCTCTGCGGGATCTGCGCGCCGGCGGCGTTGTCCATGAAGATGAAATCACCGGCGCGCTGCAAGGCCGGAAACATGGCGCGGATGGTGTCGACCGGAAAGCCGCCGGCGGCTTGGGAATTGCTCAACTGTATCTCCTGCGAATGGCTTGGGAAGCGGGACGGTTGATGAGGTCAGCGCGTCTTCTCGGTCTTGAAGCGGTCTTCGAGCAGGCTGACGAGGCGGACCATCGGCCAGAGGAAGATGAGATAGACCAAAGCGGCGCCGATCAGCGGCGAGGGATTGGCATAGAGCGACTGCGCGTTGGTCGCTTCCTTCAACAGTTCAGGCAGCGCAACGGTGGAAGCGAGCGACGTGTCCTTGAACATCGAGACGCAATTGCTGGTCATCGGCGGGATGACGACGCGGATCGCCTGCGGCAGCACCACCTTGCGCAAGGTCAAAAGGAAAGGCAGGCCGAGCGCCTGTGCTGCCTCGAATTGGCCTTTCGGAATGCTCTCAATGCCGGAGCGGAACACTTCTGCTGAATAGGCCGACATGATGATGGCGAACGCCGTCACGGCGGAGGCCCAGGACGACAGACGGATGCCGAGGAAGGGCAGCGCATAATAGATCAGGATCAGCACCACCAGCACCGGCAGGGCGCGGAAGATGTCGGTGTAGCCGACCGCCAGCCAGCGCAGCGGCTTCGGCGCATAGAGCCGCAACAGGCTGATCCCCAGGCCGATGGGAATGCCGATGCCGATACTCAAAATGCCGAGCAGCAGCGTGTTCAGGAAGCCACGCAACAGCGCCGGCAGGCTGGACATTATCACGTCAGGATTGAAGAAGGTGTCGATCAGCGACATGGAGCGTTCCCGAACCCCAGAGCAAAGGATGCTCAAGTTAAAACCAATCGACCTTGCCTCCGATGAGGCTATCCGTGTGGCAGCAGGCGCCGGAGCGTGAAATGAATCGTGCCGGCCTGGGAGCCGGCACGATTTAAGTGCATTGCCGGTCAGGCCTTGGGCAGCGGCATTTCCTTGACCGTCGAGGAATCGGCTGGCGCGTCGCTGCCGAACCACTTCTTGTGGATCGCGGCCAGCGTTCCGTCCTTCTTCATCGCGGTCAGCGCGTCGTTCAGCTTGCCGAGCAGCGGATGGTCCTTGCTCATCATCAGGCCGTACTGTTCGCCGGTCTTGATGCGCTGCTTGACCTTCAGGTCCTTCATCTTGGTGAAGGAGTATTCCATGCCCGGAATATCGCTGACGGCGGCGTCCACGCGGCCCGCGCTGAGGTCGAGCAGAAGATTCTGCTGCGTGTCATAGCCCTTCACGTCGCTGTAGCCGTCAGCCTCCTGATGCGCCTTGACCCAGGTCTCGCCGGTCGAGCCTGAAAGCACGCCGACGATCTTGCCCTTGAGGTCGGCCTCGGTGTTAACAGCGCTATCGGTCTTCGTCGCAATGCCCATGTCGGAGTCATAATAGGGCTGGGTGAAGGACAGCGTTTTCAGTCGCTCCGGCGTGATGGTGATGGAGGAGATCGCGACATCGATGCGGTTGGAACTGACAGCCGCGAACAGCGCCTGGAAGCCGAGGTCGGCAATGTCGGTGGTCATGCCGGCACGCTTGGCCGCTTCGTTGACGATGTCGACTTCAAAGCCCTCGAACGTGCCGCTCTCGTTCTTGTATTCGAAGGGCGGATTGGTCGGGTAGGCGCCGACATTGAGCACATCGGCGGCAAAGGCGGTGGCCGGGCCGGCAGCGATGCCGATCGTGGCGGCGAGAAGAAGCAGGTTGCGACGAGTGAAGCTCATTTTGTGTTCCCTCTGGTTGTGATCGGGCGGGTTTGCTCCCGCACGGTTTGTTGCCGTCCCACCTCCCCGCGGGGCGTCAATTTATGGCGGCGACCATGCGCTCGAGCGCGGTCGCTATCTGGTCGCGTTCACGGCACACGCACATCCGCAGGAAGGCCGCTGCCGAATTTCCAAAGAGGTGGCCGGGAGCCAGCCCGACGCGCGCCGTCTCCAGTATCCTGGCGCAGGCCTGCCGGGCGTCGCTTTCGCCGTCCATGGCAAAGAAGGCATACATGCCTCCGCGCGGTTTCGTCGGCAGGATGATGCCGGGAATCTGGGCCAGCCTGTCATAGGCAAGGTCGAGGCCGGTTTTGATCCGCTGCCTGATCTCCTCGACCAGCGGCTCGCCTTGGCGGATGGCGGCGACAGCGCCTGCCTGGATAGGCGCGGCGGTGCCGCTGTTGATGTACTGCGTCATGGCGCCAAGCTGGTCGGCCACCCCCGACGGATGCGTCAGCCAGCCGATGCGCCAGCCGGTCATCGCCCACGCCTTCGAAAAACTGTTGACCGACAGCACCCGGTCGCCATCCTCGGCGATCTGCAGGATGGAAGGAGCAACATTGCCGTCGAAATAGAGCCGGCCATAGACCTCGTCGGAGATGATCCAGATGCCGGTGCGCCGGCTGAAGTCGAGCAGCGCCTGCATCTCCTCGCGCGACGCGGTCCAGCCGGTCGGGTTGGACGGCGTCGACAGGAAGATCGCGCGTGTGCGCGCATCGCAAGTGGCGAACAGCCGGTCGAGATCGAGATGCCAGTCGCCCTTGAAGTCGAGCGAAAACGGCCTTGGCTCGCCGCCGATCAGATGGATGGCGTTGTGGATGTTGGGCCATTGCGGCGCGACATAGACGACGTTGCTGCCGGTATCGACCAGCAGTTCCAGCGCCAGGTACAGCGCCTGCATGCCGCCGGGCGTGACCGTGGTGCGCGCAATCGGGATCGTCCGGCCGTGAATGCGCGTTTGGTATTCCGACAGCGCCTCGTTCAGTAGGGGGTGCCCACGCATGTTAGGGACGTAGAACGTCTGGCCTTCATCGAAGGCGGCCTTCGCCGCGTCGCGGATGAAAGCGGGCGTCACCATGTCGCCTTCGCCGTACCAGAGCGCGATCACGTCGCCCAGTTCTCGGGCGCGCACGGCAAGGTTGGCAATGTTTTCGGTGTGCAGGTCACGGATCTGGGCACGTACGCCGTCGAAAGCATAACGCGCGCTGGACGATGACTGGGGCAGTATGAACGACAAGGACTGAAACCCCTCCCACCCGGAGCACCGCGACGGACTGCCCGGCAAGCCCCACCGGCACGACAGTCGCCATCGAGTTTGGATGCTATCCAATGTGCGGCGCTTTTCAAGGAAAAAGTTTTAAGCTTAAAAAGTTTTTGCCTGATCCCGCCCCGTCTCACCCCAGTTCGGCGCGCGCAGCGGTGCAGTTGGCCGCAGCGCCGGCGCCAAGAAACATGGTGTCGCTGGCCAGCACGAAGAAGCTCGCGCCGATAGCGGCCCACTGGCTGATCGTCTGTGGGCTGGCGCAATATAAGCCCGATGTCCTGCCGTGCGCGACGGTCGCGCGGATGATCCTTGTGATTGCCTCATTGAGCTTGTCCACGCCTTTCGGCCCGATCGCATCGATCGACACGGAGAGATCGCCGGGGCCGACGAAGACCACATCGATGCCGTCTATGGCCGCGATCGCCTCGATGTTGGCCAGCCCCTCCGATGTCTCGACCTGGACCGCGACGACGATCCTGTCGTTGGCCGCGGCTAGATATTCGGGGATGCGATAGCCATAGCCGGCCGCCCGGCCAGGCCCGACGCCCCGCTCGCCCAGCGGCGGATAGCGCGAGGCTTTCACCGCCGCCTCGGCCTGAGCAGCGGTCGAGACGCGCGGCACGAGCACGCCTTGTGCGCCGCTGTCGAGCGCCGCCTGGATAGCTTCCGGCGCATGACCGGGAACACGCACCATGGCCGGCACGCGATGCACGTCGGCCGCCCGCACCATGGTTTCGATCGTGTCCCGCGCGATCTGAGCATGTTCCCAGTCGATGCAGAGGAAGTCGAGGCCGGCGAGCGCCATCACTTCGACGGCGACGGGATGGGGAATAGCGGCGAAGGAGCCGACGAGATTGGTCTTGCCGATGCACTTCTGACGGAACGCGCTCATATCCATCCCCTTTTCCCCTCCAAATTCATATCCGCAATCGGCGGCGAGGCGAAGCTATTTCAGGCTTGAAATATTTTTGCGCGGGCCTAGCGTGTCGGTCTCCCGCCACGAGTTCCCATGATGATCAAAACGCATCCCCTGCACGGCTCGAACAAACTGAAGCTCGGCGTCTTTTCGACCAATGCCGATGGCGGTCTGGCCATCACCGATGTGCCGGAACGCTGGACGGCAAGCTGGCAGGACAATCTGACGGCGGCGCAGATCGCCGACCGCGCCGGGCTGGAATTTATGCTTCCGATCGCGCGCTGGCGTGGCTTTGGCGGCCGCAACAAGGTGCGCGAATGGTCGTTCGAGACCTTCACCTGGGCAGCAGCTCTGGCGGTGGCCACCGAGCAGATCGGCCTGTTCATGACCGTGCATGTGCCGCTGGTGCATCCGCTCTATGCCGCCAAGGCGCTGGCAACTGTCGACCATATCAGCCAGGGCCGCGCCGGCTTGAACATCGTCTGCGGCTGGAACCCGAAGGAATTCGGCATGTTCGGCACGCCTTTGGTCGAGAAGGGCTACGACCAGGCCGCCGAATGGATCGAAATCCTGGAAAAGCTCTACGCCTCGGACCAGCCTCTGGACTATGAAGGCACCTACTATCGCCTCAAGGAGGCGGTGAGCCGGCCGGCGAGCCTGCAGGTTCCACGCCCGGTGACCATGAACGCTGCTTTCGGTGGCCCGGGCCGGGATTTCGCCGCCGCCCGATGCGATTATCTGTTCACGACCTTTTCGGAAATGAGCGATGCCGGCAAGCATGTCGCCGACATCAGCGAGCGGGCCGACAAGGTTGGCCGCAACGTCGGCGTCTACACGGTGGCGCATGTCGTCTGCCGTCCAACCATGGAAGAGGCGCAGGCCTACTACACNCTATGCCGTCGATCTGGTCGACCACGATGCGGTCGATGCTCATATGGCAGGCAAGAAGGAGTTCTCGCAGTCGCATGACCCGCATGCCTATGACCGCTACCGGCAGCGTTTCGCCGGCGGCGCCGGCACCTACCCGCTGGTTGGAACGCCGGAAACGATTGCCGCCGAGATGGCGGCAATAGCCGGGCATGGCTACCAGGGCATCGCGCTATCCTTCGTCAACTACACCAGGGAACTGCCCTATTTCTGCGACCATGTGCTGCCGCTGCTCAGGCAGGCGGGGCTGCGCGGCTGATCAATCCGGGAATAACGAATTCGTTAATCCGGAATGACGGCGGTTGCCTGAATTTCGATCTTGGCGCGATCTTCCACCAGCGCCACCACCTGCATGGCGGCCATGGCCGGAAAATGCCGGCCGATCACCTCGCGATAGGCCTCGCCTATACCCTTGAGATTGCCGAGATATTCGGCCTTGTCGGTGAAATACCAGGTCATCGCGGTGATGTGCCGTGGCTCCGCGCCGGCCTCCGCCAGCACGGCGACGATGTTCTGCAGCGTCTGCCGCACCTGGCCGGCGAAATCGTCGGTCTCGAACTGGCACTGCCCGTTCCAGCCGACCTGTCCGCCGACGAAGACGAGCCTGCCGCGCGCGGCAATGCCGTTGGCGTAGCCGACCGGTTTCGCCCAGCCCTCCGGCTGCAGGATCTCGTGCATTTTTCAAGCCTCCCCGGTATTCTTAAAAACCAAATCTCAAAATCAAATACGTCGCTGTCAGGCCGCGCCCATCACCTGCCGTGCGATCACCACCTTCTGCACATCGGATGCGCCCTCGTAGATGCGCAGCGCGCGGATCTCGCGATAGAGGCTCTCGACGATGTGGCCCTTGCGGACGCCGTCGCCGCCATGCAGTTGCACAGCCTTGTCGATCACCTCTTGCGCCTTGTCGGTGGCGAACAGCTTAGCCATCGCCGCCTCGCGGGTGACACGCGCCGCGCCCATGTCCTTGGTCCAGGCAGCGCGGTAGACCAGCAGCGCCGCGGCATCGACGTCCAGCGCCATGTCGGCGATATGGCCTTGCACCATCTGCAGCTCTGCCATCGGAGCGCCGAAGAGTTTGCGCTCGGCCACCCTGCTGATGCTTTCGTCCAGCGCCCGGCGGGCAAAGCCGAGTGCCGCCGCGCCGACCGTCGAGCGGAACACGTCAAGCACCGACATGGCGATGCGGAAGCCGTCTCCCGGTTTGCCGATCAGCGCCGAGGCCGACACCCGGACCTGATCGAAGGAAAGCCGCGCCAGCGGATGCGGCGCGATCACTTCAAGGCGCTCGGCGATGCCAAGCCCCTTGGTATCAGCGGGTACGAGAAAGGCGGAAAGTCCCTTGGCACCCGGTGCCTCGGCGGTGCGGGCAAAGACGACGTAGAGATCGGCAATGCCGCCATTGGAAATCCAGGTCTTCTCGCCGCTGAGGATATAGAAGTCGCCATCGCGGCTCGCCATCATTTCGGTGTTGGCGACATCCGACCCGGAGCGTGGCTCCGAAAGCGCGAAGGCGGAAATCGTCTTGCCGGCCCTGGTCTTTGCCAGCCATTGCTGCTGGTCGGGCGTGCCGAACAGGCTGAGCGCGCCGGTGCCGAGCCCCTGCATGGCGAAGGCAAAGTCGGCCAACCCGTCATGGCGCGCCAGCGTCTCGCGGGTGATGCACAAGGTGCGGACATCGAGCGGTCCCGGATTGTCCGTATCGAGCGCCGTCGGCTTCAGCCAGCCGTCGCGGCCAAGTTTCGCCACCAGCTCGCGGCAGGCGGCATCGACGTCATGGTGATCGACGGGCAGGTTCCTGACGCACCATGCTTCCAGCCTTTCGGCCAGTTCGCGGTGGCGATCTTCAAAGAACGGCCAGCTGAGGAAGCTCCTGTCTGCCATCAATTCCCCTCGAACACCGGTTTTTCCTTGGCCACGAAGGCCTTGTAGGCGCGCTCGAAGTCACGCGTCTGCATGCAGATCGCCTGCGCCTGCGCTTCCGCTTCGATTGCCTGGTCGAGGCCCATCGACCATTCCTGGTTGAGCTGCGTCTTGGTGATGCCGTGCGCGAAGGTCGGGCCGGAGACGATGCGCGCCGCCATCTCGAGCGCGTCGGCCTCGAGCACTGCGGCATCGGCCAGCCTGTTGTAGAAGCCCCAGCGCTCGCCTTCCGCCGCCGTCATCGTGCGGCCGGTGTAGAGCAATTCGGCGGCACGGCCCTGGCCGATGATGCGCGGCAGGATCGCGCACGCGCCCATATCGCAGCCGGCAAGCCCGACGCGGGTGAACAGGAAAGCGGTCTTGGCCTCCGGCGTGGCGATGCGGATGTCGGCGCTCATGGCGATGATGGCGCCGGCGCCGACCGCGACACCGTCGATAGCCGCGATAATCGGCTTGCCGCAATTGAGCATCGCCTTGACGAAATCGCCGGTCATGCGGGTGAAGGCGAGCAACTCCTTCATGTCCATCTTGACCAAGGGGCCGATAATGTCGTGGACATCGCCGCCCGAGCAGAAATTGCCGCCATTGGACAGGAACACCACGGCGTCGACGTCGTCGGCATAGACGAGGTTGCGGAACGTGTCGCGCAGTTCCGCATAGCTGTCGAAGGTCAGCGGATTCTTGCGCTCCGGCCGGTCGAGCCGCACCCTGGCGATCCTGCCTTCGACCTCCCAGAGGAAGTGCTTCGGCTTGAGGCCGGCCATCGCAGTCATTCGCGTCCCTCCCAGTTGCTGCGGAACGAGGTCAGCATGCCGGTCAGCCGACGCGCATCCTCCTCGCTGACCTTGGCCAGCAATTCTCCGATCCAACCCTCATGCGCCGCGGCCATTGCGGCAAAAGATTTGGAACCCTCGTCGGTCAGTCGCACCATGGATGTGCGGCGATCGCCATTGCGGCGCGCGCGCGCGACCAAGCCTTCCGAAACCAGTCGGTCGACAATGCCGGTGACATTGCCGTTGGATACCAGCAGGAAGCGCGACAGATCGCTCATCAGCATGCCTTCCGGCGCGCGGTAGAGGGCGGCCATGACGTCGAAACGCGGCAGCGTCGTATCGAATTCTTTCTTCAGGCGCTCGCGCAGTTCGGCCTCAATCGTGCGCGAGGCACGCAGCAGCCTGATCCAAAGACGCAGCCGGTCCTTGCCAGGCCCCGACGGTACGGGCAATGGGCCGGCTACCATGTTTCGCCTCCTGAGATCGAAATTGCTTGTCCGGTGATCGACGCCGCCGCATCGCCGCACAGCCAAAGCACCGCCGCGGCAACTTCTTGCGGCTGGATGAAGCGGCCTTGCGGGTTGGTCGAGGCAAGGCTCGCCCTCGCCTCGCCAGCCGAGCGGCCGGTCTTTTCGACAATGCGCTGGACGGATGCCTCCAGCATGTCGGTCTCGACAAACCCGGGGCACACGGCGTTGACGGTGACGCCGGATTTCGCCGTCTCGGCCGCCAGCGCCCGCATCAGCCCGACCACGCCGTGCTTGGCCGCCACATAGGGCGCGACATAGGCGTAGCCTTTCAGTCCCGCGGTGGACGCAACGAAGACGATCCGGCCTGCCTTGCGCGCGGCCATGCCGGCCAGCGCCGGCTTCACCGTCAGGAAGGCGCCGGTCAAATTAACGTCGAGCGTCCGCTGCCAGTCGGCAAGCGAGGTCCTGTGCGCCGGCGTGCTGCCGGCCATGCCGGCATTGGCGACGACGATGTCGAACGGGCCGCGCAAGGCTTCCGCCTGCGCGTAGAGCGATGTCATCGCCGCCTCGTTGGTAACATCGGCCGGCATGGCGTGAACGCGGCCGTTCTCGCCTGCCACCTTGGCAAGCTCGGCGTCGCGCCGTCCGCATATGGTCACCTCGATGCCGGCCTCGGCCAGCGCGAGTGCGATGGCCCGACCGACGCCGGAACCGCCGCCGGTGACCAGCGCATGTTTGCCTGAAATCGCCGAGGCCGTCGTCATACTTTCAGCCCCGCCGCCGCATCGCGCTCGGCCAGCCGGTAGATCTGGTCGCGTCCGGGCAGATAGGGATCCGGCCATTTGACGCCACGGTCGCCGAGCGTCACTGCCGCATGCAGCGTCCAGTAGGGATCGGCGAGATGCGGCCGTGCCAGTGCCACCAGGTCGGCGCGGCCAGCCATCAGGATCGAATTGACATGGTCAGGCTCGTAGATGTTGCCAACCGCCATCGTCGCCATGCCGACCTCGTTGCGGATGCGGTCCGAGAACGGCGTCTGGAACATGCGGCCATAGACAGGCTTGGCGGCAATCGAGGTTTGGCCCGCCGAGACGTCGCATATGTCGACGCCTTCCAAATGCAGCATCCGCGCGATCTCCACCGCATCGGCCGGCGTCACACCCTCGATGCCGACCCAGTCATTGGCCGAAATGCGCACCGAGATCGGCTTTCGCGCCGGCCAGGCGGCACGCACCGCATGGAAGATTTCCAGGGGATAGCGCATGCGATTTTCCAGCGAACCGCCATACTCATCCGTGCGCCGGTTGGTGACCGGCGTGATGAAGGACGACAGCAGATAGCCGTGCGCGGCATGGATCTCCAGCATGTCGAAGCCGCAGCGATCGGCCATCTGGGTGGCGGTCACGAACTCGTCGCGCACCTTGTCCATGTCAGCACGGTCCATGGCTTTCGGCACCTGATTCTCAGGTGACCATGCAATCGCCGAGGCCGCCATGACCGGCCAATTGCCCGAGGCGAGCGGCACGTCGGTGCCTTCCCAACCGATACGGGTCGAGCCCTTGGCCCCGGAATGCCCGACTTGGGCGCAGATTTTCGCCTCGGTCTCGGTGTGGACAAAATCGACGAGCCGCTTCCACGCAACCTCATGTTCGGGCGCATAGAAGCCGGGACAGCCGGGCGTGATGCGTCCTTCCGGGCTGACACAGGTCATCTCGATATAGACAAGCCCGGCGCCGCCCTTGGCCCGCTCGGCATAGTGGGCGAAATGCCAGTCGGTCGGGCAGCCATCGACAGCCTTGTACTGCGCCATCGGCGAAACGACGATGCGGTTGTTGAGCTGCATGTCGCGCAGCCTGAACGGCGCGAACATCGGCGCCCGGCGCTGCCTGTTGCCGCCTGCCCCCGCCTGGCGCTGGAACCATTCCTCGGCGCTTTCAAGCCATTTGGCATCCCGCAGCCGCAAATTCTCGTGGCTGATGCGCTGCGAGCGGGTCAGCAGCGAATAGTTGAACTGCACCGGATCGAGGCCGAGATAGCGCTCGACCTCCTCGAACCACTCCAGCGAATTGCGCGCTGCCGACTGCAGCTTCAGCACCTCGGTGCGGCGCGCATCCTCATACTTGCGGAAGGCGGCGGCGAGGTCCGGTTCGGTTTTGACATACTCGGCCAGCGCGACCGCACTTTCCAATGCGAGTTTGGTGCCCGAGCCGATCGAGAAATGCGCCGAGGCCGCGGCATCGCCCATCAGCGCCAGGTTCTTGTACGACCAGCGTTCGCACAGCACGCGCGGGAAATTGATCCAGGCCGAACCTCTGATGTGATTGGCATTGGACATCAGCGCGTGGCCGCCGAGATGCTTCTCAAAGATGCGCTCGCAGACGGCGATCGATTCCTGCTGCGACATCGCGCCGAAGCCGAAGGCAGCCCAGGTCTGTTCGCTGCATTCGACGATGAAAGTCGCTGTCTCGCTGTCGAACTGATAGGCGTGCGCCCACACCCAGCCATGTTCGGTCTTCTCGAAGATGAAGGTGAAGGCGTCGTCGAATTTCTGGTTGGTGCCGAGCCAGACGAATTTGCATTTGCGGGTGTCGATGTCGGGCTTGAAGACTTCGACGAAGGTGTTGCGCGCCCTTGAGTTCAGCCCGTCGGCGGCGACGACCAGATCATGCGTCTCCATGTAGGGCTGAGGGTCGGCGATATCGCTTTCGAACATCAGCTTGACGCCGAGTTCGCGGGCACGCCGCTGCAGCAGGATCAGAAGCCGCTTGCGGCCGATGCCGCAGAAACCGTGTCCCGACGAGACCGTGCGCACGCCGTCATGGATGACGGCGATGTCGTCCCAATAGGCGAAATGCTTCTTGATCCAGACGGCGCTGACCGGGTCGTTCTTGGCAAGGTTGTCGAGTGTTTCGGCCGACAGCACGACGCCCCAGCCGAACGTATCGTCGGCGCGGTTGCGCTCGAACACCGTGACCTCGTGCGCGGCGTCTCTGAGCTTCATCGAAATCGCAAAGTAGAGGCCGGCTGGTCCGCCGCCGAGAACCGCAACCTTCATCCGTGCGATCTCCTCTTCGCTTGCTGCATCTCAAGTATCGCGCCAGAGGTGAGGTATTTCAAGCTTAAAGTTTCATAGTGAAGTGATTGTCTGGGCACGGGGTGGCGCGCTTGTGGATCGGTCCCGCAAGCACGCTCCGGAAATCACTTCTCCGGGTTCTTCGGGCTCCACAGAACGGTCTCGGCGCCCTTCTCATAGGCCATCCCATCGGCATAGCTGATCGCCTCCAGTTGCAATCCCCATGGCGCCTGGAAATAGAGGATGGTCTGGCCGGCGGCCGGACCTTCCTTGACCGGCAGCGGCCCCATCCGCGTCTTCACACCCTTGCCATCGAGATAGGCTTTCGCCGCGGCGACATCATCGACATACAAGGCAATGTGGAAGCCGCCGATATCGCTGTTCTTCGGCGTCAAATCCTTCTGGTCAGGCGCGGTGTATTTGAACAGCTCGATGTTCGATCCATAGCCGCAACGCACCATGGTGACCTGCTCGATGACAGCCTTCGGATCGACGCCCAGAAGATCCTGCATGAAGGTGCCCTTGTCGTCGGCAAAGGGCCCGAACGACATCGCCTTCTTGCAACCGACGACCTCAGTGAAGAAGTCGACCGCCTGCTTCATGTCGGGAACCGTTATGCCGGTGTGGTCGTCGCCGCGCATGCCGGGGATCGAATCGGCCGAGGCCGCTCCCATCGAGCCGAACAGGATCGCGGCAAGCATCGTGCCGCGGGCTGCATAGTTCATGTTACCCTCCGTTCGCGGGCTGATTTTGCTCTTCTGCACGTCCGAGGCCCGCTGTTGGGCGTGCAGATGAACAATCCTATTCCGGCGCTTTCGCCGCTGGCCGCAGCCAGTCCGCATCGATCTCGGGCAGCGGAATGGCGGCAAGCAGGTCGCGCGTGTAGGTCTCCTTGGGATTGTCGAACAGCGCATCGGTGGCGCTCGCCTCGACGATCCTGCCTTCGCGCATGACGATGACTTGTTGGCAGAGCCGCCTGATCACCGACAGATCGTGGCTGATGAAGGCGACGGTCAGCCCCATCTCCGCTGCAAGCTTCTCCAGCAAGGTGAGGATCTGCGCTTGCGTCGACACGTCGAGGCCGGAGACGATCTCGTCGGCCAGCACGAATTTCGGCGACAGCGCCAGTGCGCGCGCAATGCCGACGCGCTGGCGCTGGCCGCCCGACAGTTCATGCCGATAGCGGCTGGCGAAGCTTTGCGGCAGGCCGACGCGATGCAATGCCTCGGCGACGCGTTCCCTAAGCCTGTCGCCAAGCCCATTCTGCTTGAGCGGTGCGGCAATGATGCTGGCGATGGTGCGACGCGGGTTGAGCGACGACATCGGATCCTGGAAGATCATCTGCAGGTCGCGGCGCAGAGGTCGCAGCTCTGCATCCGGCAGATGGGCGATATCGCGGCCCTCGAAATGGATGCTGCCGACGCTCGGCTCCAGAAGTCTGACAAGCGTGCGGCCGAGCGTCGATTTTCCGGACCCGGATTCACCGACGATGCCGGTCACCGAACCTCTCGGCAAATCGAAATCCAGGCCTTTCAAAATCTCGGCCAGCGGCGCGCGGCCGATCAGCGGCTTGCGGGTCATGTCGGGCAGCGCCACCTTCAGCCCGCGCACGGAAAACAGCGGCTCAACCATGCGGCCGCCTCCACGCCTGGTCTGCCGCATCGATCTCAGCGGCAAGCCCGGCCAGCACGGTCTCGTCCACCGGCATCAGCGAGGCAAAGGGATCCGTATAGCGCGGCGTAGCGGCCATCAATGCCCGCGTATAGGGATGCTCAGGCGCGGCGAAGAGAGCGGCTGTGTCAGCCTCTTCCACCACCTTGCCGGCGTAGAGCACAGACACTTGCTGGCTGATCTTTGCAACGACGCCGAGATCGTGGGTGACGAACAGGATCGCGGTGCCATGCTCGCGCTGCAGCTCGGCGATCAGTCGCAGGATCTGCTTTTGCACGGTAACGTCGAGCGCGGTTGTCGGCTCGTCGGCCACGATCAGCCGTGGCTCGGCGGCGAAGGCGGCGGCGATCAGCACGCGCTGGCGCATGCCGCCGGACAGCTCGTGCGGATAGCATTTCAGCACCCGGTCGGGATCGCGGATCTGCACCTCATCCAACAATTGCCGGATACGCTTGTCCGCCTTGTCACCGTTCCAGCCGAGAATGCGCACCAGCCGGTCAGTCATCTGCGGACCGATGCGGCGCGACGGGTTGAGCGCAGTCAACGGATCTTGCGGGATCAGCGCCGTGCGGGCGCCGATCAGCGTGCGCCTTGCCTTGGGCTGCAGCCTGCCGAGGTCTTCGCCTTCGAGCTGCATGGCGCCTTCGACGATGCGCACGCTTGACGGCAGCACACCGAGCACCGCCTTGCCGATCATCGTCTTGCCGGCGCCGCTCTCGCCGACAAGAGCACGCACCTCACCCCGCTGCACGGAGAGCGACACCGAGCGCAGCACGCGCTGGCCGTTCGGCAGCACGGCGCTCAGATTGGCAATATCCAGGCAAGCGCTCATCGCAGCACCGGATCGAAGCGCGTCTTCAGCGCCTCGCCGAACTGGCTGAACGACAGCACGGTAAGGATCAGCGTGATCAGCGGAAACACCAGCACCCACCAGGCCTGGTGGATCGACAGCCGACCCTCGGCGATGATGCCGCCCCAGGTCGGATCGTCGGTCGAGATCGACAGATTGACGAAGGACAGGATCGCCTCGACGATGACGGCGATGCCCATTTCCAGCGACAGCAGCGCCACGACTGACGGCACCACATTAGGCAGCACCTCGCGCAGCATGATGCCGATGCGGCCATAGCCGGCGATGCGGGCGTTCTCGACATAGTCCATGCGCGACTGGCCCATCGCTTCGGCGCGGATCACGCGGCAGAAGCGCGTCCAGTCGATGATGGCGATGGCGAGGATGACGGAGCTGAGGCCAGTGCCGAGCACCGCGACCAGCAGGATGGCGAACAGCACCGGCGGAAACGCCATCCAGACATCGACGATGCGCGAAATGATCCGGTCGGCCCAGCCACCGAAATAGCCGGCGACCAGTCCGAGTGTCGAGCCAACGAGGCAGGCGGCAATCGCCGCCGCAAAAGCGACGATGAAGGCGATGCGGCCGCCGAAGATCAGGCGGGAGAGAAGGTCGCGGCCGAGGCTGTCGGTGCCCAGCCAATAGCCGGATTCCGCACCACTCATCCAGAATGGCGGCAGCCGTTCCAGCATCAGGTCTTGCGCCAGCGGGTCCTGCGGTGCGACCAGCGGCGCGAAGATCGCGGCCAGCAGCGCCAGCAGCAGCCAGCCGCCGGCCAGCCACAGCCTCGGGCCGAGTCCGCGCCGGGCGATGCGTGCCTCATCCATGGCGCAGCCTCGGATTGAGCAGCGCGTACATCATGTCTACGCCAAGATTGATCAGCACGAACAGCAGCGCGAACACCAGCACGATGCCTTGGATCAGCGGCAGGTCGCGGTTGATGACGGCATCGATCGCCATGTTGCCGAGCCCTTCGTAGGAAAACAGCCGCTCGACGATGACCGTGCCGCCGACAAGGAAGGTGAACTGGACGCCGACGAGAGTCAGTGTCGGCAAGGCAGCGTTCTTCAGCGCCTCGCGCAGGATAACCTGCGTTTCCGAAAACCCCTTCACCCGGGCCAGCACGACATAGTCGAGGTCAAGCACTTCCTTCAGCGACTGTTTCAGCAACTGCGCGATGATTGCCGCCAGCGGCAATGCCAAGGCTACTGCCGGCATCAGCATGTGTTTCAGCAGATCCCAGGTCAGGTCGAAGCGCAGCCGAAGCAAGCTCTCGAAGAAATAGAACTGGGTGACGAAGGGCAGGTCGAGCTGCGGCGACACGCGGCCGGAGATATCGAAGATCGGCACCAGCACGCCAAACAAAAGGATCAGCACCAGGCCCCACAGGAAATCGGGAATGGAAAGGGCTGCGCCGCTGGCGATATCGATGCCGGCTTCGACCGCCGTCCCGCGCTCACGGGCTCCGAGGATCGCCGTCGTGCCGCCGAGCCCAACCGCCATGACGAGCGCGATGATGGCGAGTTCCAGCGTTGCCGGCAAACGATTGAAGACAAGGCTGAGCACATCTTGCCGGAGCGAAATCGAGGTACCGAAATCGCCCCTGACAACACCGGACAGCCAGATGAAGAATTGCTGCACGATGGTCTTGTCGAGCCCGTAAAGTGCACGCAGCCGGTCGATGTCGGCATTCGTCGCACCGGGCGGCAGCAGCATGGCGATCGGGTCACCGGGCGCAACGCGGATCACGACGAAGACGACGACAGCCACGCCGAACAGCGTAATCAGCATCGTCAGCAGACGGATCAGGAATCGTTGCAGGAGCATTCTGGTGTAGGCCCAGTGCGTTTCTAACGAAGAGCCCCCTCATCCGTCCGCTTCGCGGCCACCTTCTCCCCGAGGGGAGAAGAGGTCACGGACGGCTGAGCTGGTCTCTTCTCCCCAGGGGGAGAAGGTGGCCCGAAGGGGCCGGATGAGGGGGCCGCTCAGCGAAGGGTGGCGCCCACAAGCCGATATCAGGCCGGGGTCATCAGCGCCGGCAGCAGCGCGCCGGACACATGCTGCACCACGTTGACGCCCTTGGCATGCACGATCGGTTGCGCATACTGAATCAGCGGCAGCACATAGGCCTGCGCGGCGATATACTTGTCGACAGCCTTCCAGCCGGCGATGCGCTTGGCCTCGTCCTTCTCGCCCCAGAGCGGATTGATCATGTCGATCAGATCCTGGCTGTCCCACACCGAGTGCGGGCTCGGCCCATACATGGCAAAACCCGTCGACGTCGTCGGGTCGCCGATGGCGTTGCCCCAATTGTAGAAGGCGGCCGGCGCCAGCTTGTCGGCGGCGCGCAGTTCATAGTGCTTGGCGATCTCGTAGACCTCGATCGTCGCCTCGATGCCGACCTTACGCCACATGCCGACGATCGCCTGGATCATCTCATAATCCTTGGGCTTGAAGCCCTTGGTCGTCTGGATGGTGAACTTGACCGGTTTTTCCGGCGAATAGCCGGAAGCCGCGAGCAGCTCCTTGGCCTTTTCCGGATTGTGCTCGACCTTGATCGAGGCGTCGAAGGCCGTGTACTCCGGGGTCTCCAGCGTAGCGATCGGTTGGCCATAGCCGCGCAGCAGCCGCTTGACCAGAAGCTCCTTGTCCACAGCCATGACGGCGGCCTGGCGGACGTTCTTGTCCAGCATCGCTTCGATGTCGTTGAAGAAGATCATGCCGATGTCGGAAACGGGCTTGCACGAGCCGGCAAGCCCGTCCTTGGCGATCAGCCGGTCATACTCTTCATAGGGGACCTCCAGCGTCACCTGCGAGGAACCGGATTCGATTTCGGCAACGCGGCTCGCCGCATCAGTGACGAACTTGATCGTCACATTCTCGAAGGCCGGCTTGTCGCCCCAATAGTGCGGGTTGGCCTTCAGTCGGAGGAAAGCATTTCGCTCGAATTTTTCCACCATGTAAGGGCCGGTGCCGATCGGCGCCTTCTCGAAACCTTCGGCGCCGACCTTCTCATAATAGGCCTTCGGCAGGATGTAGCCGGTCAGGAACGACATCCATTTAAAGTAGACCGGATCGAACTGCACGACGTCGCCGGTGATCTTGTTGCCGTCGATCTTGAAATTGTTGACGTTCTTCCAGACGAACTGGATCGGATTGCCGGTCTTTTCGTCGCCCGCCCGCTGCAGCGACCAGACCACGTCCTCGGGCGTGAAGGGCGAGCCGTCATGCCAGGTCACGCCTTCGCGCACCGTCATCGTCACCTTGGTGCGATCCTCGTTCCAGCCCCATTCGGTGAGCAGGCCAGGCGCAAAGGACAGGTCCGGCTTTTGCGGAATGAACTGGTCGAACACCGACTGGTAGAGGCCCTGGATCGTCGGGTTGACGGCCGAGGGTCCGGTGGTCGGATCCCAGGACGGCAGGTTGACGTTATAGGCGATGGTCAGCTCGCCCGCTGCCGCCTTGGCGATCTCAGGCAGGCCGATCGCCGCCACCCCAAGTGCCGCGGCACTGTATCCCAGCAATTCTCGTCTGTTGATTGTCATGGTCGTTCCCCTTGTTGGTTTTGTTGTCTTTGCGCGGCACTATCAGTTTATCGATCCGGGCTTCGTGGGCAGCAGCGCCTTGCCTCTCGTCGCCTTCATGAAATCTTGCGAGCTACCTCCCGCCAAGCTGTTGCGCGAGCATGAAGCCGGAGGCCGCGCCGGTGCCGGCGCCGGGCCATGTCGCGGCGCCTATGAGATGCAGATTGCCGACCGGCGTGTTCCAGCCGGCATAACCGCGCGCCGGGCGGAACAGGAAATTCTGTGCCAGATGGTGGCTGCCGCAGACCTGGTCGCCACCGACGAGATTGGGGTTCTCACGCTCGAGGTCGATTGGCGAGAACACTGCACGGCCGAGGATTTTCGGGCGCAGTCCGGGTGCGTATATCTCGATGATGTCGAGCACGCGCTCGGCGTAGGCATCCTTGACCTGATCCCAATGCGCGGGCGCGATCCTGCCTGCCGCATCGCCCAGGATTTCGGCAGGCAGCATGCGCACCTGCACCCACAGCACATGCTTGCCCTGAGGCGCGCGCGACGGATCGATCGCGGTCGGCTGGCCGACGACCAGCACCGGTTCGTCCGGCAGCATGCCCGCCATCGCCTGCTGATAGGTGCGCGACATCGCGTCGAGCGACGGCGACAGATGCACATAAGCGAACTGCCGAAGCTCCGCGCCGGCGCGCCAATCGGGCAGGTCGTCGAGCGCCAGATGGATCATCATCGTGCCCGGCGCGTGCCGAAATTTCTGCATCGCCGTGTCGAAGCCGGCGTCGCCGGAACCGTTGGGTAGCAACCTGCCGCTCAACGCCTTGGGCGCGACGCCGGCAATCACTGCCTTGGTGGCCGTATGTGTCTCACCTGAAGCGAGTCGCACGCCCGATGCCTTGCCGCCGGCAACGGTGATCTCGGCAACTTCCGCCCCGGTGACGATCGTGCCGCCCGCCGAGGTGACCATACCTGCCAGCGCCCGGATGATGGTGTCGGCGCCGCCCTTGCCTAGCACCATGCCAAAGCTCTGGTTGGCGATCGATTCCAGATAGGGGAACACGGCGCCGCCGGCGATGTCGGGTGCGAAATCGAGATGCATGCCCCAGGTGGCAAGCGTTGCCCGCACATAAGGCGACTCGAAGGTCTCCTCCAGCCAGGCGCGAGGTGACGACAGCAAAAGCCGGCCGGTATCGAGCGCGCCTGACATGCCCTTCTTGCGCCACAGGTTCCAGGCGGTGCCGGCAAGCGCGCGGGCACTCATCGGCGATCCCAGCAGCCGGAACAGATGCTCGGCCTCAGCAGGAAAGGCGGCAACGAGCTTGCGCCACGTCGCGGCATCGGCGGCGGAGAACGCGGCCAGCCGCGTGGCAGTCCTTTCCAAGTTATTGCTGACGCCGAACCAGCGTCCGTCCGGAAAGGCGCTGGCGAAACAGTCGGCGACCGGCGCGAACTCAAGACCCTGCGCTTTCAATTCATTTGCATATTTCCGGTGGAAGGCGGAGCCGGCAAACAGGCTCAGATTCATTGCACCGAAATCGTGCCGGAACCCTGGGAGGGTGTATTCGTGGGTCTGGACGGCACCGCCGATTGCTGCGCTGCGCTCGAAAATCCCGGTTTTCCAGCCTTTCAGCGCCAGATGCGCGGCGCATGCCAGACTGTTGTGGCCCGCCCCGACAAAGATGGCGTCGAACTCGCTCACGCCCCGTTCCCATTTCCTTTATGCTTAAAGATAATTGCAGATGCATATGTTTTCGTCTAGTAGGATATTAAGGGCCGAGACGAGCCTTGATCTTCACCAGAAAGAGGGAACTTCAGACCATGGACACGCAAAAACTCCTCGGCGAAGTCGCCGGCCAGCTGCTTTCAGGCGCCATCAGGGTGGTCGACCTCTCTGCGCAACTCGGACCCGACACGCCTCTTATCAAGCTGCCGCCGGAGCTTGCCGTCGACACGCCAAAGGTCGAGATCCATAACATCTCCCGTTATGACAAGAACGGCCCGTGGTGGGCATGGAACTGGCTGAAGCTTGGGGAGCATTCGGGCACGCATTTCGATGCGCCGCAGCATTGGATCAGCGGCAAGGACTATCCGGACGGCGCCACCGACACCATTCCGGCGCAGAATTTCATTGGTCCGGTCAACGTCATCGACTGCTCGAAGGAAGCCGCCGCTGACCACGACTTCCTGCTCACCGTCGACCACATCAAGGCGTGGGAAGCCAAGCATGGCGCCATCAACGCCGGGGAGTGGGTGGTGATGCGCACCGACTGGTATAAGCGCAATGGCTCGGAAGCCGAATTCCTCAACGCCAACGAAACCGGCCCACATACGCCAGGTCCGACAGCCGAAGCCATCCAGTTCCTGATCAGCAAGGATATCAAGGGCTGGGGCTCAGAGACGATCGGCACCGATGCCGGCAAGGCAGGCGGGATGGAGCCGCCATTTCCAGCCCACACGCTGATGCACAAGGCGAACCGCTATGGCCTCGCCAGCCTCTGCAACCTCGACCAGTTGCCTCCAAAGGGCGCCATCCTGATCGCCGCACCGCTCAAGATCGAGCATGGCACCGGCAGCCCTATCCGCGCGCTGGCGCTTGTATCCAACGGCTAGGTGAAAGCACGCCAAGGTGAGCCAGCCGGATCACATCATCGTTGGCAGCGGCATCAACGCGCTGGTCTGCGCGGCGATGCTCGGCGGCAAAGGGGCGCGTGTGCTCGTCCTCGAGCGCAATGACCGCATCGGCGGCTGCGTGCGTACCGAGGAGATCACCGCTCCCGGCTTTATCCATGACGTGATGGCAACCACCTTCGTGCTGTTCATCACCTCGCCGGCTTTTGCGGCGTTGGGCGGCGATCTCGCCAGGCACGGGCTGGAATTCTGCCACACCGGCACGCCAACTGGCGTGCTGCGGCCGGACGGCAGTCATGCAGTGCTCACCACCAACCGCGCCGCCAATGTCGCGGCAATCAATGCGATTGCCGCCGACGATGGCGACCGGCATGCGGACGATGTCAGCGGCATCGAGCGCAATGCCGGCCTGTTGTTCGGCCTGCTCGGCGGCAGCCTGTGGTCCTATCCGACGGCGAAACTGCTGGCCGGCGATGCCTGGCGGCGCAGCCCACGCGGCCTTGCCGCCTTTCTCGGCGAAGCACTGGTGCCGGCGCGCAGCTGGCTGGAAAGCACCTATCGGTCCGAGACAATCCGCGCGCTGTGGGCGCCCTGGGTGCTGCACGCCGGGCTCGGACCGGAAGACGCCTTCTCAGGGCAGATCGCCAAGGTCATTGCCTTCGCGCTGGAAGCGGCCGGGGCGCCGATCGTCAAGGGTGGAGCGAAGACCCTGCTCACCGCCTTCGAAGCTCTGATAAGGGAACGTGGTGGCGACATCCGTACCGTCGCCGATGTCGCCTCGATCGTCCAGAGCGGTGGCCGCGCGACCGGCGTACGGCTCGCCTCGGGCGAAACGATTACAGCAAACAAGAGCGTCATCTGTTCGGTCACGCCGACGCAGCTTTACCACCGGTTGCTCGGCAGCGAGGCTCCCAAGGCCGATGTCGAAGCGACACAGAAATATCGCTACGGCAAAGGCAATTTCCAGATTCACTATGCGCTGAACAAGCCGCCGGCATGGCGCGGTGCTGGCCTGGACCAGGTGGCATTGTTGCACCTGACGCCGGGGCTCGATGGCGTCTCGAAAGCCTGCAACGAGGCGGCGCGCGGCATGCTGCCCGAAGTGCCGACCATCTGCGTCGGCCAGCCGCATGCGCTCGATCCGTCGCGCTGCCCGGAGGGCAAGGCGATCCTGTGGCTGCAACTGCCCGAGGCGCCCAGGCACATCAAGGGCGACGCCGCAGGCACGCTGCATGCACCGGCTGACGGACAATGGACCGAGGCGCTGCGTGAAGCCTACGCCGACCGCGTCGAAACCATTCTCGCCAGCCACATCGATGGCTTCAAGGGCAGCGTGATTGCGCGCCGCGCCTATTCACCGGCCGATCTCGAAGCGATGAACATCAATCTGGTCGGCGGCGACCCGTATGGCGGGTCGTCCACCATCGACCAGTCGTTCCTGTGGCGGCCGTTCAAGACCAGCCGCAACCATCAGACCGGCATCAAAAACCTCTATCACATCGGCGCCTCCACCCATCCGGGTGCAGGGCTCGGCGGCGGCTCCGGCTTTCTTCTGGCGGGCAGGCTGTGATGGAGCAGAAGGTCGCAGAAAAACGCCAGCGCATTTCGACGCTTGGCCAGATCGGCCTGCAGCAATTCGCGCCCTATCTGATGAACCGCATCATGGGCCGCTACAACGCCACCTTGCGTGACGATTTCCGCAAGCAGGGCCTGACTATTCCGCAGGTCCGCACGCTGGCCGTGCTGTCGGTCACCGACGGCGTCACCGTCAACGACCTCTCGGTCTACACCGTCATAGAGCAGTCGACCTTGAGCCGCACGCTCGACACGCTGGAGGGACAAGGCTTTGTGCGACGCGAGCAAGGCGTCACCGACAGCCGCATCCGCCATGTCTTCCTCACCGATGAGGGCCGCGCAGAGTTCACCCGCGCCTGGCCGGCTATGCATGACGCCTTCGAGGCAATGTTCGACGATATTGACGATGCCGAATATGCAGCACTGATCGCGACGCTCTTGAAGATGCTCAAGAACATTCGCAAGCACGAAATCTAGACGTACGCGCTGCCAAGTTTCGGCGGCAACGGAAGGTTGGAAAAATGGCCGAACGGTCTTTTGCCAAGGAAGTCGAAAAACTCAGGCTCGGCGCTGGCGAGGAATTTGCCGGCGAAGGCATTCTCGCCATCACCAAGGCGCTGCTGCAATGCGGCGTCGGCTATGTCGGCGGATACCAGGGCGCGCCGATCAGCCATCTGATGGACGTGCTGGCCGACGCACAGGACATTCTGGGCGAACTCGGGGTGCATTTCGAGGCGAGCGCCTCGGAAGCCACCGCCACCGCCATGCTCGCTGCCTCGGTGCATTATCCGATCCGTGGCGCGGCGACCTTCAAGTCGACTGTCGGCACCAATGTCGCGTCCGACGCGCTCGCCAACCTTGCCTCCGGTGGCGTTACCGGCGGCGCGCTGATCATCGTCGGCGAGGATTATGGCGAGGGTTCCTCGATCATGCAGGAGCGCAGCCATGCCTTCGCCATGAAAAGCCAGGTCTGGCTGCTCGACCCGCGCCCGAACCTGCCTTCGATCGTCAAGGCGGTCGAGGATGGTTTCGAGCTGTCCGAAGCGTCCAATACGCCGGTGATGCTGCAGGTGCGCATCCGCTGCTGCCACGTCCACGGGCACTTCATAGCCAAGGACAACAAGCGCCCGCCGATGACGGTGGCCGATGCGCTCGACGCGCCGCGCCGCGACACCGGCCGCATCGTGCTGCCGCCCGCCTCCTTCCTGCACGAGAAGGAGAAGGTGCAAAAACGCTGGCCGGCGGCGGTCGATTTCATCGCGAGGAACAAGATCAACGAGTTCTTCGGTTCGGACCATGGCTCGGTCGGCATCGTCATGCAGGGCGGCATGTACAATTCGGTCATCCGCGCCTTGCAGCGGCTCGGCCTTGCCGACACCTATGGCGAGACGGATGTGCCGCTCTACGTTCTCAACGCCGTCTATCCGCTGATTGACGACGAGTTCCTCACCTTCTGCGAAGGCAAGCAGGCGGTGCTCGTGGTCGAGGAGGGCCAGCCCAACTACATCGAGCAAGCCTTTGCCGCCATGCTGCACAAGGCCGGGCGCGGTACCAGGCTGGTCGGCAAGGAGTATCTGCCGATGGCCGGCGAATATACCGGCCAGGTCATGCTCGACGGCATTGGCGCCTTCCTGCGCGCCGAATCCCCGCATCTCTTGCCGGGCGAGGTGCGCGCGCCCAACAAGGTCGGCGACGGCGTCGACACCGCCGACCTGATAAACGTCGTGCCGGGCCGTCCGCCGGGCTTCTGCATCGGTTGCCCGGAGCGGCCGATCTTTGCTGCGACAAAGCTGGTCGAGCAGGAACTCGGGAACCATCACATCGCATCCGACATCGGCTGCCATTTGTTCTCGATCATGCCGCCTTTCGAGCTCGGCGCCACCACCATGGGCTACGGGCTGGGGCCGGCATCGGCATCGGCGTTCAATTCGCCCGACGCCAAACGGCGGTCGATCTCTTTCGTCGGCGATGGCGGCTTCTGGCACAATGGCCTGACCTCCTCGATCGGCAACGCGGTCTTCAACAAGAACGACGGCGTCATCGTCATCGTCGACAATTTTTACTCCGCCGCCACCGGTGGGCAGGACATCCTGTCGTCGCGCGCGGGCAACAAGACCAAGTCGACCAAGCATCCGATCACCGAAGCGGTGAAGGGCATGGGCGTCAAATGGCTGCGCCACATCGACCGCACCTACGATGTCGGCAAGATGCAGGACACGCTGCGCGAGGCGCTGACGACGGAGGAAAAGGGACCAAAGGTCATCGTCGCCTCTTCCGAATGCATGCTCAACCGCCAGCGTCGCGAAAAGCCGCTGGTCGACAAGGCGATCAAGGGAGGGACCCGTGTCGTCAAGCCGAAATTCGGGGTCGACGAGGACATCTGCACCGGCGACCACGCCTGCATGCGGCTGTCCGGCTGCCCGTCGCTGTCGGTGAAATCGCTCGACGATCCGTTGCGTGACGATCCGGTGGCATCGATCGACCAGAGCTGCGTCGGCTGCGGCAATTGCGGCGAGGTGGCGGACGCCGCCGTGCTGTGCCCATCCTTCTACCGCGCCGATGTCGTGCACAATCCGGGCCGCTGGGACCGTTTCCTGGAAAGCGCTCGCCGCGCCGCGATCGGCCTGATGCAGCGCCGCCGCGAGAGCCGCAGGTTGACGTTCGCCGATGCTTGACCAGGCTTCGCCCTTGCGTCCGAAATCCGGTGCCGCCGATACCGAGCCGGTGATCAAACTCGCTTTGCTCGCGGTCGGTGGCCAGGGCGGCGGTGTGCTCGCCGACTGGATCACCGATGTCGCCGAGCGCAATGGTTACGTCGCGCAATCGACCTCCGTCGCCGGCGTCGCCCAGCGCACCGGCGCTACGATCTATTACGTCGAGATGGCCCGCGACACCGGCCGGCTGCCGGTCTTTGCCCTGTCGCCTTCGCAGGGCGACGTCGACATACTGATCGCCGCCGAGCTGATGGAAGCCGGCCGCGCCATCATCAGGGGCTTCGTGACGCCCGATCGCACCACGCTCATTGCTTCTTCGCATCGCATTGCCGCGGTGTCGGAAAAGATCGAGCCGGGTGACGGCCGGGCCTCGTCTTCGAAGGTACACGCGACGGCGGAAGCTGCATCGAAACGCTTCATCGCCTTCGACATGGAAAAGATCGCCGCCGACAATGGCTCGATGATTTCCGCCAGTCTGCTTGGCGCGCTGGCCGGCTCCGACGCATTGCCGTTCAGGCGTGAAAGCTATGAGCAAGCGATCGGCGCCGGCGGCCGGGGCGCGAAAGCCAGCCTCGCTGCCTTCGCCGTTGCCTACGACCACGCGCGCGGTACGACGGTCCCCGCGTCAGAGCCGGCAGAACCGGCCACGGTCGACCCCGCTCCGGGTGCAGGGCGCGTGAGCGGTCCGCAGAACCTGCTGCAGGGTTGGCAGGCACTGGCCGCCCGCATCGACCTGATGCCCGCGGCGGTCCGCGACATGGCGCTCCGGGGCCTGAGAAAGATCGTCGACTACCAGGACATCTCCTATGGCGGCGAGTATCTCGACCGGCTCGACCAGGCGGTCGCGCTGGATAGCGCTGAACATGCCCATGCATTGTCCATCGCTGCCGCCAAGCATCTGGCCAACGCGCTGTGCTACGACGACATGATCCGCGTCGCCGATCTCAAGACACGTTCGACGCGTGACCGGCGGGTGCGCAAGGAGGTGGGCGTCAAGGACGGCTCCATCCTGCAGGTGACCGAATTTTTCCATCCGCGCATCGAGGAGTTCTGCGGCACCTTGCCGGCGGGGTTGGGCAGCTACATCGAGAACCGGCCGAAACTTGCCGGCTTTCTCGACCGGCGCATCAATCGCGGCCGGCGCATCCGCACCGACAGCTTTGCCGGCTTTGCGGTCCTCTGGTTGATTGGCGGCCTGCGCCGCTGGCGGCGGCGCCTGTTGCGCCACAAGGTCGAGACGGCGCATCTGGAGCGCTGGTATGCGCTGGCGCTCAGCCACGCGCCTCAGGACTACGCGCTCGCCGTCGAAATCTTGAACTGCCGCCGGCTGATCAAGGGCTACAGCGACACCCACCTCCGCGCCCAGTCCAAATTCGATCGCGTGCTGTCGGCGCTCGATCTGGTCAGGAGCCGCGATGACGCTGCCGACTGGATCAGGCGGTTGCGCGAAGCTGCGCTGAAAGACGAGAAAGGCGACATGCTCGATGGCGCGCTGAAGACGGTGGCATCGTTGTCTGATCATGGTGTGGGAAGAGGTCGAGCTTAGGCTGGTACCTCTACGCTACTGCCGCCGTTTCCCTACTCCCACTGGATTCGCGGATTGAACACGCCGCTTCAAGCGATCGCAGCTCGGCTTCCACCCGGATTGCGGGAAGCGTTGCCGGCGGATCTGCCGGGCGTCAGTCGCGCGATATGGACAGCCCCGAGAGAAGCGGAGCGTACGCGGCGAGCCTGCGGGATACGAACTCGGTGAAGAGCCGCACCCGCTTCGTCTTGCGTGTCTCGCCTTGCGTGAGAAGCCACAGTGTCCCATGCATGGGCACGTCGATCCCCGGCACCCTCACCAGCAGGGGGTCGGTATCTCCGACGAAGCACGGCAGTTTCGTTATCCCAATCCCTTGGTGCGCCGCGATGATCTGCGTCTCGGCGTCAGGTGTCCTGAACGGTACTCCCGTGACGTGAACTTCTCCCTCGCGCGCCCAGTCCGGAATTCCATGATTGTCTATGCCTATCCATCGGATAGGATCAGGCGTGCCCGCACGCCACGCGGCTAGTCGATCGCGAGACATGTAGACGCCGCTGAACAGCTCCGGTCCCTTCAGGCCGTGAAGATTGAGCGGCAGGGTCTTGCGGTCGGCGACAATGCGGATCGCGACGTCGGCCTCTCGGTTGGTCAGATTTGCCAGCTCACCGGACGACAAGATTTCCATCTCGATGTCGCGATGCAAACGCGCGAAGTCGGCGAGATCCGGCATGAGCAGGTGTGTGGCGAGGAACGGTGGAAGCGTCACCCGCAAAAGTCCGCGCGCGCTCTGGTCACGACCGAAGACGCGCGTCTCCAGCTGGTGCGACGACGCTTCCATCTGGGTCGCGAGATCGAGGACCTCTTCGCCCGCAGCCGTCAGGCGGTAGCCGGAAGGCAGCTTTTCGAACATCTGCGCCCCGAGGCGTTCCTCGAGCTGAGCGATGCGTCGCAGCACGGTCGAGTGGTTCACACCGAGGCGCGCGGCGGCGGCACGCACCGAGCCTCCGCGCGCGGCGGCAAGAAAGTAGCGAACGTCATCCCAGTCGATCATGGTGCATTCCTGCGCAGCGCAGTGCGGCTTGCAAAGCCCATACTAACACGATCAGCCGTAGTTCGTGCGGTCATCGTGGCCTTCAATCATCTAGCTGGATCGTTTTCGCACCAGCGATGTGCGCGATTGCGCACTCACCGCCCGACTTCGGCGAACCCATCTTGAGGCTCTCGCGGGGCTTTCCCGTGCAGCCAAAGACACGAGGCGGCGAAACGAAGGATGCATGACATGAACAGACTGAATGGAAAGACCGCTGTGATAACCGGCGGCGCTACGGGCATCGGCCGCGCCGCAGCCAAGCGCTTTATCGAGGAGGGCGCCTTCGTCTTCATCTTCGGCCGCCGGCAGGAAGCGCTCGACGCCGCCGTGGCTGACCTTGGGCCTAGTGCCCGCGCGGTTAAGGGCTCGGTCTCGGATGAGGCCGACCTCGACCGACTCTACGCTGCGGTGAAGGCCGAGCGCGGAAGCCTCGATATCGTCTTCGCCAATGCCGGGGCGGGAAGTCCGCTTCCGCTCGGGCAGATCACCGCCAGGCACATTGACGAAACCTTCGACACCAATGTGAAGGGTACGATCTTCACGGTCCAGAAGGCGCTGCCGCTGATGAGCCAGGGCGGTTCGATCATCCTGACCGGGTCGAGCGCCGGCACCACGGGCGCTCCGGGGTTCACTGCCTATAGCGCGAGCAAGGCGGCAGTGCGCAACCTGGCGCGGACCTGGGCGGAAGACCTGAAGGGCACCGGCATCCGCGTAAACGTGCTGTCGCCCGGAGCGACGGCGACCGAACTCGCGAAGGAGGCGTTAGGCGAGGAAGGCCAGAAGGCCTACGGCGCGATGACCCCGCTCCAGCGCATNGACCGAACTCGCGAAGGAGGCGTTAGGCGAGGAAGGCCAGAAGGCCTACGGCGCGATGACCCCGCTCCAGCGCATGGCCGATCCGGCGGAGATCGGCGCCGCGGCCGCCTTCCTCGCGTCGCCGGACAGCAGCTTCATGACGGCCAGCGAGGTCGCCGTCGACGGCGGCCTGGCTCAACTCTGACCCCCAGCGCGGTCCGTACCTGGCCCGTGCGCAACGAAAGACAAAGAATTATGAAAAAACTCGAAGGCAAGATCGCAGTCATCACGGGCGGAAGCAGCGGGATCGGATTGGCCACAGCCAAGCGCTTCGTAGAAGAAGGAGCGCACGTCGTGATTACCGGGCGAAGAGAGAAAGAGCTGAACGAGGCCGCAGCCTTCATCATGAAAAGCGTTACGACGGTCTGGGTGACGTGTCGCTCCTGGAAGATCTGGATCGCCTCTATGCCGTCGTGAAGGAGAAACATGGTCATATCGACATTCTCTTCGCCAACGCCGGCGCGGGGACGGTCGCACCGCTCGCCGTCGCTACCGAGGCACATTTTGATTAGACCTTCGATGTGAACGTGAAGGGTCTGTTCTTTACCGTGCAGAAGGCCCTTCCCCTGTTCAAAGACGGCGGTTCGATCATCCTGAATTCTTCAGTGTCGAACGTGTTGGGGCTTCCAGGGTTTAGTACCTACGCCGCGAGCAAGGCGGCTGTACGCAACTTCGCCCGCGCTTGGACACTGGAATTCAAAGACCGCAAATCCGCGTCAATGCAATGAGTCCGGGACCAATCGCGACGCCGGCCTTGGAGACAACGACTGGCCTTACTCCTGAGCAAGCCGAGCAAGCGGCCGCCCAGTTTGCGTCACAGATCCCAATGGGTCGCAGGGGCAAACCAGAGGAAATCGCTGCTGCCGTCACGTTCCTCGCCTCCGATGAAAGTTCTTTCGTCACCGGCGTGGATCTCGCCGTCGATGGGGGCATGGCGCAAGTCTGACCCCGGCATTAGCACCAGATCGGAGAAATACTATGAACTATGCAATCGTAGGATTCGGCAATATCGGACGGGCCCTTGCCAAGGCGTTTGCCCGAAACGGCATCGAAGTTTCCGTTGCAACCACACGCGACCCGGAAAGCTTTGCCGCCGATGCGGCCGCGATCGGACCCACCATCATCCCCAAAAAACTGGCGGAAGCCATCAAGGCGGACATCATCTTTTTGGCTGTCCGCTTCGAGGCGCACCCGAATGTTGCGAAGGCGCTCCCCACCTGGCAGGGGAAGACGATCATCGATGTGACCAATGCCTATGGCGTGCCCCCTGAGGAACTGGGAGGACAACCTTCTTCCAAGTTAATCGCGCAGGCCTTCTCTGGCGCAAAACTGGTCAAGGGCTTCAACCATCTGGTCGCCCCGGTGCTTGATCAGGATCCGGCCGTACATGGTGGCCGGAGGGTCGTGTTCTTGGCAAGCGACGATGATGCTGCCGCAACACAGACTGGGGAGCTTGCGGAAAATCTCGGTTTCGCGCCGATTAAGCTTGGCGGGGTGTCGGAAGGTGGCCTGCTGGTCCAGGCGCGCGGAAACAGCTGGGGTCATCTGATCTTCAAGGACTTGGTCAAATTCGACTGACGAGCGCGACGTCCCCGGCAAAGAGACGACGCACGCGATCGGAACTCGGATCGGATCAAGCCCGATCCGATCCGAGCAAATGGAGAAATCAGTATGAGCACCCAGAAGAATATCCACTAGGAAATTTCGATGTACGACCAATCCAAGGTGTCCGATTTAATCCGGTTCGCACGAATCGAGGCGGGCTCCACCGTGATCGACGTTTACCCTGGCGACGGAGACTGGACGCGCCTCTTCTCCGACATCGTCGGATCAGAGGGGCGGGTCTACAGCTTCGTGCCGGCCGAAGTCGCCCACTTCAAGAACGATCCGGTCGGCCTCATGCGGACGCTCGCGAAGGAGCCGAGCCGAGAGAACGTCGAAGCCGCCTCGGCGGATCTCGTCGCGATGCCGAAGGTCACGCCGCCAGCCGATGTCCTATGGCTGCACGTGTTTTACCACGATCTTCACACCGCCCTGGTCCAGAAGAAGGGTGCGACGGCGGCCGACTTCAATCGAGCTGTCTACAAGCGGCTAAAACCCGGTGGGTCCTACGTCATCGTTGACCACGCCGCTGCCGCTGGGTCGGGCACGAGCGACACCCAGTCGCTGCATCGGATCGACCCTGCATTCGTCCGCGAGGAGGTGGAGGCGGCCGGCTTCGTACTGGACGCGGAAAGCACCGTGCTGGTGAATAAGGATGACCCGCACTCGATCAAGGTGTTCGATCCCGCGATCAAGGGCGAGACCGATCGCTTCGCCTTTCGGTTCGTGAAGCCCTGACAGCTCCCGGGCGCCGACTTCATGTCGACCTCCCATTGAGTCCATCAACTCGGGTTCGCATCCGTCAAGCTGGGAAAGCTCAACGAGGATGGCGCGCTGGTGCACGCACGCGATGCGGCAGCGCCTTGAAGGCGTCCGAGGTGATGATGGCACAAGGTTCTGGAGCACACCTGCCGCAGGTTCCTGATCTGAACTTGATGAAATGACGGAAGTCGCCGCGCCGTTGAGGGAGCCGGCGCATCCCCTCAGGGATGCGCCGGGACAAACGGTTCAAGAATGGTGGATTTCCGTTCCCAGCACCTTCAGGCATTCACGGATGAACGCCGCAAGCGCGGTCCAGCCTTTGGCTGAAACCATGGTCCCATCGACATAGGCGTCGGTGGGAGACAAATCGATATAAGTGCCGCCGGCAAGCGTCACCTCCGGCTCGCAAGCGGCGAGCGCCGCCACCTTCTTGCCGCGCACGACGCCGTCCACCGCGATCAGAATCTGGACGCCATGGCAGATCGTGAAGATCGGCTTTTTTGCCTCATGGAAATGGCGCACCATCGCTTGTATCCGCTTGTCGGTGCGGATGTATTCGGGGCCACGACCGCCGGCGCAATAGACAGCGTCGTACTGGCTCAGCTGCCTCTCGGCGTCGGCGAAGGTCTTGTTGATCAGCGCGTTATGGCCGGGCTTTTCGGTGTAGGTCTGATCGCCCTCGAAATCGTGCAGCGATGTCTTGATCATGTCTCCGGCGCTTTTGTCGGGGCACACGACATGAACAGTGTGTCCCACCGCTTCCATCGCCTGCTGATAAACGAAGATTTCGTACTCCTCGGTGAAATCACCGGTCAGCATCAGGATTTTTTTGGCTGGCATGTCTTTTCCTCTCGGCTTGTTTCAGGGGCGAGGTGCACTGCGCGCCTCGCTTCCCGGGATCGAAATCGGCTCAGAACGGGGAATAGAATTCGTAGGCGGCAGGCTGGGCGGACAGCGGCGCGCCGCGCTTGAGGGTGCCTCTGACAAGCAACATCGCCAGGCTACTCGAACGCAGGCAGGAGCCTGTCCCGCGAATTTTCGATGTGCGCGCGCATGGCTTTTTCGGCGGCGTCCGGATCGCCCGCGGCAAAGGCAGCGAGAATAGCCTCGTGCTCGTCGAGCGCCTCTTCGGTCACCCTGGAGTGATACATCAGGCGGAAGATATGGAAGTGGGTATGCTGGTGATTCAGTGTCTCGCGAATGAGTTCGTTTTGGGCAAACTCGACGATCTTGTCGTGGAAGATCGCATCCTGACGGGCGAAGTTCGAATAGCGCAGGCGTTCGTCTTTCCCCACCCGCCGAGCCATGACGCCGGCCGCCTCCTGCAGCGCGGCAAGGCGCTCGCCGTCCATTGTTGCGGTGGCTTTGGCCGCGGCGGCAGGTTCAAGCAATAGACGCAGCTCGTAAAGCTCGTCGAAGCGCCGGCGGGTGATTTGTGGGGCGGCGCGATAGCCGATCAGGTGGGTTTTCAGAACCAGCCCTTCCCCCTCCAGCCTGCCAAGCGCCTCACGAATGGGGGTATGCGAGACGTTGAATTCCTTGACGAGATTGTCGACGGTGATGCGCGATCCCGGAGCAATCCTCAAAGACATCAGCTGCGCGAAGATTGCTTCGTAAACGTCGCCAGCCAGACTGTTGGCGCGCTGAATACGACCGGTCGCACGGGCTTCATTGTCAACCGTCAGGTCCGTGTTCTGCATCGTTTGCCTCTTGACAGAACCACCCACTAACACGATGCTCCGCGAAACTCAATCCTATATCCTATACGATTTTATTAGAGGGCATCGCATGATCATGACCTGCAGCGCCGAGGTCGGCCTCTGGCACGAAGCCAAGCCTGTCGGCTTCCAACCCGTCTTCGCAGGATCTTGTGCATGAGCTTGTTTGCAGCGGCGCGCCTGCCGAGCGAGATTCTGTTCGGCAAAGGCCAGCGCCATGTCCTGCCTGCCATCGCCGCCAAATATGGGCGCCGCGCGTTCGTCTGTACCGATGAGCGCTTCGCGGCGACGTCGCAGTTCGCCGAGATTCTCGCTGGCTTGCACAACGCGGCGATCGAGACGTTGGTCTTCGACCGAACGCTGCCGGATGTGCCGCGCGACAGCGTCGCCGCCTGCATTGCGCAAGCGAAAGATTTCAAGCCGGACATGGTGATCGGCATCGGGGGCGGCAGCTGCCTCGATATGGCCAAATGCGCTGCACTTCTGCTCAGCCATGGCGGCAAGCTCGAGGACTACTATGGCGAGTTCAAGGTACCCGGCCCTACCCTTCCGGTGATCGCAGTGCCGACGACGGCTGGAACAGGCTCCGAGGTGACCCCCGTCGCCGTGATCTCCGACCCGGATCGGACGCTGAAAGTGGGTATCGCCAGTCCGCATCTCATCGCAGCAGTGGCGCTTTGCGATCCGGATCTGACGGTGACCTGTCCACCGTCCTTGACGGCGATCGCCGGCGCCGACGCGCTGACGCACGCAATCGAGGCCTTCACAGCGGCCAAACGCGGCGCGGACCCTCATTTGCCGCAACAGCACGTGTTCATCGGCAAGAGCGCTCTGACCGACCATTTCGCGCTTCTGGCCATCAGGCTGCTCGGCCGCAGTCTCGAAAAGGCATATCGCGACGGATCGGACGAGGATGCGCGAGCCGACGTCATGATGGGAGCGCTGGCCGCCGGTTGCGCCTTCGGTACGGCGGGAACGGCCGCCGCCCATGCGGTGCAGTATCCCGTCGGCGCGCTTACCCACACCCCGCATGGCCTGGGAGTGGCCACCATGCTGCCCTATGTGATGACCTACAATCTGGCCGCAGCAGCCGCGGAGATTGCGGAAGTCGGCACTGCTCTTGGCCTTTCCCTTCAGGGCGGCGGCGCCGATGCCTTGGCGCACGCCACCATCCGTGAGGTGAGCCGGCTGTTTGGCGCCATCGGCATCACACCGACATTGGCCGAACTGGGTCTTCCCGAAGACAAGATCGACTGGACGGCTGAGCAGGCGCTGGGCATCGACCGGTTGATCAAGAACAATCCCCGCCCGTTCGACCTTGCCGCGATGCGACAGCTGGTCAGGGCTGCCTATGACGGCGACATGTCCGCCACCATGATGTGACTGACCAGGAGTTCATCCAATGAACATTGCCGCAGGCATATCCGACGAGGATCAAGATATGTTCGACTACGCCACGGTCTCGCACGGTCTCTACATTGGCGGACGCTGGCGGCCTTCATCGGAGGGTCGCGTGATCGAAGTGGTCGATCCCTCGACCGAAGCCGTGATCGCTGCGGTTCCCGACGCCACGCTCGCCGACGCCACCTCCGCCGTCGACGCGGCCGCGAAGGCGGCGGCCGGCTGGCGCGAGACCCCGCCACGCAGGCGATCGGAAATCCTGCGGCGCTGCTTCGAACTGATGACGGAACGGGCGGAGACGTTGGCCGCGCTGATCTCGCTGGAGAACGGCAAGGCGCTGCGCGATGCGCGCGGCGAAGTCGCTTATGCGGCGGAATTCTTTCGCTGGAACGCCGAGGAAGCGGTCCGCATCAACGGCGAGTTCGGCCTTGCGCCCTCGGGCGCGAACCGGATCATTGTCGACTACCAGCCCATCGGCATTTGCGTGCTCATCACCCCATGGAATTTCCCGGCTGCCATGGCGACACGCAAAATCGCTCCGGCGCTCGCGGCCGGCTGCACGGTGATCCTGAAGCCCGCCAGCGAGACGCCGCTGACGGCCTATGCGCTTGCGGCGCTCTACGAGGAGGCCGGCGTGCCGCCCGGCGTCGTCAACGTGCTGACGACCTCGACCCCCGGGCCGGTGACGGCGGCCATGCTGGCCGATCCGCGCGTGCGAAAGCTGTCCTTCACCGGCTCGACCGGCGTCGGCCGCGTGCTGCTGGCCGAAGCCGCAAAGCACGTCATTTCCTGTTCCATGGAGCTTGGCGGCAACGCACCCTTCATCGTCTTCGACGACGCCGACCTGGAAGCAGCCCTCGACGGTGCGATGGTTGCCAAGATGCGCAACGCCGGCGAAGCCTGCACGGCCGCCAACCGGCTTTACGTCCAGGCCGGCATCCATGATGCTTTCGCGGAAGGCTTGAGCAAACGCATGGCGGCACTCAACGTGGGCCCGGGCACAGACTCAGACACAGAATGCGGGCCGATGATCACCAGGAAGGCTGTGGATAACATCGATCGCCTCGTTCAAGATGCGGTTGCCCGTGGCGCCAGGGTTTTGTGCGGAGGGACGATCGCCGAAGGCAAAGGATATTTTTACCCACCGACGGTGCTTCGCGATGTGTCCTCTGACGCCGCCATGCTCCACGAGGAGATATTCGGTCCGGTGGCGCCGATCATGCGCTTCGACAGCGAGGCGGAGGTCATCGCCAAGGCCAACGACACAGAATACGGTCTCGCGGCCTACATCTACACGCGCGACCTGGCCAGAGGAATGNGGAATGCGCGTGGCATCGAAGATCGAGTCCGGCATGATCGCGCTCAACCGCGGCCTGATGTCGGATCCGGCGGCGCCTTTCGGAGGTGTCAAGCAGAGCGGGCTAGGCCGCGAAGGCGGTCAGAAGCACGGCGTTGCCGAGTTCATGGAGGCCAAGTACATCGCCGTGACCCTGTGAGCGGACATCACGCCAAAGATCCGTTTCGCATTCGCGATCATGTGGTCGAGTTCGATGACATCGTCGCCGAGATCGTTCGCAGAAGCGAGGAGACCAGGGCGAACGTTCCCATGGTCGCCGATGTCGCCTACGGGGCTGACGCCACCGAAACCATGGATCTGTTCTTTCCCGAGGGCAAACGGGACCGCCTGCCGGTGCACATGTTCATCCACGGGGGCTATTGGCGCATGTTCTCCAAGCGCGACTATTCCTACGTCGCCGAGACCGTTACGAACGCAGGTGCGATCGCGGTCATTGTCGACTACGCGCTGATGCCGACCGTCAGGATGGCCAGGATCGTCGACCAGGTGCGCCGCGCCAAGCGATGGGTGTTTGACAATATCGTACACCATGGCGGCGATCCCGACCTGCTGACCGTTAGCGGTCATTCCGCCGGCGCGCATCTGGCAACAATGCTTTTCGACGGGGACAAGCGGCCTTCCGGCATCAAAGCTGCGCTGCTGCTTGGCGGCCTTTACGACCTGAAGCCATTGCAGATGTCGTTCCTTGCCGCCGAGATCGCGATCACCGACGAGGAGGCCCGCCGATTCTCGCCCATCGATCACAGTTTCGATCCATCCGTGGACGTAGATATCTTGGTCGGCGCCGATGAAACGCCGCCGTTCCACAGCCAGGCCGCACTCTTCACGGACCACCTTGACAAGCAGGGACTGACTGTTTCGCACACAACCCTTGGCGGGGCCAATCACATGAGCAGCGTCCGTGACCTTGGCTTGGCTGGTACCGACTGCTGGCCCGCGTCGTGGCCGCCTGAGACTTCCGCCAGAAGCGCTGCTGGACGCGACCGTTCAGCAAAGTAGCGTCGCAGCATCGGGTACCGACAGCGGTGGCCAATCTCCCGCCACCGGTCCCCATACCGTAAGCCCGCCGTCGATGTCGACGTCGACGTGGTTCATGCTTTCCAGCGTGATTGAGCTTGATAACCGATGTCGGCGATCGCCGTCATGCCGGCAGCGCAGTTGAGTTCTCAAAGCCAACCGGCCAAAGATGCCCCTCAGGGGAGAGCGGGCCGGCGTTCCGTAACCTCGCCTTCAGAATATGATAGCCCGCGGCACCCGGAGAAGGGAATCTGCGCTCTCAAACCAGCATCGACTGCTGGGCGGAGATCCCAGCCGTCGCGCCGTGCGATATTGCCAGGGTGACCGATGGCGGCGTGAGGGGGTTGGCGAGGTCGCCCGCGGCGTAGATGCCGGGCATGCTGGTTTCGCGGCGCTCGTCGACCTTGAGGATTACGCCGAGGGGCGTATCGACCGTGGCGAGGCCCAGTGATTCGTGCAGGCTTGCGGACGGCTTGTTGCGCGGATGCGCGAACAGGATGTCGACCGCGACATTGGGGCCGGTATCGAGCTTGACGGTGGCGTTATGCCCCCCGTGATGGGCGATCTCGCTGATCCGGCCGTCGACGACAGGTATGTTGCGGCGCGCCAGACCGGCCCGGATATCGGGCGGAATGTCGTGACCATCAGCGAAGACCGTCAACCTGTCGGTCCAATCGTGGAACAGCCTGACCTGACTCATCGACTGTGGGCCGGACCAGACGAGGCCCCAATGCTGGCCGGCGACTTCAAAGCCGTCGCAATAGGGGCAGGGCACGATGGACGTGCCCCAACCTTCGGCAAAGCCCGGAACATCAGGCATCTGGTCGGCGACGCCATAGCTCAGGATCAGGCGGCGCGCGCCGAGGCTTCCGCCATCGCCAGTGAGGACGGAGAAATCGTCGATGGCCCCGGAGAGGCTGTCGGCCCGGGCATTGACCAGCTTGATCGTGGGATAGCGCGCCAGCTGCCGCCGCGCCTCGGCCAGGATGTCCAGCGGTGGCTTGTGATCGTGGCCGAGCAGGCCATGCGAGTGGCCGGCGAAGCGGTTGCGCGGCAGGCCGGTATCGAGAACGGTGACCTTACGGCGGGCACGGCCGAGTTGCAGGGCGCCGGCGAGACCGGCAAAGCTGCCGCCGATGATGATGACGTTATCCATGATGGGCTCCGTGTTGTGGATGAGGGGCTGGTTGGACCTGGTTGAAACCTACCCATCGGCTTGCGCATTTCAGAAACTACATGGTATCGTAATCCGATAATTAGGATACTGTCAAGGACTGGAATTGTCGTGACCGAAAATAGCCAGGGCCGGCGCGGCCGGCCCGCCAACGAGGCGCTTGGCCAAACGATACTCGACGCTGCGTCCGAACTCTTTGTGGAATTGGGTTTTCAAGCGACCACATTGGACAAGGTCGCCCAGCGGGCGAAGATATCCAAACTCAGCATCTATCGGCACTTCGAGAACAAGGAGGCGCTGTTCAGCGCGGCCATCGCGTCCGGCTGCCATCAGTTGTTTGCACCACAGGCCCTTCTTGAAGGCGTCGGCGGTTCGGTCGAAGATCAGCTCATGGCGGTGGGATCATCCCTGCTTCGGACGCTGTTGAGATCAGACGTCCGCAGTGTCGAAGCCATGGTCATGGCCGACCAGACGAATCCAAGGTCGTTAAGCAAGCTCTATTTCGAAGCCGGCCCCGCCCATGTCATCGCCCAAATCGAGGTCCTGTTGCGTCAGTTGCACGCGAAGGCGGTTCTGAACGTGCCCGATCCTCTCCGGTCCGCCCGCTTGTTTGCCGCGCTTTTCAAAGGATCCGATCTTTTGATTATCGCACGCTTCGATGAGGCGAGAGCGGCGGACGACAACGAAATCGAATCCTATTGCCGGTCGGCCGTCGCCATGTTCATGGCTGCGCACGGCTAGCAGTCTGCCCTGCCCGCTAATCGTTGTATTTCTGCGAAATACTCCGCTAGAGCCGCCGTCGCGATGGCGCCCATCCACCTCGTGTCGATCGCGTCGGGGTCGGACTGCGCGCCCGCCGGTGATCGGCATCTCCTACCTGCTCCGGTCACACAGCGCTGACCCTTGAGCGCCTCGGCCGACCTGTGAGGGAGAGGAAGAGAATGCCGGTTATGGCCGCGAGAATCGAGCAGATGAGGTGTCGATCGCCGCGAAGGGACACCTGCGGACGGACCTTCTTTGGTACACTTGAGTACGTCCATTCGTGGGTGGGGCTCCAGCGGTTCGTGCCCCGACGCGCCCGCGAAGGCCGCTGGTGCCCGCGACAGATCCTTCCAAGGTGCGGGTCTGGAATGGCCCAAAAATTCTCTCGAGCTCCCGGAACATCGGTCCGCCCCTGTGGTTCGACAAGCAGCGGCACAGTCGATCCAACCAGGCATCGGCCCGCTTAGGACAGGCGCGAGGTCCCTACCCACAGATCTTGCGAAAATAGGAGCAAGCTATGCGAGCGTTGGTCTGGCACGGCAAGGAAGACATACGCTGCGATCAGGTTTCGGACCCGGAAATTGAGGATGAACGTGACGCGATCATCAAGGTGACGAGTTGTGCCATATGCGGCTCCGACCTTCACCTCTACCACAACTATGTGCCAGCCATGCTGCCTGGCGACATCATGGGCCACGAGATGATGGGAGAGGTCGTTGAGGTCGGCAAGGGCGTCAACGGCGCTCTGAAGGAGGGAGACCGCATCGTCGTGCCGTTCACCATAATCTGCGGTGAGTGCGACCAGTGCAAGCGACAGAACTTTTCGGTTTGCGAACGCACAAACCGCAAGAAGAATCTCGGTGACAAGGTGTTCGGGCACACCACCGCGGGTCTGTTCGGCTACACTCATTTGACCGGCGGCTATCCCGGGGGACAGGCGGAATACATGCGTGTGCCGTTCGCCGATGCCACGCACGTAAAGGTGCCCGACAGCCTTACCGACGAGCAGGTCCTCTTCCTCGGCGATATTTTTCCTACCGGATGGCAGGCGGCGGCACAGTGCGACATTGAGCCCACCGATACGGTTGCGGTGTGGGGCTGTGGCCCAGTCGGGCAGATGGCCATACGCAGCGCCCTGCTGCTCGGCGCGAAACAGGTGGTGGCGATCGATTGCCTGCCGGAGCGGCTTTCCATGGCCGCGGCCGGCGGCGCCATCGCCATCAATTTCGCCGAGGAAAGTGTCGTCGAACGACTGCGGGAACTCACCGGCGGAAAGGGCCCGGAGAAGTGCATCGATTGCGTCGGCATGGAAAGCCACGTCTCGCTGGCCCAGCCCGATACCGTCTACGATCGCGCAAAGCAGTTGATGCTGATGGAAAATGATCGACCGCACGTTTTGCGTGAGATGATCTATGTCTGCCGGCCGGCCGGCGTGATCTCGATCCCCGGCGTCTACAGCGGGCTGGTCGACAAGATTCCGATGGGACAGGCAATGAACAAGGGGCTCACCTTCCGAATGGGGCAGACCCATGTCAACCGTTGGACCGAGGATCTGTTGCGCCGCATCGAAGATGGCCAGATCGACCCATCCTTCGTCATCACCCATACCGTGGGGCTCGAGCAGGGACCCGAGATGTACAAGGTGTTTCGCGACAAGCAGGACAGCTGCATCAAGGTTGTACTGAAACCGTAGGGAAATCGTCATGAACGTGATTGCCAAACTTACCAACATCACCCGATCGCCTGGCGATCCCAAAGTGCTGAAGACTGGGCAGAGTGCGGTCGCGGCCTCCGATGGCCTTGCCCGCAAGCTCGGCTGGTTCAGCATCGCGCTTGGCGTCGCCGAGCTGGTTAGCGCCGAGCGGATTGCCGGCGCGCTCGGCATGCGCGGCAAGGAAGACCTGATCCGCGCTTATGGGGCGCGGGAAATCAGCAGCGGCATACTCTCGCTTTCAGTGGACAAGCAGGCCGGGCTTTGGAGCCGGGTGGCCGGCGACGGCCTGGATATCGCGACATTGCTGACAGCGTATCGGCATGGCAACCCAAAGCGCGATAATGTGGGCCTTGCGCTTGCGATGGTCGCCGGCATCACATTGCTCGACATCATCGGTGCGAAAAGCGTGACCGCGCGCCACTCTCGGAGCGGGACCAAGCCACGCGATTACAGCGATCGAAGCGGCTTTCCCGGAGGCACTGCCGCAGCCCGCGACCGTGCCCGCTCGCAGCGCAGCCAGGAGGCCGGCACAGCCTGATAGAGATTTCCGAACCCTGGCGCCATGCGACCTGGACAGGTGGCATCTCGTCAGGCCCTAACGCCAGAGGTGGTAGCTCTCGGCGAGCCGAGTTTGCTGGAACAGAGTGGACCGTCGCGCGGCCGTTCTCGCCGTCTCCTGGGTCACCGCCGCGCATGGGTTTTGTGGCCGGTGCGTTAAAGGCACGAAGCAAGCAGCGATCCGACCGGCGTCGAGCCTTCCATGTCTCTTGCCTTGGCAAGGTTCCGGCGATCCTCAGGCCGAGCCGCGTTCGGGAAGCTCGGTCTCTTCCGCCACCCCTTTCCGCAGGTCTCGGCGCAAGCGTTCCGCTTCGTCGGAATTATTATCGTCGTCTGTCCGCTCGAGTTCGCGATCGATTGTCTCGCGCGACCCCTCTGCCGGATCCTGTTGCGGAGATGTGTTCGGGCCGGTTTCGATCTTGCCGTCGCCGGGAACGGTGCGGTCGCGAGACTTCGTCATCTTCAGCTTCCCTTTCATCTGTCATCTGCCTCGGCATGTCCGATGGCATGAATTTTGGCCGCTTCCCTGCCGAACCGGATCGTCGACGCTTTGTTCCGGGAAAGCCCCCGCAGGTTCGTGCTGGTCGGCCCCGGGGCATTGGTCGATGCCCTTGCCGGGAAGCATCCTATGCCAACGAGGTCGGCGGCAGCCTCATCGATGTCGTTATCAACATGTGGGCTGTGAAGGCGTTTTCGGCCCGGACACGCGAGCACGCCAGGCTCGCGGCGAGTTTTCGAACCGAAGCAGATGCGCAGCGTAACAACTGGATGTATACGGAAAAGGCTGCCTCATCCACGACATCGCGCTTTCGGTAATGGCCGGCGGCATGCTCGCCTGGGCGGTCCGGCAGCTGGTAGCGAACTGGTCGTAGGCCTTTGCAAAGCCGCGTCGATGAAGCGGGTGCGGTAGCGCTGGTCGGTGTAGCGTCGAGGCATCTGTCAATCGGAGACAAGCGCGACCGCTTTTGGGACCTCACTGTTTTTTCCACCGGGACTCGACATCTCACTATCATAGTTGATTGTGGCTGCCGGTGACCCTGCGTAATGGATAGCCATTCCAACTCTCCAACAGGAAAACGGTATGTTGTATCCGGGTCGGTTTTTGGGGCCAAGCGACATTGAGATGCTCGCCCAGGTTTGTCACACGGTCTGCAAAGAGCGCGCCCTACCTCTTGCTTCGCAGAACGGAGAGCGCATAGCTGCGCACATACTCAGGCTGTTTATGAACGGCTTGATTGGGCAGAATGAACTGCTTGATGCTGAGAGGAACTGGGCTCGTCGGCCTGACCGTTCGGTCCAGCAGACGATGTCAACTACGCGCACATAAGAGGCCGCGTGACCCAGTCTTGGTAGTCGGAAAGCCGCCAAGGCCAGTTGGGAACAAACCTGACATTTAAGCGTTTGTAGAGCCCTTCCACCGGGCAACTCACCGAAATGCTTCTTGCCGTGCATGATGGAATATCGACGGCCGTTTTGGCGGGCAGGAGCGCCAATGCGGAGATAGTAGGCGTGGTCGACCTCACCAACAAAGCTGAGGTCGACATCG
The DNA here is from genome assembly GCF_000502555.1 of Mesorhizobium sp. LNJC394B00. Taxonomy (NCBI): domain Bacteria; kingdom Pseudomonadati; phylum Pseudomonadota; class Alphaproteobacteria; order Hyphomicrobiales; family Phyllobacteriaceae; genus Mesorhizobium; species Mesorhizobium sp. LNJC394B00. The sequence goes on from NZ_AYWH01000007.1 coordinate 436,792, forward strand.
GCATCACCAGCTTGGGAAGAGCCATCCAGTTCGTGGCCAACGCCTCGGTGCTTGGATACGACATTCGCGGCGCCATGGTCTTCTATGGCGCGCCCGGTACCCCGAGCCTAAGGGCGAGAGAGTGCGAGCGCTTGTGGGCGCAGTTTGGCGGCGCGCTTCTACAGCCGTAGCTCTATCAGGACGTTCGCCCCGCCCGTTCTTGGTATGAACGCGTACGGAACTGAGGCGCTACCCAGCCGCAGCGGGAATGGCTCAGTGGTAGCTCTAGCTGGCGACCGCACTAAGCAGCTTTTCGGTGATGGGCTTTGAGCGGCTGAGCCAGCGTGAGAACGTTCGGCCGCATATCTGCCGGTGCCTGCTTTCATGTGACTGGGCGGGGCTATTGGGGAGCCGTGTTGACCACTGGGCCCTTAGCCGAGGGAAGCACTACGGCAACCTCGCCTTTTGCTGGCTAACATCCTTCCGCTCTCAGGGACCGGACCATGCGCACAACAACAGGGTCATACGGTTTCTTTTCGGATTTCCGATAATTCATTGTGAAAAGCGCGGCACGCTGGTTGCAGACCATAATTGCACGGACGTAGCGAATCTCGCCATTCTTGACCCCGGAGTAGCTGGCCCATTTCGGGGCTAGGCGCCGATAGGTCAGTCGCCAACCGGCCTTTTCGTCCTCGATCATGCGATGTTCAATCTCGGCGCGAAAACTTGCTTTGCCCAGTCGCGCGCCCCAAACGACCAGAAACGCGTCTCTTGGGCCCTGAAAAGCCGCGCCCTGCTCCGAATTCTGGGTCAGGACGAAATTCGGAGGAATATCGAAACTAAAGCCAAGCTGTCGGACGCCGAAGGGCTGCCACGCCTCGGCCTGAAGCAACGTGGTCCAAAAGAGAAAAACTGTAAGTCCCAGCAGGAGGCGTCGCATTGCTCTGATTTAGCGCTGGCTAACATGGTGTCCAGACGGACAGAGGTCCGTGACATAAAAAATATGCATCATGGCCGCGCAGCATATGGACGCGGGATTCGCGATTGACGGCGTGCGGTCGAAACGGCTTCCGTCCCACGAAAGGAGAGGACGCAGAGGGAATTGGTGCGTCGGTATGATCGACTGGCAGAAAATTGGCGAGGCCGAATGTCCAACGTTCATTGCCCGCCAAAATGGGCGCCGGCTTCCTCTTGTGCCTAGGGAAGAAGAGCCGAAATTATTCCCTGACGAAGACCCTGATCTACCTCAGACGGGGGGCATGCCCTGTAACTTCGCCGTGACCTGATCCCCTTCGGGGAACAATCAGATCGAGCTCCAGTTTGGCCTTCCAAGCGAAGGCACTGATGGAGCATGCCATGAGATTTCCACACAGCACGACGGCCGCGGCCGCCGTTTTCATTGCCCTGACCTCCCCCGCGCTGGCCCAGTCAAGCGGAACACCATCACCCTCGACACCTGCACCCGCTCCGGCAACCGAACCGCCGGCCGCCGGACAGTTGCCGGATGCGACCGGACAAGCGGATGGACCAACACGCGAAATGATCCGCCAGATGGTTGAGCAAGCTGTCCGTGAGCGACTGCAGCAGGATCGCGGTTCCGAAGAGGGTTTCCGCGAGGAAGATAGTCGCAGCTATCAAGGCGATCGCAACGAGGATGCTGACCGCCACGATGAAGATGGCGACCGTTGGCAGAACCACGGTGACCGCGATCGTGGACACAGAATGGCTGGACGCTGGCATCATCAGATGATGCGCGGTGCCGGCATGCGACTGATGTTCGGGCTGTTGGACACCGATGGCGACGGATCGGTGTCCGAGGACGAGGTTCAACGCGCGGTGGGCAGGATGTTCAGTAGCATTGACGAGAATGGTGATGGCAAGATCGATGTGAACGAGATCCAGTCCTTCATGCATGGCTCCAGCATGCATGGCACTGATAGCGAGGACACGCCGTAGCTGTCTTCAAAGGGAATGCCCTCCCTCGGACAAAGCGGGCGCGTGGCGGCCGATCCCGAAGCGGTGTCTCTTGGCTGTTAGCCGCCCGGCCAGCACCCTTTAGGCTTGAGCTATTCCCGCAGTCCCGCGAGACGCCAGCCGTGACAAAAAAGGCTTCGCATTGCTGATCGAGGAACGATCGAAGCCGACCAACGCAAGGTCACTCGGGCGCCCGGTCTTCCAGCAGAACGAAGGATGCGGCGATCAAGTCGTCGCCATTGATACGTCCTTGGCTGTCCTCCAACATAGTTGCAACCTTGTGGAAGGCCATCATTTCACCCGCGTCAATCTGCGCTTCACGCATCTTGGCTGTGAGATCAGCCACGCGATTTCCTAACGAATGTGATTTTGCAGTCTCGCAATTCGACATGATTAGTCATCCTTTGCCTTGGGGTTTCACGCTGCCGAACGCAATGCTTCAGCGGATGTTCCGAATTTGGCCATCAGTCTTATGGGATAGGACTTGCGTCTGATTGCGGTTGGAAGAAGCCCGAACGGCGGAACACGCAGCCGGACGCCGAATTGGAAACCGACCGTCGATCGAAGTCCCTTGTCGCCGGTTGAGGTCCCGCCATCTTCACTGTCGAGAGGGTGGCGGGATCGCCTTCCGAGGAGCGAGCACATATGAGGTAATAGATATTTCGCAGATGTACTCACGGCCATCCTGCTCGCTTCTTTTGTCTGCGCATGTTCATTCTTCGGGAAACGCCATCTCTCAACGACACGCAAACATCGCGTTGCTACCCACGATTGATGCGATGACAACTGCATCAACAAGCAAAGCCTCTTCGCCTAAGGTGCGGTTGCCGCGGACTTTTCGACTTGAAGGTCGTCCAACGGGTCCCGGTGGTCAGGCGGTGGCGTTCAGCGGGAGCCAGGTAGACTCATCGCGAAAATCCCGCAGCGAGGCTGTCGCAAGTCCTCCTCACCGCGTGCGGATACTGGAATCCGCCTGGCTCGTTGTAACAGGCATGCGAAGATGAGTGTCGGCGCATGGACGCGGAAAAACCCTCCATCGTGAGCCAGCGGGCCTTGTGATGGGATGGCCCGCGCGTGCGGTCAAGGCTGCGCGGGCCGACCATGATGAATGAGGGGACATCTTGGTCACCGGCACGACCGATGAAGAACGAGCCGGGTGTGACAAAACACCCTTGGAGCGAGGATGTTCCCGTCCGCACAAAAAAGCCCGCCGGCGTGAGCCGGCGGGGAATCGCTATTTTGCCGTCAAGCGGACAGACCGCTTGCGGCCCACCCACTGCAGCATTTTTCCACTTTGAGCCGAAATCATTCTCAACTATGGTTCGCCAGGCTTAAGGCATGGGGGATTGCCGATGGTTTTATCACGCAGGGGTGTCGTGCTCGGCGGTCTGGCGCTGGTCGCGGTCGGTGGAACCGGCAATATTGCTCAAGCCGCGGCGGCAAAATCCTTTTTCGCCGGTACCGCAAGCGATAACGATTTCGTCTATCGCAAGACCAACTTCGCCAAGATCGACAAGAGATGGCATCGCCAGATCGTCAAGTATTTCAGCAGCGAGCCGGTCGGCACCGTCGTGGTCGATACCCGCCACCACTTCCTCTACCTCATCATGGAAAACAAGACTGCCATCCGCTACGGCGTCGGCGTCGGCAAGGAAGGCTTCAAATGGTACGGCCGCGCGACGATCGATCGCCGCGCGCTGTGGCCGCAATGGGTCCCGCCCCCCGAAATGCGTGAGCGCAAACCGGACTTACCGCCCATGATCGCAGGCGGCGCGTCCAACAATCCGCTCGGGCCGCGCGCGCTCTATCTGTACCGCGACGGCGCCGACATCGGCTACCGCTTGCATGGCACGCTGGAGCCATGGAGCATCGGCACCGACGCGTCCAGCGGCTGCATCCGCATGTTTCCGGAAGACATCATCGACCTCTACCAGCGGTGCCCGATCGGCACCGCGGTGGAGGTCCTGCCGCACATCGCCGACCAGGCGCCCGCTTCCACCACTTTCGAATGATTGGCGCATCATGAACCGCATGATTGAAAACACGCGCCGGCTGCTCGCAGCCGGCCTGCTGGTTGTGGCCGCATCCTGCTCGACCAGCAACACGCTGGCCCCTTCCACGCCTGACGTCACCAACGCCGAGATTGCCGGCTTCCAGAACGTGCAGCCGGGAAGCGAGGAGGATTTTATCCTCAATGTCGGCCGCCGCACCTATTTCACGAAAGGTTCGGCCGCGCTCGATTCTGTCGCCAAGGCCACCCTCGACACCCAGATCGCCTGGTTGACAAAGCATCCGCACTGGCTGCTCAAGCTGCAGGGTTTCGCCGACGATCCCGGCGCAAGTGAAACGGCGCTGTCACAGCAGCGCGCCGATGCGGTGATGGACTACCTCGCCGCCGGCGGCATAGACCGGAACCGCATGTGGGCCAAGGGCTACGGCAAGGACAGGCTCGTCCGCGACTGCCCCGACTCCGCCTGCAGGTCGCAGAACCGCCGCGTTGTGTCTAATTTGCGCGATGAGAGGGACGAGTCGTAGAGGCTGCTGTTTTGCTGGTCGCCAAATCAGTCTCACAACGCGACGGCGGCATGGCTGCAATGCGCCTATCGGGGACATTCACCCAGCGTTTGCCCCTCCCCGAAAGCTGACGCTCCGGTGAACCCGGAATGAAGTCAGCCTCGCGTCTACCAACCTCCGGTTCAGGGTCTGGTGGGTGGCTTCGGCATGCGCCTCGACCAGTTTGCGGACGTGGCGGTTGTCCGCGATCCTGATCGCGCATGAGCCTCGCCAGATGTCAGTGTGCTACCGAGAGTGGGCGCCGTGGAGCTGGCAGGTACGCTCGCTCAAAGCATCGGCCGTCCACCGGTGACCTCGTAGAGTGCGCCGGTGGTGTAGCTCGATCCTTCCGAGGCAAGCAGCACATAGGTCGCTGCAAGCTCTGCCGGTTGCCCGGGACGCTTGAGCGGTGTGTTCTTCCCGAACTCCTTGACCTTCTCAGAGGGCATTGTCGACGGGATCAGCGGCGTCCAAATCGGCCCGGGAGCGACCGCGTTTACCCGAATGCCGCGTTCAGCTACCAGTCCTGCAAGTCCGGCGGTGAAGTTGGCGATCGCTCCTTTGGTAGTGGCGTAGGCAAGCAGTGCCGGCGAGGGACTGGTCGCGTTGATTGAGGATGTGTTGATGATGGTCGAGCCGGGTTCCATGTGCTTCACTGCTTCCTGGGACAGATAGAACATCGCATAGACATTGGTGCGAAAGGTGAGATCCCATTCCTCCGCGCTGATGTCCTCCAGCTTCTCGAACGACGCCTGGTGGGCTGCATTGTTGACGAGGATGTCCAGGCGCCCGCATTCATCGATAGCTCGCTGCACAAGCGACCGCGCGAAGATTTCGTCCGAGATGTCGCCGGGTGCGAGCACCGCCTTGCGCCCCGCTTCATCGACCAAGCGCGCCGTCTCCTGCGCATCTTCGTCCTCTTCAAGGTACGAGATGATGACGTCGGCGCCTTCGCGTGCAAACGCGATAGCGACCGCCCGGCCGATGCCCGAGTCCGCGCCGGTGATCAGCGCGACGCGGTCCGTCAGCTTACCGCTGCCGCGATAGCTCTCCTCTCCGTGGTCGGGCCGTGGATCCATCTCGTCGGTATAGCCGGGCATGTCCTGCTGCTGTTCGGGAAGCGGCGGCTGAGGATATTTCTGCTGGGCATCCTGCATGTCAGCTCCTTTTTTGGCTGGAGTTGCGGTTGTGTCGATCCGGTTCCGTGATCGGTCCCTTGGCGGCTTTCGAGCCACCTCCCCATTCCTCGGCCTTGCACGCTTGGCCGGCGCCCATGAGGTCCGGCGAACTGCGATTTGCGGTGCCGCTGTCGGTCTTGTTCAACTCGTGCTCCTTCTTCGTCGTCATGGATGCTGGTCCGCTGCTTCTTGTGTGGCTGGTCAGTCTTTCTCGCCGGCGGTAATCATCGACCTCAGCGGCTCTTGCGCCATATTCGCCTCGATTTCCGCGCGTCCGGGGGTATCCGGTAGCGCCTTGCGGAAATTTTTCGCATAATCCGGCGGCATCTTCGGTGGCATCATCGGTTCGTACGGGTCGACCACGGCCTCGATGACCACCGGACCCTCAGCAGCCAGGGCAGAGTCGAGAACGCCTTCCACCTCCTCGGCGCGAGAGACGCTGTAGCCAATGCCGCCCATGGCTTCGGCGGCCATGGCGAAGTCGATGGGCTGGAGTTCGCAGGCGAATTGCGGGTTACCGAGGAACATCATCTGCTCCCAGGCGATCTGATTGAGCATGCCGTTCTTGAGCACGAGCACCTTGAGTGGGACCCGGTACCGAACTGCCGTCGAGAACTCTCCGAGCTGCATCGCGAGACCGCCGTCGCCGACGACCGCGAAGACCGGCCGGCCGGGAAAGGCCAGGCCCGCGGCGATCGCGTAGGGCAGTCCGCATGCCATCGAGGCCAGCGCGCCCGAGACGCCGAAAGCCTGCCCGTCACGCAGTTCGATATGGCGGGCCGCCATCTCGGTGTTCTGGCCGGAATCGGCAACCAGGATCGCCTCATCGGGCAATCGTTTCCCAAATGCGCGTGTGACCACCTGGGGCTTGAGCGAAGTGGCGGCCTTTCGCTCCGACTGCGCCATCATCTCGCGCCAGCGTCGCATGCCCGCCTGCGCATTCTCGAGGAAGCTGCGATCATCCTTGCGCTTCAGGCGCTTGTTCAGCAATCGCAGCGTCACGGCGGCATCGCCGGCAAGGCCGGCCTCAACGGGATAGCGCAGGCCGATGCGCTGCGGGTCGCGCTCGATCTGAACCCCGCGCGCCTGTCCCGGCTTCGGGTAGTATTCGATGTAGGGAAAGGTCGAGCCGACGACGAGCAGCGCGTCACATTCCTCCATGATTTCCTGCGACGGCAGCGTGCCGAGAATTCCGATGCCGCCAGTCGTCAGCGGGTGATCGTCGGGCAAGGCAGCCTTACCGAGCAAGGCCTTTGCGACGGGGGCACCAAGCAGCTCCGCCGTCTCTTCCAACTCGTGCCTGGCACCAAGCGCGCCCCGACCGGCGAGGATCGCGACCTTCGTCGCCCCGTTCAGGATCTCGGCGGCTTTCGCAAGTTGTTCTTCGTCGGGAAGCCTGCTTCCTTCGAACCAACGATCCGGCGTATGCGACGGTTTGTTGCGCTTCGAGCGCTTGGCCTGGTCGAGCGTGTGCTCCTGCACATCGCTGGCGATCGACAGATGCGCAACGCCGCGACGTGCCAGCGCCGACCTGCAGGCGAGACCGGCCAGGCTTTCCATATGCGCCGCGTCGGAGACCTGCGCGTTGAAGACGGCGACATCGCTGAAGACGCGCGTCAAGTCGACATCCTGCTGGGTGAAGGTCTCGATAAGGTCGTGGAACTGCATGCCGGTAATGGCGAGCACCGGCGCTTGGTCGAGCTTGGCATCGTAGAGTCCAGTCAGGAGGTGTGTGCCGCCAGGGCCGGAAGTTGCGAGGCAGACACCGAGCTTGCCTGTCCATTTTGAGTAGGCGCACGCCATGAAGGCCGCGGATTCCTCGTGCCGCACCTGAATGAAGCGGATGCGGTCCTGCCGCTTGCGCAGCGCCTCCATGATGCCATTGATGCCGTCGCCCGGCAGGCCAAAGATGATATCGACGTTCCAGTCGATCAGCGTCTCGATGAGGATGTCCGCGGCGGTCGGCATGTCTCAGTCCTTACCGCGATGCGGATCCCGCCGCCTGGCTGCTCTTGTTCGCGGTCTTGTCAGTCTTACGCTGGTCTTTGTTGCCGCCGCGATTGCTGCCATGCAACTCGTCGGAAGATTGAGCGGTCTTGCCGTCTTCCAAATTAGTGGCCATGCGCAAAGCTCCCTTCATCCGGCCTGCCTAACCAGAAAGTCGGTGAGATGTTCCGTGCCCGAAGGCAAGGCCGCCTACTCAGGTGCCCAAGGGAAACGTGTCAGGTATTACCACTCGATGAGGCGTGTTCGGCAGTCAGCGGCTGAACAGGCGAGGTGCGATCGAACCAGACGAAGGCATCGAACTGTTGCGAGGCCGAGGATTGCACGTAGTGGCCGAGGCTGCCTGATCGCCAAAAGCGCTCGCGGCAGAGCTGGCCGATGTTCAGGTCGCGTCTTCGCAGGTCCCTATAGCCAGAGCGCAACGCCGCCCGGACCGTCCCCATAGGCGAACTCCTCGCACCCCTCGTCGACGAATTTCCCGCGCGGGATTCCGCCTCAGTGACGAAAGGACTCGTTCGTCGCGCACACCGCGGCGGGCGATGTGCGCCTCGACCATGCGGTGCCTGGCGTGCCGGTAGTCTGGCATGGCTCCTCGATAGCTTTAAAAAGACGGCAGGCTTAGTCGTCCTGCCTGCGCTTGTGGTGCTCGCTCTCCTGGTTTTCGCCGCGGATCATCTGGCGATCGTCCTTGTCGGTCAATTCCACGCCCTCGTCGCGTAGATTGGCGCCGTCTTGCCGCGCCTCACGCTCCTGCTTGGATCTCTTCAGCTCATCCTCGGCATTGAAATCGTCGCCGGCATTGCTGGTGTTCTCGCGCTTTTCGATGATGCGCAGCTGCTGCTCGTGGGTCTTCCGGCCGGCCATGGCAAGGTGCCTCCTACTTGTTCGTGCGTCCGGTCTGGTCAGGGTTGATGCCGCCCTGAGGCGTGACGTCGTTCTCGACATCGCCTTCGAACGTATTGTCCCCATCGAGAGCATCGTTCTCGTCGAGCATATCGCCGCCCTTGACCGCGCCCTTCGAGGTGCCGATTCCCGGGTTGTCTCGCAGATCCTTGTCCGTGGGCTGTTTAGTCTTGGGGTGTTGGTTGGTCATGGAATTTCTCAGCGCTGGTTGAGCTTGGACGAAAGACGGTCCTGGCGCTGTCCAACTTCAACGTGGAGAAAATGTTCCGGAACATATTCGCTGTGTCAGGTTCGGTGCGCGTAAGCGGCCAGGCGGCCGCCGTCTCGGCTAGCGAAACTCCAAGCATGCCACATTACATCCCATTCCGAGGCGAATTGGCGGGCTAAAGTGAAAATCGAGACGGTCGAAAGCTTGCAAGGAGTGGGTGCTCTGTTCCGGTGGCGATCTCGGTTGCAAGCAGTTCGCCGGCAATCAAGCCAAGTGTTGCGCCGCTGTGGCTGAAGGCGACGTAATACCCCTCGATCTCCCGCAACTGGCCGAAGACCGGCTCGCCGTCTCCGGGGATTGGCTTGGGCCCGACACCGTAGCTCTCCAATTCCAATTTCGGATGACCGTCGAGAACATTCGACGCTTCGTCGAGAAGCCCCTGGATGGTCGATGCTTTTACGCGATAAGTCCCGTCCGGATTGACTACCACCTGTTCTTCCGACCAGGCAGAATCGAGCGCGAGGGCGCCATCAGGCGTCGGCCGGATGGCGACACGCGGCGTGTTGAGCACGGCGCGTAGCGGCAAGTCGACTGGCTTGGTCCTGACCAGCAGCGCGATTGGTGTCCCATCGGCAATACGCTGACCGGCCACGGCAACCATTCGCGGCACATCCGCACCGGTCGCCAGAAGCACCGCGTTGGCGGCGAAGCTGACCCCGCTGGTGGTGGTGACGCCGGTGGCGCGGCCGTTGGCGACGGTGACGGTAGCGCTTCCGGCCTCGGTGACCACCTGGCCGCCCCGCTCCACGAATTCCGCGATCAATATTTCGATCAGCGACGGCAGGTCGACCCAGCCCTCACCCGCGTTGAAGATCGCGCCTTGAGGCGTGACAGCGCTTGCGCAGACACCCGGCGTGACCAACCTTATGGCGTCCGCGGACAGATGCTGCGCATCATAGCCGAGACGTTTTTCGTGAGCGAAGACATCGGCGATCTCGTTTGAGGCATCGTCCGCATCCCACGTCAGGCCACCGTCGAAACGCAGCCAGGCGGCATCCGGGCATCGCGCCGACAAACTGCGGTAGCGGTCGATACCGATCATGCGCAGGCGATGATATTCAGCCGAGCGCCTGCGCGCCGAATTGATCCAGGCGAGCGAGCGGCCGGAAGCTCCCTTGGCGAGCGGTCCATCATTGACCAGCACGGTCTCGATGCCGAGCCTTGCAAGATGAACGGCCGAGGAGACGCCAAAAATGCCGCCGCCGACGACAACGACCTTGGAAACCTGATGTGATGCAGCCATGAGATATCTTTCACTGGTGGAGGTTGGTTTGGGCGGCCGTCTTGAAGGGCTCATGCGTGATCAAAGCACTTCGGCAAGGAAGTGCTTCAGACGTGGGCTTTTCGGCGTGTCGAAAATCGCTGCAGGCGTGCCGGCCTCGATGATGCGGCCTTCATCCATGAAGACGACCTGATCGGCGACCTTGCGGGCGAAGCCCATTTCATGTGTCACCACGACCATTGTCATGCCGCGCCGGCCGAGATCCGCCATGAGGTTGAGCACGCCCTTCACCAGTTCGGGATCGAGTGCGCTTGTTACCTCATCGAACAAGATGACCTCCGGGTCCATCGCCAATGCACGAGCGATTGCCACACGCTGCTGCTGGCCACCGGAAAGGCTCCCTGGACGATGGTGTTTGCGGGTCGCAAGCCCGACGTCGGCAAGGCGCGCCTCGGCGATGCGCTCAGCTTCCTGTACAGGGAGCCCCTTTACCTTGGTCAGCGACAGCATGACGTTTTCGAGCGCGGTGTGGTCGGGAAACAGATTGAACTGCTGGAAAACCATCCCGACACGCCGGCGCAGTTTTTCAGGCTTCATCGCCAGGATGCTCGCACCATCGAGCAACACCTCACCGCCCTTGGGCTCGACCAGGCGGTTGAGGCAGCGCAGCAGGGTCGACTTGCCCGAACCTGATGGGCCGATCACGCATGTGACCGTGCCAGGCTTGACTGCCAGGCTGACGCCTTTGAGAACATCGAGGTCGCCATAGGCCATGTCGAGATCGGTGATGGCGAGACTGCCGCCCTTGAAGCGGGGCAGCGCTGAGCGGGCATCAGAGCCGGCCTCCGAAGGTGCACTGCCGGTGGCGCCCTCCAGTTCGCTCACTTCGGCCAGGCCGCTGATGACGAGGCCGGCCTTTTGCTTTCCGACCCGCAGCGAGTTGTCGATGTAGTTGACCACATGGGTCAACGGCACGGTGATGACGAGATAGAACACGCCGGCCAGAAGCAATGGCGAGAGGTTTCCGGTGACCACTGCCTGGTCCTGACCGACACGGAAGATCTCGCGCTCCGAGGCGAGCAGACCGAGGAAGTAGACAAGGCTTGAATCCTTGACGTTGCCGATGAACTGGTTGACGAGGGCCGGCAAGACGCGGCGGATGCCTTGCGGGATCACGATCAGGCGCATGCCTTGGCCGTAGCTCATGCTGAGCGCCCTGCAGGCCTCCATCTGCCCGCGCTCGACGCTCTGGATGCCCGAGCGGAATATTTCGCCGATATAGGCGCCGGCGATCAGGCTCAGCGCAAGAATGCCGAGCGGAAAGGGCGAAGGGCCGAAGATTTCACGGCCGATGCGGGCAAAGCCCTGGCCTATCAGCAGGATGGTGACGATCGCCGGCAGCCCACGGAATATATCCGTGTAGACCCGCGCCGGAATGCGCAGCCAGCGCGATTGCGAGATGCCCATGACCGCCAGGATCATGCCGAGAATGACACCCAGCACCGTCGACGCGGCGGCGAGGATCAAGGTGTTCTTCAATCCGATGGTGATCATGCTGGGCAGCACGTCCGCCATGGCCTGCCAGTCGAGGAAACTGCGCCGCAGGTTTTCGAGCCAGTTCATTCGCCCCCCTTTCGGTTGCGCTATTCACATCGTCCGCATCAAGGACGGCGGCGTAATCCGGCCGCCGGCATGAGAGCCAGCGGCCGGGTACGGTCTACTTCTTGGGAAGATACTGGTCGGGCATCGGCGAGCCGGGGAACCACTTTTCATAAAGCGTTTTCCAGGTGCCGTCCTGCATGGCCGCGTGAAGGGCGGTGTTCAGCGCATTGCGGAGCTTGTCGTTGCCCTTGCGCAGGACAAAGCCGGCCGGCGCGTCAAAGGAAGGAATATTGACCGCGATCTTCAGGTTCGGATAGCGAACGCCATAGTCCTTGGCGGCCTCGTAATCGAGGAAGTGGGCATCCACGGTTCCGTTGTTAAGCGCCGAAACGGCGGAGTTGTTGTCGGGGAATTTGACGAGATCGGTTCCGACAAAATTCTTCGCCGCGTAGATTTCCTGGAGCGTGCCTTGTACGACGCCGAGACGTTTGCCCTTGAGCTCGTCCGCCGACGTGATCGCCTTGTCGGCAGTAAGCACGGACAGATAGCCTGCGATATACCCGTCGGAAAAGTCGACGGTCTTCTTGCGTGCTTCCGTCGTGCCGATTGCCGCGACCGCGACATCGAAACGCTCGTTTGCAACCGAAGGCATCAGCGCCGAGAATTCCTGGCCGGTGAAGATCACCTGGTCGGGCTTGAAGCCAAGGCGGCTCGCGACGTTGCGGAACAATTCGATGTCGAAGCCGGTGAACGACCCATCGGCCTGGGTGAAAGCGTAGGGTTTGGCATCGCCCATGGTTCCGACGCTGATGACCTTCGCATCAATGAGGCCATAGGGATTGTCATCCGCGGCGGCCGCTCCTGAAACCAGCCCGGCGCCGACGCACATCGCCATAAGAGCCATTGCGCCGGTTCTGACCGGGCACATCAACGACTTGAGAATTTCTTTCCTGCTCATGTCTTTCTCCACTCTGAAGGTCTGTTCTTCTTGGTATTTCCGTCGAGCCGCCATCTGGCGCGCCGACATGCCCTTGCCGAAATCACGGTCCGTCACGCCTCTCGGCTCCACTCCCTTAAAGAGACCGGTCTCATATTCCGTGAGACCGGTCTCTTTGTTAATCGTTATCGCCACGTTGACCTCCCGTCAACAACTCTTGTAGTCGTCATCCGATGAAAAGAACCGCCCCCAAGACCCCGTCGATAACGGTCAGCGACGTCGCCCGCGCGGCCAATGTTTCGAAAGCGACAGCCGCGCGCGTGCTCGGCGGATACGGCGTCGTCAGCGACATGATCCGCGCGGAAGTCATGGCCGCGGCCAAGGCCTTGGACTATCGTGCGAACGAGCTCGCCCGCAGCATGACGACCGGCCGCTCCGGCATCATCGGCGTGGTTGTCGGCGACATCGAGAACCCGTTCTTCAGCCTCGCGGTACGCGGCATCAGCGACGCGGCAAAGGCAGCCGGGTTCAACGTCATCCTGGCCAATTCCGGCGAGAAGATCGAGGCGGAAAAGGCGGCCGTGAAACTGCTCATCGGCAAGCGCGTCGACGGGCTGATCGTCACGCCGTCGGAATCGCGCGACATCGCGCACCTGCGCGATATCCACCGCTCGGGCCGACCGCTTGCCCTGCTGGATAGGGCGCTGGCAGATCTGGATGTCGATACGGTCACGACCGACGATCGCGGCATCGCCATGCTGGCGACCCGCTTTCTAGCCGATGCCGGCCACCGCAACATCGCCTATGTGACCGCGGTCGACGCCGAAGGGCACGAGTACCGCGATCTCGGGCAGATCTACACCTCGTCGGTCCGTGAGCGCATCGACGGTTTCCTCACCGTGTGCCGAGAGGCCGGACTTGATCGGCCAGAACGCTTTGTTCGCCTTGGCGCGACAAGCCCCACCGAAACGCGCAGGGTTGCCGGCGAGATGCTGTTGGCGCCGGATCGGCCGACGGCGATCCTCGCCTCCGACAGCGTCATTGCGCTGGAGATCTTCAAGGTGACCCGCGAGCGCGGCCTGCGGGTTCCCGACGACATTTCGCTCATCACTTTCCATGATGCGGACTGGACGAGCGTCACCACGCCGCCCATCACCGTTATCGACCAGCCCGTCTACGCGCTTGGCAAGAGCGTCGCGGAATTGCTCATCCGGCGATTGAAGGGAGATTCCCGCCCGGCGGAAAAGCTCGTTTTGCCGACCGCCATCATTGCACGCGGATCCGTTGGCCCGCCCTCGAATGGAAAGCCGCAAGTGCGCCAAGCATAGGTGTGATGGCGATACGGCCCACATGAATACGTTAGAACAAGGTCGACGCACTCCGCTTTAAGAATGTACGTCGATCAACCCAGCAAGCACCCTGATCGCAATGCCGCGTCCACCGTCATCGGGACGGCACGTGCCGGCTCATGGTTTGAAGAGCGTGACGATGAGCCAGATGCCCGGCTACTTCTTGCGCCTGCCTGGCTTCAGTGCCGCCAAAAGATTGGTGATCCTGCCCGCCTTGCGGTTGCGGATCTCGGCCTCGTTCTTGCGGCGCACCGCGGCGCGGACAAGTCTGGCGCCGAGATATCGCAACGGCTCGGGCGGCAGCGACATGCGCCGCTCGATGCCGACCAGACCGCTTTCGCTCCAGCGATCCTTTCGCTCGAGCACCAGGCTCGCCAGAATGCGTCCGGCTATCGGCGTCTGCGCGATGCCGGTGCCGTTAAATCCCATGCCGTAGAAGATATTGGGGTGATCGCGCAGGTGGTCGAAGACAGGAACGTGTTCAGGCACGCAGTCGATCGGCCCCGACCAGTCATATTCGATCGCCACACCGCGCAGCGAGGGGTAGACCCGATGCAGCTCTCGCATATTGTCGCGGCCGTGCTCCGGGCTGCGGTTGAAGCTGGCGCCGAAATTTCCACTGAAGGCGACGTTGCCGCTGCCACGACCGAAGACCACCCTGCCCCCGATGGTGCGCTGGTAGTAGAGCACCTGGGCCTGGGAATCGCAGATCGAGGCACCGTCGCGCCAACCGATGCTGTCGAGCAGTTCGGGAACGGCGGCAGTGGCAATCACCTCGCTGCCGACGACATAAAGATGTCGCCGCAGTTCCGGCAGCGCGGAAAGCCAGGCGTTGGCGGCAAGCACGATTTTGTCAGCCCGTACCGCGCCATGCGCCGTGCGCACCGTGCATGTCATGCCGGGTTCGATGGCGAGGACCGGGCTGCGCTCATGGATGATGACGCCGCGTGCCAGTGCCAGCTTGCGCAATCCGATGGCAAGTTTGGCGGGATGGACCGTGCCGGCAGTGGTCTCGACGACGCCGACATAGGAGGCCGATGAACCGGTGCGGCGTTGAATGTCCTCGGCCGTCAGCGGCCTGAAACGGTTTTCTCCAACAGCTGCCGTCAAGGCCACGGCGGTCTCCCAGGCGCCTTCCTGCGCAATGGAGCTTGCGGTCCACAGCCATCCATCCAGCCTCAGGTCCATGTCTATGGTGCCGTTTTGCTGCAGCGTCTTCAGCTCCGCGATCGATGCCACCGTGTCGGCGCACAGCAGGCGCGCTTCCTCGAGACCGACGACCGCACTGATCTGGTCGATTTCGGCGAACCATGAATGGACCTGACCGCCGTTGCGCCCCGAGGCCCCCGATCCGCACAGATCGGCTTCAAGGATCACCACCCGCGTTTGCGGCGCCAGTTCAAGGATCCGCAGCGCCGTCCACAGACCGGTATAGCCGCCACCGACGATCACCACGTCGGCGCGCTCGTCGCCTCGCAATGGCTCGGTCGCAGGGGCGGCGGCAATGTCCTGCAGCCAAAACGACCGGTCAGATGCAAGCGCGACCGCAGGCTGCCGCAAACGAATTGTAGTCACGCTTGGGCTCCCTGCGCATCGACAATGAAGCTGGCATATTTGGCTGGCAGCCAATCGGGTATCGGACGCGGTCTCTGGGGAAACCCGCCAAGATGGGTGCAGGTCTGCGCCGCCGCGATCGACGCCCTGTGCAATGCCTCCAGGGCGCCGAGGCCGCCGAAATGGAAGCCGGCGAGGAAAGTGGCAATGAAACTGTCGCCGGCGCCACACGTATCCACGACATCGACAAGCGTCGCCGGCGCATGCACGACATTCGTGCCATCGTCGAAGTAGGAGCCGCGTCGACCACAGGTCAAAACCACCTGCCTTGCGCCGGCCGCCCTGAGCGCGCCCAGCGATGGCTCGATGGGAACATCGACATCGTCCGGTCCGGACGCAAACAAAAGCGGGACACCGTCGAGCGGCAGCGCCATATGGGCGGTCGATAGATCGATGCTGAACGGCACATGGTCCGCCACCAATCGTTGAACAAGGTGCTTGTTGGCGTTGGTGCCGAGATGCACCCAGTCGGCCGCGGCGATGACCGCAAAATGCGCGGGCGCCGGCATGTAGTTTTCGCCCACACCGAAGGATTCGTGCAGGAACTTCCGGTCGCCGGATTCATCGCGCAGCAAGGTGACGGCCGTATCGCCGGGACGCCGTTCGACGTCGTCCGGAGATAGGCCGGCACCTTGCAGTTCGGCAAGCACCACGTCGCCTTCGGGATCGTTCCCGACGGCGCCGAAATAGCGCGCGGACCAGCCGTTGCGCCGCCATTGCGCCGCGACATTCAAGGCATTGCCGCCCACCGTCATCAAGTTGTTGGTCAAATAGGCATCAAGGCAATTGTCCCCGACCGCGATAAGCTTCTTCGACCTCATGCCGGCACCGTTGCGCGATCGATATACGGCGCGATGGCGCCAAGGCAGCGTGTCCAGGCTTTTACCGGATCGAGCGCGTAGGAGCCGTTGCCGAACGGCTCGAAGGTGAACTTACCGGCATAGCCGAGGCGCGCGAGTTCGCTGACATAGTGGTCGAGCGGCAGCGTGCCCTCCCCCCACACCAGATGCCCGCCTGGCGTGCCGTCGACCAGATGAACATGCGCCAGCCGCGAGCCGAACAGGTCGACATAGCCGGCCACGGTGTCGCCGGCCGTGGCCATGGCGACAGTGTCGAGCACGACATCGACGTTGCCGGCGCCCACCTCATCCAGCATTTGGCGCAGGCCTGCCGCATTATTGACGAGGTTGCTCTCGAACCGCTGCAACGGCTCGAGCAGGCAGCGCACCCCGTTTGCAGCGGCGCGCCGGGCGATCTCGCCGATCGAACCGACCGCGCGGTCCCATGCCGGTTGCCGGGGTTCGCTCTCGTAGCCCCGGCCGGGCGTCAGGAAGAGATAGCGGGCGCCAAGCGCCGCGCAGATGTCGGCTGCACGCCAAAACCGCTCGATGCTGTCCTGGCGCAGTGCGGCGTCGCCGGAGGCAATGTTGATTGGATACAACACCTGCTCAGGCGTAAAGCACCAGGCCGACAGCTCGTTGTCGGCGAGTACCCGGCGAACGGATTCGACACGTGCGTCCGTGGCGTGGAACAGGTCCAGATGCTGGGCAATCCCCCACAGCTCGATCTCGCGCAGGCCAAAGCCTCGGATCGTCCTGGCGACCTCATCGAAGGGGAAGTGCTGGAAGCTGAAATTGGCTCCGATCAGCTGATGAGCAGCGAGCTGCGGCATGAAGGCTCCTTTCGGGAATTGTTATTTGCCGATGCCTTCGGCCAAGCCACGGATGAAATAGCGTTGCGCGCCAAAGAACACGATCACGATAGGCAGCGCCGAGATCGTCATGGCCGCGAACACCACGGCATAGTTGGTCCCGTGGGTTGCCATGATCGACGTCAGTCCGACCGGCAGCGTCTGCACATCCGAGCCGCTCGTGAAGATCATGGCGAAGAGATATTCGTTCCAGGCGAACAGGACGTGCAGGATGACGCAGGAAATGATGATCGGCCGGCACAGCGGCAAGGTGATGCGCCAGAAGATCTGACCCTCGCTGGCGCCATCCATCGTCGCCGCCTCGTCGATGTCTTCAGGCAGATCCAGCATGTAGGCGCGGATGAGGAAGGTGGTGAACGGCACACGGAACGCCGTGTAGAGAATGATCAGCGCCCAGTAGGTGTTGTAGAGACCGAGCGCCTGCAACATCTTCACCAGTGGAATGATCGCCACGGTGGGGCTCAGCATCAAGCCGCCCAGAACGATGGCAATAACCAGCGGCTTTGCCGACATCTTGGTGCGGGTCAGGCCGAAGGCCGTCCAGGCGCTGATCAGGACGGTGCATATGGCCGAAGCGACGGTCACCAGCACCGAGACTGTCACGTAGCCACGCACGCCCTGGTTCCATGCCTGCATGTAATTGTTCCACGACCAATGGGTGGGCAGGGCGAAGGGATCGCCGAAGATCTGCGCATTGTCCTTGAAGCCGCTCAGCGCCATCCAGATCAGCGGATAGATGACGACGACACCAAGGCAGACCAGGAACGAATAGAGCAATGTCCTGGCGATGACCGACCACACATTCACGTTCCGGCTGCGACCGGCTGCGACCATCGCACTCATAGCCGCACCCGGCGGCGCTTGGTGTACCAGAGCTGTGCCGCACCTGTGAGCATGGTCAACATGAAGATGACGGCGGCGATCGCCGCGCCATAGCCGAAATTGTCCTCGATGAAGGCCTTCTGGTAGAGCCACGTGCCCAGCACCTGGCTGCTGTTGTTGGGCCCGCCTGCGGTCATCACCATAACCTCGTTGAACACCTGGAACGCGCCCGTGATGGTGACGATGATCATCAACCCCGTCATTTCCCGGGTGAGCGGAAAGGTGATGCTCCACAGGCGGCGAAGCGGACCCGCGCCGTCGATCGTTGCGGCATCGTAGAGGTCGCGCGGGATCTTCTGGATGGCGATGGCGAACAGCAGCGTCGAATAGCCAAAACCCTGCCATTGGCTCATGGCGATGATGGCATAGATGGCGGTGTGCTCATTGCCGAGCCAAGGCATGACGAGCTGGCTCAGTCCAACACGGCTGAGCGCGGCATCCAGCAAGCCGATCTGCGGCTGGTAGATGAAATAAAACAGCAGGCCGGTCACCGTGATCGAGATTGCCGACGGCACGAAATAGACGGCGCGCCACAGCCGGCGCCAGCTTTCGCTTTTCAGGTCCTCGATAATGGCCGCCAGCAGGAACGCGCCGAAGACCTGGAAGATGACGGAGATGAGAGCGTAGAGGCAGTTGTTCCACAGCGCCAGCAGCACGACCGGGTCATGCAGCAGCCGGTCGTAGTTGGCGAGGCCGACATTGGTGACCTCGCCGGTGTAGATGTCCTGGTCGGTGGTGCTGACGATGAAATTGTCGACGATCGGATAATAGACGAACCAGCAGATGAGGATGAGCGCGATCGCCGCCCATCGCAACGACAACAGGTTGGCGAAGCAGGCCCGCCGGCTCTTTGGCCGTTGCGGCCTGGCGACGCCGATGTCGGCGCCGCTGTCCACTGTGTCCGAGGCCCTTGCCATGCTCGCCTGCTTTATTTGGCCGCGGATGCGGCTTTGCGCACCTCGTCCATCACTTGCTCGGGCGTCATCGAGCCGCCCGCCAGCGCCTGCAGGCTGGACAGCCAGACGGCGGCGACGCGCGGTGGGTTGGCCGTATCCAGCCAGGGCATGAGGTATGAGGCGGCGTTGATATCCTTGAGGCCATCGACCACAGCCGCGCTCATGTTCGATTCCGAGGCGCCGCCGATGGTGGCGCTCGGCTGGCCATAGGGTGGCGCAGACAAGACCTGCGCATTTTCCTTCGAGGTCACGAACTTCATGAAATCGATCGCCAGCGGGATGTTCTTCGATGCCGCATTGATCATGTAGCCCTCCGGCGCGCCCTCGATCGACTTGGCGTCACCCTTGGCGCCGGCGGGCACCGGCAGCCGGAAGAATCCGAAATCGGCGGGCTTTAACGCCGACTCCGGCGTGGCGGCCTGATCGAACTCGATGATTTCCTGGTAGTACATGGCCGACTGGGCGTTGGTGAAGGCCTGGAGAGCCGAGGCATAGGATGTGCCGTTGACGCCGGCGCCATCGGTGCAGCGCTCGACAAGCTGGCTGAACTGCTTGAGTGCTGCGACATAGCCTGGATCGCTGTATTGGGCGGTGGCCGGATCGAAGTCGCGTTCCAGCGTTGCCTGCGGCACGTTGTAGGCGAGCAGCTGGCCTGCAAAGTGGATCGCCGGCCAAGCCTCCTTGTTGCCGAAGGAGATCGGTGTCACGCCGGATTTGCGGATGGCGTCGCAGCTGGTCAGCAAGTCCTCGAAAGTGGCGGGTGCCTTGAGGCTGAGCTTGGCGAAGATCTGCTTGTTGTAGCCCATGAACTTGGCATCCTGGTAAAGCGGAATGCCATAGAACTTGCCGTTGTACTGGAACGCCTTGACGGCGGCTGGAGACAGCGACTTGCCCCACTCGGTATCGGCAGCAATGACGGGCGTGAGATCAACGGCGCGATTGCCGCGCACGAAATTGCCACCCCAACTGCCTGTCCAGGAGAAATAGATATCGGGCAGCGAGTTGGAAGCGACCAGCGTCTTGGTCTTGCCCTTCACGCTGTCGTCGCTCTCCTGGATAAGTTCGACCTTCACATCCGGATGGAGCTTCTCATAGGCCTGTGCCAGGTTGACGAAATAGGGCGACAGCTGTTGCAGCCCGAACTTGGTCAGGACCGAAAGCGTGCCGGTGTATTCCACCTTGGCGTTTGGGTCGGCCGTGACAGCCGGCGAAGCGGCGGAACTGCCGCTTATCGACAACCCCAATGATGATACCGCGGCCACCGTGACCGCCACGACTTGCAGCGAACGTTTCATGGATAGCTCCTTCAGAGGTAAGAGGGGATCAATATTCCACGCGTTTGTAGTAGCGACGGGTGGTCAGCGGGTGGTTGCGCAGCACCTCGAGATGGGCGCTCAGCCGCTCGAGCAAGGTGGCGAGCAGAACCGGCGAGATCATGCCGCGGACCTTTGCGGAGATGCCCGGCAACTTGACCGAGGCCGCGTCCAGCGTGCGAACGCGGTCCGTGTAGCGCTTGGCGAAGTTCTCGACCCGGTCGGCCAGTGGCCGAAGGGCATCTTCGCCCTTGAACACGAAAACGCTGACGCCCGGCTCGACCAACTCGAGCGTACCGTGGAAGAAGTCGGCGGCGTGCACCGGGCGGGTGCGAATCCACTGCATCTCTTCGAGGATGCACATGCCGTAATAGTGTGCCTCCGGCCACACCGAGCCGGCGCCGGTGAAGATGTGATAGGTATCGTCCTTGATTGTCTGGGCCAGTTCGGCCGCCCTGTCCTCAAAGGCAGCCTTGGCGTCGGCAAGCAGATCCGGCAGCAGTTTGAGTTCGGCGACAGTGCCATCAAAATCATCATATTCGCCGCGCTCTTCCAGCAGGGCCAGGACGATCAGCAGCGTCTGCAGGTAGAAGGATTCCGACGAGGTGTCGTCTTCGGCGAAGTTCGTGAAATTGTGGTCAGCCTCCCGTGCGATTGGCGTATCCGAATGGCCGGTGAGCGAAATCGTGCGCACACCACGTTTTTTCAGAAAGGCCATGAGCTCGACGCCTTCCTTGGTCGTGCCCGACAAGGACGGGATGACCACCACGGCCTTGCTGTCGAGACCGGCGGGCGGATCGATCACGACCTGCGCCGGATAGGCACCGCTCACCGGGAAGGTGGAACAGCGCTGCGCCAACTCGATCGCGGGCAAGGTTAGAAGCTGCACGCCGCCGGTGCCCATGAAAAACAGCCGCTCGACGCCATCTGCCAGCAGTGTGCGCATCAGTGAGCGAACCTCACCTGCGACGGCGACGGCCCCGCTTTGGATCTTCACGAAGCGGTCCCTATCGAAGTTCAGCATGACGTTTTCCTTGTATTTCGCATGTTACAGGCCTCTAGCCCGCCTTAGGCGTCGGTGGGCCGTCTAGCTCGTTTTCCCGATGTGAGATCGATCTCACAAGCAATAATGGGCACGCAATTTCGCCAATGGCAAGTCCTTTAGACGAAATTCTCCGAAATCGAGGGGTTTGCTCTTTAGCGCACAGCGCGCCGGGCAACCGATCCGCGTACGATCAAGCGGGTCTGAAATCGGGTACGGCGCGGTGCAACCTTTTTGCCGGCAAGCCGCTCCAGCAGGTATCTGGCGGCGAGCGGTCCGATCTCGGAGATGGGTTGCGCCACGACCGTTATCTGCGGATCGGTGAACGTGGCGAGGTTGAAGTCATCGAAGCCAACCACCGACACATCATGCGGAATCGAGAGCCCCATTGAACGCAGGCCAAGAAGCGCGCCTTGCGTCATGAGGCTGTCCACCGTGAACAGTGCGGTCGGGCGATTGCGCCGGCTGAACAGGCGGATCGTGGCTTCGATGGCGTGCTCGACGGTCGAGCGCGATACGCCGATGAGCGCTTCATCGATTGCGATCCCATGCGAGTGGAGCGAGTTTTGGTAGCCAGCCAAGCGTTCCTGTGCCGTAAAGATGCGTGACTCGTCGCGCAAAAGACCGATCCGGTGGTGACCGTTGCCAACCAGATAGTCCACTGCCTCGCGTGCCCCGCCCTCGTTGTCGACGACGACGCTGTCGCATTGCAGGTCCTTTACCACGCGGTCGATGAGCACGATCGGTGCGCCTTCGCGGGCCAGTTGCACGATATGGTGGCTGTCGGTTGCAGACGTTGGGGCAAGGATGAAGCCGCGAATGCTGAGCGAGCGAAGGCTCTCAAGCAGTTCTTTCTCCTGTTCTACATTCTCCTCGCTGCTGGCAATCAGAAGATTGTGGCGGTGCTTGCGCAGTTCCACCTCTATGTCGTGCGCGATTCGGGCGAAGAACGGATTCTGGATATCGCCGGGCACGAAGCCTATGATCGGCAATTGTCCGCTGCGCAGCGCCTGCGCGACGAGGTTGGCCCGATAGCCCAGCCTTTCGGCTGCCTCAACCACGCGGAGCGCCGTCTCGTCGCCAACGTAACCATAGCTGTTGAGCGCCCGGGCGGCCGTGGCGCGCGACACCTTAGCCGCTGCGGCAACGTCCTTTAGTGTGATTCCTTTCTGGGCCACAGGTAACCGTCCTTCTTGGATCTGAACATTGCGTCAGATCATCCTCGGCTCGTCTTGCCGGCATCGTTGTGCGGCATATCGGACGATTCTCAAACTGCGAACATAGCTTTCGCAACTCCTTGCCACCTAATCGAGATACGCGCGCTGTTTGGCTATCTGGAAATTTGATCCACGAATGCACCTACATGTTGTGCAGTCAGTTCATTGCCTTGCACTGCCAGCATACGGCAATGAGTTCACGCCATGGTCCAGGCGGCCTCCCTGGCATCGATCATAACACCGATGGAGACGACTAGCCTTGCCGCCAAACTCGTCCAGCGATTGGAGGCGAGCTTTCAAAAAGGTCGAGCCAGACGCTCAAGGCCCGCTGCACGGAGAGCCATAGGCTGGGAGACTCTGAGCAAATCGGGAATCTGAGTCGCTTGCTCTGAACCGTCGGCATCATGCTGCTAACCGGTTTTGATCCTCCGGGGCTCCGCATTGGCAATAGCGACGAAAATGCTGTCGAGCAGACCCTTGTCGCGGAAGGAACTTGCCAAGCAAGGGCACCTCGGCCAAGTACGCAAACAACGCCCGGAGACGAGGCGCATCCGGCAGCACCCTTTTGGGGCCAGATAGAGACTCAGAAACCCAAAGCTTTCATCTTCCCGCTATTGAAACGGAGGACTCGATCGTGACGCGTGCGCCCGACCATCGCCAACGGTGGGCTCCAAACTGATCGAAACTTCTCGTCGACCTTTGCAAGGTGATTGATCATCGGGGAGACCAAAGCCGAAACACTGGGGTTGGTGTCTCCAGTGACGCTGAACGAAGCTTCAGGGAAAATCCCAAATCTGCCGATTTCCCTGGCGCTGTCATTGCAACGATCGAGACAATCAGGGAGACCGGACCGGAGGCACGAGACGCCGCGTCCTTCCGTGGGGTCGCTCCTCCAAACCGTTTGACGCAATTTAGAGATGTTGCCTTGACCCCGCACTAGCGTCTACTGCATCTCCCAGCGGGAGCGTCACCAATGGCGAGAAAGTCTGTCCGACGCAAGTCAACGATTTATGATATCGCGGTGGCGGCAAAGTCGTCCCCGACCGCAGTCAGTCTCGTCCTCAATGGCTCGTGGCAACAGCACCGGATCAAGGCGGAAACCGCAGCGACCATCCTCGATTGGGCTGAGCGGCTTGGCTATGCTGTCAACCTCAAGGCACGAGGATTGCGGCTTTCCCGATCCGGACTCGCTGGAATGATCTTGCCACATTACCGCAATCGCTTCTTCGCCGGATTGGCCGAAGCCTTTGAAGCGGAATCCCGCGTCCACCGCTTGTGCCCGATCGTCGTCAGCACCCATCGCAATCCTGATAACGAGTTGAGTGTGACGGAAACCCTGCTGGCTCAGCAGGTGGAATTTCTCTTCCTTGCGGGCGTTCGTGACCCCGATCCGCTGAATGATCTGTGCCGGGCAGCGGGCGTCCGGTGCATCAACATCGATCTGCCAGGCCGCCGGGCTCCCTCAGTTGTTTCTGACAACTACGGGGGCGCCAAGGCGCTCACAGAGATCATTGTTCAGAAATTGAAAGAACGAGGGGGCTCCACCGAAGATCTCTTCTTCTTTGGCGGGGTCAGCGATGATGACGCAACACGTAGCCGTTTGCTGGGTTTTCACGATGCGCTGGCAGCGCATGGGATTGTTACGGGCCCGGGCACGATTGACTGCTGCGGATACGCACCGACCAACGCTGCTCGGTCTCTCGCTGCACGATACGCTCAGCTTGGGCATCTGCCCTCAGGTATGTTCGTCAACGGCGTGACCGCTCTTGAAGGAACATTGCGGTTCACTTCGACGCTAGCCTCAAGTGAGCTTGGACGGGTTGTTGTCGGAAGCTTCGACTGGGATCCATTCGCGGCGCATTTGCCCTTCGATGTGACCATGGTCCGACAGAATGTCGAGGTGATGATTGCTGAAGGATTTTCGCTTCTCGAGAATTATTCGATAGACCACTTTCCGCTGGTGACCGTACCGACCAGCTTTGGGCGAACCGGAGAGCATGACGGCGCCCAAGAAGATTGGGATTCGGCATCCAAATCGAGCATCGACCACTAGCAATTCTTTGTCACGAGACATCGTTGCAGAAGTTCAACTCCGTTCATCAGCACCTCGGATCTGGGTAGCACCGCCTCCACCCAAGGCTCGCGGGCGATCGCATGTCGTTCTACGGGTGCAGCCTGAGTGCGAAGGGCGGATCGTTTACATCAATCGAGAAATGTTTTTAGACGCTGGTGGCGTGACCGCCTTGCTAAATCTATTTAGCACCTTGACCGGCCGGCATTCAAAGTCTTTTATGGCGCGTTCTGGGAGTAATGCGGCGCCGAGTGCGTCAATGCCGTCGGGCACAAAGGGGTGGGCCAAACAAAGCCGACATGGGCAATAGGCAACTGAAAAACTCGTCAATCAGGGAGGAATTAAATGTTAGCAAAAACTATACTCGCGGCAGCGTTCGGCGCAGCCCTTTCGGTCGCCACAATGAATGCTGCGCTGGCAAAGGACGTCAAGGTTGGAGTTGTCGTGAAGATCGGCGGCATTCCCTGGTTCAATGCCATGGAAACGGGAATAAAGGAAAAGTCGAAAGAGCTTGGCGACGACGGCTTCATGGTCGGGCCGACCAGCGCCGACCCGGCACTTCAGGTCCGCGCGATCGAAGACCTGATAGCTCAGGGCGTCAGCGTAATTGGCGTCGTGCCGAATGATGCAAACGTTCTCGAGCCGGTTCTAAAAAAGGCGCGCGACACGGGCATCAAGGTCATAACCCATGAATCGCCAGACCAGGTGAACGCTGATTGGGACTTCGAAATGGTCTCGGCCGTTGGTTTCGGTGAGGCCCATGCCAAGCTATTTGCCGAGAAAATGGGCGGCAAAGGCAAGTACGTTGTGTACGTAGGTTCTCTTACTGTGCCCGCACACAATGCCTGGGCCGATGCTGCAATCGCCTACCTGAAGAAGAACTTTCCCGACATGCAGATGGTTGGCGACAGATATGGCGTCGCCGAGAGCGCCGATGACAGCCGAAAGACGGCTCTGGATGTGCTTGCCGCCAATCCTGACCTCGGCGGCTTCCTGACGTTCGGCAGTCAGGGACCGATCGGCGCCGGACGCGCGATCGAGGAGCAGAAGCTTGGTGACAAGGTGGTTCTTGTCGGTTCATTCTCGCCTAGCCAAGGCAGCGCAATGCTCAAATCCGGCATTATTGACGGCGGCTATATGTGGAATCCTCTGGAAGCGGGCAAAGTATTCGTAACGATGGCTGATTTTCTGGCGGGCGGCGGTGAAATCACCGACGGCATGACGATCGAAGGTCTGGGTGTCGTTCACCCTGACTTCAAAACCGGCACCATCATCGTGGACGCTGTGCAGCCTATCACGGTCGAAACGGTCGATGGTCTTGCAGCCCTAGGGCTTTAGATGGCGGACCATGGCTGGCGTGCCGGGGTGGCAAATCAATCCCGGCACGCCCCATCCTAGTCATTTCAGAAGGGCCCGCCGTGAACCTCGTCGCGTCTACGACGCAGGACCTCCCATCGGTTCTGTCGTTTAGCAACATAAGCGTCACATTTGGTGGCGTTAGAGCCCTCCAGGATGTCGCCTTCGAGGTTCTCCCGGGTGAAGTGCAATGCATCGCCGGTGAGAACGGCAGCGGCAAGAGCACCCTGATCAAGGTAATCACCGGCGTTTGTCAGCCGCTAGCCGGCGCAAACATGTCGATCGCCGGAAAGTCTGTCGACATCATGTCGCCGGCTGCGGCGCGCAGCGCCGGGGTGGAAGTCATCTGGCAGGACCTCGCACTGTTTCCTGAAATGACAGTCGCGGAAAATATCGGGATCAGAACTGTCCTCGGCAACATGCCTCGGCTCGTCGATCATTCGCGCATTCGCGAGGTGGCGCGAGGGCTGTTGGCGCGGCTTGGCGCCGACCTCGATGTCGACGCGCCTCTGCGTAGCTTTGCAATCGCCCAACGTCAGATCGTCGCCATCGCCCGGGCGCTCGCCGGCGATGCGAAGGTTATTTTCATGGACGAGCCCACATCGTCGCTTACTCAATCGGAAACAGACCGGTTGCTCGCGATCGTTCGAACACTCTCGAATGAAGGCATGGCCATCGTCTTCGTCAGCCATCGCCTTGCGGAAGTTCTGGAGATCTCAAGTCGCGTCACCGTTCTGCGCGACGGTAAGGTCGTTGGGGTGTTCCCGACCGCCGGAATGACCCAATCACGCCTCACCGAACTGATGACCGGCAAGACGTTCGACCAAACCGTGAGCACGAGAAACCTTAGTGGATCACCCGTCGTGTTGAAGATCGATCGATTGACCCGCGCAGGCGACTATGACGACGTTTCGCTGACAATACGGCGAGGTGAAACGCTTGGCCTGACCGGGCTACTCGGCGCCGGTCGCACAGAACTCGCGCTTTCTATTTTCGGCATGCTGCGCCCAGACCGCGGCAGCATCGCACTCAACGGGACGGTTCTTCATCTGAACTCCAACCGCGACGCAATCCGCGCGGGTATTGGATATCTCTCCGAAGACCGCTTGTCCCTTGGTCTCATACAAGCTCAGTCCATCGCCGACAACGCCGTTATCCCGGTGCTCGACAAGATCCTTGATCGAGGGCTGATCTCCTCGGAGAAGAAGGACGCGCTCGTCAATCATTGGATCGAGGAATTGGCGATAAAAGTCGGGCGGCAGACCGATGCGATTTCCACGCTCTCGGGCGGCAACCAGCAAAGGGTGGCCATCGCCAAATGGCTGGCGGTCGGCCTGAAACTGATCATTCTTGATTCGCCAACCGTGGGGGTGGACGTTGGCGCGCGGGCCGGCATCTTCGAGATTGTCGCCAAGCTCGCTGCCGAAGGCCTGGCGATTCTGCTGATATCCGATGAAGTGCCGGAAGTCTATTTCAACGCCGATCGTATCCTTCATATGGCTGCGGGCAAGATAGTCGCCGAATACGATCCGCACGCCATCCCGCTCGGCGACCTGGAAGCTGCCGTCTATGCGTAACCGCGGCAAGCTCTTCCGGGCTCATCCCACCGAGACATGGCTCGTTGTGGTTCTTCTCATCATGAGCGCAGGTCTCTCCGTTGCGAGCGACAAATTCTTCACCATTGCCAATCTCTTCAATCTGCTCAACACAAGCTCGACAAATCTGATCTTCGCGGTTGGGCTGCTGGTGGTGTTGATCGCTGGGGGCATCGACATCTCCTTCGCTGTGGCCGCGTCAGTGGTTCAATACGTTGTGGCGCTGGCTCTAGCCCAAATGGGAGGTGGTGATTGGTTCATCGGCCTCACCTTGGCGGCAATTGTCGGGATCGCCCTGGGTGCGGTGAACGCCGGCCTCATCTACTATTTCCAGATCATTTCAATCGTTGTCACCATCGCCACCTTCAATATTTTTTTCGGCCTTCTGATGTTCTTCACGCACGGTGTATCGATCTACAATCTGCCTGCATGGTGGACGCATCGCACTGTGCTTTTCGAGTTCCAACAGGCGAATGGCAATTGGGCCGAGCTAACACTGCCGGTTGCGATCATGGCGGTCTGCGTCGCCGCCACCTGGGGGCTTATCCGGTATACCACCACGGGACGGCAGCTATACGCTTTTGGCGATAACCCGGAGGGCGCCCGTCGCCTCGGTATCAACATCGCGGCGATGCACTTCATTGCCTTCGGCTGGCTTGGTTTGATGGCCGGGATCGCGGGACTTGTGCAGGTGCACTATTCCCAGGAAATCGTGCCCAACGCATTGGTGGGGCGCGAGCTGGACGTGCTGGCGGCTGTAGTGCTTGGCGGTGCCAGACTGGGTGGCGGGCGCGGCACCGTGCTCGGTTGCATCCTTGGCGTGTTTCTTGTGTCGGTGACGCAAAACGGGCTGAACCTCCTCGGCATCTCTCCCTATGCTTTCAAGATGATCGTCGGGGCGATCATCTTGATTGCCATCACGCTGTCCAACGCGCCGCTCGGGCATATCCTCGCGGGCTTGCGGCAGAGGCTGGGTACATGACGCAGCGCGTGCTCGAAACTGGAGCGCTACGGCACGGATTCTTGCGCCGTCTTGCCGGCACGTTGGGCGCCGAGAATATCGGGCTTTTGCTGGCATTGATTTTGGTGATTGCATTCTTCGGGTCCCTCTCGCCGCGGTTCCTGTCCAAAGCTACCTTTGAATCGGTGGCCTTCCAGTTGCCTGAACTTGGACTGCTTACGCTTGCGATGTTGATGCCGATCATCTCGGGCGGCATCAATCTCGCCGTGACGTTCACGGCCAATCTCTGTGGCCTCACGCTCGCCTGGGTTCTTCAGGCCAACGGAGGACCGGACGCAAGCATCTATGCCTTTCTACTCGGTTCCGTTCTTGCGGTCGGCGTTGGCACGGCAAGCGGCTTGGTCATGGGCCCGGTGATAGCCTATACCGGCGCGCACCCCATCCTCGTTTCGCTCTCGGTGATGATTTTCCTGCGCGGCCTTGGCGAGTTTCTGACCCGCGGCGCCGACATTTCGGGCTTTCCCGAATTCATCCAGCCCCTGGGCCACGGCAGCATCGTCGGCATTCCTGTCCCGCTGCTGATACTGCTCGGCGCAGTCATCGTCTGGCATGTCTTGATGACCCGAACCAGGCTTGGCTTTTCAAACTATATGGTCGGCTCCAACATCGAGGCGACGCGCTATTCCGGCATCTCGACGCGACGCGTGATCATTCTGATCTACGCGCTGTCTGGCGCCATGTGTGCGTTGGCCGGCATTATCATGATGGCACGATTCAATTCCGTCCGTGTCGGCCATGGCGAGTCCTATGTGCTGATTACGGTGCTTGCCTGCTTTTTGGGCGGGGTGAATCCGTTTGGCGGCTTCGGCAAGGTCGTTTCGGTCTTCCTAGCCCTCATCGTTTTGCAGTTGCTTTCTTCGGGACTGAATCTCTTGGGCGCCAGCCAGCACCTGGCCACAGCCATTTGGGGCATCATGCTGATCGGCGTCATGATCTTGCGGTGGGCTGCCGGGCAGCTCAATTTCATGAGGATAACACGATGAAGGGTTTTGGCGTTCATACGAGCATGTGGACGAGTGGTTGGTCCGTAGAGGGCGCCGAGCACACTGTAGCGGCGGTGAAAAAATACGATCTCGATTTCATTGAAATTTCGCTGGCCGATCCATTTTCTTGCGATGCCGATCACACCCGCAAGCTGCTGGCGGCAAATGGCATGCAGGCGGTGTGCTCGCTAGGGTTGCCCGAATATGCGTGGGCATCGCGCCACCCACAGGAGGCGATTGACTTTCTCAAGGTGGCTATCGACAAGACGGCCGACATCGGAGCCCAGGCGCTATGCGGCGTAATCTATGGCGGCATCGGCGAGCGTACTGGCGTGCCACCTACGCAGGACGAACTTGATAACATTGCGAAAGTGATGACGTCCGCCGCCGCGCAAGCCAAGTCTCGCGGCATCGAACTCGGTGTTGAAGCCGTGAACCGCTACGAGAACCACATCATCAACACCGCGGCTCAGGCGGTGGCACTAATCGAGAGAGTCGGCGCCGACAATATGTTCGTGCACCTTGATACCTATCACATGAACATAGAGGAGAAAGGTATGGGCAACGGTATTATCGTCGCCCGCGATTACCTCAAATATATCCACCTCTCCGAGTCTGATCGCGGCACCCCAGGCGAGGGCAATTGCAATTGGGATGAGACGTTCGCAACGCTGGCCGCGATCGGCTTCAAGGGCGGGCTCGCGATGGAGAGCTTCATCAACATGGATCCGCGTCTGGCGTTTGGCCTCAGCGTGTGGCGTCCGGTGGCCGAGAGTGAAGCGGTTGTAATGGGCAACGGTCTGCCGTTCTTGCGCAACAAGGCACGGCAGTACGGGCTGATCGCATAAGTTACATCGCCATGCGAGATCGAAACTCGGCACATCATGAGCCGACTGCATCGACATTGCGGCGACTGCCTTCGAAGCAGGAGCCGCTTGAGAGGCAATATTGCGGCGTTTTAGATCCCGGCCTTCGGCTGCCCCCCGGGCGCAAGCAGCCAACCGGTCGGCGATCGCAACTGCCGTGAACAATCTATTTCACCGGCTCGGGCATCACAGCCTACCTTCGGCGGTTGCGAGCCGGCCCCGCATCAATTCGCGGCGCTTTCGAAACTCTGTGTATTCCTGGTCGGCCAGTACCCCGATCAGGATCACCGATCCACTCACGGCAAAGTTGAGTGAGGAGGGAATGCCTAGAAGATTGACAAGGTTCTGAAGCACCTGCAGCAAGATCGTTCCAAGCACCACACCAATGATTGAGCCTTCCCCGCCCCGCAACGAGAACCCTCCAAGGACGGCGGCGGCGATCGCGTAGAGCTCGTAGAAATTGCCGTACCGCTTTCACTCGCAAAGACCCGTTTGACGCCAACTGGTCTGGCCCGAAGCCGACATCTCCGTCCAGCATAGTCCGACCATGTTCGGCGCAAGCTGCTCGCTTGAACCGTGGGATAGAATTCCGCCAATTTCAGGCACGTGGTTGTCAGGCGCCTACCGAACTTGACAAGCAGTCTTGCAGGAACTGCGTCGAGCACTGAACGTTTGACCAAGCGCGGGCATCTCCGCCTTGGCTAAGGACGATCAATGTTCACGTTCATGTTTGCCACCGGCATCGAGAACAGCACCCCCACCATTCGACAAGGCCGGGAGCGCGTCGACAAAATGGAAAAATGCCGCTTCTACGAACGATGGCGCACCGACTTCGAACTGGTCCAGGATCTCGGGGTGCATTTCCTCCGCTACGGACCTCCCATCCACAAAACATGGCTGGGTGACGGACGTTATGATTGGGCATTCGCCGATGAGACCTTCGCGGACCTGAAGGCGAAAGACATTCTTCCGATCGTCGACCTTTGCCATTTTGGCATGCCGGACTGGATTGGCAACTTCCAGAACCCGGACTTTCCGACACTATTCGAGCACTACGCCAGGGATTTCGCGATGCGCTATCCGTGGATCCAGCTCTTCACCCCAATAAATGAGATGTTCATCTGCGCCACCTTTTCGGCCCGCTGGGGATGGTGGAACGAACAACTGAGCAGCGACACTGCTTTCGTCACCGCCCTCAAGCACATCGTGAAGGCGAACGTGCTTGCCATGCGGGCGATTCTCGAGGTGCGGCCGGACGCCATCTTCATTCAGAGCGAATCCTCGGAATACTTCCACGCCGATTCTCCCGAGGCGGTCGGCAGAGCGGAACGGTTCAACAGCGAGCGTTTCCTGTCGCTTGACCTCAACTACGGTCATGACGTCGACGCGCACACCTATCGCTATCTTCTCGAAAACGGGATGACGGCCGAAGAATACAGTTTCTTCCTGGAAAGCCATCTGCGCAGGCATTGCGTGATGGGCACCGACTATTACCAGACCAACGAACATCGGGTTTGGGCAGACGGAACGACGTCCGGGTCCGGCGAGGTGTTTGGCTATGACGAGATCACGCGGCAGTACTTCAACCGCTACCGGCTTCCCGTAATGCATACGGAGACCAACATCAGCGAAGGCCCCAATGGAGACGAGGCCGTCTATTGGCTGTGGAAAGAGTGGGCCAACGTGCTGCGGATCCGCAACGATGGCATCCCCATCGTAGGCTTCACCTGGTACTCGCTGACGGATCAGGTGGACTGGGACAGTGCGCTTCGGGAGAACAACGGACGGATCAATCCGCTCGGCCTCTATGACCTCGACCGAAATCCGAGGGCGGTGGGGCGCGCTTTCAAGGCGCTGATCGCGAACTGGAACAAGCTGTTGGCCACACAAAGTGTCTGCCTTGCTTTGCCGGTCTTTCTTCCCTCACAGCAAGACGATGCCATTGTTCGCGCGCAACAGGATTATGCGCGCAGCCTGCTGAGCGTGGATCGGGTCGCTGAAGGCTGGACTGAACCACTTGCTGCTCCCCAGAAAGAGGTCGAACCCGATGCGCCTGGATAACAAGACTGCATTGTAACCGGTGCTGCAAGCGGCATTGGACTGGCCATCGCCATGCGGTTGGGCACCGAAGGTGCACGGGTGAGCCGACGTGGGTGGAGGCAAGGTCGAGAAGGCGCGCATCGGTTCGACAAGGGGCGCGCCGGGGAGGCCGCTATCACGGTGCTGTCGACTTGCGCTCACGCGTTCGGCAGGTTGGTAATAATCGTCAACAACGCGCCGGCCTGATAATCTTTAACCATTGAGGCATTCACTAGAGCGGGCTGGCTGAAGGTGCTGAGCGTCGACCTGCTGGGAGCAATTTATTTCGCCGGAAAGGCATTCGCTCATATGACATCTGGGGGGCGTCATCGTAAAACATATTGAGTGTGCGCGGTCGAGACGAGCTCCGCATGTCGAGCTATACGCCGCGGCAAAGGCCACCCTCCTGTCTCTAACCGAGACCCGACGCAGTTCGCACCTTGGCCGACTGGGCATGAATCCGGACGATTACCGAACCAAATGGAACCTGCCTCGCAATTACCCGATGGTGGCACCCAACTATTCGCGAAGCGTTCCGCATATCGCCTCTAACACCCAGTAGCGGACAGCTCTCGCCTGAGGCGTCAGTCGTCGTTGAAGCGCTCCGGCATCGCATTCGAGGCCAAGGCTGGTGCACAAGGATCATGACATCGAATTCCACTCTTTACAGGAACAAGTGCCTTTCCTCGGGATTAGGATTCGACGCCGCAACGGCGTCGAACCCCAAAGGAGACTCACATGAAACGTAAGATTTTGACAGCTACAGCGATCTCTCTCTGTCTCGCCACCGCGGCCTTGGCGCAGTCGTCGGGAACATCCAGCGGCACGAACGGAACGTCCGGCTCATCGGCCGGGTCCAGTATGAGCTCTACGTCCGGCTCCGGCCAAAGCGGTATCCCGAGCGGCTGGGACAGCAAGCTCTCCGGCTCATTCTTCAGCGACGCCAATTCGGGAAGACTTCTGTCGCAGGATGAGATCCGCAAGAACTGGTCGTCCCTGAGCTCTGAACAGCAGGCACAGGTTCGCTCCGACTGCTCGAGGATGACGGCCAGTAACGGCACTGGCTCTGGCACAATGACCGGCACGTCAGGTAGCTCGGCTTCGACCGGCAGTGATACAACGGCGAGTATCGGCACCGGCTCTGGCACAGCCACCGGCACTTCAGGCAGCTCTGGTTCGACCGGCAGTAACACCACGGCCAGCAACAGCACTGGTTCGGGTACAACCACCGGCACGTCGGGATCCTCGAATACAGCTGGCGATACGACCGCCAGCACCAGCACGGGTTCGGGCGCGAACTCGGCTGCTCAAATGGCTTCGATGCGGCAACTCTGCACTCAGGTTCAAGGGATGTGAGTGAATGCGGCGCTCCGGGCCGGCTTGGCCGGAATAAGAAGAGGCCTTGGAGGCCCGGGCATCGCTTTGGTTTGGTAGCCATTTCGGCGCTGAAGTCGGCCGGAGACCGGGGTGACAACTCGGCGCTTGTCGCGCTGCTTTTCTATCGCCGGCGACCGTCACTCGCCAATAGCGCGCTTCGCGTCGAGACACTTCTCCCGGCTGAGGCAAGCGAGATTCCGTCCCGTCCATACCTGCCAAGATAGACCGTCTCCTGGCGTCCGTTGAGCCTGTAGTCCAGCCGAACCAGATCGCACCACTGGGCATCGCGCGGACATACATGCCGTCACGGGCTGCAATCCTATAGATTTTCTCTTTTGGTTTCAGCGCCTTAAGGGCGGCATCCGTCTGAAAAGTACCGTCAGTACAATTTCGAGGCTCTTCGGCAGAAATTTTGTTTTATCTTCAATTCCTTAAGGCATAAAAAAGTACCGTCAGAGCCTCATTGGATCTGACGGTACTTCGAAAAATCTGAGCTAGCAATATGCGGAAGGTCCGTCAGCCGGTCCGTCAATCCAATCTCTGCGCACCGATTGTCGCCGAATGGGTTTATATGTGTTGTCAAATAGTTATGGCGTACAATGGCGTGTTTTCGGCGGCGTTTGAGTGGGCCTGAATCACTCCCACTCGATGGTGCCTGGCGGCTTTGACGTCACGTCGTAGACGACGCGGTTGATGCCGCGGACTTCGTTGATGATGCGGGTGGCCGCCGCGCCGAGGAAAGCCATGTCGTAGTGGTAGAAGTCGGCGGTCATGCCGTCGACGGACGTCACGGCGCGCAGGGCGCAGACGAATTCGTAGGTGCGGCCGTCGCCCATCACACCGACGGTCTGCACCGGAAGCAGCACGGCGAAAGCCTGCCAGATGGCGTCGTAGAGGCCGGCCTTGCGGATCTCGTCGAGATAGATGGCGTCGGCCTCGCGCAGGATTTCGAGCTTTTCGCGGGTGATACCGCCGGGGCAGCGGATGGCAAGGCCTGGTCCAGGGAACGGATGGCGGCCAATAAAACTTTCGGGCAGGCCGAGTTCCTTGCCCAGTGCCCTCACCTCGTCCTTGAACAGTTCGCGCAGCGGCTCGACCAGCTGCATGTTCATGCGCGCCGGCAGGCCGCC
The DNA here is from genome assembly GCF_000502555.1 of Mesorhizobium sp. LNJC394B00. Classification (NCBI taxonomy): domain Bacteria; kingdom Pseudomonadati; phylum Pseudomonadota; class Alphaproteobacteria; order Hyphomicrobiales; family Phyllobacteriaceae; genus Mesorhizobium; species Mesorhizobium sp. LNJC394B00. The sequence goes on from NZ_AYWH01000007.1 coordinate 471,974, forward strand.
GACATTGTGGTGCGACTTGATGGTCACCGACGGGCCGCCGGTGAAGGAGACGCTCTCGATGACGTCGGGATAGAGCGTGCCTTGCGCCAGGAAATCGGCGCCGCCGAGTTTCTTGGCCTCTTCCTCGAACACTTCGATGAACAGCCGGCCGATGGTCTTGCGCTTCTTCTCGGGGTCGGACTCGCCTTCCAGCGCCGAGATGAATTTTTCCGACGCGTCGACCAGGATCAGCGGCAGATTGTAGTGCTGGCGGAACATCGCCACCACGCCGGCGGCCTCGTCCTTGCGCATCAGGCCATGGTCGACGAGGATGCAGGTCAGCTGGTCGCCGACCGCTTCGTGGATCAGCAAGGCAGCGACCGATGAATCCACGCCGCCCGACAGCGCGCAGATCACCTTGCCCTTGCCGACCTGTTTGCGAATTGTCTCGACCGCATGCTCGCGATAGGCGCGCATCGTCCAGTCGCCTTCGATGCCGGCGATGTTGTGCACGAAGTTTCTCAGCAGCCTGGCGCCATCCGGCGTATGCACAACTTCCGGGTGGAACATGATGCCGTACATCTTGCGCGCGACGTTGCCGAAGATGGCGAAAGGCGAGCCTTCCGACTTGCCGAAGACTTCGAACCCCTTGGGCAGCGAGATGACGCGGTCGCCATGGCTCATCCACACCTGGTGGCGCTGGCCTGGCGCCCACAGGCCCTCGAACAGCGGGCTGTCCTTTTCGATCTCGACGAAGGCGCGGCCGAATTCGCGATGGTTCGAGCTTTCGGCGACGCCGCCCATCTGCACGCACATGGCCATCTGGCCGTAGCAGATACCGAGCACAGGTACGCCGGCATCGAAGACGATCTGCGGCGCGCGCGGGCTGCCGATGTCCGATGTCGAGGCGGGACCGCCCGACAGGATCACGGCTTTCGGATTGATGCGCTTGAAGGCAGCTTCGGCCGATTGGAACGGCACGATCTCGGAAAACACGCCAGCCTCGCGGATGCGGCGGGCGATGAGTTGCGTAAACTGGCTGCCGAAATCGACAATCAGGACTGTATCGGGATGATTGGCTGTCGTCATGGCGAGCCTTTAGAGAAAGAAACGAGTCGGCGCAATGGGGTGCGCAACCCGACTTTCAGAGCGGCGCCGACTCTTGCCCAGGCTGCTCCTTGTGTAGCGTGCCGGAGCCGATGGCCTGTTCGAGCCGAGCGACCGCATCCGCCAGCTTCTCGTCGATGACATGCAGATATTCGGTCCAGTCGCCAACGTGGCGCAGATCGGCTGCACCGTCTGAAATGCCGCGCAGGCCGATAAGCGGGACATCGAACAACTGGCAGGCGCGCAGGCAGGCGAAGGTTTCCATGTCGACCATATCGGCGGCGATGGCGTCGTAGGCGGCGCCGGTGATGATGGCGCCGCCGGTCGACAGGCTGGCTTCTTTAATGCCCGGTATCCTGAATGATAGCGGGACGGTCACCGGCAGGTCGAGGAACGGCGTCGCGCCTTTTTCGAAGCCTAGCGGCGAAGCGTCGATGTCGCGATAGCTGACCGAGACCGCCTGGTAGATTTCCGTCTGCTCTAGTGTGCGGCTGCCGGCGGAGCCGAGCGAGACGACGAGATCGGGCAACGCCTTCTCGGATTTCAGCCATGACAGTTCGGCGCCGAGCCGCACACCTGCCTCTACCGGGCCGACGCCCGTCATCAGCGGCGTGAACAGTTTTTGCAGATGCGGACCGTACTCGGCCTGCGCCGCCATGACGAAGAGGACGTCCTTGCCACCAATTCGCGTAATTTTGGCCATCAGCCTGCTATCCCGTCACGGCCAACCACCGTCATCATCGTGCCGGTCATGGTCGCGATCAGCTTGGCCTCGCCATCGGCGGCAAAGGCGTAGGCCTGGCCGTCGGCGACGATGATGGTGCGGCCGGGCTTGGTCACCGAGCCGCGGAACAGGAAGCGTTCGCCCCGGCCGGGCGCCAGGAGATTGACCTTGAACTCGATGGTCAGCACGCCGGAATTTTCCGGCATCAGCGAGAACGCGGCGTAGCCGCAAGCCGAGTCCAGTGCGGTCGAAATCACGCCGGCATGCAGGAAACCATGCTGCTGCGTGAGTGCGGCCGAATAGGGCATTTCGATCTCGATGATGCCCGGCGTCACAAGCGTCAGTTCGGCGCCGATGGTCGCCATCGCCTGCTGGCGCGCGAACGACGCCCTGACGCGGTCCTCATAATCGGGTGCGGGTACGATCTTTGCTGCCATGGCCATCGCCCTGATTTATCTGCAAAGCTTATCGCAGACGCCTGAACGCCACGCAAATGCTTTTGCTGCACTGCAGCAAAGCACTCAGTTCAACAGGAGCAGCGACGCGTTGAGCAAGGTGGCGAAGGCTACCCACGCGGCATAGGGCGCAAACAGCCAGCCGGAAACCCGGTCGCGGTTCCACACCGTGGCTATGAACAGCGCAATGCTGGCGAGAAGAGCCAGGATCACGACCAGTGCCGGCCCCATCTGTTTGGCGCCGAAGAAAGTCGGCGACCACGCGAAGTTCAGAACAAGCTGGAGGGCCCAGATCTTCATCGCGGCGGCTGCTCGTTCCCGCTCCCATGTCCGCCAGCCGGCCACGGCGATCAGCACATAGAGGAGCGTCCAGGCCGGCGCGAAGACCCAGTTGGGCGGGTTGAAGGGCGGCTTGGCGAGCGAGGCATACCATTCACCCGGCAGCGTCGCATAGCCGATCAACAGGCCGCCGCCGAGCACCAGAAGGAGGAAAAGCAGAAGCGACACATATCTTTGCAAGAATTCTACCCCGTCTGGCGGCCGACGCCGCGCATCTGCAACTGGCGCTATGTCAGCCTGTCAATCGCAGCGTCAATTCGCCCGACGCAGCGCACAGAAATGGAACCCGTCGGTGCCGCTCAGAGCCGGCGACAGCGAGATATCGCTTGTCTTGCCGATCCGGGCGGCCGCTGCGTGACCGGGGAAGCTGGCATCCCAGAGCGCGCGATGATCGACCGGAACGAAGCCCTTGTGCCGTTCGCGAAAGGCGGCGACCTGCTCGCCATTCTCCTCGTCGAACACCGAACAGGTGATGTAGACCAGCAGGCCGCCCGGTTTGACATAGGCCTTCGCCGCGTCGAGGATCGCCGACTGCTCGCCCTTGCGGGCATCGAGCTGTCTCTGCGTCAGCCGCCATTTGGCGTCTGGACGGCGCCGCCAGGTGCCGCTGCCGGTGCAGGGCGCATCGACCAGCACGATGTCCATGTGGCCTGCGAGGGGGCTGAGCTCAGCCGGCTTGGTGACAACCTGGACGTTGCGGTTTTCCGAACGGCGGAGGCGGTCGAAGATCGGCGCCAGCCGCGCTTTTTCGGCATCATGGGCGAAGACCTGGCCTTTGTTGGCCATCGCCGCCGACAACGCCAGCGTCTTGCCGCCGGCGCCGGCGCAGAAATCGAGCACCTGCATCCCGGCTTGCGCGCCGGCAAGGGCGGCAACGATCTGCGAGCCTTCGTCCTGGACCTCGAACCAGCCTTTCTGGAAGGCCGGCTCGGCCTGTACGTTCGGGTGCCTGCCGTCGCCGTCGATGGGCGGGATGCGAATGCCTTGTGGCGCGATAGCGGCTGCCGTGGCGCCGGTTTCGGCGAGTTCCGCCAGCACTTTGGCGCGGTCGGACTGCAGCGTATTGACCCTGATGTCGAGCGGCGGGCGGGTCGCCAAAGCCGCCCCTTCCGCAACCCAGTCTGCGCCAAAGGATCGTTCGAAGAGCGGCGCGCACCAGTCGGGTATGTCCGCCCGCACCGCCTCCGGCGCGTCTTCAGGCCGGCGCTCAGCCAGCGCCTGCAACTCGGCGGCGCTGAGCAGCGGCGGCGCGAACTTGTCACCCTGGAGCGCATCGTTAAGCGATTGCGGCGTCTGGCCCCATTCGATGAGCAGCGCGCCGAAGCCGATGGCGCGGGGCGTGTCTTCACCCAAAAGCCAGCCGGCGGAACGTTTGTGGCGTAGCGCGTCGTAGACGATGTTGCCGATCGCCGCGCGGTCGCCGCCGCCCGCAAAGCGATGCGACAGGCCCCAATCTTTCAGCGCATCGGCCACCGGCCGGTGGCGCCGGCCAATGTCGTCCAGCACTTCAATGGCTGCCGCCAGCCGTCCGCCCAGTCGCATTCGTCATTCCATCTATCGAGCACAGTATCTTTCGGCCTGCTCTTAGAGCGTTTCGCGTCGAGATTGAACCCCGCTTGAATTTCGCGGCGACGAGGCCTTCCGCTCGCGGCCGACGATTTTCCCCGCCGGCAAATGTCCGCCCGCCGGCGATAACAAATCTCAAATATATGCAAGGTCTCTAATGTTGGTAACTGGCCGCCGTAAGCACGATCTGTGGCGCAATTGCTCAGCTTTCCAAGCTTTTGCGTTGGGAATACTCTTTGCGCCATGATTCGCGGCGCGGAAAAGCGGACCGACGGATCGATACGAGGAGAGGGCAATGAAAACGTATCTTGCGGAAGTTCTAGGGACATTTCTATTGGTGTTTATCGGCACGGCGTCGGTGGCGACGGGTGGCTTTCTCGCCGACTTGCCGCTGGGCCAGGAAGCCATCGGCCTAGCGTTCGGCATCGGCCTGATTGCGGCGGCTTACGCGGTGGGTCCCATCTCAGGCGCACATCTCAACCCGGCCGTCACGCTCGGCGTCTTCCTTGCCGGCCGGCTGCCGGCCAAGGATGTCATTCCTTACTGGATCGCGCAGATCATCGGCGCCATTCTGGCCTCGCTGGCGCTGTGGATCATCGTCTCCGGCCAGACCGGCGGGCACACCACCGGTTTCGGCGCCAATGGCTGGGACGTGGCGAAATGGGGGACGAGTTCGGCCTTCCTGTGGGAGCTGATCGGCACCTTCACCTTCGTCACCGTCATCCTCGGCGTCACCGCCGAGAAGCACTCGACGACGTTCGCCGGCCTGGTCATCGGCCTGACGCTGGCCGGACTGCACTTCGCAATGATCCCGGTGACCGGCACCTCGCTCAATCCGGCGCGTTCGATCGGCCCGGCGCTGTTTACCGGCGGCGCAGCCCTCAGCCAGCTCTGGCTGTTCATCGTTGCGCCGCTGATCGGCGGCGCAATCGCTGGCGTCGTCGCCAAGGCACGCATCTTCGAAAAGGACTGATTTCGAAGCCTGCGAAAACGAAGGGCGCGGGCCTCGGCCCGCGCCCTTCGTTTGGGAGGTTGCATCAGGCAGCGATGTCGAAACGGTCGGCGTTCATCACCTTGGTCCACGCCTTGACGAAATCGCCAACGAATTTCTGCCCGGCATCCGCCGACCCGTAGACCTCGGCCAGCGCGCGCAGCTGCGCATGCGAGCCGAAGATCAGGTCGGCGCGTGTGGCGGTCCACCTGACTGCCCTGGTCTTGCGGTCGCGTGCTTCATAGACCTCATGCGAGCCCGGCTCGGAGGCCGGATCCCAGATGGTGCTCATCGAGAGCAGGTTGACGAAGAAGTCGTTCGTCAGCGTGCCCGGCCTGTCGGTCAACACACCATGCTTCGAGCCGCCGGTGTTGGCGCCGAGCACGCGCAGGCCACCAACCAGCACCGTCATCTCCGGCGCCGTCAGGCTGAGCAGTTGCGCCCGGTCGACCAGCATGGCTTCGACCGTCATCGGCGGTTTGCCCCTGACATAGTTGCGGAAGCCGTCAATTTTGGGCTCGAGCGCCGCAAAGGAATGGACGTCGGTCTGCGCCTGCGAGGCGTCGGTGCGGCCGGGCGTGAAGGGAACCTTCACCGCATTGCCGCCATCCGTTGCGGCTTTCTCGACCGCGGCGACGCCGCCGAGCACGATGAGGTCGGCCAGCGAGACCTTCTTGCCGCCTGCGTTGAACTCGTTCTGGATGGCTTCGAGCTTAGCCAGCACGGTGGCCAGTTCGACAGGCTGGTTGACCTCCCAGTCCTTCTGCGGCGCCAGGCGAATGCGCGCGCCATTGGCGCCGCCGCGCTTGTCGGAGTTGCGGAAGGTCGAGGCCGAGGCCCAGGCGGTCGAGACCAATTGCGAAACGCTGAGGCCCGAAGCCAGGATCTTGGCCTTCAGCAATGCGATGTCCTGGTCGCTGACCAGCTCATGGTCGACGGCCGGAACCGGATCCTGCCAGATCAGCTCTTCCTTCGGCACCAGCGGGCCGAGATACCGCACGACCGGCCCCATGTCGCGATGGGTGAGCTTGTACCAGGCACGGGCGAAGGCATCGGCGAACTGCTCCGGATGCTCATGGAAGCGGCGCGAGATCTTCTCATAGGCCGGGTCGGCCCGCAGCGCGAGGTCGGTGGTCAGCATTGCCGGCGCATGACGCTTCGAGGGATTGTGCGCGTCCGGCACCGTAACCGCGCCAGAGCCGCCCTTCGGCGTCCACTGATGGGCCCCGGCCGGGCTCTTGGTCAGCTCCCATTCGAAGTTGAAGAGATTGTCGAAGAAGTTGTTGCTCCACTTGGTCGGCGTCGTCGTCCAGGTAACTTCGAGGCCGGACGTGATCGCATCGCCGGCAATGCCGGTGGCATGCTTGCTCGACCAGCCGAGGCCCTGCGCCTCGATGCCCGCGCCTTCCGGCTCGGCGCCGACCAGTGTTGCATCACCGGCCCCATGGGTCTTGCCGAATGTGTGGCCGCCGGCGATCAGCGCCACGGTTTCCTCATCGTTCATTGCCATGCGCGCGAAGGTCTCGCGGATGTCGCGGGCCGAGGCCAGCGGATCCGGCTTGCCATTCGGCCCTTCCGGGTTGACGTAGATCAGGCCCATCTGCACCGCGCCGAGATGGCCGTGCAGCTCACGGTCGCCGGAATAGCGCTTGTCGTCGAGCCACTTGGTTTCCGAACCCCAGTCGACATCCTGCTCGGGCTCCCAGACATCGGCGCGGCCACCGGCAAAGCCAAAGGTCTTGAAGCCCATCGATTCCAGCGCGACGTTGCCGGTGAGAATCAACAGGTCGGCCCAGGAGATCTTGCGGCCGTATTTCTGCTTGACCGGCCACAAAAGCCGGCGCGCCTTGTCGAGATTGGCGTTGTCCGGCCAGCTGTTCAGCGGCGCGAAACGCTGCTGGCCCGCACCGGCACCACCCCGGCCGTCGCCGATGCGATAGGTGCCGGCGCTGTGCCAGGCCATGCGGATGAACAGCGGCCCGTAATGGCCGAAATCGGCCGGCCACCAATCCTGCGAATCCGTCATCACCTTGTGCAAATCCTCGATCACCGCGTCGAGGTCGAGCGTCTTGAACTCCGCGGCGTAGTCGAAAGCTTCGCCCATCGGGTCCGAAAGGCTCGACTGCTGGTGGAGAACGCCGATGTCGAGCTGGTTCGGCCACCAGTCGCGGTTGGTCCTGGCGGAGGTTCCATGCGCGACCGGGCATTTGCCGGCGCTGTTGTCGTCGGTCATCGCGTCCATCTTGGCCTCCGAATTGCTGATTTATGTGTTGGTTTTTCCGGGCCGGCCGGGAGCCGCGCCACTCTGGAATGGTTCCAGACTAAGCCGTCTCTTCGATAAAAACAAATTGCCTTTCCTGTTTGTTGCGATAGGCTTTCCTTATGATTGGCTTGACCGTGCGGCAGATGCAATATTTCGAGGCTTTGGCGCAAACGCTGCATTTCGGCCGCGCCGCAAAACTCGCCGGCGTCAGCCAGCCGGCGCTGTCCGCGCAGATCGCCGAGATGGAGCAAAGGCTGAACTGCCGGCTGTTCGAGCGCGGCGGCAAGACGGTGCGGATGACGGAAGAGGCGCAAGCGCTGCTGCCACGCATCGAGCGCATCCTGCGCGACATCAGTGATGTCGAGACGACGGCCCGGCGCGGCCGCCCGGCCATGGAAGGCCGCTTCCGGCTGGGCATCATCCCGACCGTGGCGCCGTATCTTTTGCCGCATGTGCTCCCGGAGCTGAAGCGGCATTTTCCGTCCCTGCAGCTCGAACTGCGCGAAGCAGTGACGGCATCACTGGTCGAGGACACGGCAACCGGACGGCTCGACGCCTTCATCGCCGCGCTGCCGCTCGAGCAGCCGGGCCTGGTCACCGAGGAACTGTTCGCCGACCGCTTCTTCCTCGCCGTGCCAGCCGGAGATCCAGCCTTCGCCTCGCCACCGGTGCCGCCGGAAAGCCCGGCGCTGGAGCGGTTGATGCTTTTGGAGGAAGGCCACTGCCTGCGCGAACAGGCGCTGGCCCTGTGCGGCAGCGTGCGCCCGGTGGCAATGGCAAGCTATGGCGCCACCAGCCTGACGACGCTCTTGCAGATGGTGGCGCATGGTCTCGGCGTCACGCTCATCCCCGAAATGGCGGCAAGGCCGGCCAGCGCCATGCCGGACCTCAAGATCGTGCCGTTCCAGGAGCCAATGCCGCAACGCACGATCTGCCTGGCCTGGCGCCGCAACAAGGTGCGGCATGACGAGTGCGTGGAACTGGCGAAGATCATTCGGGGGTTGGATGCGGCGGTGCTGGGGGTGTGAGTCGTTCGGGTCTTAGATGGCGCCTTGGGAACCCCGAAAAGAAACTCAAATCAGGCGCGTTCGAGAATACCCGCCTTGACGGCTGGTCGCCAGATCGCACCAAAGCCTCAAGGGATAAATACCAGAAATACATACGCGAAAAATACCACGGCATGGACGATTCCGGTCAGGAAGGTCGTCCTTTCGTTGCTAAAGCTTACGCCGCATATGAAAAGCGCTAAAACCAAAAGTACTGCGTCAGCTTCCGGGAGCCCCAGGGTCAACCCTCGTCCCGTAAGCAGGCTGGCTGCTGCGACCGCAGGTATCGTCAAACCAATCGTGGCGCAAGCCGAACCCATTGCGACATTCAGGCCGCGCTGCAGCTCATTGTTGAGTGAAGCGCGAACCGCCGAAATGGCTTCCGGCATCAAAACCAGACCCGCGATCATTGCCCCCACAATGCTGTCAGCCTGGGTCACCTGGTAAGCAACGAGCGCATTTTCAACACTTGCGGCGACCTGCTCGGCGAGCATGACAATTCCGATCAGTCCGGTTACCAGGAGCAGAGCGCTGGAAGAGATGCTTTTGTGAGGGGCGGTTCGCGCCGAAAGGTCGTGTGCCAGTCCTTCGATGAAGTCGTCCCGGTGCCGGACGGTTTGCGCGAACACAAAACTTGCATAGAGCAGCACGGAAAGTACGCTCACAAGGCCAAGCTGAGCTGCCGAAAATGTGCCGGGATCGGTGGTCCGCGTGTAGGTCGGCAGGATAAGCGTCATGACGGTCAGTGCGGCCAGAACCGCCAGATATGCGCTTGTCCCTTGCCGGACAATTGCCTGCTTGCGATGACGCCAGCCGCCAAACGTGAGACACGTCCCCACAACGCCGGTGGAGGCAATCATCACCGTCGAGAAGACGGACTCACGTGCAAGCGTGGGGTTGTTCTCTCCATGCAGCATCATGGAAACGATGATCGACACCTCGATTGCCGTTACGGCAAAAGTCAGCACCAATGTGCCGTAGGGTTCCCCCACACGGTGGGCCACCGCCTCGGCGTGATCGAGCACCACGAAAATAGTGATGAACATGATCGCACTCGAGAGCGCTCCGACGAGAATCCTGACGCTCGGCGAACCTTCGTCCACCGATAGCCCGCTGGCTCTGACCGCAACGGCCAGTGCCAGCGCGGCCAAAGGCATCGCATAGGAAGTCGCTGATCGTGCGAAACCAGTCATTCAAGCCCCAATGCGTTCGGCGAACCTTGCGGAAGCCTGTCGAGCACCCCAATGTCGAAGCGGGCAATCCCGTCCCCCGGCGTTCAACCCTCAAGCCGTCTTCTGCACCACCAGCCCCAGTTCCTCCACCATCGCCTCGCGCATCAGAAACTTCTGCGGTTTTCCCGTCACCGTCATGGGCAGTTCGGTGCGGAAGCGGATGTAGCGGGGGATTTTGTAGTGGGCGATCTGGCCGGCGCAGAAGTTCTTGATCTCCTGCTCGGTCGCGATCTGGTTGGGTTTCAGCACGATCCAGGCGCACAGCTCCTCGCCATATTTGGCGTCGGGAATACCGAACACCTGCACCTCCTTGACCTGGGGATGGCGATAGAGAAATTCCTCGACCTCTCTGGGATAGACGTTTTCGCCGCCGCGGATGACCATGTCCTTGACCCGGCCGACGATGTTGCAATAGCCCTCGGCGTCGATCGTGGCGAGGTCGCCGGTGTGCATCCAGCCATCGCTGTCGATCGCCTCGCGGGTCTTTTCCGCATCGTCCCAATAACCCTTCATCACGGAATAGCCGCGGGTGCACAGCTCGCCCGGCGCGCCGACCGCGACGGTGGCGCCGTCGGCGTCGATGGCCTTGACCTCGACATGCGGATGGATGCGGCCGACGGTGGAGACGCGCTTTTCCAGCGGGTCGTCGACACTGCTCTGAAAGGAGACGGGACTGGTCTCGGTCATGCCGTAGGCGATGGTCACCTCTTCCATATGCATCAGCGACACCACCTTCTTCATCACCTCGATCGGGCATGGCGAGCCCGCCATGATGCCGGTGCGCAGGCTGGAGAGATCGAAGCTGGTGAAGTCGGCGTGGTCGAGCATGGCGACGAACATGGTCGGCACGCCGTAGAGGCCGGTGCAGCGTTCCTGCGCCACCGCCTTCAGCGTCGCGCCGGCGTCAAAACCCTCGCCAGGAAACACCATGGTCGCGCCCTTGGTGACGCAGCCCATCGTGCCCATCGACATGCCGAAGCAGTGGTAGAGCGGCACCGGGATGCAGAGCCGGTCGTCGACGGTGAGCTTGATCGCAGCGGTGACGAAATTGCCATTGTTGACGATGTTGGTGTGGGTCAGCGTCGCGCCCTTGGGCGCGCCGGTCGTGCCTGATGTGAACTGGATGTTGATGGCCTCGCCCGGCTTCAGCCCTTCGGAGATGCGGTCGAGGCTGTCATGCTCGTCGCGGCCGGCCATCGACAGCACATCGGCGAAATTGAACATGCCGGGCGAGTTGTCGTCGCCCATGCGAATGACGATCTTCAGCGTCGGCAATTTCTGCGCCTTGAGCTTGCCGGGGGTGGCGTTGGCGAGCTCCGGCGCCAGCGTCTCGATCATGCCGAGATAGTCGGAGGTCTTGAAACTGGCGGCGGTGACCAGCGCCTTGCAGCCGACCTTGTTGAGGGCATATTCCAGCTCCGTCAGCCGGTAGGCCGGGTTGATGTTGACCAGGATCAGGCCGATGCGAGCGGTGGCGAATTGGGTGACCAGCCATTCCCAGCGGTTGGGCGACCAGATGCCGACACGGTCGCCTTTTTCGAGGCCGAGCGCCAGGAAGCCGGCGGCGAGCGTATCGACCGTGTCCGACAGTTCGCTCCAGGTGAAGCGCTTGTCCTGTCCGACGAAGACGGCAGCATCCTGCGTGGCGTATCTGCCGACCGTGTCGGAGAAAAGCTGAGGGATCGTCTTGTCGAGCAGCGGCACCGAACGGTCGCCCGACACATGTGCCCGGCCGTCGAGCGGAGCGATGAACGCCCTGCCGCGCCCGCGCAGATTGGTGGCGTTCTTGAGCTCGTCGAGATTAATCGCCATCGCCGTTTCCTCCCGATGAGTGAGCCTAGCAGCCTGATGGGGTGGTGGAAAGTACAGGCGGTTCCCCTCCCCTCGAGGGGAGGGTGCCTCGCGAAGCGAGGCGGGTGGGGTCCTCGGCGAAGTGCTCGACTTCCTTGGTCACGGTCGACCCGGCTTGGGTGGTCTCGCGTCGAGCACTGCCGGAGCGACCCCACCCGTCCATCCGCCTTTGGCGGCTGTCCACCCTCCCCTCAAGGGGGAGGGAGCGCGCTCATCTTCGCGGCTATTTCCCGCACTAGCGCCTCATCCGCAGCAGCACGATCTTTCCTGGCAGCCACGAGGCAGGCCTGCGACTTCAGCACAACCCCATCGGCCAGCACCTTGAGATGGTTGGCGCGCAGGGTCGAGCCGGTGGTGGTGATGTCGACGATGACGTCGGCGAGGCCTGCCGCCGGTGCGCCTTCGGTGGCCCCGAGGCTTTCGACGATGCGGTAGACCTGGATGCCGTGCTTTTGCGAGAAGAACTGCTGCGTGAGCCGCCAGTATTTGGTTGCGATCCTCAGTCGCCTGCCGTGGCGCTGGCGGAAATCGGCGGCGACATCGTCGAGATCGGCCATAGTATCGACGTCGAGCCAGATGCCGGGCACCGCGACCACGACATCGGCATGGCCGAAGCCGAGGCGAGCGACGATTTCGGCGCGCGCCTCCCAGTCGGCGAGGTTTTCGCGCAGCAGATCCTCGCCGGTAATGCCGAGGTCGACCGAACCTTGCCCAATCTCGCCGGCGATTTCGGACGCCGACAGGAACGCCACCTCGATGCCCTCGGCGCCGTCGATGCGGGCGCGGTACTGGCGCTCATCGCCGGGCAGGCTGACGGCAAGCCCGGCCCTGGCCAGTACCTCCAAGGCCTGCTCCTTGAGCCGGCCTTTCGATGGGATCGCCAGCGTGATCATTGCGGCTCTCCCCGCAGCGCTTCGATGCGGTCGAGCCAGACGGAGAAGCCGACGCCGGGGATCGGCGTCTTGGCGCCGAGCAGGGTCAGCAGCCGGTCGTAGCGACCGCCGCCGGCCAGCGGCCGCTCGCCACCAAGTGCTGCGATCTCGAAGACGATGCCGGTGTAGTAATCCAGCGGACGGCCGAAGGCAGCGTCGTAGCGGATCGTCTTTGCAGGCAGGCCATGTGCCTCGATGGCTTTGGCACGGGCGGCGAATTTTTCCAGCGCCGCGCCCAGCGAAAGCCCGGCAGAGGCCGCAAAGCTTTCGAGCGCAGCGCTGGCGCCGTCGAGCGGCACGTCGATGGCGAGAAAATCCCTGAGTGCTGCAAAGGCCTCGTTCGACAGCCGCACGCTGCGCAGTTCGGCCTTTTCGATCAGCCGTCGGGCAATGTCGACCGGCGCGCGTCCGCCGGATGCCAGCAGGCCGGCCTCTTCCATGCCGCCGGCAATGTGGGCGGAAAGCGCTTCGAGATCGCGATCGAGGACAAGGGCCGCGACTTCGCCGTCAAGCTGACCGTTGCGTGGCGGGTTGGCGAGATCGGACAACGCTGCCTGCAGCATCGGCGCCGAACCGAAGGCGCGCGCAAGTCGCATGCGCCAGCCGCGCGGCAGGCCGAGGGCCGCCAGCACCGCCTCGAAGATGGTCTGGTCGCCGAGCGTGATCGCAAGAGGTTGCGCCGGCAGCACCAGCTGCAGCAGCGCGTGCGCATCGGCCAGCGAACGCGCATCGGCCTCGGCCGTATCGCGGTCGCCGAGATCCTCGATGCCGGCCTGAAAGAACTCGTTGCCGCCCTCGCGGCGCTGGCGGAACACTTCGCCGAGATAGGAATAGCGGCGCGGCGTGCCGGCCTGCGAGGCGATGTGGTCGAGGCAGACGGGGATGGTGAATTCGGGCCGCAGACACAGCGTCTTGCCGGTCTCGCTTTCGGTGAGAAAGATGCGGCGGCGCAGATCCTCGCCGGCCATGTCGAGGAATGGGTCGGCCGGCTGCAGCACCGCGACCTCGACCGCATGGGTGTTGCGGGTGGCGAAGAGTTTGGTGATTTCGGATGCGATGGCGGGATAGCGGGAGGTCATGCGTGGCGCGAGGCACCCCCCTCTGGCCTGCCGGCCATCTCCCCCTCAAGGGGGGAGATTGGNCTCACCTCGGCGACCAGCTCTCCCTCCGCCACCGTCACCTGCGCCGGGCGGGCAGCCCGCCATTCAGCGTTGTCGGCGATTTCAGCGGACATGCGCGCGCCTTCGATCAGATCCTTGATCTGCAACTCGCCCTTGGCGCGCTCATCGCCGCCCTGGATGATCGCGACCGGGCTACCGCGGCGGTCGGCGTATTTCAGCTGCGCCTTCATGCCGGCGCCGCCGAGATACATCTCTGAGCGGATGCCGGCGGCGCGTAGCTCTGCGACCATCTTCTGGTAGCGGCCAAGGCTTTCCGTATCCTTGTCCATGACCAGCACGACGACCGGCGCGATGACATCGGTGGTGTCCAGCTTGCTGAGGTTCTTCAGCGCCGTCATCAGGCGGGAGACGCCGATCGAAAAGCCGGTCGCCGGCACCGGCTCGCCACGGAAGCGCGAGACCAGCCCGTCATAGCGGCCGCCACCACCGACCGAACCGAAGCGCACGATCTGGCCGTCTTCGTTGGGGATTTCGGCCAGAAGCTCGGCCTCGAAAACCGGGCCGGTGTAGTATTCGAGGCCACGCACGACGGAGCGGTCCATGGCGATACGATCTTCGCCGTACCCTGCCGCCCTGACCAAGGCTTCAATCGTGGAGAGCTCGCCAACGCCTTCCTGATAGATCGCGTTCGCATCGACATTGGAATCCTGGCGGGCCTGTTCCCTCGCTGTCGCGAGAAGAACGGCCTCGGCTTGCGCCTCATTCAGTCCGGCACCCTTGGCAAAGTCACCCTCGCCTTCCTTGCCGCCATCCCAGCGCCCCGGACCAAGCAGCAGTCTCACGCCTTCCGGTCCGAGCTTGTCCAGCTTGTCGATCGCGCGCAGCACCGTCAGCCGACGCCCTGCATTCTCATCGCCGCCAAGGCCGATCGCTTCCAGCACGCCATCGAGCACCTTGCGATTGTTGACGCGGATGACGTAGTCGCCGCGCTTGATGCCGAGCGCTTCCATCACGTCGGCCATCATCATCGCCATTTCAGCATCAGCCGCGACGCCCGGTGTGCCGATGGTGTCAGCGTCGAACTGCATGAACTGGCGGAAGCGGCCGGGGCCGGGCTTTTCGTTGCGGAACACCCAGCCGGAGCGGTAGCTGCGATAGGGCTTCGGCAGTCGCTCAAAATTCTCGGCGACATAACGCGCCGTCGGCGCGGTCAGGTCGTAGCGCAACGACAGCCACTGCTCGTCATCGTCCTGGAAAGAAAATACGCCCTCATTAGGCCGGTCCTGGTCGGGCAGGAATTTGCCCAGCGCATCGGTGTATTCGATCAGCGGCTGGTCGGCCGGCTCGAAACCATAGAGCTCATAGACCGAGCGGATCGTCGCCATCATCTTCTCGACGGCGCGGATGTCTTCCGCACTGCGGTCGGCAAAGCCGCGCGGCAGCCGCGCTTTCGTCTTTTCCGATTTGTCGGCCATGGGATGGGTCTTTTCGCTTAGTAATCGATGACTTGTTTGGAGTGGGCGTGTCCTAACCGAAGCGGCTTGGTGCGGCAAGGGTTTGCGCTTTTTCCTTCTCCTCCGAAACAAAACGCACCAAAAGGAAACAATTCCGCCATCGGCGCGGCATCGTGCCGACACAATCAGAGCCGATAAGCGCGCCGAAACAAAGGGTTGGGGCCATGACTGCGGCACACAAGTTCGACATCAGAGACGACGGCCTGCATGAAGTCCGGCTGCGGCCGGCCGAGAGCCGTGCGCAGGTGACGGCGAGCCTCGGTCCGTTTGAGGTCACCGCCGACGAGCGCAAGGGTTCCACCATGCGCGAGGCGCTGATGACCGGATTGCTGGTGATTTATCCGGCCTTTGCGGCACTGGCGGCGATTGTGGCGGGATTGTTCCTGACTGGCGCCAGCGGGACGTGAGTTCCTTACCCTCCCCTTGTGGGGAGGGTCGACGCGTAGCGTCGGGGTGGGGGTGCGGCGCCAAGATACCCCCACCCGCGCCTTCGGCGCGACCTCTCCACAAGGGGGAGGTAGGGGGACAGCGCCCTACTTCGGCCTCTTAAAGGCCTTGCGTTCCTTCTCCACCTGCTCCCGGCAAACACACCCCTCGAGATGGTCGTTGACCAGACCCATCGCTTGCATGAAGGCATAGACCGTCGTCGGTCCGACAAAGCTCCAGCCGCGCTTTTTCAACTCCTTCGAAATCCTGATCGAGACCGCTGTCGTCGGGTTGGCCCGCAGGTGGGCGAGGTCGACGATCTCCGGCCGCTCCTCCGACCCCGGCTCGAACTTCCAGAACCAGGCGGCCAGCGAGCCGAATTCATCCACCATTTCGCGCGCGCGTTTGGCGTTGTTGATGGTCGAGACGATCTTGCCGCGGTGGCGGATGATGCCGACATTGGCGACCAGGCGCTCGACATCCTCGTCGGTGAAGGCAGCGACCTTGTCGAAGTCGAAACCGGCGAAGGCCTCGCGGAAATTCTCGCGCTTGCGCAGAATGGTCAGCCAGGACAGGCCGGACTGAAAGCCTTCCAGGCAGATTTTTTCGAACAGCCTGCGGTCGTCGGCGACCGGCCGGCCCCATTCATGGTCGTGGTAGTGCAGATAGTCCGGCAGATTGCCGTGCCAGAAGCAGCGCGTGATCCCGTCGGAGCCGGTAAGCAGTCCGGTGTTGTCTTGCGCCATGGCCAATCCATCCGTTAACGCGCTTTCGCGCTGCATTTACCGCGGCTTTACCAGATTCCTGAACCCGGCGGTAACCACACCAAAAGGTTTACTGACAAAGCGGCATTTTACGCATTCCGATTCATGTTTCGGTTGCCGCTTCGCGCCAAGGATCGCGCAACCGGGGGCAAGTTCCGCCTCCGTCCGTTCGACGATCAAGGTGCGTTCCGATGAAGATCTTTTTGCGTTCCGTGCTCGGCGCCGTGGCCATTCTGGCCGCCGGCGTCACCTCCTCTGCCGCCAACGACCGCTATGCCGACAGGCCGCCGGTGATGGTGAGCCCCGACCTTTCCGCACCCTGGGTGCTGCAGCTTGGCCGGGCGCCCGGCATCGTGCGGCAGAGCCGACAGGTGGTCCAGCAGCCGCGACTTCGCTATGCGCAGCCGGCGCGACCCGATCGGGTGCGCACTGCTTCCGTGCAGGCGCCGGCCAAGCGCGTGGTGATGCGGCCGCAGATCAATCCGCTCTACCTGCCGCAGGAAGTCGCCTATGACGGCCCGCAGAAGCCGGGCACGATCGTCATCGATACGACGCAGAACTTCCTGTTCCTGGTCGAGAAGAACGGCAAGGCGCGGCGCTATGGCGTCGGCACAGGCAAGCCTGGCTTCGAATGGTCTGGCACGCACAAGATCACCAACAAGCGCGTCTGGCCGGACTGGCGCCCGCCAGCGGAGATGATCAAGCGCGAGGCCGCCAAGGGCCGCTACCTCCCGACCTATCTGGCCGGCGGCGAGGAAAACCCGCTTGGCGCCCGCGCGCTCTATCTCGGCACGACGGAATACCGCATCCACGGCACCAACCAGCCATGGACCATCGGCGGCTCGGTGTCTTCCGGCTGCATCCGCATGCGCAACGAGGACGTGGTTGACCTTTACGAGAGGGTCAATGTTGGAACGACCGTGGTCGTGATATAATCGGCTACCGAATCATCTGATCCAGAAGGTTAGACCTTCAGGATCGGGAAGAGTTTGCGGGGGACGGGCCGTGTGGGGATGCGGCCAGTCAGGAAAGGGCAGCCCGGGAAACCGCGCTGCCCTTTCTCTTTGCGGCTATAGCTGAGCCAGGCTGCGCCAGAACGTCGCGCCAGGGGGATGACGGTTCGCTTTCACGCTGCCTTGCCGCATTTCCCCTGCTATAGGGACGGCCAAACTCCCCTGCGCCAAACTCCGCTGCAAAGGTCCAGCCATGTCTCCGCCAGACGATAGCCGTTATCTCCGGGGCGGCCCGGTCGCCCAGCGCATCATGGCATCCGTGCGCGAGGATGCCGCCATCGCTACCGCCGAAGGTTTTCCGCCCAAGCTGGTGTCGATCACCGTCGGCGATACCGCTGCCGTAGATGTCTATGTGCGCAACCAGCGCGCCAAGGCCGCCCTTGCCGGCATCGGTTTCGAGGAGCGGCGGTTCCCCGCCGACATCAGCGCCGGCGAACTCGAGGCGGCGATCCACGGCCTGAACGCCGACCCGCGCGTCACCGGCATCATCATCCAGCGGCCGGTGCCGGCGCATATCCCGATCAAGACGCTGCAAGCGGCGGTGCATCCACTGAAGGACGTCGAGGGCATGCATCCGGCGTCGATCGGCAATATCGTCTACAATCAGCTCGACCTCGCGCCTTGCACGGCTGCGGCCTCGGTCGAGCTGCTCAAGGAAACCGGCCTCGACCTCAAGGGGCTCGAAGTCGTCGTCGTCGGCCATTCCGAGATCGTAGGCAAGCCGATTGCCTTCCTGCTGATGAGCGAAGGCGCGACGGTGACGGTGTGCCATCACATGACGCGCTCGGTGGCGGCACATGCGCGCCGCGCCGATGCGCTGTTCGTCGCCGTCGGCAAGCCGCGGCTGATCAAGGCCGACATGGTGAAGCCCGGTGCGGCCGTCATCGACATCGGCATCAATTCCGAGATCGGCCCGGACGGCACGAGCCGCATCGTCGGCGACGTCGACACCGAGAGCGTGAAGGAAGTCGCGTCCTGGATCACGCCGGTGCCGGGCGGCGTCGGCCCGATCACTGTGGCGATCCTCTTGCGCAACACAATGGTCGCGCTCAGCCGCCAGCGCGCGCGCTACCAGGCGACGTATGGCGTGGTGGACCGGCTGGCAGCGGAATAGCTGCTTACTCGGCGGCGACCAGGTTTCCTTCGGAGACGCCCTCCGGCTTCGGACCACCATAGGCCCAGTCGAGCAGCTTGATCGTGTGCACCACCGGCAGCTTTGCAGCCGAAGCGATCTGGGTGATGCAGCCGATATTGCCTGTGGCAACGATCTCCGCGCCGGTGGCCTCGATGTTTTTCACCTTTCGGTCGCGCAGCTTCTCCGAAATCTCCGGCTGCAGGATGTTGTAGGTGCCGGCCGAGCCGCAGCACAGATGGCCCTCGCGCGGCTCGCGCACGACGAAGCCGGCCTTGGCCAGCAACTCCTTCGGCTGGCGGGTGATCTTCTGGCCGTGCTGCATCGAACAGGCGGAGTGGTAGGCAACGACCGTGCCGGGCTTGCGCACCGGCTCCGGCAGGTCGAGGCTTGCGAGATATTCGGTGATGTCCCTGGCCAGCGCCGAGACCTTTGCAGCCTTGTCGGCATAGGCCGGATCGAGGCGCAGCATGAAGCCATAGTCCTTGATGGTGGTGCCGCAGCCGGACGCGGTGATGACGATGGCATCGAGCCCACCCTGGTCGATGGCGCGTGTCCAGGCATCGACATTCTGCCGGGCCGAGGCAAGGGCTGCTGCCTCGCGGCCCATATGATGGACCAGCGCGCCGCAGCAGGCCTCGCCCTCAGGCACCACGACCTCGACGCCGAGCCTGGTCAGCAATGCAATCGTCGTCACGTTGATGGCGGGATCGAGCACCGATTGGGCGCAGCCGGTGAGGATGGCGACGCGGCCCTTTTTCGCTCCCTGCCCGGCATGGACGCCAGGAGAGGCCATTGGCGAGGCGGCGGGAATAGAGGCCGGCGCCAGCTTCAGCATAGCACCGAGCGGCTTCAAGGCTGGGACCTTTTCGAACAGGCCGATGAACGGCTTGCCCAATCTCGCCAGCTTCAGCGCGGCGCGAAAGCGCGCGGGGTAAGGCAGCACTAGGGCCAGCAGGGCGCGGGTCAGCCGGTCGAGCAGCGGCCGCCTGTAAGTCTCCTCGATATGGGCGCGGGCATGGTCGACCAGATGCATGTAGTTGACGCCCGACGGGCAGGTCGTCATGCAGGCGAGGCAGGACAGGCAGCGGTCGATATGGGTGACGATCTCCTTGTCGGCGGGACGGCCGTTCTCCAGCATATCCTTGATCAGGTAGATGCGCCCGCGCGGTGAATCCAGCTCGTTGCCGAGTGTGACATAGGTCGGGCAGGTGGCGGTGCAGAAGCCGCAATGCACGCATTTGCGCAGGATCTTCTCCGATTCCGCGACATGCGGATCGGCGAGCTGGGCAAGGGAGAAATTGGTCTGCATCGCGTTAGCCCTGGGCCATGCGGCCGGGATTGAGGATGGCCTTGGGATCGAACTCGGCCTTGAGCCTAGCCGACAGGGCGGCCAGATGCGGCGCCTGTGGCTCGAACACCGGCACGGCGGCGCGATGCGCGGGCGCGGCGCGCACCAGCGTCGCGTGGCCGCCGCCATGTTTTCTGATCAGCCCGCGCAGCAGGGCGGCCTCGGGATCGCCCTCCTCCATGCGCAGCCAGACCAGCCCACCCTGCCAGTCGTAAAAGGCGCTGACGCCGATCTGCATGCGCAGCGTCAGTACCATCTGGTGGGCCTGGGACGGCGCCATCGAAACGCGCCAGACCGGCTTTTCACTGCCGTCGGCGAAGGGAGCGCAATCCCTGATATCACGCCAAAGGGCATGCGAGGCCTCGCCGGCAATGTCCTGCAACGGGCCGGCATTTTTCAGCAGGGTTTTCAGTGCCTCGATGCGATAGGCGACCGAAGGGCCGAACCCTTCGACGCGCAGCAGCGTCGCGGCGTCAGTGCCGAGCGCGCCGTCGGCGACACGCGCGGCGATCCGCTCCGGCAGATGCGCGGCGCTCGACACTTCGGCGCTGGAGCCGAGCGCCAGCGCCATGGCGGCGGCCGCCGCATCGTCGAGCAGGCCACGCACGGCAAGCGTGACCTCGGTCTCGGCCGCCGGCAACACCTTGAAGGTGACGTCGGTGAACACGGCCAGCGTCCCCCAGCTGTTGGCCATCAGCTTCGACAGGTCGTAGCCGGTGACATTCTTGACGACGCGGCCGCCGGACTTGAAAGCCTCGCCGCGGCCGGCAACGGCGTTGATGCCGAGGATGTGGTCGCGCGCGGCGCCCGCCTTCAGCCGGCGCGGGCCGGACAGGTTCGCGGCAAGCACACCGCCGATCGTGCCTCTTCCCTTGATGCCGCCGAACAATGGGCCGTAGTCCATCGGCTCGAAAGCAAGTTGCTGGCCGTTTTCGGCGAGTAGGCTTTCTATATCGGAAAGCGGTGTGCCGGCCTTCGCCGACAGCACCAGTTCGGCCGGCTCGTAGAGCGTGACGCCGGTGAGTTTTGAGAGATCGAGCGTGTGCTCGGTTTGCGATGGCCGACCGATGCCGCGCTTGGAGCCGTGGCCGATGGTCTCCAGCGGCGATTCCTCCGCAGCCGCCCATTGGACGGTGGAGAGGACTTCGGTGGACGAGGTGGGAGTGAAGGTGGTCATGGCGACGCGCCGCTTGCGAGTGCAGAGACGTCGAGTTCCTTCGTGCCCCCCTCTGTCCTGCCGGACATCTCCCCCACTTGGGGGGAGATTAGCAGCTTTGGCGACCGCGCCTCTCTAGCAACGTCGAAGATTGGCGAAGGCAGAGATGACTGGTGATCTCCCCCCTTGTGGGGGAGATGTCCGGCAGGACAGAGGGGGGCGCGAAGGATCGCCGACGTGAGATATTCCGCCCCCATCAAAACCTCGGAATATCCGGAAACGCGACCTGCCCGCGATGCACATGCATGCGTCCAAGCTCCGCGCAGCGGCGCAGTTGCGGGAACACTTTTCCCGGGTTGAGCAGATGGTTGGGATCGAAGGCGCATTTGACGCGCATTTGTTGGTCGAGGTCGATCTGGTTGAACATCTCCGGCATCAAATCGCGCTTCTCGACGCCGACGCCGTGCTCGCCGGTCAAGACGCCGCCGACCTTGACGCAGAGCCGCAAGATGTCGGCGCCAAAACTTTCCGCCTTGTCGAGTTCGCCCGGCACGTTGGCGTCATAGAGGATCAGCGGATGCAGATTGCCGTCGCCGGCGTGGAAGACATTGGCGACGCCGAGGCCGTATTTCTCCGACAGTTCGCGCATGCCGGCGAGCACACCCGGCAATTCCTTGCGCGGGATGGTGCCATCCATGCAGTAATAGTCGGGCGAGATGCGGCCGACCGCCGGGAAGGCCGCCTTGCGACCGGCCCAGAAGCTCAGCCGCTCCTGTTCGGATTGCGAGACGCGGCATGTGGTGGAGCCGTTCCTGTAGGCGATCGCTTCGACGAGACCGATCAGGTGATCGACCTCGACGCCCGGCCCGTCGAGTTCGACGATCAGCAGCGCCTCGACATCAAGGGGATAGCCGGCGTGGACGAAATCTTCCGCGGCATGGATCGCCGGCCGGTCCATCATCTCCATGCCGCCAGGGATAATGCCGGCGCCGATGATGTCGGCGACGCATTGGCCGCCCTGCTCGCTGGTCGGAAAGCCGATCAGCAGAGCACGGGCCGTCTCTGGCTTTTTCAGGATGCGCACGGTGACCTCGGTGACGACGCCGAGCAGGCCTTCGGACCCCGTCATGACGCCGAGGAGATCATAGCCTTCCGAGTCCAGATGATTGCCGCCAAGCCGCACCACCTCGCCGTTCATCAGCACCATCTCAATGCCCAGCACATTGTTGGCGGTCAGGCCGTATTTCAGGCAGTGCACGCCGCCGGAATTTTCAGCGACATTGCCGCCGATCGAGCAGGCGATCTGGGAGGATGGATCGGGCGCATAGTAGAAGCCCTCCTGCTCGACGGCGGTGGTGATGCCGAGATTGGTGACGCCGGGCTGAGCGACGACGACGCGATCGGGATAGTCGATGGCAAGGATGCGGTTGAAGCGGCTCATGACCAGCAGCACGGCATCCTCGAGCGGCAACGCGCCGCCGGAGAGCGAGGTGCCGGAGCCGCGCGGCACGACACGGATGTTGCGGTCGTTGCAGTATTTCAGCACCCGCGACACCTGCGCCACCGTTTCCGGCAGCACCACGACCAGCGGCAATTGCCGGTAGGCGGTGAGACCGTCGCTTTCGAAGGCGCGCATTTCGTTGGTGGCGTCGACGACGCCCTCGCCCGGCACGATGATGCGCATATCGGCGACGATCTCTGCGCGCCTTCGCATCGTGGCGTCGTCTGGCTTGGGCATGACAAGGCCGGACATTGGCGGCGTCCTCCGCTTGGCTGGTAAAAATCTTTTACCAGTTACATCCGGATGTTGCAAACACCGCGTCGGGCAAAGAGCGTACTGCCAGCCTTCCGCAGCGGCAATCTGCCGCTATTCACCCTCCCCCTTGTGGGGAGGGTCGCGAACGCAGTGAGCGGGGTGGGGGTCCGCGCGACGAAGCTCTTTACGAGCACCCTCACCCCGATCCGCTATGCGGATCGACCCTCCCCACAAGGGGGAGGGTAAAGTGCGCTCCTACTCCCCCGGATGTTTCGCCGGCTCGGAGTGCATCCGCCTGACTCGCCGCACGCCCCACCAGACCAGCAGGATGGCGACCGGCACCGCGACGGCCGTGACGACTTCCGGTGCAAAGGCATGGCCGAAGATCGAGGCGCCCTTGGCGAGATAGGAGATCAGGCCGACGACATAGTAGGACACTGCCGCCACCGACAGGCCTTCCACCGTCTGCTGCAGCCGCAGTTGCAGCCGGGCACGGTTGTTCATCGACGCCAGCAGATCGCGGTTCTGCTTCTCGACCTCGACATCGACCCAGGTGCGCAGCAGCGTGGTGGCGCGGGTTAGTTTGCGCGACAGGTTGGCCTGGCGCTCCTCGACCGAACGGCAGGTGCGCATGGCGGGTGCCNGGCGGCATCAGCCTCGAGTTCAGCGGCAAGCTCGGTCAGGTCGGCGAGCAGCGTCTGGCTGTCGCGGGTTTCAGCGACCTTCATTTCCAGCGTGGTCTGCGCCAGCCGGTCCTCGATGCGGCGGGCGCGGCCCGACAGCGTCAGCGCCAGCGGCAGGCCGAGCATGGCAAGCGTGCGATACGTCTCGACGTCGATCAGCCGCTGCGACAGCGCGCCGGTCCGCGCCGGCGTCAGGCCGCGATCAAGCACCAGGATGCGGGTCAGGCCGTCGCCGTCCTGGCGGAAATCGGTGACGATGGCCGCATTGCCGCGCTCGACCAGCGAATAGCAGAGGCTCGTCGGGTCGAAGGCCGCAATCAGCTTCTCGCTTGCCGGCGTCCATTTGCGGATCTCCAGCCTTATGCCTGAGATCACCGTTCCCGGCGGCGAGAACCCGTTGCCGAAAGGAGAATCCTCCTGCGCCCTGCCGCTTTCGGCAAGCGGCCCTTCCCAAAGATAGGTCGAGAATTCCGTATGCCGCTCCCAGCGCAGCGTACCCTTGCCCCACTTCATGGCGTGGTGGCGGGCATGACGGTCGGGCGCCGCGATGCCGAGGCGCCGCGACAGTTCGGAGAGCACGGCCATGTCGACGCTGGAGCCGCCCTCGGTCATGAAGGCGAGTTGCACAAGCACGCGCGGCTTCTCGATCAGCGGATGCGGCCGGGCATGGACCTCGCCGATCGCGCCGGGCCGTCCCTCATGCGCGGGAAAGCCCATCACGCTGCCCTGGGCGCGCGGCTGGAATTCGAGGTTGGACGTCTCGTCCGACACGGTGGTCCCCCTGTTCTCGACCCTTCGTGTGATGGCGTCCTCTAAAGGCAATCCATGAGGCGCGTAAACACCAAAGTCTAGCATCGTAGGTCCTGCCGGCGCGACGCGCAGACCGACCCGATTGGGCAAATTGGATAAATAATTTGACCAGTTGGCGACGCTGGCTTTATCTTGCGCGACGCCGGTTCAATTTCCCAGGCCCCCGTTGAGCGATATTTTCTCCAGGATCGAGCATTCGCGCACCGCCGACGAGGTGGTGCAGCAGATCGAAAGCCTGATCCTTGAAGGCGTGCTGCGCACCGGCGACCGGCTGCCGGGCGAGCGCGAGCTGGCGCGCCAGTTCGACGTGTCGCGGCCGATCCTGCGCGATGCGCTGAAGGCGCTGGAAGGGCGCGGGCTGCTGATCACCAAGGCCGGCGGCGGCACCCATGTCGCCGACGTCATCGGCCAGTTGTTCACCAAGCCGGTGACCGACCTCATCTCGATGCACCGCAAGGCGGTGACCGACTATCTGGAATACCGCCGCGAGATCGAAGGTGTTGCGGCCGAATATGCGGCGCGGCGCGCGACAGCGGACGACATTGCGCTGCTCGACCGCATCGTGGCGCGCATGGACGAGGCGCACCGCACCGGCGATTTCGACGACGAGGCGGAAATCGACGTCGAGTTCCACCATGCTGTGTGCGAATGCGCGCACAACATCATCCTCTTGCACACGCTGCGCTCCTGCTACCGGCTGCTGTCTGAAGGCGTGTTCCAGAACCGGCTTCTGGTGTTCAGCGTGCCCGGAGCGCGCGAGGCGCTGCTGGCCCAGCACGGCGCGATCTACAAAGCCGTGAAGGCCGGCGATCCCTCAGCTGCCCGCCAAGCGGCGATGGACCATATCTCCTATGTCGAGCGCTCGATGCTCGAGGCCGAACGCAGCGGCGACTGGCAGCGCGTGTCGCGGCTCAGGCTTAAGCAGCGCTCCGACGCCGACGACGGCTTCAAGACGACTGGCTAACGAGGAACCACCATGAGCGACATCCTCACCATTGCCGATCTCAAGGACCTGGCGCGCCGGCGGGTGCCGAAGATGTTCTTCGACTATGCCGATTCCGGCGCCTGGACCGAAAGCACCTACCGCGCCAACGAAGAGGACTTCCAGAAGATAAAATTCCGTCAGCGCGTACTGGTCGACATGAGCAACCGCTCGCTGGAATCGACCATGATCGGCGAGAAAGTGGCGATGCCGGTGGCGCTTGCCCCAACTGGAATGACCGGCATGCAGCATGCCGATGGCGAGATGCTGGCCGCGCAGGCGGCAGAGGAATTCGGCGTGCCGTTCACGCTGTCGACGATGAGCATCTGCTCGATCGAGGATGTCGCGTCGGTGACCAAGAAGCCGTTCTGGTTCCAGCTCTACGTGCTTCGCGACAAGGATTTCGTGCTCGACCTGATCGACAGGGCGAAGGCTGCAAAATGCTCGGCGCTGGTGTTGACGCTCGACCTGCAGATCTTGGGGCAGCGCCACAAGGATGTCCGCAACGGGCTGTCGGCGCCGCCCAAGATGACGCTGGCCAACATTGCCAACATCGCCATGCGGCCACGCTGGCTGATGGGCATTGCCGGCACCAAGCGCCGCACCTTCCGCAACATTGTCGGCCATGCCAAGGGCGTCGGCGACGTCGCTTCGCTGACATCGTGGACGACGGAGCAGTTCGACCCGCATCTGTCGTGGAAGGATGTCGCCTGGATCAAGGAACGTTGGGGCGGCAAGCTGATCCTGAAAGGCATTCTCGACAAGGAGGACGCGCTGATGGCGGTCGAGACCGGCGCCGACGCCATCATCGTTTCCAACCATGGCGGGCGCCAGCTCGACGGCGCATCGTCGTCAATCATGGCGCTGGAAGAGATCGCCGATGCCGTCGGCGACAGGATCGAGGTGCATATGGACGGCGGCATCCGCTCGGGCCAGGACGTGCTGAAGGCGCTTTGCCTCGGCGCCAAGGGCACCTATATCGGCCGCCCGTTCCTGTACGGATTGGGCGCTATGGGCAAGCAAGGCGTGACCCTGGCGCTGGACATCATCCGCAAGGAGATGGACATCACGCTGGCACTGTGCGGCAAGCGGCTGGTGACCGACATGGGCAAGGACCAGTTGCGGCGCTAGGGTCTTGTTCACCGATTAGACCCTAGCCTCGCTGGATCACGGAGACGAAGCCGCCTTGACCGAGACCGGCATCCACTACCTCGACGCGCGCGCACCCGATGGCATGCGCCTCTATGCGATCGGCGACGTGCATGGCCGGCTCGATCTGCTCGCCGCCATGCATCGCCGCATCGAGAGCGAACTCGAATACAAGCCGACCAGCGATTGGCGCGTCATCCACCTCGGCGACTATGTCGACCGCGGACCAGAGTCCAAGGGCGTCATAGACTTCCTGATCGAGGCACAGAAACGCGATCCGCGGCATCTGATGCTCGCCGGCAACCACGATATCGGCTTCCTCGACTTTCTCGACGAGCCTGACCCGGAAGGGCTGTTCATCCGTTATGGCGGCGTGCAGACGGCACAATCCTATGGTGTCGACTTAGCGGGACACGCAAGCTGGTTCGGCAAGGCCGAGGCGTTACGGCGGGGACACCAGGCACTGGTCAATGCTGTACCGCAAGCCCATGTCGACTTCCTGCGGTCGCTGCAATTGTCACTGATATCAGGTGATTTCTTCTTATGCCATGCCGGCGTCAGGCCTGACGTGCCGCTGGCGAGCCAGAGCCCGCAGGATCTGGTCTGGATCCGCGACGTCTTCCACAACCATCCAGGGCTTTACCCGAAGGTGATCGTGCACGGCCACACACCGGTGCCGCAGGCGGAGGTGATGCCGAACCGCGTCAATGTCGACACACTCGCCTGGCAGTCAGGCATGCTCAGCGCGCTCGCCGTGGACGGCGCGGACAAGCGTATCCTGACTGTGCAGGGAAAAGCGTTTTAGCGAAGCGCGGCGGTGACGCCGTAGCCGTCGACGGCCTGATGGTTGTTGGCTGCATCGGCGGAATAAATGCCGAGACCGCACAAAACGATGGCAGACAGCATGACAAAGGACAGAAGCGCTGCTTTCACGGACGTCATCTCTAGTTGAGCTTCCTGCATCTGGGCACGAGGCGGTTACCAATGGGTTGAAACCGAGAATTCGTCTCAAAGTTTCGACGATTTCGCGCTTGTAGGTCGATTCTGTATCGGCGGTGTGTCGCGCGGATCACACAGAAGGTTCATCGCGGTTGCATTGCCGTTGCATAGCGCGCGCCTTGTAGGATAGCGTTCGGCCACAAACCAAGGACGAAAGAAGTTGTCCCCGGCAGATTCCCCGCCGCGTGCCAATTATGCAACGGATAGAGCGGTTCGCCGCTACGGCGAACCGCTCTATCTTTTTATCTGACGCAATTCCGGACGGAAAACCGCTTCACACTTTTCCTGGAATTGCTGACTGCGCGCGGCCAGTCTCAGATCGTCGCCACCCAGGCGCGGGCAATGGCCAAGCCCGCGGCGTCGGCCTCGGGGCCGTTGCGTGCCATTTCGCTGTCGAGGCGATCCTGCCAGTCGGGATGGCGATCGGCAATCAGCGGCGCGAAGGATGTGCTCCAGTCCCTCACCATCGGCTGGTCGGCCTCGAAATGGAACTGGAAGCCGTAGACGGCGCGGCCGATACGGAACGCCTGGTTCTCGGCAATTTCGCTGCCGGCAAGCCGCACCGCATTTGACGGCAGCGCGAAAGTGTCGTCGTGCCATTCGAAGATGGGGAAATCCTGGGGAAGTGCGCCAAGCACCGGATCGGTTCTGGCGTCCGGCGTCAGCGATACCTTGTGCCAGCCGAATTCCGAGGCGCCGCCGATCTGGTTCTCACCGCCGAAAGAGCGGGCAACCAACTGGCTGCCCAGGCAGATACCGAGAACCGAGCGATCCTTGGCGGCGAAATCGCGGGTCAGTTCGAGCAGCACCGGGAAATACGGGTAGTCATCGTCGGCCAGCGCATTCTGGCCGCCGCCCAGCATCACCATGGCATCGTGTCCGGTCGCGTCGTCCGGCAGCGCATCGCCCTTGTAGGGCCGGCGCAGGTCGAGATCGGCGCCGGCTTCGGCGAGCGCGGCACCAACCTGGCCAAGGCCGGTGTTGTCGTAGTTCTGGACCACCAGCACCCGCATCGCAAAACCCTGCTGACATGAAATGACGCGACGAGCGATATCATGTCGCCAGCATTGCAGCCAAGATGCGTATTCGGGAGAGAGCTATGCCACTGCAGAACCGGGTCGATCCGTTCGGCGCCATCCATGCCATATCCGAGCGCGGCCTGTTCACCGGCAATCGCGGCATCATCCACGATCCTGAGACCAAGACGCTGCTGAAAAAGCGTTGGGCCTTGCCGGCCTGGATCATCTGCGTCTGCCAATTCCGCAATGTGCGGCGCGAGCCGATGGGCAGGAATCGGCCGGGCGGCAGGGCCGGCTGGACCGAGTTGTTCTTCCTCGACGAGGTGACGGCGCTGGCCGCCGGGCACCGTCCCTGTTTCTATTGCCGGCGTGAGCGAGCCACGGATTTTGTCGGGCGTTTCGGCAAAGTCTTCGGTGTAAACGAACCGCGCGCGCCAATGGTGGACAAGCGGCTGCACAAGGAGCGGCTGGCTTCGGGCGGCAAGCCACCTGATGTCACCATGGGAGAGCTTGCCGAATTGCCGGACGGAGCGATGATCGCGGATGGCGGCTCGGCCTATGCGCTGCGCGGCGGCAACGCGCTGCCCTGGTCGTTCGCAGGCTATGGCGATGCGGCGGCCTTCGACAGCCTTGCCGGCCGTTCGCTGCGCCTGCTCACACCGGCCACGACCGTTTCGGTGCTGCGGCACGGTTTTGAACCGGTGTGGCATCGTTCCGCCGAGACTTGACGCCAGGCACCGCCTCGCCCATTCCTCGGCGATGCGCGCCAATTACAAGATGCAGCGGCTGTTCTTGGCCGACGATCTCGCAGCCGACATCGAATTCGATGCCGGCCAGCAGCAAAGCCATTACCTCATGCATGTGCTGCGGCTGGGCGAAGGCGCCGAGATTCTGGTCTTCAACGGCCGCGACGGCGAGTGGTCGGCGGCGATCGCTTCGAAGTCGAAGAAGGCGGTGCGGCTGAGAGTGCTCAGCCAACAGCGGCCGCAACCGCCTTTGCCCGATCTAGTTTATTGCTTCGCGCCGCTGAAGCAGGGGCGGCTCGACTATCTCGTGCAGAAGGCGGTGGAGATGGGCGCCGGCATCCTGCAGCCGGTGATCACCCAGCACACGCAATTGGCAAAACCCTCCATCGACCGGCTGCGCGCCAATGTCGTCGAGGCGGCCGAGCAATGCGGCATACTGGCGGTGCCGGAAGTGCGCGAGGCCGAGAAATTCGAGCGCCTGCTCTCCGGCTGGGACAAGGAACGCCGGCTTATCTTCTGCGACGAGGATGCCTCGACCAACAATCCACTGCCAGCGCTGCAGGGGTTGAGGGAAAAGAAACTGGCGCTGATGGTCGGACCGGAAGGCGGCTTTTCCGACGAGGAACGCAAGATGCTGCGGGCGCTCCCCTTCGTCACCGCCATCCCGCTCGGACCGCGCATCCTGCGCGCCGATACGGCAGCGGTGGCGGCGCTTGCGGTGATGCAGGCGACGGTCGGAGACTGGTAAGAAGCGTAAAGATCAATTCCTGTTGACCTGTGGCTCAGGATTTTTCGCTTGATCGGCTGCTGACATTTCGTCCATTTAGCGCCGGCGGGCTCCGAGAGCCGCAGAGGGGGCCCCATGGCGCGCGACACAACCGATTTCCGGGCAATCGAAGGCATCGACGAACTGGTCGAGCATCTGGCCGAAGGCAACAAGCCGCGCGACAAGTGGCGCATCGGGACCGAGCACGAGAAGTTCCCCTTCTATGTCGACGGGAACGCGCCGGTGCCCTATGGCGGCGAGCGCGGCATCCGCGCCATCCTCGAAGGCATGCAGCAAAAGCTCGGCTGGGACCCGATCATCGATGACGGCCGCATCATCGGCCTGGTCGAGCCGACCGGACAGGGCGCGATCTCGCTGGAGCCTGGTGGCCAGTTCGAGCTGTCGGGCGCGCCGCTGGAAACGATCCACCAGACCTGTCGCGAGGGCAATGCGCATCTGGCGCAGGTCCGCGAGATCGCCGAGCCGATGGGCATCCGCTTTCTCGGCCTCGGCGGCAGCCCGAAATGGTCGCTGGCCGAGACGCCGAAAATGCCGAAATCGCGCTACGAAATCATGACCCGCTACATGCCCAAGGTCGGCACCAAGGGTCTCGACATGATGTATCGCACCTGCACCATCCAGGTGAACCTCGACTTCGAAAGCGAAGCCGACATGCGCCGCAAGATGCAGGTGTCGCTGAAGCTGCAGCCACTGTCGACGGCGCTGTTTGCCAACTCGCCCTTCACCGACAGCCGGCCGAACGGGCTGCAGAGCTGGCGCGGCGACATCTGGCGCGACACCGACAACCAGCGCTCGGGCCTGCTCGAATTCTGCTTCTCGCCCGAGTTCGGCTTTGCCGACTATGTCGAATGGGCGCTCGACGTGCCGATGTATTTCGTCATCCGCGACGGCCACTATCACGACATGACGCACATCACCTTCCGCCGGTTCATGGCCGGCGCTGCCCGCAATGAAGTACCAGACGGACTGCCGACCATGGGCGACTGGGCGAACCATCTGTCGACGCTGTTCCCCGACGTCAGGCTGAAGCGCTTCCTCGAAATGCGCGGCGCCGATGGCGGGCCGTGGCGCCGCATCTGCGCACTGCCGGCCTTCTGGGTCGGGCTGCTCTATGACGAGGCCGCGCTCGACGCCGCCGAGGCGCTGACTTCGAGCTGGACGTATGAAGAAACGCTGGCGATGCGCAATGCGGTGCCGGAACAAGGCATTTCCGCGCCGTTCCGCAACACGACGCTGCGTGAGATCGGCCGCGATGTAATGACGATTTCGCGCCTTGGGCTGAAAAATCGCGGCAGGAAGAACCGCGACGGCTATGACGAGACCTCGTTCCTCAACACGCTGGACGAAGTCGTGGCGCGCGGTACCACCAGTGCCGAGGAAATGCTGTCGGCCTACCACACGCGCTGGGGCGGCTCGATCGAGCCGGTGTTCATGGAATATGCGTATTAGCGTCGCGCCTTGAGCAGCGGCAAAAGCCGCTTCAATCGAACATCGAAACGAACTAGGTTCTCCCTCGAGGATTTCCCGGAGGAGAAACCGATGCCTACCTTGTTCGACATATTGGCGCAGGCGCAGAACGGCAACGGCATGCAGGCGCTTGCCCAGCAGTACGGGCTTTCCATGCAGCAGACGCAGGCGGCTGTCGCCGCTCTGCTGCCGGCCTTCTCGCAAGGGTTGCAACGCAACACCGCCGATCCCTATGGGCTAGGCGCCTTCATGACGGCGATGGCGAGCGGCCAGCACGCGAAATATTTCGAGGACGCGACCAGGGCTTTCTCACCGCAAGGCGTCAATGAGGGCAATGGCATTCTGGGTCATCTGTTCGGCTCGAAGGAGCTGTCGCGCGCGGTGGCCAGCCAGGCCGCGCAGGCGACCGGCGTCAGCCAGCAGATCCTGCAGCAGATGCTGCCGGCCATCGCTTCGATGGTGATGGGCGGATTGTTCAAGCAGACGACAAACCAGTTGACCGGGGGTCAGATGCAGGCCGCCGGTGGCTTCGGCGGCGGCAGCAATCCGCTCGGCGAGATCATCGAACAGATGATGCGGCAGGCGGGCGGCGGGGCACAGCCTCCGCCGCAGCCAGCACCCAATCCTTACGGTGAGAACCCGCTGGGCAAAGTGCTGCAGGACATGTTCGGCGGCGGCGCCCAACAGCCGCAAAGCCAGCCGCAACAGGCGCCCAACTCCTATGGCGACAATCCGCTGGGCAAGGTGCTGCAGGACATGTTCGGCGGTGGCGCGGCACAGCAACCGCAGGGCCGGCCGCAGCAGCCAACACAGCCGCAACAGACGCAGAGCCCTTACGGCGACAACCCGCTGGGCAAGATTTTTGAAGAGATGATGCGGCAAGGCGGTGGTGGCGGCTTCGGCCTGCCCGGTGGGCAGCCGGCGCCGCAGCAGCCGCAAGCACCCCAGCCGCGACAGGCACCGCAGGAGCGCGAGGCGCCGCAACCGCAGGCCAATCCGAGCGGCAGGCCACGCAATCCGTTCGACGATATTTTCGGCAAGATGTTCGAGACCGGCGCCCAGCAGCGCGACGACTATCAGAAGGGCGTGGAAACGATCTTCGACCAGTTCAAGCGGGACATGGACCGGCGGTAGTTGGCGGTAGTTGGGCGCTGACCTTCGCGGCTTCG
Organism: Mesorhizobium sp. LNJC394B00; assembly: GCF_000502555.1. Lineage (NCBI taxonomy): Bacteria > Pseudomonadati > Pseudomonadota > Alphaproteobacteria > Hyphomicrobiales > Phyllobacteriaceae > Mesorhizobium > Mesorhizobium sp. LNJC394B00. The sequence goes on from NZ_AYWH01000007.1 coordinate 504,503, forward strand.
GAGCAAGGAACGAAGCGAGCGGCGCAGACCGCACGATGACGACGGAGCTTTAAAAGAAAAGCCCGGTCCTGGAGGAGGACCGGGCCAGTGTGCAGGCTGGCCGGCGGGGAACCGGCAGGGAGTGGGGAGCCTGCTATACTCGTTGGTCGCAGCGAGCCTGAGAAAGGTTCACGGCAACCGAAACAATGCGCCCGATATCACGCTATCTGGCGGGCGAGATTTTCGATCGTATCGGCACGATCGCTCGCAATCGCACGCAGCTTCACGGTCGGATCGGCGCCGAACGGCACATCGATGGCGACATGGAGGTCCGAGCGCGTCAGGCCGATATCGGCGAGTTCGGCGTCCGACATCTCGCCAAGGCGATAGAAGGCGCGGCGATTTTTCCAGGCCTGGTAGGCGTTGAGAAGAGTGTTGGCCACGCGCGTCGCAACGGCCGGACGCGAGGTGATGCGCGAGGTCTCGGTGGCGAAATCAAACGTGGTCATGTCGGTCTCCTTCAGACTCGAACTGGACAAGACCAGGCGATCGGCGCTGGGGACAGCGGCCGTTCCGGTCTCGATTCACATGCTTTCATGTGGACAATGTGAATTTGCCACGCACCGATTGATTAATCCAACGAATGTTTCTAATCTTTAGCATCAACGCTAGTGATGGATTGGACCGATGAAAGCGCCACTCGATCTCGACCAGTTGCAGACCTTCATCTCGATTGCCGATACCGGCAGCTTCACCCGCGCGGCCGAGGAAGTGCTGCGCACGCAATCGGCGGTGTCGATGCAGATGCGCCGGCTGGAAGAGCGGATCGGCAAGCCGCTGTTCGAAAAGGACGGCCGCACCAACAGGCTGACCGAGGAAGGCGACAAGCTGCTCTCCTACGCGCGCCGCCTGCTCTATCTCAACCGCGAAACGCTGGCCGCCTTCGATGACCAGCGGCTCGAAGGCACCATCCGAATCGGCACCCCCGACGACTATGCCGACCGGTTCCTGCCCGAGATCATGGCGCGCTTCACGCGCTCCAACCCACGCGTCGAGCTGACCGTGATCTGCGAGCCGACACCAGGCTTGGTCGAGCATATCAAGCGCGGCAATCTCGATCTTGCGCTGGTGACGCACAACGATACGCGCGGCCAGTCGGAAGTGGTGCGGCGCGAGCCGCTGCTATGGGTGACCTCGGCCAACCATGCCACGCACGAACAGGAAGTGCTGCCGATGGCCTTCGGCCGGCCGAACTGCATCTGGCGGCGCGCCGCCGTCGATGTGCTCGACCGGCAAAACCGCGACTATCGAATCCTGTTCACCAGCTTCTCGGCCACCGTCATCACCGCCGCGGTGCTGTCGGGGCTGGCGATCTCGGTGCTGCCGGAATGCGCGCTGCGGCCCGGCATGCGAGTGCTGGGCGAAGCCGACGGTTTTGGCGCCCTGCCCGACTGCCGCATCGGCATCATGCGCGGCCAGACCTCGCGTCCCGAAATCGTCGACGCTCTGGCCCGGCACATCTCGGAAAGCCTCGACAATATTTCCGTGCCGCTCGGCGAAGAAACGGGAAGCTTCGATTTCGCCTCGCTCGCCTTCGCCAAGATGAAGCGGGGCAAGCCGAACCAGATCCTGCCTGGCTGGTAGGAACGATCAGGCCGACGCTGCCGCCTCCGTCGTTGCGTTGGCCGACGACAGGCCGGGCAGCGCCACCAATTGCGCCGGCTCCAGCGGCGGCGACAAGAGGTAGCCCTGCAGCTGCTGGCAGCCCATGGCGACCAGCAGCGCCTTTTGCACCTCGGTCTCTACGCCCTCGGCGGTGACCTCGACCTTGAGCGCGCCGGCGAGATCGATCAGCGCCTTGACGATGGCGCCCGAATTGCCGTCGCCGTCGAGAAGCCGCACGAAGGAGCGGTCGATCTTGAGCTTGTCGATGGCATGGCGGCGCAGATAGCTCAGCGACGAATAGCCGGTGCCGAAATCGTCGAGCACAATGCCGACGCCCGACTGGCGCAAGGCTGCCAGAGCCGCTCTGGTGGTGTCGTTGTTTTCCAGGAGAACGTTTTCGGTGATTTCGAGCTGCAGGCGCTTCGGCGCCAGTCCGGTTTCGGCGAGGATCGAGGCAACCTCTTCGGCAAAGCCGGCGTCGCGCAATTGCAGCGGCGAGACATTGACGGCGAGCCACGGCAGTTTGGTCTTCACGGCGAAGCGGCAGGCTTCCAGCAGGGCCCATGCGCCGAGCTGCCCGATCATGCCGCGTTCCTCGGCGATGGCGATGAACTGCGCCGCCGGCAGTGCGCCATGGACCTCATGCGCCCAGCGGATCAGCGCCTCGGCGCCGACAATGGTCTTGCCGTCGCTGGCAAAGACCGGCTGGTAGGCGAGCTTGATACCGGTGCCGCCATTCAGCGCGCTGCGCAGCTCGCTCTCGACCTTGCGCTTGCGCAGCAAAAGGTCGTCCATGTCGCCGGCGAAGACCTGGTAGCGGCCACGGCCGTTCTTCTTGGCTTCGTAGAGCGCGATGTCGGCCTTGCGCAGCAGATCGTCTGCGTCGGCATCAGGGCCTGTCGACAAGGCTATGCCGATGCTGGCGCTGATAAAGACCTGATCGTCCATCAGCTTGAACGGCTCCTGCAGTTTCTGCAGCACCCTCTCGGAAATATCCTCGGCGTTCCTTACGTCGCGGACATCGATCAGGATCACCGCGAATTCGTCGCCACCCAGTCTTGCCACCGTGTCGACGTCGCGAACCGTATGCTGAAGCCTGGCCGCCGTCTGGCGCACGAGTTCGTCGCCTGCCGGGTGACCAAGCGTGTCGTTGACATGCTTGAAGCGATCTAGATCGAGATAAAGCAGCGCGACCTTGCTTTCATTGCCGGAGGTAAGCAAGGCACGCCGCAGCCTGTCCTCGAACAGTGCCCGGTTGGGCAGGCCGGTGAGCGTGTCGTGAAAGGCGAGATATTGCGCCTGGGCCTGGCTGGTCTGCAGCGCCGATGACGCACGGCGCAGACGCCGGAGCAGAAAGGCGAGCACGCTCGCCGCAACCAGCGCGGCCAGAGCCAGGGCCGGGCTGGCCTTGCCCACCAGCGTCAGGCCGGGCCGTTCCTGGTCCCAAGCAATATAGCCGAGGATGACACCCTGTTTGTCGATAAGCGGAATGGCAGCCGAGCCAAGCGGCTGAGCCATCGGCAGGAGATGCGCCCCCGCCAGAAGATATTTCTGCGCGATCTTGCCGATCACCGCGTCGTTGATGAACTCTATGGAGACATGCAGATATTCGCTGCCGGATGCCTGGGTGACGCGATCCGAACTCGGCACCAGAGGCATGACGCTGAGTATGGCAGGCTGACCGCCAAGCGAGACCAGATCGTCGGCAACGAATTTTGCGCCGGCCTGGCTTGCGTCCTTGCTCATCATCTGGCGCAACCTGGCGATGGTCGGCCGCAAAGCGGGTTCGTCCTCGCCAAAGACGGCAGGCGACACGACCTTGCCTTCGCGCATGGCGTGGACCGGCCGGTTGGCGTCGTCCAGCACATAGACCCGGTTGTGGCCGTAATACGAGGACATCCAGACGCTGAGATTCTCTGCCATCCAGGTCTGGTTGCCGGCCTTGGCGTTGATAACGGAATCATCCCAGACGGCGACGCTTTCCTGCTCGCGCTTTACCGCGGCGATCTGGTCCTGCAGGCCGTTGGCCAGGAAAACCTTCTGCCGCTCGAGCGAGACCCGGTCGGCCTGCATGGTGGCGTAAAGGCCGAAGCCGACAACGATGGCCAGTGCAAAAACGGCAAGCGTCAGCACCGTCAGGGTGACCTGGAACGTCAACGGGCTGCGTTGTCTGCGGGCGCTCATGCGTCCTCCTTGGCCCAGAGTCAATCAGGACAGGCTTAAGATCAAGTTATGGAATCTTGACGCGGAGCGACAACAGCCGCTCAATCGGCCGATGAGCGACGCAGAATCCGAATCACGAACCAATGCCACCGAATACACGGTGAGCGAGATTTCCGGCGCGCTGAAGCGCACGGTCGAGGATGTCTTCGGCCATGTGCGGGTGCGCGGCGAAATTTCCGGCTATCGCGGGCCGCACTCTTCCGGCCATGCCTATTTCACACTGAAGGACGACCGCGCGCGGCTCGATGCCGTGGTCTGGAAAGGCACGATGAGCCGGCTGAAATTCCGCCCCGAAGAGGGGATGGAGGTGATCGCCACCGGCAAACTCACCACCTATCCCGGCAAATCCAACTACCAGATCGTCATCGACAATCTAGAACCCGCCGGCGCCGGGGCGCTGATGGCGCTTTTGGAAGAGCGCAAGCGGCGACTGCAGGCCGAAGGACTTTTCGATGCCGGCCGCAAGCGGCGGCTGCCGTTCATGCCGCGCACCATCGGCGTCGTCACCTCGCCGACCGGATCGGTGATCCGTGACATCATCCATCGCATCAAGGACCGCTTTCCGCTGCATGTGCTGGTCTGGCCGGTAAGAGTCCAGGGCGAGACGGCGGGGGCGGAAGTGACGGCCGCCGTCAACGGCTTCAACGCGCTGGCCTGGGATGGCGCGATTGCCCAGCCCGACCTTCTGATCGTGGCGCGCGGCGGCGGCAGCCTCGAGGACCTCTGGGGGTTCAACGATGAAGGGCTGGCGCGCGCCGTCGCCGCCTCGCGCATTCCGGTGATTTCGGCCGTCGGGCACGAGACCGACTGGACCTTGATCGACCTCGTCGCCGACATGCGCGCACCGACGCCGACAGGTGCGGCGGAGATCGCGGTGCCGGTGAAAGCGGACCTCGAAGCGACACTAGCCAGTCTTGGCGCACGTCTCAAAGCAGCCACCTTGCGCAATTTCGAACGCAAGCGGCAGGCCTCGCGTGCGGCGGCCCGGGCACTGCCCTCACCCGACCAGTTGCTGGCGCTGCCGCGACGGCGGCTGGACGAGGCGGCCAGCCGGCTTAGCCGGGGGCTGATGGTCTCCACCGAAAGAAAGCGAGCTCGGTTCTTCGCCGTGAAGCTCACTCCGGCAACGCTGTCGCGGCGGATTGCCGAGGCGCGACGAACCAACGACCGCAACCTTTTGCGCGCCCAGGGGGCGCTGCGCGCATTGGCGAGAGCCCGGCGCGCGGAACTCAATCGCGCAGCGGATCAGTTGCCAAAATGCGCAAAAGCATCCCTGCAACGGCACAGGCAGCAACTGGCTTTGCTGCAAGGCCGCATTACGATCGAGCCAACGGCACGGCGGCAAACCGTGCAGAGGGATCTGCTGACAGCTTTGACGAGACGCGGCACGCAAGCGGTACTGCTCAGGCTGGAGCGACTGCGCGGCCGCATTGTCCAATCCGAGAGGCTGATGGCAACGCTGTCGCACAAGGCTGTGCTGGCCCGCGGCTTCGCGCTGGTCAAGGATGCCGACGGCGCGGTGATCAAACTGGCAGTTGATGTGACGCCGGGCGCTGGCCTGCAGCTGGAGTTCGCCGACGGCATCGTAAATGCGGTCGCGACCGGCGACGCCGAGCGGGTGCAGGCCGTTGCCAAACCAGCGGCCACGCCGCCCGCCAGCAAACCCGCCGCAAAGCCGGCGGCCAGCAAACCGAAAGAACCGGGCAATCAGGGCTCGCTTTTTTAGAGGACCGCATGACCGGACATGACCCGCATCTTCAAACGCCGGCGGGCAAGCCGCGCGCCCGTGCTTTCGGCATTGCCTTCGAGGGCACGCCGGGCGGCTTCAACGCCATCACCGATGTGCCCGGCGTATCGGTCGGCTATGCGACGCTGATTTCCGGCGAGGGTCTGCTCGAGGTTGGCACGGGGCCGGTGCGCACCGGCGTCACCGCCATCCTGCCGCGGCCGTTGGCTGAGCTCGCCACGCCGGTGTTTGCCGGTGTCTTCAGCCAGAACGGCAATGGCGAGTTGACGGGGTCGCACATTATCGAGGAAGTCGGCGCCTTCAACCTGCCGGTCACGATCACCAACACGCATTCCTGCGGCGTTACCCGCGACGGCACGCTGCGTTGGATGCAACGCGTGCTGCCGCCGGCGCTCGACAGCGGCTGGGGCCTGCCGGTTGCGGCGGAGACCTATGATGGTTTCCTCAACGACATCAACGGTCATCACGTCGGCTTCGAAGATGTCGAAGCCGCGCTCGACGGTGCCGCCGGTGGAGCGATCGAGGAAGGCAGTGTCGGCGGCGGCACCGGCATGATTGCCTTTGGCTTCAAGGCCGGCTCGGGCACGGCATCGCGCATCGTCGAGTGGCAGGGCATCAGGCATACGGTCGGCGTATTCGTGCAGGCGAATTTCGGCAAGCGGCGCAATTTCACACTGCGCGGCGCCCGCGTCGGGCCTGATCTGGTAGAGCCGGCGATGCGCGAAGGCACGCCGCGTGCCGAAAAGGGCTCGATCATCGCCATCGTCGCCACCGATGCGCCATTTCTGCCGCACCAGATGAAGCGGCTGGCAAAGCGCGTGCCGCTCGGCATCGCCATGACAGGCGGCTTCGGCTACCACAGTTCGGGCGACATTTTTCTGGCCTTCACCACCGCCAATCCGCAAGCAGCACTTGCACCATCGGGACGAACCGCAAACGTCGCTTACATCCCGGACGTCGATATCGATCCGTTCTTCGATGCGGTGGCGCAAGGCGTAGAGGAGGCGATCCTCAATGCAATGGTCGCCAATGAGGATATGAGCGGACGCGACGGCAATTTCGTGCCGGCGCTGCCGAAGGCCTGGCTGAAAGATCGATTTGGATAGAGGACAAGGCCTGGCGGCGCCAGGCCTGTTGCGTCACGGCTTGGCCGCGTTGCTCTGGTCGGCCTCGGCCGCCTCTTCGAGCCGCGATGCGATCAGTTCCTGGATGTCGCCGACTTCTTCCTGGATATCTTCCAGCGGAATGCCGACCTCAGCGGCCTTGGCCGCGCACTCCTTGGCGAGGGTCTCGGCCTGCTTCTCGATCTTTACCGGCGAGTGCTGGCAGTGGACCTTTTCACCGATCCATCCGCGCAAGAACTCGATCGCATGTTCACTCATACTGCTTTTCCCTGGCGGCTATGCCGGTTGGTAACCGTAAACGTCCGCACCCGGTAAAGGATGCATGCTGCCATTCGAACCGAGTCGGCTTCGCCCGGCAAGTTGATCTTGTCGGAGGTCCGAAGAGCCGAATGAAGGGAAGGGTTCAATGAGCACGTTCTGATTGTTTGATAGAGTGGTACGTTGGCCGGGATCGGCTTCGGCTCTATGCTGTTGTTCTTACGATCTTTTCCTGCTGTCGACGGCCGATTTGTATCACAATAGGGATCACAACGCGTAACACATTTTCTGCTGCTTCGTGGTACACAGCCACAGCTACACGGTCGAAGCCGCCGCTATATAGTGACATCATTATGCGATGTCGACTCTATCAGCCATCCTGCTTCCTTCCGCCGCGCTGTGTCAAACGTCATCCCCGTCCAGTATGGAGATCGGATGGCCCCGGAGGGCGTATGAAGATGTTGATTTTATTGCGTTTCGTGAGCCAAAATCAGAAAGCTCTCGTCAGCGTCACCCCGCTCGACTGCCTCCGCCACACTCAGCGCCTCCGACGTCGATTCCTTGCACGTAACGCGCGGGCCGGATGAACGACAACATTGGCGCTTTGGCAGCGCGCTCCTGCTAAGGACGATGTCTCGATGCGACAAGCTCTGCCTTGCGCTGCGCCGTCTCCAGCCCGATTGAGATGAAGGCGCGCGCATGCCGGGCCAATTCCATATTGTCGGCCCACAGATTGCGCCAGATCGCGGTCTTCCGTGAGAGGTTCTCGTCGACGATCTTCGACGAGAAGGATTCAAAGCTGAGGTCGTCCCTATAGCCGATTGCGGTCAGCGCATCGAAGATGGCGGCAAAGTCGATATTGCCGGTGCCGAGGAAACCGCGATGGCTCTCGCCGATATGGACATAGCCGATCTTGTCAGCGGCATGGCGGATAGCCAGTCCGACATCGGCCTCCTCGATGTTCATGTGGAAGGTATCGAGATGCAGGAAGATGTTGTCGGAGCCGGTGTCCGCGATGAAGGCCAGGCCTTGTGAAGCGGTGTTGAGCAGATTGCTTTCGAAGCGGTTGACGATCTCCAGGTTGAGCGTGACGCCGGCGGCCTTGGCCGTCTCCGCAACCTTCGCAAGTGTCCCCGCGCTGCGGTTCCACTGATCGCGCGTCGGCGCCTGCGTCTGCAAGCCGTGGCTGGTGCTGAGGATGCCGCCAATCTTCTGGCCGCCGAGATCGCGGGTGAGCGCGATCGTCTCGTTGAGGATCTCGACGCCGCGCGCGGCAACCGCCTTGTCGGCACTCGAAATGTCGCCGTCGGCCGGCAGGCCGATGCTGATCGCGACGCCGAGCTTGAGGTCGGCGATGCGCCTGGCCAACCCGCCAACGTCGACATTGGCCGGGTCAAGATAGGAGAACTCGATCAGGTCGAAGCCGGCCTCTCTGGTGTTGGCCAGCGTGCGTTCGAGGTCGCCTTGCGCCGAACTCGCCGACCAGACGAAGGAATGAATACCGATGCGCGACATGATCGTCTCCCGTTTCTGGAATTGAGATGCGGCCGGGTTGCCCCGGCCGCATCGGCCTTGGGAGGCTTAGCGGGCTGCGGTCCAGCCCTTGTAGTCTTTCAGGTTCTCGGCCGTGATCAGCTTCGGGTCGAGCAGCACGGTCGGCTCCGCCGGCTTCTTGCCGGCAAGCAGCTCAGCCGCCATCGTCAGCGACTGGCCAGCCATCACGTAGGGATCCTGCGAAGCCGAGGCCTTGATCATCGAGGTGCCGGAAGCGAGTTCCTTCTCGATATCGGGAGCGCCATCCACTGCGGTGAAGATGAACTCCGAGCGATTGAGCTGCTTGGCCGCAAGCTGGGCGCCGATCGCCGTCGGATCGTTGATGGCAAACACCGCATCGATCTTGTCGAAGCGGGTGAGCAGCGACTGGAAGACCTTCAGGCCGCCGTCGCGCGAGCCTTCGGCATTCTGGTCGTCGGAGAGGATCTTGATGTCGGGGTGTTTTGCAAGGACGTCCTTGCAGCCCTTCACCCGCTCCAGGATCGACGACGACGCCGGGCCGTTGAGGATAACGTAGTCGCCCTTGCCGCCGGTGTGGTCGACCAGATACTGGCAGGCCTCTTCGCCGGCCTTGACGTTGTTGGTCATCACGGTGACGTCGGCGCCTGGCGCCGAGACGTCGAAGGCGGCAACGACGATGCCCGCTGCTTGCGCCTTCTTCACCGCCGGGCCGATCGCCTTGGCATCGACCGCATTGAGCATGATCACGTCGACCCCGGCGGCGATGAAGGAATCGACCTGAGAGACCTGCTTGTTGAGGTCGTAGTCGGCCGACACTGAGGTTACCTCGACCTTCGGGTTGATCTTCTTGGCTGCGTCCTCGATGCCCTTGATGGTGGCGACGAAGAAGGGGTTGCCGAGCAGGCCGACCGAGATGCCGACCTTGTTGAGGTCCTTGGCCGATGCGGGCGCGATGGCGGCGGCCGCGAGTGCGACGCCGCAGAGCAGTTTAGCGATGGTCTTCATTGCTTTCCTCCAATTGCCCCGCGCCTCTCACGGTGCGTTACACAAACCGGTCGTTTACGCCGGCGACCAAGGTCAATCACGTTCTCGCTCCTGCCTGGAGCCTGTAGCGGTCGAGGGCGACTGCCACGATGATGACCAATCCCTTGATGATGTACTGCCAGATGTCCGAGACACCGGCCAAGATGAGCCCGTTGGATAGCACCGCTATGATCAGGCCACCGATCAGCGTACCCCAGATCGAGCCGACGCCGCCGACGAAGCTGGTGCCGCCGAGAATGACCGCGGCAATGGCGTCGAGTTCGTAAGACTGCCCAAGCTGCAGCCCGTTGGCCGCATAGAGCCGGGCCGCTGACATGGCGCCGCCAAGGCCGGCCAGCAGGCCGGAAACGCCATAGACAAAGAGCAGCACCAGCGGCACCTTGATGCCGGTCAGCCGCGCCGCTTCGGCATTGCCGCCGACGGCATAGATCCAGGTGCCGAGCACGGTGCGCTTGAGCACCAGCCAGGACAGCACCACGACCGACAAGGCGATGATGACCAGCCAGGGAACGCCGAACAGCGCACCGTTGCCGATGAAGTCGAACGGCAGGTCCGAGTTGAACACCGTGGTGTCCTGGCCGAGCAGGCGGGCGACGCCGCGCACAGCGGTCAGCGACCCCAGCGTGACGATGAAGGGCGGCAGTCTGATATAGGCGATCAGCAGCCCGTTGATGACGCCGAAGCCGAGGCCGACGAGAATGGCCGCCGGCACGCCCAGCAGTCCCCAATCAGGCACCAGCGACACCATCACCGCCACCATCGCCGAGGCGGCAAGTATCGAGCCGACGGACAGGTCGATCCCGCCGGTCAGGATGACGAAGGTCATGCCCGCTGCCAGCACAATGTTGATCGACGATTGCTGCATGACGATCAGCAAATTGGTCTGGGTGAAGAAGCGCGCGTTCATCAACTGAAAGCCGACCGCCAGCAGGATCAGGATCGGCAGCATGCCAAGGGCGGCGAAGGCGGTGCGCAACCGCCGGCTCCTGCCGACAGCCTGGCCACTGATCTCGGTCGCCTTGTCGGTCATCCCTTGGCCGCTCCCGTTGCAAGTTCCATAATTGCTTCCTGGCGCAGCGGCTGGTCTTTGGACGCCGTAACCTCGCCGGCAATCGTGCCGTCGCGCATTACCAGCACGCGGTCGGCAACGCCGATCACCTCCGGCAGTTCGCTGGAGATCATCAGGATGGCGATGCCCTTTTTGGCGAGATTGTCGATCAGCCGGTAGATTTCCGACTTCGCTCCGACATCGACGCCGCGCGTCGGTTCATCCAGGATGACCACTTGCGGCTCGGTCTCGAGCAGGCGGGCAAGCAACACTTTCTGCTGGTTGCCGCCCGACAGCGAACCCGCATTGGCCTGTACCGACCTGGTGCGGATGGAGAGATCCGAAACGGCCGTGGCAGCACGTCTCTCGGCGGCTTTGAAATCCCGCAAGCCGCCGGGCCGCGCATCCCTGGCCAGCACGCCCATGCTGATGTTGTCGGATATCGACATGTCGAGGAACAGGCCGAGCTCCTTGCGGTCCTCGGTGAGATAGGCGATGCCGGCATTCAGTGCCTCGCTTGGCGAGCCGATGGTTACGGGCTTGCCGTCGAGTTCCAGCGTGCCGGCGATGCGTCTGTCGGCGCCGAAGATCAGTCGCGCGAGTTCGGTGCGGCCCGAGCCGACAAGGCCAGCCAGAGCCAGTACCTCGCCCTTGTGCAATTCGAAGGAGCAGTTCTTCAGGAGATTGCCGTCCGCCATGCCGCGCACCGACAAGGCGACCGCGCGCTTGCTGTCCGGCGGGCGATGATCCTTCCTGTAAAAAGCGGACAGGTCGCGGCCAACCATCATCGAGACGAGGCGCGAGGCGTTCAGCTCGGCGCGCTCGAGTGTGCCGACATAGCCGCTGTCGCGCAGCACGCTGACACGGTCGGCCAACTGGTAGACCTCTTCCATGCGGTGGCTGATGTAGATGATGGCGATGCCTTGCGACTTCAGCGTCGCGATGACCTCGAACAGACGGTCGGTCTCGCGCGAGGTCAGAGAGGTGGTTGGCTCGTCCATGACGATGATGCGCGCGCTGGTCGAAAGCGCGCGGGCGATTTCGACCAGCTGACGCTCGCCGAGCGACAGGCTGGAAACCTGGGCCCGTGCGGAGAAGGACACGCCGAGACGCTTGATGATCTCATTGCTGCGCCGGTAGCATTGGTCGCGGTCGACGATGCCGAAACGCCTCGGCTCATTGCCGAGGAAGATGTTCTGCGCGACCGTCAGGTTGGGCGCCAGCGACAGTTCCTGATAGATAACCGCAATGCCGTGAGCCCGCGCCTTGATCGGGTCGCCGGTGGCGACCGGCACGCCGTCGATCAGTATCTCGCCGCCGGCATCAGGCCGATAGGCGCCGGACAGCACCTTCATCAAAGTCGACTTGCCAGCACCGTTTTCACCCATCAGCGCATGGACTTCGCCGGCATGGACGGTCAGCGACACGTCCTGCAGGGCGCGGACTGGCCCGAACGTCTTCGAGATGTGCCGCATTTCCAGCACTGGCTGGCGCGTGACTTCGGCCTGAGCAGCGACGATCACCGTGCGCCTCCCGCTGCCGCGCGGGGGATGCCCTGCTCGCCGATGAGGCCACGCCATGTGTCGCGATATCGGGCAAGTCCGGTGAAGCTTGCGGCACGCACGGGCTCCGGCACTTCCGCGGCAAATTCGCGGCCGACGGTCTCGAAGGCCAGCGCCGCCGCCCCGGTGGCGCTGCCCTCCAGTGTGGCCCCTTGCAGGAAGGCCTGGCTGGGACGCAGTTGCGCCACTAGCCCGGCGAGCAGGCCGCCAGCGTTCAGTCCGCCATCGACGATCACGGTGTTATCCGAATGGATCTGGTCGAGGCAGAGGTCGACCATCAGCGCGACGTAGAGCAGCGCCACGGCTGCGCGTTCCTCGGCGCTTGGCATGCGGCCGACCAATTTGCCGGCGCGGCCGGGCATTGGGCCGCCCGGCGCGAAGCTCGGCAGCGCCATGCTGCCGGCGTTGATCACCCGCTGCACTGTCGCCGGCGCGATCGCGCCTTGCCAGCCGTCGCTGATCGTGGCGAATTCGCGCCCGCCCATAAAGCGGATGGTCGGCACAGGGCCGCCGTCGACATCGACATTGACCAGCATGTCGCGCTGGCCATCGAGCGCGTCGAGCAGGCAATCCGGATTAAGCACGACGACCCAGGTGCCGGTCGAGACGACGGTGACCGGGCCAAGCTCCTGCCGGCGATAGGCATGGAGCGCGGCATTGCTGTCATGGACACCATTGTGGATGGCGATCCGCCGCTTCGTATCGCCGAGGCGTTGCTCGCCGACAACCGAGCCCGCCCGCTCGAAAGCGGGCATCCGGTCGCGCCAGCCCTCAATATCGACCAGCGAACTGAAGTCGCGCTTGCGCGGCGCCCATAAATGCGAGTGGCAGCCGAGATAGGACACTTCCGAGACCGCCCGGCCGCCAAACCGCCAGCTCCAGTATTGTGGATAGCCGAGGATCGATTTCGCGGCCGTGAATGCACCGGGTTGCACCGCCTGTAGCCACAGCATGTGGCGACCGTAGTTGAAGCCGAGCGGCAATCGCGGCGAGAAGGTCTCGGTGAAATCCGGAACGAGGCGATCTATTTGCGCGGCAATATCAGCCGGCGGCTCTTGCTCGTAGTCGAGTATCGGATGCGTCAGCGCCGCCTCGTCGACCAGGGCAAAGGTGCAGCCATGGCCCGACACCATCACGCCCTCTACGCCATGGATGTCGGTGGCCTCGCTTACGGCGCGAACCGCCCAATTGTGAAGTGCTGCCTCATCAAGCACGCTGAAGCCATCTTTGCGCATCCAGTTCGGCCGGGTCCGGCGCTCGTCGACGATGCGCCCGTCCTGAGCGAAGACGAACAGCTTCGAATTGGTCTTGCCGAAATCGAGGACGGCCATCTTCACTGGATGGCTCCCGAAGCCGAAGCGATGCGCACCATGACGCCCGCGTCTTCCAGCATGCGCGCGTCGACGTCGGACAGGCCGTCATCGGTCACCAGCGTGCCGATGCGCGACAAGGGCAGCGCGATGTTACGGGCGTGGATCGACAGTTTGCGGCTGTCGGCCAGCACCACGATCTGGTCGGCACACAGGCTGAGATCGGCGATGGAGCGGACCAGCAGCGGGTGCGATTCCAGCACGCCCTCCTGGCCAAGGCCTTGCGCGCCGAGAAAGAACTTCGATGCGTAGAACGGCTCCGCCTGGGTCGGTGAATGGATGATGCCCGGCTCACGATGCAGATCGCCGCCGGCAACGGTCAGGCTGCAATGGCCGTGGTCGCTCAGATAGGCCGCGAGCGGCATCGAATTGGTATAGAGACGGATGCTGCGCTCAGCCAGCTTGACCCCAAGGTGGAAGCAGGTCGAACCGCCATGCACGATGACCGCATCGCCGTCGCGCACCATCGTGGCCGCGAGAGCGGCGATCTGCCGCTTGGCCTCGACCGCGAGGTCGCGGTTCTCGTCATAGGGCCTGGCATAGGCAACACCCGCCTGTGAAGCGCCGTCGAGCGCCGAGATGCCGCCATAGACCTTCCGTGCTTCACCGGCCTCGTCGATCTTGTCGATGTCGCGCCGCACCGTCGCCGCCGACACGCCGAGCTGCTCCTGCAGTTCGCGCACCGACGCGAAGGGGCGATCCCGCAGCAACTCGACGATCTGACGCTGGCGGCCGGAGTCGCTCAATCGTTTTTCCTCCCAGGAGCCGTTTTTGCCGCAGCATTTGACGTAACTTACTCAACATCTTTCCGATTGCAAGAACCTTTGATGAAATTAGATCACCATTGACGTAAGTCGCTCGCATCTGCGATACACATCAACATCCCACGACGGGTATCCGAAGCTGCGAGGCTGGCGGAGCTGATAGAGGAAATGCGCCATGGCGACCTATGCGGATGCGCAGGAAATGACTGCCTTGCGGGCGCTTTCGGCCAGCATCGGGCGCAATCCAAACCTGACCCAGGCCGCCGGCGGCAACACCTCGCTGAAAGCCGGCGACACGCTGTGGATCAAGGCTTCCGGCACATGGCTGAAGGATGCGCTCTCCGAAGATATCATGGTGCCGGTGGCCATGGCGCGGCTGCTCAGGGCTGTCGAACAGCGCGACAGCGCCGCCGACCAGCCGCAAATCTTCGCCATCGAGACGCTCAACGCCCGGCGCCTGCGCCCTTCGATTGAAACCACCGTTCACGCGCTGATGCCGCAGCGCGTCGTCCTGCATGTCCATTGCGTCGAAACCATTTCGCTGGCGGTACAGGCCAATTGCGAGGTGAAAGCCGCCAGACGCCTTGATGGTCTCAAATGGGCGTATGTTCCTTATTTCCGGCCAGGCCTGCCGCTTGCCCAGGGTATTGCCGAGCGGCTTCAGGCTGGGGTCGACGTGCTGATCCTTGCCAATCACGGGCTGGTCGTCGCGGCCGATACCGTCGCCGAGGCCGAAGTGCTGCTGCGCCGCGTCACGCTGCTTCTGGCGCGGCCGGCGCGCCAAGTGGCGGAACCGGATGTTGCGGGATTGGCGGCGCTGGCCGGGAAAACCGGTTACAGGCTGCCGGCGGAAATCGAGGCGCACGCGGTCGCCATCGATCCCGAAAGCCGCCGCATGGCGTCCGGGGGCAGCCTCTACCCCGATCACGTCATCTTTCTGGGTCGGGGGTCGGTGGTGGCAAACCCCGGTGAGGATGTGCCGCGCGTCATCGAGCGGTGCGGTGCAAACCCCGTGGCGATCCTGTTTCCCGGGCTGGGCGTGCTGATGCGCGGCGATGCCAGTGCGGGCGCCGACGCCATGCAACGCTGCCTTGCAGACGTGACGGCACGCATCGACATTGCAGCGCGGCTGAACTACCTCACCGCCGCCGAGAACGATGAACTGGTCAACTGGGACGCCGAGAAGTATCGCCAGAAACTCAATGCCGCCAGCCGCTGACACGCCGCTTGCCATAGGCATCGACATCGGCACGTCCGGCGCGCGCGCGGTCGCCATGCGTCCGGATTTTTCCATTGCCGCGCGTTCCGCCGTTTCGCTCGAGTTGTTTGGCTGGAATGCCCGCGACCCTGCAGTGTGGTGGTCAGCGGTCAGCGCAGCGCTGGCGGAACTGCTTTCGGGCATCGACCGAACAGCGGTCCGATCGATCGCTGTTGACGGCACTTCAGGTACGTTGCTGCCGGTCGACGGCGCCGGGCGGCCGCTGGCCGAGCCGTTGATGTACAACGATACGGTCGCCGACAACGCCATTCTGGTCGCGATCGCTCGCGAAGCCCCAGCGACCAGTGCCGCACTTGGGGCAACGTCCGGTCTTGCCAAGGCGCTCTGGTTCCAGCGCACGCCCGGTGTTGCCGCGGTGCTGCATCAGGCGGACTGGATCGCGGGACAATTCTCCGGTCGCTTCGATGTCAGCGACGAGAACAATGCCTTGAAAACCGGTTACGACGCCACGGCCCGCTGCTGGCCGGACTGGATTGCGGCCACCGAAATGCGCATGGAGTTGCTGCCCGGTGTCGCCAGGCCGGGCGATGTCGTCGGCAAGCTCACCGCGGATGCCGCGGATGTGTTCGGCTTACCGCGCGAAATCGCCGTCGTCGCCGGAACGACCGATGGCTGCGCCTCGTTCCTGGCGACAGGTGCCGCGGCAATAGGCGACGGCGTCACCGCGCTGGGGTCGTCGTTGACCGTCAAGATCCTGTCCGACCGGCCTATCTCGGCGCCACGCTTCGGCATCTACAGCCATCGGCTTGGAGATGTCTGGCTGGCGGGCGGCGCATCGAACTCCGGCGGCAAGGTGCTGACACAGCATTTCCCTCTGGCGCGCATCGTCGAGCTGAGCATGGCGATCGACCCGATGACCGAGACCGGCCTCGACTACTATCCTCTTGCCACTGCAGGCGAACGCTTTCCGATCGCCGATCCGGCACTGCCGCCGCGTCTTGTGCCCCGACCGGTGGAGGACGCCGACTATCTGAAAGCCATGTTGGAGGGTATCGCCGCGATCGAGGCGCTCGGTTATGACAAGCTCGCCGAGCTCGGCGCGCCGCGGCTGACGTCGGTCAGAAGCGTCGGCGGCGGTGCGGCGAATGCCGCCTGGACGGCGATCCGGCGGCGCAGACTTGGTGTTGATTTCCTGCCGGCACTTTCGGACGAAGCCGCCGCCGGCACGGCGCGACTGGCGCTGACGGGCGCAAGCGCGGCGGGGCTTCTATGAGCGCGAAAACAGTCGAACACCTCACCGGCGTCAACCAGCTGGCCGAGCGCTATGATGTTTTCCTGCTCGATCAGTTCGGCGTGCTGCATGACGGCGCCAGCCCCTATCCAGGGGCGGTGGAAGCACTGTCGACGCTGAAGCGCGCCGGCAAGACCATTGTGCTGATCTCGAACTCCGGCAAGCGGGCGGGGCCCAACGAGAGCCGGCTGCTAAAGCTCGGCTTCGAACCGGGAAGCTGGGACCATTTTGTTTCTTCCGGCGAGGTCGCGTGGGAGTTCTTCCACGACATGGCGGTATCCGGAAAGCTACTGCCAAACACGAAATGCCTGTTGATAAGCCGCGACGATGACCGCTCGGCGATCGAAGGTCTGCCCTTCGCATTGACCAAGGACGGTGACGATGCCGGGCTGGTGCTGATTTCGGCCAGCGAGGGCGACCGCTACGATCTCGAGCACTATCGCCGGCTTCTTGCGCCGGCTGCGGTGCGGCAGGTGCCATGCTTCTGCACCAACCCTGACAAGATCATGCTGACGGCAGTGGGGCCGCGCTTCGGCGCCGGCCGGCTGGCGGATCTCTACGAGGACCTCGGTGGTAGCGTCACGCGTATCGGCAAGCCTTACCCCGCCATATTCGGCGCCGCGCTAGCGCTGGCAGGCAATCCAGACCGCAGCACTGTGGTCTGCGTCGGCGACAGTGTCGAACACGACATCGCTGGCGGACTTGCTGCCGGCGTGGCCACGGTGCTGGTTCTGTCAGGAATATTGGCGGAGACCCCTGACCTGTTCGATCTGTTCGACACGATGGACGCCTACCCGGATTACACCATGGATCGCTTCAGGTTTCGCTGATTTGATTCACCTGGCAGCGCTCGCGCGCGAATCCGGCCTCAACGCCTCGTGGCCGACGAGCATTGGCCGGCTGGCTCAAGACCGCCGAACAGCGCCGATCCAGTCGAGCCGCGCGGCTGGAATGAGGCCGTAATTGTAGAAATTGATGCTGTCAACACCGGGCGCCAGCGCCGGCTTCATCTTGGCCGCCAGGATGTCGGGGCGGGCCATTTCCGGATAGAACAGCCGGTAGCCGGCGCCGAGGAATTTGTCCGCGCCCAGTGCCGCACGGCCGGCCGCCATCAGGCTGGCGACATCGCCGGCCTGCATGTCGTAGGCGCACAGGATCGCCCCGTCGCAGACCTTGCCCAGCGCTGCCAGATCGCAACCGCCAAGCCAGCCGTCTTTCAGATCGATAATAACGACCCCCGTCGTGGGATCGGCTACCTCGCGCAGTTCGGCGACCAGGCTGGTCACTGGCTCGAATCGCCACAAGAGATAGGCATGGAGTTCCGGCCATGGGGCAAAGGCGTCGAGCCCGCAGGCGGGAAAATTGGGAAAGCGCCGCTCAGGCACCGCACGCTCGCAGGTCTCGACGATCCATTGCCTGGTGAGCTTGCTCGCCGCCTCGGCATCGATGCCGGCTTTTGCCGCACGGGAGACGCAGGACGGACAGAAGCACAGAGACAAAAGAAAATCGTCTTCCGGCGTCAGCCCGACACCGTCCTTCTCGTGATGGTATTCATGGGCAAAGCCCATGAAGGACGGGCTTTCAAGTTCTATCCGGTCCGGCCGGTAGCTGTGCGAGATGTCGGCGATCAGCGCGCGGACATAGGCGCGCGCATCGGGATGGGAGGGGCAGAGATTGTAGTAATTGGCATCGCCGAAGGCGTTGCGGGTGACGGCCTGCGGATGCAGCATGCCCAGGCGGGTGTTGTGCAGGCAGACCGTCCAGCACGAAACTCCTAGTCCGCCCGCGTCGCGACGGCGGATGAGCTGACCGAGCACGTCGCCGCCCTCAGTGATCACGTCAGCCACCTTGGGCTGGATGGCTAGACTTCCCCAGCGCGCAGCGGTCGGCTTGAAATAGATGGTGCCGTCCTCAGGGAAATAGGCCTTGCGGCGCGGGCTGCGCGGCTGCAGGAAGCGCCCGGCATGATAGGATGTCGCCAGGCTGATCATGTTGAGCCCGGCGCGCTCGACAAGATCACGTTCGACCGTCTCCAGGCCGAGATCCTGGATGTCCCAGGGATAGGTCCACATGGACAGTTGCTGCATGGAATATCCTCTGCCTTTGGCTCAGCCGTCGACCGGCTCTGCGACCTGCATTAGGCAGTCGCCCGCCTCACACATCGTGTGCAGCCGGCGCGACAGCACCAAGCCGCTTTCGGCGAAATGCAGGGCCTCCTCGGCAACATCGAGCCGCTCGAGATCGTGGTACCAGCCGGCCAATTGTCCTGAAGTGACACTGTCGCCGAGCCTGGCGGCGGGCTCGAACCAGCCGCGGCGGGTGGCATAGAGGCCCTGGCTGTGCCTGGACAGGGACAGCAGCCTTGTCGGCGCCGAAGGCTTTTCGCCCGCGCCAAGAACCGGCGCGTCGACCACACCCATTGCTATCATCAGACGGTCGAGCGCGCGGGCCGTGATCGCCATCGAATCGACCGTTGCGGTGCCACCGCCGCCGAACTCACCGCTGACGCCGACGGCGCCGGCGCGGCGCGCTGCGCCCATCGAGGTTGGCGAGGCCTGGCCGTTGTCAGCGATAAAGCCGTAGGGCATGCCGAGCGTGCGCATCAGCTCGACGCCACGCCGGTGGCGCTCGGGATCGGCGTTGCGTTCGACCAGCGCGGTCGGCAGATGCTCCATCGACGTGCCGCCCGAATGGATATCGAAGACGACGTCGTGACGAGGAAACAGCTCCGTCTCAAGGAAATTGGCGAGCCGGCTTGTCGGCGTTCCCGAGGGATCGCCGGGAAACGCCCGGTTGAGATTGCCGCCGTCGAGCGGCGAGCAGCGCTTGGCGGCCATCACCGCAGGGGCGTTGGCCATCGGCATGATGGTGATGCGGCCCTTGATCCGCTTCGGATCGAGCCGGCGCGCCAGTTTTGCCAGCGACAGCTCGCCCTCATATTCGTCGCCGTGATTGCCGGCCATCAAAAGCAGTGACGGGCCGTCGCCATTGCGGATGAGGCAGATCGGCACCTTGACCTGAAAGTAGGGCGAGCGATCGATCGAGAACGGAATGCTTAGATGGCTGAGCGTCTTGCCGTCGCGGTCGAAATCGAGCGTGTGGGCGAGGCCGGTGTGCATGGTCAGACCGCCGCGACCGCGGTGATTTCGATGCGGAGATCAGGGTCGGCAAGCCGCGCCTCGACGCAGGCCCGCGCCGGCAGGCGGGCAGGATCGATCCAGGCATCGTAGATGCTGTTCATGGCCTCGAAATCACCGATCTGCGGCAGGAAGATGTTGACCGCCACCAGCTTCGACTTGCTGCTGCCGACCTCGACCAGCAGCGCCTCGACTTTGGCAAGCACGTCGCTGGTCTGGCCTTCGATGCCGGCCTTGCGATCGTTGGCCACTTGGCCGGCTATGTGAACGAGGCCGCCATAGACGACTGCCTGCGACATGCGCGAGCCGGACTGAAAATACTTGATCATATCGGATCCTTTCGAGGTTCTCTTTTTGGGGGATCTGGTCAGCCGAACCAGGTGGGGAAAGCGTGGCGGACGTGGCCGGTCGCGTCGACGCCGAAGATCACGCGATAACGGTCGAGGCAGGTGCAGGGATGCGAGATGCCGAATTCGACGACGTCGCCGACGGCCACGTCGTCGCTCGGTGCAATCGACAGGAAGGAATGCTGGTCGTTGAGCTTGACCACCTCGGCGCGCGCCGCCGGCATCGGCAGCGGCTTGCAGGCACGAAAGACGGTGAGCGGCGTTGGAAAGCCCTGGTCGAACGACACGTCGCGCATGCCCATGCCGCAGATGACAAGGCCCGGCTCCGGACGCGACAGCACTTCGGCCCAAAGGCGTAGCGCAGGGCGAAAGGAATGCCGCGCCGAAGCGCTGATGCCGCCTATGGCAAAACCTTTGCGGGCATCGAGGGCGCCGAGCGAACGGTCATAGGTGCCGTGGTCGTGGAAGAAGATGGCGCCGTTGCGCAGCACCAGCGTTGCGTTGCCGTCGCTGGAAACGAGGGGTGCAAGCGCCGCGACCACCTGGTCGAAGAAGGCGGAGCCGCCGGCTGTGACGATCAGCGGTGCGTCGCCGCCGACGCGGGCACGCAGCCGCAGGAACATGTCGGCGGTCATTGCCAGCAGGCCGGATATCACCTCATCGGTGCGACCGGGCTCGGGTTGCGCCGCCGCCCCTTCATAGGTCGCAACGCCGGCGATCAGCAGCCGCCCGCCGGCAGCCGTGATCGCATCGGCGATGGCCTCGGCTTGCGCGGTGGTGCGGGCGCCCGCCCTGCCCGCACCAAGTTCGACCAGCACGCGCAGCGGCGGCAGCGCCGCATTGGCGCGCCAAGCCTCGGCAAGCGCGTTCACGGCGTCGATCGAGTCGGCAAAGACATAGAGCTCGGCATCCGGCCAGGCACCAGCAAGCACGGCCAGCCGGTTGGCGCCGCCGGCTCCTCCAACCTCATTGGCGATGATCAGCCGTGTCAAGCCGGCCTTCAGCATCACTGTCGCTTGCCTGATGTCGGCGACCGTCGTGCCCCATGCGCCGGCCTCGACCAGCGACCGGGTAAGATCGGGCGCCATCGGCGTCTTGGCATGCGGAGCGATCGCAACATTGTGTTCGCGCGCATAGCGCAGGAACAGGTCGCGATTGGCGGAGAAGGCCGCCTCGTCGAGGGTCAGCACCGGAAGCGCCATGCGTCCATCGGCCGGATGCCAGTGCTCGGCCGCGACAAGGCTGCTGTCCAGCCCGGTTGTGCCGGGAGGCACGCCGCGGATGCGGTCGTCGAGCCGAAAATTTTCGCGCACCGAAAGGGCTGGAACCGGTGAGTTTTCAGTCATGCGATGCTAACCCTTTTACCGTCGCAGAACGAAGCCAGGATCGATCGCCGGTCACAGCCTGAGAGAGATACGTGCCAGAACCTTACGCCGGACCGATCATCGACGCCCATCATCATCTTTGGGATCTCAGACTGGGACGGCATCCCTGGCTCGCCGCCACGGCCAGCGAGCGCGGCGGCCTCGGCGAGCTTGGCCCCTTGCGGCGGAACTATCTGCCCGGGGATTATGCGCGCGATGCCATAGGGCATAATGTCGTCGCCACCGTCCATGTCGAAGCCGGCTGGGCGAGTGGCGACTGCATCGGAGAAACGCGCTGGCTTGAAACACTCGACAAATCGCGCGGCGTCGCCGCCCGCTATGTCGTTCACGTGCCGCTCGCCGATCGCCAGGCGCCGGCGCTGATCGAAGCGCAAGCCGCGTTCGAGCGTGTCGCCGGCGTGCGCGACATATTGAGCTGGGATCCCGACCCTGCCCGCCGTTTTGCGGCCCGTGACGGCATCATGGACGATCCGGCCTGGCGCGCCGGGCTTGCCTTGCTTGGCCAGCATCGGCTGGCCTTCGACATGATGGTGTTTCCGCGCCAGCTCGCCGACGCGGGGCTGCTTGCCAGGGCCTTCCCCGATCAGCAATTCGTGCTCAACCATTGCGGTAGCCCGATCGACCGCGACGCCGATGGCATGCAGGTGTGGCGCGACGGGCTGCGGCTTCTGTCGCAATGCGACAACGTCGCCATCAAAATATCGGATCTGGTCGCCTACGATCATGACTGGACGCTCGACAGCCTGAAGCCCGTCGTCCTGCATTGCATCGATTGTTTCGGCACCGGTCGCGCCATGTTCGGCAGCGACTTTCCGGTCGCCGGCCTGCATGCCTCGTTCGATGACATATATGACGGCTTCAAAACCATCACAGCGGACTTTTCCGCCGACGAGCAGACGGCGCTGTTCTTCGGCAACGCAAGGCGCATCTATCGGCTCGACGATGTGTCATCGGCGCGCCTGCTCCCGGCCTGAGAGCAGCAGCAGGCCGAGGATCAGCGAGCCGAACAGGATGCTGCGCCAGCCGGGCGATGCGTTGACGACGGTGATCAGCGCGGTGATGGTGACCAGCAGGATGGCGCCGGGGATGGTGCCGGCATAGGTGCCAAGCCCGCCGAGGATCGAGGTGCCACCGAGGACCACGGCGGCAATCGAGGCGAGCAGATAGGGATCGCCGATGCCGACATAGCCCTGTCCGTTCATGCCCAACACGAGCACGCCGGCAAGTCCCGAGCAGAAGCCGCTGATGCCGTAGACCGCAAGCGTCGTGGACGTGACCGGAACACCGGACAGCGCCGCGGCAAGCGGGTTGGCGCCCATGGCAAAAATCCGGGCGCCGAGCGATGTCGCATGCATCGTGGTCAGCACGATCGCCGAGACGACCACCCACAACAATACGCCAGCGGGAATGCCGGCCGGCCGGCCATTGCCGAGCCAGTGGACCAGCGGGTTCTCGGCGGTCACGGCGCTGCCGCCGGCGATGATGATCAACAGACCCTGCAAGAATGTCGCCATGGCCAATGTCATGATCATCGGGTGGACGCGCAGCAAAGCGACGCCGAGCCCGTTGACCAGGCCGATTGCCGTGGTCAGCACCAGAACGGCAAGAATGGCGGTGATGCCGGTCGGATCCACCTGCCACGACAGCAGCGGCAGGCTGACGGCGCTGACCGTGACGATGGCCGCGACGGAAAGGTCGATGCCGCCGGCGATCACCACAAAAGTCTGGCCCGCGGCAACCAGGCCGATGACGGCGCCGAGCTCCACCAGATAGCGCAGATGGCCATAAGCGCCGAAGCCGCGCGAAACGAAGCTCGCCACGATCCAGACCGCGGCAACGATGGCAACGGTGAGAAACGGCCGGCTGCGCAGGACCGTCAGGGCGCGTTTGCCGCCCGCGCTGTCATTCCATGCTGTCATTGCTGTGCCTTGCGGAATTGCGGGATGGCGACCGCGCCGATGATGATCAGGCCCTGGGCCACATATTGTGCGACCGGCGTGAAGCCGAGGAAGAACATGACGCTGATCATCAGGCTGAGCAGCAGGCTGCCGGCAAGCGCGCCGCGCATCGTGCCCTGGCCGCCGAGGAAGCCGATGCCGCCGAGCACCGCAGCGGCAATCGAGTTCAGGGTAAAGGCGGCGCCGATGACCGGGTCGCCCGAACCGGTCTGTGCGGCGACGAACAAGCCGGCGCCGGTGGAGAGCAGACCGCTGATCGCATAGGCCGCAATGCGCGCGCCGTCGACCGGCACGCCGGAGCGATAGGCGCCGACCGGATTCTCGCCGGCGGCATAGAGGCTCAAGCCAAGCGGCGTGGCGAGATAGAGCTTCCACAGGAGAACGATGAGCACCAGCAGCACGAATGCCGCCGGTGTGTTGCCGGCAAGCAGGTCGGACAGCCACGCCGGGATTGCGCCGCCGGGCCGCGGCAGGATCAGCAGTGCGGCGCCGCCGATGATGAACGACCCGGCAAGCGTCACCACGATGGCCGGCAGCCGAAGCCGTACCACGATGAAGCCGGTCGCCGCCCCGATGCCGAGGCCCGTCAGCGCCACCGCGGCAGTGCCCCCGGCGACGCCCAGCGGCCCGGCCATCGTCGTCGCGGCGATGACCGCGCCCAAGCTGACCGTCGCGCCGATGGCCAGGCTGATGCCGCCGGTGAGCATCAGGATCGCCTGCGCCATCGCGACCAGAGCCAATGGAAACCAGCTCTGCGTGAATTTGGCGAAGCCGGACGCCGTGAACAGACCCGGAAAGAGGACGCCATAGGCGATGAGAAACACCAGGACGACGGCAAACAGGCTGCGCACGCCGACATTGCGACGCAGTTGCACCGGCCAGTAGAGCGCGCCGGTCTGCCGGGCGGAGGAAGATGTGTTCATGCCGCAACCTTCCGCTGTTCGGCGCCCATCGCCGCGGAGACGATGGCTTCCTCGCTCAGCGCTCCACGCGCCAGCATGGCGACGATGCGGCCTTCGCGGACGATGGCTACACGGTCGCAAAGGTGCACGAGTTCGGGCGTGTCGGAACTGAGCAGCACGACCGCCTTGCCGGCGGCGGCGAAATTGCGAAGCATCATGTAGATCTCACGCTTGGTTTCGACGTCGACGCCGCGCGTCGGATCGTTGAGCAGAAGCACCAACGGGTCGTGCGGCATCCATTTCGCCAGCGCCACCTTCTGCTGGTTGCCGCCCGATAGAGCCTGCGCCGCCCGGCCGAGGTGACCCTTGATGCCGAGTTGGGCGGCAAGGCTTTTGGCCGTCTCGCGCTCTGCGCGGCGGCTGCGCAGCTTCAGCGCCGGCAGCCTGGCAAAGGCGGGCAGCATCATGTTGGTGATGATGGGATGGATCAGGTGCAGGCCCTCGCGCTTGCGATCCGCGGGCACATAGGCCAGCCCCAGCGCGTTGGCTTTCGGCACGCCGCCGGGCAGGCCGGAGGCGCCGTTGACGGTCGCCGACGCCGTCCGTGCCGGAATGGCGCCGTAGAGACCGAGCAGCAGATCTTCCTGCCCTTGCCCGACCAGGCCGCCAATGCCAAGCACTTCGCCCGTTTTGATATCCAGATCGACGTCGCGCATCAGGCCGGCCGAAAGATTTCGGACAGAGATAGCGTTGGCAGGCAAACTGGAAGGCTGCCATTGCGGAAAAAGATCACCGGGATCGCGGCCGACCATCAGCCGAACCAACCCGGCGGCGTCGGTGCCTTCCAGGGTGCGGTCGGCCGTGCAGGTGCCGTCCTTCAGAACGGTGACGTGCTGGCACAGCGCCATGACTTCGTTCAGTCGGTGCGAGATGTAGAGAATGGCGATGCCTTCGCCGCGCAACCGCTGCAGCAGATCGGTGAGGATTTTGGTTTCGGTTGCCGATAGCGACGATGTCGGTTCGTCGAGAATGAGCACGCGCGGCCGGCGGTAGAGCGCCTTGGCGATCTCCACCATTTGGCGGCGGCCGAGCGACAGATGCCCGACCGGCGTCGACAGCGGCTCGTGCAGCCCGACAAGTTCGCATGCGGCCCTCGCCCGCGCAGCGAGTTCGCGGTAGTCGATCAGGCCGAACCGTTTGGGATAGGCGCCGAGACCAACATTTTCGGCGATGGAAAGACTGGCCGTCAGGCTGAGTTCCTGCTGGACGACGGCGATGCCGGCCTGCCGCGCAACAGCTGGCGTCATGCGTGAGACCGCGCTTCCATCGACCTCGATGGTCCCGCCATCCGGTCTCAAGGCGCCGGACAAAAGGTTGATCAAGGTCGACTTTCCGGCGCCGTTCTCGCCGAGCAGCGCATGCACGCGGCCCGGCTGGAGAGCGATTGAAACGTCGCGCAGGACGGGGTTGCCGAAGAAAGACTTCGACACCCCGCGCGCCGCGAGCAGCGGAGCCATGGTTGTCAACGCTACAACCCTTCAGGCTTATTTCTGAGCCAGCAGCTTCTTGAACAGCTCCTCATCGTAAGGAGAAAAGATGTAGCCGTCAGCCGGGAAGTCCTTGGCCCGGGCGAGGTATTCGTCGATGTTGGAATTGTCGATCACCGGCAGCGGAATCTTGACGAAAGCCGGCACATCCTTGCCTTCCAGCGCCTGAACGGCGGTGTAGGTGGCGAAGGCGCCGAGCCAGTTCGGCTGCATCGTCGCCCAGCTCTTCAAGCCCTTTTCTTTCCAGAGTTCCAAAAACTGCCGGGCGTTCTCACCGGTGATCGGCACCTGTTCACGGCCCTGCTTGTCGAGGGCCAGCACGGCGCCTGCCGACAGAGCGCCGCCGAGCGACAGGATGCCGTCGATCTCGGGGTTGGCGAAGAGCAGGCTGGTGACGGCTTCCTGTGCCGGCGCGACGTTGTAGGGCGTGTTGGTCTCGGCAAGCACCGTCACGTCGGGATGGGCCTTGAGCTCAGCGTCGGCGCCTTTGCGCCTGTCATCGCTGACCGAAACCCCGGCGGGGCCATTGAGGATCAGGATCTTGCCCTTGCCGCCGATGGCGTCGATCAGGAACTTGGCGGCCTGGCCGCCCCATTGCGAAGAATCGGTGTTGACCTTGGCGGTGACCTTGTCGGTGTCGACGAGGCTGTCGAAGTTGATGATGGCGATGCCCTTGGCGCAGGCATCGGCCAGAACGCGTGCAGGTGCGGTCGACGAACCGGCGATCAGGATGATGGCGTCGACATCGGAATCGATCATCGACTGGATCTGCTGGATCTGGACGTTGGCATCGCCCTGAGCGTCGGTGACGACGAGCTTGTCGACCAGTCCCTGCTTCTTCAGGGTCTCGACTTCGGCTTCGATCGTGCCTTGGGTCTGCTTCATCCAGGTCGGCACGGAATAGATGTTGGCCCAGCCGATCGTGTACGGCGCCTTGCGGTCGCCCTTGATGCAGTTGGCGGCGGCATTGGCTGCCGAGCCGGCGCCAAAGCTCAGCACGAGACCGAGGCAAAGCGCGCTGGCGGATGCGAAAAACGGTGATTTCATCATGACTGTTCCCTTCAGAGGTTGTGGCCTCGACGTGCAGAACAAGGGCGAGGAAACCCGTCGGTCGCCGGATCTTGGAAACCGTGTGTCCTCTCGGGATTTGTCTGCGTCAGGCTCGTTAGTTTGTCTGGTATTTCAGACAATGTGTCTGTATATCGGACAAATTGGATGCTAGACCGAGCCTTGACATCTTTCAAGCGCCTTGAGACGAGAACCGAAATGATTTTGGCGGATGGTCATGAGCGACGGCACTAACGATGCGATCGGGAAGGAAGCCGGCGCGGAGCCGCGCAATGGCGAACGACGACGCGGCATTGACCGCGTCATCATGCTGCTCGAGGCTTTGCTGCGGCACCGCGCGCCAATGCGCGTCGGCGACATCGCCAAGATGATCGGCGCGCCGCGTTCGACCACCTACGAGATCGTCAACAGCCTGCTCGACGCCGAAATGCTCGAAAACGTCGGCGGTGAAGGTTACGTCTATTTCGGACGCGCCATGCATCTGTTCGGCTGGGCCTACTCACATCACAACGCCCATTACCGTCGCATCATCGAGACCTTGGATAAGTTGGCCGCCGAGACAGGCGAGACGGTCCAGCTATGCGGCCTGCGTGGCAACAAATACGTCGTTCTTGACTGCCGAGATTCGCCGGGCCCGTTCCGGATTTCAAGCGATGTCGGGGTTGAGGTGCCGATCCCATGGACGGCATCCGGACGGCTGCTCCTCGGCCATATGAACGAGCAAGAGTTGAGGGATTTCATCCCATCTGGCGACTACAAGCTTCCCGACGGCCGCATCATTGCACCAGCCGAATTCTTTGCCGATGTTGCCTTGGCCCACCGGCAGGGTTTCAGCGAGACCACAGCCCTGGCCGACCGTTTCACCTGGTGCATGGCGGCCCCGATCCGTGACGGCCACGGCGTCATCAAAAGGACCTTGTGTTTGGTGTTACCCGTCGACACGCCGGAGCCACGGCGCGACGAACTGCTTGCGTTGCTGCGCGAGCGCGCCCGTGGACTGTCTCTGGCGGGAGGCTGACGATCAGCCGTCGTGCCCTCAGGTTGAAGCCTCTTAAAGGCACATGGATTCCGCTCTTCCCCATTGGTTCGATTTAGGTTCCGGACCTTAGTCCCATAGTCGGTGGATAAGGTCCGAACCAGGGAACACGCAACCGGAAGCCACATTAGGAGAAGACCGTCGATCAAAGTCCCTTCATCGCCGGTTGAGGATCCCGCCGCTCTTACTGTCGAGAGCGCGGCGGGATCCTTACGCGCGGAGCGAGCACATGAGATTTGTCGAGATTTTCACAGATTTGCTTACGGCCCTGCTTCTCGCTTTATTCGTGTGCGGGATATTCGCTGTTTTCGGAGGCCATCTGGTTCCTCCACGCTACGCAAAGATGGTGTTGCTGCCGGACCTCGATAAGATGACGACTGCATCATCTACACCCAGCTTGCCCGATTCCATCGACTTGCAAGTTCAAAAGCGCCCAGAGGTGCAAAGGTCTGCCGGCGTGACACAGCGCGCAGTCGGTCTGGAGCCGCCAGTGCCATCCAGCAAGCGGTAAGAATCAGCGGAGGTTTTGTGGCTCCCCAGCTATCAGAGAGCGCCGGCGATTATTGACAGACCCGGCTCTTGAAATTGGCTGAAATCGCCGCTCCACATTTCCGCATCTGTTTGAATTGTGTTTATCAACTAGTGCGAACGCTATGGCGAAGCAGGTTGAGCTGGCGGCGTTCCTGGCTGATCCCCGCCAGTGCTTGATCGCGGCGTGGGATCCTTGTCGAGCTTGGGATTTCGGTCCACCGGTTCGCCATTCACATCATCGGCCTTGGAGTTTGCAGGGTCCGTTCGGCCAGGATTTGGGCTGTAAGTATCTGGCGATGGAACCCGGCTGTTTTGCTGTGTCGCCGGTGTCTTAGCCTGCTCGCCATAGATTTCAGCGATCCCCCAGGCAACGAGCGCCAAGACAAGGCCTGCCAAGAGCACGCCAAGGACCGGTCGCCCCAAGCCACCCTGCCTGGCCCGCTTTTCCGGAATGTTTCTGCTCATGATCGCAACCCTGGGCTAAGAGGAGTGGCCCGCGCTCCAGGAGCGAAGACGCGGGCAGTCAAGAGCTCCGGATGTTGGCCATGCGGCGAACAGGGAACTCGCTGCACATACCGAACTCGCTGGCGCTGTTGATGTTCCCACGGAATCCAAACAGCGCGCCGCCGGGAGCCGGACTGGCAATTTGGGTTGGAGTGGCTGGAACGAGCCAGCTCAAGGTCAACGAGCGGCGGTGTGCGTAAGCGGGCATTGCGAGCCAGACTGGAACTTTGCCGAATCTGCCGCGTTGCCGACCATGGCCGACTACAACGAGACCACCAATCCGGTGCTGACCGGTTGCAAGGCCCGCGTTGCCACCAGGGACATCTGTTTGAAGGCTATCTGAATTTGCTCCTCGTTGTTGGCGATTCCGCCCGATGGAACATCCTGATCCGCTCGCGGTTGGGGAAGCCCGGGCCAGCGGCAGGAGCATCATCATGAACGTCGAACGTAACCCGGCCGAAGACAGAGGCGATATTCAGTCTGGGGTGACAGAGGACAAGACGCCGGGATTCGACCCGGCGGCGGCGCCTATGGAAACCGATGCCGAAGCAGCAGACACCTGCGCCGTGCCGGTTCCCGCAGCGACGGGCACGCCGGCTTTCGCTAATCAAGCAAGCTTCGCCAATGCGATGCGGCGGCCGGACGACGAGCGCGCCCCGGCCCCGAGTAAAAACGGCCCGGTGCTGGCCATTGTCGCGCTTGTCGTCGTTGCCGCCGTCGTTTTCGTTGTCGCCGCGATTCTGGCGCGATAGCAGATCCTGCGCTTGCGCCAAACCTCTGCCCTGCGAAGCGATCAGGGATGCGGTCGTGGCAGCAGGCGATCAGCGGCTGGAAAAACAAGCTGCAGGTTGCAGCGGCGCATGGCACGCCGGCCGGCACCCTGGCCGAGCAGCATTGCGGCATGGCCGAACCCGGCTCGGCCGCCAAGGGTTGAGGCCGGATGCTCGTTCGAAGCGGGAACATTTCACATCAAGCCAAGTTCGGGCTCGCAGAGCTTGTCGTCAAGGAACAGCACATGAAGGCCCTCACATGGCACGGCAAAGGCGACATACGTTGCGAACAGGTGGCCGATCCGACGATCCAGGATGAACGCGACATCGCTGCAGAAAGTTCGGAACGGCGATATCGACCCGTCATTCGTGATCACCCATCAGGCTGGCCTCAAGGCCGGGCCCGCACTTTACAAAACCTTCCGCGACAAGGAGGACGGCTGCATCAAAGTCGTGATGCGCCCGCACGGCAGACCGTTCTGTCCAATGGCCCGACTTTGTTGTCCGGCCGTCTGCATGCTGAAAAGGCGAGAGTTGAAAATGGCCAAGGACAAACCCGCATCGACAAACCCGGCCGCCACACCTTCGGTCGGATCGCCTGACGCCGCCGGCCTGCCACATCCCCGTCGCGACGCTGAAGACAGCGATTCCGGCGCCAGGCCGACTGTGCCCAAGGCCGCTGGCGCCCAGGAAGCGTCCAGATCGCCACTCGACAGCCGCGTTGCAAATCGCAATGCCGGCCGTCCTCGTCAGGCAGGCACGACGCCTCGGCCGACCGACGAACCGCTGGAGTAAAATGAAACCTTAGATGCGGCGCGGGTATCTGCACCGCGGTGTGTGTGCAGTCAGGGTCTTCCTGCCTGCCGACAGCGCCATACAGGTCTTGATCTCCCGTGGATCGCCGGGATCGGCAATCAAGACTTTAGCGGGAAATTCGATGGTACCGTTGGCTGGATCGGCTTCGGCTCTACACGATTGTATTTACGATGTTTTTCCTAGCGTCGACAGCCGATTTGTATCACAATAGGTATCACAACGCGTAACACATTTTTTGCTGCTTTCATGGTACATAACCAGCTGGCGCTACGATGCCGCTTCTCGGCCGCTTTCATCAATTGATCTGCCAAGTCGCTGGCGGCGATCGGATCGTCTCGCGCCGCAATGGGGAGTTGCTCGGCAACCCACCCTGTCCAAAAACTTCAGTCCGGGAACACTCAACCCGTCAATCCCGCGTAGTGATGGCATCGAGTATCTTACTACCCACGCAGCTTGGCGTGTCCACGAACCTCCTGGCCACCGGCGCGACGCAATGGCTCCTCGTGTATGAAGGCCTAGTAGGTCGAAACGTTAACTGCCGCCGCAGCCTTAGCACCGTCGTGACGAGGGCAAGGGTGCGAGCGAGCAGTCCCATTCCCAAACCAAGGAATCCATCCCATGGCCCGAATTCCGGATCGTACAGTTGGCCGTCGCCGCAACCTGTGTACTCAAGCCCCTGCCCCTTTTGCCCGGTGCAGATCGCTTGCCCAGTACCAGGGGCGAGCGGCTCGCGTACGAGCAGTTACCAAATTCGACACGTTGTTGCTACAATCCCGCGCAAAAACGTTTCGGCCGTTCCATGCCGCTCTCAATCACGGAGTCGGCACCACCCCAGCAAGGTTGGAGGCAGTCTAAGCTCGTGACCTAGGCCGCGATCTGGTTCTTGCCAAAGCTGTTTCGAACATCCCTCGCGGGTGATAAGCGCGACGGCCGGCGCGATGGGCTTGCATGGCTGTCGGTGATTCCCGAGCGCGTGGATGCCTGCACCGTGGCGACCTGTCAGCAGCCAGTAGTGCATCTCACGAATAAGCTGGTTCTGCAGGATTGGGATTGACGCCGGACGATCGAGTAGTTTCATCAAACGCAATGCCAAAACCAGGGCGCCCGGACCAATCACATCGCCGAGAAAGAATCACGCTGTCCGGGAATAAAAAGCCGCTTGCCCTGGTCCTCCATGCATGAGCTGCTGATTGACCTTGAAGGGACGCCGCACTGCAAACCCACACATTGCCGAGCACGACGGTATCGGTCGACGAGTTCCAGGACCTCTGGAAGGCGATAGGTCGGCCGCCTGCGGCCGGCTGGCTCACCTGTCTGCCGAAGGTGCTGCCGCGGTCGGGATCGGGAAAGCTCAGGTGCCGCGCATGCGAAATGGGTCGTGAATTCGGCAATGCTTGTGCTCGAGAAGCATCCATCTGGATGCATGTTTGCGGTCCAGTGCGTGATTGACACCGATGCGACGTTTGCCCTCACATTCAACGCAGTTGGCGACCCGGGATGTTTCCTCTGGGTTCGATCGCAACGCAGAACCATTCTCGCCCCATGAGCACTCAAGGCGAGGCGCATGTGACGGTGTACCGATGCTGAGCAGCAATGCGCGAGCCGACCGCTTCGGCGAAGTGGTAATGCCCCATCTCGCCGACGCGCTTTCGCTGGCCCGCTGGCTGACCGGCAATNT
This sequence comes from Mesorhizobium sp. LNJC394B00, assembly GCF_000502555.1. NCBI lineage: Bacteria > Pseudomonadati > Pseudomonadota > Alphaproteobacteria > Hyphomicrobiales > Phyllobacteriaceae > Mesorhizobium > Mesorhizobium sp. LNJC394B00. Next base: position 536,991 of record NZ_AYWH01000007.1, read on the forward strand.
GTCGTGCAGGACGCCTGCATGAAGGCACACGCCAACATCGCAAGCTATGCCGGCGGCAATGCACGTGCCTGGCTGCTCACCATCGTTCGCAACTCGTGTTACACATGGCTGGCGCGCAATCGCCCGCGCAGCATCGTCTCGGTGGGCGACCTCGGTGATCTCGACGAGGTGAGCNTACACATGGCTGGCGCGCAATCGCCCGCGCAGCATCGTCTCGGTGGGCGACCTCGGTGATCTCGACGAGGTGAGCGCCGCTCACGCAGTCGATCTGAGTGAGAGCGAAAGCCCGGAGGCGAGCCTGATTGCCAGGGCAGACGTGGCGGCCCTGGAAGCGGCGATCGCCGCTCTGCCGCAACCATTTCGAGAAACGCTCGTGCTGCGCGACGTCAATGGCCTCGCCTACCGCGATATCGCAGCCATGCTGGGCGTGCCGATGGGCACGGTGATGTCGCGGCTGGCGCGGGCGCGTGGCCTGCTGATCTCTGACCTTGGGAGNCTGGGCGTGCCGATGGGCACGGTGATGTCGCGGCTGGCGCGGGCGCGTGGCCTGCTGATCTCTGACCTTGGGAGGGCGCAATGAGTGCGCACAACGATGGATTGCCCGAGGACGCCGCCGGCATGAACCTGATGCTGCACGCGCTGATAGATGGCGAGCTTGACGCCGCCGCGGCCATGGCTGTCGAGCGGCGNGGCGGCCTCGATCATGATCAGCGCTGTTCTGGCCAGCGGCGCGACGCAATGGGCGATGCAGCCTAGCGTAGCCGATAGCTTTGCCGCAGGCGTGGCCAGCGGCCACCAACGCAGCCTGCTGGCGACCAGCCCCGTCGATGTAGTCTCGTCGGACCGGCACACCGTAAAGCCATGGCTCGATGCAAGGCTCGGCCTTTCGCCGCCGGCTCCTAATATGGTGAAAGACGGATTTGCGCTCATCGGTGGCAGGGTCGAGGTCATCGGCGGCCGGGCAATGCCGGCGCTGGTTTATCGCCACCGCGAGCATTTGATCACCCTTGTCGCCGAGCCGCAAAATGCCGGGGCGGTGACCGACCCCGTCGATCTCTCGGAGGGCGGCTTCTCGCTGGTGCAATGGAGCGACGGCGCCTTCTCCTACTGGGCGATTTCCGACATGGAGCGGCCGGAGCTCGACGACTTCGTGGCGCGCTTCCGCGCCGCGGTCGTCCCCGGCTGATAACCGACCGTCGGCACTCCAACCGATATCGAGTGCCGACCTGCGCTAGCCTTGACGTTCCTGCCCGGGTGACAGACCACGGCAGCAGCATGGCGCCGACGTCGAACGCGTCCTCGTGCAGCGTCGGCTCCAGTTCGGGGCGGAC
>NZ_AYWH01000008.1:0-215171 GCF_000502555.1 Mesorhizobium sp. LNJC394B00
ATGGGGCAGCACCGGCTGATGCCGCCGCCACGCCGCCCGCTGCGCCGGCGGCCGCCGCTCCCGCGCCGACCGTTGCGGTCGGCCAGAAGGCGATCTTCTACGAGGAACGCACCTCGACCGCGCAAGGTTCGGCCGAACCCGGCAGCATCGTCTGGTCGCTGGTGCAGGAATCGCCCGGCGGCGACCTGCCGCCCGAGCCGGCGATCCGCGCCGAGGCGACCATTCCCGGCAAGGACATCCAGCTGCGCATGACCATCCGCCGCAATACCGACCAGACGCTGCCGGCCAGCCACATCATCGAGATGATCTTCCTGACGCCCGAGGGCTTTGACGGCGGTGGCGTCGACAACATCCTGCGCGTCGCCATGAAGAGTTCGGAACAGGATGCCGGCAGCCCGCTGATCGGCATTCCGGCCAAGATCGCCGACGGCTTCTTCCTGGTGGCGCTCAACGACACCAAGGCCGACGAGGACGCCAATATGACCTTGCTTCGAGGCCAGGACTGGATCGACGTGCCGGTGGTCTACAAGACCGGACGCCGGGCGCTGCTGACCATGGAAAAGGGCATTCCGGGCGAGAAGGTGTTCGACGAGGCGCTGAAGGCCTGGCAGGCCAAGACGGCAGGTTGACGGGCGGCAGTAGCGGCTGCCTTCGCTCAGAAGCCCTGGAACAGCATGTCGAGGGCGGCGACGATGTCGTCGTGATGTCTAGAAAGGTTTCCCTCTGGCATCCGCAATTCGGACGCGCTGAAGGCCGACACAAACTGTGTGACCATCACAAGATCTTTGCCGTTTATAGCGAAGGTCGGGTTCAGGCGGCGGCCAGGAAGCGGGGCAATCTCGGGCGGCATCAAAGGAACGACCACCCTGGTGCTCAGCCCTTCAAGCATATCTGACTGCACGTCGAGAAGATAACCGTCGCTCTCGGTACTCCGATAGAAATCGTAACGCGCCATCAGAACGGCCGGTGTTTAGCCAATGGCAGTCCGTTCTTTCGGACATATTCGTTGGAGCTTTCGATGGCTTCCCTGTTTTCTTCTTGCCATCGACGCGTTTTCTCCGCCGCAATCGCTTTCGCGATCCCTGCTTCGGCAGCGCGGGAGATGTTGATGCCCAACGCTTTGGCGTCCTTGATCAACTGAGAGTCAATGGACGTGTTGACAGAGGTCCGCTGAGTTTTTGGCGTCGATTGAAGCACGGAGATGCCTCCTTTCATGCGCACAATATACGCGCATAAAAGACCGCAGGCAATGCTACCCCTCCATCTCCTCACGCAGCATTTCCAGTTCCAGCCACTCTTCCTCGAGTGCGGCCAGCGTGGCGCGTTCCTTGTCGAGGGCGGCGATGGTCTTTTGGAACGAGGCCGGGTCGCGCTCGTAATAGGCGGGATCGGCGATGTTGTTTTCCAAACGCGAGATCGAGGCCATTACCGCCTCGATCTTCTTGGGCAGCGATTCCAGGGCGAATTTCTGCTTGAACGACAGTTTCTTCGACGGCCCTTTTGGCGCTGCCGGCTCGCTCTTGCCCGGCGCCGGCGCATCGCTGGCTTCGGCCTTGGCGCGCGCCTTGCGGTCGTCGAGCCGGGTGCCGCCGCGCTGCGCCAGCATGTCGGAATAGCCACCGGCATATTCGATCCAGCGGCCGCCTCCGTCCGGGGCGATGATGCTGGTGACGGTGCGGTCGAGGAAGTCGCGGTCGTGGCTGACCAGGATGACCGTGCCGGCAAAGCCGGCGACAAGTTCCTGCAACAGTTCCAGCGTCTCCATGTCGAGATCGTTGGTCGGCTCGTCGAGCACCAGAAGGTTGGCCGGCCGCGCCAGAACACGCGCCAGGAGCAGCCGCGCCCGTTCGCCGCCGGACAGCTCGCGCACCGGGGTGCGCGCCTGTTCCGGCTTGAACAGGAAATCCTTCATGTAGGACACGACATGGCGCTGCTCGCCATTGATGACGAGGTTTTCGCCGCGCCCGTCCGTGAGATACTGCGCCAGGGTCTCGGCCGGATCGACCGCCTCGCGCTTCTGGTCGAGCGTGGCGATTTCCAGATTGGTGCCGAGCCGCACCGAGCCGGCATCGGGCTTCATCTCGCCGGTGAGCATCTTCACCAGCGTCGTCTTGCCGGCGCCGTTCGGCCCGACAAGGCCGACGCGATCGCCGCGCTGGATGCGGGTCGAGAAGCCCTTGACCACGGTCAGGTCGCCAAAACTCTTCTCGATGTTCTTGGCCTCGATCACCAGCTTGCCGGATTCGGCGGCGTCGCTGGCCACCATGGTCGCCGAGCCCTCGGCGCCGCGATGGCCGCGAAAACGCTGGCGCATGGTCTGCAGTTCGCCCAGGCGGCGCATGTTGCGTTTGCGGCGAGCCGTCACGCCATAGCGCAGCCAATGCTCCTCGCGCACGATCTGGCGGCCGAGCTTGTGCTGTTCGCGCTCTTCCTCTTCCAGCACAAGGTCGCGCCATTCCTCGAAATGGCCAAAGCCCTTGTCGAGGCGGCGGGTCTGGCCACGGTCGAGCCAGACAGTGGCGCGCGAGACGCGTTCGAGGAAGCGACGGTCGTGCGAGATGACGATCAGCGCCGAAGACGTCCGGACAAGCTCTTCTTCCAGCCATTCGATGACCGACAAATCGAGATGGTTCGTCGGCTCATCAAGCAGCAGAATATCGGGTTCGGGCGCCATGACGCGGGCAAGTGCTGCGCGGCGCGCCTCGCCGCCGGAGAGATCGTTGGGGTTCTCCGTGCCGGCGAGGCCGAGATGCTCCATCAGATATGTGGCGCGGTAGGGATCGTCGGCAGGCCCAAGCCCGGCCTCGACATAGGCGCGCACATTGGCAAAGCCGTCCATGTCGGGCATTTGCGGGAGATAGCGCACCGTTGCCGAAGGCTGGCGGAAGACCTCGCCGTCTTGCGGCTCGATCAGACCAGCAGCAATCTTCAGGAGCGTCGACTTGCCGGAGCCGTTGCGGCCGACGAGCGCGATCTTGTCACCGGCGGACGCCGTCAGTTCGGCGCCATCGAGCAGCGGCGTGCCGCCAAAGGTCAGTCTTATGCCGTCGAGGTTGAGAAGGGGCGGGGCCATGTCAGCTTTCAGGCAAGGGGTAGGGGTGGGCGAGCAGCAGCGCGCGGCCATGGCCGAGCGCGATTTCGAGGCCGCCCCCGGTCGTGTTGGACTTGACCTCGTTCGAGATGGTCAGCGACGAGCCGAACACGACCTCGACATGGTCGAGCGGCCACTTCGCGCCGGACACGGTGAGGCCCGAAAGATCGGAAAAGCCGAGCACCGAAAACAGCGTTCCGTCGGCATAGTCGAAGCCGGCCTTGCCAGGCAGCAGAGGGGCGCCTTCCTGCGCTCCGCTGGTCAACAGCAATTTTGTGCCGGCCTCGGCCAGCCGCAGGCTGAGCGCCAGATGGAGGAAGGCGTGGTCGGCGCGCTTGCCGCCGAAAGCGCCGGCCAGCACCAGGCTGGTGGCGCCGCGTTCCAATGCCGCCGCGATCGCCAGTTCGCCATCGGTCTTGTCCTTTTCGGGAGGAAACACCTCCCGCGGCACGGCGGCGAGATCGGCAGGCAGGTCCGCCGGCACGGAATCGAAATCGCCGACCCACAGCTCCGGCATCACGCCGAGCAGGCGGGCATGATCGATGCCGGCGTCGGCGGCGATGACGCGCGTGCCCGCGACCTGGCGGTCGAGCCGCGGCGTGCGGACGAGATCGCCGCCAAGCAGGATGGTGAATGTGCTCATATCCGCTGGCCCTTACCAGCCCCGCCGACGAAACGGAAGGCCGAGCGGCACCGTCACTCTTTGTTGGAGCATGATCTTTTTCCGGAAACGGATTCCACTTTCCGGGATCACGCTCGGGCAAACTTCCACTTGCGTGGCACCTTGGCCGGGCCTATGTGTCGAAACGCTCTAACGGGGTGCCGGACGCGATCTTCGCGGACCGGCTGAGAGGCAGTCTCGCCAACCCGCTGAACCTGATCCGGTTTGTACCGGCGGAGGGATTAGACGCTTCGGACAGCCCGACGCCTCAATTCCTTTCAACACGAATGAAGGAGGCGCCGATGCGCATTTTTTTGTCCCGTCTTGTCCCAGCGCTTGGGCTTGCTGTTTCGCTACTGGCAAGCCCTGCGTGCGCGCAGGAAAAACTCACGATCTATACCTATGAGAGTTTCACTGCCGACTGGGGTCCAGGCCCCCAGGTGAAGAAGGAATTCGAGGCCGAGTGCGGCTGCAGCGTCGACTTCGTCTCGGTGGCCGACGGCGTCGCGCTGCTCAATCGCGTCAAGCTCGAAGGTGCGTCGACCAAAGCCGATATCGTGCTTGGCCTCGACACCAACCTCACCGCGGAAGCCAAGGCTTCCGGCCTGTTTGTCCGACATGGCGCGGTGGCTGAAAACAACGTGCCGGGCGGCTGGAGCGACGACACTTTCGTGCCCTACGATTATGGCTATTTCGCCGTCGTCTACGACACCGAGAAGCTGAAGAACCCACCGAAGAGCCTGAAGAAATTGGTCGAGGGCGATGCCGCCGACAAGATCGTCATCCAGGATCCGAGGACGTCGACGCCGGGCCTCGGCCTGCTGCTGTGGGTCAAGTCGGTCTATGGCGACAAGGCGCCGGAAGCCTGGGCGAAACTCAAGGGCAAAGTGCTGACGGTGACGCCGGGCTGGAGCGAGGCCTACGGCCTGTTCACCAAGGGCGAGGCGCCGATGGTGCTTTCCTATACGACGTCGCCGGCCTACCACATGGTGGCGGAGAACACCGGGCGCTACCAGGCGGCCTCGTTCGAGGAAGGCGAGTATCTGCAGATCGAGGTCGCCGGCATCACCACCACGGGCGCGAAGAATCCGCTGGCGGCGAAGTTCCTGGCCTTCATGACCGGGCCGAAATTCCAGGATGTCATTCCGGAGACCAACTGGATGTTCCCGGCCGGGAAAACCGACAAGCCGCTCAATCCGGCTTTTGATAGGCTGGTCAAGCCGGCGAAGACCTTGCTGTTCAGCCCGGAAGAGGTCGCGGCAAATCGCAAGGCCTGGGTGGATGAATGGCTGGCGGTGATGAGCAAGTAGCTTTGGCTGTATAGTCAAAAGATGAGTGCTCTACGGCGCCCCCCTCTGTCCTGCCGGACATCTCCCCCACGAGGGGGGAGATTGGCCTTTACGTTGACTTTCGCCAATCTCCGAAGCTGCAGGAATGAGCGGAGCGCTAAAACCGCCAATCTCCCCCCTCGTGGGGGAGATGTCCGGCAGGACAGAGGGGGGCGCGAAGGAACGCGACGCCCGGTAAAGAGTGCAACGCTCTGACCCCCGCATCACGGCCGGCATTGTCGCGCTTGCGGCAATCGCGCTGCTGATCGGTGGCGCCTTCGCCGGCCTTATCCGCGAAGGCGCGCACGACCTTTCCGGCGCCGCGTCCGCCTTTGACCTCTATCTCCTGCGCGTGGTCCGCTTCACGCTCTGGCAGGCTGCGCTCTCGACTCTGCTTTCCGCCGTACCGGCGCTCTTCGTCGCCCGGGCGCTGTCGCGGCATCCGCGCTTCTTCGGACGCGGCTTCATCCTGCAGCTATTCACTGTGCCCCTTGCCTTGCCGGCAATTGTCGGAGCGCTGGGAATACTGGCGCTCTATGGCCGCGCCGGTTATTTCGCCGCGATCGGTGGCCAGAGCTGGCCCGACATCTATGGGCTGTCGGGCATCCTCGTCGCCCACGTCTTCTTCAACCTGCCGCTGGCCACCCGGCTGTTCCTCGAAGCGCTGGGAACGGTGCCGGCCGATCAATGGCGGCTGGCGAGCCAGCTCGGCATGGGGGCGAGGCCAGCCTTCCGGCTGATCGAGTGGCCGGTGCTGCGCGCCGCGCTGCCGGGCGTCGCCGGGCTTGTCTTCATGCTTTGCATCACCTCCTTCACCATCGTCCTGATCCTCGGCGGCGGGCCGGCGGCGACGACGCTGGAAGTCGCCATCTATCAGGCGCTGCGTTTCGACTTCGATCCGGCGCGAGCGGTGACGCTGACGGTGCTACAGATCGCGCTGACTTTCGCCGTCATGCTGGCGCTGACGCGGCTCGGCGCCAATGTGACCGGCGACGCCAATTTGCCTGTCGCGCCGCGCCGCTATCACTTGGCCGGCAAAGCAGAAACAGCGTTCAACGCCGTCCTGATCGTGCTCGCCTTGCTGTTCGTCGCCGGACCGATGGCGGCCACCGTCGCGTCCGGCCTCGGCGCCGATCTCGGCCGGCTGGCGGGCGAGAGTGCCGTGCGTCAGGCGACGCTGACCAGCGCCGGTCTCGCCTTCTCGGCGGCGCTACTTTCGGTGGCGCTGGCACTGTCGCTGATCATGGCGCGGCGGGCACTGTCGCTGCGCCGCCGGTCCAGTGCCCGTTCATTGCTCGAACATGCCACCGACACCGGCGCCGGCTTCGTCCTCATCGTGCCGCCCATCGTCATCGGCGCCGGCTGGTTTCTCCTGCTGCGCACGGTCAGCGATGTCTTTGCCATCGCGCCGGTCATGGTCGTCACCGTCAATGCGGTGATGGCGATGCCCTTTGCCATCCGCGCGATGCGCCCGGCCTATGATGCGGCGAGCGAGCGCCATGAAAAGCTGTGCGCGCAGCTCGGCATTGCGGGCTGGAACCGGCTGCTTCTGGTCGACTGGCCATCGCTCCGGCGGCCGCTGGCCACCGGCTTTGCCTTCGCCATGGCACTGTCGCTCGGCGATCTCGGCGTCATCGCGCTGTTCGGCAGCGATTCGGTGCAGACCTTGCCCTATCTCCTGCTGGCGCGCATGGGCAGCTATCGCACGGCCGATGCTGCCGGGCTGGCTTTGCTGCTCGGGGCGGTCTGCCTTGCATTGGTGGTCGCGGCAGACTGGCTGGGACGGGGAGAGAGATCGTGACGTCCGCTGTGGAGAAAGGCACGACTGTCCGGCTGGACAAGGTCTCGTTCAGCTATGGCGAAACGCCATTCCTGTTCGATGTCGAATTCGATACATCTAAGATCACCGCCATCATGGGGGCAAGCGGTTCGGGCAAATCGACCTTGCTCAATCTGGTGGCTGGTTTCGAGACGCCGGAGTCCGGTCGTGTGCTGATCGGCGCCGCCGATGTCGGCGCCGAGCCGCCTTCGGCGCGGCCGGTGTCGATGGTATTCCAGGAAAACAATCTGTTTGCTCATCTCTCGGTGGAGAAGAATGTCGGGCTCGGCCGCTCGCCATCGCTCAACCTGACCGACGCCGATCGCGCCGCAATCGCCGAGGCGCTTGACCGCGTCGGCCTGGCCGGCAAGGAAATGCGCCTGCCGCGCGAACTCTCCGGCGGCGAAAGGCAGCGCGTGGCGCTCGCCCGCGTTCTGGTGCGCGACCGGCCAGTGCTGCTGCTCGACGAGCCGTTCGCTTCGCTCGGGCCAGCACTGCGCGACGACATGCTCGACCTGGTGGCCGGCGTTCATGCCGAGCGGGCGATGACGGTGCTGTTCGTCACGCATCAGCCGGAAGACGCTCGCCGTATCGGCGAGCAGATGGTTTTTCTGGACAATGGCAGGGTTGCCGCGACGGGACCTGCCGGCGATTTTTTCGACGGCACTGGCCCTGAAGCGTTTCGGCGCTATATCGGCGCAAGTTCGGGCGGATCACGCGATATTGCCCGGAAGCGGACATAATTTACGACCAAACCGGCTACAGGTGATGTGGCGCTTGCTTGCCATGGTCCAGTCGATGTGGCTAGGTCCGCTTAGTACTGGTCCGGCACGAGCCGTGATTTGCCCCTACAGCGCCGCACCCGGCCGGATGCGTAAACGCTGTAGGTTTTTTGATGTGTGCAGGATTGCCAACGAAACCGATTTTTCGCTGGCGCGGACCCCGGTTCCAAATCATGCGCCGAGAGCTGAAGGAACGCCGTGCTGCCGACCGGCACTGACACTTTGAAACGCAGACCGCTGGTGCGCTTCCTCGCGCTGGCCGGCCTTGCCGTGGCGCTGGCCAGCTGCCAGATGTTCACGCCTCCCGAAGTGCAGGAATCCGGCTTCCAGCCTTCCGACAAGCCGATCACGGTCGACAATGTCGCCGCCAACAGCAAGCTTGCCGAACTGGCGAAGGCACAGCATCCGCGCATCCTTGCCACCTATGGCGGCGAATATTCCGATCCCAAGCTCGAGCGCATGGTGGCCAAGGTTGTCGGCAGCCTGACCGTGGTGTCGGCCAATCCGACCCAGACCTATCGCATCACCATCCTCAATTCGCCCAACGTCAACGCTTTCGCGCTGCCGGGTGGCTATCTCTACGTCACCCGCGGCCTGCTGGCGCTGGCCAATGATTCGGCCGAACTCGCCGCCGTCATCGCGCATGAGATGGGCCACGTCACCGCCAATCACGGTCTGCAGCGACAGCAGCTCGAGGCCGAGGAAGGCCTGGCGACCAAGGTGGTCTCCGATGTGCTGGGCGACAGCCCGACCGCCAAGCAGGCATTGATCCGCGGCAAGCTGAGGCTGGCGCAGTTCTCGCGCAACCAGGAGCTGGAGGCAGACGCCATCGGCATCAAGTCGATCGGCGAGGCGGGTTACGATCCCTATGCCGCCGGGCGTTTCCTGCAGTCGATGTCGGCCTACACCGATTTCCGCTCGATCAGCGGCGCCACCGACGCCAGCCTCGACTTCCTGGCCACGCACCCCAACACGCCGCAGCGAATTGATCTGGCGCAGCGCCACGCCCGCCAGTTCGGCGCGCCGGGCATCGGCACCCGCGACCGCGATTCCTTCCTGGCCGGGATAGACGGCCTGCTCTATGGCGACACGCCGGAAGAGGGCTATGTGCGCGGCCAGACCTTCCTGCATCCGGGCCTCGGCGTTTCGTTCACGGTGCCCGACGGCTTCATCATCGACAATTCGGCGGCGGCGGTGACGGCGACCGGTCCCGGCGACATGGCGATCCGCTTCGACGGTGTGTCGATCGACAAGGATCGTGCGCTGACCGACTACATCAGAAGCGGCTGGGTGGCCGGTCTCGACGAGACCAGTGTGCGCCAGGAGACGATCGACGGCAACCAGGCGGCGACCGCGCACGCCGGCGCCGATGGCTGGCAGTTCGACATTGCGGTGATCCGCGCCGGCGGTCAGGTCTACCGGCTTTTGACAGCGGCCCCCTCGGCCAGCACGACACTCGATCCGGTGGCACGCTCGGTCAGCGGTTCGTTCCGCGTGCTCAGCCCCGCCGAGAAGGCGGCACTGAAGCCGCTGCATATCCGCGTCGTCACGGTACAGGCCGGGCAGACGATGGGCACACTTTCGGCGCAGATGGTCGGCGTCGACCGCAAGCTCGATCTGTTCCGCGTGCTCAACGCGATGTCGCCGGGCGCCTCGGTTTCGGCCGGCGACAAGGTCAAGATCGTCACGGACAGATAGCGCCGGTCTTCGTCAGAAACCCCAGCCTTCGTAGTGCTTTTTTCTGAGATAACTTTTCTGAGATAACTCGGGGTACCCCGTTCCTGGCAATCTCAGGCCGCCATGAACTCCGGATTCTGCTTCACCAGCGCGAGCTTGAGCTTTTCCATGGCGCGGGCCTCGATCTGCCGGACACGCTCCTTGGAAATGCCGAGCGTCTCGCCAAGCGCCTCAAGCGTCGCACCTTCGTCGCTCAGCCGGCGCTCCTCGATGATCCTGAGTTCGCGGGCATTGAGCGCGCGGAGCGCCGTCTTCAGCCACATCAGGCGCCGTTCGACGTCGATGGTGTCGCCGGCGACCTCGTCAGGCAATGGATCGTCCGAAATCAGGAAGTCCATCCGCTCGGTGGTGCCAGCTTCGTCGGCGAGCGGTGCGTTGAGCGAAGAGTCAGGTGCTGAAAGCCTGGAATCCATCTTCGCGACATCGGCCTCGGAGACGCCTAGGGCTACCGAGACTTCGCGGTAGAGCGTGGCGTTGGAGATCGGCTCGGCGCCATTGGCAAGACGGGCGCGCAGGCGCCGCAGGTTGAAGAACAGCGCCTTTTGCGCCGAAGAGGTGCCGCCGCGAACGATCGACCAGTTGCGCAGGATATAGTCCTGCATCGAAGCGCGGATCCACCATGTCGCATAGGTCGAGAAGCGCACCTCGCGCTCCGGCTCGAAACGCGCGGCTGCTTCCAGCAGCCCGACATGGCCCTCTTGGACCAGATCTCCGAGCGGCAGGCCGTAATGTCGGAACTTCGAAGCCATGGAGATGACCAGCCGCATATGGGCGACGGTGATCTGATGCAGCGCCTGCTGATCCTGGTCCTCCTTCCAGCGCAAGGCGAGAACATGTTCCTCATCGCGCTCGAGGTAGGGGGCTTTCATTGCCGTGCGGACCATGGTCCGTCCTGCCGTGTCTTCGATCATGCCGCGCTCCTGCTCCCGGACATTTTCGGACGGCCTGGCGGCCGTTATCTCTGTTTGACGCAATTCCGAAGGAAACCGCTTTCCCACTTTCCTGGAATTGCTTCGGGCCTAGCGCAGCCAAGGGTTCTTGAAATGGAAACGCGGCGCCCTACAACAAGCCATGAACGTGCCATACCGGGGATTGGTTCCGCCGCCGAGGGCGGTTGTTTTGTGCGGTCCGACAGGGCGCATCGACACCGCAGATCGGGACTATTGGCACCGATCGGAGCTGCTTTGAGAATCTGATTTCTGGATCGCCGTTTTTTTGAAATCTGGTTCCTTATTTTGCTGCGCTGTATCTGTCAGTTTCCGGCTCTCACAAGCGCCGGACACCGGCCAAGGACGGGATCACATAGAAATGAAATGGCTCAATTCGCTCATCGTCGCCGGAACGCTTCAGGTTCTGGCTGTTACATCAGGCTATGCCGGCGCCAATCTTGACCAGATCAAGCAGGCCGGCACCCTCAAGGTCGGCACCGAAGGCACCTATGCGCCCTTCACCTATCATGATGCTTCCGGCGCGCTGGTCGGCTTCGACGTCGAGATCGCCAAGGCGATCGGCGACAAGCTCGGCGTCAAGGTCGAGTTCCTCGAAGGCAAATGGGACGGGCTGATCGCCGGCCTCGACGCCAACCGCTACGACGCCGTGATCAACGAGGTCGGCATCACCGACGCGCGCAAGGCCAAGTACGATTTCTCCGATCCTTACATCGCCTCCAAGGCCGTGCTGATCGTGCGCGGCGACAATACCGACATCAAGACCTTCGCCGACCTCAAGGGCAAGAAGTCGGCACAGTCGTTGACATCGAATTTCGGCAAGCTCGCCGAGACCAACGGCGCCGAACTCGTCGGCACCGACGGCTTCGACCAGTCGATCCAGCTGCTGCTCACCGGCCGCGCCGACGCCACCATCAATGACAGCCTGTCTTTCCTCGACTTCAAGAAGCACAAGCCGGACGCCAATGTGAAGATCGCCGCGCAGGAAGAGAACGCCGACTATTCCGGCGTCATCGTGCGCAAGGGTGATCCGGAGCTGGTCGCGGCGATCAACAAGGCGCTGGCCGACATCAAGGCCGACGGCACCTACAAGAGGATCGCCGATACTTATTTCGGCCAGGATGTCTCGCAGTAAAGACCATCTCCCGGCGGTTTGCCGGCAATGACCAATAGCGGCGGGCCGTCTTTGACGGCTCGCCGTTTTTCGCATGATATGAGAAGCACACAATCGCACTGCCGACACCGCGGCGGTCTGTGAGGGAGGACCCGTTCGTGCCGCACTGGCTACACCTGATGCTGGACTCGTTGCCGACACTGCTGTGGGCGGCGTTGATCTTCACCGTACCGCTGACATTGCTGTCGTTCGCACTCGGCCTGTTCGTCGGCCTGGTTGTCGCCCTGGTGCGGCTGTTCGGCCCCAAGCCTCTGGTTGCCGTGGTCCGCTTCTATGTCTGGATCTTTCGCGGCACGCCGCTTCTGGTGCAGCTGTTCCTGATCTTTTACGGCCTGCCTTCGGTCGGCATATTGCTGGACGCTTTTCCGGCGGCGCTGATTGGCTTCACCCTCAACATAGGCGCCTACAGTTCGGAAATTATCCGCGCCGTGATCGGCTCGGTGCCGAAGGGCCAGTGGGAGGCGGCCTATTCGATCGGCATGACCTGGAGCCAGGCGATGCGGCGCACCATCCTGCCGCAAGCCGGCCGCGTCGCCGTGCCGCCGCTGTCCAACACCTTCATCTCGCTGGTCAAGGACACGTCGCTCGCCGCCGCCATCACCGTGCCGGAGATGTTCCAGGCGGCGCAGCGCATCGTCGCCACCACCTATGAACCGCTGATCCTCTATGTCGAGGCGGCGATCCTTTATCTGGCGATGAGCTCGGTGCTTTCGGCCTTGCAGACGCGGCTGGAGGAGCGGCTCAACCGCTATGGCGGCTTCCTGGAGGCGCGCTCATGATCGGCCTCACCGACATCGAAAAGCGCTTCGGCGACAATCTGGTGCTGAAGGGCGTGACGGTCACCATTGCCGAAGGCAGCGTCACCGCGCTTGTCGGCCCCTCCGGCGGCGGCAAGAGCACACTGCTGCGCTGCATCAACCTGTTGGAGATCCCGACCTCGGGCATGGTGCGCATCGGCGACGAGACACTGGAATTCCGTCCCGGCATCAAGATCCCCAGCCGCGACATCCAGCGCCTGCGGCTGCAGACCGGCATGGTGTTCCAGAACTTCCAGCTGTTCCCGCATCGCACCGCGATCGAGAACGTCATGGAAGGCCTGGTGACGGTGCTCAAATGGCCGACGGCAAAGGCGCGCGAGCGGGCACTGGCGCTGCTCGAGAAGGTCGGCATGGCGCACAAGGCGGACGATTGGCCGGCAACGCTGTCGGGCGGCCAGCAGCAGCGTGTGGCCATCGCCCGCGCCCTGGCGCCGTCGCCCAAGGTTCTGCTTTGCGACGAGCCGACCTCGGCGCTCGATCCGGAACTGGCGCAGGAAGTGGTCGACGTGCTCGGAAAACTCGCCAGCGAAGGCACCACCATGGTGATGGCCACGCACGACCTTCGCCTTGCCTCCAAGATCGCGCAGGAGGTGGTGTTCCTCGATGCTGGTGTCGTCGTCGAGAAGGGGCCGTCCACCGTGGTGTTCAGCAATCCGGAGCGGGAACGGACCAAGCGTTTTATTGCGACGCTGAAGCAGGAGGCGGAGAAGGAAGCCGGCGGCTGAGCCTTCTACGTTCCCCTTGTGGGGAGGTCGGACGGAAGGTCCGGGTGCGGTCTGGTGTCGTCCCCATCCTCGCTGCTTCGCAGCGACCCTGCCTGGGCGAGCCACGGGTCTCGCCCGTCCTTGGAACCCCACAAGGGGGTAAAAACAAAAACCCGGCACAAGGCCGGGTTTTTCATGATTTCGACGGTGAAAGCGATCAGGCAGCTTCTTCCTGCTCGGCTTCCTCATTGTCGGCCTTGGCGCCGCGCTTCGGGCCCTTGTTGAGGTTGACCTCGATCAGGCGCACGGCTTCGGTTTCCGACATGCGGTTGACTGCCGCGATCTCGCGCGCCATGCGGTCGAGTGCCGCCTCATAGAGCTGACGCTCGGAATAGGACTGTTCCGGCTGGTTGTCGGCACGGTAGAGGTCGCGCACGACTTCCGAGATCGAGATCAGGTCGCCCGAATTGATCTTGGCATCATATTCCTGCGCACGGCGCGACCACATGGTGCGCTTGACGCGGGCGCGGCCCTGCACGACCTTCAGCGCGCGCTCGACATAATCCTCTTCCGACAGCTTGCGCATGCCGATGGAGGTCGCCTTGGCGACCGGAACCTTCAGGCGCATCTTGTCCTTCTGGAAGTCGATGACGAACAGTTCCAGCTTGTGGCCCGCAACTTCCTGCTCGTCGATCGAGACGATCTGGCCGACGCCGTGTGCCGGATAGACGATGTACTCGCCGGTCTTGAAACCGTGGCGTGCCGAGGTGGACTTCTTCTGCGGGGTGATCGTTGCCATTACGCCCTGAACTCCTTGTTGTGGCACCGGCGGCCTGCCGGTCCGAACGCATGCGACCGGGGACACCGATCGTTAGCCGCACAACAGATGAACCCATCGGAAAAAGCCGGGACCGGCAAACCGCATACATAGCGACTGCCTGGCCCAGATCGCTCTGGTCCGATTGGGGATTTCACCTTTCAGTGATTTGGGGCGCTTGCGCCATAAATCGACGTTGTGTCACCGGCATGTTTCAACTGGTGTAGCACAAAAAGTCGGAAGAATCAAGGTTTTGCTGCAAACGCGAAGGTCGAGCGCCATCGCCGCCTGTCAAGGCAGTTAATGTATGATGCGCGTTACGCAGCGTTATGACGATCCAATAGGCCACACTTTTTTGCTTTGCGCATCACCCTTTCCGAAATCGATTCCGATTCCAGGGTCATGCGCTCAATCGCCTTCGCCGGGCTCGGCGGAGAAATATTTCTCGAACTTGCCGGCCTCGCCGTCGAAGCTCTTGGCATCTGCCGGAGGCTCCTTCTTGGCGGTGATGTTGGGCCATTTCTCGGCGTATTCGGTGTTGACCTGCAGCCATTTGTCGAGGCCCGGCTCGGTGTCGGGCTTGATTGCATCGGCCGGGCATTCCGGTTCGCAGACGCCGCAGTCGATGCACTCGTCGGGATGTATGACAAGCATGTTCTCGCCCTCGTAAAAGCAGTCGACCGGACAGACCTCGATGCAGTCCATGTACTTGCATTTGATGCAGTTGTCGGTCACGACATAGGTCATTGGTCGGCTCCGGGACGTCCCGTTCTTGCTAGAGCGACGTGCGTCCACTTGGACGCACAAAGTACGCTCTAACACTTTGAATCTGCGCATCGTGCCTTCCGAAAAATCGATTTCCGATTTTCGCGCCGATGCGGCGGCTTTTTTGGTGAGGTAACGCCTTTGCCTGCCGCTTGCAAGGGCAGCCATTGCAGGCGGGGCCCGCGTGTCCGGAATGAAATTCCAGACCGCCGGCATGGCGCAGACGGCCAAGGCTTCAGTCTTCGCCGAACAGCCGGTCGGTTTGCCTGCGCTCTTTCTTGGTCGGCCGGCCGCTGCCGGCGTCGCGCAGCGCCGGAATGGCATCGGCAACAGCCTCGCCTTTTGGGACCGGCGGCGGGGACATGTCCTCGTAGAGCGTGCGCGCTTCCTCGGCCGGACCGCGCCGCACGCCGGTGCCAAGCACCTTCCAAATGAAAATACGGCGCTCGTGCGTAATGGTCAAAACGTCGCCAGGCTTGACCAGATCGGAGGCCTGCGCTGCTTTGTCGCTGTTGATGCGGACGCGTCCCGCGACAACCAGCTTGGCCGCCAGCGAGCGCGATTTTATCGCGCGCGAAAAGAACAGCCACTTGTCGATGCGCTGACGACCTTCAGCAACCATCGCAGCGAGTTATTTCTTGTTGGAGCATGATCTTGTCCGAAAACCGGTTCCACTTTTCGGGATCATGCTCAGAGCTTACTTCTTCAGCTGGTCGCGCAAGGCGGCGAGCTTGGCGAAGGGCGAGTCCGGATCGAAGCGCACCGGCCGTTCTTCGCGTGGGTTGGCCTGGAAGGCCGGCTTGGCGCCTTGCGGTCCGCCTTTGCCTTCCGGCCTGCCGCCTTTCCAGTCAGGCCGGCCCTCGCGCGGACGCTCGCCTTGCGGCTTGCCGTCGCGGCGCTGTTCGCCCTCGGCCTGCGGCTTGGGCTTGAACTTCGAACGGTCGAAACGTGGCTTGGCGGCACCGTCGCGCTGGTCGCGCCGGCCCTGATAGGCCGGCCGCTCGCCCGTTGCCGGCTGTCCGCCGGCAGCGTCGGCCGGCGCATCGGCGCGGGCAGCCTGGCCGTTACGCGGGCGATTGTCCCGGCCTTGACGATGGCGCGGGCGCTGCTCGAAACGACCCTGCCGCCACAGCAAGATGGGCTTTGGCGCTTCGGCCTCGGGGACAGGCTCAGCGCTTCCACCCTCCCCCTCGTGGGGAGGGTCGGCGCGCAGCGCCGGGGTGGGGGCAGCGCCGGCGTCGGCGGTTGCGCCTGCATCGGCTACGCGGTCTGCACTATCGGTTTCGTCAGCGCTGTCACCCCCACCCGCGTCGCTTCGCGCCGCGACCTCCCCCATCGAGGGGGAGGTAAAAGCGTCGGCGCTTTCGGTGACAGTGTCGTCAGCCTCTGCAACGGCCGGAGCGTGTTCTTGCGCTGCAGGCTCTGCAGTTGTTTCGTCGATGGCTGGGACCTCGGCGGTAGCTTCAACGGCCGCAGCTGGCTCCGAACCCTCGGCAGGCGCTTCCGGCTGAGCGTCTGCAACAGCCTCCGATGCGACTTCGGCAACGGGCTCCTCAGCCGCAACCTCAGTGGCGGAAGCCGCATCCGGCTCCGAACTGTCGGTCGGCGCTTCAGCGACAGCTTCGCCTGCAGCGGCTTCCGCCGTCTGGGCCTGCTCGGCCTTCGCTGCCGCTTCCGCCAGCTTTGCCGCCGCGGCTTCGCGCGCGGCATTGTCCTGCGCTTCCAGCCGCGCCTTCACCTCTGCGGGCGGCTTCGGCTCGGCGCGATAGCCGAGACCTTTCAGGATCTCTTCCATGTCGTCGGCGGTGGCGCCGAGGATGGACATCATCGGCGGCGTCACCATGAAGGACTGGCCGTCATAAGCGCCGTCGGGGCGCTGTCCCAGACCGGGCTTCCAGTTGGTCGCAGGCCGGATCAGGTCGGCCAGCCGTTCCAGAATGTCGATGCGCACGGCGCGGCGCCCGAGATTGCGGTAGCCGGCGAGCCTGTAGAAGCTCTTGTCGAAGGCCGGGTCGATGACCACCGATGTGCGGCCGGAGGCCAGCGCGTGCACCACGTCGCCAAAGCCGGGCTTGTCCTTGCCGTCGTTCTTCAGCGCCCACAACAGCGTAATCAGTCCGGCGGGCGCCGGCTTGATCAGCGCCGGCACGAAGACGTGGTAGGCGCCGAAGCGCACACCGAGCCGGCGCAAGGCGGCGCGACCCTCCTGGTCGAGCGACTTCATTTCCTCGGCGATGTCGCGGCGGTTGATGAGGCCGAAATGCTCGACGAGCTGGAAGGCGATGCCACGGCCGATGCCGGCGATCTGCTCGGCATTCTTCAAGTCGACCAGCGGCTTCAGCAAGGATTCGATCTGGAAATTGACGAAACGCTCGGCGCGCGCGGCGACCTTGTCTCGGGCGGGGCCGGTCAACTGCTCGTCGGCCAAAAGCACCAGGCGCGGCTTCAGCGCGTCCTCGCCGGCAACCAGCGTGCCGATCGGCGCGCCGATCCAGCGCAGCGTGCCGTCGGAGCCGAGCGCAAGGTCGCCATTGGCGCAGGCGCCGAAGCGTTCGGCACGCGCCTCGAACTCGGCGGCCAGCGCTTTTTGCGCTGCCGTACGCACGGCCTTGGCGTCTTCGCCGCCGGCGCTCTGGTCGGCGGTGAAGCGGAACCCTTGCAACTCGCCGACATGATGGCCTTCGACAAGGACGGTTCCGGTAGGACTGATTTCGGCTTCAGGCATTGTATTTTCTCTAAGGCGCCGCATGAGGACGGAAGTCCTGCGGTCTACAAACCGTTTCGTCAACCGCTCATGCAGCGCATCCGACAATCTGTCTTCGATTTCGCGCGTCTTTTCCCGCCAGTGTGCCTGATCGGCCAGCCAGCCCGGCCGGTTGGACACGAATGTCCAGGTGCGGATCTGCGCAATGCGGTGCGACAGCGTGTCGATGTCCCCCTCGGTCGTATCGGCGCGGCGCACCTGCTCGGCCATGTAGTTCTCGTCGACATGGCCGTGTTTGGCGAGGTCGGTGTAGATAGAAGCGATCAGGTCGGAGTGCTGGGCCGGCGCGATCTTGCGGTAGTCCGGCAACGCGCAGGCTTCCCACAGCAGCGCGACGCGCTTGGCATTGGTAGCCAGCGCGCGGATGTCCTCGTCGCGGGAGAGATGTTCGAGCGCCTGCGCATCGACCGCCGGCAGCGCGCGCGTCAGGCCTTCGACCGGCGCGTTGGCCTCGATCGAGCGCTTCAGCGCGTCGAGGCTGGCGAAGTCGAAATGCGCGGTGCGCCATTGCAGCACCTTCACCGGATCGAACTCGTGCCCCTCGATGCGCTTGACCAGTTCCTCGTCCAGCGGATCGACCTGGCCGGTGACGCCGAAGGTGCCGTCGCGCAGATGCCGGCCGGCGCGGCCGGCGATCTGGCCGAGCTCGGCCGCCGTCAGGTTGCGGTACTGGTAGCCGTCGAATTTGCGGTTCTGGGCGAAGGCGACATGATCGAGATCAAGGTTGAGCCCCATGCCGATGGCGTCGGTGGCGACGAGATAGTCGACGTCCCCTGCCTGGAACATTGCCACCTGGGCATTGCGGGTGCGGGGCGACAGCGCGCCTAGCACGACCGCCGCTCCTCCTTGCTGGCGGCGGATCAGCTCAGCGATGGCATAGACCTCGTCGGCGGAGAAAGCGACGATCGCCGTACGCCGCGGCAGGCGGGTCAATTTCTTCGAACCGGCATAGGCCAGGTGCGACAGGCGAGGGCGCGTCACCACCGAGACGCCTCTCAGCAGCTTTTGCAGGATGCCATGCATGGTGGCCGCGCCGAGCAGCAGCGTTTCCTGGCGCCCGCGCAGGTGCAGGATTCGGTCGGTGAAGATATGGCCGCGCTCGAGGTCGCCGGCGAGCTGCACCTCGTCGATGGCGACGAAGGCAACGTCGGTCTCGCGCGGCATGGCTTCGACGGTGCAGACCGAATATTTCGCGCCGGGCGGCTGGATTTTTTCCTCGCCGGTGATGAGCGCCACCTTGTGGGCGCCGACCTTTTCGCAGACGCGGGCATAGACCTCGCGCGCCAGAAGGCGGAGCGGCAGGCCGATAATGCCGCTCTCATGCGCCACCATGCGCTCGATGGCGAGATGGGTCTTGCCGGTGTTGGTCGGACCCAGCACGGCAGTCACGTCGCGGCCCGACAGGATCAGCGGCTCGGTGTGTTTCGGCTGGATGTTCATCGGCCTGGAGATGAGGCTTTCTGCATCGTGTTGTCGGGAGCGCGCCTCGCGTGGCGCGTATGACAGGCGACACATAGGGATTTCAGGCGCGAAGCGAAAGCGGAATGTTCCGGCCGGCAATCCCACGGTTCGTCTTTGAGGTCTCAATTAACAGTTGGAACGAGTCTGGAACGAATCGGCGACGAATCAGTGACTCCGGCAGATTCAGCTTTTGTTCACGGCTACATGTGGATTTTGCGAGGCTGAGTCTCACCATATGCTGAATCGCGGAAACTGGCCCGATTCCTGCAAGGCGACCATTGGCGTTAACCTTTGCCGGCGGGGCATCGTCGTGATCCGATACGCCTCGGCCAACATTATGAAATTGTTGAATTTTCTTAATCGGCCTTAACCATTTGCCGGTGATTTTCGGCGTTGGTCGTTAACGTTGCGCTCAAAGCCGGAACGAATCGGCGATCAATCAGCGATGGCGGGATTTTCCTGGTTTGTTCACCCCAACATGTTGTGTTATCCACAGCTTGTCCACCGAGAATTCACAGCTTGCGAACCGGGTTTTGCACAGGGCGCCTGGAAATCGTTAATCTTTGCGTGCCGGAACGGGTCAATGTCTAGCGCGCAGCCCGGAACATCGCCGGCCGGCGATGAAAAAACGGGCCATAAGCCGGCCCGTCCTACCGGGCGAAATGCTGTCGTTCAGGCGAAATACTGGCCGCCATTGGCTGTGATGGTCGAGCCGGTGATGAAACCGGCGTCCTCAGAGGCGAGGAAGACGACGCAACGCGCGATCTCTTCCGGTTCGCCGAGGCGGCCGACCGGGATCTGCGGAATGATGCGTTCATTCAGCACCTTCTCGTCGATCGCCTTGACCATCTCGGTGGCGATGTAGCCGGGGCAGATGACATTGACTGTGATGCCCGCGCGCGCGCCCTCCTGCGCCAGCGCCTTCGAGAAGCCGATGTCGCCGGCCTTTGCGGCGGAATAGTTGACCTGGCCGGCCTGGCCTTTCTGGCCGTTGATGGAGGAAATGGTGATGACGCGGCCGAATTTGCGGTCGCGCATGCCGCCCCACAGCGGATGCGTCATGTTGAAGACCCCAGACAGATTGGTGTCGATGACTTCCTTCCACTGCTCGCGCGTCAGCTTGTGGAACATGGCGTCGCGGGTAATGCCGGCATTGTTGACCAGCACCGAGACCGGGCCGAGATCGGCCTCGACCTGTTTGATTCCGGCGGCACAGGCGTCGTAGTCGGCGACCGACCATTTGTAGGCCTTGATGCCGGTTTGTGCGCTGAACTTCCCCGCTGCCTCGTCATTGCCGGCATAGTTGGCTGCAACGGTGTAACCGGCATTCTTCAGGCCGATCGATATGGCGGCGCCGATGCCGCGCGATCCACCGGTGACGAGCGCTACTTTGGTCATTGAAAGTTCTTCCTCCCTTTGGTCGGAAGAAGGGAATAGGGAGTAGGGAATAGCGAGTAGGGATCGATATCCCGCCGCGCTGCTCCTTCTTCCCCATTCACTACTCCCTATTCACTACTCACTTCTCTTTCACAGCGCTTCCACGCACAGAGCCACGCCCATGCCGCCGCCGATGCAGAGCGTGGCGAGGCCCTTCTTGGCGCCGCGGCGGCGCATCTCGAAAACCAGCGTGTTGAAGACGCGGGCGCCCGACGCGCCGATCGGATGGCCGATGGCGATGGCGCCGCCATTGACGTTGACGATCGACGTATCCCAGCCCATGCCCTTGTTGACGGCGCAGGCCTGCGCGGCGAAGGCTTCATTGGCCTCGACAAGGTCGAGGTCCTTGACCGACCAGCCGGCCTTCTCGAGCGCCCGCTTCGAGGCGGGAATAGGTCCGGTGCCCATGATCGCCGGATCGACGCCGGCCGTCGCCCAGGATGCGATGCGCACCAGCGGGGTGATGCCGCGCCTTGTGGCTTCAGCCTCGCTCATCAGCAGCGCGCCGGCGGCGCCGTCATTGATGCCCGACGCGTTGGCGGCGGTCACGGTGCCGTCCTTGTCGAAAGCCGGCTTCAGCTTGGACATGGCGTCGATGGTGGCGCCGTGGCGGATGTACTCGTCCTGGTCGACGACAGTGTCGCCTTTCCTGCCCTTGATCGTGAAGGCGACGATCTCGTCCTTGAACTTGCCGGCCTTCTGCGCGGCCTCGGCCTTGTTTTGCGAGGCCAGCGCAAACTGGTCCTGGTCGTCGCGGGTGATCTGGAACTGGCGGGCGACGTTCTCGGCGGTGTTGCCCATGTGGTAGCCGTTGAAGGCGTCCCACAACCCGTCCTTGATCATGGTGTCGATCATCTTGTAGTCGCCCATCTTGACGCCGGCGCGCAGGTGCTCGGCGTGCGGCGACAGCGACATCGATTCCTGGCCGCCGGCGATGATCACAGTGGCGTCGCCGGCGGCGATCTGCTGCATGCCGAGCGCGATGGCGCGCAGGCCAGAGCCGCAAACCTGGTTGAGCCCCCAGGCGGTGGTCTCCTTGGGCAGGCCGGCATTGATCGACGCCTGGCGGGCGGGGTTCTGGCCCTGCGCGGCTGTCAGCACCTGGCCGAGAATGACCTCGTCGACTTCACCCGGCTCGACGCCGGCGCGCGCCAAAAGCTCCCTGATGACGACGGCGCCAAGTTCATGCGCCGGGGTGGCGGCGAAGGCGCCGTTGAAAGAGCCGACAGCCGTGCGTGCGGCGCTGGCAACGACGATTGAATTGGAAGCGGACATTTTTCTCTCCAGACTTCGAGGTGTCGTGTTCTTGGGGGCTTGTTGGGACTTTTCTTGCCCGTTCCACACCCCAAGTCAAACCGGAAATGGGCATGCCGGCCAAGCGCCGCAAGCAGGGCGTGAGCGGCCGGCGGGATCGCCCAACCTTTGCTGCGCAGCATAATTGGCCGGCCATGCAGCAATAAATGATGCCGCACTGCACAAAGCGCTTGGAATTATAGAGCTTTTGCGCATATCCTTAAAAATGGCGCAATCGTTACCGGCGGCTTACTCAGGCGCGCCGGTGTCCCGGGAGGATGCTGATGGCCGCGAAAGACGACCCTATCATTATCAAGAAATATGCCAATCGCCGGCTCTACAACACCGGCACCAGCACCTATGTCACGCTCGAGGATCTGGCCGAGATGGTCAAGAAGGGCGAGGAGTTCACCGTCCAGGACGCCAAGACCGGTGACGACATTACCCATCCGGTGCTGACGCAGATCATCTTCGAACTGGAGAACAAGGATGGGCAGAACATGCTGCCGATCCCGTTCCTGCGCCAGTTGATCGCTTTCTATGGCGACCAGATGCAGCAGATCGTGCCGAGCTTCCTCGAACAGTCGATGATGGCCTTCTCCAAGGAACAGGAGCGGTTCCGCGAGCAGATGAAGGGCGCGATCGGCAAGTCGCCGCTGGATGTGATGAAGATCGCCACGCCGATCAAGGCGCTGGAAGAGCAGACACGCCGCAACATGGAAATGTTCCAGAACGCGATGCGCCTGTTCACGCCCTTCCCGACCGCCGCCACAAATGCTGCGGCCGCGGCTGCACCCGAGCCGGCCCGCAAGGACGTCCCGGAAAAGAGCGGCGACGACCTTCAGGAACTGAAGCAACAGATCGCCGCCATGCAGCGCAAGCTCGACACCATGTCGTAAGCGACCGCCGCATGGTCGACCGCCCTCAGTTGGTCGAGGCGGCCGTTACGGGTCGATTTTCAGCTGCCACGGTTCCCAGATATCGTCGGGCTGGCCGTCGAGCGAGCGGTAGAAGGCTTTGGCCGGCGAGTTGGATTTCAGCACCGTCCATTTGATGGCGGAGGCGCCAATGCTCAAAGCGTGTTGGCGAAGCTGTTCAACAAGCGCATGGCCGACCC
Organism: Mesorhizobium sp. LNJC394B00; assembly: GCF_000502555.1. NCBI lineage: Bacteria > Pseudomonadati > Pseudomonadota > Alphaproteobacteria > Hyphomicrobiales > Phyllobacteriaceae > Mesorhizobium > Mesorhizobium sp. LNJC394B00. The sequence goes on from NZ_AYWH01000008.1 coordinate 22,716, forward strand.
CCATGCCGCGCGTCGCTTCAGTGACGTAGAGTTCCTTCAGCCAGACAACCGGCTTCAGGTCGTAGGTCCAGGGGATGAGGTAGTGGACGGCGATGCCGACGATCACGCCCTCTCGCTCCGCCACCAACACGCCGAACCGGGGCGATGGCCCCAGCCCGTGCTCGATGAGGTTCGCTTCGGTGACGCGAAGCTTGTCGTCATAACCCTCGAAGACAGCTAGCGCCCGCATGAGGGCGAGCACCGCACCGACATCCTGGCGCTCGAATGGACGAATTCTAACCATCGCCTTCTGCATGCTTGCTCAGTCTTCAAGGCCGACCATATCGCGTGGCCTCACGCGTGCAAGACACCGGGCTCCTTGCCTGAAGCGAAAGGAAGGTCCTCGTCCTGCCAACCGGTTATGCCGCCGATCATGATCTTCACGGGACGACCGAGGCTGGCCAGCTTGAAGGCCGCCTGATCCGCGCCATTGCAATGCGGTCCCGCGCAATAGACGACGAACAGCGTCCTTTCGGGCCATTGCACCATCCGCCCGGCCGATATTTCGCGGTGGGGCAGATGCAGCGCGCCCGGCACATGGCGGCGTCCATAGGCTTCCGGCGAACCGACCACATGCAGGAGAACAAAGTCCGGCTCTCCGGCACGCAGTGCGGCGGCGACGTCGGAACAGTCGGTCTCGACGGAAAGCCGGCGCAGAAAATGGTCGCGGGCGATATCCGGCGATGCCGCCGGAATGTCTGTCACGTGGCTCATCCTCGTATCTCCATTGCTGATGCGACGGAGAGATAAGACAGGAAGCAGGGCGATTGCAGCTGGCAGCTTTGCCATATATCGTTAAGATCATGCCATCCTCTGCGAATCCGCGCCCTGCCAACCCTCTTGTCGTTGCCGTTGCCTATGACGGGCTGTGCACGTTCGAGTTTGGCGTGGCGGTTGAGATCTTCGCCTTGCCCCGGCCGGAAATGGGTGAGGATTGGTACCGTTTTGCCGTTGCCGGGATCGATGGCGGTGAAATGCGCGCGCTGGGCGGCGTGCGTATTGTTGCCGACGGCGGGATCGATCTGATCGGCCAGGCCGGCACGGTGATCGTACCGGGATGGCGCGGAACGGAGGCTCCGGTGCCGCCGGCGCTGATCGAGGCGCTGCGGAAGGCGAGCGAGCGCGGCGCTCGCATTCTTTCGATCTGTTCGGGCGTGTTCGTGCTTGCGGCGGCCGGCCTGCTTGCGGGCAAAAGAGCGACGACGCACTGGCGCTACAGCGAGAAGCTGACGGAGATGTACCCCGACATCACCGTGATTCCGGACGTTTTGTACATCGATGAGGGCAATGTGCTGACATCGGCAGGCAGTGCCGCAGGCATCGACCTCTGCCTGCATCTGGTTCGGCGCGACTTCGGCACCAAGGCTGCAAACATGGTGGCGCGCCGTCTGGTCGTGCCGCCACATCGCGACGGCGGCCAGGCGCAGTATGTCGAGAGTTCCGTTCCCGAGCCACATGAGCGCAGCCGGCTTGGACCGTTGATCGACAGGATGCGCGCCGATATTTCTGCCGACTATCCCGTCGCCATCTTGGCCGAGCTTGCCGGGATGAGCGAGCGGACATTCCTGCGCCGGTTCGCGGCCGCGACCGGCGTCACGCCGGCGCGCTGGCTGCTGTCGGAACGGCTTTCGCGGGCGCGCACGCTACTGGAAGACACCGCCATGCCGATCGAACGGATTGCCGAGACCGCCGGCTTTGGCGCGGCAGGCACGCTGCGGCATCATTTTCGTCAGCAGTTCGCCACGACGCCCGTCGCGTACCGTGCGCGGTTCGAGAACACGGCCAGGTCGGCTTAAGTCACGCGTCCCTCATAGCGGCCACGCGGCCTGATGATGCTGCCGCTCGCAATCTGTTCGACCATATGCGCGGCCCAGCCGACGCTGCGTCCAAGCGCGAACAAACTGAACGGTGCATCGCGCGGCAAGCCAAGGCCGCGCGTTAGTGCGGCCAGGGCGAAGTCGATGTTGGGCTGGGCACCGGCCGCCGCCATGGCGCCTTTTTGCAGCTGTTGCAGCGTCTCGTCGACAGGGATGACTTCCAGAAGTGCGGTGGCACGGGGATCGCCGTCGGGATAGAGCGGATGGCCGAACGCCGGCAAGGGCCGATCATGGCCGAGCCAGCGCCGGATCGCCGCATCCGCGCCGTGGGCTGCTGCATCTTCAGCCAGTTGCATCACCGCTTCGCCGGCGCCACCGTGGCGCGGACCGGACAGCGTTGCCAGGCCGGCCAGCAGGCATGCGGCAGGCGAGGCGCCTGTGGACGCTGCGACGCGGGCGGNCGCGGGCGGCGAAGGTCGATGCGTTGAGTTCATGATCGGCGAGCAGGACGAGGGCGCAGCGGATCGCTTCCGCGCCGGCATCATCCACCGACCAGCCCTGCGCCAGGCGCTTATGGACGGGCGCTGTGCCGGTTTCGGCGCCCAGCGACTGCGCCAGCGCTCCGACTGTGCGCGCGGCCTCGGTGCACAGCGAGGCGGCGCTGCGTCCTAGCGAAGGCCGCCCGTGGCCTGCAAGCATGGCAAGCTGCGCAAAGGCCGAGGCGCGGCCGACTGGATGAGGCGCTTCAGATGACGGAGCTTTGAAAGCCACCGGTTCAGGCGAGGCCCAGAGCACAGCAGCGGTTTCCTCCAGCGTCGCCGCTTTGGAGAGCGCAACGGCGTCTTGCCCTCGATAGATCAGTCGACCGTGCAGCACAGTCGAAATCGCGGTGATAATCGAGGGTTCGCCCCAGGCAATCGCACTTTCGGCGATGGCCGACGGACTGCGGCCGCGCGCCCGGCGGGTCGCCAGTGCGGCGATGTCGTCGGCGCGGTACTGGCTGCGGCGCGGGTCGCTCTCATCCGGCCGCATGCCGATGCGGCCACGGCTGACATAGGCGTAGAGCGTCTGCGGCCGGACCTTGAGCCTTTCCAGCGCCTCTTCCCGCGACAGCCATTCGGACATTTTCAGCCCATACATTGATTATATTGGTCAAGATTGATCGAGGCGCAGCCTAACCCTTATCTCCCATGCAGAAAAGCTGCAAGGAGATGAGATATGGCGAACGGGCTCGATGATGTGGTGGCGGCGGAGACCGTGCTCTCCGATGTCGATGGCCTTGGCGGCCGCCTGACGATCCGCGGTCATTCGCTGCCGGAATTGGCGGGACGCTGGCGCTATGCGCAAGTGGTTCGCCTGTTGCTCGACGGCTTCTTCGACGGCCTTCCCGGCGATGCCGAACTGGCAGCGAGGCTGGGCAAGGCTCGCGTCGAGGTGTTCGAGCGGCTTGCGCCCTCGCTGCCGCTGCTCGCACCGCTTGAGATCTATAGCGCCATGCGCGCCGGCATGGCGCTGCTGCCGGATGGCGAGACGCTGACGGACGCCTTGCGGCTGATCGCGGCGCCCGCCGTGCTGACGCCGGCTCTGCTGCGGCTGGCGCGCGGCGAGCAGCCGACCGCACCTGACGCCAAGGCCGATCATGCCGCCGACATGCTGAGGATGCTCGAGGGATCCGTCCCGTCGCCGGCGCTGGCAAGGGNTGGCAAGGGCACTCGACACCTATCTGGTGACCGTGTGCGATCACGGCCTCAACGCCTCGACCTTTGCCACCCGCGTCGTCGCATCGACGCTGGCAGGGCTGACATCGTCGGTGCTGGCCGGGCTCGGCGCGCTCAAGGGGCCGCTGCACGGCGGCGCGCCCGGCCCGGTGATCGAGATGCTCGATGCAATCCAGGCGCATGGCGACGCGGCCGGTTGGCTGCGCGAGAAGGTCGCGCATGGCGAGCGCATCATGGGTTTCGGCCATCGTATCTACCGCGTGCGCGATCCGCGCGCCGATGTACTGAAAGCCGTCGTGCGGCAGCTCGGCAGCGAGGGTGAAGCCGGCCGCCGCCTGGCCTTCGCCGAACAGGTCGAGCACACGGCGCTCGAAGTGCTGCGGATCGCCAAGCCGCAGCGCTCGCTGCAGACCAATGTCGAGTTTTACACAGCGCTTGTGCTTGAGGCGGCTGGCTTTCCGCCACAGGCGTTCAGCAATGTCTTTGCCGCCGGACGTGTCGCCGGCTGGATCGCGCATGCGCGCGAACAGCAGACGACGGGGCGGCTGATCCGTCCACAGTCGCGCTATGTCGGGCCGGTGCCGGACCTCGTGGCCTGAGGCCCGCCTGTTTCGGTGGAGCAGCCCCTTCAAAGCGGGGCTTTCTTCATGACCGAAATTTCATGTGATCACGCGACCGTGTTCGTGTTCTTGCCTTGGTCATCCCTTATATGCTGCACTGCAATATAAGTCCGCTGCCGTCGAACCCGCCCGATTTCCGGGCGGAATGAGGCAGCAGCGACCAAACCGAACAGGAACGCCATGACCAAAAACGGCAAGGCGGAGGAAACGAAGAAGATCAACATCGCGCTGCAGGGCGGCGGCTCGCACGGGGCTTTCTCCTGGGGTGTACTCGACCGGCTGCTGGAGGATGGCAGGCTCGACATTTCAGCCGTGTCCGGCACCAGCGCCGGCGCGATGAATGCGGTGGCGCTGGCCGATGGTTTTGTGCGCGGCGGCGTCGAGGGTGCACGGCAAAAGCTCGACGACTTCTGGCGCGCGGTGGCGGCCAAGGGCCGCTTCAGCCCGGTGCAGCGCATGCCGTGGGACGTCGCCTGGGGCAACTGGTCGATCGAGAACACGCCCGGCTATTTCTTCTTCGACACCATGTCCCGAGTGTTTTCGCCCTATGTCGCCAATCCGCTGGGCTTGAACCCGCTGCGCGACGTGGTCGAGCAGGAGATCGATTTCAAAAATGTTCACGCCTGCAAGTCGATGGAGCTGTTCATTTCGGCGACCAATGTCGAGACCGGCCAGCTGCGCGTCTTTTCCGACGGCGAGATCGACCTCGACACGGTGATGGCCTCGGCCTGCCTGCCGCAATTGTTCCGCGCCGTCGAGATCAAGGGCGTGCCCTATTGGGATGGCGGCTATGGCGGCAATCCGGCGCTGTTTCCGTTCTTCAAGACGGCGGCGACGGAGGATGTGCTGCTGGTGCAGATCAATCCGGTGGTGCGCGAGGGCACGCCGAAAAGCGCCAACGAAATCCAGAACCGCATCGACGAGATCACCTTCAATGCCGGGCTGCTGAACGAATTCCGCTCGATCGCCTTCGTCAAGGAGCTGATCGCCGCCGGCCGGGCTGCCGCCTGGCGAATACCGCGACATCCGCATGCACCGCATCGATGCCGACGAAGCGTTCAAGGATCTGTCGGCGTCATCCAAGGTCAACGCCGAATGGGCTTTTTTGACCTATTTTCGCGACCTTGGCCGCATAGCGGCGAGCGACTGGCTGGAGGAGAATTACGACGCCGTCGGCAAGCGGCCGACGCTCGATCTTTCCGGCGAACTCGATGACGGCTTCAAACCGGTGCGCGGGCCGGCACCGGGACGGCGGGTGAAGGAATTTCTAGCCGCCCGCAAGAAGCCGGAGGCGGAACGCCGGCGGGCCTGAGTCCGCCCGGATCGATCAAGACGATCAGCGAAGTGTTCGGCAAATCGGAGTAGCGCCGATGACTTTCCGTCCCGGAACAACCGTTGCGTGTGACGGTATACAAAATCATACTGACGCCTGCTGCCATTCACTGAGTGGCTACGCAGGTCGCGCCCACATTTTAGCGTCAAGGCACAGGGGGGTGTCAGTGCTCAAAACGCCTTGAAAACAAAGCGCCTCCAACATCCGTATGGTTCCGAGACTGTGGTTCCGCCGCCTGACGGGGCGCCGATAAAACCGTTTTCGTTGGCCACACTACATCGCCTGTCACAATGTTCCTGCAACTTTTCGACTGTATTGCGATGCAACTTTGATGTAGAAGCGCGGCTTCGCCGTTCACGGCAAATTGAACACGGCCTGGCGCGCACCCATATCGGCGACGCGCCCGAGTTGGAAGACACGGTAGCTGTTAGACGACGGACACCCTGTTGGATAACGACTTGGCCGAACCCCGCAGTGGAAAAAAATGATGCCGAAGATCAGGTTTCACAAGCTTGCCGCTATTGTTGTGCTCATCGGCTTCGCGGCCTGGATGGGAACAGGCGCGTTCTCGTCCGTCGGCAGCGCCGCTGTCGAAGGTGCTGGCAAGGCAGGCGATCAGGCCAAGCCGGGCGATCAGGCCAAGGCGCCGGATGCAGCCAAGGCGGCCGAGGCCGAACCGAAGGCGCCGCTGCGCACCGTCGCTGTGGTGACGCCGCCGCGCAAGACCTATGCCCGCGCCATCCGCATTTCCGGGCTGACCGAGGCCGACAAGCGCGCCGTGCTGGCGACGCGCGTCGCCGGCGTCATCGAAAAGCTGCCGGTCAAGCAGGGCGATCACGTCAAGACCGGCGATCTGGTGCTGATGCTTGCGGCGGAAGAAAAGATCTCGATGGTCGACAATGCCAAGCAGCTCGTCGTGCAGCGCCAGGCTGAACTCGACGCATCGCTGCGGCTCATGAAGACCGGCAATCTGCCCAAGCTGCAGCTCGACACGGCGCGTTCGAATCTGACCGCTGCGCAGTCGCAGCTGGAAACGGCGCAGGCCGAACTCGAGCGCAATCTGGTCAAGGCGCCCTTCGACGGCGTCATCGACCGGGTGCCGGTGGAGCTCGGCAGTTCCATCATGCAGGGCGGCGAGGTGGCAACCATCCTCAAGCTCGATCCGGTGATTGCGCGCGGCGAAGTCAGCGAACGCGACCTCGGCTATCTCAAGCTTGGCGACAAGGCCACTGTCCGGCTGGTCAGCGGCCAGACCGTCGAAGGCACCGTGCGCTACATCAGCCGCGACGCCTCGTCGGCCACCCGAACCTTCCGCGTCGAGATCGCCGTCCCCAATGCCGACGGCTCGGTGCCGGCCGGCATGACGGCAGAGATTGCGCTCAGCGCGCAGCCGACCGACGCCGTCATGTTGCCGCGCTCCGTGGTGACGCTGGGCGACAAGGGAGACCTCGGCATCCGCGCCGTCGACAAGGACAACAAGGTGGTATTCTTCCCGATCGACCTCGTTGACGACTCGCCGAAGGGCCTCGTGCTTGGCGGCATTCCCGCCGATGCCCGCGTCATCGTCGCCGGCCAGGAACTCGTGAAGGAAGGCGACGTAGTCAAGCCGGTCGAGGCCGACCAGGCGACCATCCAGAAACTGTTGGGCGAAGCGACAACGCAGTAGCGCCGGGTGGCCCCGGACGGGGGCAACCGGCCGCAATGCGGCTCCTGAAATTTTGAGAACAGGCCATGGATATCGTCAAACTCGCGATCAACAATGCCCGGCTGACCATTGCGGTGCTGGTCTTCCTGCTGCTGGCGGGCTGGGTCGCCTATCAGTCGACGCCGAAGGAAGCGGAACCCGACGTTCCTACCCCTTATGTTTATATAAATGTCGCCTATCAAGGCATCGCGCCCGAAGACGCTGAAAGACTTCTGCTTAGGCCGCTGGAGGCAAAGCTTAAGAGCCTTAAGGGGTTAAAGGAGATGAAATCATCCGCCTATCAGGGCGGCGCCTTTGTCTTCCTTGAGTTTCTGCCGTCTATAAAAGTCGACACCGCGGTGACAGATACACGCTCGAAGGTTCAGGACGCGAAGGCTGACCTGCCCCAAGCGGCAGAAGAACCGGTTGTTACCGAGGTCAACATTTCCGAGTTTCCCGTCCTGGTCGTCACGCTGTCCGGCGATGTGCCCGAGCGTGTGCTTACGGCGGCGGCGCGCGAACTGCGCGACCGCATCGAGGAAGTACCGGGCGTTCTTGAGGGCACCATACAAGGCGCGCGCGACGATCTTGTCGAAGTCGTCATCGACCCGATGAAGCTGTCCTCCTACGGCCTGCAGCTCGACCAGTTGATCGGCGCGGTCGGCGCTTCCAACAGCCTGGTCGCCGCCGGCAACATCGAGGGTTCGGAAGGCAAATACGCGGTCAAGGTGCCGTCGCTGATCGAGACACCCGAGGATGTCGCGTCCTTGCCGGTGGTCGCCGGCCCCAATGCCGTCGTGCAGGCGAAGGACATCGCCACGGTGCGTTCGACCTTCGCCGACGCCGAGACCATCACCCGCCTCAACGGTAAGCCGGCCATCGCCATCGAAGTCAAGAAGCGCATCGGCGCCAATCTGATCGACACGCTGGCCAAGGTGCGGGAAGTGTCCGACGCCTATGTCAAGACCATGCCGGAAGGCATGAACATCACCTACACGCAGGACAAGTCGGTCTTCGTCAACCAGCTTCTGGGCGATCTGCAGAACCACGTGATGATCGCCGTCATCCTGGTGTTCATCGTCATCCTCTATGCACTGTCGGGACGCGCCTCGCTGCTGATCGGGCTTGCCATTCCGTCATCCTTCCTCATCGGCATCCTGCTGCTTGCGATGATGGGCTACACGATCAACATGATCGTGCTGTTCAGCCTTATCCTGGCGGTCGGCATGCTGGTCGACGACGCCATCATCGTCACCGAATTCGCCGAAAGGCGCATGGGCGAAGGCATGCCGAAGGCGGAAGCCTTCACGCTGGCCGCCAAGCGCATGGCCGGTCCGGTCATCGCCGCGACGATGACGCGCATCGCGGCGTTTTCGCCGCTGCTGTTCTGGCCCGGCATCATCGGCGACTTCATGAAATACATGCCGATCACGCTGATCGTCACGCTGTCGGCCTCGATGCTTTATGCGCTGGTGTTCGCGCCGACGCTGGGCGCGCTCTTCGCCAAGGCGCCGGAGCATCACGAGGAACACAATCGCGACGGCTGGTACATGGCGCTGGTCAAGCAGGCGGTGCGCTTCCCCATCACCGTGCTGGTGCTTACCGCCGTGCTTTTGACCGGCGTTGGCTTCGCCTATTCCAAATACGGCGCCGGCGTCGAGTTCTTCCCCAGCGTCGAGCCCGACTACGGCCTGCTCTATGTGCATGCCCGCGGCAATCTTTCGCTGGCCGAAATGGATACGGCGACCAGGATCGCCGAAAACCGGCTGCTCGGCTGGCCCGGCGTCAAATCGGTCTACACCCGCGTCGGCAAGACGCAAGGGGGCGGACAGGACGTGCCGGAGGACGTCGTCGGCGTCATCCAGTATGAGTTCATCGACTGGCGCGAGCGCAAATCGGCGAACAATATCCTGGATGAGCTGCGCACCGTCATGGCCGGCATTCCCGGCGTCGATGTCGAGGTGCGCGTGCCGGAGGCCGGTCCTCCCACCGGCAAGGCGGTCCAGCTCCGGCTTTCGGCCATCGATCCCAAAGGGCTCGACGACCAGGCCCGTGCCGTTGCGGCGCGCATTGCCAAGGTGCCCGGTGTCATCGACGTTTCCGACGGCCTGCCGCCGCCCGGCGTGGACTGGGCGCTCGAGGTCGACCGCGCCAAGGCGGCGCAGTACGGCATCAGCCCGACCGCCGTCGGCACCGTGGTGCAATTGGTGACCAATGGGTTGAAGCTGTCCGAGTACCGGCCGGCCGGCGCCGACGATGCCGTCGATATCCGCCTGCGCCTGCCCGAAGACCGGCGCACGCTGTCGACGCTCGACGAGCTCCGGGTGCAGACTGCGCAAGGCTCGGTGCCGATCTCGAACTTCGTCGTGCGCAAGCCGGAGCCGACCGTCGGCATCCTCAACCGCATCGACGGCGCCCGCACCGTGGTCGTCCAGGCCAACGTCGCCGCCGGTAACCAGGTTGCGGCGGTGCAGGCGGAGGTGACCAAGGCGGTCACCGACATGAAGCTCGACAACGGCATACGCTGGAAGCTCGCCGGCTCCAACGAGGACAGCGCCGAAGCCAGCGCCTTCCTCGGCAAGGCCTTCGGCGCGGCGATCTTCCTGATCTTCCTGGTGCTGCTGATGCAGTTCAACAAGTTCACCAGCGTGCTTCTGGTGCTGTCCTGCGTGGTCATGGCGACGATCGGTGTGTTCCTGGGGCTGCTGCTGACAGGCGAAGCGTTCGGCATCGTCATGTCGGGCATCGGCGTCATCGCGCTGGCCGGTGTGGTGGTGAACAACAACATCGTCTTGATCGACACTTATGACCGGTTGCGCGAAGAGGGCTGGGACAAGATGGAAGCGGTGCTGCAGACCTGCCGCGAACGTGCCCGCCCGGTGGTGCTGACGGCGGTATCGGCCATCCTCGGCGTGCTGCCGATCGCCTTTGGTCTCGGCCTCGAAATCTTCCATCACGAGACGACGATCAACGCACCGTCGACGCAATGGTGGATTTCGCTGTCCTCGGCCATCGTCTTCGGCCTGTCGTTCGCCACCCTGCTGACGCTTGTGGTGACGCCGTCGATGCTGATGATCTTCACGCGCAGCAAGAACAGCCGCTTCTATGCCTTCTTCCGCCGGCTGTTCGGCCGCGACAAGAAAAGGGATGCGTCCACGGGGCCGAAGCCGGGTCCGCTCGATGAGCCGGCAATCGCCTTCCCGAAAGCCGCGGAATAGCTGCATTCGACCAGTCAGACGAAAGGCCGTCCGGAACAACCAGGCGGCCTTTTGCATTGTCCCCCCGTATCCGACCAGCAAGGCGAGGGACTCTTAATGACCGTCAGCACCATCCTCATCATTGTCTTGATCCTGATCCTGATCGGCGCCGTCCCGGCCTGGCCACACTCGCGCTCCTGGGGTTATGGGCCGTCCGGAATAGTCGGCGCTGTGCTGGTGGTGCTGCTGATCCTGGTGCTGATGGGCAGGGTTTGATTGGGGCAAGAGACCTCTGCGATCAGCGGGTCCTCGCCCGATGAAGTGCTGGCAATAGGCATACGGCGGCGCCCGCCCCCACTCCGTCCGCTTCGCGGCCACCTCTCCCACATGTCCATGGGGGAGAGGAAATGCCAAGCTTTTCAAGGCAGCGACCTCGGCGATTAGCATTTCCTCTCCCCCACGAATGTGGGGGTAGAGGTGGCTGGGCGAAGCCGAGACGGAGTGGGGGAGCTCCATATGCGATTGGCCCGAAATCGAGATGACGAGCACACGCTGGGTCCCCCTTGGCCACCCCGCCCGCTTGCGTATACGCTGCCCGCACCACAATCACCGAGGGAGCCATCAAGGTGAACACCGCCAGCCCGCCAAGGCCTCTCGCCGAGATCGCCAGCTATCACGCCCACATCTACTATGACGGGCAAGCCGAACGGCAGCAGGCCGAATGGCTGCGCCTGCGCATCGGCGAACGCTTCCGCGTGCGACTGGGCAACTGGCGCGACGAGCCGGTCGGCCCGCATGAGCGGGCCATGTACCAGGTCTCCTTCGCCACCGAGATCTTCGCGACGCTCGTTCCCTGGCTGATGCTGAACCATGGCGGCCTCAGCATCCTCATCCACCCCAACACCACCAACCCCAAGCGCGACCATCTGGTCGATCCGATCTGGATCGGGCGGCCGCTGGGGGTTCATGGCGAGGTGCTGGGTGAAGAGGATGAAGCGGAAGAGGCGCTGGAGGTGAACACCGAGCCGACGCTGGGGGCGTGAGGGAGAGCCTATCTCAGCTTCGCGTGCCGAAGTGGTCGATGGCGCGGTTAGCCAGTTCTAGCAACACAGGACGCCATCGCAAAGACAGCTCGTTGGGCTCGAGTACCGGGTCGGAATGCATGGCAAAGCCCGAACCATACTTGCCGTGAACGATTGCGTTTCGAAACGAGTATATCGCTTCGCCCAAACTACTGGCCGTTGGCGCGGCGATCACGCGTAACGTCACTCCTCGGTCCAACAATGGTCGATCCGCGAGTGTATTCACTAGACGGTAGATAGGTGCGCGCTCGTCCTTGAACACCATATCCAGCATCTTCCTAGAGAATTCTGTATCGCTCACACTTTTGTCGTGTCGCAACGTACTCATTTGCCCGGCGTTCGCGAAGAATGCGTAATACTCAATGATCCGGTAAAGATAGACGCATGCCGCCGTGCTGTCCCGTTGAACCATAGCGGAGTTGAGGAATCTCAATGGCTCAAGATCGGCGCTTAGCAAATGTGGTGGTGCAGCTTCAGATGGCTCCACCAACTCCTCTTCTTCTTCCCACCACGATTGCAACTCGGCCGGCCGCGGCCAGGTTCCGGCGTGCTGGAAGTGAGCCCGGAAAGCGCTGATCAGTGCCGCCTCGACGCCAGACTGAGTAGGGCCGATGATGCGGACGGTTGGAAGCTCTGACCATGGCCCTGAGTGTTTTTCTCGAGCGCTCTCAAATAGGAAAGCCATCAAAGGGGTTGCATATCCGAAAGACGCTTCGACCGAAGATCCAAGTTGGACGCGGAAGAGCGCAGGCTCCCAGCCATAAAGAGTCTCTCGGCCAGGGTTAATTATGAACTCGTGGTATCTGCCGAGGCTAAACCCAGACGTACCATAGGTCTTGAAACGCTCGCCATTACTGGCCTCGATTTGTTTGACATCCGGCCAGTAGTTATAATCGGGAGCGAACAGGCGCTCTCGGATGGTTGGCCAAGAGATGTGCTTGCCGCCATCCACATCCTCATAGATCAAGTACTCGGCTTCGTCGCTATCGACGGGCGGCTCGAAAGAGAGCGGGATTTCCACAGGACCGGTCACGACATCACCTCTGGTGGCTCAGGAGCATTGAAGATCATGTCCGATTGGCAAGACCTTGTACCTTTAGGCTGGGACACAAGGATCGCTTTCGCCCATTATATGCAGGCGGCACATATCTGTGCGTTTAAAATTCGCATTCACAGCTAAGGTGCGGACATTGGCCGTTCGCCGAGAAATCGATATTCAACCGCTTGGATGACCACTAATCCGGGCCATGCTCCTTTGCCAGATCACCTACGATGCGCTCTGCCTCTTGGGGGTTCGGATAGATTACCGCTTCTTTGAGCGCATTGAAATCGGTATCGAGTAGCACCCAACGCGAGGTTTCCATCGAAGCGCCGTTCAGAATTTCCGAGATTTGCCTGATCTGTGACAGCGGCACGAGCGCTGTCACAAACGCGCCGTTCATGAGATCTCGGGTTTTGCGATTTTGCAGGAAGTTGCTGAGCGCGTAGTCGAGCCGCCCGCGCTTCTCCTGGGTAGGGTCGTATGCGAAGGCAAGTATTTTGCGATTGCTGCGCCGAGCTTCTTCAGCCGCCAATTCGAGCGTGCCAAAGGGTGGCACATCCTTGAAGTGGGACACTTCCGGCGGCATCGCGTTGGGGCTTAGGGCGATCTTTATCTGCCCCGAGAGCCACTTGCTCACAATGGAGTCGAAATCGCCGTCCCAAGACGGGTTCGCGAGATTCGTTCGGTATATGTCGTCGCCGGACATCTGAAGCACCAGTTCATCACCGACGACTCGGATCTCGTACGTTGTTGTGAGGAGGTAGTCGATCGACCCACGTTTAGTGAGGTAGAGTGTATTCGCCCCGACCTCATCGCCCACATTGAAATTGGTCTGAGTCAGAGTGAGTGACTGCGCGATCCTTGCGAGAAGTTGGTTGTAGACGCGCTGGACTTCATGAAGGCCGTTCCGGATAACCGCATCGGCCTGAACACGCCTCCGCTCGATTGGCGTGTCGAATAGCGCCGCCAATTCGGAGATGTCGTCTTCGAGCGAGCCAGCGGACGGCTGATCCCGCATGAGACGCATCAAACGATCGCGGAGTGTTTCCGCGTCGGTGTACCGGTCTTCGAGACGCGGCGCGAAGGTGTGGTCGAAAATCGCGGCAAGGCGCTGATAGCGATCGCCGGTCCCAGCTTGAAGCAAGGCATGATCAACCGACCGTTGATGCGGTAGCTTGCCTTCGCCGTCTTGGGGCACGTTAGGGTGGTGTCCCGTCAGGACGTAGAACAGGATGCCACCCGCGAATGAGACATCCGATCGTGGGTCCTGTTTCAGACGGCTGCCTGCAGATAGCTCCGGCAGTCGAAGAAAGCGGTTGCCGACCTCCTGGCCGTCTTCCGTCGTGAAGTCCGCGTCCGGCATTTCATGATGGTTTAGGCCGAAGTCGAGTAGCCACGGGCGAGCCGGATCATTATTCTCTAGGATAATATTGTCCGGCTTCACGTCCCGATGCACCAGGGATTTAGCGTGACAGGCGGCGAGTATGTCGAGCAATCGACAGGTCAGTTCAACGCCCGTTGCGAGCGTGACTTGCGTTTGTTGCGCCCGCCACTCAGCAAGGGTCGATCCCTCAATAAAGTCCGTGACGAGGAAGGGGACATAGCCCGCGTCAGCGTGCCGATGCGCGTTGCTCTCCAGCAGGCGCGGCACATTCGCGATCCGAAATGTGTCGTAGGCATTCGCTTCGCGTGAAAACCGCGCCCGACGCTCGGGGTCGTTTTTGGACTTAATGATCTTCAGGAAGCCCACCTGTCCGTCGCTTTTCCGGGTGACACGAAAAGCTTCGCCCTGGCCACCGCCGGCCAGTTTGGCAACGGCCTCCCAGCGATCTTTCCACGTTGTGACATCGACCCATGAGGAGTTTTCTTCCAACATTACCAAGCCCCAATCGCCGTCGTGGCGGGCAGTCGCAGTTCGATCCTCTCACCAAGATTGTCTTGCATGGTCAGAGCGTGCTTTTGCTTGCTGCGGCGGCCCCCGTACCAACCGTCAGCGACCAGCAGGAGATCGGTATTATGGGGGTGGCTCAGGAATTCTCCGATCATCGCGTCCGTCATGTCAGGGTCAGGCAACGTATAAAACGCGCCCCGCGTATTCAGCTCGTCCAAAGAGCGGGCTTCCGTTGTCAGCGGACGTTGCAACATCTGGCGCGGTATAGTCGCTGTTAGCCCTGTGTCGGCGAATGCTTCTGGAAAGATCGGAGCCATGAAGTCAATAACGTGGGTCTCGGTTTGTACCCACATATGGAAGCCTTCTGGCGAGCTCGAGATATGCCCGTTCTCGGCTTGGCCGAAGAACACCACTTCCGGTTCGGCGTCGACGCAGAGCGCAAAGCCACCAGCCACAGCACGGGCGGGAATCTTGTAGTGCTTGTTCAGCACCATCGCACCGAAACAGGCAAAGAACTTGCAGGCCTTTTCGGGACGACCGATGTCCTTCAGGACGCCATGCGCAACCTGATGAATGCGGTTGTACTCGCTCAACGGCATTAGAAACCGGCTCACGTCGCGTTCCTCATTAAAGATCGACTACAGAAACCGGGACGCGTCGTACTTTCGCATCCCGGCCGCACGGGAGACCGCCAGCTTCGTCTTGTAATGGCGACGCTCACGCAAGCTAATCCTCGCGAAGGTCGCCCCCCCGTCACCCCCCAGCCAATCTCGGCAGCAGAAAAATCTCCGCCCCTTGCGGCAGTTCCTTCGACCACGTATCGCGATAGATCGTCCCGTCGATGGCCACCGCGATGCCCTTCTCGATCCAGGGCTCGATGCCGGGATACTGTTCAGCCAGTTTCCTGAACAGCTCCCTTATGTCCTTGGCCTCGACCTCGACCTTGCTCTGGCCGCCGGCGAGCTGGCCCAGCGCGCCCCAGAGCGTGACTTCGACCATTAGGGCAAGAACCTCATTTCGGCCTTAGCCTCCCCGTTCCGCCTCGATCGCGGCGAGAACCCTTGGCGGCGACATCGGGATGTGGGTCATGCGCACGCCGGCGGCGTTCGAGACGGCGTTGGCGATCGCCGCCAGCGGCGGCACGATCGAGGTTTCGCCGACGCCGCGCACGCCATAGGGGTGGTTGGGGTTGGGTATCTCGAGGATCTGCGTGTCGATCATCGGCAGGTCCGAGCAGACCGGGATGCGGTAGTCGAGGAAGCCGGCGTTCTGGAGGCGCCCGTCCTTGCCGTAGATATACTCCTCGTTGAGCGCCCAGCCGATGCCTTGCGCGGCGCCGCCCTGGTACTGGCCCTCGACATAGGTGGGGTGCACCGCCTTGCCGGCATCCTGGATCACTGTGTAGCGGATCACCCTGGTCGAGCCGGTATCGGGGTCGACCTCGATGTCGCATATATGGGTGGCGAAGGAGACGCCGGCGCCGTCGGCGACGAGTTCGCTGTGGCCGGCGATCGGCCCGCCGGTCTTGCCGGAAGCGGCGGCGATCTCCTTCAGCGACAGGGCTGCAAGATTGCCGTATTTTTCGCCCTTGGCCATGGCGTGGCCGTTTTCCCAGACCACGTCGTCGACGGGGATGTCCCACGTCTGGGCGGCGCGCTCACGCAGGATCTTGATCGCGTTGCGGGCGGCCGAGATGGTCGCCATCGAGGACGAGAAGGTGCCCCTGCTGCCGTCGGTCATGTCGTTGTAGCCAAGCGAGGATGTGTCGGCGACCACCGCCTTGAGCTGGGCATAGTCGATGCCGAGCTCCTCCGCCGCCACCAGCGACAGCGACGCGCGCGAACCGCCAACGTCCACCGTGCCGACAGCCAGCGACACCGAGCCGTCCATGCCGATGTTCAGGTCCACGCAGGTCTGGCCACCGAAGTTGAACCAGAAGCCGCAAGCCATGCCGCGGCCCTGGTTCTTGCCGAGCGGCGCCTTCATGTGCGGATGTGTCTTCGCCGCTTCCAGCGTCGGGCCGATGCCGATCGGGCCGTAGACCGGACCGTAGGACGAGCGGGTGCCTTCCTGCGCGGCGTTCTTGATCCGGAACTCGACCGGATCGATGCCGAGCTCCTTGGCCAGCTCGTCGACGGCACTTTCCACCGCGAAAGCCGCCATCGGTGCGGAGGGCGCGCGGTAGGCCGCGGTCTTCGGCCGGTTGACCAGCACTTCGAAGCCGACCGTCTTGACGTTGTCGAGCTTGTAGCAGGCGAATGCCGTCATGGCGCCGATCTCGGCCCATGTGCCGGCATAGGGACCGCTGGTGTAGCGCAGCGTCGCTTCGGCGGCAGTGATGGTGCCGTCTTTGCGAGCGCCGATCTTCACGTCGATCGAGGTGGCGCTGGTCGGGCCTGAGGCGCGGAACACCTCGTCGCGAGTCATCACCAGCTTCACCGGCCGTCCTGCCTTGCGCGACAGAGCGAGTGCCACCGGCTCGGCCCAGACATGGGTCTTGCCGCCGAAGCCGCCGCCGATCTCCGAGGAGGTGACGCGCAGCTTCGAGGCTTCCAGCCCGAGCAGTTGCGCACAATGCTGGCGGTAGACGAAATGGCCCTGCGTGCAGACCCAGAGGTCGGCGGTGCCGTCGGACGAGACGCTCGCAACGCAGGCGTGCGGCTCGATATAGCCCTGATGCGTCTGTTCGGTCTTGAAGGAGCGCTCGACGATGACATCGGCGTGCCCAAAGCCCTGATGGACATCGCCATGGCCGAACTGGCTGCGCTTGGTGACGTTGGAGGGTTTTGCCGGCTTTTCCTCGAGACCCTCGGTGAAGATCGTGTCGTTGATCAACGGCGCGGTGTGCTTCATCGCCTCGTCGACATCGGTCACATGCGGCAACAGCTCGTATTCGACCTCGATGAGCTTCAGCGCCTGCCTGGCCGTGCGGGCATCGACGGCGGCGACCGCGGCCACGGCGTGGCCGTCATAGAGCGCCTTGCCGCGCGCCATGCAATTGTCGAGGACGTCGTACATGGCGGCATCGCCATCGGTGAGATCGGGCAGGTCGGCGGCGGTGATCACCGCTTTCACGCCGGCCAGCTTTTCCGCTTTCGAAGTGTCGATCTTGAGGATCCTGGCATGCGCATGCGGGCTGCGCAGGACACGCCCGACCAGCTGTCCCGCCATGTTGAAGTCGGCGCCGTAACGGGCGCGTCCGGTCACCTTGTCGACGCCGTCGGGACGGATAGGCCGCGTGCCGACGGAGGAGAATTTGCGGCCCGAAAAGCGTGGATCGAAGTTCATGCGTGCGCTCCCTTCATCACATTGGCCGCATCCTGGACCGCGCGCACGATCTTGTCGTAGCCGGTGCAGCGGCAGAGGTTGCCGGCGAGGCCGAAGCGGATTTCTTCCTCGGTCGGATCGGGGTTCTTGGCCAAAAGGTCCTTCGCCGCGATGAGGAAGCCCGGCGTGCAGATGCCGCATTGCAGCGCTGCATGCTCGAGGAATTTCTGCTGCAGCGGATGCAACTGATCGCCATGCGCCATGCCTTCGACGGTCTCGATATGCCGGCCTTCGGCTTCAGCGCCAAGCACAAGGCAGGAGCAGACCAGCCGATTGTCGAGAATGATCGAGCAGGCGCCGCAGTCGCCCGTGCCGCAGCCTTCCTTGGCGCCGGTCAGCCCGAGCCGGTCGCGCAGGACGTCGAGCAACGTCTCGTCGGGCTGGCAAAGGTATTCGACGTGATCGCCGTTGATTGTCGTTGAAACTGCTACACCGGCCATCATTTGCCTCCTGCGCGTGCGTAGGCGGTCGTCGCGGCCCGTCCGGCCAGCACGCCCGCAACTTTTCGTCTGAACTCGATGGTACCGCGCTTGTCGTCGATGGGGCGGCAGGCCCCAGCGCAGATCTTGGCGAGCCGCTCAAGTGCCGCCTCATCCAGCTTCCTGCCGATGAGAGCCTCGGCTGCTTCTTCCACCAGAAGCACGGTCGGGGCCGCGGCGCCCAGCGCGACGCGGGCGGCTGTTATGACGCCATGCTCGTCGAGCGTCAGGTTCACGCCGGCGCTGACCACCGCGATGTCCATCTCGGTGCGCGGGATGAATCTGAGGTAGGCGTCGCCCGAACGCGGCGCGCGCTTGTCGAGCAGGATCGCCTCGACGATCTCACCCTTGGTGAGCGAGGTCTTGCCAGGCCCGATCGGCACAGCCTCGACCGGAATGGTGCGCTTGCCCGACGGACCGGCAACCACGGCCTTTGCGGCGGCGGCCACCAAGGCCGGGACGCTGTCGGCGGCCGGCGATGCGTTGCACAGATTGCCAACGATGGTGCAGCGGCCCTGGACCTGTTTCGAGCCGATCAGCTTCGACGCTTCGACGACACCGGGCCAGGCCTTCTTCAGAACCGAGCTCTCGCCCAGGACGGCGCAGGGGACGGTGGCGCCGATGCTGAAGCCGTCGGCCGTCTCCCTGATCTCGCTCAAGCCCTCGATCGCCTTGATGTCGACGATCAGGTCGGGATCGACAAACCCGCCCTTCATCCGAACGAGGAGGTCACTGCCTCCAGCGAGAATGGCTGATGTGCCGGAAGCGTCGGCCAGCAGGCCAACGGCGTCTTCGATTGAAAGCGGACGTATGTAACGCATCGTCTCCCCTTGGTGATGGTGATCTCGCCGACCGTTATAAACAGTCTCCTCATAATGACCATCCGGTTGCTGATTTCCAGCGATTGGGCCAGCACCGCGAGAGAGATTTTTGTCTAAAGTCTTTGTTTTGATGCATGTCGTTGTCCCAGAACCGCGCACACTTCTGGGCGACATGCATTTAAGCGGCGTCTTTTGCACGGTCGAGGCTGATGCCGATGTCCTTCAAGGCCTCGGCCACGGCCTCGTCCAGCGGGGTGTGCGGGACTTCGCCGATGATGCCTTCCAGCCGGTCGGACACGAGCCGGTGCGGTTCGAAGCGCAGATAGGACATCGAGACGATCTCGCGCCACATCGCCACGAACGGGCTGCCGGCGCGCAGCACCCACCAAGGCATGAAGGTCAGTTTCAGCGGACGTCCCAACGCTTTCTCGGCCGCGGCCTTGATGTCCATGTCGGTGACGGCGTGGCCGGGGAAGTTGAGCGCCTCAAAGAAGCCGAGCTTGCCCTGATTGCGCGCCAGGCCGACGAAGCCGATGGCGAAGTCCGGCAAATAGGCCCATTCGTGCACGAGGTTGGCAGGGCCAGGCGCGGTGTAGACGCCCTTGTTCATCTTGGCGGCGACGACGAGGTCGAACCATGATCCGCTGCCGGTGCCGCCGAAGAAATCGCCGGCGCGCAGGATGATGGTGCGGACGCGACCGGCATCGGCCTCGCGGCGAAACAGCGCTTCCATGGCGGAGCGGATGCGGCCCTTCTCGGTGGTCGGACGAAATGGCGTGTCTTCGGTGACCACCTCAGGCATCGGCGAGCCGTAGTTGTAGACAGTGCCGGGGAAAAGATGCAGCGCGCCGTTGGCATGGCAGGCGGCCATGACGTTCTCCGCCATCGGCAGGCATTTGCCCCAGTCGGTGTAGATCGGGTTGAGACCGTTGAAGACGATGTCGACACCCTGCGTGGCGCGGATCAGCGCCTCGCGGTCGAGCGCATCGCCGGCGACGGCGGTGGCGCCCTTGAGTTCGGCTGGGACCTTGCCGCTGCGGGTGACGGCGCGGACGTCGAAACCGGCGTCGATGAAGGCCTTCCCAACCACGCGGCCGAGCCGGCCATTGGCGCCTAGAATTGCGATGTTGGTCATTTTTCTTCTCCGTGTCTGTGTTTGCACGGCGAATATGATGCGTTCATACGCGAATGAAAATTGACTATGGATGCAGATTTGTTATTCATAAATGAATGGAAGACATCGACTGGCACCTGATCAAGAGTTTCGTCACCGTGGCGGAGACCGGCAGCCTGTCGGCCGCAGCGCGCAAACTGTCGGCCAGCCAACCGACGCTCGGGCGTCACATCGGTGAGCTCGAACAGGCGTTGGGCGTCACCTTGTTCCGGCGCGGGCGGCGCGGCTATGCGCTGACGGAAGCAGGCGCCACGCTGTTCGAACGCGGCAAGGCGGTGAGCGAGCAGGCGAGCGCGTTCTCACTATTGGCATTGGGCTCGGTCGAGGCCATCGAAGGCACGGTGCGCATTGCCGCCAGCGAGGTGGTGGCGGCCTATGTGCTGCCGAGGATGACGGCGCGGCTCGGCATCGAGGAGCCCGGCATCGAGGTCGAGATCGTCGCCTCGAACCAGGTCGAGAACCTGCTGCGAAGGGATGCCGATATCGCCATCCGCATGGTCAAGCCGGCGCAGAACGAGCTGACGGCGCGCAAGGTCTGCGATATCAAACTCTGCTGCTGCGCGGCGAAATCCTATCTCGACAGGCACGGCCGCCCGCTCAAGCCCGCCGACCTTGTCGACCATCCGCTGATCGGCTTCGACCGCAGCGACGAGATGATCCGGGGCTTTACCCAGGCCGGCATCCCCGTCACCCGGAGCAGCTTCCGCTTCAGGGCCGACAACCAGATCGTTCTGTGGGAAGCGCTGCGGGCGGGAAACGGCGTCGGTCTTGGCCAGGAGCCGCTGGCGGACAGCGACCCGTCGCTGGAGAAACTGCTGCCCGGCCTGCCACTGCCCAGCCTGCCGGTGTGGCTGGCCATGCATCGCGACGTGCGCACCAGCGTGCGCATCCGCCGCGTCGCGGATTTCCTCTATGAGGAGCTGAAGCGCTATTCGGCGGGGGCGGCCGCGAATTCGGCGCGGTGAGCGAGCCCGGCCATCAAAAGCACGACGATCAACAGCCCCGACATGGCGACGAAGATCGGCCCGAAGCTGGAATGCTCGGCGACGAAGCCGATCGCCGACGGCGCTACCAATATGCCGGAATAGCCCATGGTGGTGACCACGCTCATGCCGGTGCCCGACGACATGCCTTCCTGGTTGCCGCCGGCCGAGAAGATGATCGGCACCATGTTGGCGATGCCGAAGCCGCAGAGGGCAAAAGCCGCGATGGCGATCCAGGGCGAAGGCGACAGGCCGGCGACCAGCATGCCGGCGGCGGCGACGACGGCAGAGCCGCGCAGCGTGGCCACCGCGCCGAAGCGGTTGCGCACGCCGTCACCGAAAAAGCGCATGACAGCCATGACGCCGGAGAAGGCGGCGTAGGCAAGGCCGGCGATGGCGAGGTCGGCGCCGAGCTCCTGCCGGAGATAAAGCGCTGCCCAGTCGAGCACGGCGCCCTCGGAAATCATCGTCAGCAGCGCCATCAGCCCGACAAGATAGACCAGCGGGTTGGCCGGCAGCGTTAATCTGTGATGCTCGGCGGCCTGCGGCTTGTCCTCGGCGATGAGGTAGCCGACCGCCACGGCAATGACGGCAAAAGCAATGATCGTGACTACAGCCGCATGGGCGAGGTGGCCGTAAGTCTGGATGGCGTAACCGCCCAGACCGCCACCGGCGAAACCGCCGAGGCTCCAGAAGCCGTGCGAGGACGACATGATGGCGCGGGACAGCCGGCGCTCGACCACCACCGCATTGGCGTTCATCGCGACATCCATGCCGCCGATCGAGCCGCCGAAGATGATCATGGCGATCGCCGCCAGCGGGACGTTGGGCGCCAGCGCCACGATCAGCAGGCCGAGGCTGCCGCACAGGCCGAACCAGCGCAACACGGTGCGCGAGCCATGCCTGGAGATCAGATGGCCGCACCAGCTCATGGCCGCGACCGCGCCGACGCCGAACAGAAGGATCAGCAGACCGAGGGTGAATTTCGAGATGTCGAGCCGGGTCAGGAACACCGGAATCTGCGGCGCCCAGCTGCCGGTCAGGAATCCGTTGGCGAGGAAGATCGCGGCTACGGCCCATCGCCCCTGAAGGGCGCTCTGCATGGTGTCTTGCGCGTTCATGGCCCGAATCCGGTCAAGGAATGGCTTTGCGCGGCAAATTAGATCGATTCAATTTCTCGTCAAGCGCTTGGCTGCGAAAAGCTTGTGGGCCACATCTAAGGGGAAACCGTTAGGCGCTGTCCCGCCGACGTCAATCCTGTGAACCGCGCGCTACTTCAGTGATCCCTCGGCCGTCTTGCCTCGAACTCCGCTTTCTTGGCGTCCGAAGCCTCGGTCTGGTTCAGCGCCTGCCATTGCGCATAGGGCATGCCGTAGACGATTTCGCGCGACTGGTCCTTGCCGAGATCGACGCCCTCAGCCTCGGCCGCTTCGCGGTACCAGTTCGACAGGCAGTTGCGGCAGAAGCCGGCGAGGTTCATCAGGTCGATGTTTTGCACATCGCTGCGCTCGCGCAGATGCTCGACCAGCCGGCGGAAGGCCGCGGCCTCGAAATCGCGTTTCTGGTCATCGCTGAGTTCGGTCATTGCCTTGGATCCTCACAGCGGCCCGGTGCGCGAGCCGAACATCTTCACCTGATGTATATCGGGACGGCGGTCGATGGCGTCAACGATCGGCGCCAGCCGTTCCGCCCAGGCCAGCGCCCCCTTGCGGTCTGATATCAGGTCCTGGCGGATCTCGATCAGCGCATGGGCAAAGCCGTTGACGATGGCGTGCTTGAACATGGTGTCGCCGCGCAACGCGCCGTCATAGGGTTCATTGTCGCCGACGACGAGGTTTTTATCCTGCGCCAGCATGTCGATCAGCGGCCGCGCCACGCGGTCGTCGAGGTCCCACAATATGCCGACATGCCAAGGGCGGATGAAGCCCTGCATGACAGGGGTGAAGGAGTGTACGGAGAAGATGAACGGCGCTTTGCCTGAGGCGTGCGCCACCGACGCGATCATGGCGCCGACCGCGTCCTGATAAGGCCGGTAGAAGCCGTCGAGCCGCCTTTCGCGTTCTTGCGGCGCCATAGGGTAGTTTCCCGGCACGACAGTGCCGTCATAGAGCTGGCGGATCAACGTCGGGTCGTCCTCGCCGCGATTGGGATCGATCAGCAGCCGCGAAAAATTGGCGATCACCGCCGGCACGTCGAGCGCCGCCGCCAGTTCGCGCGTCACCGTCTCGACACCGATGTCGTAGGCGATATGGCGATCGAGTTCCGCCGCCGGCAAGCCGAGACTGCCATACTCCTCCGGCAGGTCGCGGCGGGCATGGTCGGCGACAAGCACGATGCCTCGCTTGCGGTCGCCTTCGACGATATCGAAAGGCGCGAAAACTGTGGATCGGGTCATTGGCTGGAAAGGTCTGTTCGCTGGCTTCCGGGGAGGGTGGTATCGTCATTCCCACGAAGAGGACTGTTGCGCAATGCCGTTGTTTGGCCACGGTTTCTGCGAAAATCCTGTGACGCGCGGCGTATCGCGTGTCGGGGGCCTTTCTAAATCGATTGGAATTGGACAGAACGGCGCGTTGACATGCGCCCGGACTTTTCCGAAAAGGGGCGTTGAGAGATGCAGATGACGTTATTGAGGGGTTTCGGGATGGGTTCCGCCGGCAGGCCGCGTGCGCGCACCGCCTTTGCCGTGCCGCTCCTGACCCTGACGCTAGGGCTCACCGCGCTGGTCGCGGCTTCGCCTGCCCGCGCCGATTTCCGCGTCTGCAACGCCACGCAGAACCTGGTCGGCGTTGGCATCGGCTACCGCGCCAAGGCAGGCTGGATCACCGAGGGGTGGTGGCACATCGAAGGATCGAGCTGCAAGACGCTGATCGAAGGTCCGCTGTCATCGAGGTTTTACTATCTTTATGCAGAAGACGCCGAGCGCGGCGGGCGCTGGGATGGCCCGATCAACATGTGCGTGGCCGAAAAAGAGTTCAAGATCGCAGGCGTTTCCGATTGCGTCGCCCGGGGCTTCCAGCGCGCCGGATTCCAGGAATATGACACGGGCGAGCAGGCAAGCTGGATGGTCCAGCTGACCGATGAGTCCACAACGGGAGGCGCTCCAGCCGCCCCGGGAACAAACAGTCAATGAGACGTAGCCGCAAGGTCAAGATCCTCGCCACCATCGGTCCTGCCTCCTCGTCCGAGGAGATGCTGCAGAAGCTGTTCGAAGCCGGCGCCGATGTCTTCCGCATCAATATGAGCCACACCGATCACGAGCTGATGCGCACGCTGGTCGGCCGCATCCGCGCGGTCGAGGAGAAAGTTGGCCGTCCGATCGGCATCCTGGCCGATTTGCAGGGACCGAAGCTGCGCGTCGGCAAGTTCGCCAACGGCAAGGAGGTGCTGACGCCGGGCCAGACCTTCACCCTCGACAACAATCCCGAGCCCGGCACATCGATGCGGGTCTACCTGCCGCATCCCGAAATCCTGAGTTCGGTCGAGGCCGGCCACCGTCTGTTGATCGATGACGGCAAGCTGGAGCTCAGGGCGGTGAAGAGCGACGGCAAGTCTATCACCTGCACCGTCGTCGCCGGCACCACCATTTCCGACAAGAAGGGCGTCAGCCTGCCCGACACCGACCTGCCGGTCGGTGCGCTGACCGAAAAAGACCGCAAGGACCTCGATGCGGTGCTGGCGGAAAGCGTCGACTGGGTGGCGCTGTCCTTCGTGCAGCGGCCGGAGGATTTGGCGGAAGCCCGCAAGATCGCGCGCGGCCGGGCGCTGATCATGGCCAAGATCGAAAAGCCGCAGGCGGTCGCCCGGCTGGCCGAAATCATCGAACTCTCCGACGCGCTGATGGTCGCCCGCGGCGATCTCGGTGTGGAAATGCCGCTGGAAGCCGTGCCCGGCATCCAGAAGCAGATCACGCGCGCCGCGCGCCGCGCCGGCAAGCCGGTGGTGGTCGCCACGCAAATGCTGGAATCGATGATCACCGCGCCGGTGCCGACCCGCGCCGAGGTCTCCGACGTGTCGATCGCCGTGTTCGAGGGCGCCGACGCCATCATGCTTTCAGCCGAATCCGCTGCCGGCGCCTATCCGGTCGAGGCGGTGGCGATGATGAACCGCATCGCCACCAAGGTCGAAACCGACCCGACCTATGCCGGCATCATCAACGCGCAGCGCTCGGAACCGGAAGCAACCGGCGCCGACGCCATTTCGCTCGCCGCCCGCGAGATTGCCGAGACGCTGAAACTGTCGGCGATCATCACCTATACGGCGTCGGGCACCACCGGCCTGCGCGCCGCGCGCGAGCGGCCGCAAGTGCCGATCATCGCGCTGTCGCCGATCCTCAACACGGCGCGGCGGCTGTCGCTTTTGTGGGGCACGCATTGCGTCGTCTCGCCCGACGCCAGCGACCTCGACGACATGGTCGACCGCGCCTGCCGCATCGCTTTCGAAGAGGGGTTCGGTCAGCCGGGCGACCGCGTCATCATCACGGCGGGCGTGCCGCTGAGGACGCCGGGTTCGACCAACATGCTGCGCATCGCCTATGTCGGGTCGGACGTGCAGGCCACCCGCAACATAGGTTGACAGAGGCTTCAACTCATCACAGTTCGCAGCGCTCTTGCCGCACCTTCGGCGTGATCGATACGCTGAAGGAAGCGGTGTGCGCGAGGGATTGGGTCATAGAGATACTGATCCGGGCCGCGCATCTTTCGCGGGTTGAGGTCGGCGGTGTCGAGCAGGTCGAAATCGACCCTTTCCAGCGTGCAGTGCCAGCCTGCGCTATGCGAAGCCCATCCCCTTCCGTGGTGCTGCAGAAGCCGCTCTCTGCTGGAATAGCCGTGATAGTCGAAGGCGATCACGCCGTTCGTCATGTAGATATGGTTGCCGTAGAAATCCTCGCCCGGAATGATCCGTTCGCCGTAGAATCCGTCCAGGGGAGGATGGCTGAGGAAGGTGCCCGCAAGGATGTGGCAGGCGCCGTAGCCGAAGAAGATGCGATCCGGCAGCGCCCAGAACGCTTCGGGGTTTTTCTTGATTCCGTGCTTCAGGACATACATGCGGCCGTCACGTCGGGGCGAGTTGCGCGTCGGGCACCGTAATGTCGGGGCACTGTGCATCGTTGTACGCATCGCCGGCGATGCGTGCTTCCACGGTTTTTACCATTGCCTGCAGGTCGACGACCTTGCCGGCGACTTTCTCGATCGCGCCGACGACGAGGTCGGAGGCGATCCAATCCGGCTTGTGGCCGAGATTGTGGACCCAGATCAGTTCGGCGCCGGGGATGTCCCTGACCAGGCCGACCGAATGGATCGAGGCATAGACCACCTTGTCGCGGTCGCCCGAGATGACGATCGTTGGCGCTGTGATGTCGCGGTATTGCGGCGCGGCGTTCAGCGTATAATCGTAGAGGCCGGCGACATCGATGGCGTTGGCGCGGAAAGCGCCGGGACGCAGCACCAGCGGAATCGAGGCATTGCCGACATAGCCTTCCGGCACCTTGTTGGGAGAAAACACGCAGGCCGTGGCGCCGTCCATCCGCAGCGTGCCTGCCGGATAGGTCAATGTCTCCGAGAACAGCCAGCCGATGATGGGGGTGGCGGTCAGCTTGTAGTACCAGGCGGTCGCGCCGCCCGGCCAGGGGTGGCTGACCGGCGACAGAAAGACCAGCCCGAGCGTCTTCTCCGGGTGTTCGCGGCCAAAGGCGGCGGTGATCACGCCGCCAAACGAATGGCCGACGATGATCGCCTTGTGGACGCCGAGACGGTCCATCAGCCTGGCGATGGTGTCGGCCTGCCCCGACGGGCTCTCATTGCCGGGGCCGCGCGCCGACCAGCCGAAGCCCGGCCGGTCGAGGAAGACCATCTCGGCGCGGCCTTCGAGCAAAGGCCTGATCGGCAGCATCTGATCCCTGAGGTTGGCGCTGGCGCCATGGATGAAGACGATCGCCGGCAGCTCGGCATTTTGAGGCGCCGGCACGTGGACATAGTGGATGCGGGTGGCGTCGATGTCGGCAAATTCGCCGGCCGGCGGGTTTCGCCACTCGATCAGCCACGCGCCGGCGCGGGTGACACCGGCCAAGGCAAAGACGAGCGCGAGGAGCAAAGCACAGGCGGCGTAAATGAGGTTCATGCGCGGAGATACGGGGGTGGAGGGGGATAAGTTCTAGGGAGTAGGGAGTAGGGAGTGGGGAGTAGGGAGTAGGGAGTAGGGAGTAGGGAGTAGGGAGTAGGGAGTGGGGAGTNAGTAGGGAGTAGGGAGTAGGGAGTAGGGAGTAGGGAGTAGGGAGTAGGGAGTAGGGAGTAGGGAGTAGGGAGGTGGCGTCTCAACCAATCTTCTCTACTGACTACTGACTAATCCCTAATTCCTACTGCCTAATCAAATTCCTTCGCCGGCAAGCTCTTCCGAAATTGCCGCGACCTGGTCCTGGGCGCTGCGCATCATCGGATAGATGGTAAGCACCTTCTGCCAGGCTTCGAGCGCCGATTGCTTGTGGCCGGTGGCGGCCATGATCTGGGCCAGGCCGGAAAGCGCGCCGAAATGGCGTGGTTCCAGCTGCAGCGTCTGGTCGATGTCGGACATCGATTTCCCGAAATTCTTCATCATGTAATGGACGGTGGCGCGCCGGTTCCAGCCTTCGGCATATTTTGGCTGAAGGATGACGACCTGGTCGAGGAAGTCGAGGGCGACGTCGAACTTCTGGTCGTCCATCGCCTTTTGCGACCATTGCATCATCAGGTCGATCGAGGCGCTGCCGGACTGGAACCATTCGCCCCAGATGCGCCCGGCGATGCGCTCGGCCGCCTTTTCGTTGCGCTCGCGCTTCAGCTCGGCAAACAGTTGGTCGAGCCTGGCTTCCCTGGTCAGGGCAACCGGCGGCTTTGCCGGCGGATCGTCCGCCGACGCCGGAGCGACGCCGAAAAGAAACAGGGTGGCCAAAAATGCAAAAAGAATCCGCATCGCCGGAATCTAACCCCGGACGGCGGATCGTCAAACTGAAATTAGCGTGAAAGTGCCTGGAACCAGGCAATTACCATCATATGGACGGAGGCAACGAGCCTCCGGCCGAACACTCAGCCCTGGCGCGCCTTGTAGCGTGGAGCGGTCTTGTTGATGATGTAGACGCGGCCCTTGCGGCGAACCAGCTGGTTGTCGCGGTGACGCGCCTTCAGCGCCTTGAGCGAATTCTTGATCTTCATGGTCTTGCCCGTCGGTCTGGGCCCTGTCCGGGCCGAATTATTAAGGCGCGCCTGAAAAGCGCGCCTTTGAACTTGCGGTGGCTCATAAACGAGGAGCCTTGCCCGTGTCAACCGCAAGCGTGCTGGATAGAGGCCGAGAATGGCTTTGGCCATCAAATATCCGCCATCTCGGCTCCACGCCATTGCGCGGCCGAAGGCGGGCTGGAATGGTGCGGCACCCGCAAGCCGATTTGGAGACCTCCATGCGCCTGTTGTTTGTGTCCGCCTGCCTTGCCGTTGTGGCAGCGGCGTCCACCGCGCAGGCGCAGGAATGCGACCGCAACGACGACAGCCAGCAGATGATGAACATCTGCGCCGGCGAGGACTATCAGGCGGCCGATGCCAAGCTCAACCAGGCCTACAAGGATCTCGTCGGTCGCAACGACGACAAGGGCAGGAAGCTGCTGCAGGTCGCGCAACGCGCCTGGATCGCCTTCCGCGACGCCGAATGCGCCTATACGACGACAGACAGCGAAGGCGGCTCCATCCATCCGATGGAGGTTTCACAATGCCTGACCGAACTGACGGACCAGCGCATCAAACAGCTCACCGCGGGCGCCAATTGTAGGGAAGGCGATGCGAGTTGCGCCAGCCCCGACGAGGACGGAGATCTGAACGACGAGCTGCAATAGGGCTCGAGCCACGCCCTCGCGCAAAGTGCCGGAATGGCTTAGCTACGGCGGCTGATGCGCGTGAAATGGCCCATCTTGCGGCCTGGGCGCGCTTCCGCCTTGCCGTAGAGATGCAGCATCAGATCGGGCTCGGCGAGCAAAGCGGGCACCCGCAGCACATCGTCGCCGATCAGGTTTTCCATGACGCAGTTTGAATGCCGGCCAGGGTTGCCCAGCGGCAGGCCGGCAATGGCGCGGATATGCTGCTCGAATTGCGAAACGATGCAGGCGGCTTCCGTCCAGTGGCCGGAATTGTGCACGCGCGGCGCCATTTCGTTGGCCAGCAGCGTGCCATCGGCAAGAACGAAGAACTCGACGCCGATGACGCCGACATAGTCGAGGGCCGCCAGGATTTTCGCTGCCGACCCCTGTGCCGTCGCCGCCGTCTCCAGCCTGATCTGGGCCGGCAGGGTCGAGGTATGCAGGATGCCGTCGCGGTGGACGTTCTCAGCCGGATCGTAGGCGGCGACCGCGCCGTCCAACCCGCGCGCGGCGATGACCGAGATTTCGCGCTCGAAAGCGACGAAGGATTCGAGGATCAGCGGCACATTGCCCATGGTCTCGCATGTGCCGGCAAAGCCGCCCGTCTCCATGTTGCGGAAGACGCGCTGGCCCTTGCCGTCATAGCCCATGCGGCGGGTTTTCAAGATGCCGCTGCCACCGAACTCTCTCAGCGCCGCCGTCAGCTCGTCGTCATTGTCGACGGAGCGGAAATCCGCTGTCCTGATGCCGATGCCGTTCAGGAATAGCTTCTCCGCCACCCTATCCTGGGCAACTTCCAGCGCTCGCGGCGGCGGATAAACCGGGACCTTGGCAGCAAGTGCGCCGGCGGCCGCCACCGGCACATTCTCGAATTCGTAGGTGACGACGGCGCTGACTGCCGCCAGTTCGGCAAGGGCGTCCGCATCGTCATAGGCGGCGGTGATCTGGCGGTTGGCGACCTGAGCCGCCGGGCAATCGGCCTGCGGCTCGAGGATAATTGTGCGGTAGCCGAGGCGCGCTGCGGCAACAGCCAGCATGCGGCCGAGCTGGCCGCCGCCGATGATGCCGATGCTCGATCCCGCGGGCAGGCTCACGGCGCGTCCGTCGGTTCGGTGGCGACCCTGGCGGTTTGGGCGGTGCGCCAGGCATCCAGGCGGGCGGCAAGTTCTTCGTCGTTCAGCGCCAGCACGGCGGCCGCCAGAAGGGCGGCGTTGGCCGCACCCGCCTTGCCGATGGCAAGCGTGCCGACCGGAATGCCGGCCGGCATCTGGACGATGGAGAGCAGCGAATCCTGGCCTGACAGCGCCTTCGATTCGACCGGCACGCCGAACACCGGCAGCGGCGTCATCGCCGCCGTCATGCCGGGCAGGTGGGCGGCGCCGCCGGCGCCGGCGATGATCACCTTGTAGCCGGCCGCCTTGGCGCCTTTGGCGAAATCATAGAGGCGGTCCGGGGTGCGGTGGGCGGAGACGATCAGCCGCTTGTGCGGAATGCCCAGCGCCTCCAGCGTTTCGGCGGCGTGGCGCATCGTCGCCCAGTCGGACTGGCTGCCCATGATGATGGCGACGTCGGCGCGGTGGTCGGTCAAGCGCATGCTCCCGGCGGTAAAGGCGCGCCTTAGCGGAATTCGGGCTGGCCCGCAAGGATGGCGGCCGCCGCAGCCTAGTCCGGCCAGCGCAGGGCGCCGGATGAATCCTTTCGCGGCTGTCTCATCGCATCCGCCGGCCTGTCGGCCGCGGTGAGCACGGCGCGGAGGCGTTCGGCGACGATCTCGGCCTCGCCTGGGTGCAGGTTGCAGGGGTCGAGGAAGAAATGGCCACGCTCGACCTCGTGGTTGCGCACGATGATGGGCGGCGATTCGGCCGCCAATGCCGAGGCGAGGCCGGCGGCACTGAAGCGGCTTTCGGGGGAGACGAAGATCTGCAGCCGGTCGAGCGGATTGGCGGTCGGGTCGGGAATGATGTTTGCGACGATGCCGGGTATTCCCTGCAGCGAATCCCTCCACAGATGGAGCGCCGCTTCCTCGCGTCGGCGGATGCCGGCATGGTCGCGCTTTTCCCAGGCTTCGAGCGCCGCCATCGTGCCGGCGATGCTTTCCTTGCCGACCTTCATGGCGCGGGCGACGCCACGGTTTTGCAGATAGGCGGCGCGGACGAGATCCTTGCGGCCGGCGACGATGCCGCTGGTCGGCCCCGAAAGGAATTTGTGGCCGCTATAGACGACGATGTCGGCGCCGCGCGCCAGGAAGCTACGCAGGTCATATTCGGAAGCCGCGTCGACGATCACCGGCACGCCCCTGGCGTGGCAGATATCGCAGAATTCCTCAAGGGAAAGCATGCCGTATTGCACGGTGTGGTGCGCCACGACGTAGAGCGCCGCCGCCGTGCGCTCGTTGATAGCCTCGCGCACATGATAATCCTGCGTGACGCTGACCGTGCCGGCCGGAATGACCTTGGCGCCGGCGACGCGGATCGACTGGTCGATCGGTGCGCCGTAATTGACGATATGGCCAAGCTGGATGACGACTTCGGACTTCAGGCCTTCGGTGTCGTCGGGCAGCCGTTCGATCGCCAGCAAATTGGTGCCGGTCATTGCCCCGGCGATCGCCATTGTAATGCCTGAGGCGCAGCAGGCGGTGATGAAGCCGGCCTCGCCGCCGGTGAGGCGGGCGGTGATCACGCTTGCGGCGCGCTGCAGATCGTCCATCTCCACCCATTGCGAGGCGATCTCGGCCATGGCGCTGATCGCCTCGGGAACGATGATCGAGGCGCCGAGCGTCGTCATCGTGCCGGAGACGTTGATGATCGGCCGCAGTCCCAGCCGTTCACGGATCGTGGTGTTGGAGCCGGTGTCGGAATAGGTTTTCATGTTCAGCAATCCCTTGACGGTCAGGCGGCGATCTCGACGACCGCTTCGATTTCGACGGTGATGTTTCCAGGCAGCGAGCCGACCCCGATCGCCGAGCGGGCATGGCCGCCGATCTTGTCGAAGACGCTGGCGAACAGGTCCGAGCAGCCATTGACCACTTTCGGGTGGTCGCTGAAGGTCGGCGTCGCATTGACGAAGCCGAGCAATTTGACGACGCGCACGATGCGGCCGAGATCGCCGGCGGCGGCGTGCATGACGGCGAGCAGGTTGAGGCCGGTGAGGCGGGCATGCTCATAGGCCTGCTCGACGGTGACGTCCTCGCCGACCTTGCCGGTGCACAGCGTGCCGTCGGCGCGCAGCGGCCCTTGACCCGAAAGAAAGATCAGCCGGCCGCTTTCCGCATGGGTGACGAAATTGGCGATCGGCGTCGGCGGCTCGGGCAGCGTCAGGCCGAGCTCGGCGAGCCGGATGTAAGGCGTCATGGAAGAATTCTCCTTGGGCCGGCCTGTTGTTTTACGCAATTCCCAAGGGAAAGCGCTTCGCGCTTTTCCCGGGAAAACCGCTTACACTTTTCCTGGAATTGCTTTGGGCCGCCCATGTCAGAAATGCGAGGCGCGGAACCGCGCCAGGAAAGAGCGCAGGCGCTCATTGGTGGTCTCTTCGGCAAGGATCTCCTTCGGCGGGCCAACAGCGCTGACACCGCCATCGGCCATGAAGACAATGCGGCTCGAAGCGTCGCGGGCAAAGGCCATCTCGTGCGTGACCATCACCATTGTCATGCCGTCTTCGGCCAGGCTGCGCACAACGGCCAGCACCTCGCCGACCAATTCGGGATCGAGCGCGGAGGTGATCTCGTCGAGCAGCAGGATCTTTGGCTCCATGGCGACTGCCCGCGCTATGCCGACGCGCTGCTGCTGGCCCCCGGAGAGTTCCGCCGGCAGGCTGTCGGCCTTGTGGGCCAGGCCGACGCGGCTCAGCCAATGCTCGGCGATCTGGCGCGCCTCGGCCTTGCTCTTGCCGCGCACCTTGGTGAGGCCGAGCATGATGTTGCCGGCGGCGGTGAGGTGCGGAAACAGGTTGAAGCTCTGGAACACCATGCCGGTTTCGGCGCGCATATTGGCAAGGTCGCGCTCGCTGCGCCGCTGGCGCGCGCCGACCTCACGAAAACCGACCTCCTTGCCGTCGATTCGGATCGAGCCTGAGTCGTAGCTTTCGAGAAAGTTGACGCAGCGCAGCAGGGTGGTCTTGCCGCTGCCGGAAGGGCCGATGACGGTGACCACCTCGCCCCTGTCCACCTTGAGGCTGACCGAGCGAAGCACCTCGACCGAACCAAAGGCTTTCGAGACCCCGGCAATGTCGAGAAGGGCAGCATTGTCGTTCGAGCTTGTGGCCATCGTGCTAGTCCCGGATGAAGGCAAAGCGCCGTTCCAGCCGCCGGCTGGCGTAGGAAAGCGCATAGTTGACCGCGAAATAGATCAAGGCGCCGAGGATGTAGAGCGGCATCGCCTCATAGGTGCGGCCGATGACCTGGTTGATCGCCTGCATCAGGTCGGTGATGCCGAGCAGCGAGACCAGGGCGCTGCCCTTGACCGCATCGGTGACGCCGTTGATCCAGGGCGGCAGGAAGCGCCGGAAGGCCTGCGGAAAGATGACGTAGGTGAGCCGCTGGCGGAAGGTCAGCCCAATCGCCATCGCCGCCTCGGACTGCCCTTTGGGAATGGAGCCGACGGCGCCGCGGAGATACTCAATGACCTGCGCGGTCTTGAACAAGGTGAGCGCCAGCACCGCCGCCGAGAAGGATTGCAGATGCAGGCCGATGGCCGGCAGGCCGTAATAGACGAAGAACATCAGCACCAGGATCGGGATGCCGCGGATGGTGTCGGAGAAGATGCGCACGGCCCAGCGCAGCGGCGCCGGGCCGTAGACCAGGCTGACGCCGAGCGCGACGCCGGCAATCAGCGACAGCACCACGACCAGCAGCGACACCCACAAAGTGATGGCGAAGCCCTGGGCGAGGAACGGTACGGCGTAGAGGATCTGGCTCAGCATGTCAGCGCGCAGCCCTGAACCGGCGTTCGACCAGCCGCAGTCCGAACAGCAGGGTGTAACCGGTCACCAGATACATCGCCGTCGTCACCAGATAGACCTCGACGATGCGGAAGGTGTTGAAGTTGATCCACTGGGCGCCGAAGGTGAGCTCGGGCACCGAGATCACCGAGGCGATCGACGTGTCCTTGAACA
Organism: Mesorhizobium sp. LNJC394B00; assembly: GCF_000502555.1. NCBI lineage: Bacteria > Pseudomonadati > Pseudomonadota > Alphaproteobacteria > Hyphomicrobiales > Phyllobacteriaceae > Mesorhizobium > Mesorhizobium sp. LNJC394B00. The sequence continues at coordinate 56,908 of NZ_AYWH01000008.1, forward strand.
GCGAGATGAAGGTGTTGGACAGCGCCGGCAGCGTGATGCGCAGCATGGTCGGCAGGCGCACATGAACCAGCCGCTGCCAGGGCGTCAGGCCGATGGCTTTGCCGGCATCGAGCTGGCCGCGCGGCACGGCTTCCAGGCCGGAGCGGAACACCTCGACCAGATAGGCGCCGCTATAGACCGACAGCGTCAGCACGAACGAGGTCGGCGCGTCGTAGGCGACGTCGATCACCGTCGGCAGGCCGTAGAAGACAAGATAGACGAGCAGGATCAGCGGCACGTTGCGGATGAATTCGACGTAAGCCGCAATGATGGCGCGCACCACGCGTCCGGCCGAGACATACCAGACCGCCAGCACCAGGCCGATGACGACGCCGATGGCAATCGAAATCACGGCAAGCTCGAGGCTGAGCAGAAGGCCGCCCCACAGCTTGTCGAAATGGCGCCAGATCAGGTTGAAGTTGAGCGTATAGCCCATGCGTCTCCCGCAATAACCAAGGGGATGCGAACTAGAAGGCGGAAGGGCTAACCCTTCCGCCAGCGCTTGTCAGACAACCGGGAAACCGGGATGGCGGGCCGGCGGCTCTTGGCCGAAATAGTCCTTGAAGGCGGCGTCGTAGAGTGCGGTCTCATGGCCGAACATGGCGATGGTGAAGGTCTGGTTGACGAAGGTCAGCCAGTCCAGGTCGCCCTGCCTGACCGCCGCGCCGTAGAGCATCGAGTACCAGCTCTTGCCGGCATCGAAATATTTGTCGGGGTTGCGCGAGGCCAGCCAGCGCACGGTTGAAAGATCGACAGCGGCGGCATCGGCGCGTTTCGATTCCAGTGCCTGCAGCACATTGGCCTGGGTGTCGATCTGCAGCACCTGCGCCTCCGGCAGGGCGTAATGGACCGAGCTTTCGGCATCGACATTCTGCAGGATCGAGATGCGCGTCGCCGAGCCGCCGGCGAGCAGCTTGTCGAAGGTCTTGTTTTCCGCAGTCGGCAGCGTCAGCAGGGCGACGCCCTCGACATAGTATGGCCTGGAGAAATGGATCAGCTGCGAGCGCTGCGCGGTCATGGTCATGAACTGGATGGTGATGTCGACCTTGTTGGTGGTGACATTGGGGATGCGCTGCGCCGGATCCTGCATGACGAACTCGACCTTGCTCGGATCGTCGAACAGACCCTTGGCCAGGATGCGGCCCATGGTGATGTCCATGCCGACCAGCTCGCCGGCATCGTTTTCGAAATGCCATGGCGCGTTGGTGCTGCCGGTGCCGACGATCAGCTTGCCGCGGTCAAGCGCGGTGCGCAGAACGCTGTCGGATGCGGCTTGTGCCGCCGCCTTTTCGGCGCTGACAGCGGTCATCACGCCCGCCGTTGCAAGCCCGGCCATGCCCAGTTTCAGAAAATCTCGCTTGGATGCGTCGTTCACTGCGACCTCCTGTTGTTTGAGTTCCCCTTACAGACACACGTGTCTCCGACCTGAATTGTCTCTTACAATAGACACATGTATCCTGTACAAGACAGATACTAACATCAGGAATCAGTTATGCAAGACAGCAATGGACTCACGGATCGGGCGGAGCTTGGTCCAGCCGAGAGCCCGACGCCCGACAAGACCTCCGGCTCGCGCGAGAAGGGCCTCAACCGGGTGCTGGAGATCCTGGACTTCCTGCATGTTAACCAGCGCGCCATCGGCATTGGCGATCTAGCCAAGGGGGTGAATGCGCCGCGCTCCACCACCTATACGCTGGTGCGTTCGCTGGTCGATGCGGGTCTCCTGGAGATGGAGGGCGACGGCAACCGGGTCTATTTCGGCAAGAAGCTCTACCTCTATGGGATGGACTATGTCAGGGGCAACGACCTGCTTAGGCGGGGCCGGCAGGAGGTCGACAATCTGTCGCGCGAGACCGGCGAGACCTCCGAATTGTGCATGCTGCAAAGCGGGCGCTATACCATCGTCCATTCCAGCCCCGGCACCAGGCCGTTCCGCATCAGCTCGGCCACCGGCCTGCAGATCCCGCTGCCATGGACGGCATCGGGGCGGCTGCTTCTGGCCGGATTGGAAAGGGCCGCCATCCAGGACATGGTCTCGGAAGACGACCTTTTGCTGCCCGACGGCCGCAGGCTGCAGTTCGACGACTTCATTGCCGATATCGCGACGGCCAGAACGACCGGCTATTGCATCACTTCGGGGCTGGTCGACGCCTACACCAAATGCCTGGCCGCCCCTGTCTTCGCGGCCGCCGGCAAGGTCGAGGCGACGATGTGCCTGGTGGTGCCGATCGACACTTCAGCGGAGAAGACCGACGAATTGCTGACGTTGTTGCGCCATCGCGCGGCGCGGCTGTCGATAGCGGGGTGAGCAGTTAGGTCCGGAGGCCGTCGGCTAAGCGATGATGTCCGGAATGATCTTGTCTTCCAGCGCCATCAGCCGGTCCTTGAGGAAAAGCTTCTTCTTCTTCATACGCTGGATCTGCAAGGGGTCGCAGCCCATGGCGATCATCGCATTGATGGCCGCGTCGAAATCGGCATGCTCCTGCTTCAGGCGGGAAAATTCGAGGCGGACATCGGCCTTTTCCTGGTCGGACATTCTCTACCGTCTGCATGTCTGCGGCGCCCGGCAATGGGCATGATTGGGCGGGGGCGGCATCAATTGCCGCCGGCGCGCAGCCAATATCACATATCACATTGTCGTGGAATGCTACCACGCAGCATTCGACATCGCAGCCGGATGGTGGCAGACTGTCATGGTGCCGTCACAGATGCGACCTGCGGTGGACGTGCCTTTGACGGCTGCAATCGAGGAAAACCATGAAAGGGAGAACCAATCATGTCTCTTGCATCCCATCTTGATGAGTTGCAGCGGAAACACGGTGATATCGAACGCGAGATCGACGATGCGATGAACCATCCATCGGTCGACGACCTCGAAATCGTGAATCTGAAGCGACGCAAGCTGGCACTCAAGGACGAGATTGAAAAACTGAAGGCGAAACCGACGAGACACTGACGCCCTTCCAGGATTAGACGCGCCGCCTTGGCGCGTGACTATCGCTCCGGTGGCGACATGCCGCCGGAGGTGTGTTGCTGTTACGCATTCCCACACTATTGCCGGCGAAACCCGTCTGTGACGGGTCGCCGCGCCACTGCGATTTGGCAGCTCTGCTTGTCCACCGCCATTGACAAGCCATCTTTGCTCCTCCACCTCATGCCCGAACCTCAGCGCAATGCGCTGATAACTGTTTGAGCGTAGTTGTGCGTCGACGTGGACGTATGTCGCTCAGGTGATCAAGAGGCTGCCGGCATGACCGGGTATTTTTCCTCCCCCTTTCCACGCCGCACATCGGTCGGCGTCGATGTCGGCGGCGTGATCGTCGGCGGCGGCGCGCCGGTCGTCGTGCAGTCGATGACCAACACCGACACGGCCGATATCGACCAGACCGTGGCGCAGGTTGCGGCTTTGCATCGCGCCGGCTCCGAGATCGTGCGCATCACTGTCGATCGTGACGAGAGCGCCGCCGCCGTGCCGCGCATCCGCGAACGGCTCGAACGGCTCGGCATCAATGTGCCGCTGGTCGGCGACTTCCACTATATCGGCCACAAGCTGCTGGCCGACCATCCGGCCTGCGCCGAGGCGTTGGCCAAATACCGCATCAATCCCGGCAATGTCGGCTTCAAGGACAAGAAGGACCGCCAGTTCGCGGCGATCGTCGAAATGGCGATCAAGCACGACAAGCCGGTGCGCATCGGCGTCAATTGGGGCTCGCTCGACCAGGAACTGCTCACCCGGCTGATGGACGAAAACCAGGCGCAAGGTTTTCCGCTGACGGCACAGGAGGTGACGCGCGAGGCGATCGTGCAGTCGGCGATCCTGTCGGCCGAGATGGCCGAAGAGATCGGACTGGCCCGCGAAAAGATCATCCTGTCGGCCAAGGTCAGCGGCGTGCAGGATCTGATCGCCGTCTACACCGAGCTTGCCACGCGCTCCAACCATGCGCTGCATCTCGGCCTCACCGAAGCCGGCATGGGCTCCAAGGGCATCGTCGCCTCGTCGGCCGCCATGGGCATCCTTTTGCAGCAGGGCATTGGCGACACCATCCGCATCTCGCTGACGCCGGAGCCGAATGGCGACCGCACCCGCGAGGTGCAGGTGTCGCAGGAACTGCTGCAGACCATGGGCTTCCGTCAGTTCGTGCCGATCGTCGCCGCTTGCCCCGGCTGCGGCCGCACGACATCCACCGTGTTCCAGGAACTCGCGCAGGACATCCAGGCCGATCTCAGAAAGAACATGCCGGTCTGGCGCGAGAAATACCCCGGCGTCGAGAACCTCAAGGTCGCGGTGATGGGCTGCATCGTCAACGGCCCCGGCGAATCCAAGCACGCCGATATCGGCATTTCGCTGCCCGGCACCGGCGAGACGCCGACAGCGCCGGTCTTCGTCGACGGCAAGAAGTCGGCGACGCTGCGCGGGCCGTCGATCGCCGCCGATTTCGAAAAAATGGTTGCCGACTATATCGAGCAGCGGTTTGGCCAGCACGGCAAGGCTGCGGCCGAATAAGCCATGCGGGGGCTGCTCAAAGCCGGTGTGATCTTGCTCTGCGGGCTGGGTGCCGGACAGGCGCTCGCCGATCCACCGCAATCGCGCTCGGCGGCGAAACGATTGATCGGCCGTGTCTGTGACCTGATCGAGACGCATGCCGAGCGGAACGGCCTGCCGAAGGATTACTTCGCCCGGCTGATCTGGAAGGAAAGCCGCTTCGACCCCAATGCGGTGAGCCCTGTCGGTGCCGAAGGCATCGCCCAGTTCATGCCGGGCACCGCCAAGATGCGCGGGCTGGCCGATCCTTTCGACATCGAGCAGGCGATCCCGGCTTCGGCGAAATATCTCGGCGAGATGAAGCTCGCCTACGGCAATCTCGGCCTGGCGGCGGCCGCCTACAATGCCGGCGAGAACCGGGTGTCGCGCTGGCTGGGTTCGGGCGGCTTCCTGCCGATGGAGACAGAGAGCTATGTCTTCGACGTCATGGGCGAACCCGTCGACAAGTTTTCCGACAGCGCTTACACCGGGACGGTCGAGCCGCTCGACGCGAAAACCAGCTTTGCCGTCGCCTGCCGCAAGCTGCCGGTGATCATGTCGAGAACCGTGGCGATGGCGTCGATCAATGTGAAGCCATGGGGCGTCCAGGTGGCCGGCAATTTCCGCAGGGGCGCGGCGATCAATCAGTGGCTGCGGGTCAGGAGCCGGTTTCCGGCGCTGCTTTCCGGTCGTGACCCGGTGGTCAGCCGGGTGCGCACGCCGATCGGCCGACGCGGCATCTACGCCGTCAGGATCGGCGTCGACGACCGTGCCGCCGCCAACGTCATCTGCCAGAAACTGCAAAGCGTCGGCGGCGCCTGTATCGTCGTGCGCAACCGATAGGCCGAGGGGGCGACATGACGGCCAAAATCGTCCTGCTTAATGGCGTCGGCAGCGCCGGCAAAAGCTCGATCGCCAGGGCGCTGCAAACAATCACCGCTGAACCGTTCCTGCATGTCCAGATGGATGCTTTCATCGACATGCTGCCGCCGGCGCTGCAGGATCATGCCGACGGGTTTTCCTTTGAGACCGTGCTGGAAGACGGCAAGCCGTCGGTGGTGATCAGGAGCGGGCCGGTCGCGGCGCTAGCCATGCGCGGCATGCGCCATGCCATCGCCGCCATGGCCGGGCAAGGCAACAATCTCATTGTCGACGACGTGGTCTTCAATGACGAGATAGCGGAGTACCGCATGCTGCTGTCGGGTTTCGATCTGCATCTGGTCGGCGTCATGGCGCCGCTGGAGGTGCTGGAAGCGCGCGAGGCCGCGCGCGCCGACAGGCTGCCTGGCCTGGCGCGCCGGCAATATGGACGCGTCCACAAGGGCATGGACTACGACCTCGAAGTCGACACCAGCCGGCTGACGCCGCTTGAATGCGCCCGTCGCATCCAGGAAAGATTCCGACTATAGTGGCCGGTGTCTTTGACACGATCGCAGCTTTTACCAATTGCCCAAAACGCCGATAGCCGTCTCTGGCCTGCAAAGTCGTGTCGATTAATATTTATGAGCCTTGCTGTAGTAAGACGGGTCGAAATTTCTGGCGAGACCTTTGGGGCCGTTAACGGGGGAACATCATGCCGGTGGCAAATTTCCTTAGACGCGTTGTAAGTGAACTTGAAACGCCGCGCGCCAAACGGCCGTTCGGTTCTGGCTGGCTGTCCGGCTCGATTGGCTTGCTTGCCGGGGTCACCGCCCTGCTGATGGTCATCGTGCTGCGCTACCCGTCGCTTACATCGATGCCGGATCTGGCCCCCATCCACCAGATGCTGTTCTTCAAGCCGGTGCTCTATTTCGTCCTCATCTCCGGCTATATCCTGGCGATCCTCAGCATGATGCTGCGCAGGCAAAAGACGCTCGGCGCGGCAGCGATGTTCACTGTGCTGCTGGCGTCGCTGGTCGGCATGCTTCCGGTGCGCCATCAACTGCACATCGACGGGGTGTTCTTCGGGCTCGATTTCTTCATCCTGAACGCCTTGTTCATGGGCGTGCTGTTCGTCCCGCTCGAACGTCTTTTCGCGCGCAACAAGGATCAGACCGTGTTCCGCGACGAATGGCGCGAGGACCTGTTCTACTATCTGGTCTCATCGCTGCTGGTGCAGATTTTGACCTACCTGACCTTGGCGCCGTCCAACTTCGTCAATGCACAGGGCGCCCTTGGTTCGGTGCGCGCCTGGGTCCACGACTTGCCGTGGCTGGTGCAACTGATGGCGGTAATGTTCCTGACCGACTTTGCCCAGTATTGGGTGCATCGGGCCTTTCATCGCATTCCCTGGCTGTGGAAGTTTCATGCCGTGCACCATTCCGCCAAGTCGATGGACTGGATTGCCGGTGCGCGCATGCATTTCCTGGAAATCATCATGCTGCGCAGCCTGACGGCAACCCCGATGTTCGTGCTGGGGTTCGATGAATCGGCTATCCAGACGTATATATTGATCGTCTACGTCTATTCGTCTTTCATCCATTCCAACATCGGAACCAGTTTCGGTCCAGTCGAAAAGGTGCTGGTGTCGCCGCGTTACCACCACTGGCATCACGGCTTCGAGAAAGAAGCGATCGACGTAAATTTCGCCATCCATTTCCCGCTGCTCGACCGGCTGTTCGGTACCCACCATATGCCTGAAGGACGCTGGCCGAACGGCTACGGCATTCACGGACATCCCGTTCCGAACGGATACTGGCAGCAATTCCTCTATCCCTTCCGGCGCGGCTAGACTGGAGTCCTTCGCGAAGCGCGCGTGTCACCGCGCCTGGCGATGTTAGCCCAATCCATGACAAGCGACAGAGCCCCGAGATGCGTGACGGCTACATAATCTGCGGCACGCCGAGAACCGGAAGCACCTTGTTGTGCGGCTTTCTGGCCTCGACGAAAACAGCCGGCGATCCGCACTCGTTCTACCGGCGGCAGGACAAGGCGGAATGGGCAGAAGAGTGGAAATTGCCGCATCCCGATACGATGAGCGCGCATGACTTCGATGTCGCCTACCTCAAGGCGGCAATCAGCGCGGGAAAGGGCGGAACAGCCGTCTTCGGCTTGCGCCTGATAAGGGAGAACCTGGGTGAACTCTCGGCCATCCTCGACCGGATCTACCCAGACCTGCCATCGGACAAAGCACGCTTTGAAAAGGCCTTCGGGCGGGTCCTCTACATCCATCTTTCGCGCGAAAACAAGCTGGCGCAGGCGGTGTCGCTGATCAAGGCCGAGCAGACCGGGCTTTGGCACATCGCGCCCGACGGAACCGAGATCGAACGGGTCGCACCGTCGCAAGAACCCCGCTACGATTTCAAGCGGATCCAGCGCGAGCTTGCCGAACTCGAAGCCTATGACGCGGCCTGGAACGTCTGGTTCGCGGAGCAGGGGATCGTCCCGCTGCGAATCGGCTATAAGCGCCTGTCAGCCGATCCGGCAGCGGCATTGGCATCCATCTGCAAGGCCCTGGACGTTCCGGCGCCGAATGCCGCCGACGTAAAGCCGGGCGTCGCCAAGCTCTCGGATGAAATCAGCCTCGACTGGATGCGCCGCTATCATCTGGACGCGGCGATTTGATCAAGCCCTCTTTACCGCCACCGTTTCGCTGAGCCATGTGCCGATCTTGCTGCCGAGACGGTCGGGCGACACCGGCTTGGGTAGATAGTCGTCCATGCCGGACTCGATACATTTGTCGCGGTCGCCCTTCAGTGCGTGCGCGGTGACGCCGATGATTGGTGTGTGATTGCCACTCGCTGCCTCCGCCGCCCGGATGGCGCGGGTCGCCTCGTAGCCGTTCATCTCCGGCATGGAGACGTCCATGAGGATCAGCTTCGGCCGCAGCGCCCGGTACATCTCGACGGCCGTGCGGCCATTGCTGGCGATGCGGTAGCTGAGGCCAAGCCCATTGAGGATCTGGCCGAACACCAGCTGGTTCACGTCATTGTCCTCGGCGATCAGAATATCGATCGGGCCGTTTGGCGTGGCGATCGATTCAGGCACTGTGGCCGCCGGAATTGCCGGGCCGCGAATGACGGTGAAGGCGGGTGGCGTCACGGGTGCCGCCTGCGGAACAACAGGCTCGCGAACGAACTGGGCCTTGCCGATCTGGGCCCGCGCTTTCTGGATGGCCGAGATGACGGTGCCGAGCAGGATGGCCGAGCGCGCCGGCTTGGTGAGATGCGCGGCGATGCCGAAATCGATGACCATCTTGCCGAAATCGACCTGATCGACCGAGGTCAGCAGCACCACCGGGATGGCGGAGAGACGGCTGTCGGCGGAAATCGCCTTGGCGACATCGGCGCCGTTCATGCCGGGCATCTGGTAGTCGAGGATGATGCAGTCGACCGCAGCACCGAGCTGGCTGGCCCGGTCTAGAAAGGCGAGGCCAACGGCGCCGCTTTCGGCGGCCGCGCAGTCGAAGCTCCAGCTTCTGAGCTGTTCCAGCAAGATCTCGCGGTTGACCGGGTTGTCGTCGATGACCAGCACGCGGGCGCCGGTGACATCGACCGGCACGATCTCGTTGCGCGTGTCCTGCTGATGCGCCGGCAGCGGCACGGCGAACCAGAACACCGAGCCGCGGCCGATCTCGCTTTCGACGCCGATCTTGCCGCCCATCAGGTCGATGAGGCGGGCGGCGATGGCAAGGCCGAGGCCGGTGCCTTCATGGCGGCGCGTCGACGAGCCGTCGACCTGCGCGAATTTCTCGAACACGTTCTCGAGCTTCTCGGCAGGAATGCCGATGCCTGTGTCCTCGACGCGGACCTTGAGCTGGACGATGCCGTCGACCACCTCGCCGCCGACATCGATCAGCACATGGCCCTTCTCGGTGAACTTCACCGCATTGCCGAGCAGATTGGTGACGATCTGACGAAACCGTCCGGCATCGCCGACGACATGGGCAGGCAGGCGCGGGTCGACACGCACGATCAGCTCGAGGTTCTTTTCGGCGACGCGCGCCGACACCAGTGTGGCCACGTCCTCGACCGCTTCGGCAAGCCGGAAGGGTGCAGGATCGAGCGTCAGCTGACCGGCATTGATCTTGGAGAAATCGAGGATGTCGTTGATGATGGTGAGCAGCGCATTGCCGGACTTGACGATGACTTCGGTGAAGGTCTTCTGGCGCCCGTTAAGCTCGGTCTTGGCGAGCAGTTCGGCCATGCCCAGCACGCCATTCATCGGCGTGCGGATCTCATGGCTCATATTGGCCAGGAATTCCGATTTGGCGCGGTCGGCCGCTTCGGCCTTGAACAAGGATGCGGCGGATTCGGTGAAGGCGCGGCGGATCGCCTTTTCCATCGGCCGGAAGATCCAGAGGGCAACGATGGCAAGAACCGCGAACAGAAGGCCGCTTGCCCACAACAGCAGCCTGTCGCTGGAGGCGTCGGCCAGATGGCGTTCGCCATCCATGGCGGTACGCACACGCACCAGCATCGGCTGGACGAACAGGTCGTTCTGGTTGAGGATTTCGCGCGAACTCCATTCGTCGGTCTGTTGCGCCGCCGACATCAGGTTGAAGTTGCGCACGATGTCGCGCGACGACCAGAACAGGTCGCCGTTGACGGCGGCCGACGAGAGTTCGTCCAGCGTTTTGGCCGACAGGCTCGGCTTGATCGCGGCCAACTCCGCGGACAGTGTTTCGATCTCGCTGGTCAGGCGTTGCGAATGGCCGCGCGCGGCGGCGGCAAGGCCGTCACGGGTTTCGGTGCGCCAGGTCGTGCTGGCGGTTTCGGCAAAGCTGGAGGCGTTGCGCAGGTCGCGGGTGAAGACGACGAGATTGCTGCTCAGCGCGTCGATGTCGTGGCGGAAGGAATTGACGCGATTGAGCGCAAACATCACCGCGGTGGAAGCCAGCGCAAAGATGAGCAATCCCGAGATGTAGCGGATCCGGATCGAGCGGATGAAGAAAGAATATTCCGGCATGCGCAACCCCAACACATACGCATCATTTTAACGGTCGGGATTACGCTTGATTTACATTAAAATTCCGTTCGCGCCTGGCGGGCCGTCAAGATCCTGGCTGCACGTGCCCGGAGTTGGCGCCATAGAGGGTGGCATCGCATTCGCGCATCATGCGCAGTGCTTCTTCCTCGGTCAGGCCGAACTTGCGCATCATGCTCCGGATTTCGGGGCCTACAGCTATCTCCACCGGTCTTGCCGCCTGGCGGGTCTTCCTGGCCTTTTTCTTGGACATCAGTACGTTTCCCGTCTTGACCGACACATGTTTCGCATCAGCCCTGGCCCGGCCTCACCGTGCTGCGCCAGACCATGGGCGCATGGCAGATCAGGCGGCTGCCAGCCTCCTCCCGCGCGCCGGTCGCGAGCCGCACGGCGCGCCTGGCGATCTCCTCGATCGGCGGCGAGAACGTCGTCAGCCGGTAAGAGGCCCAGTCGGCCTGTTCAATGTCGTCAAAGCCGATGACGCAGAGATCGCGGGGTACGTTGATGCCGAACTCGTGGCGGGCCGCATCGAGAAAGCCGCACGCAATCAGGTCGGTCACGCAGAACGCCGCATCCGGCCGCTGCCGGCCGGAAAAGAGTCGCCTGGCGCCATCGGCTCCGGTGGCATAGCCGGTGCGGCCCTCGCGCCACACGGTCACCTCCAGCCCTTCCTTCTGCGCGGCGGTAAGGAAGGCGGTTTCGCGGGAGAGCAGGCTGGGCGTGCCGGCAGCCGAGGTCACCAAAGCGGGGCGGGTACAGCCGGCCCGGATGAAGGCATGCAGCGCTGCCTCTGCGGCTGCAGCGTTGTCGACACCGATATTGTGCGGGCCGTCGAAGCGGTCATCGCGATTGATCAGCACCAGCCGCTGGCCGTTCTCAAGACAGGTGCGGATCAGCAACTGCGGCGGCGAGCCGGACAGAACGATGCTCGCATCGGCGCGATAGTTCAGCGTGTTGCGCAGCGCCTGGTCGACATGGTGGCTGGGGCCGGAGGTGTTGAACACCATGGCCATTTTGCCGGCGTCCCGCAGATGTTGGGTCAGCGCCTTCTGCAGGCGGGCATGATAGGGCGTGTCGCCATCGGCAACGATGAGGCAGACGATGCCGGTCGAGGCCCGCATCAGGCCGCGAGCCAGATGGTTGACGTGATAGCCGAGTTGCTCGGCCGCCAGCATCACCCGCTCGCGGGTTTCCCCGGAAACGGAAGCGCCGGGCGTGAAGGTACGTGACACGGCCGAGCGTGAAACTCCGGCGAGGTCGGCAACCTGCTGGGCGCTGGAAAAACCGGTGCGGATTCTCGGAACCGTCAAGCGAACGCTCTCGCTGCTGTTTTCGTGATTCTTTGCACGCGAGTGCAATGTAATGCAACTCTTCTGCCATTGCCACCCACCGCACTTGACAGGCATGGCCGAATGCAACAGCTTTGCACAGCCGTGCAATACAAGCCGGCTCAAGAGTGGCATCGGAGGAATACCCTGTCCATTTCGCCGAAGACGGCATTGAGGGCGCGATTGTCCGGACCGGCTGCATGAGCAGGGCATCGGCGCATCCGAAGGCGGACCGGCTGTCCAAGGCCGAGATGGACAGGCGTGCCGAGGTCTGCCGGAAACTGCTTGTCACGGCCGGGCAACTGGCGATGGAAGGCTATGCCCGGCAGGGCGCCGTCCAGCCGGTGGCGATGAAAGGCCCGCAGGATTTTCTCACTGAAACCGACGGTAAGGTCGAGGAGCACATCCGCGCCACGCTGGCAGAGGCTTTTCCGCAGGACGGGTTTTTGGGCGAGGAAGGCGGCGGCATCGGCTCTGCCCGCATGTGGGTCGTCGACCCGATCGACGGCACCGCCAATTTCATGCGCGGTATTCCGCATTTCTGCATTTCGATAGCTTTCGTCGAGGACGGCCGCAGCGAGATCGGCGGCATTGCCAATCCGGCCGTCGGCGAAACGTACTTTGCCCGTCGCGGGCAAGGCGCGACGCGCAATGGCGCGCCGATCCATGTGTCGCCGACGCAAGCGTTCGACCGCGCCTTTGTCGAGTTCGGCTGGTCGCCGAGGATTCCCAATCGCGACTATCTGGACAAGGTGAGCCTTGTCTGGGCACTCGGCGCCAATGTGCGGCGCTCCGGCTCCGGAGCGCTTGGGCTGGCCTATGTAGCCGACGGCCGCTCGGATGCCTATGCCGAGCTGCACATCAATTCGTGGGACTGCCTGGCCGGATTGCTGCTGGTGGAGGAGGCCGGCGGCCGTGTGAACCGGTTCCTCGACGGCGACGGCATGGCGAAGGGCAATCCCGTGCTAGCGGCAGCACCCGGCGTTGCGGCGACATTGTCCCAGGTGATCGGAGTGCCGCTCGACGACGGGTAGATCGTTTCCAGTGAGAAGACAGGGAGGAATATCGATGAAGACATTTGACAGTAAGCAAGGCTTGCGCGCCGCCTGGCTTGGCCTTGGCGCGGCGCTGGCCATGTTCGGATTGGCGAGTGCCGCCCAGGCGGCCGACCGCAGCCTCACAATGTATTGCGCCGTCGACGAGGCCTGGTGCCGGGCGATGGCGACCACCTACCAGAAGGAGACGGGCGTCAGCGTCGACATGACCCGCATGAGCGCCGGCGAAATCTACGCCCGCCTCCGGGCCGAGAAGGACAATCCGCAAGCCGATATCTGGTGGGGCGGCACCGGCGACCCGCATCTGCAGGCGGCGGAAGAGGGCCTCACCCAGGAATACAAGTCGCCGCAACTGGCAAACTTGCGCGACTGGGCGCTGAAGCAGGCCGACAGGTCGAAGAACCGCACGGTCGGCATTTATCTCGGTGCGCTCGGCTACGGCTATAATGAGGAAGATCTGAAGCAGCGCGGGCTGACCGCTCCGGCGTGCTGGGCCGATCTGGTCAAGCCGGAATTCCAGGGCGAGATCGAGATGGCCGACCCGAATTCATCGGGCACGGCCTGGACTATGCTTGCCACCATCGTCCAGCTGATGGGCGAGGACAAGGCATTCGACTATCTCAAGCAGCTCAACAAGAACATCGCCGAATACACCAAGGCAGGGGCCGCGCCGGCGCTCGCCGTCGGCAAGGGCGAGACGCTGATCGGCATCTCCTTCCAGCACGACGTGATCAATGCCGCGAAACAGAACCCTGCCGTGAAGGTGGTGTCGCCTTGCGAAGGCACCGGCTTCGAGATCGGTTCGATGAGCATCGCGACGGGCGCCAAGCATGCCGAAGAGGCGCAGAAATTCTACGACTGGGCGCTGAGCCCGGACGCGCAGAAGCTCGCGGCGCCGAACGGCAGCTTCCAGATCCCGTCGAACACCGCCACGCCGGTGCCGCCCGAGGCGCCGGACCTCTCGAAGATCAAGCTGATCGACTACGACTTCGCCAAATACGGCTCGTCGGCCGAACGCAAGCGGCTGTTGAAGAAGTTCACCGACGAGGTCCGCAATGGCGGCTGAGCGCGTTCTTTCGCGCTCGCCGGCTGCCCTTCGCGGCAGCCGGCGCACCATCCTTTGGCAACAGAAAGACATTGAATGGCCGCGGCCGGTTCCATGGTCAGTTCCGCTCCTGGACGCAGCGCGCTCGCCTGGGTAATGGCCGCGTGGGCGAGCTTCGTGCTCTTGCCTTGGTACAAGGTCGAAGGCGGCTTCCTGTCGTTCGACTGGCTGGCACAGCCGGCGGATGCGACGCCGGCCATCTTGCTGGCGCTCGGTGGCCGGCCCTGGCTGTTGCCGCTTATCCTGCCGCTTCTGCTGGCGAGCTGGCTAGTGGCGCGCAACAACCCCAAGAGCCTGGCGGTTGCAGGCGCGGCGGGCCTGCTGTGGCTGGCCATCGAAGGCTTTTCCATCATCCATTCGGGCTGGGGATTTGGCTTACTTACCCAGATCGCCGGCACGCCGGGACCGATACAGCCGGGGCTCGGCTGGGGTGCGGCGCTCTATGCCGTGGCGATGCTGATGTTCATCGCCGAGGCGCTCGCCGCGCGCGGCTGGTGCAAGGGCGACCGCTTCGTCGTCGGCTCGCTCTCAATCGTGATTGCTTCGCTGATCCTGTTCGTCGCCTATCCGCTGCTGTCGATCCTCACCTCGGCCATCAAGGACAATGACGGCAATGTCGTGCCGGCGCTGTTCGTCGAAAAGATCTTCAGCGCCAACATATGGAGCCTGCGCTGCCTCTATGGCGAGGGCTCCTGCGGCGTGGCGTGGAACACGGTGGCGATCGCAGTCCTCGTCGGCTTTTTCTGCACGGCGCTTGGGCTGGCTCTGGCGCTGATTGCGCTTCGCACCAAGCTGCCGGCCAAATGGCTGCTGCGCGGCCTGTCCATCCTGCCGATCATCACGCCGCCCTTCGTCATCGGCCTGGCGCTGATCCTGCTGTTCGGCCGCGCCGGCATCGTCACCAACCTCATGTCGGTGCATCTCGGCATTCCGCGCAGCCGCTGGATCTACGGCATGGCCGGCATCACCATCGCGCAGGTGCTGGCCTTCACGCCGATTGCCTTCCTGGTTCTGGTCGGCGTGCTGCAAGGGGTCAGCCCAAGCATGGAGGAAGCATCACAAACCCTGCGCGCCAGCCGCTGGCGCACGTTTCGCACCGTCACCTGGCCGTTGATCCGGCCGGGCCTGGCCAGCGCCTTCCTGATTTCGTTTATCGAGAGCATGGCCGATTTCGCCAATCCGCTGGTGCTGGGCGGAAACTTCAACGTGCTGTCGACCGACATCTTCTTTGCAGTGGTCGGTGCGGCGCACGACCAGGGCCGCGCGGCGGTGCTGGCGATCGTGCTGTTGATGTTCACGCTGGCAGCCTTCGTCATCCAGCGCCGCTGGATCGGCAGCCGCAGCTACGTCACCGTCGCAGGCAAGGGCGATGGCGGTGTACCGGCGACGCTGCCCAAGGCCTTGCGGATCGGCTGCTACGCCGCCGTCGTTCCGTGGCTGGTTCTGACCATCGTGGTCTACGGCATCATCCTGTGCGGCGGTTTCGTGCAATCGATCGGGCGCGACAACACGCCGACGCTCGAATATTTCCTCACCGCCTTTTCGATCGAGAAAGGCGTCAATGGCTGGTTTTTCAGCGGCTCGGCCTGGCCGTCGCTGCTGATGACCATCGGCCTGGCGCTGGTGGCGATGCCGTTCACCGCGGCGCTCGGCATCCTGACGGCCTATCTGCTCGACCGGCAGCGTTTCGCCGGGCGCACCATGTTCGAATTCCTGGCGATGATGAGCTTTGCCATTCCCGGCACGGTGATCGGCGTCAGCTATATCCTTGCCTTCAACGTGCCGCCTGTGCAGTTGACGGGCACCGGGCTGATCATCGTCATCTCCTTCATCTTCCGCAACATGCCGGTGGCGATCCGCGCCGGGCTCGCCAATCTCGGCCAGATCGACAAGAGCCTGGACGAGGCATCGCTGACGCTTGGGGCGCGGTCTTTTGCTACCTTGCGGCGGGTGATCCTGCCGATCCTGAAGCCGGCGATCGTGACCGCGATGATCTACAGTTTCGTGCGCGCGGTGACGGCGGTCAGCGCCGTCATCTTCCTGGCGAGCGGCCGGTTCAACCTCGCCACGGTCTACATTGTCGGGCGCGCAGATGTCGGCGAATACGGCATCGCGATTGTCTATTCGGCGGTGATGATCGTCGTCATGATGGTCTTCCTCATCGGCATCCAGCTGCTGGTCGGCGAACGCCGGCTCGGCCGGCGCCGTGCCGGTCCGGAAGCCGTTGTGGCAGCAATCTGATGGGGAGAAGCGGCGTGGATCAGACGGCGAAGACTGCTGCCCCGGTTGTCACGGACAGGCCGGCCGTGCGGTTCGAGGGCGTCACCAAGAAATACGGCGCGGTGACCGCCGTCGACAACGTCAGCTTCGACATCGCGCCGGCCAGCCTGGTGACGCTGCTCGGGCCCTCGGGTTGCGGCAAGACGACGACGCTCAGGCTGATCGCCGGACTGGAACAGACCAGCACCGGGCGCATCCTGATCGACGACAAGGACGTCACCTTGCTGTCCGCCGCCGAGCGCGATGTCTCCATGGTTTTCCAGTCCTATGCGCTGTTTCCGCATATGAACGTGATGGAGAATGTCAGCTACGGCCTGCGGGCGATGGGGCTTGGCAAGGCGCAGGCAGCCGAGCGCGCCGCAGAAAAGCTGTCGCTTGTCGGCCTGTCCGGCTACGAGAAGCGCCAGCCGAGCGAATTGTCCGGCGGCCAGCAGCAGCGCGTCGCGGTGGCGCGAGCCATCGTACTGGAGCCGAAGGTGCTGCTGTTCGACGAGCCGCTGTCCAATCTCGACGCCAAGCTGCGCCGGCGCATGCGCGACGAAATCCGGGGTCTCCAGCAAGATCTGGCGCTGACCATGGTCTATGTCACGCATGACCAGGAAGAGGCGCTCGCCGTCTCCGACCGCATCATCGTCATGAACGCCGCTCGCGTCGCCCAGGACGGCACGCCGCGCGACCTCTACAACGAGCCGACCAACCGCTTCATCGCCGACTTCATGGGCGACGCCAATCTGCTCGACGTCGAGGTGCTTTCCAGCAATGCGACCAGTGCAAGGGTCAAGGTCGGACCCTTGCTGCTCGACATGCCGGGTCGCGGTAACGCTCCGGGGCCGGCGATGCTCGCTGTGCGCCCGAATGCCGTGCGCATCTTGCCCGGCCAGCCAGCGGGCACCATGAAGGGCCGGGTGGTCAAGAGCTCGTATCTCGGCGACCACATGGAATACCGCATCGCGATCAGCGATCCGGCGGTCGAACTGTTCGCGACATCGCCTGATGTCACACCCGCCGTGGCGGAAGGGACGATGGTCGGGATCGATTTCGATCCGGCGAAGATCGTGCTGATCAAAGACGATTGAACGCGCCGGGAAAACCGTTGCACACTTTCCCGGCGTTGCTTGGTGACGTTACAACAGGCGGCGACCAGGGATTAGCGACCCAGTTTTGCCTTGGGTTTAGAATCGTTGTTTTTGCATGCTCGCCTATTTGCGAGCCTGAGGGTCACCAGGGCGCATCGACCGAACTCAAACGAGCTTTTCCAGCGTGATCGGAAGGCTTCGAATGCGTTTGCCGGTCGCGTGGAAGACGGCATTACCGATCGCAGGTGCGACCCCTACGACACCGATCTCNCACCGATCTCGCCGACGCCTTTGCCGCCAAGAGCGGTTGCCTGCATGTCCGGAATTCCAACCGAAATCACCTGGATGTCGGGCACATCGGCGTTGACCGGGACGGCATAGTCGGCAAAATTCGCGTTGATGGTGCGCCCGTCTCGCTGGTCGACGTAACCTTCTTCCAGGAGAGCCTGCCCGAGACCCATGACCATACCGCCGATCCACTGGCTTTCCGCAAGCTTCGGATTGAAGATCCTGCCGCTATCGAATGCCGAGACCATGCGCTTGACGCGGATCGTGCCAAAATCCTCATCGATCCGAACTTCCACGAAATGCGCACACCAGCTATGGGCCGAGACGCCTCCTTCCACAGCGCCCTTCAACTGTGCAAAACTGCGGTCAGCTCCGTTCTTCATCTCCTCGGTGGCGCCGGGAGCAAAGGTGTTACCCTCGATTTCCAGTTTGTCTTTGCCCACCGCCTTCAAGAGTTCCGCGATGCCGATACCGCCGTTCGGCCGTCGGGTCGGTTGCACCGAGCCGTTTTCGAACGTGAGGTCAGTCGCCTTCGAGGCTGCCAGCGGCGACTTCGGATCGGATGCGGCAAGCGCCAGCAAGGCGTCCCGTGCATTCCTGGCCGCCTTGTCCACCGCTCCCGTCAGGTTGTTGGCCTGCTGGGAACCGCCTGCGAGCGCCGATCTGGGGAGGAGGGTATCGCCCAGCCGCACCGCGACTGTCTCAACAGGAACGCCCAATGCGTCAGCCGCTGTCTGGGCGAGAATGGTATAGGTCCCCGTTCCCATGTCGGTGCCCGCGCTGAGGACTTCGATCTGTCCACTGGCATGGAGTACGATCTTGGCTTCGCTCGCGGTACGGATCATGGGGTATGACCCGGCGGCCATTCCATAACCGATCAACTCGCGGCCTTCGCGCATCGAGCGAGGGGCCGGGTTCCGGTTCCACCAGCCGAAGGCTTCCGCGCCCACGGCATAGGCTTCGCGTAACTGTCGAGTGCTCCACTTCATCCCATTGCTGGGATCCGTCTCCGCCCAGTTGGCAAGGCGCAGCGTGACCGGATCCATGCTGAGCGCGTACGCCAGCTCGTCGATCGCGCTTTCTACAGCATAGGCACTGGGGTTTTCGCCGGGGCCCCGTTTCCAGCCGGGCTGGACCGTATTGACCGGGACGACGTTGAGACGTGAAGAAAAGTTCGGCGTCGCATACATGATCTTCGTCACATTGTTGCAAGCCTCGATATGGACTTCGTCAATCGCCGTCTCGTTCCAGCTCTCATGGACGATCGAGCTTATCTTTCCGTCCTTCGAGGCTCCGATTGAGAGTGTCTGCCGTGTCGCCGGTCGGCCGCCAAGGCCGGTAAAGGTCTGCGGCCGCGTGAGAGAAACCTTGATCGGCCTGCCCAGTTTCCGCGAGGCCGCGCAAGCCAGCCCCACATGCGGATGTGCCCCGATCTTGGACCCGAACCCACCGCCGACATAGGGCGAGATCACCCGCACATTCTCGATGTCGATGCCGAGCCATTCCGACACGACGCTCCGTGCCCCGCCAACCCACTGGCTGGGCTCCCAGACGGTGATTTTCCCGTTCTCCCAGGAAGCGATGCACGCATGCGGCTCCATCGGCACATTGTATTCGCGTGACGTCGTGTAAGTGACGTCTACCTTGACCTCGGCATTGGCCAACGCTGTCGCCGCATCGCCCCACGCGGCACCCATCTCATCGATGGGCTGCGCTTTTGCCTTGGGATCGTTGATGTCGAGAATAGGGTCGCCGTCCTCGTATTCGACCTTGAGAAGGCTTGCCGCTTCCGTTGCCTGTTCAAAGGTTTCAGCGACCACGAGCGCGATATGCATGCCGTTGAAACGGACCACATCGTCCTGAATTGGGGTAAATTCCTCGGTGGCTCCGCCGCCCTTGCTGTAGACGGTCGGCTTGTTGAGCTTCAGGGAATTCTGCGCTGTGTAGACATCCAGGACACCCGGTAGAGCCTTGGCAGCCGACGTATCGATATTGACGATACGCCCCGCCGGCCGCGTCGATTGGACGGTAACGCCATAGGCCAGGTTCTCCAGCTTCTGCTCGATCGCATAGCGAGCCTGCCCGGTGACTTTCAACGGGCCTTCGGCGCGGGAAAGCCTGGCGCCGAGAGCTGGCGCCTTGGCGGGGACGGTCTCAGCCGCAACGGCTTTTGACGAGAGATCGACAGCGGCGCCAGCGACAGCGGCTACGCCGGCGCCGAGCTTCAAGACGGTGCGGCGGTTGAGTTCGAACGCGTTACCATGTGTCATGCGATACCTCCTACCGTCATCAGGGCGCGGGCCACGACCTTCGGTGCCAGTTCAATCTTGAATGCGTTGTGTCCGCTCGACTTCGCGCCGTCGCCGGCGGCTGACGAGGCGCTACGAAGCGTCGCCTCGTCGAGCGTTTTTCCCTTGAGCAAATTTTCGACGGCGCGCAGGCGCCAGGGTTTGGTGGCGAGGCCGCCGACCGCAATGCGTACTTCGCGAATTGTCTTGCCATCGGCTTCCAATTCGATTCCGACAGCGGCGCTGGCCGCGGCGAACTCGTACGACGCGCGATCCCGGACCTTGAGATAATGCGAGCGTTCCAGGGCTGCCGAACGCGGGATCTCGATCCCGACGATCATCTCTCCGGGCGACAGATTATGCTCAAGGTGTGCGGTATCGCCAGGGAGCAGGAAGAATTCGTCGGCGGGAATTTTGCGTTCGGAAGCTCCCCGGATGATGACCGTGGCGTCGAATGCCACCAGGGAAACCGCAAAATCTCCGGGGTAGATTGCTATGCACGCGTCACTCGTGCCGAGCACCGCGTAGTTGCGGTGGACGCCGCCAAGGGCAGCGCATCCGGAACCTGGATTGCGCTTGTTGCAGTTCGAATAAGCGCCCGGGTCCCGGAAGTAGGTGCAACGGGTTCGCTGCATCAAGTTTCCACCGATGGACGCCATGTTGCGCAGCTGTGCCGAGGCAGCGCGCCACAGGCTTTCGGAAAGCACCGGCGCAGCCTGCTTGATATCGGCGTGGTCGGCGACCTTGCTCATCTTGGCGAGCGCACCGATGCGAATGGCATCCGCCGATACCTCGATCGTGTCCAGGCCGGGAAGGCGCGTGATGTCGACCACCCGCGCAGGACGCTCGACATTCAGCTTCATGAGGTCAACAAGCGTGGTCCCACCGGCGAGAAATCTTGTCTCTGGCTTGGCAGCCTCGGCAATGGCCGTCGCGGCATCTTTGGCGCGGAGATACTCGAAAGGTCTCATAGTGCTGCCTCCTTCTTCAGGCGGCTGGCGGCATCGCGCACCGCGGCGACGATATGGGGGTAAGCGCCGCACCGGCAGATGTTGCCGCTCATGTATTCGCGGATGTCCTCGTCCGTATCGGCGTGGCCCTCACGAATGCATGCAACGGCCGACATGATCTGACCGGGGGTGCAATAGCCGCACTGGAATGCATCGTGCTCGATGAACGCGGTCTGGACTGCGTGCATCACGCCGTCGGCAGCCTGGAGACCCTCGATCGTCGTGACCTGACGGCCTTCGACCTGGGCCGCCAGCGTCAGGCAGCTCAATACCCGCTCGCCGTCGACGTGGACGGTACAGGCGCCGCACTGCCCATGATCACAGCCTTTTTTCGTGCCGGGCAGGTTGGCATGCTCGCGTAGTGCATCCAGCAGAGTCACGCGTACATCAAGATTGAACTGGTGGCGCCGGCTGTTGATGTCCAAGGCTAGCTGTCGGGGCTCTGGCATGTCGTCTCCTCGAGTGGCGGGCGGGATATAGGACGCGAAGCTAATCGGACCGACGACGCCTGGCGGCATCAGTGGGAAAGGGAACGTCCATTCCGAAGTTCGGTCGTTGGCCGGTTGCCCAACGGTCAACCCTCAGGAGAGCACGGGCGCGACATTCGGATTAGCCCCCAGAATTCGCATGAGCCTATCGATGGCGCTCATAAATAGACCTGCGACGACGGCAGTGCTGGATGCGACGTTCAGCTGTCGAAGGCCAGTGAGCCGGATAGCTCCTCATGGGCATCGACCTGCTGCTGCAGCAGAGCGAGTTTCTGCCTGACCATTGCAAGAGCATCGGCACCGGCGATGAACCGACTGGGCAGCTCCGGCTTGTCGACCAGAGTGATCAACGCCTGCGCGAGTTTGGCGGGGTCGCCGACTTGCTGGCCGTTCGCGGCTTTCCAACCCGTTATCTGCTGGGCCCGACGTTCGCTGTAATCGCAGACGAATGACGGAGCATATTGAGTGGATTCGTCCGTCAGCAGCTCCGTGCGGAAAAACCCGGGGTTCACGATCATCGTTTCAATGCCGAACGGCGCCACCTCGGCTTGCAGTGACTCGATCCAGCCATCAACGCCGAACTTTGCCGCGGCGTATGCAGAACAGAACTCAAAGCCGACCAGGCCTGCCGTCGATGAGATGGCAATGACCTTGCCAGAACCCTGCGCGCGCATGACCGGCAGGACTGCGCGCGTGACGTTCATGGCGCCGGTCAGGGTGGACGCGAGCTGAAGTTCGATATGGGCCGGAGTCAGGTCCTCGAAATAGCCGGCATAGAAGCCCGCAGCATTGTTGACGAGCACGTCGAGGCGACCAAAGCGGTCCAGGGTTGCCTTCACCGCGGCGTCGGCGTCGGCCGGCTTGGTCACGTCCAACGTGACGACCAAAAGATTGTCCGACTGCCCGATCGCCTTGGCGACCCGATCTGGGTTACGACCGGTCGCAACGACCTTATCGCCGATGGCCAGGGCCGCTTTGGCAAAGTCGAGGCCCATGCCTCGCCCTGCGCCGGTGATCATCCATACTCTACTCATAGTCGTATCCTTCCTGGTCGGTATCTTTCAGTTTATGCCGCGTTGGCTTGGCACGTCCGTCTCAGCGTTTCGTTGTCTGCCAGGTGACATAGGGAATAGGACTCGATACGATTAGCCTCTATAATCTGCATGAAGTTAGAAATGGGATTGATAAATGAGGCGCGGAGATTTCAGCGAGCTGGCAGTCTTCATCGCCGTAGCAGAGGCGGGCAGCTTCACGCGCGCCGCAGCAAAGCTTGGTCTATCGCAGTCGGCGCTCAGCTACGCTGTCAGAACGCTGGAACAGCGCATGGGAGTCCGGCTGATCTCACGCACCACCCGCAGCCTGTCCGTGACGGTAGCTGGAGAGCGCTTGCTGCGAAGCCTGCGACCGGCCTTCGATCACATCGAAAGCGAGATCGCCGCCGTCGCCGCCCTGCGCGACAAGCCCACTGGCCTCATTCGCCTGACGACATTCCGGTATGCTGCCAAATCAGTACTGTGGCCCGTCATCGGCAGACTCCTTCTGGAGTATCCGGATATCGAAGTAGAATTGAGCCTGGACGAAGGTCTGGTTGACATCGTTGCAAACAAATTCGACGCCGGTATCCGGATCGGCGAGCAGGTCCAGAAGGACATGGTGGCAGTAAGGATCGGCCCGGACCTGCGTATGGCGGTAGTTGGATCACCGTCGTATTTTGCAACCCGAACGGTTCCAAAGACACCGCGCGAACTTGGGGAACACAAAGGCATCAGCTACCGTCAGAAGACCGGCGGCGGGCTCTTTGCCTGGGAGTTCGAAAAACGCGGTGAGGAACTTGAAGTCAGGATGAATGGCCCACTCATTATCAATGACGGGGAAATGCTGGAGGCTGCGGCCCTCGACGGGCTCGGACTAGCATACACATTTGAAAGCCAGGTCGCTCCGTTCGTCGCAGACGGACGCCTGATCCGGGTGCTGGAAGACTGGTGCCAACCCTTCCCGGGCTATCACCTCTATTATCCCAGCCGACGCCAGCACACTGCAGCGTTCGCTCTTCTTGTGGAGGCACTCCGTCTCAAGGCGTGACGGAAGGGCGAAAACACGCCGCTCTAACTTGGCGAAGTGAGTTATCCCTCCCTCATCAGCACAATTTTCGGGCGTCCAATCGATTCCTCCGTCGCAAGTTACCCCCCTTACGGACTGCGTCGCGGTGGCCGTCCGATTCCGAGCCTTGAAGCTGCCAGTCGCTTCCGGCCCTAATGCGGTCATTCCCTGATGCAGGTTGAGATGGCCTCGTGCTGGCAATAGCCGATGACTTTAGGCAAAGCGACCCTTCTTGTAATGCGGCCCGCCATGATGAGGATGTCAGGCTCTTTGCTGCTGCCGCTCTATCTCTAAATGGATGCCTTCTCGCCCTCACGTGGCTGGATCAGGCTGCGCGCGGCATCTGCTCCTGCCGCAAGGAAGCGATCCGACAATTCGGTCCCTGCCACCGCGCGGGCCAGCTGAAGCGTGCCTATGAGGGTCGCAAAAACGCCCAGGGCGGCGGCTTCCGGGTCCTTGGTCTGCGGAAGTACTGCAGACAACTGGCGCACCAGAACCAGCAAGCGTTCGGTATAGACTTGGCGCGTTTCGGGCGGCTGACGCGCGAGTTCCGGCAACAGGGCGGCCGACGCGCAGCCGGCTCCCGGATTGTCCCGGTGCTCAGCTGACAGATACACCGCTATGCCCATCTCCGGGCCACCGGCGGTCAATACCTCCTGCAGTTGCTGCGACTGGCTCTCCAGTGCCGCTACCAGGCTTTCACGCACAAGCTCCGCCTTGGACTGGAAATGCGGATAGAAGGCTCCGTTCGTCAGCCCGGCGTCGCCCATAATGGCTGCCAGTCCGGACGCGGCGATGCCGTCACCGCGAAAACGCTGGGCTGCGACCTCGACGATGCGATCGCGGGAGGCGTCCTTTCGGCCCTTTTCGTAGCGCATGGCGCTCCTCCTTTCTGCTATTGCATTATAGGTGTAATGTGATATTACGATCATAATTCAATCAACGGCAAAAAGCTAGCCCTCATGTCTGTGGAGTATCAAATGAGTACCCTTTCGGGAAGAACCGCAGTCGTGACCGGAGCCTCTTCGGGCATCGGCCGCGCCAGTGCCGAGGCCTTGGCGCGGGCGGGGTATACCGTCTTCGGGACAAGCCGCAGCAAGGCCGGCAACGGCCCGGCGCAGGTGTCCATGCTGACCTGCGACGTGACCGACGGGGAGTCGGTCAGCGCCCTCGTTGCAACC
Organism: Mesorhizobium sp. LNJC394B00; assembly: GCF_000502555.1. Lineage (NCBI taxonomy): Bacteria > Pseudomonadati > Pseudomonadota > Alphaproteobacteria > Hyphomicrobiales > Phyllobacteriaceae > Mesorhizobium > Mesorhizobium sp. LNJC394B00. Next base: position 81,572 of record NZ_AYWH01000008.1, read on the forward strand.
GTGCTGGCCCAGACCGGTCGTATCGATCTGCTGGTGAACAATGCCGGTGTCGGCCTGCTTGGCGGTGCCGAGGAATCTTCGGTCGCACAGGTGCAGGCTCTGTTCGACGTCAATCTGTTCGGCGTCATGCGCATGACCAATGCGGTGTTGCCGTCGATGCGGCGCCGCGGCCAAGGGCGCATCGTCAACATCGGCTCGATTCTGGGATTGGTGCCCGCGCCATACTCAGCGCACTACTCGGCGGTCAAGCACGCGCTGGAGGGCTATTCGGAATCGCTCGATCATGAGGTTCGCGCCTTCAACATTCGCGTCTCGGTCATCGAGCCGGCATTCGTGCGCACCGTCTTCGACCAGAACGGCATCGAGCCGGATTCCCTGTTGAAGGAGTACGATCAAGCGCGCGCCGGGCTCAAGGCGCTGCTTGCCGATGTGATGCCCAAAGCCGATCGGCCGGAAGTGGTGGCGGATGTGGTCGTCAAGGCAGCGACCGACGCCCGTCCGCGACGGCGCTATACCGCAGGGAAGGCAGCGCGCCAGGTCGGCCTGCTGCGCCGCTTCGCCCCCGCGGGGATGTTCGACAAGACCTTGCGCAAGCAGTTCCGCTTGCCGGTCTGAACAACGGTGGGACGGAGAATTTCACGCACAGACAGCAGGCCAACAGACACTCTCAGAAAGTCACTGCCATGAAGGCATTCGTTGTCGACAAATATAGCAAGAAAGGCATTTTGCGGCTGGCCGAGATGCCGGAGCCGGAGCTGCTGGACAATGACGTCCTGGTCGAGGTCCATGCCGCCGGGGTGAACCTGCTGGATTCCAAAATCAGGACCGGCGAATTCAAACTCGTCCTTCCCTATCGCCGGCCCTTCATCCTCGGTCACGACGTTGCCGGGAGGGTTGTCAGGGTGGGCTCGAAAGTCCGCAAATTCAAACCCGGCGACGCCGTCTATGCGCGGCCGCGCGACGGCCGGATCGGGACATTCGCCGAATTCATCGCAATCGATGAAGCCGACGTGGCGCTGAAGCCGGCGAACCTCAGCATGGAAGAGGCGGCCTCGATCCCGCTGGTCGGTCTGACCGCCTGGCAGGCTCTCATCGAGAGGGCGGGTCTGAAGACAGGCCAGAAGATCTTCATCCAGGCTGGCTCCGGCGGCGTGGGGACATTCGCCATCCAGTTGGCAAAGCACCTCGGCGCGATCGTTGCGACAACAGCGGGCGCGGCAAGCAACGATCTGGTCAGGGATCTCGGCGCCGATGTCGTCGTCGACTACAGGAAGGACGACTTCGAGAAAATCCTGTCGGGCTACGACGTCGTCCTGAACAGCCAGGACGCCAAGACGCTTGAGAAATCCCTGACTGTGCTGAAACCGGGTGGGAAGCTCATCTCGATTTCCGGTCCTCCGGATCCCGAATTTGCCAGGAAACAGGGACTGAACGTGGTGCTAAGGCTGCTGCTGCGGCTGCTGAGCCGTGGTATCAGGACCAAAGCCAAGCGCCGGGGCGTGGGATTTTCGTTCCTGTTCATGTCGGCGCAAGGTGAGCAACTGAGCAAAATCACGTCCCTCATCGAAGATGGGGCGATTCGCCCGGTCGTCGACAGGGTCTTTCCTTTTGAAGCGACCAATGAGGCGCTGGCTTACGTCGAAACAGGACGCGCCAAGGGCAAGGTCGTCGTCAAGGTCAGATAGCGCGCCCAGTTGCTTTGGGGCATTTGAGAGACACCAAAGCAAGGCAGCGCAAGGCCGACAAATTCCGAAAACGGTTCGGCATCCGATCGCCCAAACCTCAGTTGTTGCGGATTGCAACGAAGCTTGCCGCTGCCTTCAGCAAGGCTGCCTGTCCGCCGTAAGGCTCGAGCAATTCATGGGCCTGCTTGACCAGCCCATGGAGCTGGCTGCGCGCCCAGTTCGCGCCATGCAGCGCCACCAGCGTCGCCTTGCCGGCGGCTGCGTCCTTGCCGGTCGCCTTGCCCATCTGGCTGGCATCGGCGGTCAGGTCGAGCAGGTCGTCGGCAAGCTGGAAGGCAAGCCCGACCGCCGAGCCGAATTCGGCCAGCCGGTCGCGGTCCTGCGGTGCGGCGCCGGCAATGATCGCGCCGGCTTCGCAGGCGAAGCGGATCAGCGCGCCGGTTTTCATCGCCTGCAGCCGGATAATGCCGGCTTCGTCCGGCCTGTTGCGCTCGGCTTCGAGGTCGAGCGTCTGCCCGCCAACCATGCCCCCGGTGCCAGCCGCGCGCGCCAGCGCCAGCACCAGCGCCGCCCTGCGCTCCGCCGGCAGCGCCGTCGCCTCATCGGCGAGGACATCGAAGGCAAGCGTCAGAAGCGCATCGCCGGCAAGTATGGCGGTAGCTTCATCGAAGGCCTTGTGCACGGTCGGCTGGCCGCGGCGCAGATCGTCGTCGTCCATGGCAGGCAGATCGTCATGGATCAGCGAATAGCAATGCACGCATTCGAGCGCCGCCGCCACGCGCATCGCCGCCTCGCCATCGGCGCCAAAAAGGGCGGCACTTTCCATGACCAGGAAGGGGCGCAGCCGCTTGCCGCCGTTCAGCACGCCATGGCGCATGGCCGCCATCAGACGCTCCGGTCGGGCGATCTCGCCGGCAAGCGTGCGGCCGTCGAGCAGCAGCCTGAGCCCGGCCTCGATCGCCGCCGCCCGCCCCAGAAGTGCGGCCTCAAAGGCCAATTGCTCGTCTTTCGTCATGGCCGGGAGCGGTAGCCGACACTCAGACGTTGCGCAAGAAGCCTCGCGCCATTATGCCGGAGGCGGGAGAGTGGCGCGGGTGGGGGCGGCTTGACGGAACCGATCGTCGATCATGAAACCGAAGGGTTTGAGATGGCGCGACCAAGGCGCGTGAACCGCGCCGGTCTGAAGCGCCTGGCACGGCGCGGCCTGGTCGTCGCCGTCGTGCTGGCGGCGATACCCATTGTGCTGACCTTCCTCTATCTGCCGTCCTTCGTGCATCCGATATCGACCTTGATGGTCAAAGACCTCGCGACCTTCTCCGGTTACGACCGGCGCTGGGTGTCGATCGACGATGTGTCCCCGGTGCTGGCCAATTCGGTGATCATGTCGGAGGACGGGCAATTCTGCTTCCATCGCGGCATCGATCTCGGCGAATTGCGCGGCGTCGTCGACGATGCGCTGGCCGGCGAGGCGACGCGCGGCGCCTCGACCATCACCATGCAGACGGTGAAGAACCTTTTCCTGTGGTCGCGGCCGCTGGGCTCGGTGCGCAAGGTGGTCGAACTGCCGCTGGCCGTCTATTTCGACGCGGTGATGTCGAAACGGCGGATCATGGAGATCTACCTCAACATCGCCGAATGGGGGCCGGGCATTTACGGCATCGAGGCGGCGGCGCAGCACCATTTCGGCGTTTCGGCCAAACAGCTGTCGCGGCGGCAGGCGGCATTGCTGGCCGTCTCGCTGCCCAATCCGATCGCCCGCAATCCGGCCAAGCCCGGTCCGGGTCTGCGGCGGCTGGCGTCGCTGATCGAACGCCGCGCCGGCCGTTCGGGCGCGTATGTCGGTTGTCTTGATTAGGTAGAACCGCTGCCAGTTCAAAAAAAATCGCCACGGTGCTGGCCAAAACGGCGCAGGGCGTGTATAGGCACCCGACTTTCTCAGATTATGGCCCTGACGCGGCCCTTTCACGAGGGCTATCGGGGCATTTTGACCATGTAGTGGAGCATATCCATGGCCGTTCCGAAACGAAAAACCTCTCCGTCCAAGCGCGGCATGCGCCGCTCGGCCGACGCTCTCAAGGCCCCGACCTATGTCGAGGACAAGAATTCCGGCGAAATGCGCCGCCCGCACCATATCGACCTGAAGACCGGCATGTATCGCGGTCGCCAGGTGCTGACGCCCAAGGAAAGCTGAGACCAGCTTTCGAAGGGTTTGAATGCCAAAAGAACCGGCCATTGGCCGGTTTTTTTTGCGTTTGGTGCGCCGCGCCGCCAACTATGCCAAAGACCGGGCGTCCGTGGCGATACAAGCTGCGGCGGCGGTGCTGTATTGAGTCCGCATGCCTTGTCGCGGCGCTTCCGCGCGATGATCGACCGGCTTCAGAGGGACCGCATGACCAAGCTCACCACAGCACCCCGCGATGTCTTCCAGACCTTCATGAACTTCCCGCTGGTCGAGGACCTCGATGCGCTGAAGGCGGATGTCGCCATCATCGGCATGCCTTACGGCAGTCCCTACACGATGGACGAGCTGGTCAACGACCAGACCAACGCGCCGACCGCGGTGCGGCGCGCCTCGCAGCGCATCAGCCTCGGGCTCGACCGCTATGATTTCGACATTGGCGGAACCCTGTTCGACGGGCAGGACGTCAAGGTGGTCGATGTCGGCGATGTTCCCGGCGATGCCGCCGGCGGCCACTACAGGTTGGCCGAAACGGCGATCCGCAAGATCCGCGTCGCCGGCGCCTTGCCGATCACCATTGGCGGCGATCACGGCATTCCAATCCCGATCCTGCGGGCGCTTGACGACGAAGGGCCGATCACCCTGGTTCAGATCGATGCCCATCTCGACTGGCGCGACAATGTCAACGGGGTCAGGGAAGGCTATTCCAGCCCCATCCGCCGCGCTTCGGAGATGGCGCATATAGCCGGGATTTTCCAGCTCGGCATCCGCGGCCAGGGCAGCGCCCGGCTCGAGGAGGTCGAGGCGGCCCGCGCCTACGGCTCCAACATCGTCACCGCCAATGAATGGCAGGATATCGGTACGGCGGCGCTGCTCAAGCGCATCCCGGACCGTGGCCGCTATTACCTGACCATCGATGCCGACGGTCTCGATCCCGCTGTCATGCCGGCGGTCGAAGGGCCGGCGCCTGGCGGCATCAGCTACCGGCAGACGATCGAACTGATCAAGGGCCTGTTCGCCAAGGGACGTGTCGTCGGCATCGACATCGTCGAGATCGCGCCGGCGCGCGACGTCAACGAGATCACCTCGATGACCGCCGGCCTTTTCATCCTCAACGCTATCGGCGCCGCCGTGCGGACAGGCCAGTTCAAGCGCTGAATCCCGGCGTGTCGGTGGTCAGCCGGGGCAACTGTGGCTGACAGGGTTGTTTCGCGCGGTCTTTTTCCGTGTTTGCGGGCGCTAGCGAAAAATCTTGACGGCGTGCCTGCGGGGCATTCTACAGAAGGTGCCCCCATTGTTTAGGCAATTCCTTGGGAAACCGCTTTCCTGGAATTGCTAGAGGAGACGCCTGATGTTCGGTGCCATCCCGCTGCTGATCGTGCCCTTCGTGGCCTACAATCTCGGACTCCTCGGAATATTCGGCAGCGGCGACGATCCGTGGGCGACCGAGATCTTCTCGTTCAGCATGATGTCGGGCGGAGTGTTTTCGATGACGCTCGGCGACTTGATGGTCGTGATCGGGCTGATCTTCCTGTTCCTCGAAATGGTGAAGTCGGTGCGCACCACGAACGCTTCGATCATGGACCATCTGTTGTCGACGCTGGTCTTCGTGGCGTTCCTGGTCGAGTTCCTGCTGGTGAAGGGCGCGGCGCACTCCGTCTTCTTCACGCTGATGGTGATCGCCCTGTTCGATGTGCTGGCCGGGTTTTCGGTGTCGATGCGGTCGGCGAGTAGAGACATAAATTTGAACTAGCCGCCTTCGTTGGATGGTCGCATCCGTTCGCGATTGGCGTGGCTGCTCTTTCTGGTCGTCATCCCAGGGTCTTCGCGACGGAGTTTCGCTCCTGCTTCGCCCTGGGATGACGAAGCTCCCCCTCAGCCCGGATCGGCGGTGAAGCCCGCCGCTTCGATGCCGGCGATGGCGGCGGCCTCGTCATTGTCCGACGTATCGCCCGAAATTCCGACGGCGCCGATGACGGCGCCTGCCTTGTCGCGGATCAACACGCCGCCGACGACCGGCAATACGCGTCCACCCGAAACGTCCGAAATGCCGGCGACGAGATGCGGCCGCTCCTTGGCGAAAGCCTCGACACGGCGCGAGCCCATGCCGATGGCCAGCGCCCCATAGGCCTTGCCGGCCGACATTTGCGGGCGCAGGAACGAGGCGCCGTCCTGACGCTGGAAGGCGACGAGATGCGCGCCGGCATCCAGCACGGAAACGCCGAGCGGCTTGAGCTTCAGCTCGGCGCCCTTGGCGAAGGCGGCGTCGATGATGTGCTTGGCTTTTTCGAGGGTCAGTGCGGTCATGGCTGTCTCCTGATCAAAACGCGTCAATCATCGCCTGACATGCGGGATGCGAAATCCCGGTTGCGGTTGAAATTGCTTCGCGTGGGAAAGCGGAAATGGCGGGCATTGCTGATCGTGGCACATGGCCGATACGATCCGCCGGCATCCAGATCGGGCGTCGATGAAGAAGGCCGCGCTATTTTTTCTTGGCTCGGGGCGCTTTCTTGACCGGAACGGCAGGGGCGTTGGCGAGGTCTTCCGCTTCCTTGGCAAGGCGCAATGCCCGGAGCTTGTTGGTCTTGGCCTGGCGGGCGTCGGCCTCGGCGACATACTCCGCCATCGCCTTTTGCCGCACCGTGGCTGCCTCTTCCTGCTTCTTGAAACGCATATCTGCCCTGGCGCGGGCAGTATCCTTAGAGTTCTCGACCAAGAGCGTTATCCAATCCCGTAAATTATGTTTTTCAGCCCCTTGATAGCAGAGCCGGCCTGATAATGGGGAAATAAGTTGGTCAAGCGGCCGGGGCCTCGATGCCGCTCGACGCCTTGCGGGCTACCACCGCCTCATATCCGGCCTGCAATGTAGCGCGGACGGAAGGCTGCGCGGGTGTGGCGACAGGCGTGCCCAGATGGTCGTGGCGCAACTCGTCCATGAACTGCTCCCACATTGGCGGCCCGCCTTTCTCCAGCAGCTCGGCGCGGATCGAAAGCTCCTCGCTCACCGGCAGCCAGACGCGGCCCCAAGCGCCGAGATGCGCCATGATCGGCACCAGCGTGATGGCCATCTCGGTCAGGCTGTAGATCGCCTTCTGCTTGTGCGAGGGGTCGTCGGCCTTGGTCAGCATGCCGAGTTCCATCAGCCGCTTCATCCGGTCGGCCAGGATATTGGAAGCGATGCCCTCGATCGAGCCGTTGAGCAGTTCGCGAAAGTGGCGTTTGCCGCCAAAAATCATGTCGCGCAGGATGATCAGGCTCCAGCGATCGCCGAACACTTCCAGCGACAGATTGATAGGGCATCCCGAGCGGTGTTCGGTTTTCATCCGACTCTCCTCAAAAAACCGGTTGCATTATCGTATCAGTTTTATTATCGTGCAACCGATTGCAAAATGCAACCAGTTTGATTGGCCTTTGATTGGCCGATAGGAGGAGAGTCCCATGACAAGGGCCGCAGCACCCGAAATCGTCTCCCAGACGTTTGGCGATCCCGGAGATCCAGCCATTCTGCTGATCATGGGCGCCATGGCCTCGATGCTCTGGTGGCCGGAGGCGCTCTGCAAAAAGCTCGCCGGCGAAGGCCACTTCGTGATCCGCTACGACAATCGTGACACCGGCCTGTCGACCAAATATACGCCGGGCGAGCCGCCGTATACGTTCGACGACATGGCGGACGATGCGGTGCGCGTCCTCGACAGTTGCGGCATCGGCAAGGCGCATGTGATCGGGATGTCGATGGGCGGCATGATCGCGCAACGACTGGTGTTGAAACATCCCTTGCGTGTCATCTCGCTGACCGTAATCAGCAGTTCGCCGGTGGGGATCGACACATCGCAGCTGCCGGGAACGACCGAAGCCTATATGGAGCACTCGGCCGATGGCGCCAGAGTCGACTGGTCGAACCGCGACCAGGTGGTCGGCTTCGTCGTCAAGGATGCGCGTGCGATCGCCAGCACCGCGCATCCCTTCGACGAGAAGGCGATGCGGGCGTTCGTCGAACGGGACTACGACCGATCCGGCGGCTTCCTGAGCGCGACCAACCATTTCATGCTGAAGAGCTGCGAGGATCTGAAAGGACGCCTGCGCGAGATCAAGGTTCCGCTGCTCGTCATTCACGGGACATCGGATCCGATCTTTCCGGTCGAGCATGGCGCAGCCCTTGCCGACGCTGTTGCCGGCGGGCGGCTTGTCCGCGTCGAAGGCGGTGGCCACGAACTGCATCCCGACGACTGGGGCACGATCGTTGCCGCCATCGTCACGCATACCAAACCCTGAAGGCAGTCTGGAACCTTGACACATTCGCCTCACGGAAATAGTTAAGTAATTGCTTCAGTGTCGGCGCAGGCTGGCACCGCTCCAGCATCGGCGAACCACAAACAGACGAGCAAAAAATGTCCCTGACCTTCCATTTCCATCCGCTGGCATCGTTCTGCTGGAAACCGCTGATTGCGTTCTACGAGAACGACACGCCCTTCACGCCGGTTATCGTCGACCTCGGCGACGAGCAGTCGCGGGCAGCATTCCTGAAGGTGTCGCCGACCGGCAAGATGCCGGCGCTGCGTGACGATGCACGCAATCGCACGGTGCTGGAATCGACCATCGTCATCGAATATCTGGCCGCGCATTATCCCGGGCCGGTCGAGCTCATCCCGGCCGAGGCCGACCTTGCTCTCCAGGTCCGCCAGGCCGACCGTTTCTACGATTTCTACGTGCAGGCTCCGATGCAGAAGATCGTCGGCGACAGGTTGCGCCCGCAGGACAAGACCGATCCGTTCGGGGTCGAGGAAGCGCGCGCGCAACTGCGCAACGCCTATGCGATCATCGAGGAGGAGATGCGTTCGAAAATCTGGGCGGCCGGCCCCACCTTCACCATGGCCGACTGCGCGGCCTCGCCGGCGCTGTTCTACGCCAACAAGGTCGAGCCGTTCGGCGACAGCTATCCGGCCGTGAAACACTACCACGACCGCCTGCTCAAGCGGCCGTCCTTCGCCCGGGTGGTCGAGGAGGCGCAGCCCTACTTCAAGTTCTTTCCCTACAATAACGGCTGATCGCGATGCTGCACGATCCCGCCCAGCTCGACCTGATGTTCCAGGCGCTCGCAGACCCGGCCAGGCGCAGCATGGTCGAACGGCTGTCGCGTGGGCCGGCCTCGGTCAGCCAGTTGGCCGAACCGCTGGCGATGTCGCTGTCGGCCGTCGTCCAGCATCTCAACGTGCTCGAAGCAAGCGGGCTGGTGCGCTCGGAAAAGCTCGGCCGCGTGCGCACCTGCCAGATCGCGCCGCAGGCGCTGCGCAGCGCAGAACACTGGATCAACGAACGGCGGCTGACATGGGAGCGTCGGCTCGACCGGCTCGGCGATTTTCTCGCCGGGACCGAATGACCTGAAGCAGAGGAGAAATGACCATGCCCGGCAAAAGCAGAGCGGAGTTGATCCGCGGCTATTTTTCCGCCTACCAGGCGAATAACAAGGCTGCCGTCGCGGCGGTGCTCGCCGACGATTTCACCTTCACCAGCCCCTATGACGACGCCATCGACCGTGCGACCTATTTCGAGCGCTGCTGGCCGGACAGCCCGGCCTTCAGCTCGATCGTCATCGAGCGGATATGCGAGGACGAGGACGCCGCCTTTGTCCTCTATCGCTGCGAGACGGCGGACGGAAAGACCTTCCGCAACACCGAACTGCATCTGTTCCATGGCGACAGGTTGCGCGCCGTCGAAGTCTATTTCGGCGCGTCCTATCGCGACGGCGTCTTCGTCGCGCAGAAACCATCAAGCTGACCAAGAGGACCCGACCATGGCCGAACGATCCGTCGTCCACTCCACCTTCGTCCTCGAGCGCCTCTATCCAGTTGCGCCGGCGAAAGTCTATTTCGCGCTCAGCGATCCGGCCGCCAAGCGGCGCTGGTTCGCCGACCCCGACAACCCGATGACCCACAGGCACGAAATGGATTTTTGCGTCGGCGGCCAGGAGGTCAATGCCGGCGGGCCGAAGGACGGGCCGATCCACACCTATACCGCCACCTATCAGGACATCGTGCCCAACCAGCGCATCGTCTACAGCTACGACATGCTGTTCGGTGATGTCAGAATCTCGGTTTCGCTGGCGACAATTGAGCTTCGCCCGGAAGGCACGGGCACGCGTCTGGTGCTCACCGAGCAGGGCGCGTTTCTCGATGGGCACGACACACCGTCATCGCGCGAGCATGGTACCGGATTCCTGCTCGATGCGCTGGGCAAGGCNTGGGCAAGGCGCTGGCAACGGACACTTGAAAGCCAGGGAGGCGAGCTGGAATCGCGGCCTATGCTTCCCAGAACTGATCAAGCCAAATATTGAGCTTGAGGAAGCCGCCACTGCTGACTGTATAGACCCGCCTCGTGCCCTCGGCCTTGGCCTGAACCAGACCGGCGTCCAGCAACACTTTCAAATGCTGGGACACGGCCGGGCGGGAGACTGGCAGGCCCGAAGCCAGTTCGTTGACGGTTTTCGGGCCACGCCGGAGCTCTTCCAGAAGATAGCGCCGGTTGGGGTCCGCAATCGCCATGAAGGCGTCAGAAAAGATCATGCCTATACTTGTGGGGCAAAGCTTTTCAAATCTCAACCGTCGGCTTCCGCTTTTCTGAGCCGCAGTGCTTCAGGGGTGACCGAGCGATCGGCCGGCTGGGTCTTGAAGGCGTCGCGGTCTTCGATCGGCACCGGCGCGCGGCGGCTGATGCGCAGCAACGTGTAGGCGGCGAGGCTGAGATGCGCCAGCGCGGTGGCCAGGAACAGGCCTTCGGGGCGGAGCCAACCCATCAGGGCGGCAGCCAGCAGGGGCCCGATCATGGTTCCGAAGCCATACAGAAGCAGCAGGCCGCCCGAGACCTTGACGAAATCCTCCGATCGGGCGTGGTCGTTGGCATGCGCCACGGCGATCGAATAGAGCGTGTAGGCAAAGGCGCCGTAGGCGGCGGCGAAGACAATGACGAGGACGGCGGAACGCGGTTCGAACAGGAAGATCAGGATGGCGAACAGTGCGGCGCCGAAAGCCGCGCCCGCCAGCACGAAACGGCGGTCGGTCTTGTCGGAGAGGCGTCCGGCCGGAAGCTGCATGGCCGCGCCGGCAATAACGACAAGGCTCATCATCAGTGCGATCTGGGCGGTGGAGATGCCGATACGGGCGCCGTAGACGGCGCCAAGCGTGCCCCAGGCGCCATTGGCGATGCCGACCAACAGGCAGGCGATCGCCGACACCGGCGAGTTGGCGTAGAGACCTTTGACGTCGAGCTTGACGTCCTGCAAAGGCTTGGGAGACGAAGCCGACGACACCGCGGTCGGGATCAGCGACAAGCAGAACAATATGCCGGTGATCATGAACAGCGACGCCGATCTGACGTCGCCGCCCGCAACGATCATCTGGCCGCCCATGATCGAGGCATAGGTGACCATCATGTAGAGGCCGAAGACGGTGCCGCGGTTCTCGTTGGTGGCCTTCTCGTTCAGCCAGCTTTCGATGACCATGAAGGCTCCGGCCATGGTGAAGCCGGTGAAGGCGCGCAGCAGGATCCAGACATATTCGTCGATGATCAGGCCGGTAAGCAGCGCCACGATGGCGCCCGAAGCGGCAAAGGCGCCGAACGCCCGGACGTGGCCGGCGCGGCGCACCAGGCGCGGTGCGAAGAAGCAGCCGGTGACGAAGCCACCGGCCCAGGCCGTGCCCATCAGACCGAGCGATGCGGTCGAAAACCCTTCGATCTGGCCGCGCAACGGCAACAACAGGCCGTGCAATCCCGAAGCTGCAAGCAGGAAAGCGGTGCCGCGAAGCAGCGAGAGGATCGGCCTGTAGCTTGCAAACATTGTTTGATCCGTCTGGAGATTCGGTGGCGGGGTCTGAAGACAGGCGCATTCGGGCTTTTCGGCGGCGGATGCTCAACGCCGAAACTAACGCGAAAACTAGCCGCGGCGAAACAGGGCTTCGGCCGCCGATTTGGTGCTGCCCTTGGTCTGGAGCTCGGCTTCGAGCCGGGCAATCTCCTCGCGCAGGATGCTGATCCGTTCGGTAAGGTCACCGACCGAAAGCAGCGACAGATCCTGTCCGATCTCATGCGGGCGGGCTTTCTTTTTGGGTTCGTCGTCGAAGATCGCCATCGTCGCTCCTCCCTATTCAGTATTGGGCTGATTTGGCCATTTGCCTGATCCGGCAATCAGCATACATAGGGCAGGGGCGCAGATGCAAACAGCCGGCAAGAAGCTGGCAGCCGGCGACAGACCGGCGGACCGAGACGGGAAATTTCATGGCGAGCGGACATAAAATTCCAGCCACGATGACGGCCATCGCAATCTCGCAACCGGGCGGGCCGCGGGTGCTGAAACCGGAAACGCGCGACGTGCCGGTGCCTGGTCCCGGCGAAATCCTGATCCGGGTGCGTGCGGCCGGCGTCAACCGCCCCGACGTGCAGCAGCGCAAGGGCGCCTATCCGGCGCCGCCCGGCGCCTCCGACCTGCCCGGTCTCGAGGCATCGGGCGAAGTGGCCGCCCTTGGCGACGAGATATCGCGCTGGCGCATCGGCGACCGGGTCTGCGCGCTGACGCCGGGGGGCGGTTATGCCGAATATGTCAAGGTTCATGCCGGCAGCGTGCTGCCGCTGCCCGCCGGCTTCACCCACACGGAGGCGGCCGCGGTTCCGGAAAACTATTTCACCGTCTGGCACAATGTGTTCGAGCGCGGCGGCCTGAAAAAGGGTGAGACGCTGCTGGTCCATGGCGGCTCATCGGGCATCGGCACCACGGCGATCCAGCTGGCGTCGGCCTTCGGCGCCTATGTCGTCACCACCGCCGGCAGCAAGGAAAAATGCGACGCCTGCCTGAAGCTCGGCGCCGACCGGGCGATCAACTACCGCGAGGAGGATTTCGTCGCGGCGGTCAAGGATGCGACCGGCGGCAAGGGGGCCGACGTCATTCTCGACATGGTCGGCGGCGACTATATCGCGCGCAACTACGAGGCCGCCGCGGTCGAGGGCAGGATCGTCCAGATCGCCGTCCAGGCCGGCGCGGTGGCGAGCGCCGATTTCTCGAAAATCATGGTCAAGCGGCTGACCCACACCGGCTCGACGCTGCGGCCTCGCACGGTCGAGTTCAAGGCGGCGCTCGCCGCCGCACTGGAAGCACAGGTGTGGCCGCTGCTCGGCACCCGGAAGGTAGCGCCGGTGATGGACATGATCTTCCCGCTGACCGACGCCTGGCGGGCGCATGAGCGCCTGGAAGAGGGCGAGCATATAGGCAAGATCGTTCTCGACGTCGGCTAGATGGGGCGAGATTCAGGTGAGGCCGGCCTGCGAATGGCGGCTCCCTGCGCTTCCGGCCTTCGCCGGCCGAAGCCCTCATGAGGGTTGCGGCAGTTAAGGCTACGGCCGGCGTAGGCCGGTTCTCGGGAGCCGCCATTCTCGGCTCGGCCTGGCCTGAATCTCGCCCCATGCTCCGCGCTCAGCCTGTCGGCAAGATGAACAGAAGCTTAATGCTGCAATGCAGCATTTGCATTGCGGCTATGCAAAGACGTCTGTTCAATTCGTGGGCAGCACTGCCTATCTAAGCGTCATCGAAACGATTTGATCCAACAACTGGAGGACAACCATGAACCCGATCCGCGCTTTCCGTAACTGGCGTATGTACAACGAAACCGTGCGCGAGCTGAACAAGCTCAACGCCCGTCAGCTCAGCGACCTCGGCATCAGCCGCGGCGACATCGAGAGGATTGCCCGCAAGGCCATCTAATTCGAAGCATGGTCGGCCAGTGAGGCCTGACCACGCGGCAGAAGCAAGAGCCGCCGCAGACGGTATCCCGTCGCCGGTTCCGAGCCCGCTGGACCCTGTCCGGCGGGTTTTGTCGTCTTGGACCCCCTGTACAACTCGGCATCAATGATCGCCGGAGCCGAGGTCCTCCTGGCCTCCCCCGCTGTCCGGTGTCCGACGGCTGCGCCCTGCGCCAAAAACATTGCGAAACGGCAGCGGAGCGGTTATACAGGCCGCGAATTTCCCATTTTGGTGGCTCTAAACCACCGCCCGCGCGGGAACGCGGGCGAACGAGAAGGATTTTTGAAATGGCCAATACGCTGCTGATGCCCAAGGCGACCGCCGTCTGGCTGGTCGACAACACCGCGCTTTCCTTCGAGCAGATCGCGCAGTTCTGCGGGTTGCATCCGCTCGAGGTCAAGGCGATCGCCGACGGCGAATCGGCGCAGGGCATCAAGGGCATGGATCCGATCATGACCGGACAGCTGACCCGCGACGAGATCGCGCGCGCCGAGAAGGATCCGAACCAGCGCCTGAAACTGTCCGACCCCAAGGTGCGGGTGCCGGAATCCAAGCGCAAGGGTCCCCGCTACACACCGCTGTCGAAGCGCCAGGACCGGCCCAACGCCATCCTGTGGCTGGTCCGCAACCATCCGGAATTGAAGGACGCGCAGATTTCGCGCCTGGTCGGCACGACCAAGTCGACGATCGAACAGATCCGCGAGCGCAAGCACTGGAATTCGGCCAATCTGCAGCCGATGGACCCGGTGACGCTGGGTCTCGCTTCGCAGATCGACCTCGACATGGAAGTCAACCGCGCCTCGCGCGGCCGCGAGCAGGCGCAGCCTGTCGGCGACACGCTGCTGCCGGCTGCCGTGACCGAGCGCCTGGTGCCGGCGCCGGAGAAGCCGAAGGACGAGGATGCCGAGCTCGACGCAAACGCCGTGTTCGCCAAGCTCTCGGCGCTCAAGTCCAAGAAGGAAGATGCGGACGACGAGTAAGGTTTGCGACAGTTCATCAAAAAAGCCCGCTTCGAGCGGGCTTTTTCATTGATTATCGAAGTCTCAGCTGCGCGCCGCCCGGTCCGGCGTCATGCCATAGTCCTCCGAGCGTTCGACGGCGCGGTAGAAGTCGGCAAGCTGCTTGCCTCGCTCAGGCTTGAAGATGCGGCCGGCGATGACCACCGAGGCGATGCGGTCGATGCGGAAGGCGCGGAAATCGTCGCGCATCTCGCACCAGGCAACCAGCGTCCATACCTTGCCCCAGAACCACAGACCGAGCGGACGGATGTCACGCCCGGTGCCGCGGCCGGCCTCGTCGCGGTAGTCGATGGTCAGCACCTGTCGCTTCTCGACAGCGCGCTCGATCACGTCGATCGCCTCACGCGCGGCGTCGCTCACCACCCACATCGGCGTGTGGATCTCGGTGCGGGCGATGCGGTCCTTCTCGGCGTCGGGCAGGACGGCGCCGATCTTGACCAGCGCCTCGTCGGCCGCACGCGCCATGGCCGCGCCGCCAAAGGCCCGCACCATGCGGGCTCCGGCGACCAGCGCGACGATTTCGTCACGCGTGAACATCAGCGGCGGAAGGTCGAAACCCTCCCTCATCATGTAGCCGACGCCGGCCTCGCCGTCGATCGGCACTCCGGTCGACTGCAAATCGGCGATATCGCGGTAGATGGTCCGCTCGGAAACCTCGAGCCATGTGCCGAGCTTCTGGGCGGTGACCAGCCGGCCGCCACGCAGGTGCTGCACGATCTGAAAGAGCCTGTCGGCACGTCGCATCGTATGGTCCCTCGGCTGCTTGTCTATGAATGTCATGGGGCCAAAACCGGTTCCGGGTGACATCCATGTCCTGTTTTATGCTTGTCGTTCTCCCAAAAACCGCTGCGCACTTTTGGGCGACACGCATTATGGTTTAAGTCCTTCGCGCTTGCGCTGCACGGCGACGAATTCCGCGCCGAAGGACAACTTCTTCGTTGTCGGCGTGTTCACGTCGAGCACACGCCAGTACGGCGTGATATCGTTCAGCGTCATGCCGCGTTCGAGATCCTCATTGGCGGCCTCGGCGACGGTTCGCAGATGATAGCCGATGGTGACCGGACATGTCACTTGCGCCCCATGCTCGATGGCGAGCGTGGTGCGCAAGGCGCGTACATCCATCTCGAGGCCGTTGGGGATCGTGCGGATGAAATCATCGACCTGACGGGCCGTCGGCACCAGCATCGGCTGGCCCTCGACGACGTCGCCCATTGTGCGTGGCGTCGGCTTCACGCCGTTGACGCCCGGCGTGTTCAGCCTGTCGTTCCAGCTTTTCACCATTCATGTCTCCTGACACGTTTATGGCATGGTGCTCCTGACAGCATTCTGTCAGGAGCCTTCAGCATTGTCCGTAGCAGGCGCCAAAAGTCTTTGCGCCAGCCCAAGGCGTCGCCGCCCGGGGGTCCATGTCAATGATCCGGGCGTTGCGGGGTCCGCATCCAAGCATTGTCATGTAAAACGCCTCAGATCTCGCGAATGCGGCTGTGACCCTCATACATATCCGGCCAGCCAATGTCCTTGCGGATGTCCGCCGGCAAGGAGTTCAGGAAGCGCTGGGTACGGACTTCATTGCGCATCGTGCGGATCTTGCCGACATAGTGCTGTACGCTGTTCAAAATACCAAAGCTGTTCATGACCATCTCCTCTTCTCTGATGGAGACACTATCGCATACCCCTCCTGACAGCAGTCTGTCAGGAGCATGTCAGCTCGTTGAAGAAAGCTGCGAGGTGCTTGGCGGTCGGTTCGGAAACGAGCCTTTTGTCAGGAATGGCCAAGTCGACCGAGACCATGCAAGAACCGCTTTGACAGCCTGTCGCGATGCTGCTCAAAGGCGGGCATGTCGAAACTCCTCGCGCTCGTCATCATCGGCATGATGGCCATTCAGCTGATCAAGCCGCTCGGCTGGCCGGGCCTGAAGCGGCGCGGCGATTTCTGGAAGCTGGCCCTGATCGCCATGGCGGCCATCGCGCTGGCGGGTGCGCTGGGGCACTGGGCATAGCCTTGAGGGTCAGGTCGGGTCCACCGTTCCCATGGCAATCATCCGGATGGCGTTGAGGCTGGGCACGAAGAAGTAATCGCCACCGCGCGTCGTCATGAATTCCGGCAGGTTCGCCGCAATAAAAGGCGTGGCGTTGGCCGGGCCGGCCGGAATGACATGCTTGCTCGATTCGGCGCGGTTGCCGGTCAGCGTGCAGGTGTCGTTGCCGGTTTCGGAATCCAGGCCGTAGCTCGTCCATTGCTGCTGGATGATATTCTGGCTCAGATCCATTGGAAGCAGGCTGCAATCAACAGTATTTGGAAATACTCGCGTCAGTTCTCTGAAGCCCACCAGTCCGAGCTTGTGCCCCCTCAGGTCAATCGGCGAGCACCCATCCGACCAGATGTTCGGCCCAGGCGCGGTAACCGGCTTCCGAGGCATGAAAGCCATCGGAGGCAAAGCCGGCCTCAGGGTTGGTGATCGGCAGCCGTGGCGCCGGCACGGCGCCGCGCTCGAAACAGAGGCGCTCGCCCATGCGGTTCATTGCGGTAGCGCGGATTTCGAGTATCTTGCCGAGCAGCGGCGGCATGGCCGGCGCACGGGTGAATTCCAGCACCGGCGACCAGACGACGCGGGCCTCCGGCCATTTGGCGCGCAGCGCGTAAAGCAGGCCGCCGAACTCTTTCTTGAAGCGCGGCACCGAGTGGAAATTCTTGGTGTCGTTGGTGCCGATGGCCAGCACTATATGCGTCCACCGATCGGCCGACAGATTGGGCAGCACATGGTCGCGGATCTGGCCCGACGTTGCCGAGTTGAAGCCGGCGGCGCGCCAGCGCACGGCAAGGCCGGTTCGCTGCGCGATCATGACGGCAAGCTGCGCGGCAAGCCCGTTCTCGGAATTGCCGATGCCGACGGAAGCGGCCGAGGAATCGCCCAGCACCAGCAGCGAGATGGCCGGCGCCTTGCCCGATATTTCGTGCATGACCGGCCCTTGTGCCGGCAGCATGCGGGTGGTGCGGCGGCGCACGCCGATGCCCTGCCAGACATAGACGGGGTAGGCGAGCCAGGTAAGAAGGGCCGGGAAGCGCATGGCAGTACCGTTAGAGGTTAACGGCAGCCTTAGCGCATGTTTGGGCGCAGGTGAACGCGCTTCTAGTCGCAGCAGTTTTCCTTAGCCGCCTGCTTTTCCTGATATTCGTCATGCAGCCGCACCCAGTCCATCAGGCTTTGATAAGGGCCATTTTCGCCGCGGCCCTTCGGCGTCATATCGAGATAGTCATAGGTGCCGATCTGCGCCTCGCCGCCGCGGGCGCGCGACATAAAGGTGAGAAAGATGTCGCCGTTCTCGTCCTTGTAGAAAACACTGGTGCCGGGAAGGTCCTTTGACGTGCGCGGACGCGTCTCGAAATTGTAGGTGGTGTCGCCGGCCGCGATCTGCTTGTCGGTGAAGGAGACCTGCATGTCGAAGTTGAAATCCGAGGCGTAGGACGACACCCAGTCGAATTTCCAGCCCATACGCTGCTTGTAAGGCAGCAGTTCCGCCAGCGGCGCGCGCGCAACCACCACCAGCGACACGTCGTGGCGCCTGAGATGCTGATCGGCGCCGTCTATATGGTCGGCAAGGAAGGAGCAGCCTTCGCAGCGGTGGTTCGATCCTGGCGTCATCATGAAGTGGTAGACGATCAGTTGGCTGTTGGCGCCGAACAGTCCGGCCAGGTTCTTCGGACCCTGCTCGGTCTCGAAGACATAGTCCTTGCGGATTTTCATCCAGGGCAGTTCACGCCGCTCGGCGGCGATGCGCTCACGCAACCGTGTCAATTCCTTCTCGCGCGCCAGATGCGCCTTGTGCGCCTCAAACCAGTCTTCACGCGAAACCACCTTGCTGCGAGTCATGAAGTTCTCCCTGTCTGTTCACCCAAGGACGTTTGGGGTGGGCAGAAACCGACATCGCCGTCAGCTTTTGCCGAAAAGGAGATAAGGATGGGCGAACTCCGTCCCAAGCCCGCCTTGTCATAAACAAAACCCGGGCGCATCGGCCCGGGTTGTATGACAACGGGAGGACTGCGCTCAGGCGGCCTGTTCGAGGCTCGCCGTCCATCGTCCCAGCGCCGCCAGATGGTTCATGTGGGCACGATGGGTGAAGGCGGCCTGGCCGGAGGCGACGTTCGATGCCTTGCCGCTCCAGGCCTTTTGTGGGGCGGCCTGCAAGGCGCGGCCATAGGAGAAGGTCAGCTTCCACGGATGCGGCCCGATGGCGTTGATGGCGTTGAGGTTGGCGGTCGCCTCCTCGTCCGACTGCCCGCCCGAAAGGAAGGCGATGCCCGGCACCGCTGCCGGTACGGTTTCGCGGAACAGTTTTATGGTCTTTTCCGCGACCTCTTCGGGGCTGCTCACCTTGCCCGACTTCCTGCCGGCCAGCACCATGTTCGGCTTCAGGATGGTGCCTTCCAGCACAACGCGCGCCGCATGCAGCTCGTCATAGAGCTTGATCAGCGTTGCCTTCGAGATGTCGTAGCAGGTGTCGATGTCGTGCGCGCCGTCCATCAGCACTTCCGGCTCGACGATCGGCACGATGCCGGCCTCCTGGCACAGTGCGGCATAGCGGGCCAGCGCATGGGCGTTGGAGGCAATCGAATTGACCGAGGGCACGCCCTTGCCGGTGTCGATGTCGATCACCGCGCGCCATTTGGCGAAGCGGGCGCCGAGCTTGTAATAATCTGCGAGCCGCTCGCGCAAGCCGTCGAGGCCTTCGGTAACGGTATCGCCGGGAAAGCCGGCGAGTGGCTTGGCGCCGGCATCGACCTTGATGCCGGGAATGGCGCCCGCCGCCTTGATGATGTCGACCAGAGGCGTGCCGTCGGCAGCCTTCTGACGGATGGTCTCGTCGTAGAGAATGACGCCGGAGATGTACTTCGTCATTGCGTCCTTGGCGCGGAACATCATCTCGCGGTAGTCGCGGCGGCTATCGGCGGTCGATTCGACGCCGATAACGTCGAAGCGCTTCTTGATGGTGCCGGAGCTCTCATCGGCGGCCAGCAGGCCCTTGCCGCCGGCCACCATCGCGGCGGCAATGTCTTCGAGACGTTCGCTCATTTTTCTTCTCCTAAGGGGGTACGTTCCGCGCGTAACGGAAGTCTACCGCCAAAGGAATGGGATCGGAAAGCTCGAATCGATTGAAAGTTCCTGGCGTCCGTTTTTGCGCCCCCGATCCGGTCAGGCTTGTTTCTTCAGCACGTCGACGCCGGGCAGCGGCTTGCCTTCCATCCATTCGAGGAAAGCGCCGCCGGCGGTCGAGACATAGGTGAAGTCGTCGGCGACGCCGGCATGGTTGAGGGCGGCCACCGTATCGCCGCCACCGGCGACCGAGACCAGCTTGCCGGCCCTGGTGCGGGCCGCCGCGTGCCTGGCCGCCGCCACCGTGGCGTGGTCGAAAGGCTCGATCTCGAAGGCGCCGAGCGGGCCGTTCCAGACCAGCGTCGCGGCGCGGTCGATCCATTCACCGATCGTCTTCACGGTCTTTTCGCCGAGATCGAGGATCATGCCGTCAGCCGGGACATCCGAAATGGCAACGGTCTCGCTGGCCGCACCCGCCTTGAATTCCTTGGCGACGACACCGTCGACAGGCAGGATGATGGCGCAGCCGGCCTCGGCGGCCTCGATCATGATCTGCTTGGCGGTCGCGGCAAGGTCATGCTCGCACAGCGACTTGCCGACAGCGGTGCCACGCGCGGCGAGAAAAGTGTTGGCCATGCCGCCGCCGATCACCAGCGCGTCGACCTTCTTCACCAGGTTCATCAACAGGTCGATCTTGGTCGACACCTTGGCGCCGCCGACAATGGCGACGACAGGGCGGACCGGATTGCCGAGCCCCTTCTCCAGCGCCTCGAGCTCGGCCTGCATGGTGCGGCCGGCATAGGACGGCAACAGCCGCGCCAGGCCTTCGGTCGAGGAGTGCGCCCGGTGGGCGGCGGAAAAGGCGTCATTGACGAAGATGTCGCCATTGGCGGCGAGCCGCTCTGTGAAATCAGGATCGTTCTTCTCCTCGGTCTTGTGGAAGCGGGTGTTTTCCAGCAGCAGCACATCGCCCTTGTTCATGGCGGCGACCGCACTGCCCGCCGTGTCGCCGACGCAATCGCTGGCAAAGCCGACCGGGCGGCCAAGCACCTCCGCGGTAGCCTTGGCGATCGGCCTCAGCGAGAATTCGGGCGAGGGACCATCCTTCGGGCGGCCGAAATGCGCGAGCAGGATGACCTTGGCGCCCTTGCCGGACAGTTCGGCGATGGTCGGTGCGATGCGTTCGATTCGGGTGGCGTCGGTGACCTTGCCATCGGCGACGGGAACGTTGAGGTCGACGCGCACCAGCACGCGCTTGCCGCTGATATTGCCGATATCGTCGAGTGTCTTGAAGGCGGCCATGCGGGTTCCTTTCCGTGGAAAATCGCCGGGACCATACCTCGCATCGATGACGATGCAAGGCTTGAGCCGGGGTGCGAGCTAAATTTTGAGATCAAGGCGAAGGCTGTCGTGATGATGCGGGACGTCAGCGTGAACCGATCGCTTGTCAGCCTTCTGTCGTTATCTTTTCCGCCGTCGGCTCAAGGGCCTTCTCATTGGCTGTCGCCTCTGCAGTCTGCGTCTCGGTCGGCTTGCGCCAGTTGCGGATGAAGGCGGAGACACGATCGCCGATCTCGCCGGCGCTCAGGAACACCGGAACCCGCGCCACCGGCGCGGTCGGCTCGAAGGAGAGGCCGAGACCGGTGATCTTGCCCTTGTCGTCGACGTCGCGGACGATCAATTCGATCGGGCCGATCAGCACCCGGTCGGCATATTCGGCATGGCCGCCGAGCCGCGCCGTCACCAGCGCGCCGACGGTGAGCTTCTGCTCGGCTTCGCTCAATCCCGGAGTGTATGCGGCCTCGAGCTCTGCGGCCGAGCGGGCGGGATCGACGGCGAAGGCGCCGAAGAAGTCGGCATCCTCGGGGTCGACTACGGCGCGGCTGGCAAACAGCTTGTCAAGCAGGCGCGGATAGCGGTCGGGCACGAAGATGTAAACCTGGTCGCCGGCCGCGAGCCGGCCCATGTCCTGGAAACGCATCGAGCGGCCGTCGCGCAGCACCAACGAGGGCCGTGCCCAGCGCGGGATACGCTCGCCGCGCGCCACCGGGCTGCCGGGCGCGACGCGGTAGGCGAGCAGTTCGTGGTGGGCGGAGCCCGGCAGTTCGAGTTCGACCTTGTCGAGCGGCCCAAGCCTCGCCGGCACGATCAGGCCGAGCCGGCGCGCCAGCGGACCGACCGACCAGCCCTGCACCACCAGCGATACCAGCACGATGATGAAGGCGACGTTGAAGATGGTGCGGCCGTTCTCCAGTCCGCCGAGCAGCGGGGTGATGGCAAGCAGGATGGACACGGCGCCGCGCAGGCCGACCCAGGAGACGAAGGCGATCTCGGGACGCGGCAGGCGGAACGGGATCAGGCAGAGCCAGACGGCGACAGGGCGCGCGACAAACATCAGGAACAGGCCGAGCAGCACCGCCGGCACCATGATCGCCGGAAACTGCGAGGGTGTCGCGAACAGGCCGAGGATCAGGAACATGATGATCTGTGCCAGCCACGACATGCCGTCCTGGAAGCGCTTCAGGATGGTGACGGCGCGGATGTCGGAGTTGCCGGCAATCAGCCCGGCGAGATAGACCGCCAGGAAGCCCGAGCCGCCAATGGCGCCGGCGGCGGCGAACACCATCAGCGACAGGGTCAGCACGAAGATCGGCAGCAAGCCATGGTCAAGGTTGAGCCGGTCGACGAGGCGCACGATGCCGAGCCCGCCAAGCACGCCGACGACGGCGCCGAGCCCCATATTGAGCAGGAAGCCGAGGATCAGGTCGGTGACCAGCACATGGGTCTCGGGATTGGCGTGGGCGGCGATGATCTCGACCAGCGTGATGGTCAGGAAGATGGCGATCGGGTCGTTGGTGCCGGATTCGACTTCCAGTGTCGCGCGCACGCGTTCGCGCAGATTGATCTCGCCGGCGCGTAGCAGGAAGAAGACGGCCGCCGCATCGGTCGAGGCGACCGCGGCGCCGAGCAGGAAGGATTCCAGCCAGCTGAGGTCGAGCAGGTAATAGGAGGCGGCGCCGAACAGGCCAGTGGTCAGGATTACGCCGAAGGTCGCCAGCGACACCGCCGGTCCGGTCGCCTGGCGCAGCGCGTTGAGCGGCGTGCCGAAACCGGAATCGAACAGGATGACCGCCAGCGCCAGCGAGCCGGCAAAATATGCCACGCGCGCATTGTCGAATTCGATGCCGAGACCATCGACGCCGCTGGCGAGGCCGATGCAGAGGAAGAGCAGCAGCAAAGGGGCGCCGAAGCGGAAGGCGATCAGGCTCGAGAACGCTGCGGCGACGACTAGCGCTGTGCCGACCAGCGTGACGAGATAGATCGCATGCTCCATCCGTGATTTGCCCCTCGAATTCCTCTTTCTACCGATTCACGGGAGAGTGGGGCGAAGGCATGGCCGGTGCAAGGCGCAAGGATGGCTTTTTGCCTTATGCCGCTGATTTTCCGGCGTTTGGCGGCTCGGCGCGCCTTGCCCGGCGCGCTGACGAAAAACGCCCGGGCACAGCCGGGCGTTCGAAGCTGCGAGACGATGCCTTCAGGTCAGGCGATGGTCTTGCCAAAGGCGACCGAGGTGTCGGCCATGCGGTTGGAGAAGCCCCACTCATTGTCGTACCAGGACAGCACCGAAACGAAGTTGCCGTCCATGACCTTGGTCTGGTCGAGCGCCAGGATCGACGAGCGCGGATCGTGGTTGAAGTCGATCGACACATTCGGATGATGGGTGACGCCGAGAATGCCCTTCAGCTTGCCGTTGGAGGCGGCGATCACCGCTTCGTTTATCTCCTGCACGGTGGTGGCGCGCTTGGCGATGAACTTGAAGTCGACGACCGAGACGTTGGGGGTCGGCACGCGGATCGAGATGCCGTCGAGCTTGCCCTTGAGGTCGGGCAGCACCAGGCCGATCGCCTTGGCCGCACCGGTCGAGGTCGGGATCTGCGACAGGGCAGCCGCGCGGCCGCGGTAGAGATCCTTGTGCATGGTGTCCAGCGTCGGCTGGTCGCCGGTGTAGGAGTGGATCGTCGTCATCATGCCCTTTTCGATGCCGACGGTCTCGTGCAGCACTGCGGCGAGCGGCGCCAGGCAGTTGGTGGTGCAGGACGCATTCGAAATGACGATGTGGTCCTTGGTCAGCTTGTCGTGGTTGATGCCGTAGACGACGGTGAGGTCAGCACCTTCGGCAGGCGCGGAGACGACGACGCGCTTGGCGCCGGCGGTCAAATGCGCGGCAGCCTTGTCGCGGGCGGTGAAGATGCCGGTGCATTCGAGCGCGATGTCGATGCCGAGCTCCTTCCACGGCAGCTGCGCCGGGTCCTTGATCGCGGTGACCTTGAAGGTCTCCTTGCCGACGGTGATCTGGTCGCCCGAGACCGACACTTCGTGCGGGAAGCGGCCGTGCACGCTGTCATAGCGCAGCAGATGCGCGTTGGTCTCGACCGGGCCGAGGTCGTTGACGGCGACGACGTCGATGTCCTTGCGGCCGGATTCATGGATGGCGCGCAGGATGTTGCGGCCGATGCGGCCAAATCCGTTGATGGCAACTCTGACGGTCATTTTACTCTCCCTGGGAGCTGGAGGCGGCAGATGGGTCCGCAGCTTCATAGCGGCGGATGGCACAAGAATCCAGCCGCAGAAGGCCGAATTTAAATCGATTAGGTTGGTCCAGCCCCGCGAATCCGCCTTGGAGGTGCGCGGGACTGACCCTGATCTTACTTGCCGTGCAGGCGGGCTTCCGCCGCCTTGGCCGCGGCTTCGGCGGTGATGCCGAAATGCGGGTAGAGCTGCTCGATGGTGCCGGAAGCGCCGAAGCCGGTCATGCCGATGAAGATGCCGTCGGAGCCGATCAGGTGATCCCAGCCCTGGCGGATGCCGGCCTCGATCGCCATCTTGATCGGCGCGTTGCCGATCGTCTCCTTGCGGTAGGCGTCGCTCTGCTGGTCGAACAGTTCGAAGCAAGGCACCGAGATGACGCGGGTCGGGTGCCCATGCTTTTCAAGCAAATCACGGGCGCCGAGCGCGATCTCGACCTCGGAGCCGGTCGCGAAGATCGTCACCGCCGCTTCGCCGCTCGCCGCGGCCAGTTCATAGGCGCCCTGGCTCGAGAGGTTCCTGGCCGAGTGCTCGGTGCGCACCGTCGGCAGGTTCTGGCGGGTCAGCGCCAGGGTGGACGGGGTCTTTTCCGATTCAATGGCAATCTGCCAGCATTCGGCGGTTTCCACCGCGTCGGCCGGACGGAAGACATTGTGGTTGGGGATGGCGCGGAGCGCCGCCAGGTGCTCGACCGGCTGGTGGGTCGGGCCGTCTTCGCCCAAACCGATCGAATCATGGGTCATGACGAAGATCGAGCGGATGCCCATCAGCGACGCCAGCCGCATCGACGGACGGGCATAGTCAGAGAAGCACATGAAGGTGCCACCGTAGGCGATGAGGCCGCCATGCAGCGTCAGGCCGTTGAGGGCGGCCGCCATGCCATGCTCGCGGATGCCGTAGTGGACATAGCGCTGGCCGTAATCGTCCGGCGTGATGTTCTTGGTCTGGCTGGTCTTGGTGTTGTTGGAGCCCGTCAGGTCGGCAGAGCCGCCGATGGTTTCCGGCACCGCGCCGTTGATGACTTCCAGCGCCATTTCCGACGATTTGCGGGTGGCGACCTTCGGCTTGTCGGCCGACAGCTTCTTCCTGTAGTCGGCAATGACGGCATCGAAATTCGACGGCAGCTTGCCGGCGAGGCGGCGCTCGAACTCGGCCTTCAGCTCGGGCTTGGCCTTGGCGAGCCGGCCTTCCCAGTCGGTGCGCGGCTTGGCGCCGGCCTTGCCGGCGGTGCGCCAGGCGTCGAGAATGTCGGCCGGAATTTCGAAGGGCGGCGAGTCCCAGTTGAAGAATTTCCGCGCGCCTGCGATCTCGTCGGCGCCGAGCGGCGAACCGTGCGCCTTGTTGGTGCCGGCCTTGGTCGGGGCGCCGAAGCCGATGGTCGTCTTGCAGGCGATCATCGTCGGCTTGTCGGAATGGCGGGCGGCTTCGATGGCGTAGGCGATCGCCTCGGGGTCGGTGCCGTCAATGTGGCTGGCATTCCAGCCCGAGGCCTGGAAGCGGGCGACCTGGTCGGTGTTGTCTGCAAGCGAAACCGGACCGTCGATCGAGATGTTGTTGTTGTCCCAGAAGACGATCAGCTTGTTGAGCTTGAGGTGGCCGGCCAGCGCGATGGCTTCCTGGGAAACACCTTCCATCAGGCAGCCGTCGCCGGCCAGCACATAGGTGTAGTGGTCGACGAGGTCGTTGCCGAAGGCGGCGTTCATGATGCGCTCGCCGAGCGCGAAGCCGACCGAATTGGCGAGACCCTGGCCGAGCGGGCCGGTCGTCGTCTCGATGCCGGTGGCATGGCCGTATTCGGGATGGCCGGCAGTCTTGGAACCCAGCTGGCGGAAATGCTTGATCTGGTCGAGGGTCATGTCCTCGTAACCGGTCAGATGCAGCAGCGAGTAGAGCAGCATAGAACCGTGGCCGGCCGACAGGATGAAGCGGTCTCGGTCCGGCCAATGGGGGTTCTTCGGATCATATTTCAGAAAGCGGGTGAACAGCACTGTGGCGATGTCGGCGCAGCCCATGGGCAGGCCGGGATGGCCGGACTGGGACTTCTCGACGGCGTCCATGGAGAGAAAACGGATCGCATTGGCCATCCGGTCATGTTGTTCACGCGACGTCATGGTACCTCCGGGGTGGGGATTTGTGGGCTTGGCAGAGCCCAGGAAAGAGTGCGCGACACATAGCAGCCACGGGCTTTTAGTCAACAAATCGGCTGCACATTTGCCGGTCTTGTGATGGCTTTGAGACCTTATGGGGCGACCTACATTAGCGTTAGCGGGGGACAGTCGCGAGAGCTTTGTTGACGTTGCCTTCACCCGGTGCCTAATGTTTCCTTGTTAACGCGTTCTGAACGCGAAGCGATTCGGTGATGGGCAGGGCACAGGACGAAGGCCATGACCGGCGAAACCACACTCAAGGAAGTCATCCACAGGCTGGGCAAGGCCATCGAGGGGCTGGAAAACGCCGTCGCGGCCAAGCTCGAGCACGAGCGCGACTATTCCGAAGCCGAGGCTGAGGTGCAGCGCATGAACGCCGACCGTTCACGGCTGGCGCAGGAACTCGACAATTCCGAAGCCCGCGCCGAACGGCTGGAAGATGCCAACAAGGAAGTGTCGCGCCGCTTGGTGACCGCCATGGAAACCATCCGCGCGGTGCTGGACAGGTAGGAGCTGCAGGCCATGGCACAGGTCACGGTTTCCATCGACGGCAAGCAGTATCGCATGGCTTGCGACGAGGGTCAGGAAGAGCACCTGATCGACCTCGCCGAGCGGTTCGACCGTTATGTCTCGCATCTGAAGGATTCGTTCGGCGAGATCGGCGACCAGCGGCTGACGGTGATGGCCGGCATCATGGTGATGGACGAGCTTTCGGAGCTGCAGAAGCGGGTCAAGGGCATGGAGACCGAAGTGCAGACACTGCGCAAGACGCGCGACGAAGCGCTGACCAAGGCCGACAAGAACGACACCGTGCTGACCAGCGCGCTCGGCGCGCTCGCCCAGCGCATGGAAGACCTGGCCACGTCGCTGGCGGTCAACAAGGCCTGAGTCTTCCCCGCACAAACGAAAGATTGTCGGCCCAACGTCGGTCCGTAGAACGAAAGTGCTCGTTCGGTCGCCAATAATAGTTTCCTATTGTCCTGCAGCCGCGATTTTTGCGCTAAGATGCGGGAATGCCGGAGCGTTGACGCCGTCCACGGCCGCTCCTGACGAAATCTGTTGCTGGGGAATAATGCCATGAGCCTTCGTATCAACGACATCGCGCCTGACTTCACCGCCGAGACCACGCAAGGGCCGATCAAGTTTCATGACTGGATCGGCGACGGCTGGGCGATCCTGTTCAGCCATCCGAAGAATTTCACCCCGGTCTGCACCACCGAGCTGGGCACGATGGCGGGGCTCGAAGGCGAGTTCAAGAAGCGCAACGTCAAGGTCATCGGCATTTCCGTCGATCCCGTTGCGAGCCACGACAAGTGGCAGGCCGACATCAAGACGGCGACCGGCCAGACGGTGAACTACCCGCTGATCGGCGACAAGGACCTCAAGGTGGCCAAGCTTTATGGCATGCTGCCGGCGGGCGCCGGCGAGACGTCGGAAGGCCGCACGCCGGCCGACAACGCCACGGTGCGCTCGGTCTATGTCGTCGGGCCGGACAAGAAGATCAAGCTGGTGCTGACTTACCCAATGACGACGGGCCGCAACTTCGACGAGATCCTGCGCGCGGTCGATTCCATGCAGCTGACCGCCAAGCACCAGGTGGCGACGCCGGCCAACTGGAAGCAGGGCGAGGATGTGATCATCACCGCCGCGGTTTCGAACGAAGATGCGGTCAAGCGTTTTGGCGCTTTCGAGACGATCCTGCCCTATCTCAGGAAGACCAAGCAGCCGTCAGCCTAGGTTTTCTCCGTCGGAGCTATTTCGGGCTTCAGTCCTATTTGTGGCAAGGCGTGCTTGACCGGCGCGCTTTGCCAGATGACCATGCTCTTGTTCAGCCCCGACGGAGAAAACGGTTCCTGTCGGGCAAGGGGCAGGGGAGCCGGATATTGGACATCGCTTCGGCCAAACCTGAGGTCGCCGGCTTCTACGACAAGCCGACCGGCGCCATCCAGTATGTCGTCACCGACCCGGTGACGAGACGCTGCGCCGTCATCGACCCGATCCTCGATTTCGACGAAAAATCCGGCGCGACGGCGACGAAGAATGCCGACGCCTTGCTGGATTTTATCCGCGAAAACGGGCTGGAGCTCGAGTGGATCCTGGACACCCATCCGCATGCCGATCATTTCTCGGCGGCGCACTATCTCCGGGAAAAGACCGGCGCGCCGACGGCGATCGGCGACAGGATCATCGAAGTCCAGGCGCTGTGGAAGGCGATCTACAACTGGCCGGATTTCCCCGCAGACGGCTCGCAGTGGGACCGGCTGTTTGGGGAAGGCGAAACGTTCATGATCGGCAACCTGCCGGTCAAGGTGCTGTTCTCGCCCGGCCACACGCTCGCCTCGATCACCTATGTCGTCGGCGACGCAGCCTTCGTCCACGACACGCTGTTCATGCCCGACAGCGGCTCGGCAAGGACGGACTTTCCCGGCGGCAGTGCCGCGCGGCTGTGGCATTCGATTGAGGGCATTCTGGCGCTGCCGGACGATACGCGCGTGTTCGTCGGCCACGACTATCAGGCCGGCGGCCGCGAGCCGTGCTGGGAGAGCACGGTCGCCGAGCAGAGGGCAAAGAATATCCACCTCGTTGCGGCGCGCAGCGAAGCCGAGTTCGTCGACTTGCGCGAAGCGCGCGACAAGACACTGCCGATGCCGCGGCTGATCCTGCATGCGCTGCAGGTCAACATGAATGGTGGACGGCTGCCGGAACCGGAGGCCAACGGCCGAAGGTATCTCAAGTTTCCGCTGGATGGGCTGTAGATCGGTTCATGCTGGTGGCGCCGTCGCCGAAGCTGCCAATCTCCCCCTCAAGGGGGGAGATCAGCTGTTGCCCGACTTTCGCTAACCGCCGACGGACGACAAAACAAAAAAGGCGGCGCCGGTTTCCCGACGCCGCCTTCTGTTCCTTAGCCGAACCCGGCTTTACGCCGCGGGCTGCGCCTCGATCGTGCGCAGCGCCTGCATCTGGCGCTTGGCGGCGGCCTTGACCGCGTCCTGCACCTTCTCGAAGGCGCGCACCTCGATCTGGCGCACGCGCTCGCGGCTGATGTCGAACTCGGACGACAGCTCTTCCAGCGTCAGCGGCTCCTCGGCGAGGCGGCGTGCCTCGAAGATGCGCCGCTCACGATCGTTGAGCACGGCCAAAGCACCCGACAGCATGCCGCGGCGGTTTTCCAGCTCGTCCTGTTCGATCAGCATGTCTTCCTGGCTTTCGTGGTCATCGACCAGCCAGTCCTGCCATTCGCCGGATTCACCTTCGCTGGCGCGGATCGGCGCGTTCAGCGACGCGTCGCCCGACAGGCGGCGGTTCATCGACACGACTTCGGCTTCCGACACGTTCAGCCGGGTGGCGATCTCGGTGATCTGGTCGGGCTTGAGGTCGCCATCGTCCAGCGCCTGGATCTTGCCCTTCACCTTGCGCAGGTTGAAGAACAGGCGCTTCTGATTGGCGGTCGTGCCCATCTTGACCAGGCTCCACGAGCGCAGGATGTACTCCTGGATCGAGGCCTTGATCCACCACATGGCGTAGGTCGCGAGGCGGAAGCCACGCTCGGGTTCGAATTTCTTGACGGCCTGCATCAGGCCGACATTGCCTTCCGAGATCACTTCGCCGATCGGCAGGCCGTAGCCGCGATAGCCCATGGCGATCTTGGCAACGAGCCGAAGGTGGCTGGTGACGAGCTTGTGCGCAGCGCTGGTGTCTTCATGCTCGGCGTAGCGCTTGGCGAGCATGTACTCTTCCTGCGGCTGAAGCATGGGAAAGCGGCGGATTTCTTCCAGGTAGCGGCTGAGGCCGCCTTCGCCGGAAACAATACTGGGTAGTGACTGGGCCATGATTGCGCCCCCTCTCTATTGGAGTGATGCCCCCGAAACGCGGCGGGCATGTGACGCGAGCACCAAAAGGCTCGCCCGCGGCAACTGATTTATATAGGAACAAAACCAGAAAAGACAGGCATTTGTTCAACACGAAACAGTGTGTCACGCTGAAGTGAACAATGCCGCTCAGGTTTTAGCTGGCTTGTTTAGACGCAATTCCGGACGGAAAACCGTTTCACACTTTTCCTGGAATTGCTCGGGTTCAGAGTTTGCGAAAGCCGCCGACGAGTTCCTCCATGTCCCCCGGTATCGGCGCCTCGAACCTCATCGATAAATGGGTAGCCGGGTGCCGAAATGCAAGGAGCCAGGCATGCAAAGCTTGCCTGGAAAATGCCTTGACCTGACCCTTCAGCCGCTCGGGCAGCCGGTTGGCCTTGGTGCGGAAGGCCTGGCCGTAATCGGGGTCGCCGATGACGGGATGGCCGATATGGGCCATGTGGACGCGGATCTGGTGGGTGCGGCCGGTTTCCAGCCGGCATTCGACCAGGCTGGCGGTGGCGAACGCCTGCTGGCCCTCGCCGAAACGCTCCTTGACGGTGAAATGGGTCACGGCGTGGCGGGCATCGTCACGGCCTTCCGGCACGACGGCGCGGCGCACGCGGTCGGCGGCACGGCCAAGCGGCGCATCGACCGTTCCGGCCGGCCGCGACGGGATTCCCCAGACCAGCGCCAGATAGGCACGTTCGAGGTCGCCGGTGCGGCCGTGGTCGGCAAAGGCCTCCGACAGCGCCTTGTGGGCGCGGTCGGTCTTGGCCACCACCATGACGCCGCTGGTTTCCTTGTCCAGCCGATGGACGATGCCCGGCCGCCTGACGCCGCCAATGCCTGAAAGACTGTCGCCGCAGTGGTGGATCAGGGCATTGACCAGCGTGCCGGTCCAGTTGCCGGCGCCGGGATGGACGACGAGGCCGGCCGGCTTGTTGATGACGATCAGCTCGTCGTCCTCATAAAGCACGTCGAGCGCGATGGGCTCGCCTTGCGGTTCGGCCGGTTCGGGCTTGGGCATGACGACCGATACGCGCTCGCCGGCACTCATTTTGCGCTTGGTCTCGTCGACCGGCTTGCCGTCGATCGAAACGGCACCTTGCCGGATCAGCATCTGCACCCGGCTGCGCGACATGTCAGGCCCGAGGGCGCTCGCCAGCCACTGGTCGAGGCGCTGGCCGGCCGCTTCCGCGCCGGCTTCGAGCACGGTCGGCGCCGCCTCTATGAATTGTCCAGCCTCTATCAATTCAGGGGTCTCTTCGCTATGAGCGCTCATCGAAAAAAGTTCCGGAAAGTTCTGCCATGGCCCGGCCCGTTGCCGATGAAGAAGAAAAGCCGCTCGATCCCGAGATCGAAAAGGTGCGCGGCAGGCTCATCCGTTTCATGGCCATCAATCTCGGCCTGCTTTTGCTGGCCCTTATGGTGGTGATCGCGGCCATTGTCTACAAATCGCGCAAAGCGCCGCCCGCGAACCCGCCGCTCGCCAACGACATTCCAGTTCCGCCCGGCGAGCCGCTCGTGGCCGACATAGTGCTCCCGGTCGGAGCCAAGGTGATCAGCCAGGCTCTGTCGGGCAATCGCATTTCGATCGACGCCGAGATCAGCGACGGCAGCCGCACCATCTTCGTCTACGACATCGCCGAGCGCCGTATCATCGGCCGCTTCGCCATCCGCAACAAATGAGCGGGCCGAAACAATGACCGGGTTTGCCGACCATCGCCGCATCGCAACCATCACGCTCGTCGTCGCCGACTATGACGAGGCGATCGCCTGGTATGTCGGCAAGCTTGGCTTTGTCCTCTGCGACGACATCGAGCTCGGCGACGGCAAGCGCTGGGTGACGGTAACGCCGGCGGTCGGGCAAGGGCCCCGGCTGCTTCTGGCGGAAGCGTTGGACGATGTGCAGAAGAGCCGCGTCGGCGACCAGACCGGAGGCCGCGTGGTTTTGTTTCTCGAAACCGATGATTTTGCCAGGGACCATGCGACGATGCTGGAAAACGGCGTCGAGTTCCACGAAACGCCACGCCATGAGCCTTACGGCACCGTGGCGGTTTTCGCCGACCTCTATGGCAATCTGTGGGACCTGATCGAGCCGAAACGCTAGGTCCACGAACCGACATTGCACAGAAGCGGTCCGGCCGTTCGAAGCCAGTTGCTTTTTCCAAACCGTCAGCCTATATCGCCGGTTCTTGAACGCGCCCATCGTCTAGCGGTCAGGACACCGCCCTCTCACGGCGGGAACAGGGGTTCGATTCCCCTTGGGCGTACCAAGCAACGACTTTCCTTCCGCATCATCGAAAATTTCGGGCAGCAGCCGCGCGGATCGCGTGTGACCGCGAGGGTCGGCGGCATCAGCGAAATTCGGCAAGTCCGCGCACCCGAATACACCCAATTTAAGTCAGGCCGCGACGCTTGAAAGCGTAGCGATCTCTGTTACTTGCGGTGCGGGGATAGCATCTGCGGCAACGCGGATTTGGTTGGGCATAGCAAGTATGAGTTCGGCAAAAATGATATGCTCGCGCTGTCACGGCAGCGGGCAGGTTTTCGATTGCTTGAAATGGCGTGAGTCGAAAGGGCATTGCTGCCCGCAAGGTACGCATCGGGCCGGCTGTCCCGGGCAGACCATGGCATGCGCCGAATGCGCGGGCCTGGGCACGCTGGCGGAGGCCGAACTTAGAGCCGTCGCTTAGCCAAGATTCGACAACCTTGAGCGCTTGGCTCTCCACGCATCGTTAGCTATCGTCGCTTCTGGCGCGGCGCTGCCAATTGCACTAGCATCATT
Source organism: Mesorhizobium sp. LNJC394B00 (assembly GCF_000502555.1). NCBI lineage: Bacteria > Pseudomonadati > Pseudomonadota > Alphaproteobacteria > Hyphomicrobiales > Phyllobacteriaceae > Mesorhizobium > Mesorhizobium sp. LNJC394B00. The sequence goes on from NZ_AYWH01000008.1 coordinate 114,705, forward strand.
GTACGAAGCCTTTCCAAAGGGCTCGTTACGGCGCGCAAAACGCCGGGGAACAGATAGGGGGAAACGCCGCCAGGCATGCACATCGGCCACGCGCATGGCGTGCGGCGATGGTATGAGGTGGCGGGATCCAAGCTCGCCCCGGAAGGCGAGGGGTCGGCGAGGAGGAGACCGATGCAGAAACTGCAGTCGCAGGGCGTCCATCACATCACGCTCGTCGGCGCCGGCCGCCAGACCTCGATCGATTTCTGGGAGGGCGTGCTCGGCATGCCGTTCATTTTCGAGCAGCCCAACCTCGACAAGCCAAGCGAAAGCCATCTTTATTTCGATCCCGGCGACGGCAGGCTGATCACCGTCTTCACCGACGAGAGCCGCACGCCGGTCAAGCGGCGCACGCCGACCGAACCGGGCTGCGTCCATCATATTGCGTTCTCGGTGTCNTGTCGCGCGTGACCTTCCTGCAGGCGGTCGCTCGGCTCGATGAGCGCGCCATCAAGCACAGCGGCGTCAAGGATCGCGGCTTCATGGATTCGATCTATTTCGAGGATCCGCTCGGCCTCTTGATCGAACTCGCCTCCTATCGCTTCGATCCGCCGGCAGGTTTCACCCATGCCGACGTGCTGATGCAGGCGCACAAGCTGCGCGTTGCGCGCGGCGACTACAACATCGCCGAAGTACACCTTGCCGACGCGATCCAGACGCTGGTCGAATGGTCGCGCGCGACCTTGTCAGACGACCGGACGCCGAAGAATCCATACCGACGGCCAGCAAAAGGGGAGGACCACAATGGCAAAGACAGTTAAGAGCGCTGGCAAACCAGCGGCCAAGCCAGCAGTAAAAGAGGCAGTGAAGCCGGCGGCAAAAGCGGCCGTAAAGGCCGCGCCGAAGGCAGCCGCAAAGCCGGCCGCCAAAACCGCGACGAGGCCGGCTGCCAGGAAATCCGCGCCGAAGGCCAAGGCGGCGAAAAAACCTGCGCTGAAGCTCTCGATGCTGAAGCCAAGCGTCAACAACATGACCGTTCGGGTGTTTGCCCGTGCAGCCGGGTTCGACGCCGCCGAGACCGACGCCTGGGGCCACACGCGGTCGCCGGAATATATGGCGCGCAATCCGGCGCATCTGACGCCGATGATCGAGGACAAGGGGCTGCCGCGCGGCGTGCTGTGGGAGAGCTGTGCCATCATGCAGTATCTCGCCAACAAGCACGGGCTGGAGAAATTCTATCCCAAGGCACCGGCCAAGCGGGCGATGGTCGACAGCGCCATGTTCTACCTGATCGGCACGCTCTACCCCTATGTGGCGCGCGCCACCTATCCGGCGCTGGGTTTCCCGCACTATGCCGGCGAGGTCGGCCATAGCGACGCTCATCCGGAGAAGAAGTCCGAGGCGCAGAAGGCCGCCATGGCGGCGATTGCCGAGCCGCTGGAGGTGTTTCACTCCTTCTTCAGGGACGGCAAGCCGTTCATCGGCGGCAAGCACCCGTCGATCGCCGACATACGCCTGGCATCGACGCTGGAGTTCCTGGCCGTCATCGACTATGCGCTGCCAAAATGGGCCAAGGAGTATGTCGCGGCGATGGAGAAGAAACTCGGCAAGGCCTATGCCGAGCCGGCCGGCGACGTGCGCGGCTACATCGCCTATGTGAAGTCGCAGGCCAGCGCGTAAAGCTAAGGATTCATTAACCAGAACGCTGTCTATTGAAGGCACCGCGCGACCACGGATGTACTGGCGCAAGGGTGAAGGGAAAGGTCGGCGCAATGCCGGCCTTTTGCTTTTCGCCGATGCGCCATCAGGCCCGTCTCATGCCGTAAAGTCTGACATCAGGATCAAGGTCGATGGCGATGCCGATACCAGGAAGTCATTCGTCGACGCCGCAACCACTGCCCTGCAAAAGTGCCTCCCGTTGAGCTTCTCGCCGACGCTGGCGCAAGGCGTCGCGGGCAATGTCTTCACCGTGCAATTCGCTTCGCCCAAGCAGTAGGCGAGCGGGCGAGCGTTTCACCGTTTTCACAGAAACGGCGACCCCCTCTCTCGTTGTCTTTACGCAATTCCCAGGGGAAAGCGCTACGCGCTTTTCCCGGAAAAACGACTCACACTTTTCCTGAAGTTGCTCTGATCAGTTGTGCGGGCGTCTGATATCGACATGCCGCTGCAGTTCCGGCGTCTCGAAGACGTAGTCGGCCCAGGCGGATTCCGGAATCTGTCCGGCCAGATAGCATTCCAGCAACAGGCTCTGTTCGGGATCGAGCGCTCTCGGCGCCCGCTCATGGTCCAGCCCCAGCGAGTGGAACAGGTTCCTGGTCAGGCCAGAGACAGTGAAGTGAATAGACATCTTCGTCTCCTTTGCCCGACACAACGCGAGACACCGGAGAAAGGTTTCATCCGCAAGGGCCCGATAACGCGGGATCGATGATTGCGGCGGCCCGGGCTCGCCCGAGCCTGGCCTCGTCGCAATCTTGAAACAAAAGTGTAATAGCGAATTTACAGGAACCGGCATAATACACTCGGCATAAAATACCTGGCGGTTGCTGGCGTCTCTTGAATTAGACTTACCTCACGCATTGAGGCTCAATCGGCTGGAGCGGCGATCGGCTCCACAGGGGTACAAGGACGAGGTGTCGCCGATGATGCGTTTGTGGCTTGTCGTGACCTTTGCACTGGTGTCGGCAAGCGTCCTCGGCATTTCGGCTTCCCTTGCCGATCCATGCGCCGCGCTCAGGAGCCAGCTGGCACCGTCCGGCCGCAGCGGCGGGATCAGCTCCGAGCTTGCGCAGCTGCGTCGCCAGCTTGCGGCGATCCAGGGGCTGGAGAGGCAACGCCGGTGCACGGCGCAAAGTGCGGTGGGGGGCTTCTTCAATGCTTGCGCCGACCTCGCCAAAAGCCGCACACAGGTGCAACGCCAGATCGCCGGCGCCGCGATTTCGCGCCGGGATGCGTCCGGACTGCAGGCCAGGCTCGTCGCGCTCGGCTGCACGCCCGCCGCCGGGCAACAAAGACAGCGTCCGGCTGGCGCCATGATCGGCAGCAATTCGATGCTGTTTTGCGTTCGTCTCTCCGACGGCTATTTCTTCCCGGCGCCGAAATCGCAGTTCGTGCAAGGCGGCGATGTCAAGGAGATGGTCGATCAGTGCCGCTACATCTGCGACGATGCCGGCGTCGACCTGTACACGCTCAGTGATCCAAGCCTTGAAACCGAAGAGATGGTCGCGCTCGATACGCGCACATCCTACAAGGACCTGCCGACGGCCTTCAAATATCGCAATGATGCGAACTTCAGGGCCTGCGACCTCAAGCGCTATCACCGGCGCGTTGCCGAGCTGAGAGCGCGCACGGTGACGCCAGCCAATATGGCCAACGCGATCATTCCTTTGCCGTCAGCGAAGCCGGATCTTGGCACCGTGGCGCAACTTCTCCAGCCTGGCGCAGACGCTGCAGAGGCCAGGGGCGCCGCCCAGCGACAATCGGTCGAGCCATTGGCCGGCTCGCGGCCGGTCAGGGTGGTCGGGCCGGCTTTCTTCCCGGCGGAGTAACCTGCGCCTAGAGCGTTTCACCGAAACGGCGAACCGCTCTATGTCTTTGTTTTACGCAATTCCGGACGGAAAACCGTTTCACACTTTTCCTGGAATTGCTCTAGTACCAGCTATTCGCAAACCATCCTGTAGCGTTTGCCGGGTTCGCTGACATTCTTGCAGGTGAGCGGATTGGCCGGTTCGGAAGCCATGCTGGGCGGGCTGGACCTGACGTGCCGGCTTGGCGCAGCTATTTGTGTCGTGTGCCTGCGTGCCGCGAGCCGGTAGGGCTCCTGCGGCGGCGGCGTCGGAAACACACCGGCTGCCGCCTGCATCCGGCTGGCCTCAGTCTGCGACGGATCGCGATCCCAGACCCGCCTGATATCGAGCGGCTTCGGGATCACCACCGTGCCGTCATAGCTGCGTGCGCAGCCGCTGCCCGCAAGCAGCGCCAGGCACAGGAAACAAGGCACGATCCAACCGGTCATCAGCAACACCCCCGCCGACTTATAGCCCGGCCGGGGTTCCGCCGACAACCGGCGGAATACCGCAGGGCAATGTGGCTCTGGCCGCAGTCTGGATTGGTTATGGTTAGCGGATCATTAATGCTTCTCGGGCACATTCCGCCGGCGAACCGCTGAGGGGGTTCGGCCTTGGCTTTCGGGGTGGGAACGGGATGGCTGACGGGACTGTTGGAACACGCGGCGGACGCGGTTCCCGAAAAGGGGTGGTGAACGGCGAGGATACGTCCGTCGGGGGTTCGCCCGAAGCGCTGCGCGAACTGGTCGAGGCCGGCGCCGACTGGGTCTGGGAGACCGACGCCGAGCTGCGCTTTTCCTGGCTTTCGGAGAACTACCAGGCCGCCACCGGCATCGATCCCGCCAGCATACTTGGCCGTTTCCGCTTCGATTTCCTCAAGCAGATGGTGCACGGCAATCGACACGCCGCCGCGCATCTGGAGGATCTGCAGGCGCATCGGCCGTTTCGCGACTTTGTTTATGAGTTGAAGGGCGGCCGTCCCGGCTGCCGCTGGGTTTCGATCACCGGTTCCCCGCGGTTCGACGGCGAAGGCGAATTCATCGGCTATCGCGGCATCGGCCGCAACGTCACGGCACTGGCCGGTGCGCTGGACGAACTGCGGGAGGAGGAGAGCGATCCGCCGGCCGGCGAGGCCACGCAGCACCTCGCCGATCTCGAGCGGACGATGGATGCCATGCATATGGGCGTCGTGGTGCTTGACGCGAAGTTCGATACGCTCATCGTCAACAAGGCCTATCGCGAGCTCTCCAGGATTCCCGACGGCGCCGTCACGGTCGGCGCGCCGTTCAGCCTGTTGATGGAACTCAACCGCCGCAACGGCATCTACGGCGATCTCGATGAACAGCAGTGGCAGCACTACCTCGCCACCCGCATCGAGGAGATCAGCGCCGGCTCGGTTGCGCCACGCGAATTTCTCCATGCCAACGGCAGGACGATGATGTTCTCGGTGACGGCATTGTCCGGCGGCAAGCGGCTGTTGACCTACTACGACGTCTCCGAGCTCAAGCGTCGCGACGCAGAGATCGAGAGTGCCAACGCCAAAATCACGGAGACCTTCGCCAATCTTCGCACGATGGTCGACCAGATGCCGATCGGCGTGCTTGTCCTCGATGCGGAGATGCGCGCGGAGGTGATCAACCGCGCCTTCTATGATTTCTGGGAAATCGATCCCCGACGCGCCGGCATCGGCTGCGGCTTCCGCGAACTGATGCAGGCCAGCCGCGATATGGACCCGTACGGTGCTGACGATGCCGAATGGCAGGGCCACATCGCCGAGCGCGAAGCAGAAATCTCGGCCGGCCTGGTTGGCTCCAGGCAACTGCCACGCAATGACGGCCGTACGCTGATTGCCTCGCTGGCGCCGCTCGCCGGCGGCAAAAGGCTGATCTCCTATGTCGACGTCACCAACATGAAGGATCGCGAGGCTGAACTCGCCCAAGCGCTGGAGAAATCGCGGCTGGCCGAGGCGGTGATCAACGGCGTCAAGGACCCGATCTTCGTCAAGGACGACAATCTGCGTTTCGTCTTCGTCAATGAGGCGTTTTCGGCACTGTTCGGACAGAGCCCGCAAGCGATGCTGGGCAGGCCCGGCGGCGACTTCCTCAAGCAAAAGGACGCCGCGCAATTCGAAGACAGCGAACGCGCCGTGCTGGCGACCGGCACGCCCTACGAGGTCGAGGAGACTTTCGACGCCGAGGGCGCCAGCCGCTCGCGCATCGTGCGCAAGAACCGCGTCGGCATGCCCAGCGGCCGCAACTATGTCGCCGGTTTCCTGTTCGACATCTCCGACATGAAGCGCCGCGAGACCGAAGCCGAGGACGCCCGCAAGAACCTCACCACGGTGCTGGAGTCGCTGCCGGCGGCCGTCATCATCTATGACCGCGACGACAAGTTCGTCTTTGCAAACCGCAAGCTGCAGGACACGCTGCCGGAGCTGAAACCGGCATGGCAGCCCGGCCGCAGCTTCCGCGAGGCCCTGGAACTCGGACATTCGGTCGGCTATTTCCGATCGAGCGGCGATCGAGAAATCGATAGGCTCTATGAAGGCGACCCCGATGTCTGGCTCAATGCCATCCTCGCCCGCTATCGCCTGCCCAACTCGTCCTATGAGCGCCTCAATGCGGACGGCCGCTGGTATCAGGTCTACGATATGCGCACCGAGGACGGCACCTTCATCGGCGTGCGCGTCGACATCTCGGAGATCAAGAGCCGCGAAAAGGCGCTGCAGGAAAGCATGCGCCAGATCGACCTGTTCCGCCACGTCATGGACGAACTGCCGGTCGCCGCCTTCATCAAGGCGCAGGATCTGAGCATGGAATTCGTCAACAAGGCCTGGTGCGCGCTGACCGGCATCCCCAAGGAGGAAGTCATCGGCCGGACCGATCTCCAGCTTTTCGGCATCGACGACGCCGAAACCTACACCCATGACGACACCGAGGTCGTCGTCACCGGCCGCGGCCGCGAGATCGAGGAGCCCGTTACCCATCGCGACGGCACGGTGCGGCAATTGATGACGCGCAAGAGCCGGCTGGTGGCGCTCGATGGGTCGGTGCACCTTGTCGGCTCCAGCACCGACATCACCGACGTCAAGGCGCGCGAGCAGGCGCTGGAAGAGAGCATGCGCGAGAACGAGGTGTTCCGCAATCTCATCGACAACGTGCCGGTGTCGATCTACGCCAAGCGCTCCGACCTCAGGCAGTTCTACGTCAACAAGGGCTGGTGCGACCTCACCGGCCTCCGCAGGGAAGACGCGATCGGCAAGACGGACATCGAGATTTTCGGCGAAGANGGGCTGGTGCGACCTCACCGGCCTCCGCAGGGAAGACGCGATCGGCAAGACGGACATCGAGATTTTCGGCGAAGACGGCGAAGCCTTCGTCAACAGCGATCTCGCCGTGCTGCGCACAGGCGATACACAGGAGATCGAGGAAACGGTGACGCTTGCCGACGGCAGCGTGCGCCACCAGTTCGCCCGCAAGGGCGCGATGATCGCGTCCGACGGTTCGCTCTATCTGATTGGGTCGACCACCGACATCACCGAACTGAAGCTGCGCGAGGCCGAACTGCGCGAGGCGCGCCAGCGCGCCGTGCTGGCCGACCGCGCCAAGTCGGAATTCCTGGCCAATATGAGCCACGAGATCCGCACGCCGATGAACGGCGTACTCGGCATGGCCGAGTTGCTGGCCAAATCCGACCTCGATCCCAAGCAGAAGACGTTCACCGATATCATCGTCAAGTCGGGTAACGCGCTCTTGACCATCATCAACGACATACTGGACTTCTCCAAGATCGATGCCGGACAGCTGGTGCTCGACCCTGCGCCCTTCAACCTGCCCGAAGCGATCGAGGATGTGGCGACGCTGATATCGACGCGCGCCAAGGAGAAGGACCTCGAGCTCATCGTGCGCGTCGAGCCGGGCCTGGAAAGCCTGTTCGTCGGCGATGTCGGTCGCGTCAGGCAGATCGTCACCAATCTGGTCGGCAACGCGGTGAAGTTTACCGACGAAGGCCACGTGCTGGTCGACGTTACCGGACAAAGGGGGCCGACGGGGACAAAGCTTACCGTTTCGGTCACCGACACCGGCATCGGCATTCCGCAGCAGAAACTGAAGCTCGTCTTCGAAAAATTCAGTCAGGCCGACACCTCGTCGACCAGACGCCACGAAGGCACAGGGCTCGGGCTCGCCATCACCTCGCGGCTGGTCGAGTTGATGGGCGGCGAGATCGGTGTCGAGAGCGCCGAAGGCAAGGGCTCGACCTTCTGGTTCACCGTGACATTGCCCAGGGCCGAGGAACAGACCGGACGGCGGATCATGCCGGTCGACGTGACCGGCTCACGGGTGCTGATCGTCGACGACAATGCCGTCAACCGATCGATCCTGAGCGAGCAGATGGCGTCATGGACCTTCGATTCCTGCGCCGCCGAAAGCGGACCCGAAGGGCTCAAGGTGCTGGTCGCCGCGGCTGCCTACGGCGTGCCGGTCGACTGCGTCGTGCTCGATTATCAGATGCCGGGGATGAGCGGCGCCGAAATGGCGCGCGTCGTGCGCAACACCGCAGGGCTGGCCGACACGCCGATCATCATGCTGACCTCGGTCGACCAGTCGCTCGCCAACACCAGCTATCGCGATCTCGGCATCGACGCCCAGCTGATCAAGCCGGCGCGTTCCTCGGTGCTTCTGGAAACGCTGGTCGCCACCATCCAGCGGCACCATCACAATATCACGGACGGCCGTGTGCTGCCGGCGGCAAGCAGCGGTTCCGGCGGCGGCAGGAACGAACCGTCGCCGGCAAAGCCGCCGCTCGCTGCATCGGAACGCGCCTTGCTGCAACCGCCGCCGGTTCGTGCCCGCGCCCGGGCCGTCGGGGATGAAAGCCGGCTCGACATTCTCGTTGCCGAGGACAATGAGGTGAACCAGATGGTGTTCACCCAGATAATCGGCGAAACCGGCTACAGTTTCGAAATCGTCGGCAACGGCCGCAAGGCGCTCGACGCCTTCGGCCGGCTTAATCCGCGCATGATCCTGATGGACGTCTCGATGCCGGAGATGAACGGGCTCGAGGCCACCGCCGCAATTCGCCGGCTGGAAGAACATACGGGAATGCATATCCCGATCGTCGGCGTCACCGCGCATGCCTTGAAGGGCGACCGTGAGCGCTGCCTGGAAGCCGGCATGGACGACTATCTGCCCAAGCCGATCAGCCCCAGGGCGCTGCTCGAAAAGGTCGAGCGCTGGGTCGGCATATCAGGCGAAGCCCAACGAGACGCTGGATAGCAACCTGCGGCGCCGCCGGGATTCGGCCGCGCCGCAACAGCCAAGGATATGGTGCGATCGCACCATATCAAAGCTGGCGCCCAGTCAGGACAATGGTCGCAACGAAACCGCTCATTCAGTTACGGGCGGGAGCAAGCGACCGCCGACAAGAAACAGCGTCGAATCTACCCCAACGGACCTGTTTTTGGCGATGGCTCGGCCAAGATTCGCTCTGGTCACGGGCAACGCGCTCCCGTCCGGTTTTTCTTTCTCGGCATCGCGGCCTGCGGTGTGCCGGGACTTGATGCCAGCACGAATCGCGCAAGCGTCTGATTCCAGCGGCAACTTCCATTCCCACAAACCGGCTTAAAGGGTGCGGCCCACAAGACGTCTGTGCGACGTTACCGGGCTGACACGAAACTGTCATGCGACTGTAATAATCGAAGGCTATTGGCCTCAGCGGGCGCCGGTTTGAAGAGGGCGCCAAGAGACCATCTTCCGAACAGGAGCAGGCCACATGAAGAAATTCCTCGTTACGGCATCGGCCGTGGCGGTAGCGTTCGCCGCATCGTCCGGTGTCGCCGCTGCGCGTGACCAGATCCAGGTCGCCGGTTCGTCGACCGTGCTGCCTTACGCCAAGATCGTCGCCGAGCAGTTCGGCGAAACCTTCACCAACTTCAAGACCCCGGTGGTCGAGTCCGGCGGCAGCGGCGCCGGCATCAAGGAGTTCTGCAAGGGCGTCGGCGAAGACACGATCGATATCGCCAACTCCTCGCGCCCGATCAAGAAGGACGAGCTGAAGTCCTGCGCCGACGCCGGCGTCAAGGACGTCCAGGAAGTCCGCATCGGCTATGACGGCATCGTCTTTGCCACCGACATCAAGGGTCCGGACTGGGCGCTGGTTCCCGCCGACATCTACAAGGCGCTCGCCGCCAAGCTGGTGGTCGACGGCAAGCTGGTCGACAACCCGAACACCAAGTGGAACCAGGTCAATCCGAAGCTGCCCGACTGGGATATCGCCGCCTATATCCCGGGTGAGAAGCACGGCACCCGTGAAGTGTTCGAGACCAAGCTGCTCGACGCCGGCTGCGACAAGGCCGCTTTGAAGGCTGCCGGCATCGCCGACGACAAGGAAATCGGCAAGACCTGCATCGCCATCCGCAAGGACGGCAAGGCTGTCGACATCGATGGCGACTACACCGAGACGCTGGCCCGCATCGACTCCAACAAGACCGGCGTTGGCGTGTTCGGCCTCGCCTTCTACGAGAACAATGCCGACAAGCTGAAGGTCGCTACCGTGGAAGGCATCGTGCCTTCGACGCAGACCATCGCCGATGGCACGTACCCCGTGTCGCGGCCGTTGTTCTTCTACGTCAAGAAGGCGCATCTGGGCGTCGTTCCCGGCCTCAAGGAATATGTCGAGTTCTTCCTTGATGACCAGATGATCGGCCCGGAAAGCCCGCTCGCCCAGTACGGCCTGGTTTCCGCTCCCGACGCCGAACGTCAGGGCCAGCGCGACGCCTTCGCCGCCGGAAAGACAATGTAATCAACGGACGGATCAGGGCGCGGATGAACTCCGCGCCCTGATTTCGCCGCTTGCCGCAACGGCGGCGGCGATCTGAATTTTCCCTGGGGTGGGTTATGTCGTCCTTGCTCGTACTCGCCATAGTCATTGCCATAGGCGTGGTCGCTTTTGTAGTCGGCCGCCAGCGCGCCGCGGCGCAGGATACCGGCAAGGTCAAGCCGCATTCGCGCGCGCATTATCATGGCTGGTGGGCCTTTCTGCTCGCGGTCCTGCCTGCCGTCCTTTTGCTCGCCGTCTGGGATATCGGCTCTTCCTTCTATCTCGACCGGCATATCCATGCCGCTTTGCCCGAGCGCACCGCCGACACAAAGGTCGCCAGCGAAGCGCTCGACGCCAGCCTGGTGAAGAGCCTGGCCAAGGGCCTGCGTCGGCTCGATGGCGATACCGCACTTCCCGCTACTTTCGCCGAATTGCAGCCGCTGCTCGCCGCCAAGGGCGTGGCACTGGCCAGCGACACCCAGGACTATATGATCCCGATCGCGGTCGAGGCGAACCAGGTCCAGGACCGGCTCGGCCTGTTCAGCGCCGTGCTGACCTTCGCGCTGTCGGTCGCCGGCGCCTTCTATGCGCTGAGGCAGATCGCGCCGCGCGCCAGGGCGCGCAACAACGTCGAGAAGCTGATGCTGTGGGGGCTGCTTGCGGCCTCGACCATCGCCATCCTGACCACGGTCGGCATCGTGCTGTCGATGCTGTCCCAGACCATCACCTTCTTCGAGAGCGTGTCGCCGATGAGCTTCTTCTTCGGCACGGTGTGGGATCCGCGTTTCGCCGCCGCCGGTTCCGGCGGCAGCCAGGGTCAGTTCGGCCTGATCCCGCTTCTTGCCGGCACGCTCTACATCGCCGCCGTCGCCCTTCTGGTGGCAGTGCCGGTCGGGCTGATGTCGGCGGTCTACATGTCCGAATACGCCTCGCGCAGCGTCCGGTCGGTGGTCAAGCCCGCGCTTGAACTGCTGGCCGGCATCCCGACCATCGTCTACGGCATCTTCGCCGTGGTCACGCTCGGACCGTTCCTGCGCGACCTCTCGGCAGCCCTCACCGGCGGCTCTCCCTTCATCCAGGGCCAGAGCATCTTCACCGCCGGCCTGGTGATGGGCGTCATGCTGATCCCGGTCGTGTCCTCTTTGTCCGACGACATCATCACCGCGGTGCCGCGCGCAATGCGTGACGGCTCGCTCGGCCTCGGTGCCACGCGCTCCGAGACGATCAAGCGGGTGATCCTGCCGGCGGCACTGCCCGGCATCGTCGGCGCCATCCTGTTGACGGCGTCGCGCGCCATCGGCGAGACGATGATCGTCGTGCTGGCGGCGGGCGTCGCCGCCAATCTGACGGCCAATCCGTTCGAGGCGATGACGACCATCACCGTCAAGATTGTCAACCAGCTGACCGGCGATCTCGAGTTCAACTCACCGCAGACGCTGGTCGCCTTCGCGCTCGGCCTGACGCTGTTCGCGCTGACGCTGGTGATGAACATCGTCGCCCTCTACATCGTGCGCAAGTACCGGGAGCAGTACGAATGACCGACATCCCCCTGGACACGATGGCGGGTGCCGTCGCGCGTCCGCGCCGCGACATCGGGCTGAAGGCGCGCTATGCCGCCGAACGCCGGTTCCGCATCTATGGCGTGATTGCGATCTCGGTGGGCCTGGCGTTCCTGGCCATCATGCTGATCACCATCGTCTCGAAAGGCTACACCGCCTTCTGGCAGACGACCGTGACGCTGCCGGTGACCTTCGACGAGAAGGTGATCGATCCCTCCGGCAAGCGCGCCACCGACCCTACCGTGCTGATCAAGGCGAACTATCCCAAGCTCGCCGAAAACGCGCTGGTGGCCAAGCTCGGCATCGATCCGGCCAACAAGCCGATGATGCTGAAGCTCAAGGGCTTCCTGTCGGAAGGCGCCCGCGTCCAGCTGCGCGACATCGTCTCCGCCGATCCGTCGGTGATCGGCAGGACGCGTGACGTCGACATCCTGGCTGCCGCGAACCTCGACTCGGCCTTCAAGGGTCAGATCGACCTCGGCGTCGATGAAGCGCGCCGCAAGGTGTCCAACCAGCAGATCGACTGGATGAACAAGCTTAAAGCCGACGGCGTGATGGCCGAGCATTTCAACACCGGCCTGTTCACCTATGGCGCCTCCAGCCGGCCCGAAACGTCGGGCATGGGCGTGGCGATCATCGGCTCGTTCTACATGATGGTGATCGTGCTGTTGCTGGCGCTGCCGATCGGCGTCGCCGCCTCGATCTATCTCGAGGAATTCGCCAAGAAGAACCGCTTCACCGACCTGATCGAGGTCAACATCAACAATCTCGCGGCGGTGCCGTCGATCGTCTTCGGCCTGCTCGGCCTTGCCGTGTTCATCAACTTCCTCGGCATGCCGCGCTCGGCTTCCTTCGTCGGCGGCCTGGTGCTGACGCTGATGACGCTGCCGACCATCATCATCGCCACGCGCGCCGCCCTTGCCGCGGTGCCGCCGTCGATCCGCTCGGCGGCGCTCGGCCTCGGCGCCTCCAAGATGCAGATGGTGTTCCACCACATCCTGCCGCTTGCCGCTCCGGGCATCCTTACCGGCACCATCATCGGCCTGGCGCGTGCGCTCGGCGAGACAGCACCGCTGCTCTTGATCGGCATGGTCGCTTTCGTCGCCGATTATCCGACGACGCCTTTCGATCCGGCGACCGCGCTGCCGGTGCAGATCTATATGTGGGCAAACGAGGCTGAGCGCGCTTTTGTCGAGCGCATGTCCGGCGCCATCATCATCCTGCTCGTCTTCCTCATGGCCATGAACATCACCGCGATCGTGCTTCGGCGCCGGTTCGAGCGGCGCTGGTAGAAAAAAGGCAATTTGGTATGAACATCATGACCGAACAGTCCCTTGAAAATGCAGTGGGCGACAAAATGAACGCCAAGTCGAACGAAGTCATCAAGATGCGCGGCGACAAGGTCGGCGTCTTCTACGGCGAGAAGCAGGCGTTGTTCGACGTCAATCTCGACGTCCGCCAGAACCAGGTGACGGCGCTGATCGGCCCGTCCGGCTGCGGCAAGTCGACCTTCCTGCGCTGCCTCAACCGCATGAACGACACCATCGATTCGGCGCGGGTGACCGGCAAGATCACGCTCGATGAAGACGACATCTACGACAAGAACATCGATGTCGTCGAACTGCGCGCACGCGTCGGCATGGTGTTCCAGAAACCCAATCCGTTCCCGAAGTCGATCTACGAGAACGTCGCCTACGGCCCGCGCATCCATGGGCTGGCCAAGCGCAAGTCCGACATGGACCAGATCGTCGAGCAGAGCCTGAAGAAGGCGGCGATCTGGAACGAGGTCAAGGACCGCCTGCAGGAGCCCGGCACCGGCCTGTCCGGCGGCCAGCAGCAGCGCCTGTGCATCGCGCGCGCCATCGCCGTGTCGCCGGAAGTGATCCTGATGGATGAGCCCTGCTCGGCGCTTGATCCGATCGCCACCGCCCGTGTCGAGGAGCTGATCGACGAACTGCGCCAGAACTACACGATCGTCATCGTCACCCATTCGATGCAGCAGGCGGCGCGCGTGTCGCAGCGCACGGCGATGTTCCATCTCGGCTATCTCGTCGAGGAGGGCGCAACCGACAAGATGTTCACCAACCCCGACGACAAGCGCACCCAAGATTACATTACCGGCCGCTTCGGCTGAACCTTCCGGCGGGTGAATTTCAGGCACGAGGACCAAGATCATGGGTGAACATACCGTCGCCTCCTTCGATGAAGAGCTCGGGCAGATCAGCAAGCTGATCCGCGACATGGGCGATCTGGCAGGCTCGATGGTCAGCGGCTCGACCAGGGCGCTGCTCAATTCGGACAATGCGCTGGCACAGCGTGTCGTTTCCGACGACGCCATCATGGATGCGCGCCAGCGCGAACTGGACGACCGCGCCATCACGCTGATCGCCAAGCGCCAGCCGATGGCCAACGATCTGCGCGCCGTGGTCGGCTCGATCCGCATGGCCGGCGACCTCGAGCGCATCGGCGATCTCGCCAAGAACATCGCCAAACGCGTCGGCACCGTGGGCTTGAGCGTCACGCCGCGCGACCTCTCGCACTCCATCGATGCCATGGCGCAACTGGTGCTGATCCAGGTGCAAGGCGTCGTCGAGGAATATGCCGCCACCGATGCGGCAGCTCTTGCAAAACTCAGGAATGACGACGAGCGCATCGACGTCAAATACACGTCCGTGTTTCGTGAGCTCTTGACCTACATGATGGAAGACCCTCGCAACATCACCGCCTGCACGCATCTCTTGTTCTGCGCCAAGAATCTTGAGCGCATCGGCGATCATGTCACCAACATCGCCGAAAATGCGTATTATGTGCTGACCGGCCAGCAATTGCCCGCCAATCGTCCGAAGCAGGACGAGACGGCGATGGCCACGCCGGCCTGATGAGGGTGAACTGCCTATGATCGCGCCACGCATCATGGTCGTGGAGGACGAGGAGCCACTAGGCGTGCTCCTCCGCTACAACCTCGAATCCGAAGGCTATCAGGTCGAGGTGGTGACACGCGGCGACGAGGCCGAGATCCGCCTGCAGGAAAACGTGCCCGATCTCCTGGTGCTCGACTGGATGGTGCCGGCTGTTTCCGGCATCGAGCTCTGCCGGCGGCTTAGAGTGCGGCCCGAAACCGAGCGGCTGCCGATCATCATGCTGACCGCGCGCGGTGAGGAAAGCGACCGCGTGCGCGGCCTGTCCACCGGTGCCGACGACTATCTGGTCAAGCCATTCTCGACGCCGGAGTTCATGGCGCGCGTGAAAGCGCTGCTGCGCCGCGCCAAGCCGGAAGTGCTGTCGAGCGTGCTCAAGGTCGGCGACATCGTGCTCGATCGAGAATCGCACCGGGTCTACCGCAAGAAGAGCGAGATCAGGCTCGGACCGACCGAGTTCCGGCTGCTCGAATTCATGATGCGCCATCCCGGCCGCGTGTTCTCGCGCAGCCAACTGCTCGACAATGTCTGGGGCGAGACGATCTATATAGACGAGCGAACCGTCGACGTGCATGTCGGGCGGCTGCGCAAGGCCGTCAACAACGGCCGCATGCCGGATGTCATCCGTACCATTCGCGGCGCCGGCTACGCTATTAGGGAAGACTAGGATGCTGCGCGTCGCGCCGTTGCCGGCCATTCAGGCGACATGCTTGCCGGATTTCGCCTGAATGCCCGGCGCGAAAATCTCCTGGTCGACGAAGCCGAGCGCGCGCATGGCGCAGCCTTCGCGGATCAGCGGCAGCTCGTTGGGCTCGGTGTCGAAGGAGATCGATTTCGAGTGCTGGCCGCCGGCGGTCTGGGCGATCGCTTCGCGCAATGCCGGTTCGATCAGGTCGAAGGCGGCGGCGCTGACGCCGACCATGGCGACGGGTGCCGGATCGATCAGAGCAAACAGGCTGCCGAGGCCGAAGCCGAGCGCCTCACCGGCCCTGCGATAGGCTTCGCGCTCCGGGCCATCGGTTTCGCGGGCGCGCGCGGCGAGTGCGCGCATATCAGCGTCGCCGATATCGACCGGCTCGGCATCCTCGCCCATCATTTTGGCGCTGCGCCAGATGGCGTAGTTTCCGGCATAGGCCTCGACGCAGCCGCGCCGCCCGCAGCGGCAGAGCGCGCCGCCCGGACGGTGGATCATGTGGCCGAACTCGCCGCCCGAGGAATGGGTGCCGGTGAACAGTTCGCCTTTCNCGTGGTAACCGGCTGCCACCACCTTTCGCGCGTGCCGCCCGGACGGTGGATCATGTGGCCGAACTCGCCGCCCGAGGAATGGGTGCCGGTGAACAGTTCGCCTTTCAGCACCAGTCCCATGCCGATGCCGTGCGACAAGAGGATGGCGATAAAGTTGTCGCGGTAGCGCTCGGGCTGGCGCCATTGCAGCGCCACCGCCATCATATTGCAGTCGTTCTCCATGGTGGCCGGAATGCCGAATTCCACTTCCAACATGTCGGCGAAGGCAATGTCGGTCAGTGGCGTGATTGGCGACCACAGCATGGCGCGCGCCTGCGAATCGGTGATGCCCTGGATGCCCATGGCAATGCGGGCGATGCTCTGGACATCGAGGTCGGGATCCTCAAGCCGCCGCCGGACGATTGCTACGCATTCGCCAATCAGCTCGTCGCGCGGCTTGGTCAGCGTGTCCAGCCGGCGCTGTTCCTCGGCGACGACGTGGCCGGCATAGTCGATGACGGTGACGGACAGGAAATTGAGCGACAGCACGACGGTCATCACCGCCGCCGCTTCCGGGTTGAGGCCAAGGCCGACCTGCGGCCGGCCGCGTTTCAGTGCGCCTGTCTCGCCAGGTTTGCCTTCAATCAGGACGCCTTCTTGAATCAGATCAGACGAGATTGCCGATATGGTCGAGTGGCTGAGGCCGGTGGTCGCCGCAATCTCGGTCCGCGACGGCTG
Source organism: Mesorhizobium sp. LNJC394B00 (assembly GCF_000502555.1). Lineage (NCBI taxonomy): Bacteria > Pseudomonadati > Pseudomonadota > Alphaproteobacteria > Hyphomicrobiales > Phyllobacteriaceae > Mesorhizobium > Mesorhizobium sp. LNJC394B00. The sequence goes on from NZ_AYWH01000008.1 coordinate 131,505, forward strand.
GCCGGCCCGGCGCACGGCCGAAATCACCATGGCACGGTTGCGACGGCGCAGATCGTCGTGGCGGATTCCAACCGACATTTGTTTCCTCCCGGCCTCCTCGCGCCTCATGATAGTGAAGGCGTTCGACGGCACCAGCCAAATATTGGCAGACGCCGGCAGCCCTGTCATTGTTTATTGCGGACCTCGAAAAAATTCGGCAAGGCCATCAGAATCCATCAGAATCGATGTTGACAGCGCCTTATCATTGAACCAGTATTTTTTCGAGGCTCGAAAAAATAGGGCCTCTGTGTGCCGGCCCTCGGGCCAGTTTTGTCGCGCCGCACGCGGCGCAGGGAGGATTATGATGAACAGATTTGCAGCCGCCATGCTGGCGGGTGTCGCCATGTCGCTGGCGCTGATGTCGGTCGCGCAGGCGAAGGACAAGGTCATCGGCGTGTCGTGGTCGAACTTCCAGGAAGAGCGCTGGAAGACCGACGAGGCGGCGATGAAAACGGCGATCGAGGCTGCCGGCGACAAGTACATTTCGGCCGACGCGCAGTCCAATCCCGGCAAGCAGCTGACCGACGTCGAAAGCCTGATCTCGCAGGGCGCCAACTCGCTGATCATCCTGGCGCAGGACGCCTCGGCCATCGGCCCGGCGGTGCAGAAGGCGCTGGACGAAGGCATTCCGGTCGTCGGCTATGACCGCCTGATCGAGAACAAGGACGTCTTCTACCTGACCTTCGATAACAAGGAAGTCGGCCGCATGCAGGCCCGCGAAGTGTTCAAGGCGAAGCCCGAAGGCAACTATGTCTTCATCAAGGGCTCGGGCTCGGATCCGAATGCCGATTTCCTGTTCTCGGGCTCGATGGAAGTGCTCAAGGAAGCCATCGACTCGGGCAAGATCAAGAATGTCGGCGAGGCCTATACCGATGGCTGGCTGCCGGCCAATGCCCAGAAGAACATGGAACAGTTCCTGACCGCCAATGACAACAAGGTCGATGCCGTGGTTGCGGCCAATGACGGCACCGCCGGCGGCGTTGTCGCCGCGCTGACGGCGCAGGGCCTTGCCGGAACGGTTCCGGTCTCCGGCCAGGACGGCGACCATGCCGCTCTGAACCGCATCGCGCTCGGCACGCAGACGGTGTCGGTGTGGAAGGACGCGCGCGAACTCGGCAAGAACGCCGCCGAGATCGCCTCGCAGCTTGCCGATGGCAAGAAGACGGGCGACATTGCCGGCGCCAAGGACTTCACCACGCCTGGCGGCAACACCGTCAAGTCGCTGTTCCTGACCCCCGTCGCGATCACCAAGGACAACCTCAACGTCGTCATCGACGCCGGCTGGATCAAGAAGGACGAAGTCTGCACGGGCGTCGCCGCCGGCAGCGTCGCGGCTTGCAACTGATCTCGATGACTTGAAGAAATGAGGCGCCGCGGCTGTCAAGCCGCGGCGTTTTCTCTACGAGAATTGTGTGTTTCCGCCATCGGCGGCAAACTTCTAGGCTGTGGTCCGGCATCCGCGCCAGACGGCAAGCCGCTGGAGGACATCATGACCGACACGACCTCAAATCCGCAGGCCGATACGGCACGAGCGTCTGAACTCGGCGCGGTCGCCCGGTTCCTGAAAGCGACCGAACTCGACACGCGTATGCTCGGCATGGTCGGCGCGCTGCTGGTCATCTGGGTCGGCATACATATCCTGTCGGGCGGGCTTTTCCTGACGCCGCGCAATCTTTGGAACCTGTCGGTGCAGACGTCCTCGGTCGCGATCATGGCGACCGGCATGGTATTGGTCATCGTGATGCGCAACATCGACCTTTCGGTGGGCTCCGTCGAAGGCGTGATCGGCATGATCATGGGCGTGGCACAGGCCGAATTCCTGATTCGCGTCATCGGCTTCCAGCTTGGAAACCCCTGGCTCTGGATCGTCGCGCTTGCCGCCGGCGTGGTGCTTGGTCTGCTGATCGGCGCGTTCCAGGGCTTCATCATCGCCTATATGCAGGTTCCGGCCTTCATCGTGACGCTTGGTGGCCTGCTGGTCTGGCGTGGCATGGCATGGCTCATCACCAGCGGGCGCACGGTCGCGCCACTCGACGCCACCTTCCAGCTGATGGGCGGCGGACCACGCGGCTCGATTGGCGCCGCTGCCAGCTGGATGGTCGGCATCGTCGCCTGCGCGGCGGTCGCCTTCGCGCTGCTCAACGGTCGCTCGCAGCGCAAGCGCTTCAGCTTTCCACTGCGCCCCGTCTGGGCCGAGACCCTGCTTGGCGTGGTCGCTTGCGCGGCCATCCTCGGCGCCGTGTGGATCGCCAATTCCTATCCATGGCCGATCGGCGTCGTGCGCCAGTACGCACAGCAGAACGGCATCACCGTTCCCGAAGGCGGGCTGTTCATCGCGCATGGCATCGCCATACCGGTGCTGATGGCGGTGACTGTCGGCATCATCATGACGTTTATCACCAAGCGCACGCGTTTCGGCCGCTATGTCTTCGCCATCGGCGGCAATCCGGAGGCAGCGGAACTCGCCGGCATCAACACGCGCTGGGTGACCATGAAGGTGTTCATGATCATGGGTGTGCTGGCTGCAATCAGCGCGGCGATCTCGTCTGCCCGTCTCAATGCGTCGACCAACGCGCTGGGCACACTGGACGAGCTTTTGGTGATCGCGGCCGCTGTCATCGGCGGCACGTCGCTCGCGGGCGGCGCCGGAACGGTGATGGGGGCCATGCTCGGCGCGCTTCTGATGCAGTCGCTGCAATCCGGCATGGTGCTGCTCGGCATCGACTCGCCGCTCCAGAGCATTGTCGTTGGCGCCGTCCTGGTTATCGCCGTCTGGCTCGACACCGTCTATCGCAAGCGCGTCTAGGGAGGAACGATTATGGAAAAAACTGCTCCCACCGGTACGCCACTGATCGACATGCGCAACATCTCGATCGCGTTCGGTGGCATTCGCGCCGTCGACGATGCGTCCATCGATCTTTTCCCGGGCGAAGTGGTGGCGCTGCTTGGCCACAACGGCGCCGGTAAGTCGACGCTGATCAAGATCCTGTCGGGCGCCTACAAGCGCGATGCCGGCCAGATCCTGGTCAACGGCCAGGAGGCCTCGATCTCCAATCCGCGCGACGCCAAGAAATACGGCATCGAAACGATCTACCAGACGCTTGCGCTGGCCGACAATGTCGACGCTGCCGCCAACCTCTTCCTCGGCCGCGAACTGATGACCGCGTGGGGGACACTCGACGATGTCGCCATGGAGGCCGAGGCGCGCAAGGTGATGGGCCGGCTCAATCCGCGCTTCCAGCGCTTCAAGGAGCCCGTGATCAAGCTATCGGGCGGCCAGCGCCAGTCGGTGGCGATCGCACGCGCCATCCTGTTCAACGCCCGCATCCTGATCATGGACGAACCGACGGCCGCGCTTGGGCCGCAGGAGACGGCGCAGGTCGGCGAACTGGTAAAGCAGCTCAAGGCCGAGGGCATCGGCATTTTCCTGATCAGCCACGACATTCACGACGTGTTCGAGCTTGCCGACCGGGTCTGCGTAATGAAGAACGGCCAGGTCGTCGGCACCGCGCTCACCACCGATGTGACGCAGGACGAAGTGCTCGGCATGATCATCTTGGGAAAGTGTCCGCCCGGCGCCATTCCCGGTCCGGGTGCGCTGAAGATCGCGGCCTGAGACCACGATATCATCGGCTCTCATCTTCACCGATGTTCGACCGATAAGCCGGCTAAATATACGTGATATGCCAGCCGTCATTATGGCTTGGCCGCGCCATTGTCTTGCCGCGGCGAGTTGCCCATAAAGGTTCCCGAACCGTCCATGGGCCTGCGTTGAAGAAGTTTTTCCCGATCCTTGCCTTCATTGCCGTTGCACTGATCAGCCTTACGATGGCGGGCTTCGCCTATTTCGCCACCCAGGAAGCGGCGCGCATCAAGTTCGAGGCGACGGCCGACGACGCGCTCAACCGCATCGAAAGCCGTATCGATCTGCATCTGTCACTGCTGCGCTCGACGCAGGCGCTGTTCGACGCCCGCAATGGCGAGATTTCAGGTAGCGAATTCAAGGCCTTCTTCAGCGCCCTCGATGTCGATAACAATTTCGCCGGCCTGCGCGGCATCGGCTATCTCAGGCTGGCCAAGACCGGTGACGAAGCGGCGGTCGAGCGCGACATGTTGCGCGACCGCGGCGCCGCCCACACGGTCTATCCGGACACGACACAGCCATGGCGCACGCCCGTCGTGCTGTTCGAGCCGCTCGACCCTGCCAACGAATCCACCATCGGCTACGACATGTTCACCGAGCCGGTGCGGCGCGAGGCGATCGAAAAAGCGCTGGCCGATGACGCACAGCACGCAAGCGGTCTGGTCCAACTCGGCCAGGACACGGGCGCGGCGCAGACCTTTACCGGTTTCCTGGTCTTCGTCAGGCTCAATGTCGAAACCGCGCCGGATGGTATCAACGCGTCCAGATCATCGACATCAGGCCTTCTCTACGCGGCCTTCCGCGCCCGCGACCTGTTCCAGACCGCGCTCAGCCGCACGCCTTTGCTGCCGGTCAACACCGCGGTCTATGACGGCACGGCCGACGCCGACAATCTTCTGTTCCAGTCGGAAACGCCGCCGGTTGCGAGCTTTGGCGACAGGCTGTTGGTGACGCGCAAGATCATCGTCGCCGGTCGGCCGTGGACGGTGCTGTTTCGGCCGACAAGTGCATTTTCGCAACCGTCCTCGCGCGCCATTCCGGTCATGCTCGGGCTGTTCGGCCTGCTTCTGGCCGGCGCCATAGCGTTGGTGGCGCGCTATCAGGAGCGCGCCTACGACGCCAAGTCGCTGCTGCATGAAACGACGGAAAAAAGCCTGCTCGAAAAGGATTTGATGCTGCAGGAGATGAAGCATCGAATCAAGAATTCGATCACGCGGGTGCTGGCGATTGCGCGCCAGACGGCGGCGCAAGCAACCGACGTGCAGGAGTTCTCAACTTCCTTCTCGGCCCGCCTCCAGGCAATGGCGGCTTCCCAGGATATGCTGACGCGTTCGCGCTGGCAGAAGGCCGATCTTGGCGACCTGCTGCGCATCGAGCTCGGCCAGGTGTTCGGCAAGGAGCTTCCGGAAGGGATATTGTCAGGGCCTCAGGTGCTTCTCGACGAGAGGACGACGCAGGCGCTTGGCCTGACCTTTCACGAGCTGGCGACGAATGCGCTGAAATATGGCGAGGCCGGCAATTCCGTGGGTGCGCTGAAGGTCAACTGGTCGTTCGAGGGGCGCGGGTCTGAGCGGATGCTGGTTCTGAACTGGCGCGAGGCCGGGCAGAAGGAACTCGAAGCGCCGGCGAAGACCGGCTTCGGCACCAAGCTGATCGACCTCAATGTCACGCGCGAATTGCGCGGCACGATTGCCCGAGATTTTCGCGTCGATGGGCTTACGGTGGAAATCAGGATCCCGCAGCCTGATGCAGTCAAACAAACGGAGACCGGCTGACCGGTCTCCGTCGCGATTGTCTGACGCTTTTGAAGCGGATCAGCAGCGAGCGGTGTAGAGCCGGCCGCGATTGTCGCGATACTGGCAATAGCCGTTGCGCAGGTTGCGCACCAGCAGGCCGGAACCGGCGCCAACGGCTGCGCCGATCAGCGCACCCTTGCCGCCGCCGATCAGTCCGCCGGCCAAAGCACCGACACCGGCGCCGACACCGACATCCTGCTCGGTCGTGCTGCAGCCGCTGACGGCGACCACCGCAACCATGGCAATAATCAATTTCCGCATAGAATCTCTCCTCACTTTTGTCCTCACTTTAGTAAGCTCCAGCCGCTATTTAGCACGAAACAGCAGCCTTTGCCCGCTCGATCTTATTGTTGGCTAAGAGAGTCTTTTTCGCGGCGCGTGGCGTTCGACGCGACCACGACACTGGAAATCTGCAAAGACGCGTCGAGGGTGCCGTCCGGGCGCACGTTCCAGACGATCTGGTCGTAATCATCTTCCAGCGCGGGGTCGACCGTAAGACATTTGGCAACGACGTGCTCGGCCTGACCCTGCACGTCGCCGGCAGCGAATGGACGTTCTGCCGTGCATGCTTCGGCGGTTTCGAAAACACTGACCGGCACCGGCAGTTCACGACATTCGGTCATGTTGTTCGAACAGCCAATTACCAAAAGCAAAGCGGCGATGTGTTCCACGGCGATACGTCCTCTCGCCATAAGAACGGTCCACAGCCGTCAAAGTTCCTGTGCCGAAAGGGGCGTTAATAATTGGTCGGCTACGAGCTGGACAGCTTCTGAGCCAGGCTGCTTGGGAGCAGCGTGAACCTGAGCATCTGGCTCAGGCCAATTGCGACGCCACGATCAGCACAACAGCGGCGACGAGCGCGACAGCGGCGACGCGAAGCAAGGGATGCCAGGCGTGCTGCAAAGGCGAGGCTGAAGCGTCAGGATCCTGAAAGCCGCTCATCGACACCCGGGCGGCCTGCTCCAGCCTGTTCATATCGGCATCCGTCATGATCATTCCTCCCATACTCGCGTTGCAGGCTGCGGCCGAAACATCGGTTGAATCGGTCAAGATCCAGCAATCTCTGGGAACCACAGCATCGGATTTTATGGTGAACAGCCGGTTAAGGAATCCCGCCGCTCATTCGGTTTCGAAATTGCCGTGCGGAACGACGAGGCGATATTCGAGGCGGTCACTGGTGATCTCCAGCGTCGCCGTGCCGTTCAGCGATGCCGGCACGACACGTTCGAGGGCAACGCTGCCGAAGCGTTTCTCGGTGCGCCTGTTATCATTGGCGACAATGGCCTCGACCCAGGTCAGCGACAAAGCCGGCTTGTCTGCGGCCTCTGCGACGTTCGACAGATCGGCGGTTACCTCGACAAAGCCGTCCGGCCGCGCCAGGGCGCCGTAGCTGAATGAATTGACGGCGAGTTCGTGCATTGCCAGTCCGATATGAATGGCCGCGTTGGGATTGAGGTAGGGGTTGACGCCATTGAAGCGCAGGCTCTGCGCGGGATCGGCGCCGTAGCGAACGACCTGGCCGCGGATAAGCTCGCGAAGTGCTGCACCCCGCCAGTTCGACGACGTTACCAGATCCTGCGAGGAAGCCAGTGACTGCAGGCGGCCGCGAAAGCGCTTCAGGAAATCGTCGGGTGTCTCGGAATAGCGGCCGGTCTGGGTGGCAATACTCTGGATGATGGCCAACAGGTTCTTGGAGCGGTGGCTGACTTCGCGCAACAGCGTCTTCAGCGTCTGTTCGCGGCGTTTCTGCTCGGTGGTTTCCACCATCGTGGTGACGACGCCCTGAACGTCGCCGCGATGGCCCCGATCGGCATCGACCCATACCTGGAACCAGCGCATGCCATCACCGGTGGGAACACTCAGTTCAAGGCGTTCCGGATTGCCGGAAGCGATCACATTGCTTTTGGCGGCGGCGATTTGCTCAGCTTGCGCCGGTGGCAACGCGCCGTTGCTGTCGGCTGTGTCGGAAACCCACGGCGCACGCATGTTGCGGGCCCATACAGTCTTCAATTCACGATCCTGATAGAGGACGGAAATGCCGGCATTGTGCAGAGCGTGAAGCAAGGCCCGGCCAAGCTGCATTCCGCTTTCAGCCGGGTGCAGTGCGATCACCTCGTCGCCCTGTCCGCTCTCGCCTCCGCCAATGGAACGCATCAATCACCTGTCCACCTGATCAGGACCGAACGATTCACTTGGACTCAGTTCCTGAGTAGGTCCCCAGAAAAGGTCCGCCGGACGATGTCCCGTTGGAGGACATCGCCCGGCGGTGGCTGGAAACCGTTTGAGGGGTGCGGCTTCCAGTGTTCTTCGCCCGCTCCTACGATGCCCGTCTGAACAGGCCGGCCAGAAGCGAGATGACGAGGAAGGCGAGAAAGATGAAGAACAATATTTGCGCGATACCGGCCGAGGTACCGGCGATGCCGCCGAAACCAAGCGCGCCGGCGATGATCGCCACGACGAGAAATACGAGCGCCCAGTAGAGCATGATCTGTCTCCTTCCGATACTGGATCAAAAACGTGAGTGATTGCTGTTTGTTCCACCATTTGCCGAAAAAGAAAGTCTTTGGAAGAGGCCCGGATGCGAATTGATTCACGCGCGTGCGTCCCATACGGAGCGACGGGCAGCCGCCGATCGCCAGGTTAGGCGATCGCCAGTGCCGGCAACGCTGCGAGGCGGCGAAAAGTTGGAGATTGAAGGCCCTACTTCACGCGGCGGCCTTGGCCTGCCGGTCGAAGAACAGCGCTTGGCTGATCAGCGCCTTTACCATGTCGGGATTGAACGGCTTGGTGACGAGGAAGGCCGGTTCAGGCCGCTCGCCGGTCAGCAGACGTTCGGGGAAGGCGGTGATGAAGATTACCGGCACCGAAGTCGACGACAGGATTTCGTTGACCGCATCGATACCCGAGCTGCCATCGGCAAGCTGAATGTCAGCCAGCACCATCTTCGGCCTTGTCTTGCCGAACATCGCCACCGCCTCGGTATGGGTGCGCGCGGTTCCGACCACGTGGTGGCCGAGGCTCTCGACCATTTCCTCGATGTCCATGGCGATCAGCGGCTCGTCCTCGATGATCAGCACATCGGTCGCCACCTGGCGAGAGATCTCGTTGCTCGCCTGGGCAAGCAGTTCGGAGAATTCCTTGGCGTCGACATCGAGAATTTCAGCTGCCTCGTCTTCACCGAAGCCTTCGACCGCGACCAGCAGGAAAGCCTGGCGTGGCCGTGGCGCAATGGCGTTCAGATTGGCGGCGGCGCGCTGCTCCCATGCCGATTGCGCCTGCTCCTGCGGAACGCGGATGGCAATGGAGGTGAACAGTTTGGCGAATACCTTATAGAGCGCGATGCGGTCGCTTGACGCTTGCGGGAAGATGTCGACGTCGGCGATGATGGCTTCGAGCATCGCGGCTACCAGCGCATCGCCACTCTCCTGCGATCCGGATACGGCGCGTGAAAAGCGGCGCAGGAACGGCAGGTGCGGAGCGATGGTTGCGGAAAGGCTCATGGTAGACGTCTCCCTCAGATGACGTGATTGCATAGATTGCAGGTCAAGCTGATTGCAAGCCCCAACACCCAAACGCGGGTTTTGCGAAAAAGTTCCGACACTTGTGGAACGAAACCGCACGGGCGACGTTTGTGGTGCGATGGGCAACCAGACGAGGGGGCCGCTTTGCGTTGTGTAATGGGGCGGCTCGGGGCGCTGGATTTAAGGGCGAAATGAAGGACATGAATAAAGAAACGCTGGCTGGCGCCGCTGACAGGCGCCGGGCCAATTCCGGCGACCCGCTCGGGGCGAATTCGGAAATCGGCCGCAAACTCAAACAGTATTATGACGAACTGGTCTCGGACAATGTGCCGGATCGCTTTGCCCAGTTGCTCAGCCAACTGGAAAAGGCCGAACCCGCACAGAAGAAGGACTGAGGCATGGCAGCTGTCTCACAAGGGTTCAAGACCGACCTGCTCGGCTCGATCCCGAGCCTGCGGGCCTTTGCCGTGTCGCTGACGCAGAATGCCGACAAGGCCGACGATCTGGTGCAGGAGACGCTGGTCAAGGCCTGGGACAAGCATGAGAGCTTTCAGCCCGGCACCAATCTCAAGGCATGGCTGTTCACCATCCTGCGCAACGAGTTCTATTCCCAGATGCGCAAGCGTGGCCGCGAGGTGCAGGACAGCGACGGCATCATGACGGCCAGGCTTGCCGTTCATCCGGCTCAGCACGGCCAGCTTGACCTCAAGGATTTTCGCGGCGCGCTCGAGCAACTCCCCGAGGACCAGCGCGAAGCCATCATCCTCATCGGCGCTTCAGGCTTTTCCTATGAAGAGGCCGCCGAAATCTGCGGCTGTGCGGTCGGAACGATCAAGAGCCGGGTCAGCCGGGCCCGCACGCGGTTGCAGGAGATCCTCAAAATCTCCGGCGAAGACGAATACGGGCCGGACGCGATCTCGTCCCAGGTGACGGGTTCAAACGCTGCCTGACGGCGGAGGGCCCGTTTGCGGGCCTGGGCTCTCTACACATACGCATCGAAGATATCTCAGACTGGCGCGCGGCCGCAGGCCGCCGCCAGAGCCTCGACGAGATCGGTCCCCGAATAGGGCTTGGTGACCAGGCGGATGCCGGGAAAAGACCCTTTGATCTCATCGGGGTCCGAATAGCCGGAGGCAAAGACAAACGGCAGGCCCGATTGGCGCAACCGCGCGGCAAAATCGAGTGTGGACGTTCCGCCCAGCATGAGGTCCACGATAGCGGCGTCGAACTCGCCAACGACCTTCTGCTCATCGATCTCGGCCAGAGCGCGGGCAATCACTACGTCGTTCGCGCCATGGTCGCGGCAAAGCTGCTCGACATCCATGGCGATCAGGAATTCATCCTCCAAGACAAGAATTCGCAATCCCTCAAGCAATGGCGGCACTTGGCAATCTCTCCTCAATTCTTGCAGCATCGGGTACAGTGACTCCAGTCAACCGCATCGCGGACCTTGGGGGATCGGTCAGGCCTTAATCCGAAAAGTTCGCCCACCGGCTCTACTCCACAAGCGGGCTTCGAATTCGCCTCAGTGGAGTGTAGCGAGTCATGATCGCTATTTGCCATCCTGTCATTTAAAAAAGACATGCCATCGGCAGCGGAACCGCGGCCTTGCAAAAGCGTAGCACTCAGTCTCTGGCAAGAGACGTTCGAAAGAGGGATCGAAATGTCTGGCCAGAATGGTCGTTCGTTTTCCAGCCGTCAGTACCCATGCGAGATCTGCCCGCTTCGGCCATTGCCGGTGTTCCGGGAATTCGAGAAGCAGGAGCTTGCCTATGTCAGCATGTTCAAGAAGGGCGAACTGGCCGTCGACAAGGGCGCCACAGTGCTGGTCGAAGGCAGCCAAAGTGCTCATCTCTACACCGTGCTTTCGGGCTGGGCCTTCCGCTACAAACTATTGTCGGACGGCAGGCGCCAGATCCTGAACTACTCCATGCCCGGCGATCTTATCGGGCTGCAGGGCAGCCTGATGGGCGAAATGCAGCACTCGGTCGAGGCGCTGTCGCCCATGCTGTTGTGCGTCTTCGAGCGTGAAAACCTGCACGAGCTCTACCGCAACCATCCGGGCCTTGCTTACGACATTACCTGGCTGGCGTCGCGCGAGGAGCGCATGCTGGACGAGAACCTGCTCAGCGTCGGTCGGCGCACGGCGGTCGAGCGCACCGCCTATCTCATTGCCTTCATCGCCAGCCGCGCGGCGGCAGTCGGGCTCAACGGCAAGGCGCCGGTGCAAATCCCGATTACCCAGCAGCATGTCGCCGATACGCTCGGCCTGTCGCTGGTCCACACCAACAAGACGATCCGCAAGCTCATCGATCGCAAGCTGATCGCCTGGCGCGACGGCGGTTGCGAAGTGATCGACGGGGAGGGGCTGAAGGATCTCGCGCGCTGGGAGGGCCTAAGCGAAGGCCGTCGGCCACTGATCTGACAGGCAGGCCTCCATCTGGGGCTGGACTCGCACTTGCAAACACCCTTTCATGGATACGGTCTCCGATTTCGGAACCATGACGTGTGTCGGGCGTTTGAAGCCAAGCAAACGCAAGGAGTTTAGAATGGCAACTGCCGCAGGAAAAACCGCCAACGAAAGTCAGACGAACGCCGACCTGGAAGCCGACATTCGGCAGTTGAAGGCGGATATCGAAAAGTTGACCAAGCAATTGGCCAAGACCGGCGAACATGGTTACGGCACGGCGCGGCGCGCTGCTGCCGAAGGCGTCGACCAGTTGCGCGCGCAGGGCGAAGCCGTCTTCGACAGCCTGCGTGGCAACGCCAAGGATCTTGAGGCCCAGATCACGGCCAATGTGCGCGAGAAGCCGGTCACTTCACTGGCGATCGCGGCCGGCGTCGGCTTCCTGTTTGCGCTTCTTGCCCGGCGCTAGTTTCGACAGAGATGGGCATGCTGGCACCGCTTATCTCGGCCTTGGCCTCGGGTGAAGCCATTGCCGCCATGCGCCGCGCGCGCACGGCGGCAATCGTCTACGGGCTCGCCGCCGTGGCTGCCCTGTGCGGCCTCGGGTTTCTCCTGGGGGCGGCCTACATCTGGGCGGCTGACCGTTATGGCTCGATGGCCGCCTGTCTTGGCTTCGCCGCTGGTTTCCTGGTACTGGCCGGGCTTATCGTGCTCATTCATCAACTTGCGGCTGGAACGCATGCACGCCGACGTGCGCGAAGGCGCAATGCCGACCTGAAGGCGCTCGGTATCACCGCGGCGCTTGCCGTGCTGCCGGCCTTGCTCAAGGGGAAAGGCGGGAAGGGCGTCATTCTCGGCCCGATGATCGCGCTCGCGGCCTATGCCATCTACCGCGAGAACGTCAAGCCGGATCCGGGCGATCCAGACAGCGAAGCCGACTAAAGCGCGTCGCGCTGATACGCTGTTCCCGGGAAAACCGCTTCGCACTTCTGGAATCGCTTTTAATGCATGTCGCCCAGAAGTGTGCCGCGGTTCTGGGACAACGACATGCATCAAAACAAAGACTTAAAGCGCGTCGTATGAATCCGTTTCAGCGTGACGCGCTTTAGGCCGGCAGATCTTCAAGCGGCATCGATATTTCGGCGAACACGCCTTCGCTGCGGAATTCGTGGGTCACTTCGCTCGACAAAACCTTGGCGAGGCTGCGGCGGATCAGGATAGAGCCGAAGCCCTGGCGTTCCGGCGGGTCGACTTTCGGCCCGCCGCTTTCGCTCCAGGTCAGCACAAGGCGGCGCGCGCCTTTCTTGCCCGCCGCCTTCCAGTCGACATCGACCTTCCCCGAGCCAACCGACAGCGATCCGTATTGCAGCGCGTTGCTGGCCAGTTCGTGCATGATCAAACCGAGCCCCACCGCCTGGTCGGGCGAAAGCAGCAGATCCGGACCGGAGATCACGATGCGCGGCCGTTCTGCCGAATCGAACGGCTTGACCTCGATCTGCATCAGTTCGCGAATACCGATGCCGCGCCATTCGCGATCCGACAGCAGGTTATGGGCAGCGCCCAGCGCCTGCAGCCTGGCGCCGAAGGCTTCCAGGAATTCGCTTGGGCGGCGAGCGTGGCGAACGGTCTGCGTCGCCAGCGCCTGCACCGTCGCCAGCGTGTTCTTGACCCGATGGTTGAGCTCGCGCAGCAGCAGCCTTTGCCGGTCCTCGCCGAGCTTGCGTTCCGAGATGTCGTAGTTGACGCCAAAGATCAGCGTCGGCTTGCCTTCGCCGTCGCGCTCGATGACGCGGCCGCGGGTGACTATCCAGCGCGGCGGATCGAAGCCTTTGACCCGGTATTCGCCGAAATAGTCGTCGCTGCCGGTCAGGGCATCGCGAAAGCGCGTCTCGGTCTGGTAGACGTCGCGCGGGTCGATGGCGGCCAAAATGTCGCGCGCCCGCAGCCGGTTCGAACGCGGCAGGTTGAACAGCTCCGACAAACGCACGTCGCATTCGATCATGTCGGTGCGGATATCCCAGGCCCAACTGGCGAGCGAGGCGGCATCGAGCGCTATGGCTCGGCGCTTTTCCTCCTGCGCCAAAGCAGCCGTGGCAATGGCGCCGCTGCGGGTGGCGTCCTTGAGGGTAAACAGGCTGGCGGCGAGGCTGGCCAGCGATTTCAAATGATCGAGCGCGGCAGCGGACGGAAGTTCATGCGGCTCCCGGTCGAGTACGCACACCGTACCGACGCGCGCGCCGGCGACCACCATCGGCGCGCCGACATAAAAGCGGACATGGTGTTCGCCGGTGACCAGCGGGTTGCGGGAGAAGCGAGGGTCGATGCTGGCATCCGGCACCACCATGGGCTCGTCGCCGGCGGCAATGGTATGGGCGCAGAACGATATGTCGGTCGCGGTTTCGGTCTCGTTGAAGCCGACACAGGATTTGAACCACTGTCGTTCGGTGTCGAGCAGCGTGACGAGCGCGATCGGCGCCCGCATCACGGCGGCGGCAAGGCCGGTGATGCGATCGAAGTCGGGATCGGAGTCGGTGTCGATCGCGTCAAGCCCGTGCAGTACGGCAAGCCGCTCCGGCGCCACCACGGCGCGGCGGACCTCAACCGGCAAACCAGCCTGCTTCGCCACCTTGCTATCCACCAAGCCCCCTCGCTTGCAGGCCCCACCCGCGGTGGCGCGCATCTTGCGCGGCCGTCGCGCGCCGGAACTTTTGTAGCAAGCAATCGTTACCCCACCATGTTTCGCCGGCGATGGTTTCATCGACCATGCCGGTTGCACGACAGGAACGCCGCCAATGACCAAGATCGCCCCTGAAAACAAAGCCCGTCAGGGGCGCTGGGGTTGGCACGGCCTGCGCATATTGGTCGCCGCGTTGCTCCTGGCTTTTATTGCTTGGGGAGCGGCCGAGATTTATGGCCAAAAGATAGATCCAGATACCCCTGAAAGCCAAGGGCAGCCCACCGGCCAGACCGCGCCGGCCAACCAGAGCTCGCCAGCCGGCGAGGGGCAGTCGGGCGGCTAGGGTTTTCCGCGTCATTCGTAATCGCATCAGGCGGCCTTCGCCTGGGCGGCTTGCGCCGGAACCAGGACGTTCAGTGCGCCAGGGTGGATCTGGATTGTCGTTTCGCGCTCCAGCTTGACCAGTTCGCCGTCGATGACGGCGCCGAATTTCTTGCTCCCGGTATGGATCTTCACGATTGCCTTGTCGGCCTGATGAGTTTCGACATGATCGCTGTCGCGCCACCTGCCTCGAGCCATGTCGAAGAGCGCCCTGACCAGCTCGCCACGCTGCCGCGCCACGGTGACATAGATGCCGAGCACGCCGCCGGCAGGATTGTCGGCATAAGGCAGATGGCCTTCGCCAAACAGATTGTTGGAAATGCCGATGCCGCTGATGCGGGTCACGATCTCGGCTTCGCCGACCGTCAATGTCACCTTCATGGCGGGAGGATTGTTGATCGTCGTCCAAGCGGCCTTGGCCGAAGCGCGAATCTTTCCCAAGCGCGAGGCGAATTCCATATTGTCGCGCAGCTTCACCATCCTGGCGTGCAGGCCGATCGAGAACTGATGCACGAACGGCCGGCCATTCGCGCTCGCGATATCGACCGCCATGATCTCGCCGTCGGCAAAGGACTTCAGCGCGCCATCGATGGTCTGCGGAATTCCAAGGCCGCGGGCGAACAGGTTCATTGTTCCCGCAGGCAGGACGGCCAGCGCCTTCTTGCCATTCATCAGCCGCCCCGCGGCGGCCGAAATGGTGCCGTCGCCGCCACCGGCCAGCACGACGTCGATGTCGCGCCGCGCGGCGACCTTGTCGAGCGCCGCGACAATCTCCTTGCCGGCGACGATGTCGATCTCGATGGAGTGACCAGCCGCCTCGAGCGTCTGGCGCATCCGGTCGGTTAGCGCTGAAAGATCGGTGGTCCGCAAGGTGCCGCCGTCCCGGTTCAGCACCGCTGCAAATCGCATGCCCCACTCCGTATTCTTTTTAGCGGCCGGAATGCCAGCCGCAGGCTGAAACGGGCAAGCTTGGCAAAGGTTCCATCGGCCGGGCGGGAATGTCGGGCGATTCCGCGGACTTGCCCAGGGTATTTCGATGCTGCCGTTTTTTCGGAACAAGCGCCTTGTCACAACGTTGTGATCCCATTGGAGGCGCCGCCTTCGGTCTCCCGGCAAGTGGTTTGCCGATTGCGGCGCGCACGAGATCACGCAAGAGGAGACTTAATCATGATCCGCACACTGTTCGCGACGACCGCACTCGCAACGCTGATCGCTACCGGTGCGTTTGCGCAGTCAACGACGACCCCGGCGACGACCCCAGCGCCGGCTGAAGCCCCTGCCACCATCGCGCCGGCGCCGCAACAGGCCGACGGCGCGCTGATGACCAATATCATCGGCGAGTCGGTGTACAATGGCACTGGCGACGATGCCCAGAAGATCGGTGACGTCAGCGACGTCGTCCTCGATGAAAACGGCCAGGCGAAATCCGCCATTATCGGCGTTGGCGGCTTCCTCGGCATAGGCAGCAAGAACGTCGCCTTCGACTACGGCAAGTTGCAATGGGTCGAGAGGAATGGTGACCGCTGGCTCGTCGCCGAGACAACGAAAGAAGCGTTGACGGCGCTGCCCGACTTCGACCGCAAGCCTTACGATCCGGCCTCGGCGCCTGCTTCCACGGCGCAGAACGACCCGCAGAAGCCGGTTGATCTCAACGCCGCGCCGTCAGAACCGGCGGTGAAACGCGCTGACGGCAATCTCGCAACCAACATCATCGGCGAGAATGTCTACAATGGCACTGGCGACGATGCCCAGAATATCGGCGACGTCAACGACATCGTGCTGACCAAGGATGGCAAGGCGCAGTCGCTGGTGATCGGCGTCGGCGGCTTCCTCGGCATGGGTGAAAAGAACGTGACCTATGATTTCGCCAAGGCGCGGTGGGCCGAAAAGAACGGCGATCGCTGGCTGGTGGCGCAGACGACCAAGGAGGAACTGCAGGCGCAGCCTGATTTCGACCGGAAGCCCTATGATCCGGCGCCCGTGACGACAACCTCCGACGCGACGCAGCCGACTGCTCCCGCTGCCCCGACGGCCGTTGCACCGGCTGACAATGCTCAGCCAGCGGACAAGACCGCGGAAGCTCCGGCCGGGACAAAGGCCACCGATCCGACGCAAACGGCAGCGATCGACAAGTCGACACTGACCGAAATGCCGGTCGGTAACATCAGAGGCGACGACCTGAAGGGCACCACCGTCTATGGCGCCAACGACGCCAAGGTCGGCGAGATCGGCGACGTCGTGCTCACGCCCGACAGCAAGCCGGATGCCGTCATCATCGATGTCGGCGGCTTTCTAGGCATCGGCGCCAAGGAGGTCGCGGTCGGCATGGACAAGCTCAAATTCATGACCGACAAGGACGGCAACAAATATCTCTACACCAACTTCACCAAGGAGCAGCTGCAGGCGCAGGCCGCGTATGACAAGGGCAGCTATGCCGAGAAGCGCGACCAGCAGCGGATGATGGTACAGTAAGGGAATAGGCAGTAGGGATTGGGCAGTAGGCGAAACCGAGTGACGAGGCATCAGGCCGCCAGAACATTCTACTGCCTACTGCCTACTGCCTACCACATACCCACCACCCCTTCGTCCGTCAGCTCTGCAAGCGCCAACGACTGGTCAAGATGCTCGGCGCGCCAGGCAAGCAGCCGCTCGGCAAATTCAAGCCGCACGCTGAGATAGGCCGGGTCGGCGGCAACGTTGGCCAGTTCGCCCGGATCCTTCTCCATGTCGAAGAGCAGCGGCGGCAGGCCGCCGCCGAAATGCACGTATTTGAATTTTTCCGTACGGATGACGGCGAGGTTGCACTGGCGCGAGCCGATGCCGAAATGCCGTTCGGCCTCACCATCGGCAATCGAGCGGAAGTCGAACTCCCAATGCGCCGCGTCGCGCCAATCCTTAGGCGGTTCATATTGCAGGAACGGTTTTAGGGAGCGGCCGTCGAGATGCAGCTGGGCGTCGGCGTCCAGCAGATCGAGCAAGGTCGGGAAGATGTCGACGGCCTCGGTGAAGTGGTTGACGATCGAGCCGGCTGCATTGCCGCGTCGTGGGTCGCGCACGATCAATGGGATGTGATAGCTGCCGTCGAAGAAGCCGCCTTTGCCCAGCATGAAATGGTCGCCCATCATCTCGGCGTGGTCCGAAGTCAGCACGATGATGGTGTCATCCCATGCATTCGCCGTCTTGATCGCTTGCGAGATGCGGCCAAGCTGCGCGTCGACCTCCGAGATCATGCCGTAATAGATCGCGCGGATGGCCCGGATGTTGTCCTCGCCCCAGTCGCGCACGTGGCCGTCGGTGCCGGGGCGGAAGCTTCTCCGCTTCTGGCGACCAAGGTCGTAAGCCAGATAGGGATGCCTTTGCGCCTCTGCCTGCCAAGTCTCGACATGGCGGAAGGGCGGNGAAGGGCGGTCCGTCCGCCGGATCATACAGCGTGTTGTAGGGCCGCGGTACGACAAAGGGCGGATGCGGGCTGATGAAGGAGACATGCGCGAACCATGGCGAATCCTGTTCGTCCAGCCAGCGAATGAATTCGCCGGCAAGAAAAGCGGTCGGCGTCTCGTCCCTGGAATAGACAGGCGGCGCGCTGGTCACGGCGTCGCCCGCTTCCCCGCCCACGGGGCGGTGAATGCCGGGAGAGCCCGCGCTGGTGTCGACGCCACGTGCCTTCAGCCATGACAGCCATGGTTTCTGATGCTCAGGCAGGAACTGGCGAACGCTGAAGCCGGGCAGCACGCCCTCATAGCTTTTCAGCCGGGGATCGCCCGGCGCCATCGTGCGCGGATCGGGCGAGACGTCGGTGTAGCCGAACAAAGTCGGATCATAGCCGAGGGCGCGGGCCGAAAGCGCCATGTTGCCGTGGCGGGCGTCGAGCGGCGTGCCGTTGCGGCAGACGCGATTGTTCATCTGGTAGAGGCCGGTGTAGAGGCACGCGCGGGCCGGCGAGCAGGGCGCCGCGCCGCCGTAATGCCGCATGAAAAGGACGCCTTCGGCGGCGAGCGCATCGGCATTCGGCGTCTTCACCACGGCATGGCCGGCAGCCGACAGGCAATCGCCCCGCCATTGGTCGCAGGAGATCAATAGGATGTTCGGGCGTCTGCTTTTCGCGGCCAATGCTCTATCCTGTCACGGGAAGACGTTCAATGAACCGGAATTTGGCGGCAGCGCAAGCCTGTCAGTCTTGCTTAAATGGTGAACGAAAATTTCCTGCTGTTCACTATTGGGATACAGTCCATTCTGAGTTTGCCGCCTTTGCCATTGCCAGGCGGCCCCTCATATAGGCGTGGACAGCGGCAAGAGCCGCAAACCGAAGGGAAGGAGCAAGACAATGCTCGACCAGATCAAGGGCCTGCATCACGTGACGTCGATGGCCGGCGATGCGCGCCAGAACAATAATTTCTTCACGCACAAGCTCGGCCTGCGCCGGGTCAAGAAGACCGTCAACTTCGACGCGCCAGATGTCTATCACCTCTATTATGGTGACGAGCACGGTACGCCCGGCTCGGTGATGACCTATTTTCCGTTCCCGGACATTGCCAGGGGCCGCCATGGCGTCGGGGAAGTCGGTACCACGGCCTATTCGGTGCCGGCCGGCACGCTCGGCTATTGGGAAAAGCGCTTCGCCGATGAAGGCGTTGCGGGTGTCTCCCGCGAAGAGACGTTCGGCGAGAAGCGGCTGGCCTTCGCCGGTCCCGACGGCGACGGTTTCGCGCTGGTCGAAGACAAGGCGGACAGCCGCGCGCCATGGTTGAAAGGCGGCATTCCCGCTGATGAGGCGATACGCGGCTTCCACTCGGTCTCGCTCAGATTGAAGGATGGTGGCGCCACGGAAGAGCTGTTGAAGTTCATGGGCTATGAGCAAGTGGACAAGTCCGGCAGTGTCAGCCGGCTCGCCATCAAGAACGGCAACGGCGCTGATGTCGTCGATATCGAATCGCTTCCTACCGCGGGCTTTGCCAATCTCGGCGCCGGCTCGGTCCACCATGTCGCCTTCGCGGTGGAGAACCGCGCCCAGCAGCTCGAAGTGCGCAAGGCGCTGATCGATACGGGTTATGGCGTGACGCCGGTGATCGACCGCGACTATTTCTGGGCGATCTACTTCCGAACGCCGGGCGGCGTGCTGTTCGAAGTCGCCACCAATGAGCCGGGCTTCGACCGCGACGAGGACACCGCCCATCTCGGCGAAGCCCTGAAACTGCCGACGCAGCACCAGCATCTGCGGCCCTATCTTGAAGAGCATCTGCAGAAGCTGGAAGGCTGAGACGATGAGCAAGGAAGCTTACATCCATAAGGCGCTGCCGGGTTCGCCCGGCGGCCCGCTGCTCTTCGTCTTTCACGGCACCGGCGCGGACGAGAGCCAGCTGCTGTCGCTCGGGCGCGACCTCGCGCCACAGGCGACGATCGTATCGCCGCGCGGCGATGTTTCCGAGCATGGTGCGGCGCGTTTCTTCCGCCGCACCGGCGAGGGCGTCTACGACATGGACGACCTCGCGCGGGCGACCGCCAAGATGGCCGGTTTCATCAAGGCGCAGGTGGCAGCGGCAAGGCCATCTTCGGTCTTGGGTCTCGGCTATTCCAACGGCGCCAACATCCTGGCGTCCGTAATGTTCGCCGCGCCCGAGCTGTTCGATGCGGCGGTGCTGATGCACCCGCTGATCCCGTTCGAACCGCAGGTGCAGGGCAGCCTTGCCGGACGCCGCATCCTGGTCACCGCCGGCAAGCGCGACCCGATCTGCCCGCCCAACCTGACATCCCGGCTGGAGGCCTATTTGCGCGCCAATGGCGCCGATGTCACAGTGGAGTGGCACGATGGCGGCCACGAAATTCGACCAAACGAGATCGAAGCGGCGAGGCGGCTTTTTGCCGATGCGCCGGTTGAAGGAGCAAGCGATGCCTGACGAATTGCCTGAGATCGAACTCGAGGACCGCGGCTCGAAGGGACGTTATGTGCTGCGCGGACCCGGCGGCGCCGAGGCGGAAATGACCTTCACCAAGGTCGGCGAGCACCAGATCATCATCGATCACACCGAAGTGCCGGACGTGTTTCGCGGCCAGGGCGCCGGCCTTCGGCTTGTCACACGCGCCGTCGAGGACGCGCGGGCAGTGGGCAAGAAGATCATCCCGCTCTGCCCCTTCGCCAACGCCCAGTTCCGCCGCCATCCGGAATGGGCGGATGTGCTGAAGCAATAGACCTTTTTCCCTTCTCCCCTTGTGGGGTGAGTTGCCGGTCGCCGAAGGCGAATTCATCGTGCCAGTGGCACGATGAAAGGCCGGCGAACGCCGGGACGCTGCGAAGCAGCGGGGACCCGGCAGGTGGTCGGAGTCGCTCAGCCACAAGAGCGAACGCCTCTCTGGCATTTGCGCAGTTCGGCCTTCTTGCCTAAGTACACAGTTCGCCGCGGTTCGTCCGCTCCTGCCAATTGACCGAATGGCTTCCTAATGACCGAACCCGATCTCGTCCCCGTCTTCGACGGCCACAACGACACGCTGCTGCGACTGTACCAGTCGAAAGACACAGACGTCGAAAAGCTGTTCATCGAGGGGACGCAGGGCGGTCATATAGACCTGCCGCGCGCCAAGAAGGGCGGCTTTGCCGGCGGCATGTTCGCGATCTTTCCACCGCCGGTCGAGAAGAGCAAACGTGCTGCGGTGCCGCCGGCGCCGAGCGATAATGAGCCATTGCCGCCGGAACTGCCGCGCGCTGATGCGCTCAATTCCACCATCGGCATGGCCTCGATCCTGTTTCGGCTGGAGCGCGCGGGCGCGCTGACAGTCTGCCGCAGTGCCGGTGACATTCGCGAGGCGATGGCGAAAGGTTCGATCGCGGCGGTGTTTCATATTGAAGGCGTCGAGGCGATCGATCCCGAACTTACCTTGCTCGACGTGCTCTACGAAGCCGGCCTGCGCTCGCTCGGCATTGTCTGGAGCCGCCCCAACGCCTTCGGCCATGGCGTCCCGTTCCGCTTCCCGTCGTCGCCCGATACTGGACCGGGGCTGACCGATGCCGGCAAGGCGCTGGTCAAGGCCTGCAATCAGCTCAAGATCATGATCGACCTGTCGCATCTCAACGAAAAGGGCTTTCGCGATGTCGCCGCACTCAGCGATGCGCCGCTGGTCGCCACCCATTCGAACGTGCATGCGCTGTGCACCCATTCGCGCAACCTGACGGACTGGCAGCTCGGCGCTATCCGCGAGACCGGCGGCATGGTCGGGCTCAACTTCGCCACCGGCTTCCTGCGTGAAGACGGACGGATGAATTCGGACACTAGCCTCGACATCATGGTGCGCCATGTCGACTCGCTGCTGCAGGCGCTGGGCGAGGACGGCGTCGGTCTCGGCTCCGATTTCGACGGGGCGATGATTCCGGCCGTCATCGGCGACGTTGCCGGTCTGCCGAAGCTGATAGATGCGCTGGCCGCGCGCGGTTTCGGACGCGCGTTGATCGAGAAGATAGCCTATCGCAACTGGCTGAGCGTTCTCGAAAGAACCATAGGCTGAGGCTTAAGCGCCCATGCGCTTCAGCCAATCCTGGCCGCCGCGATCCCTGATCATCGGCAGCGGGTTCTCCCAGTCCAGCCGCGCGCAGATGCGGTAGACTTCCAGCGTCTCGGCGCTCATTTCGCCGCGCTTGTAGAAGTACATGGCGGCGGCATAGCGGGTACGACCCGACCATTTTTCGCCGAGCGGCGTGTTGACCAGCTGCCACTGTTCGGCGGCTTCCGTCTCATCATCCGGTTCGTCGGCCATGATCAGAAATCCGCCGGCGGATTGGCGGTGCGGCGGTCGAGCTTGATGAAAGGACGGGCCACCACCTTGGCCCGCTTCATCAGCTTCTGGTACTGCAACTCGCGCATGGCGTAGATCTCGACCCAGAGGTCTTCCACCATCGTATCACCATAGGGACGCGTCAGCGAGGCGATGGCAATGTTGCGCTTGGCCATCGGCGACCACATGGCGGCGTTGACCAGGCCGACCTCCTGATGCTTCTTGTGATAGACGATGGCGTGTTCGGCCGGGATGTTGCCTTCGATCTCCAACCCGACCAGCACGTAAAGCAGCTTGCGTTTGGCACGGGCTTCGAGGATGGCGCGGCGGCCATTGAAATGGCCTTTTCCCAGGGCGACCATAAAGCCGAGACCGATCTCGTCCGGCATGCGCAGACGGTCGGCGCGAATGGCATGGTCTGCGGTGGTGAAGTCGGCATTGGCGACGATGAGGCCGGCTTCCAGCCGGGCGCGGTTGAGGGCGGCGTAGCCGATGGCGCGGATGCCGCGCAGTTCGCCTGCCGTCATCAGGCGGTCCCAGAGGCTGAGCGCTTTTTCGGCCGGCACGAACAGTTCGTAGCCGAGATCGCCGGTGAAGCCGGTGCGCGAGATGGTGATAGTGCCGCCATCGTGCGGGAACTCGGCGAGATCGAACACTTTGAGTTTTTCAACGCCGGCAAAGCCGGCCTCGCGCAGCACGGCGAAGGAGGTTGGGCCTTGCAGAGCGAGACCAGCGACGCTTTCAGTCTCTTCTTCGACGGTCACTTCGAAACCGATGGCGCTGTCGAGCAGCCAGGGCAGGTGCCGCTCCTGCGAACACAGGCGGAAGCGGGTCGGCGACAGCCGGAACAGCGTGCCGTCATCGAGGACAAAACCTTCGTCGTCGCACCATGCGGTGTAGTGGACGCGGCCGGGTTTCAGCTTGGTGACATCGCGCAGCGTGACGCGATCGAGGAAGGCTTCGGCATCCGGCCCCTCGATGCGGTATTTGGTCATCGGCGAGATGTCGAACAAAGCCGCCTGGCTGCGGATGGCGAAATATTCGAGTTCCTCGTCCCACAGCGAATGCGGCGCGCGATAGCCGGCCCAATTGTACCAGTCCTGAGTTTTGGCCACCGCATCGATGCGCGGCTGGAACGGCGTGCCGAGACGCAAGGTGCGGAAATGGCCCTGCGCTGTGGTGCGGGCGGCGTTGTTGATCGGACTCGTCATGACGACATTCCTTCGCCGTAGAGTGCGGCGTTGACTGGCTGAAACATCCGGTCATCCCTTCGTCGCTATGATGCGCCGCGCCGCATTCAAACCGGGAGCACCCGAAACGCCGCCGCCTGGATGCGAACCGGCGCCGGCCAGGAACAGCCCCTCGATCGGCGTGTCGTAGCCCGACCAGCCGGAGACCGGCCGCGACATCAACATCTGGTCGGCCTGCAATTCGCCGTGGTGCCAATGGCCGCCCGGCATGCGGTAGTTGGCTTCGATATCGGCTGGCGTCAAAAGCTCGGCATGCAGCACGGACTTGCTGATACCGGGGGCGTAGGCTTCGAGCTGCGCCATGACAGCGCTGAGGAATTTCGGCTTGCCAGCGTCCCAGCCCTCTTTCAGAGCGTAGGGCGCGTATTGCACCACCGCCGACAGCACGCAGGCGCCGGCAGGTGCGAGCGACGGATCGGCAAGTGAGGGCAGCGTGGTTTCCATCACCGGTTCGGGCGAAAACTCGCCATATTTGGACGGGTTGAAGGCCCGCTCGACATGGTCGGGCGAGGGGGCAATGACAAGCCGGCCTTTGTGACTGGCGGCGTCGACGCCGGTGAATTGTGGGGGCCGGTCTAGCGCTAGATGGAGCTTGGCCGCATCGCCCTTCATGCGGATGTTCTTCACCTTGCGCACGAAGCCGGTGTCGATTTCGCGTGACCCGACCAGGCCGAGCATGGTGGTCGCCGGGTTGATGGCGGCGACGATGGTTCTGCTGCGCAGCACCTCGCCGCTGTCGAGCGCGACACCGACGGCGCGGCCTTTCTCGACGATGATCTTTGCCACCGAGGCCGCTGTGCGGATGGTAACGCCGGCTTTCTCCGCCGCCGCGCGGATCGCGGCGACGACCGCACCCATGCCACCTTTCGGCAGCATCTGTGCCCCTGCCGCACCGCCGGTCTCGCCGGCCAGCCGATAGTAGAGGCCGAGCAGGGAGGTCGGCGAACGCGGGCCGAGATGGCTACCAAGCGTGGCGTCGAAGGCAAGCAGGCCCTTCAGCCTGATATCGGCAAGCTGCTCGTCGAGCAGGTCGGCGACGTTCATCAGGAGAACGCGCAGGAAGTCGCGCATGTCTTCCTTGCCGAGCTTTTTCAGCGCCACGGCCGTCTGGCCGAGCGCTGCGGTTTCAAGCAGGGACATGCCACCGAGATCGGGCGGGCGCCGCGACAGGAACGGTTTCAGGATGCCGGCATAGCGCATGAGTTGCGCGCGCAATTCCTTCCAGGCGGACTGCTCGGACGGAGTGGAGCCGGTCAGCACTTCGCCATAGGCGCCATGCAGGACAAGCGGCGGGCCGTCCCTCGCCAAGGCGACCGACGGAATGAAGTCTGCGCGGGTGACCTGCAGCCCGTGTTTCTCCAGCTCCAATGTCTTCACCACGTCGGGGTGCAGGCGGTTCAGCACATGCGCGATCGAGGAGACCCGAAAACCCGGCGCAAACTCTTCGGTGCGCGCCGCGCCGCCGACATCGCCGGCCGCTTCCAGCACCAGCACCTTGCGGCCGGCTTTCGCTAGAGTGGCGGCAGCGACAAGGCCGTTATGGCCGCCGCCTATGATGATGGCATCAAATGACGTCATGGGCCGGGCTCATATGGGAGGTCGATTTGGCGAGGTCGCGCAGGATCTCGGCTGCCGCATTGCGGCCGGGTGCGCCCATGACGCCGCCGCCGGGATGTGTCGAGGAGCCGCACATATAGAGCCCGCCGACCGGCGAGCGGTATTGTGCGTAGCCCGGCACCGGGCGGTTGAACAGCAGCTGGTCGAAGGTCAGCTCGCCCTGGAAAATGTTGCCTTCGGTGAGGCCGACCTCGGCTTCGATCTCGCGCGGCGTGCGCACCTCCATATGGACGATGCGGTCGCGGAAGCCTGGCGAGTATTCGGCGATCTGCGCAACTACGCTTTCGGCGAAACCGTCGCGGTCGGCATCGGTCCAGACCTGGCCCTTCACCTTGGGCGGTGCGTACTGCACGAAGCAGCTCATGAAATGCTTGCCCGGCGGCGCCATGGTCGGGTCGAGCGTCGTTGGGATGACCATGTCGAGGAATGGGTCGGCCGACCAGCGACCGGCCTTCCAGTCGTCATAGGCGCGCTCCATGCGCTCCATGGAATCGGTGAAATGCATGTCGCCGCGGTAAACGGGTGAATCCTTCGGCAGTGCCGGGAATTCCGGCAGAGAATCCAGCGCGATGTTGACCTTGCCGGAGGAGCCGCGGATCTTGAAGTTCCTGACCCGCCGCAGGAAAATGTCGGGCAGTTCCTTCTCCTCGACCAGTTTCAGGAATGTGCGTTTGACGTCGGCGTTGGAGACGACGAGCTTGCCGTAGACCTCCTCGCCGCCGGCCAGCACCACGCCCTTGGCCTTGCCTCGGCTCACCAGCACATGGTCGACCTCGGCGCCGGTGCGGATAGCGCCGCCGGACGCCTTGAATGAAGCGGCGAGCGCCTTGGTGACGGCGCCCATGCCGCCGCGCGCATAGCCCCAGGCGCCGACCGAGCCGTCGACCTCACCCATATAATGGTGCAGCAGCACGTAGGCTGTGCCGGGCGACATCGGCCCGAGCGCGGTACCGATAATGCCGGACAAAGCGAAGTTCGCCTTGATGACATCGGTCTCAAAATATTCGTCGAGGAATTCCGAGATCGACATGGTCCAGAAGCGCAGCGTCAGCGCCATTTCTTCTGATGACAGGCCGACGAATTTCTTGCCGAGATAGAGAAGCTCTCCGAGGTCGCGCGGCTTGAGACTGGCCGGGTCCGGTGCGGTGCGCATCAGCAGCGGCTGGATGAAACGGCACTGCCGCGTCACGTCGCGCGAATAGCGGTCATAGGCCTCCGCGTCGCGCCTGGAGAAGCGGGCGAATTCGCGCCGGTGCGCATCGTGGTCACGGTAATTGGCGAGGTAGTCGCCGTCGCGGGTGAACACGGCGCCGCCTTCATAGGAAATAACCTGCAAGCCGAAACGCGGCAGTTCGAGGTCGCGCATGATCTCGGGGCGAAACAGCGAGCAGACATAGGAGCAGTTGGAGTAGAGGAAGCCCGGCGTCAACTCGCGGCTGGTGGCGGCGCCGCCGACCCAGTCGTTCTTTTCCACCACCAGCACGTCGAGCCCGGCGCGTTGCAAATAGCAGGCGTTGACCAGGCCGTTGTGTCCGCCGCCGATGACGATCGCATCCCAAGCTTTCATTCGCGCCCAGCCTTCATGGTGCTCGACCCTTCATTTTCGCGTGATTTGTCGCCGAATGCGCGGAATTTGGCACGGCAGCGGCTATTCTGTCCAGCCGTTCTGAATGAATGTTCAACAAATGATATTGCGTTTTCCTGTTAATACGCTACGCTTTGCCGGCATTCGAACCTGCGCAATTCGGCTGACGGGACTTAAGGTCTGATGATCGAAACGGCAGATGGCGAGCCGGAATATGACGACGCCGCGATCCGCTTCCTCGAGGCGCGTGGGGCGAGGGCTATCTGTCGCCGGGCGGACCAGACGAGGTCGACCGGGTGGTCGAAGGGCTGTCGCTCAGGGGCAAGACGATCCTCGACATCGGCTGCGGCTCCGGCGGCATCGCGCTGCATCTGGTGGAGCGCCACGGTGCTGCTCATGCCACCGGCTTCGACATCGAGCGGCCGGTGATCGAGGCGGCCAGAAAGCATGCCGCTGCACGAGGGCTTTCAGACCGCGCCAGCTTCGTCCAGGCGCCGCCGGGGCCGCTGCCTTTTGCCGACGCTTCGTTCGATGTCGTCTTCTCCAAGGATGCGCTGGTGCACGTGTCCGACAAGGACGCGCTGTTTGCGGAAATCTTCCGCGTGCTGAAGCCGGGCGGCGTCCTTGCCGCCTCCGACTGGCTGATCGGCCATGACGGCGAGCCGTCATCTGAGATGAAGGCCTATGTCGCGGCCGAAGGCCTGTCCTTCGCCATGGCCTCGCCGGCACGCTATGCGCAAGCGATGCGCAGCGCCGGCTTTGCCGATGTCACTGTGAAGGACCGCAATTCTTGGTACCGCGAGGTCGCACGCGGCGAGCTGGAAAGGCTGAAAGGCCCGCTCTACGAGACGGCGGCAGTCGCGGTCGGAGCGGCCTATGTCGACAAGAACATCAAGACCTGGGAAGCCATGCAGAAGGTGCTTGACAGTGGCGAGCACCGTCCCACTCATCTTCGCGGGTGGAAGCCGGCTGTGGTGGGATAGCCGGCAATGTGGAGCATGACGGCACCGATGAAAGCTGCAGCGCGCGAAGAGCGATCCTCCGACACGTCTGGAAAAACCGAGCCGGAAAAACGCGGCCGCAAGGCGTCGAAGGAGGTCAGGCAACAGCAGCTGATCGAAGCGACCATCGATTCGCTGGCCAAGCGCGGTTATTCGGAAACGACGATGGCCGATGTCGCTGACGGCGCCGGCCTGTCGCGCGGCATCGTCAACTTCCATTTCGAGAGCAAGGAGAAGCTGCTCGTCGCCACCCTGGCCTATATGGCCGACGAATATGCGGCGCATTGGCGCGTCGCGCTGACCAAGGCCGGCGAGGATCCAGCCCGGCAGCTGCGGGCGCTGGTCGCCGCCGATTTCGACCGTTCGATCTGCAACAAGCGC
Source organism: Mesorhizobium sp. LNJC394B00 (assembly GCF_000502555.1). Classification (NCBI taxonomy): domain Bacteria; kingdom Pseudomonadati; phylum Pseudomonadota; class Alphaproteobacteria; order Hyphomicrobiales; family Phyllobacteriaceae; genus Mesorhizobium; species Mesorhizobium sp. LNJC394B00. The sequence goes on from NZ_AYWH01000008.1 coordinate 159,564, forward strand.
AAGCTCGCGGCGTGGTGCGCGTTCTGGGGCGAGGCCAAGTCGCGGCCGACCTACCAGGCGCTGTGCGGCGCGCGCGACGCGGCCTACCAGAAGATCTTCATCGACCTCTGTGCCACGCTCAAGCAGGGCGGTGGTTATGGCTATGAGCCGCAGGTCATGGCGCTGGCGCTCAGCGCCATGCTGGAGGGCTTGTGGCTGCGGCTGATGATGGGGACCGAGGACGTCACCCGTGAGAGCGCGCTACAGGCGGCAAACGAATTCCTGTCGGCCGCCTTTCCGAAGCACTACCCGCCGGACAGCGGACGTTGACAACAACCGGCGGATCCAAGCCGGAGCGAACAATCAGAAACAAAGAGGATGGAACAGCATGAAAAGAATAGCCCGACGCCTGACACTGACATTGGCGCTGACGGCGACGCTGGCTGGTTCGGCCGCGGCGATTGCGGTCCCCGCCGACAAGGACCTGATCGTGTTCGACTGGTCCGGCTATGAGGACCCGAGCTTCCACCCCAAATATGTCGAGAAGAACGGCGACTCGCCGACCTTCGCCTTCTTCGGCGACGAGGACGAAGCCTTCGAAAAAGTGCGCTCCGGCTTCAAGGCCGATCTTGGTCATCCCTGCTCGCAGAGCGTGACAAAGTGGCGCGAGGCGGGGCTGCTGCAGCCGCTCGACACCTCGAGGATCACCGGCTGGAAGGATCTCAATCCCGGCATCATGGCGATGAAGGATCTGGCCACCACTTCGGACGGCAAGGCCTGGTTCATGCCGTGGGACTGGGGCAACACCCAGCTCACCTACAACTCCGACAAGATCGACGCGAAGGATGTGCAGTCGCTGAAGGCCTTCGCCGATCCCAAGTTCAAGGGGCGGGTCTCGATCGGCGACAATGTCGACGACGCCTATGCGCTGGCCAGCCTTGCCATGGGGCTCAAGGACTGGACCAAGATGACGGACGACCAGTTCAAGCAGGCGTCCGACTTCCTGCGCCAGGTGCACAAGAATGTCCGCTCCTACTGGACCGATACCACGGACGTCGTCCAGTTGCTGAGCGGCGGCGAGGTCGATCTCGCCTGGGCATGGAACGATGCCACGGTACAATCCGTCGCTGCCGGTGTGCCGATCAAGTCCAAGAAGGATACGGACGAAGGCATCTCGACCTGGGTCTGCGGCTACGTGCTGTTCAAGGACGCACCCGGCAATGTCGACAAGGCCTATGACTACCTCAACGCGATCAACGATCCCGAGACCGCCAAGGTGCTGGTCAAGGACTGGGGTTATGGCCAGGCCAACGCCAAGGGCATGGCCGGCGTCGACCCGGCGATCCTGAAAGAAAAGGGCTATGACGATGTGCAGAAATTCGTCGACAAGACCCTGTTCCAATCGCCCGTGCCGTCGTCGCTCAAGCTCAAGATGATCGCCGAATTCGAGAAGATCAAGGCGGGGTACAAAAGCTCTGTCCGGCTTCCTCCGTCTGCCTGTCAGTGCGCCGGGCAGACGGTCTCGCCAAGGCCGCTGAAATTCCGTAACGTCGCCCGGCCGCTTTTCGCGATGAGGAGTTTCGCGCCATGAATTCCATGCTTCGCCGCCTTGCTCTTGCTGCCGCCCTTACGGTCGGCGCAGGCGCCGTGCTTGCTTATGCCGAAGGCGGCGGAGACCTCGTCGTGTTCGACTGGTCGGGTTATGAAGATCCGTTGCTGCACCCCGACTACACCGCCAAATACGGCGCCGAGCCGACCTTTGCTTTCTTCGGCGACGAGGAGGAAGCGTTCCAGAAGATGCGCGCCGGCTTCAAGGCCGACATCGCCCACCCCTGCTCGCAAAGCGTGACCAAGTGGCGCGCGGCCGGCATTCTGCAGCCGCTCGACACCTCCCGGATCGCCGGCTGGCAGGATCTCAATCCCGGCATCATGGCGATGAAGGATCTCGCCGTCACCGCCGACGGCAAGGCCTGGTTCATGCCGTTCGACTGGGGCAACACTTCGCTGCTCTACCGCACCGACAAGGTCACGGCGGAGGAAGCGCAGTCGCTGAAGATTTTCGCCGATCCCAAATTCAAGGGCCGCGTCACCATCGGCGACAATGTCGATGACGCCTATGCGCTGGCCAGCCTGGTCATCGGCCTCAAGGACTGGACCAAGATGACCGACGCGCAGTTCCAGGAGGCGTCCGCCTTCCTGCGTGACGTCCACAAGAACGTCCGCTTTTACTGGACCGACGACACCGACCTCAACCAGGCCTTTACCGGCAATGAGGTCGACCTCGTCTGGGGCTGGAATGAGACCTTCGTGACGCTCAAGGGCCAAGGCATGCCGATCGCCATGAACCGCGACACCAGGGAAGGCATATCCACCTGGGTGTGCGGCTATGTGCTGATGAAGGATGCGCCGGGCAAGCTCGATCAGGCCTATGATTTCCTCAGTGCGGTCAACGCGCATGCCGTGTCCGATTACTTGGTCAAGACCTTCGGCTACGGCCACGGCAACAGCGCCGGGATGGCCGCGATCGACCATCAGGTGCTGAGCGACCGTGGCTTCGACAATCTCGACAAGTTTTTGGACAAGACGCTGTTCCAGCAGCCGGTGCCGCCTGAGCTCAAGCAGCGCATGGTCACGGAATTCGAGAAGATCAAGGCCGGCTATTGAGCGACAGGACTGAAAGAACCGATGTCGTCATCGTCGGCGCCGGTTTCACGGGCCTGTCGGCTGCGCTTGAGCTGAGAAAGGCCGGCATCGATGTCGTGCTGCTCGAAGCACGCGACCGCGTCGGCGGCAGGGTCGAGGCTATTCGCAACGGGCTTGGCGAGCGCATCGACAGCGGCGGCCAGTTTTTCTGCGAAGACATGCCGGAGGTGACGGCGCTGGCCGCGTCCCGTGGCAAGGCCTTCGTCGAAACCTATGTGAATGGCGATTTCATCACCCATCCATCGCTGTCGGTCGAAGAGGCCGAACGGACCTATCATGGCGCGATCGCAATCCGCGAGCGGATGAATGCGATCGAGCCGGACGATCCCTCGATCGCCGGCATGAGCGCTGCCGCCTGGCTCGAACGCCAGCCTGATCCCACTGACGCCAAGACGGCTTTCCGCTCGATGATCGAAGGCCTGTGGTGCCTGGCGATGGACAAGGTGCCGCTGTGGTACCTCATCGACAATGACCGCCGCATCACCAACGAGGTGCCCGAGCTGCAATATTCGCTGCTCGAAACCATGCAGTCGCTGGCCGAGGACATGGCGGGAGATCTCGGCGATAGCGTTCGGCTGAACGAGCCGGTTACGCGCATCGAGCACGGGCCGCAAGGGGTTCGTGCCGTCTCGGCAGGCAGCGCCATCGAAGCGCGAAGAGTGCTGGTCGCGCTGCCGCCGGCGACGGCCGCGAAGCTGGATTTCGCGCCCGCTCTGCCGCCGGCTCTCGCAAAGGCGCTCGGCGTCTGGGAAAGCGGTGCGGTGATCAAGATCCTGGTGCGCTATCCCACGCCGTTCTGGCGCGAGCGCGACCTGTGCGGCATGGTGATGTGGCGCGACCTGCCGGGCCTGTTCGCCTGTGACGCCAGCAAGGATGCGCAACATGCCGCGCTGGTCGTCTTCGTCGGCGGACCGCTGGCCTTGCATTGGCGTCCGCTCGCGGACGCGGCGTTGCGTGCGGAGGTCACGGCAAGGCTCGTTGATGCCCTTGGCGCGGAGGCGGCCGACATTGTCGATTTCAGCCAGCGCGACTGGATCGATGACCGCTGGAGCGGCGGCGCCTACAGCGACCTTATTGTCGATGTGACGGCACGGGATGCCGAGCGCACGATCCGTGCCGGCGCAGATCCTGTTCATTTCGCATCGTCGGAACTGTCGCCGTCATTCCCGGGCTATGTCGAAGGCGCCATCGTGATGGGGCGGATCGCAGCCAAACAGATCGCGACGGAACTTAAAATTCTTAGTGGAGCATGATCTTATTCCGAAAATCGGTTCCCACTTTTCGGGATCATGCTCAGTCCGCCATCGCCACCAGGGCCTCGGGATCGTAGCCGAGGCGGACCGACGTGCCGACGGGGATATCGTCGGCGCCGAAGTCGTTGGTCTCGGTGACCGACAGTGGCTTTTCCAATCCGGGTATCTCGACGATCAGGTGGGTGATCTCGCCAAAATAGTGGCGTTCGACCACCTTGCCGGCCACTTCGAATTTCGCCGTCGCATTGTCCCACAGCACGCGCAATCGCTCCGGCCTGATGCCCAGAGTGGCGCCGCCCCCATTGCGCATGAAGGCCTTCGGCTTGTCGGTCCTGACGCGGCCGAAGCCCAGCGTGTCGACGACCAGCGAGGCGGCATTCTCCTCTATGATCTGCGCTTTTACGAAATTCATGCCGCCGAGGAAATCGGCGACTTGGCGGTTGACCGGCCGCTGGTAGATTTCCTTGGGCGAGGCGACCTGGGCGATCTTGCCGCCGAACATTACGGCGATGCGGTCGGACATAGCGAGCGCCTCATACTGGTCATGGGTGACCAGCACGAAGGTGATGCCGACCGCCTGCTGCAGGCGGCGCAGTTCGACCTGCATCTGCTCGCGCAATTTCTTGTCGAGAGCCGACAGCGGCTCGTCGAGCAGCAGCACCTTGGGCCGCATCACTAAGGCGCGGGCGAGCGCCACGCGCTGGCGCTGGCCGCCGGAAAGCTCGGTGGCGAGGCGTTTGCCGAGGCCGGTGAGCGACACCTGCGCCAGCGCTTCCTCGACGCGGCGCTTTTCTTCCGTTCCTCCCAGCCTGAGCCGTTTCAGCCCATAGGCGACATTCTGCTCGACATTGAGATGCGGGAAGATGGCATAACTCTGGAATACCATGTTGGTCGGCCGGCGGTTGGCCGGGATGCCTTCCATCGACTGGCCGCCGACCGAGATCGAGCCGCTGGTCGGGTTGTCGAAACCGGCAATCATGCGCAGCAGCGTGGTCTTGCCGCAGCCGGAAGGGCCGAGCAGCGAAAAGAACTCGCCCTCCTTGATGGTCAGCGAGGCGTCGTCGAGCGCCTTGAACGCCCCATAGCTGCGGGTAACGCTGCGGATTTCGATCATTGCCCGGTCGGTTTGGGGTCGATCAGATTGGGCCCGCTCGGAATTATCTTGCTTGGATGGCTCATCCTGAGGCCGTTCGGCCCGGGACTGCTCAGGCATAGAGGCCTCCCTCGCTCTGGGTGCGTCTGGCCGCATGGCGGCGCAGGATCTCGGCAACGGTCATCAAAACGAAAGAGGCAACCAGCAGCAGCGTGCCCAGCGCCAACACACCCGGCAGCTTGGCGGCAAAGCGCAACTGGCCCCAGATATAGATCGGCAGCGTCGTCTCGGTGCCGGTCAGGAAGAAAGCGATGACGAACTCGTCGAGCGAGATGGTGAAGCAGACCAGGAGGCTGGAAATGATCGCCGGCGCCACCATCGGTAGCGTCACCCGCCGGAAGGTGCCGAAGGCACTCTCGCCGAGATCGGCGGAGGCTTCTTCGAGGCTGCGGTCAAAGCCCTCGAAACCGGCGGTCAGCACCGTCATCGAATAGGGAATGCAGATCAGGACATGGCCGAGCACGACGGTGAACAGCGACAGGCTCAGGCCTAACTGCAGCATGACCAGCAGCATGGAGATGGCGAGGATGATTTCCGGCAGCACCAGCGGCGCCATGATCAGGCCATTGATTGTGCGGCGGCCGGGATAGCGGTAGCGGGTGATCGAGCGGGCGGCGAGGATGCCGAGCAGCGTCGCCAGCACCGATGCCGAGATACCGACGATCAGGCTGTTCCAGGCGGCGTCAAGCAGCGCCGGCGTCTTCGGCAGGTCTTGGTACCATTTCAGCGTATAGCCGGTGAGAGGAAATTTTGGCGTCGGCGTGGTGTTGATCGAGAAGATCGGCAGGAAGATCACCGGCAGATAGAGAAAGACGACGTAGAGGAAGGCGTAGGCGGACAGCCAGCCGCCGGGAAAAAGGCGCCGCCTCGCCGTCATCGCGCCAGCCTCTGCAGCGCGCGGATGATGAGCACGGTGGCGCCCGCCATCAGCGTCACGACCAGCATGGTGGTCACGGACAATGCCGCGCCGAGTGGCCAGTTGGAGGCCTTATGGAACTGCGACTCGATGGCATTGGCGATCATCACGCCATCCTTGCCGCCGACCAGCCTTGGGGTGACGTAGTCGCCGACGGTGGGGATCATGACGATGAGAGCGGCCGAGATGACGCCCGGCGCCGACAGCGGCAGCGTCACGCGCAGGAAGGAGCGCAGCGGGCCGTCGCCAAGATCGGTGGCAGCCTCGACCAAGGTGCGGTCGACCTTCTCGAGCGAAACGAAGATCGGCAGGATGGCGAAGGCCGCCCAGGCGTGTGTGAGCGTGATGATGACGGCGCTGGAATTGTAGAGTAGCGCGGTCGATGGTTCGTCGATGATGCCGAGGCCCATCAGGCCGGAATTCAGCACGCCATTATAGCCGAGGATGACTTTCCATGACATCACGCGCAGGAGATAGCTGGTCCAGAACGGGATGGTAATCAGGAACAGCCACAGGCTCTTGTGGCGACCGCCATGGAACGAGATGAAATAGGCGATCGGATAGGCGAGGATGACGGTGAAAAAGCTCACCGTCAGCGAAATGTAGAGCGAGCGCCAGAGCAGATCGCGGTAGATCGGCTCGGTCAGCGCGATGCGATAATTCTCCAGCGTGAATGTATGGTCGATGGTGAGGTAGTTCTGCGTCCAGAAGGAGTGGGCGAAGACCACCAGGATCGGCACCAGCAGCAGGATCAAAGCGTAGACCAAGGTCGGGCTGATCAGGGCAAGGCCCTGGACGGATTCGGACTGCAGAAGGGCGTTTCGCCTTGCTCGCGTCATGGTCGCGTGGGCACCCCTTCGGCAGCTACCGTCATTGCAGCGACCCGGGCGTGATCTCGGTTGCTGGCTCGAACTGTTCCGCCATGATGCTCCCATTGACCGGGCCGGCTGCCTGTTCCCAATTTTTGCGGAGCGCGCTTTGCTGGTTGCGCTCCAAGCTTGCCGGCTTTCTTTCATCATGAGCGCATCCGTGCATTGAAATCAAGCGCTATTTCTGCAATATTGATTGAACGGACATTCAAAATGAAGTGAAGAAAGCCGGCTTTCCTGCCCTTGGCGCTTCGCTTTCTGTCCGGTGAAATTACGCTCAGACGATGCGAGGCAATGATGGCGGCTGCAAGAGACCTAAGAGCGATGGAAATGGCTGACGGTGGCGATGCGGTCGAGCTGGCCAAGCGCCATCTCATCCAGCCCTGGCCTTATGCCGGCTCGGTCGGCAATGAAGCGCGTGCGCTGATTGGCGAGGGCGATGGCATCTACATCACCGATGTAACAGGCAAGCGACTGATCGACGGGCCGGCCGGCATGTGGTGCATCAATGTCGGCCACCGCCGCGAGGAGCTGGCCAGGGTGATGTACGACCAGGCGATGATGCTGTCCTACAACACGCCCTGGTATACGATGAATGCGCCGTCGGCCGAGCTCGCCAAGCGCCTCGCCGATCATGCGCCGGGCGATCTCAGCCATACCTTCTTCACCACCGGCGGATCGTCGGCTGTCGAGACGGCGCTGCGCTTCATGCAGTTCTACAACAATGTGCGCGGGCGGCCGGAAAAGAAGCTGATCCTCAGCCGCGGCGGCGCCTATCACGGCTCGACCTATCTGTCGGCCTCGCTCAACGGCCGGCCGCGCGACCGCGACTGGATGGACGGCGCCGACGATCTGGTCGTCAAACTGTCCTCGCCAGACCCGTTCCGGCGGCCGAAAGGCATTGACATCGCCGCCTTCTGCGATTTCCTGGTCGATCAGTTTCGCGATACGGTCGCCCGCGTCGGCGCAGAGAAGATCGGTGCTTTCGTCGGCGAACCGGTGCAGGCATCCGGCGGCGTCGTCGTGCCGCCGGATGGCTATCTCCAGCGCATTCGCGAAATCTGCAGGGACAACGATATCCTCTATATCTCCGATGAGGTGGTGACCGGCTTCGGGCGGCTCGGCCATGTCTTTGCCTCCGGCGATGGCTTCGGCATCGACCCCGACATGATCACCTTCGCCAAGGGCGTTACATCAGGCTATTTCCCGCTTGGCGGCGTCATCATCTCGGAGCGGCTGCTTCAGGAAATGCGCCGTTCCAACCATCCCGATGCGATGTTCGGCCATGGCCTGACCTATACCAGTCATCCCATCGGCTGCGCGGTGGCGCTGAAGAACCTCGATATCCTGGAAGACAGCGTGCTGGCCCACACGCGCGATGTCGCGCCCTATTTCCAGGCGCAGTTGAAGACGCTGGAGGAACTGCCGCTGGTTGGCGAAGTCCGCGGCATGGGCCTGATGGGCTGCGTCGAGTGCGTAGCCGACCGCGAAAGCAAGGATCCGCTGCAGCTCGACAAGGATGTCGGCAAGCGCATCGACGCGCATTGCCACGAACTCGGCCTCCTGGTCCGGCCGCTGATCAACATGTGCGTGATGTCGCCGCCGCTGATCATCACGCGAGAGCAGATCGACGACATGGTGGCGATCCTGCGCGAAGGCATTTCGCGGACCATGGATGATCTGCGCAAAGAGGGCGTGTGGCAGGGGTGACTGGCAGTTCCGCCCCTACACCTGCGAGCGCATAGCCTCATTGAGGTTCCACATGTCCTTCTCCTCCGGCGCCGTCTCCAGGCCCAGCACCGGGATCTGCTTGCGCAGATGGTCGTGGTGGGTGCGCACACCGTATTCGAGGTCGGAGAGATAAAAACCCTCGAAGGCCTCCGAGATCATGGACTCGTTTGACCAGACGGAAAGCTGCACGTCCTCGTTCATGGTATCGCGGTCGATGCGGTAGGCGAGATAGCGGGCGGCCGCCTGTTCCCGGGTCTCGTCGGGGTAGCGGTAGATGGCGCCGCGCAGCAGCGTCTCGCCGGTCGACAGCGGGAACTCCTGATAGAACTGCACCGATTCCGGCATGATCGACAGCGCGTTGTTGGGGAAGATGCCGTAATAGATCCAGGCCCTGCGCAGATGCTCCGGCAGGTGTGAGGCATCGGGCGTGAGCTTGATGTATTCGCGCACGCTCCAGCGCCGGCCGGCATGCGGATTGTAGGTGGCAAACGAGCGCGACACGCCGTTGATGAACGGCTCGTCGAAATAGGTCGAGCCGTAGAGATCCTGCAGCGCCGGATGCGCCATGGCGACGTGGTAGCCTTCATTGTCGACGTCGCGCACCGACTTCCAGTTGACCGGCGTTTTCTGTGTCCAGATGCCCCAGGACGGCACCATCTCGGCCACGTTGTAGTGTGCCATCTCGGCCTCGATCGGCTTCAACAGTTCGGCCACCGAAGGCTGCGGGCCGCCCTTGCGAAAGCGGACAAAGATGAAGCCCATCCATATCTCAAGGTCGAGCGGCATCAGGCCGAATTCGGTCTTGTCGAGCTCGGGGAAGGAGCGCGGCCGGGCGGCGCCGCGCAGCGTGCCGTCGAGATTGTAGACCCAGCCATGGAACGGGCAGACCAGCGCGTTCTTGCAGGTGCCCTGGCTGTCGGCGACGACGCGGCTGCCGCGATGCCGGCACATGTTGTTGAAGGCGCGCACGACGCCGTCCTTGCCGCGCACGATGAGCGCCCGCTCGCCGACCACGTCCATAGTCAGATAGTCGCCGGCATTCGGCACGTCGCAGACATGGCCGGCGATCTGCCAATGGTTGCGGAAGACGTATTCCTTCTCAAGTTCGAGAAGCGCGTCGGAGTGATAACTCCAGCCCGGCAGACCCCGCCGGTCCCAATCATTGGGGATCGCCACGTCACGGAGATGCGGGTTCATAAAAAAGCTCTTCTTTTATTGAATACTCATTCAATAAAACCATATTTTACATTGAAATGCAATGGCTTGTAGAAATCACAACTTTTCAAGTCGGCACAACAGGACCAGCTGAAAGCCAGAAAATCCCGGAATATCCGGGCGTTAACCGGGGGCGTGAAATAGCTGTCCGGCATGCGGATTTGGCCGTGCCGAGCTTCAAAACACGGCCCGCTCCGAGACGAAAATACCTGGCGTCCGCAAATTCGATCCGCAGTGTGAGCTTGTTCATAGTGCGGCCGACAGGAAGCGGGCTTGGTGCGTTCGCGGCCCGCCTGTCGTCAACATTTGATTGCCCGGATGAAACAGCTTCGCAAACGCATCTTGCCGTCGGCACATGACCGGATCTGTCCGGATATGCCCGAATTTCTTGTTTCAAACCTGTTACGCGGGCAAGCCAAGCGCATCATTCGCCCGTTACCAGGCGCGCTTAGGTTCGTTTCATAAGAAAACGAAGGGGAGCAGCAATGCATACGAAAGTCGAGATCACTAGCAACGAACGACGCGCCAAACTGGCACTGCGTCAGCGCGCCAGCGACCATCCGGTTGCGATGTTCTCCATGCTGGGCGCCTGCGCTCTGGCCGTCATGTTCCTGACACCGGCTTCCGGTCCGGCTTTTGCTTCGCTCAACCCGCCGGCCAATGTTGTCCAGGGCGCGCCGACCACCATCAAGACCGCCCGGCTGCCGGAGCCGGAAATCGATTTTGCCTGCCAGGGTCAGGCCTGGGGCGCCGAGAGCGCGGAGTGCCTGCGCGTCATCGCCGCCCAGTCCGGCGTGCACAAGGCGCGTTCCGTCCGCATGATCGCCAACGCAGCGCCGCTGACCACGACACCCAACGTTTTCTGAACCTCCCGAGCGCTTCCTCCCGCGCTCGTTCTTGGCTCCCGCCGCTTCCCTCGGTCGGGAGCCTCCTTTTTAGGGCCTATCGATATTCGGGTGAGGCCGGCCTGCGCATGGAGGTTCCCTGCGCTTCCGGTGCTCGCGTACTTCAAGTACGCTCCGCTCCGGTTCTCGGGAACCACCATTCTCGACTCGGCCTGACCCGAATCTCGATAGACCCTACATGGGTGCTTCCGAAAACTTAGCCGGCGGCGGCGACCTGGTCGGCTATTGCCGAGAGTACGCCGCGGACGTCCAGCGTCGAGAACGGCTTTTCCAGGATTTGCGGGCGCTGCGGCGCCGGCAAGGCTTCGATCTCGGCCTTGGCGCCGATCAGGTCGCCGGTGACCAGCACGAAGCGTTTGGCCAGCGCCAGGTTGTCGGCGAGCAATTCGCGGTAGATGGCAATGCCGCTGGTGCCGGGCATGCGCAAGTCGGAAAAGACGATGTCTGGCGGCATGTGGCCGGTCAAGGTCGCCGCCGCCGACGTCCAGGCCGGCACGACCCGCGACTTGATACCCATCAGTTCCAGGATGTCGGAGAGGGAGCCGGCGACGTCGGGTTCGTCGTCGATGATCAGCGCATGGCGCAAGCCGCTGGAACGAGCCGGGCTGTCGCCGGCTGCTGCCGCGCCGCCGGTGATTACCGGCAGCTGGACGACGAAGCGCGCGCCACGCGGCAGCACCTCCTCGAACCAGATATTGCCGTTGTGGCGCTCGACGATCGATTTCGAGATCGACAGGCCGATGCCGGTGCCGACGCCGACCGGCTTGGTGGTGAAATAGGATTCGAAGATGCGGCTGCGGATCGCCTCGGGAATGCCCGGTCCGTTGTCCTCGACCGAAAACCCGGGGTTGCCGCGATCGCTGCGGAATGTCCGCACCTTGATCAGGCGGTCGCCGCCGATACCGGCCAGAGCGTGTTGGCTGTTGATCAGGAAATTGGCGGCCACCTGCGTGACGTGGTCGGCATCGGCCATCGCCAGCAGCGGGCCGGGCGCGAAATCGGTGTCGATGATGATGCCGCTCGAGCGTGCGCCATAGGCGGTTACTTCGAGTGCGGCGCGGATCACCTGGTTGAGATCGGTCTCGGCCTGCGCCGCCGGATGCAGGCGCACCATCGACAGGAAGCTTTTGACGATGCGGCCGCAGCGCTCGGCAGCGGCGCGCACTTTCTCGGCGCGAACCTTGGTCTGCGGGTCGGTGGCGAATTCATGCAGCAGCGTCGACTGCGCAACGACCACGGCGAGCGGGTTGTTGAGCTCGTGCGAAACACCGGCCAGCAGTGAACCCATCGCCGCCATCTTCTCGTTCTGGTGCAGTTTTTCGCGCTGGCGGTTGATCTCTTCTTCGGCGCGCAGCTTATCGCGCAGATCGCGGATCGAACCGAAGATGAGCTGACGGTCAGCCACCCGCATCTCGGTCGCCGTCAATTCGATGGGAAACACCTCGCCGGCCGCATTCTGTGTCACGGTCTCAAGCCGTTGGCCAACCATCGGCGCGCCGCGGCCAGACATGTATTCGGCGCCCGAGACATAGCCCTTGCGGTAATATTCCGGCACCACGGTATCGAGCAGGTCCTTGCCGAGGATGTCGCTGCGCTGATAGCCGAACATCTTTTCGGCGGCCGGATTGAATTCGATGATCGAGCCGGTCTCGTCGATGACGATGATGGCGTCGAGCGACGCCTGCAGCATGGTGCGGCGGATGACTTCGCTGGCATGGGCGTCGGACGGCGAGTGCTCGATGGCGTCGCCGATGGCGAGCGCGATGATGTGCATCGTCGCCTCTTCCTCTTCGGTCCATTCGCGCTCGTTTAGGCAGTCATTGACCGCGAACGTGCCCCACAGATGACCGTGCGCGAACACCGATACCGACAGGAACGACTTGATGTGCTGCTTTTCGAAATCGGCCCTGAGGAACCCGTCGAGATCGCGCGTATGGCCGGCGAAGATCTTGCCTTGCCGCTCGTCCTCTCCAATCCGCTCCAGCAGCGGATCGGTATCGACGATCGACTGCATGATCACCGTCGGCGAAGCCAGTTCGCCGCCGAAGCGAGGATCGATCCAGTAGGCGGCGACCGATTGGGCGAAGCCCTGGCCGGGCAATTCGCGCAGCCTGAACAGGATGCCGCGCTGGCAATTCATGGCGCTGCAGAGCGTTTCGAGGATGGTTTCCATCTCGCGCTGCCAGTCGCCGGCATCGCGCAACCGGCGGACGACGCGCACAGCCGCCATCGCGGCGCTCTGGCGAGCGCCTTGCGGGTCCATACGTGGTGCTGGTTCAGCGGTCATGTCAGCCATCAGTAAAGGGCCGTCGAATTAGGCAGCTATGGAGCATTTCACGAAAAGGTGAAACGCTCCATGTTTCAATGCAATCCCGAACGGAAAATCGCTACGCACTGTTCCTGGAATTGCTAGAGCGTTTCACCGTTTCACGGAAACGGAGAAGCCTCTATCTCTTTGTTTTTACGCAATTCCGGGCGGAAAACCGCGTACACTTTTCCTGTAATTGCTCTAGTGCCCGTCACCGGTCGGCAGCGAGAAGATATAGCCTTCGCCGCGCACTGTGCGCAAAAATTTCGGATTGGCCGGATCGGTTTCGATCTTCTTGCGCAGCCGCATGATGCGAATGTCGACGGCGCGCGACGATTCAGGATCCTCAACAAAACCAATCGCCTCGGAGATCGCCGATCGCGTCAACAGCCGGTTGGCGCGGGTCAGGAAAACCTCCAGCACATCGAACTCGCTCTTGGCCATGTCGATGACGGCGCCGTTGGCGCCGGTGACAAGCCTGCCGTCGAGGTCGGCCTGGAACGGGCCGAAGGTCAGGCGGCGGCCGCCATCGGCTTGTGTCTTCGCCGCCTGGGGCGGGCTCGGCTGCGGAACGCGGCGCAGCACGCTGCGCACACGAGCCAGCACCTCACGCAACTCGTAGGGCTTGACGATGTAGTCGTCGGCGCCAAGCTCCAGCCCGACAATGCGGTCGAGTGCGGTGCCGGCAGCCGTGGCATAGATGATGCCGACCGGTATTTTCGAGCGCAGCCAGCGGCCGAGCGACAGTCCGTCCTCGCCCGGCATGGCGATGTCGAGAATGGCCAAATGAAACGATTCCGTCTCCAGCAAGGCGCGCGCCTCGGCCGCGCTTCCGGCCTGGGTCACATCGTAGCCGTTGGCGCCGAGATACTCGGCGACCGCGTCCCGGAGATCGGGCTCGTCCTCGACGATGACAATCCGTGCCCGCACTATGGCCTCGCTCCCGCTTTCAGCGGAAAGTAGATTGGGTATAAACATGATGTCCAGCACTCATATCCGGTTGCGGGGGAACGGGAAGAAAAACATGGCTGCACGATCCGTCATCGCGCTGGTTTCCGTCGCCGATGTGGTGGCCGGCGATCTTGCCGATCATCTCGACCGGCGCGGCCATGACGTGCGCGAGGCGCGGCAGCCCTGGGAAGCTGAATCCCTGCTTTCGGCCGGAGGCATCGATATCGTCATCGTCGGCGACAGCCTCAGCCAGGCGGAAGGGCGGGACCTGCTCAGGCGTTATGGCGGCGGCCAGAGCGCGGACGGGAAGGCGGGGCCGGATTTCATCCTGATCTGCCGGCCGGCCGATCTGGTCGACAAGGTGCTGGCGCTCGAGCTTGGCGCCGCAGATGTCGTCGAAAGTCCGCTCAATGTCAGGGAGCTTGCCGCGCGCATCGGCGGCCTGCTGACGCGGCGCGGCAGGTCCGCCCAGGAACTGATCGTGCTGGAAAATGCCACCGTCGATTTGCGGTCGGCCATCGTCATGCACCGTTCGGGTACGGAAGAACAGCTGTCGCCGGGCCAGGTGGCGCTGCTCAGGCTGTTTCTGGCCAGCCCGCGCAAGGTGCTGACGCGCGACGACATCATTGCGGCGGCGCCCGCCGAAAATGCCGATGCCTTCGACCGCTCGATCGATTCGCGCATCGTGCGGCTGCGCCGCAAGCTCGACACCGAAACCATCACAACTATACGCGGCGCAGGCTACCGGTTCGACCCGCCGACGCAGCGCGCCGACTGAGGGTCGGGAGGCTGGATTGTTCCTCGGCTCGCCCAAAAAAGCTGCGCAATCTCGGGCGCCATGCATAGGCGTCAGCGCACCACCAGAAGCGATGGTCCCGACGGCAATTCGCTGGCGACTACGATTTCGCTGGCGGCATGCGCGCGGTCCTTCAGGAGAACCGTGGCGAGACCGGCAAAGCCGAGCAGGCCTTGTGCATAGAGCAGTACCGAAAGCACGGAGGCTGCAGATTTCGTCTTCATCGGTTGTCCCCAAAAATCAGAACCGCGGGTGCTTCAGGATAAACCCGAAGTGCCCGCGTCGCCCACGGAGCCCCCCGTTGCGACGCGGGCCTTCGGTCCTCTCGGCAGCAAGTTGCCGGAGGGGCCGCGCATCCACTTCAACCCGAGGCCGACCCGCCAGAGGGCCCTGAGACGGTTGATGCGCAGACTGGAGACAATCCAGACCAAGGCTATGAACAGCGCGGCATGCAGCGTCGAAATCTCACCCGAATTCATCACCGCCAGTTTCGTCATCGGGGTGCCGGCTACTGTGCCGATGCCGCCGACGACAAATGCGGCGATGCTTATCCTGAAGAGCCAGGACAGGGTGGTCGATTTGATGCTCATTTTCGTTGGCGCCGGCTGTTCTCGTTGGGATGACTGTGCCGCGAGCCTGTAACCAGATCATGCCGCCCAGGCCGCGCTTTGTTGCAAGTCGGTTTCGAGCGAAGCCAATCTTCTTTCATATAAGGACATCAGCACTTTCGTTTGGGAGCGCGGTGCGTGATCGGGAGTGCGCAGCGAAGGCGGAGCACGCTTCCCTTGTCCACCTTGCTTGTTAACCAGAGGAAACAGATTCGAAACACAAACGAGCCTCAGCGAAGTCAGTCTGAAACATGGCGCGGGGATAAGGCGGCCACCGAATTGACGCCGGCAGGACCGGCAAAGAGGAGCCATCATGTACAAAGCCATTTCCGCCAAACTCATCAACGTCACCGCCGCAGCCGGCGGCGCCGCGCTTCTGCTTGGCGCCGCCAACAGCACCGCCCATGCCGCGGCAAACCAGATCGTGGCGCGTGTTTCGCTGTCGCAGCAGACCATGGAAGTGCTGGTCGATGGCCGGCCGACTTTCGCCTGGAAGGTCTCGACCGGCGACAGTGCGCATGTCACGCCGACCGGCTCGTTCAAGCCGACCCGCATGCACGAGATGTGGCATTCGAAGAAATACGACAACGCGCCGATGCCGCATTCGGTCTTCTTCAGCGGCGGCTACGCCGTGCATGCGACCAACGCCATCAAGCGGCTGGGACGGCCGGCGTCGCATGGCTGCGTGCGGCTGCATCCCGACAATGCCGCCGACTTCTACCAGTTGGTCGAAACCTTCGGCCCGACCAACACCAGCATCGTCATCGTCAAGTAGCAGACTGCGTTTGGAGCGATGGTGCAGCGCAGCCGGCCAGGTCATGCCGCACCGCAAGTTCCCGCCTGAAGCTCCATCAGAGCTTCGCGGTAAATCAATCCAGTCAAAAAAGAGGCCGGAAATTTCCGGCCTCTTTTCGTTTGTTCGCTAACGCCGTTCGCAGCTCAGTCCGCGTGCACCGGCATCAGCTTCGGGTCTGGCTTTTCGGCGTGGTGCGGCAGGTCCTTGCTGGCGATGAAGGTGTAGAACATCGGCACCACGAACAGGGTGAACATGGTTCCGACCAGGATGCCGGTGAAGATCACGAGGCCCATCGAATAGCGCGCCGCCGCACCAGCACCACTGGACACGATCAGCGGCACGACGCCGAGCGCCATCGCCGCTGTCGTCATCAGGATCGGCCGCAAGCGCACCTTGGCCGAGGCGACGATCGCATCGCGCCGCCTCATGCCATGCAGCTCGCGCTGCTGGTTGGCGAACTCGACCAGAAGAATGCCATGCTTGGTGATCAGACCTATCAGTGTGATCAGGCCGACCTGCGTGTAGATATTGAGCGTTCCAAGCCCCAGATTGAGCGGCACGATGGCGCCAAAGATCGACAGTGGCACCGCCATCATGATGATCAGCGGGTCGCGGAAGCTTTCGAACTGCGCCGCCAGCACCAGATAGATGACGATTACGGCGGCTGCGAACGCGATAAGGATCGTGTTGCCCTGCTCCTTCTCCTGCCGGGACTGGCCGGAATAATCGATGAAGAAGGTATCGGGCAGGCTCTCCTTGGCAAGGTTCTCCAGGGTCTGCAGCCCGTCGCCCGTGGTGACGCCGGGAAGCGGCAGCGCTGATATCGTCGCCGAGTTCAGCTGGTTGAACTGCTCGATCGCGGCCGGCGCGGCGTTGGTCGAAATCTTCACCACCGCTGAAAGCGGCACCATTTCGCCGGTCACGCTACGCACGAAATATTCGCCGAGCTTCTCGGGATTGTCGCGGAATTCCTTCGGCACCTGCGGGATGATGTCGTAGCTGTTGGAGTCGCGGTCGAACTGAGCCACTTCGGCGCCGCCGACCAGCAGCGTCAGCGTCTGGCCGATGTCGGCGATCGGCAGGTTGAGAGCCGCCGCGCGGTCGCGGTCGATGGTCACCGTCACCTGCGGAGCGTCAAAGGACATCGAGTTTTGCACGACGATGAAGCGGCCGGAGGCCTGCGCCTTGTTCTTAATCTGCTCGGCCGCCTCGTAGACCTCGGCGGAACCACCGGTCGAGCGCACCACCATGGAGATCGGCAGGCCGCCGCCGGAGCCCGGCAGCGTCGGCGGCGCGAAGACGAAGGCCTCGACGCCGGCCACCTTGCCGAGGCGTCCCTGGATATCGGCTTGAAGCTCCTTTGAGTTGCGCTGGCGCTCGGCCCAATCCTTGAAGGCGAAGCCGACAAAGGCGCCGTTGGTGGCGCCGCCAAAGGCAACGGCGGAGAATTGCGCCCTGGTTTCGGGAATGTCCTTCACCAGGCCGAGGATCTGGTTGACGTAGGTCTCGGTGTAGTCCGAGGTCGCGTAGCGCGGTGCCGTCACGATAGACAAGAGGAAGCCCTGGTCCTCTTCCGGCGCCAGTTCGCTCGAGGTCTTGGTGAACATGAAGCCGGTGAGCGCAACCAGCGCCACGACCATCAGCAGCGTCACCGGTCGATTTCTCAAGGAGGCGGTGACCGCCCGCTCATAGACATGCTCGACACGGCTGAAGGTTCCGTCGACGACGCGCTGGAAGCGACTGTGCGATCCCGCCTTGAGCAGACGCGCCGCCATCATCGGCGTGATGGTGACGGCTATGAGGCCGGACAGCACCACCGAACCGGCGAGCGTCACCGCGAACTCGCGGAACAGCGCGCCGGTCAGGCCGCCGGTGAAGGCCAGCGGCGCGAACACGGCGGCGAGCGTGATGGTCATGGCCACGATGGCGGAGAAAATCTCGCGCATGCCGTTGAAGGCCGCCTGCATCGGCGACATGTGGTCCTCCTCCATGTGGCGATGGATGTTCTCCACCACCACGATAGCGTCGTCGACGACAAGGCCGATGGCCAGCACCATGGCCAGCAGCGACAGAAGGTTGATCGAATAGCCGACCGCAAACAAAAGGAAGCAGACGCCAACCAGCGACAGCGGGATGGTCACGATCGGCATCATCACCGAGCGGAATGAGCCGAGGAACAACAGGATGACCACGACGACGATGGCGACGGCTTCGGCGATGGTCTTGAACACTTCATCGATCGAGGCGCTGATCTGTTCGGTGGAATCGTAGACGATTTCGATGGTCATGCCTTTCGGCAGCGTCTCTTGAATCAAAGGCACGATCTTGTGGATCGCCTCCGCCGTTGTCAGCGGGTTGGCGGCCGGCGTCGGGAAGATGGCGAGGAAGGTGCCGGGCTTGCCATTGAAGCTCACCCTCGTGTCGGTGCTCTCGGCGGCAAGCTCGACTCGCGCCACGTCGCGCAAGCGCACCACCTGGCCGTCCGTCGAGCGCAGCGGAAGCTCGGCAAAGGCCTCAGGCGTCTGCAGCGTCGAGCGAACCGTGATCGAGGAGACGACATATTCGTTCTCGGTGTTGCCGGGCGCCGACAGGAAGTTGGAGTTGTTGATCGCCGCCAGCACTTCGGCGGCGGTGACGCCACGCGCAGCAAGCTTGACCGGGTCGATCCAGACCCGCATCGAATATTCCTCGGCGCCGAAGATCTGCACGTCGGCGACACCTTCGACCGTCGACATGCGCGGCCGCACCACCCGCTCGATATATTCGGTGAGCTGCTCCTTGCTCATGTTCGGATTCTGCATCGAGATGTACATCATCGCGAACTCTTGGCCGGTACCCTTGACGATGACCGGGTCCTTGGATGCATCCGGCAAGGTGCCGCGTACGCCCTGCACCTTCGACAGGACCTCGGTGAGCGCGACATCCGGATTGGAGCCGAGCTTCATCTGGACGACCACGGTGCTCGAAGACGGCCGGCTGGACGAGGTGACGTAGTCGATGTTCTCGGTCGAGGCGACGGCCCGCGCGATCGGGGCGGAGATGAAGCCCTGGATCAGGTCGGCGCTGGCGCCGGGATAGGCGGTGGTGATGGTGATCGCCGTCTCGTCAACCTTGGGATACTGCCGGATCGACAGGTTGAAGATGCCCTGGAAACCCAGGAGCAGGATCATGCAGGCGAGGACGGTGGAGAGGACCGGCCGGCGAATGAAGATGTCGGAAAAGTTCATTGCTGAGCCTGCTGGTTAGCCGACTTGCTGGGGTCAATGGTGTTGTCGACAGCGACGGACATGCCGTTGAAGAGACGGTTCTGACCGGCGGTGACGACCTCGTCACCGGCCTTGATGCCCTCGATGATCTCGACCATGCCGTCGTTGCGGCGGCCGGGCTTCACGAACACCTGCGACAGCACGAGCGCCGGCTTTTCCGGTTCTGCCGCGGGCTTCGCGGGGTCGACAGCCGGCTTGTCCGCGGGCTTCGCCGCGGCGTCTTCGGCAGCCGGTTTCGCGTCTGCCGGCTTTGCATCTGCCGCCGGCTTTGCTGCGTCGGCCCCCGCGGCAGGCTTTTCCTCGGGTTTCGCGGCTGGGGCGCCTTCCGCCGGCTTCGCCGGAACGACGACGAAGACGAAGTCGCCATAGAGGCTCGACGTCAATGCCGTCTGCGGCAAGGACAGAATGTTTTTCTCCTGCGGCAGCTCGACGCGAACCTGGACGAACTGGCCGGGCGTCAGCTTGCCGTCAGGGTTGGCGACCTCGCCGCGGACGGACACCAGGCGGCTTGAAGCGTCGATCTTGGGATCGATGCCGCGAATGGAGCCGGCAAACGGCATGTCGGCGCCGCCGCCGGTGCCGCCGAGGCCGAGCCGCACCGCCTGGCCTATCTTGAGCAGCGGCAGCTGCTGTTCGGGTACCGAGAAATCGACCCGCATGGTGTCCAGATCCTGCAAGGTCACCACTGCGTTGCCGGGCGAGAGATATTGGCCGAGGTCGATCTTGGGGATGCCCACGGTGCCGGCGAACGGCGCCGTCAGCTGCTTCTGATCGAGCACGGCCTGCAGCTTGTTGACCTGCGCGGCGGAGGCCGATGCAGCGGCTTGAGCGGTGTCGAGCGTGGCATCCGTTCCGACGCCGCGCCGCTGCAGCTCCAGCGCGCGTTCGAGCGCCGTCTTGTCGGACACGGACTGCGCCTTGGCCGCGACCAGATCCGCGCGTTCGACGGCATCGTCGAGCTGCAGCAGGACCGAATCGACCGGCACCTTCTGGTTGGCATGGAAAAGGATGTCCTTTACGATGCCGCTGGTCTCGACGGTAAGGTCGACACCGCGCACGGCGCGTACCGTGCCGATCGCCTCGACGCCCGGCGTCCAGTCGGAAGGCTTGACGACAACCGTCGATACGGTCGTCGCCGGCGGCTTCATGGTGGCGAAATACTGTTTGATAGCGTTGTCGCGGAACAGGTTGAAGCCGACAACGCCGACGCACACCAGAGCGAGCAGAAGCAGAATTGCGGTGATAGAGATGAAGCGCTTCACGAACTGTCCCCTCGGCCGGTGTCCGGCAAAATAGCCGAATAGCGGGACACTTATCGACGCCAGGTCCCGATTACAAATGACGGCGAACTTACTGTACCGTCTGGACGGTCTTGTCAATTCCGCCTAGGCTGGTGCGGGGGAAGGGATCGATGAAGACCCAAAGGGCAAATTCGCGCGACAAGATACTCGCCGCCGCCGCCGATGTCGCACGCGAGACCGGTCCCGGCAGCCTGTCGCTTGACGCCGTCGCCAGCCGCGCCGGCGTGTCGAAAGGCGGCCTGTTATATAACTTTCCGACCAAGGCCAAACTGATGCAGGGCCTGGTGGAGAATTACCTGCGCGCGTTCGAGCTGGCGCTGGAATCGGGCCGTGTCGCCGGCGCCAGCGGCGAGAGCCTGCTCGCCACCTATATCCGGCTCTCGGCGGATGATTGTGAGGAGCCGAAGCCGACGGCTTCGTGGATATTCTCGGCGATCGCCGAGGATCCGGATTTCCTGACGCCGATAAAAGCCTTCAAGTCACAGCTGCTGCAGCGGCTGAAGAGCGAGACGCCGGACCTCAAGACGCTGCTGGTCTGCTTTCTGGCCATCGAAGGGCTGCGCAGCATGAACCTCTTCGATTCCGACGTGCTGTCCGCCGACGAACGCCACTTGCTGGTATCGGCCCTACTGGAGATTGCGGGATAGCTTAGGGCGTCGCGGTCGAAGAAGCGATACGGGCCGGGCGGAAAGGACGGTTAGTGAGCGGCATGGCATAGGCACGCATCACGACATCGGCGATTTCAAGCTACAGCCCCCCTGATTCGTTGGATCGATGCTTCAGGAATGACTGCGCGAATGCGCGGCCGACTATGTTGCGCCGCACCATAACACTGCCGTGCCAGCCTTGACGTGTCAGCCTTGAGACGGCGCTCGGCGAGGCCGGCAAAGCGCGTTTTAGGGCTGTGA
The DNA here is from genome assembly GCF_000502555.1 of Mesorhizobium sp. LNJC394B00. NCBI lineage: Bacteria > Pseudomonadati > Pseudomonadota > Alphaproteobacteria > Hyphomicrobiales > Phyllobacteriaceae > Mesorhizobium > Mesorhizobium sp. LNJC394B00. The sequence goes on from NZ_AYWH01000008.1 coordinate 181,222, forward strand.
TGGCGCCGGCATATGGTTATGGCATTGTCATGTTGCGGCGCACAAACTATGTGCCTTTGTAGTCCTCCTAACAGTCGCGAGATCTCCATGGGTTCCCTTTCTTCGAAGAATGCGCTCGTCACCGGATCGACCAGCGGCATTGGCCTGGCCATTGCCCGCGCCCTTGCCGCCGAGGGCTCCAACGTCACGATCAACGGCCTTGGCGAAGCCGCGGCGATCGAACAGGAGCGCGCCGGCATCGAGAAGGATTTCGGCGTCCAGTGCCGCTACTCCGGCGCCAACATGATGGACGGCGCAGCGGTGACCGCCATGGTGCGCGAAGCCGAGCAGGCCTTAGGCAGCCTCGACATTCTGGTCAACAATGCCGGGATACAGCATGTCGCGCCAATCGAGGAGTTTCCCGACGACAAGTGGGAAGCCATCATCCGCATCAATCTGCTTGCCGCCTTTTACGCGATCAAGGCCGTGGTGCCCGGCATGAAGGCGCGCAAATGGGGCCGCATCATCAACACCGCGTCGGCGCATGCACTGGTCGCCTCGCCGTTCAAGTCGGCTTACGTCTCGGCCAAGCACGGCATAGCGGGTCTGACCAAGACGGTAGCGCTGGAAGTCGCGCAGGACGGCATCACCGTCAACGCCATCGCGCCCGGCTATGTCTGGACGTCACTGGTCGAAAGGCAGATCCCCGACACGATGAAGGCGCGCGGCATGACCGAGGAACAGGTCAAGCGCGACGTGCTCCTGGCGGCACAGCCGACGAAGCAATTCGTCACCGTGGAGGAGCTCGCCGCGCTGACGCTGTTTCTGTGCTCGGACTCGGCCAGGCAGATTACCGGCACGACTTTGCCGATGGATGGCGGCTGGACGGCGCAGTAGGCGCGGTCCCCCGGCGCCGCTCTTTCCTTGACAAAGACGAAGGATCAATCCAGCATTGTGGCAAGGGGTTCCTTCGCGACGACCCCGTGAGGCGTCAGCCCAATGATCGCGTCCAAACTCTCACTCTGGAGGTGGACGCCATGCCGTCAACAACCGCAATCACCGTAGCGCAGCTTTCCCGCCTTGTCGGTCTGTCCGACGCGCCTGTTCTTGTCGATGTCCGCATCGACGAAGACTACGACGCCGATCCGCGGCTGCTTCCGGCCTCGTGCCGGCGCGACTTCAAGTCTGTTTCGAGCTGGGCGGCCGAGTTCACGGGGGCTCATGCTGTCGTCATCTGCCAGAAGGGGCTGAAGCTCTCGCAAGGCGTTGCCGCATGGCTGCGCCATGAGGGCATTGCTGCCGAATCCCTTGAAGGCGGCTTCGAGGCGTGGCAGGCGGCCAAGGGACTTCTGGTCAAGGCCGACAAGATACCGCCCCGCGACGACAAGGGCCGCACGGTCTGGGTGACGCGTGCCCGCCCCAAGGTCGACCGCATCGCCTGTCCCTGGCTGATCCGCCGCTTCGTCGATCCCCCGGCGGTGTTCCTGTTTGTCGAGCCGTCTGAAGTGCTGGCGGCCGCCGATCGGTTTGGGGCGGTTGCCTTCGACATCGACGACGTGTTCTGGAGCCATCGCGGCGAGCGCTGCACCTTCGACACGATGATCGAAGAGTTCGGGTTGCGGTCCGAAGCGCTCGATCGCCTTGCGCTGATCGTGCGTGCAGCCGATACGGCGCGCCTCGATCTCGTACCGCAGGCGGCCGGGTTCCTCGCTGCATCGCTCGGGCTGTCGCGCATGTTCCGCGACGATCTCGAACAGCTTGATGCCGGCATGCTGCTCTACGATGCGTTCTTCAGATGGTGCCGCGATGCCACTGACGAAACCCACAATTGGCCCAGCGCGGGCAAAGCGCCATGAGCGCCCTCGCCGCGGACGACGATGCACAGGCTACCGAGGCTCCGGTCGTCCCGACCTTCCGCCAAGCCGCGAAACTGTGGGCAAGGATCGGCCTGCTCTCCTTCGGCGGGCCGGCCGGACAGATCGCGCTGATGCACAAGGAATTGGTCGAGGATCGCCGCTGGATCGGCGAGCAGCGGTTCCTGCATGCGCTCAACTACTGCATGCTTCTGCCAGGCCCCGAGGCACAGCAGCTCGCCATCTATATCGGCTGGCTGCTGCACCGGACCGCCGGCGGCCTCGTCGCCGGCATCCTGTTCGTGCTGCCCGGTGCGTTTGTCATGCTGGGCCTCAGCATCTTCTACGTGCTTTACAATGATGCGCCTGTCATCGAGGCGCTGTTTTTCGGCATCAAGGCGGCGGTGCTGGCCGTCGTCGTCGAGGCGGTCCTCCGCATCGGCAAACGGGCGCTCAAGAACCGGGTGATGGTGGCGATCGCGGTGGCCGCGTTCCTTGCCATTTATGTCATCAGGCTGCCGTTTCCGCTGATCATCCTGGTTGCAGGGCTGACCGGCTGGATCGGCAACCGCTTGGCACCGGCGCGTTTTTCCGGAGCCGCACGCGGCAAGGACAATTTGCCCGATGTCAGGGGCGCCGTCGACGTCATGTTCGAACGCGGCGACCTCGCTCACACCAAGCCGACGAAATGGCACGCGCCGCGCACCATCGCGATCTGGCTGCCGATCTGGCTCGGGCCGGTCGTACTGATCCTGGCGCTGACCGGCCCTGCCAGTGTTTGGGCACAGCTTGGCGGCTTCTTCAGCCTGATGGCGGTGGTCACATTCGGCGGCGCCTACGCTGCGCTCTCCTATGTCGCGCAGGCAGCGGTGACCTCGTTCGGCTGGCTGGCGCCGGGTGAAATGGTCGATGGGCTTGGTCTGGCCGAGACGACGCCGGGACCATTGATCCTGGTGCTGCAGTTCGTCGGCTTCGTCGCCGCCTATCGTCACGCCGGTGCGATGGGACCGCTTGTGGCCGGATCGCTCGGCGCATTGCTGACGCTCTGGGTGACGTTCGTGCCGTGCTTCTTCTGGATCTTTCTGGGTGCCCCCTACATCGAGGCGCTGCGCGGCAACAAGGCGCTGTCGGCGGCGCTGAGTGCGATCACGGCGGCTGTGGTCGGCGTGGTGATGAACCTTGCGCTGTGGTTCGCACTGCATGTCGTCTTCGGCGCGTTGCACCGTTTTGGTCTTGGGATGGAGCTACCGGTGCTGTCGTCGCTGGATTGGCGCGCCGCGCTGCTGGCGGCGGCCGCCATGGTCGCCATGCTGAAACTGAGGATCGGCATGCTGCCGACATTGGCCGGCTCGGCGCTGGCCGGACTGGCGCTGCTGGCCTTGCCTGCGTAGCGTCCGAAGGCGCGACCAGCCATTATCACAGCCGGATTTTTGAGGTATGCCGGGCCGGCGCACAACGGTCGCGGGCGCTGGTAGGATCAGCGCTGGCCCCGGAGATACGCTTTACGTCGAACCCGATACCGCCAAGCTGAACCTGCTCGACGCGGAGAGCGGCGCGCTGGCGAACTGATTTGACGAGGTTGGCCGAGCTGTTCAAAGTCGATCCTGGATCGCACAACGGGATATGACATGGTGGATTCCGATCGGATCGACAAGCTGATCGCAGGGGTGCCCCCCGCCTTGGCGCTTCGTGCCGGGCTGGACCTTGGCATCTTCACCTGGCTCGGCGGCGATGCTGCGACTGCCGACAGCCTTGGGGCAGCGCTCAAAGTCGAGCCCGCTCGTCTGTCGCGGCTCCTCTACGCGCTCGCCAGCATCGGTCTCCTCGACGTCGAGGATGGTCAGTTTCGCAACGGAGCCGAAGCGTCGGAGTTTCTTGACGCGTCCAAGCCGACCTATCGCGGCGGCGATCATGTGCTGCTGCGCGAACTCTGGGGAGCCGACCTTTTGACCGCAGAGTCGCTGCGGCAGAATCGGCCGGCCGCGCTGCACGACTTTTCCGAAGCGGGGCCAGAATCCGCAGCGGCCTTCAGCCGCATGCTCGCACCGGGAGGGGTGATTTTCGGCCGAAATCTCGCCCGTGAACTGGACTTCTCGGCGGTCAGTTCGGTGATCGACATCGGCGGCGGCGCCGGGACCATTCTGGTCGGTCTTCGCGAGCGATGGCCGCATATTGCGGCGACTTTGATGGAACTCCCGACGGTCGCGGCGGTCGCACCAGCGATCCTGTCGGAATACGGTGCCGGCGATGTGGTTGTCGAAGAAGGCGACATAACGGTCGCGCCATCGACCGGCCGGCATGACTTGGCAATCCTGAAGGCTGTCGTCCAGGTCCTGCCGCCGGACCAGGCGCGCAGTTCGATCCTGAACGCGGCGCGTTGCCTCACCCAAGGAGGCGAGATCGCAATTGCGGGGTGGGGTGTCGTCGATGACGACCGTCTCGGCCCGCCTGAGGGTGTCTTTCTCAATCTCACCTTCCTGAACCTTTACCGCGCAGGCGAATCGTACACGGAAGGTCAGTATCGCGCGTGGATGACCGAGGCTGGGTTCCGGGATATTTCCAGGTCGCAGCTGACCGACGGCACCACGTTCTTTCGTGGGCGCCTCACGGACTGATTGTGGCTGCTGGTGATCCCGACAGGAATCGAACCTGTGACCTACAGATTAGGAATCTGCCGCTCTATCCTACTGAGCTACGGGACCACGCGGCCCGACACATAGCCGCTTCCGATCGTTTCGCCAAGAGGCTCGCCGAAGGCAATGAAGAGGCCGGCCGAAGGCTAATCGGCCGGCCTTTCGTCGGGGCAGGTCAGGCTGCCAGCGCCGTTTCGGCCAGTTTCACCCAGTAGCTCATGCCGTGCGGTATGACTTCGTCGTTGAAGTCGTAGGCCGGATGATGGAGGCCGGCGGTCTCGCCATTGCCGATGAAGATGAAGGCGCCAGGTCGGGCTTCCAGCATGTAGGAGAAGTCTTCGCCGCCCATCACCGGCTGGATGGCGCGGTGGACCTGGGTGTCGCCGGCGACATGTGCCGCGACATCGCCGGCAAAGACCGTTTCTTCCGGATGATTGAAGGTCACGGGATAGTTGGCGTCATAGTCGACAGTGATCGTCGCGCCGAAGGCGGTGGCTATTCCTTCGCAGATGGTGCGGATGCGCTCTTCCGACTTCTTGGCGATCTCTTTCTTCAGTGTGCGCACCGTGCCGGCAATCTCGGCGGTCTCGGGAATGACGTTGTAGGCGTCGCCGGCGTGGAACTTCGTCACCGAAACCACCACCGCCTCGACCGGATCGGTGCTGCGCGAAGCGACCGTCTGAAGGGCGCCGACCAACTGGCTGGTGATGACGATCGGGTCGATCGTGCCGTGCGGCATCGCCGCATGGCCGCCGCGGCCCTTGACCGTGATGGTGAACTCGGCGGTCGCCGCCATGATGGGACCCGGCCGGATGGCGAACTGGCCCACCGGCAGGCCCGGCATGTTGTGCATGCCAAAGACGCGCGAAATGTCGAAACGCTCCATCATGCCGTCCTTGACCATCTCGTTGCCGCCGCCGCCGCCCTCTTCGGCCGGCTGGAAGATAACCGCGACCGAACCGGCGAAATTGCGCGTTTCGGTCAGATATTTGGCGGCGCCCAAAAGCATCGCCGTATGGCCGTCATGGCCACAGGCGTGCATTTTGCCGGGAACGGTCGAGGCATAGGCCTTGCCGGTGATCTCGTTGATCGGCAGCGCGTCCATGTCGGCGCGCAAGCCGATGGTCGCGCCTTGCCCCTTGCGGCCATGGATGATGCCGACCACGCCGGTCTTGCCGAGGCCCGTCACCACGTCGTCGCAGCCGAATTCCTTCAGCTTCTCGGTGACGAAGGCGGCGGTCTTGAAGACATCGAAATTCAGTTCTGGCGTCTGGTGCAGATGGCGTCGCCAGCCGGCAACTTCATCCTGCATCTCGGCGGCGCGGTTGAGAATCGGCATAATGGTTCCATCTCGCTGTTGGAGCAGACGATCTGGCCTGCTTGATTGCAATTGTGATTGCCATGCTTGTTGCCATCTTGGCACTTTGCCATCTTGGCGTCACATAGGGTAAATAGCACCCCAGACAATGTGATCCGGAAATTGAGGGCCGGATCAGGTCATGCTGGCCATCGCGTAACGAAATCTTACGGAGCCAGGGGCGACTACGGCAAGAGGCGATTTCGGATTCCATGATGCGGCACAGCCATATCCTCAAATTACTGCTAACGGGCGGCTTGGCGCTACCCATGCTGGCTGGGCCAGCTTTGGCCAATCCGGTGATCCTGTTCGACCTCAACAGCGGCAAGGTTCTGCAGCACCAGGACGCATTCAAGCGCTGGTATCCCGCTTCGCTGAGCAAGCTGATGACCGCCTATGTCACCTTCCGGGCGATTGCCGCCGGCGAGGTCCAGCTCGATTCACCGATCAAGGTGACCAAGCATTCGGCGGGCGAACCGCCGAGCAAGATGGGCTTCAAGCCGGGCTCGGTGATGCGGCTCGACAATGCGTTGAAGATGATGCTGGTCAAATCGGCCAACGATATCGCCATGGCCATCGGCGAAAACATAGGCGGCTCGCAGGCCGGATTCGCCGTTCGCATGAATGCGGAGGCGGCGCGGCTCGGCATGACCGGAACGCATTTCGTCAATCCGAACGGACTGTTTTCGCCGGAGCAGTATACGACGGCGCGCGATCTTGCCCTGCTGGTGATGGCGATCCGCAAGGAATTCCCGCAATACGCCCCCTGGTTCTCGATCGAAGGCCTTGCCGTCGGCAAGAAGGCGATCTCCAACTACAATCTCTTGATCGGGCGCTATCCCGGCGCCGACGGCATGAAAACCGGGTTCGTCTGTCCCTCGGGCTTCAACATGATCGGCTCGGCGACACGCAATGGCCGCACGCTGGTCGCGGTCGTGCTCGGCGAAAAATCGGCGATCAGCCGTGCCGAGACCGCCGCCAGGCTGCTCGACCAGGGCTTTGCCACGCCCGACCCGAACTGGCTCACGCTCGCGGCCATGCCTTCCTATGGCGATACAATGTCACCCAACGACATGCATGATGAGATCTGCAGGAAGAAGGCGCCGCACGAGCAGTCCGAGGCGGCTCCGCCGGTGGCCGCGAAGGGTGCCGACGTGCCGAAATCGCCCTATCAGGAAAAGCTCGACCACGTGCCGACGCTGGTTGCCGTGGGCCTCGGCGGCGCCACCGGGCCGGCGCCGAAGGCGATGCTCGACCAGGGCGGCCAGGAATACGCCGATGTGCCGCTGCCGAGCTGGCGGCCAGACATTCCGGCACCAAAGGGCGCCGAACCGGCCGTGGTGGGCCAGGCAACCGCGGTGCAGGGCGACCAGCTGGTCAAAGCCGCCAACTAGGCGATGGCTGGCTTTCCGATACCCGTCACGGTGGTCACCGGCTTCCTCGGCGCCGGCAAGACGACATTGCTCAACCGGCTGCTCAAAGATCCGGCACTGGTCGACACGGCCGTCATCATCAACGAATTCGGTGAGGTGGCGATCGACCACCTGCTGGTCGAGCAGGCCTCGGACGGCATCATCCAGTTGTCCGACGGCTGTCTGTGCTGCACGGTGCGCGGCGAACTGGTCGATACGCTGGCTGACCTCGTCGACCGGCTGCAGACCGGCCGTATCGCCCGCCTTGCCCGCGTCGTTGTCGAAACCACCGGGCTCGCCGATCCGGCGCCGGTGCTGCAGTCGATCATGGCGCATCCCGCCCTTGTGCAGGCCTTCCGACTTGATGGCGTCATCACGCTGGTCGACGCGGTGAACGGCAATGCGACGCTCGACGGCCATGTCGAGGCGGTCAAGCAGGTGGCGGTCGCCGATCGCATCGTGCTGACCAAGGTCGATCTGGCCAGCGATCCCGGCGACGTCGATGCTTTGCGAACGCGACTCCATCAGCTCAATCCAGGCGCCGTGGTGCTGGACGCCGGCGACGGCCGAACCGGCGTCACGGCGCTGTTCGATTGCGGCCTCTACAATCCGGCGACCAAATCCGCCGATGTCCGGCGCTGGCTCGGCGAAGAAGCCGCCCATGAGCACCACCATCATCATGATCGTGACCACGGCGAGCATGAGCACCACCACCGCCACGATTCCCGCGTGCGCTCCTACTCGCTGGTCCATGACGGCCCGGTGCCGTTTTCGGCGATCGAGATGTTCCTCGACCTGCTGCGTTCTGCGCATGGCGACAAGCTTTTGCGGATGAAGGGCGTCATCGAGCTTGCGGAGGACCCGTCACGGCCGCTTGTCGTCCACGGGGTGCAGAAGATCCTGCATCCGCCGGCGCGGCTGCTGGCCTGGCCGGACGGCCAACGCGGCACCAGGCTGGTGCTGATCACGCTCGATATGCCGGAAGATTATGTGCGCCGGCTGTTTTCCGCCTTCACCAACCGGCCGTCGATCGACACGCCGGATCGCGCGGCGCTGGAGAGCAATCCGCTGGCGATAGCCGGGGGCTGATTGTCAGGCTCGCTATGCGCCGCGTTCGACCAGGAAGCGGTGGCCGCCGCTGACGGCTGATGTTTCAACAAGCTGGTGGCCAGCGTCGGCGCAAAAGGCGGGGATGTCGATGACCGCCAGCGGGTCGGTGGTCTCCAGCCAAAGCCGGCTGCCCGGCTGCATTGCCGCCAGGCGTTTTTTCGCCTTGAGAACGGGCAGGGGGCAGTTCAGGCCCTTGAGGTCATAGATCGCGGTGTGATTTGTTTGTTTGTCTTCATGCATGTCTTTGTCCCAAACCGCTGCGCACTTTTGGGCGACATGCATCGGCAAGGCGAAAAACCTCAGCCGCCGAACATGCCTAGCAGCTTGTTCTTGATCTTCGACATCCGGCTTTCGTCCGCCGGCGGTTCTGCAGGCGCCGCCTCGACGCTCGCAGTGGCGACCGGCTGCTGGGGGGCCTGCTTGGCTGCTTCCTTTTCGGCCAGCGCTTGGGCCTTTGCGGCTTGCTTTTCAGCCAGTGCCTGGGCCTTGGCGGCTTTCGCAGCCTCGATGGCAGCAACCCGCTGTTCCTCGGCCTTGCGCTTGGCTTCCTTCTCTGCGTCCAGCGCCGCCATCTTGCGGCCGGCGGGCGAATCGATGCGCCCCATGCGCGCCGTCTCGGTCAGCGTGCCGTCGGAATTCAGCGACGGCGGTTCGATCGGCACGCGCTCGCCCCGGGCGCGGCGCTTCGACCAGTCGGAAACGATGCTGGCTTCCTTGATGCCGGCAATGGTCGGCTTGGGCGCCGGAACACTGGCCTTGACCGCGCCGGTGAAGGCCGCGTCATAGCTGCTTTGATAGGCGTTGAGTGCGCTCTTCAGCGAATCCGGCTGCGTGGTCGCGGGGCAGGCGCCAGTCGGATCGAATGTCGTGCCCTCAGGCGCCACCTGGTTGAAGACATAGCGCTTGTCGCAGACATCGACCTTCGGCGGCACCTTGGTGATCTCGAAGTTGTCGTAACCGACCTTCAGCATCTTCCAGAACTCATAGTTCGGGTCGTTGCGGTAGCGCGCCATGTTGGCGGCGGTCATGCGGAATGGGAAGGCCTGGATCTGGAACTCGGTCTGGCCGCCCTGGAAGGCATCGCGACCAAAAGCGTAGATCTGCTCGATCTGCGGGTCGGTCATCGAATAACAGCCCGACGACGAGCAGGCGCCATGCACCATCAGATTGGCGCCGGTGCGGCCATTGGCACGGTCATAGGCGTTGGGATAGCCGATGTTGAAGGACAGATGATAGTTCGAGCGCGGATTCATCTGCGACGGGCGGACCGTATAGAAACCTTCCGGCGCCTGGCGGTCGCCCTCGGTGTATTTCGGGCCGAGCTTGCCCGACCATTTGCAGATGTCGTAGCTGGCGACCATCTCGTAGCGGCCGGTGGTCTTGGCCTTCCAGATTTCGAGCTTGCCTTCTTCCTTGAAGATGCGAGCCATCACCGACGAGGTGCGGATCATGCCCTTGGCCTTCATGTCGGCCAGGATCTTGTCCGGCAGCGGCTTGCTGGCTTCCGGCGCAAAATTCTTCATTGAGGAATCGTTGCAGCCGGCAACGCCAAGCGCGGCGATCAGAAGTCCAGTGCGGGCAAGCTTGGCAAACATGGATACGGCTATGTCTTTTTCTCGCGTCACGGCCGGATAGCGCCCGGGCCTGCATGCTGAACACTGACGGACCCTAAGCCCGTTAACCTTGAAAATTCCTTACCGCAAGCGTCGGACGGCGCCCCCCACGGCAATTCGCCCGGTGTCACGGATTTTTTATTGAGCCGAATGCGGCGGCATTTTTGTGGCGAAATTGCTCCTTGACGCCACATTGCGGTGCGCTGCCGGCCAAAATCAGAGGCTGCGGCCCATCGCCAGATATTTTTCGCGGCGCTGTTCGCGAAAATCGGTGTTGGCGCCGGCAAAATCCTTCATCGTCTTGGCGATGAGGTCGCCGGTGGCGGCGATCACCGTTTCGGGCGCGCGCTGGGCGCCGCCGAGCGGCTCGGCAATGATGGCGTCGATGATCTTCATTTCCAGAAGGTCCTGGGCGGTGATCTTCATGTTGGTCGCCGCATCTTTCGAGCGCGTCGTGTCGCGCCACAGGATCGAGGCAGCGCCTTCCGGCGAGATCACCGAATAGATGGCGTGTTCCAGCATGTAGACGCGGTTGGCGGTGGCGATCGCAATGGCGCCGCCCGAACCGCCTTCGCCGATGACGACCGAAATCGATGGCACTTTGAGGCCGAGGCAGGCCGAGGTTGAGCGGGCGATGGCTTCAGCCTGGCCGCGTTCCTCGGCGCCAACGCCGGGGTAGGCGCCGGCGGTGTCGACCAGCGTCAGAAGTGGAATCTGGAAGCGGTCGGCAAGTTTCATCAGCCGCACGGCCTTACGGTAGCCTTCAGGGCGCACCGAGCCGAAATTGTGCTTGAGCCGGCTCGCCGTGTCGGAGCCCTTTTCCTGGCCGATGACGGCCACCGGTTCGCCGCGGAATCGGGCGAAGCCGCCGATGATCGCCTGGTCCTCGCCGAAATTGCGGTCGCCGGCGAGCGGCGTGAAATCGCTGAACAGACCCTTGATGTAGTCGAGGCAATGCGGCCTGTCGGTGTGGCGCGCGACCTGCACCTTCTGCCACGGCGTCAGCGCCTTGTAGATGTCGCGCAGCGCGTCGCGCACGCGCTTCTCGAGCCGGCTGATTTCGTCGCCGACATCGACCGCCTCGCCATTCTCGGCAAGCTTCTTCAGCTCGAGGATCTTGAGTTCAAGGTCCTGCACCGGCTTTTCGAAATCGAGGTAATTGTACATTCTTGAGCGGACCGATGCGTCGGAAGGCAAACATCGCGCAGATGTAGGCTCCGCGCGGGCACGTTGCCCTCACATAGCGATATGAGGCCTAGTCGGCAAGCGGATGATGATCGTTGACCAGCCGCACCAACCGCTCTTCCAGCACATGCGTGTAAATNAGTTCAGACGTGTGCTCTTCCGATCTGCAGCACATGCGGCGAAATTTTCGCCGCCGATATGCCGGCCCGCGCGGCAAGGCCTTTGAGGTCGCGGGCAAAGACCTGCCGGGAGAGAAAGCCGCTGTCGCCGGCGGCCGGGAACAGAAACGGGCTGTCGGCGAAAGCCGGCACCGACGCCCGGGCCGTGAGCCATGCCCGCATCGCCATGCGGGCCTTGGCCGACAGCGGCACCATGCGCTCCTTGTCGCCCTTGCCGCGCACCATGAAGAAGCGGTCGTCGCGCTGGGCGACGGTCACCGGCAGGCCGACAAGTTCGGAGACGCGCAGGCCGGTGGCATAGAGCACCTCGACCAAAGCGTGCAGGCGCAGTGCCGCCACCCGGTCGCCATTGACGCCATCGCCTGTCTCAAGCGCCGCACGGTCGAGCAGCCGACCGGTATCGGCCTCGCTCATCGTCTTGGGCAGCGGCCGGCCCTTTTTCGGACTGTCCAGCGTGCCGGTCGGGTCGTCGCCGCGCAAGCCCTCGGCGTAGAGAAACTTGAAGAACTGGCGGATCGCCGACAGTTTGCGCGCCTGCGACGTCGACGCAAAGCCGCGCGCCGCGATATCGTCGAGATAGGCGCGGATGTCGGCTGCGGCGGCAGCGGCAAGCCCGCCGGCAATCTGCTGCGAAGCGTCTTCGAGATCACGGCGGTAGGAAGACAGCGTGTTTGCAGCGGCACCGCGTTCGGCGCTCATCATCTCGAGAAAGGCTTCGATGCGAGCCGCGCTGTTCATGTTCCAGGGGTCAGTTTGGGTCAGTTTTCTTGGGGTTCAGCTTTTCCGGTGGGATGCGCACGGTGATTTCGGCTTTTTTCGGCTCGACGAACATCGCCAGCGCCACCATCGTACCATAGGCAATGCCGGCAAGAATCATCATCGTCACGACAAAGCGGAACAGTGTCGGCATCAATCTTCGCCCGTCTTCTTGCTCTGCGATTCCAAGCCCGTGTCCTTATGGGACGCTAATTCCGTCAATTCAAGGACGAAGGGCTCTGCGTGCGAAAGGCGCTATGCTTGACGCAAACGGGCTTTTGATGTCGATACGCCGGCAAAGACGGCTTAGAAACAGCATGGTCTCATGAACGCGTTACCAGCAAATCCTCCCGGCGATAGCCATGCCGCGCTGCTCGACAGGCTGGGAAGCCGCTCGATCGTCTTTGTCGGCCTGATGGGCGCCGGCAAGACGGCGATCGGCCGCAAGGTGGCGACGATGCTGTCGCTGCCCTTCGTCGACAGCGACCAGGAGATCGAAACCGTGTCGCGCATGACGGTGCCGGAACTGTTCGAACGTTATGGCGAGACCGAATTCCGGGCGTTGGAGCAGCGCGTCATCCTGCGCGTGCTGGAGAGTGGGCCGCAGGTGCTGTCGACCGGCGGCGGCGCGTTCATGAATGCGCAGACGCGGGAAGCGATCGCCGGGCATGGCGTGTCGGTGTGGCTGAAGGCCGAGATCGACCTGTTGATGGAACGCGTGTCCAAGAAGCAGAACCGGCCGTTGCTCAAAAGCGCCGATCCGCGCGCCGTGCTCGAGCGGCTGATGGGCGAGCGCTACCCGGTCTATGCCACGTCCAACATCACCGTGCCGACACGCGACGACCGCAAGGAGGTCATTGCGACCGAGGTTGTCGACGCGCTGTGCGGGCATTTCGGCATTCCGGCTCCGACTGCGCCGGGCGAGGTGCGGCTGTGAGCGAACCGGTCACTGTCGAGGTCGGCCTTGGCGAGCGTGCCTATGACATCCTGATCGGCCCCGGCCTTTTGGCGCGCGCCGGCGCCGAGATTTCGCGCCGCCTGCCCGGCACGAGAGCGGCGGTGGTCACCGACGACAATGTCGCGGCGGCACATCTCGACGCGCTGAAGGCCGGTCTGGAAACAGGCGGCATCCAGCCTGCCGTCATCACTTTGCCGGCCGGCGAAAAGACCAAGAGCTTTGCCCATCTCGAAGAGGTGGTCGACGGCGTGCTCGCCGCCAAGCTGGAGCGCGGCGATGTCGTCATTGCGCTCGGCGGTGGCGTCATCGGCGACCTCACCGGCTTTGCCGCCGGCATCGTGCGCCGCGGCATGAATTTCGTCCAGATTCCAACCTCGCTGCTGGCGCAGGTCGATTCCTCGGTCGGCGGGAAAACCGGCATCAATAGCCCGCGCGGCAAGAATCTGGTCGGCGTCTTCCATCAGCCGAAGCTGGTGCTGGCCGACACCGAAGTGCTCGACACGCTGCCGATCCGCGAATTTCGCGCCGGCTATGCCGAGCTTGCCAAATACGGATTGATCGACCGACCGGCGTTTTTCGCCTGGCTGGAAGCGAACTGGGAAAAGGTGTTCGCCGGTGGTGCGGAACGGGCGGAGGCGATTGCCGAGGCGTGCCGCGCTAAGGCCGATGTCGTCGCCCGCGACGAGTTCGAAACCGGCGACCGCGCACTGCTCAATCTTGGCCACACATTCGGCCATGCGCTGGAAGGCGCCACACAGTATGACGGCGCCCGCCTCGTCCATGGCGAAGGCGTCGCCATCGGCATGGCGCTGGCGCACCGCTTTTCCGCAAGGCTCAATCTGGCCAGCCCGGACGACGCGGCGCGGGTCGAGGCGCATCTTCGCGCCGTCGGTCTACCCTGGCGGATGGCCGACATCCCTGGTGAGTTGCCCGATGCCGAGGCGCTGCTTGGCTTCATCACCCAGGACAAGAAAGTGTCGCGCGGCGCGCTGACATTCATCCTGACGCGCGGCGTTGGCCAGGCTTTTATTGCCAAGGATGTACCGGCGTCGGAAGTGCTTTCGTTCCTCAGGGAGAACCACCCGGGCCAGGAAAGCCGGCAGCGATGATCAACGAGCCCGGCTGGACCGTCGTCGCCGTCCTTGCCATCCTCATCCTGCTGGTCCTGGCCGTGCGCACGCGCCTGCTTGCCATGTTCGGCTATGAGCTGTCGCGCATCGAGCCGCAGCGCTCGACACAGGACGAGTTGCGCGGCGCGGTCGACGATTTCCGCCGCGACGGCCAGATGGTGCGTGAGGACCGCGACCGCGTCGGCGGGCTGTTCGATCTCGCCGAGCTCGAAGTCTCCGACATTATGGTCCACCGCACCAATATGCGCTCGGTCAATGCCGACAATGGGCCGGAAGCGGTGGTGCGCGAGATCCTGCAAAGCCCGCACACCCGCATGCCGTTGTGGAAAGGCTCTCTCGACAACATTGTCGGCGTGCTGCACGCCAAGGACCTGCTGCGAGCGCTGAACGAGGTCGGCAACGACTTTTCCCGGATCGACGTGATGAAGATCGCTTCGAAGCCTTGGTTCGTGCCCGACACCACGACGCTGCAGGAACAGCTCAACGCCTTCCTGCGCGCCAAGGCGCATTTCGCTATCGTCGTCGACGAATATGGCGAGGTCGAAGGGCTGGTGACGCTGGAGGACATTATCGAGGAGATCGTTGGCGAGATCGCCGACGAGCACGATGTAGACATTCAGGGCGTGAAGCAGGAGGCGGACGGTTCCGTGGTCGTCGACGGCACCGTGCCGATCCGCGATCTCAACCGGGCGCTCGACTGGAACCTGCCTGACGAGGAAGCGACCACCATTGCCGGCCTGGTCATCCACGAGACGCAGTCGATCCCCGAGGAAAAGCAGGCTTTCACCTTCCACGGCAAGCGCTTCGTGGTGATGAAGCGCGACAAGAACCGGATCGCCAGAATCAGGATCAGGCCGGCGGGCGAATCTTAAAGGTACCGAGCAGGCCCGCCACATGACGCTCTTTGCCGAGCTTATGCCGCGATCTGGCTCGTAGACCGTTCGTGGATGGTCGCACCGGTTTGAGCGTCAACTGCGACCAGGCTGACCTCGTAGCCCCAGAGGCTGCGGACATGGCGGAGCGTCGCGTCACGGCTGGCCCCTTCGAGCACAACACCATCCTTTACCCTGTGTTGCAGCCGCAACTGCCGGTCGCCGAGCAGGTCGACATCAATCACCTGGATGTCCGGCCGATTCGCTCCAAGGTCGTAACTGTGGGCAAGCTGGGCGCGTATCTTGTGATAGCCACGTTCGTTGTGGATCGACGCGACTTCGAAATGCGGTTTGTCGGCTCCATCGCCAAGCACGAAGAACCGCCATTTTCGGATCAAGCTCGGGCTGAGGTACTGGCGGATAAAGGATTCGTCGCGGTGGTTGGCCCAGGCCTCAAGCAGGACCTCGCGCCAGTTGCCATGTCCTGCAATGTCCGGGAACCAGTCGCGGTCCTCCGCCGTCGGCTCGGTCGAAATGCGCTGTATGTCCTGCATCATGTCGAGGCCGAGGGCATAGGGATTGATGCCTGAAAACCGGGGATCGTCAAAGGCCGGCTGGAAGATCACGTTCGAATGGTTGCGCAGGATTTCGAGCATGGCACCTTCGCCGATCCGGCCACGATCGAATAGCATGTTCATGAGCGTATAATGCACGAAGGTGGCGCAGCCTTCATTCATCACTTGAGTCTGTCGCTGCGGGTAGAAATATTGCGCGATGACGCGGACGATCCTGATGATCTCGCGCTGCCAGGGTTCCAGGATCAGGCTGTTCTTCTCGAGGAAATAAAGGAGGTTTTCCTCGGGAAGGTTGAGCGATCTCTTGCGCTCCGCCATCCCTTGATCCTCATTGCCGGACTTGTTTTTGTTCTGCGACGGCGGCAGCGTGCGCCACAGATCGTTGTAGGAGCGCTCTTCGTATTCGAGGCGCTCGCGAAGCCCTTCGCGCTGTCGCTCCGACGAGAGCTTTGGCGGCCGGTGGTAGCGGAACACCCCTTGTTCCATCAGCGCATGGGCGGAATCGAGAATGGCCTCCACTGCTGCAAGGCCGTGCCGCTCCTCGCACCGGGCGATGTAGCCCTTGGCGAAGTCCAGATAACCCAGGATTGCCCCGGCGTCGGTCCATTGCTGAAACAGATGATTGTTCTTGAAGAAATGATTGTGGCCAAGCGCCGCGTGGGCCGTCACAAGGGCCTGCAACGCCATGGTGTTTTCCTCCATGAGGTAGACGATGCAGGGATTGGAGTTGATGACCAGTTCATAGGCCAGCCCCCGACCACCCTTACGGTAAAGAAGCTCCTGGTGAAGGAAATGTTTGCCGAACGACCAATGCCGATACATCAGTGGCATGCCGATAGATGAGTAGGCGTCGAGCATCTGCTGGGAGGAGATTATCTCCATCTGGACCGGGTAAGTATCGAGATGCAACTCGTCGACCGCGATCGCCTCGATCTCTTCAAAAGCCCGCGATAATTTCTCGAAATTCCAGTCAGAACCGGAAAACAACAAATTCGTTTCGTTGGCTCGCCTGACCATCTCTCTCTCTCAAGCGCTCTTGATGGCCACCGGCTGCCTGGCGAAGAGCCGGTGGAAGACCGGGTAAATATCCGCGGGAGCAGCGATGCGGCTCATCTGGAAGTTGGGCCATTTCAGCTCGATCGTACTGTAGGCGCGCCAAAGCGACGTCCCGTTTTCGGTAGCACCGAATATGTGGCTCTCGCGTTCGTCGATGATCTCGACATAGGCGAAATACTGGCACAGGCGCATGAGCTTGCCGTTCATGAGCTCTATGCATCGCTCGGAATCGGTGGTGAAATTGTCCCCGTCAGAGGCCTGCGCGGCGTAAATGTTCCACTCGCTGGCAGGATAGCGCTGGCCGATAATGCGGTGCATTTCGTCGAGCGCGGTGGAGACGATCGTACCGCCGCTCTGCGTGTTGTAGAAGAACGTGTCCTCATCCACTTCGTGCGCCTCATGGGTATGGCGGATGAAGACGATCTCCGTGCGTTCGTAGCGCCGTTTCAAGAACAGGTGCAGCAGCACGAAGAAGCGTTTGGCCAAGTCCTTTTCGCGTTGGCCCATCGATCCGGACACGTCCATAAGGCAGAACATGACGGCATTGGCATTCGGCACCGGCCGGGCGTCGAAGCGGTTGAATCGGATATCGACCGGATCGACAAAGGCAATTCGCCTGCGCCGTCGCTCCAGCCGGTCAAGCTCGTCGCGTAATTCCGCGATGCGCTGGCGCACCGCCGCGCCGGCCGGGGCCGACTCAAGGGTGACGATTTCCCGGAGGATCGCCTCCAGTTCCTGCTGCGTGGGGCGCCTCAGCGCAATGCGCCGGCCTAGGCTGTTGCGCATGGTGCGGCCGGCATTGATGTTGGTCGGGGAACCGGTTGCCGCGAAGCCGGCCCGGCGCGGCTTGAAGGCAAGGATTTCCTTGAGATTGAGCTTAACCAGGTCGGGCAGTTCGAGATCCTCAAAAAAGAGTTCGAGCACCTCCTCGCGTGACAGCACGAAACGAAAATCGTCTTCCGACGCCGTGTTTCCTGGCGACGACGCCGCGCCGCCCCCATGCGGCTTCGGGAGCAGGTCTCCAGGGGAAAAATGCCTGTTGCCCGGAAGGATGTGTCGGCGCCGTCCGCTGGCCCTGTCATCGTTGAAGCTCGGCTCGGCCGTTTTCCTTTCAGGCATGGGCACGGCGTGCTCGGTATCCACGTCGGCGATCCTGCCAGTGCGGATTTGATCGCGAATGCTCCGCTTCAACTCCTCGCGAGCACGCCTGAGGAAGCGTTGTCGATTGCCAAGGCTCTTGTCCTTGGGGTTCAGGCGACGGTCGATGAAGATCGGCATGGAACCATCCGGCTCTGTCAACCCGCCTTGTTCACCCGCATGTACCAGTCCACCAGCCGGCGTACCTGCCGTTCTGTGTAGCCACGCTCGATCATGCGCTGCACGAATTCGTTGTGGCGCTTTTCCGTAACGCTGTCTTGCTTGGAGCCGAAGCTGATCACCGGCAAGAGGTCCTCGACCTGTCCGAACATCCGCTTCTCGATGACCTCGCGCAATTTTTCATAGCTGGTCCATGACGGGTTGCGGCCGTGGTTTCTTGCGCGAGCGCGCAGAGTGAACTTCACCACCTCGTTACGGAAGTCCTTGGGATTGGCGATGCCTGCCGGTTTCTCGACCTGCGAAAGTTCGTTGTCCAGGATCTCCCGGTTGAGGATCTGGCCGGTGTCGGGGTCCTTGTAGTCCTGGTCCTCAATCCAGGCATCCGCATAGGCGATGTAGCGGTCGAAGAGGTTCTGGCCGTATTCGCTATAGGACTCCAGATAGGCCTTCTGGATTTCGTGGCCGATAAACTCGGCGTAGCGCGCTGCAAGCTCCGACTTGATGAATTCAAGATATGCCGCTTCCGTTTCCTTCGGGAACTGCTCCCGCTTGATCGCCTCCTCCAGAATGTACATCAGATGCACAGGATCGGCGGCGACCTCCTCATTGTCGAAGTTGAATGTCTGCGAAAGGATCTTAAAGGCAAAGCGCGTGCTGACGCCCGTCATGCCTTCATCGACGCCGGCGGCGTCGCGATATTCTTGGACCGACTTTGCCCTGGGATCGACTTCCTTCAGATTTTCGCCGTCATAGGCGCGCATCTTGGTGTAGAGCGGCGAGTTGTCGTGCTCGGCCAAGCGCGTCGAAACTGCAAAGCGGCTGAGGATGTCCAAAACTTCAGGGGCACAGGGGCTGGCGGCCAACTCGCTCTCACGCAACAATTTCTCATAGATCTGCCTCTCTTCGGTGATCCGCAGGCAATAGGGTACCTTGACCACCAGGATGCGATCGAGAAACGCCTCGTTGTTCTTGTTGCTCTTGAACTGTTGCCATTCCGACTCGTTGGAATGGGCGACGATGATCCCCTGGTAGGGAAAGGCGCCGAAATTTTCAGTGCCGTTGTAGCTGCCTTCCTGTGTCGCGGTCAGCAGCGGATGCAGAACCTTGATGGGTGCCTTGAACATCTCGACGAATTCAAGCAGACCTTGCGTGGTCCGGTTCAGGCCACCGCTATAGGAATAGGCATCGGGGTCGGACTGGCTAAAATTTTCCAATTGCCTGATGTCGACCTTGCCGACCAGGGCCGAGACATCCTGATTGTTCTCATCGCCAGGTTCGGTCTTGGCAATGCCGATCTGGCGCAGCCGCGAAGGCATCAGCTTGACGACGCTGAATTTGGAAATGTCGCCAGACAATTCGTCGAGGCGCTTGGCCGCCCATGGCGAAATCAATCCGTTCAGCCGGCGCCGGGCTATGCCGTATTTATCCTCTAGCAGATCACCCATGTGATCGGGATGGAACAGCCCAAGCGGCGACTCGAAAACCGGGCTGATCTGGTTGCCGACCTTCAGCGTGTAGATCGGGCGCTGCTCCATCAGTTTCTTCAGGCGCTCGGCCAGAGAGGATTTGCCGCCGCCGACCGGGCCGAGGAGATAGAGGATCTGCTTGCGTTCTTCGAGCCCCTGCGAGGCATAGCGGAAATATCCAGCTATGCGCTCGATCGTATCCTCCATTCCATAGAAGTCGGAAAAATGAGGGTAGATCTTGAGGGTCCGATTCGCGAAAATGCGGCCGAGGCGCTCGTCTTTGCTGGTGTCAACCAGTTTTGGTTCGCCGATTGCGTCGACCATCCTTTCGGGCGCCGAAGCGTACATCGATTTGTCTTCCCGACAGGCAAGAAGATACTGTTGGATGCTGACCTCTTCGTCCGCCGCATTGGCATAAATTTCCGAAAAAAGATCGAAGACGTCGGATTGGGTTGCACGCATGATGTTCTGCCCTCGGAGCCGATCTGGATTCCAATCGCCTCATCACCTTCAACTGTCGGAAAGCATTGTTGGTTCCCTTCACATGAAGGAGAGTGGCTGCAATCCGGGTAGAAGGCTTGGGAGGAAACATTCGGAGTGGCTGGAATGGCGGGTTGCCCGGTGCTGCGGCGCTGATGGGCGGCGTTGTCGCCGGCCAGCTATCTCGATGGACACAAGCATCCGCCGACCTTCATCGCCTATTCGCGCGCCGAAGGCCGCGACGACCAATCGAAGGCTTTGCCAAACGCCTGCGCGCCATCGGCACTGAAGTGACGCTGTTCGACGGCAACGCCTACACGCATATGTCGATCAATCACGACTTCGGCGAGGACGGCGACGCGTTGACCGCCGCGATGCTGGCCTTCCTGAATGGACCGTCGGTTGATCGCCGGATCCCGCGAGGCGTCCTGGATCAGACCAAAAGCCCCGGCGGGACATTGCCGACCCGGCGCCTACAGGTGCAATTGTTCCTGAATTGTCGATTGGGAAAGAAAATCATGAATGGCGCCGATCTGCTGTGCGACGTGCTCCTGGCCAATGACGTCACGGTCTGCTTCGCCAATCCTGGCACATCCGAAATGCATTTCGTTGCCGCACTGGACCGCAAACCTCAGATGCGTTGCGTGCTCGGCCTGTTCGAGGGCGTGGTGACCGGCGCCGCGGACGGCTATGCGCGCATGACCGACCGCCCGGCAGCAACGTTGCTGCATACCGGACCGGGTCTCGCCAACGGTTTGGCCAACATGCACAACGCAAGGCGTGCGCGCAGCCCGATGATCAACATTGTCGGCGACCATGCTTCTTACCATCTGCCGCTCGATGCCCCGCTGACCAGCGACATAGAAGGCCTGGCGTCGCCGATGTCGAACTGGGTTGGCCGCGTCAAGGGGCCGGCCGATATTGTGCCGGCCGCAGAGGCGGCTTTCCGCGCCTCACTCACGCCGCCTGGCGTCACGACGCTGATCCTGCCTGCGGATGCCGCCTGGGGCGAAGTTGCTGCGATTTCACCTGGCAAGGTGAAGCTGGAGCCGCCGCCCGCCGTCGACATGGCTGTTGTGCGCACGATCGCCGAAGCAATCCGCGCCGCGCCGGGCCGTGTCGGCATGGTGGTGCGTGGGCAGGCGGCGCGCGCCGATGGACTTGAAATCGCAGGGAGAATGTCATCGGGAAGCGATGTCAGGCTGTTCAGTGAGGTTCTGATCGCCCGCATGCAGCGCGGCCGCGGGCGGTTCGCCCCGACCCGCATTCCCTATCCGGTCGATGCGGCGACGGCCATGCTCCGGGATATCGACTTGCTGGTGCTGGTCGGCGCCAAGGAGCCGGTTGCCTTCTTCGCCTATCCCGGCAAGCCCGGGCGGCTGGTTCGGGACGATTGCAAGGTGCTTTCGCTGGCGGCGCATGGCCAGGATCTGAAAGCGGCGCTGGAGGCGCTGGCTGCCGAGGTCGGCATCAAGCCGACGCAGCAATTCGCCGCCGCAACCGCCTTTCCAGACGAACCGACGCTGAGCGGCAGACTGACGGACGATGCCATCGCGCTGTCGGTGGCGCGCAAACTTCCGGCCAATGCCATCGTCTGCGACGAAGCGGTCACCTCGGCGAGACGGTTCTTCGCGCTATCCGCCTTTGCGGCGCCGCACGACTACATGATGGGTACGGGCGGATCGATCGGCGGCGGCATTCCGATGGCGACAGGAGCAGCGATCGCCTGCCCGGACCGCAAGGTGATCAATCTCGAGGCCGACGGCAGCGGCATGTACACGGTGCAGGGACTGTGGACCCAGGCCAGGGAAAAGCTTGACGTCGTGACCATCATCTTTTCCAACCGGACCTACGCCATCCTGCATGGCGAAATGAAGAATGTCGGGGTCAATGAGATCGGCGAGAACGCTAGGCGCATGCTCGATCTCGACCATCCGGCGCTGGACTGGGTTGCGCTGGCCAAAGGCATGGGCGTCGAGGCGGCCCGCGCCGACACGTGCGAGCGGTTCGACGCGCTGCTCGACAGTGCCCTGTCGCGTCCGGGACCGTTTCTCATCGAAGCGGTGATCTGAGGCGGAGAGACTTACCAACGGGTCTTTTCGCCGGGTGCAGCCGGTTCGATTGCCAGCGCATGGACGCCGGCTTGCAGCTCCGCTGCGAGCAATTCGTTGACGGCGCGGTGGCGATCGATGCGGCTCATGCCGGCAAAGACGGATGAGACGATGCGGACGCGAAAATGCGTCTCGCCGGTGCCGTCATAGGCACCGTGATCGTCGGAGCCGTGGTGGTGATGACCGGCATGAAGGTGGCTTTCATTGACGATCGCCAGCCGCTCCGGCGAAAACGCCTTGTTCAGCTTGTCTTCCATCGTCGCCTGTATGGACATCGCCATCTCCCTTCACCATATCTGCAAGGCGTGATCGGGAAATCGGATCGATCCCGCCGGGCCGCCACAAAAATCGCCATTCGCCCTGCTTTATGCCGCGATTCAGCGGTTAGGGCGATGATCGCGAAAATGTCAATTCTTGTTTCGCACGTGCGAACAGCCCATAAATGGGTGAGATGAAACCGTACCCCAAATATTTCGAGAAAATTCGGGTCCGTCCCGACAAGGATGCGGAGCTGAAGTCGCACTCGCCGATCTGCCAGTGGGACGGCTGCAAGGAGGCCGGTACCCACCGGGCGCCGGTCGGACGCATGAAGGAAGGCGAGTATTTTCAGTTCTGCTTCGATCATGTGCGCGAATACAACAAGGGTTTCAACTACTTCTCCGGCGTGCCGGACACCGAGATAGCCCGCTTCCAGAAGGAAGCGATGACCGGCCACCGGCCGACATGGAAGATGGGCGTCGCCGGCGCCTCGACGCGCTCCTCGCCCGATTTCGCCCAGCAGCGTTCCGGTCGCGCCGGCTATTACAACCGCATGCGCGATCCCTTCGATCTGTTCAAAGGGCCGAAGGACCCGCGCGAGGCGCGCGAACGCAAGGCCAAGCCGCTTGAGGCCAAGGCGCTGGAAACGCTTGGCCTTGATACAAAGGCGACTGGCAAGGACATCAAGGCGCGCTATAAGGAACTTGTGAAGCGCCACCATCCGGATGCGAATGGCGGCGATAGAGGTTCGGAAGACCGGTTCCGCGATGTGCTGCAGGCCTATCGCGTGCTCAAGCAGGCGGGTTTGTGCTGAGCAACCTAACGGTTCGTGTCGTTTTCCAACTTTCATAAGGGTGGAAAAGGCTCTAAGACCGCCCCCGGACAAAATCGATTGCCGGCGAAATCAGGCATTTCGCCCGTGGAGACTTGGATAGAGATGAACAAGGTCGATCGCGACATCGCCAATTTGCCCGACACGACGGTGTCGGTGAAAGACAAATTCGGCTTCGAGTCCAAGATGGTAGTGCCGGCCTATTCGGTGACCTCGGAACATGTGCCGGACATCGATCCGGATTATCTGTTCGACAAGGCGACGACGCTGGCGATCCTTGCCGGCTTTGCCTACAACCGCCGCGTCATGGTGTCTGGCTATCACGGCACCGGCAAATCGACCCATATCGAACAGGTCGCCGCCCGCCTTAACTGGCCCTGCGTGCGCGTCAACCTCGACAGCCATGTCAGCCGTATCGACCTCGTCGGCAAGGACGCCATCGTCGTCAAGGATGGCCTGCAGATCACCGAATTCCGCGACGGCATCCTGCCCTGGGCCTACCAGCACAATGTCGCGCTCTGCTTTGACGAGTACGATGCCGGCCGTCCGGACGTGATGTTCGTCATCCAGCGCGTGCTGGAATCGTCGGGCCGCCTGACGCTACTCGACCAGAGCCGGGTCATCCGCCCGCATCCGGCGTTCCGCTTGTTTTCGACCGCCAACACCGTTGGCCTCGGCGACACCACCGGCCTCTATCACGGCACGCAGCAGATCAACCAGGCGCAGATGGATCGCTGGTCGATCGTCACCACGCTGAACTACCTGCCGCACGACAATGAGGTGAACATCGTGCTGGCCAAGGCCAAGCACTATCGCGACGGCAAGGGCAAGGACATCGTCAACAAGATGGTGCGCGTCGCCGACATGACGCGCTCGGCCTTCATCAATGGCGATCTGTCGACCGTGATGAGCCCGCGTACCGTCATCACCTGGGCCGAAAATGCCGAGATCTTCGGCAATATCGGCATGGCGTTCCGGCTGACCTTCCTCAACAAGTGCGACGAGCTGGAGCGTTCGGTGGTGGCCGAGTTCTACCAGCGCGCCTTCGGCGAGGATTTGCCCGAGAGCGCCGCCAACGTGGTGCTGGGCTGAGCAGAGCCTCGATGGCGGGTCCGGGCGACAACACGCGCAACAAGTCGAAGACGGGGTCTGAAGCCGACAGCTTCAAGCGTGCCGTCACCGTCTGCATGCGCGCCATCGCCGGCGACAAGGAGCTCGAAGTCGGTTTCGCCAAGGACCGCCCGGCGCTCGCCGGCAGCCGCGCCCGTCTGCCCGAACTGCCGAAGAAAGCGTCCAAGACAGACATCGCGATTACTCGTGGCCTGGGCGATTCCATGGCGCTGAAGCGCGCCTGCCACGATCAGCGCATCCACACCAAACTGGCGCCGGAAGGCAAGCTGGCGCGCTCGATCTATGACGCCGTGGAACAGGCCCGCGTCGAGGCGATCGGCAGCCGCGCCATGCAGGGCGTCGCCGACAATATCGGCTCGATGCTGGAGGACAAATACGCCAAGGCCAACCTTGTCGACGTCAAGGACAAGGCCGACGCGCCGATCGAGGAGGCGCTGGCGCTTATGGTGCGCGAAAAGCTGACCGGACGGCCGATCCCGAAGAGCGGCGAACGGCTGGTCGAACTCTGGCGGCCCTGGGTCGAGGAGAAGGCCAAGGCCGATCTCGACGGACTGTCGGCCAAGCTCGGCGACCAGCAGGCCTTCGCCCGCATCGTGCGTGAGATGCTGGCGTCCATGGAGATGGCCGAGGAACTCGGCGACGATCAGGAGACCGAAGACTCCGAGGACAATGACGAGGACCAGCCGCAAGGCGAGGAGCAGAGCGAGGAGGGCGGCGAAGAGGATTCCGGCTCCGAGCAGTCGCAATCCGAGGACGCCGAGGCCTCGGCCGACGACGAACAGTCGTCCGAGACTGAGGCCTCCGACGCCACTGCCGACGATCTTTCCGACGATGACGATGCGGACGCCGAAACGCCGGGCGAGGCGCGCCGTAACGACAACCCGTTCGCCAACCTGCCGAAAGAGATCGACTACAAGGTTTTCACCACCGCCTTCGACGAGACCGTCGGTGCGGAAGAGCTGTGCGAGGAAGAAGAACTCGACCGGCTGCGCGCCTTCCTCGACAAGCAACTGGCCAATCTCTCCGGCGTCGTCGGACGGCTCGCCAACCGGCTGCAGCGCCGCCTGATGGCGCAGCAGAACCGTTCCTGGGATTTCGACCTCGAAGAGGGTTATCTCGATCCGGCACGCCTGGTTCGTGTCGTCATCGACCCGATGCAGCCCTTGTCGTTCAAGCAGGAGCGCGACACCAAATTCCGCGACACGGTGGTGACGCTGGTGCTCGACAATTCGGGCTCGATGCGCGGTCGGCCGATCACGGTTGCCGCCACCTGTGCCGACATTCTGGCGCGCACGCTGGAGCGCTGCGGCGTCTCGGTCGAGATCCTCGGCTTCACCACGCGGGCGTGGAAGGGCGGACAGGCTCGCGAGAAGTGGCTGAAGGACGGCAAGCCGCCGAACCCCGGCCGGCTCAACGATCTGCGCCACATCATCTACAAATCCGCCGATCATCCGTGGCGTCGCGCCCGGCGCAATCTCGGCCTGATGATGCGCGAGGGCCTGCTCAAGGAAAACATCGACGGCGAGGCGTTGTTATGGGCGCACAACCGGCTGATCGCCCGGCCCGAACAGCGCAAGATCCTGATGATGATCTCGGACGGCGCGCCGGTGGACGATTCGACGCTGTCGGTCAATCCTGGCAACTATCTCGAGCGGCATCTGCGCGCCGTCATCGAGCTGATCGAGACGCGCTCGCCGGTCGAGCTGCTGGCCATCGGCATCGGCCACGACGTTACCCGCTATTACAGGCGCGCCGTCACCATCGTCGATGCCGAGGAACTGGCCGGCGCCATGACCGAGCAGCTGGCCTCGCTGTTTGCCGAGGAAAACGTGCGCGATACACGCCGCGGCGGCTACCGGCGCGCTGGATGATTTTTTTGCGCGGCGGGTTTCGGCAGATGCTCTTCGCGGTCACTGCCTTGTTCGGCATGGCGTTTGCGCCGGCCATCGCCGCCGGCCCAAGCGCGGTCGAGCCGGTCGAAGTCTCGGCGCGGCCGATCACCACCTTCAATATCGGCAGCGCCGACAAGCAGTTTGGGCTGCTGGAATTCGTCGGCGGTCTTGAGATGAACTCGACGACGCGCGATTTCGGCGCGCTGTCGGCATTTCGGTTCGTCAAACCCGGTAGCGATTTCATCGGCGTCGCCGATACGGGCTTCTGGTTCTTCGGCTCGATCACCCATGATGCCGACAAGCGGCCGTCCGGCATCCAGAATTTCCGCATGCAGCAGATGGTCGATGAGAAGGGCCGGCCGATCGACAGGAAATGGGAAGTCGATGCCGAGGGCCTTGCAGTCAAGGACGGCATCGCCACCGTCGGCTTCGAGCGCGATCACCGCGTCGCCCAGTTCAAGATCGACCCCAGCAACATGACGGCGCCTTTCAAGCAACTGAACTTTCTGATTCCAGCCCGCGAACTGCGACAGAACCGCGGTTTCGAGACGGTCACCCACACCAATCCTAGCGGCCAGCACGAGGGCGGCCTCGTCGTGGTCTCGGAAAAGAGCTTGGACAAGGCTGGCAACATCTATGCCGCCATCATCGAAGGGCCGCACAAGGGCGTCTTCACGGTCAAGCGCAACGGTGATTTCGACATCACTGACGGCGCCTTCCTGCCGGATGGCGACCTGCTGCTTTTGGAGCGCAGTTTCTCGATGGCCGGCGGTGTCAGGATGCGGCTAAGGTGCATCTATGGCGAAAGCGTCGAGAAGGGCGCGGTTGCCGACGGACCGGTGCTGATGGAAGCCGACATGGGCTACCAGATCGACAATATGGAAGGACTCGACGTCTGGACCCGCGATGACGGAGCGCTGATGGTGTCGCTGATCTCGGACGACAACCACTCGATCCTGCAGCGCAACCTCTATCTGGAATTCATCCTGCACCAGGATTGAGAGCCCTAAGGCTTGGTGGCGATCCAGATGACGTGGCGCGCGCCGCGCTTGCCATTCGCGCGCGTCTTCACCTCGTCCACGACAAAGCCCGCCTGCTTGAGCCTACGTGTGAAGCCGGCATCGGGGCCTTGCGACCAAACAGCCAGCACGCCTCCGGGCCTGAGCGCTGTACGCGCCGCGCCGAGGCCGGCAGCGCCATAGAGGGCGTCGTTGCCCTTGTAGACGATGCCTTCGGGGCCATTGTCGACATCGAGCAGGATGGCGTCCCAGGCTGCCTTGTCGGATCTTATGATGTGCCCGACGTCGGCTTCGCGAACCGTCACACGGGGATCGTCGAGACAGCCGGCGAAGACCGCCTCCATGGGGCCGCGCGCCCAGGCGATGACGGCGGGGACAAGCTCGGCAACCGTGATGCCTGCGTCGGCGCCCAATTGGGCAAGCGCAGCGCGCAGCGTAAAACCCATGCCGAGGCCGCCGATCAGGATTTTCGGTTGGGCGCTGCCGCCGATCTTTTCACAGGAGAGCTTGGCCAGCGCTTCCTCGGAGCCGCTGAGGCGGCTGTTCATCAGCTCATTGGTGCCGAGCATGATCGAGAATTCGCTGCCGCGCTGCTTGAGGCGCAGTTCCTGTCCGCCGTCAGGCGTTTTGGCCGAGCCGAGCTGGACCCAAGGGATCACGGCCTAGACAGCCACGGTCGGCTGGCTCCAGTGGGCGGCGAGCAGCCGGTAGGGGATCAGGGCCACAACAGCGATGATCAGCTTCACCGAAAGGTCGCCCAGCGCCCAGGAGACCCAGCGCATGGTCTCGACCGGCAGCACGCCCATCAGCGGCGCCGTCTCCAGCGCAAAACTGTCGTTCGGGCCGGCAAAAGCGAAGGCGGCCGAAAAGGCGATGCTGAAGAACACCAGGGTGTCGAACACCGAGCCGACCAGCGTGCCGACGATCGGCGCGCGCCACCAGCTCTGCCGGCGCAACCGGTTGAAGACGGTGACGTCGAGCAATTGCGCGCAAAGAAAGGCCGCGCCGGAAGCTGCGGCGATGCGCACCAGCCGGTCGGCTGATGTCTCGAACTCGATCAGGCCGTGGCGAAACAGGAAGGGCGGGACGAGGATCGAGCAGACCACAGCGATCATGAAGCCGACAAGGACGATGCGGCGCGCCACGGTCGGCCCGTAGCGGCGGTTGGCAAGGTCGGTGACCAGGAAGGAGAAGGGATAGGTGAAGGCGCCCCAGGTCAGGATGTCGCCCAGCGACAGACCGCCGGCCTGGCCCTGCATCGGGAACTGCACGAGGATGTTCGATGCCACGACGACAAGCGCCATGGCGGCCACAAAGGGCAGATATCGCGAGAAGGAAGTCATTTTTTTATCCTGGGTAATGGAACCAGCCAGGCGCTAGCCGAAGTTCGGGTCGCGCTGCCTTGCAAGTTTTGAGCATCGGATTCCTCCGATGCTGCTGCCTTAGAAGTTTTGAGCATCGGATTGCTCCGATGCTCAGGGCGGTCGTCCCCCGCCTTGATATCGTTAAGCGGCGGGCTGGTCGGCCAGCTTCTTGGCGATCTGCTTCTTCAACAGGCGCGCGCGCTGCGACAATTCCTTGGCGTCGGCCTTGGCCAGGAAGGCGTCGAGGCCGCCGCGATGCTCGACCGAACGCAGCGCGTTGGCCGAAATGCGCAGGCGCACATTCTGGTTCAGCGCTTCCGAAATCAGCGTCACATTGACGAGGTTCGGCAGGAAGCGGCGCTTGGTCTTGTTGTTGGCGTGGCTCACATTGTTGCCGGTCTGGACTGCCTTGGCAGTGAGTTCGCAGGTGCGGGACATGGTTCTAACCTTCAGTTCTGTCTAAGCCTGCCAAACCTTGTTCGCCCGCGCCGGGTGGCGCGCGGTTTCAGTCAGGCGGCCTTATGGAAAAGTTGGCGTTCCATAGTTGCATTTCGCCAATGCGTCAAGCTCCGGCTTACCCACGACTGTGACGAGCGTTTCACATAAAGGCCGGAATTCAGCCTATAAGCGGTCGGACAGGGACATCTCAAGCCGGAGTCGCCCGCCTCCAGTTAAAAAAATCAAGGACCGAGCCCGCCATGCTTCGCCCGTCACATGCCGTTGTCGCCATATTTGTCGCCGCCTTGCCAACATCAACCCTTGCCGCCGCGCCCGCAGCCACCGCACAGTCCTTCAAGGGCGAATACACGGTGTCGTTCCTCGGTCTTTCCGTGGCCAAGGCGACATTTTCCAGCCACTACGAAGGCGATAGCTATTCCATAGACGGCACCGTCTCCAGCGCGGGTCTCGCCACCTTGTTCGACGACACGAGCGGCACGATCTCGTCAAAGGGCAAGATCCTGGGCAAGCAGATGCAGCCGCAGGTATTTCGCGCCGATTATAAGTCCGGCAAGAAGGCTTCCATGGTCGATATCCGCTTTGCCAATGGCGCGGTGACCGCCACCCAGGTCATTCCCGAGCCGAAAAAGCGCAATCCCAAAAACTGGATACCGCTGGGCAGCAACGATCTGGCATCGGTGCTCGATCCGATGGCGGCTACCGTCATCCATGCTGACAGCCTCGACCAGGTCTGTGGGCGCAAGGTGAAATTCTATGACGGCGAGATGCGCGCCGACCTGACGCTGACCTACGCCTCGAAAGGATCGATCTCGGTCAAGGGCTACAAGGGCGACACCGTTACCTGCAAGATGAGCTTCGAGCCGGTGGCAGGCTACCGCAAGGGCCGCAAGGCGCTGAATTACCTGAAGAAGAAGAGCCAGATGATGGTGACGTTTGCACCGCTCGGCCAAACCGGCATATATGCGCCGATCCACGCCACGGTCGGGACGCAGATCGGCACCTTGACTGTCAGCGCGGGGCGGTTCGAAGCAACTGAATAGATGCGCCTACCCGAATAGAAATGGGGCGCGTCGCCGGAGACGGGCATGGGGCGCGCAACACTGATCGGTTTCTCGGCGGTCGCCATGTGGGCGCTGCTGGCGTTGCTCACCGATGCGTCGGGCGCCGTGCCGCCATTCTTGCTCTCGGCCATCACCTTCACCATCGGCACCGCGGTCGGGCTGGTTGCCCGGCTGTTCATGCCGGCGACCGATAAAAGCCTGAAGATCCCACGCCAGGTCTGGGTGATCGGCATTGCCGGACTGTTCGGCTACCATTTCTTCTATTTCACCGCGCTGCGCAACGCGCCGGCGGTGGAGGCAAGCCTGATCGCCTATCTGTGGCCGCTGCTGATCGTGCTGGGATCAGCGCTGATGCCGGGCGAGAAGCTGGCCTGGAACCATGTCGTCGGCGCGCTGCTCGGGCTCGCCGGGACCGTGCTGATCGTCACCAAGGGTGGCGGCCTCGCCTTCGATGCTCGCTACACCTTCGGCTATGCGATGGCGGCCGTCTGTGCGCTGCTGTGGTCGTCCTATTCGCTGCTGTCCCGGCGCTTTCCGGCGGTGCCGACCTCGATCGTCACCTGGTTCTGCGCCGCCACGGCAGCCCTGTCCCTCATCTGCCATCTTCTGCTGGAAAAGACGGTGCTGCCCGATGGCCCCGGCCAGTGGCTGGCGGTGGTTGGTTTGGGGTTGATGCCGGTGGGTGCCGCCTTCTACGCCTGGGATATCGGCGTCAAACGAGGCAACATCCAGGTGCTCGGCGCGGCAAGCTATGCGGCGCCACTGCTGTCGACATTGGTGCTGATCGCGGCGGGCGTTGCCGAGCCGTCGCTGCGTATCCTGGCGGCCTGCGTGCTGATCACCGGCGGCGCGGCGCTGGCGGCGAAATCGTTGTTCCTGCGCAAGGCGGCAATGGGTGGGGCAAGCGCATGACCATGCCGTTTGCCGGCGGCATCGACGCCAACGCCAATGCAACATTGATTTTTTCGCTGGTGGCGGCAGTGATCTACGCCTTCACCCTGGATATGCGGCCGACGCTGGCCCGCTCGGCGGCAAAGACGCTGGCCGTGGCCATGCTTGCGGCACTCGCCTTCATGCAAGGTGGGCCGCTGTTACTCGTCGTCGCACTGCTGCTCAGCGGCGTCGGCGATGCCTTCCTGTCGCGTGACGGCGAAAAGGCCTTCCTCGGCGGGCTGGCCAGCTTCCTTGCGGCGCATGTCCTCTATGTGCCGCTCTTCCTGCGCGGCGGCGGCGGGCTGGATGTGCTCAGCACCGAGACATGGCGCGGCGCCATCGCGCTTGCCATGGCGGCCTTCGCAGTCGTCATGCTGGCGGCGCTCTGGCGCCGTGTCAGTCCCGGCCTGCGGGTGCCGATCGCCGTCTATATCGCGGCCATTCTGGCGATGGGCATCTCGGCGTTGACGCTCGACAATCCGTGGGTCATCGGCGGCGCTGTTATGTTCATGGCATCGGACGGGCTGCTTGCCGCGGAGAAATTCCTGGTTCCGGCAATAGCACCCTATCGCGCCGGCATCCGTTATGCGGTCTGGGTGCTGTACTATGCCGCCCAGTTGGCAATTACGCTCGGCTTTTTGCTACGCTAGGTTCCCAGCCGGGCTCGGCCATTTCGAACGCGGCGAAGTCGAAGCCCGGCGCCACGGTGCAGCCGACCAACGTCCATTCGCCGAGGCTGCGCGCTGATTGCCACCAGCCGGCCGGCACGACGATCTGCGGCCGCTCGCCCGCCGCAAGCTCAATGCCGAGCACCTGCTCGATCACCTGGTTAAGCATTGGACTACCTTCCTCGCACATCGACAGCGCCAGCGGCGCTCCGGCATGGAAGTGCCAGACCTCGGCCGCGTCCTTGACCCGGTGCCAGGCCGAAATCTGGTCCTGTTCAAGGAGGAAATAGATCGCCGTCGAATGGCCACGCGCGCCACCGGCGCCGTCGCGAAAGGTCTCGGCATACCAGCCGCCTTCCGGATGCGGCTTGAGGCCAAGCATGGCGATGATTTCAGCGGCGCTGGTCATGGCTGATCCCGGAACGATGCTCAGAAATTGTCCTTGCGCTTGCGGATTTCCGCGAACACTTCGGCGTCGGAGGCCTCCTCCATACGGAGATGCTTGCGGATCGCCGGGTCGTGCCAGCGCAGGAACGGATTGGTCGACAATTCCTCGCCGATCGTGGTCGGCAGCGTCGCCTTGTTGTCGGCGCGCAGGGTCTCGATCTTGGCGGCGCGTTCTTTCAGCGCCGAATTGGTCGGGTCGACGGTCAACGCAAAGCGGGCGTTCGAAAGCGTATACTCATGGCCGCAATAGATGACCGTGTCCGCCGGGAGTGCGGCGAGCTTCTTCAGCGACTCATACATCACCGGCGGCTTGCATTCGAACAGCCGGCCGCAGCCGAGCGCGAACAAAGTGTCGGCGGTGAACGCCACTTTCGAGGCCGGAAAATGATAGGAGACATGGCCCGCAGTGTGGCCGGGCGTGGCGATGACATCGATCCGCTCGCCGCCGAGATGGACGACCGAGCCTTGCCCGACGGTCTCGTCGATGCCGGGGATCTTTTCCTTTTCAGCCTCCGGTCCGACGATGCGCAGCTTGAAGCGCTCCTTCAGCGCCAGATTGGCCTCGACATGGTCGACATGGTGGTGGGTGGTCAGGATCATCGTCGGCTTCCAGCCGGTACGCTCGATCGCGGCAATGATCGGCGCTTCTTCGGGCGCGTCGATAATGGCGGTCTCGCCGCTTTTCGGGTCATGCACCAGCACGCCGAAATTGTCGCTGCGGCACATGAACTGTTCGATTTCGACGGGCATTGGCATCTCTCCATCTGTTGGCGCAGACATAGGGCGCTTGGCCGCCGATGTCACTCTAGCTTTGCAGAACGTGCCGGCTTTGTTGAACTTGGGCGGCATCGCAGCTACCGTCCCGCGCATGCATTCCGATATCGTCGATCTCCGCTCCTTCTATTCGACCACGCTCGGCCGCCTGGCTGAACGCTCGATCACCATGGCGCTGTCCTCAATATGGGCAACAGTGCCCAATGAGCGGCTGGTCGGGCTCGGCTATACCTTGCCGTGGCTGGAGCGGTTCGGCACCGATGCCGAGCGGGTGTTTGCCTTCATGCCTGCTACGCAAGGCGCCGTCGTCTGGCCGGCGAACGGGCCGACGGCTACGGCGCTGGTCTTCGACGAGGAACTGCCGCTGGTCGATTCCTGCATCGACCGCATGCTGCTCGTGCATTCGCTCGAACATGTCGAAAACCCGCGCGAGACGCTGAACGAGATCTGGCGGGTGCTGTCGCCGGCAGGGCGCGTCGTCATCGTCGTGCCCAACCGGCGCGGTGTCTGGGCGCGGTTCGAGCACACGCCGTTCGGCAATGGCCGGCCGTTCTCGCGCGGCCAGCTGACAGAATTGCTGCGCGAGGCGAATTTCACACCGGCTTCCTGGTCCGACGCGCTGTTCTTCCCGCCATCGCCGCGGCGCTTCATGATGCGGTTCCACAATGTGCTGGAGCGCGCCGGCCGGCGGTTCTGGCCGATCTTTTCCGGCGTCATCGTGGTCGAGGCGCAGAAGCGGCTCTATCAGGGCGTGCCGGTCGCGCAGCGCGCCTCGCGCCGTGTCTTCGTGCCGGTACTGTCACCGCACGGTGCGACGCGGCTTGGCCGCCGGGCGGAAGGGGTGACATCGACGACGCGTCAGGTGACACCTTCGTGATCATCATGAAAACTGGTGTTGCGTGGGTTTTTCCCACCTATCTGTCGCAGATGCATTCGCGGTCCGTTTGAGCGGCGGATGCCTTCAAGTCTCTCCATCTGGTTTCAGCAACGCTTCTGAACGCAAGGACCTCGTGCATGGCTGATCAACCGGACAAGTCCGCACCGCTCAGCCGGTAACCGTCGATGCCAGC